>JAFRTG010000031.1 GCA_017427265.1 Oscillospiraceae bacterium | reverse complement strand
CGTTCTCAGCATCATTGCAATGAACATCGACCGCCTTGCGGCGATGCTTTTGCGCTTTGTTCAATTCTTCCAGGGCTCGGGATATCACACGGTCTAATAGAGATCTCTTGAAATTTGGGGACTTGTTGAGGAGAGACTAATTTAGTCCATTGGACTGATTCAGACTGTCTCAAATGGTCTAAAACAGTCCAACGATTTGCGTGGACTCTGTATATATATACCATTTTAGACACCGGAAGGGAAGACGCGGAACAATTTACTCTTACGTTGATGAGTCTATGAGATACTGTAATAAATAGTAAATGCCGCCTGATCGCTCAGATGGCATTTTTCTTTTATTCTTCGAGCAGCAGCCTTACCCTCCGCTTCACTTCTTTTTCAATGAGCACCAAACGCTCATCCGGCAGATTGTACCGCGGATGCCGCTTGAAGCGGAAGTTCAGCAATTTCCGCAGTGCATCCCTGTGGCGCTTTGTCATCGCGGCTTTTGCCGTTCCAATGAAGTCATCATAGACCGCCGGTACCAGCGAATCTGCATAGATAGCCAGACTGTCCGCATCCTGCAAATCGCCGCCGACCGCAAAATTGAAAAGAGAATTGCCATGGTCGAACAGCGGTGCCGGAGCCGTGATCTGATTCGTATGGTTGTCAATCAGCAAACCGAAGTTTCCGTAATGCCGGTCCGTGTTGCAGATGACTGCATCCAGCACCAGCATATCATTGAGCGCATCGACATACTCTGCGCCAAGTGTCTGATAGTATTCCCGTACCGCAGCCATACCGCCGCGCGTCACAAGCCGACCGACAGGCAGGAACGCATACTCCTTGCTCGTGAAAAGTTCACAGGTGGAGCAGAGCTCGCCTTTCCAGTTAGACAGACCGTATGGAATGGCACGGATACCGAGCGTCTGTGCGATCTGCGCCGCATAGAACTCCGAATACGGCTCATTGCCGCTGTTAGACGCGCCCGATGTGCCGCCCTTATAAAGCAGAATCCTGCCATCCACGCGCCGCCAGCACTTCGGCAGCATACCATTCGTGGTAAACTCCGGCGAGGACATCAGCGAGGTTGTGACGCTGCTGCCGTAGCCGGTGAACGCGATCAGCGACAGAATCCGGCTGAAACGGTTGTCATACAGATTATACTTGTCAAAGCTGCCATCGAAGCCTTCCTCGACAACCCAGCAGCAGTCATTGAGCGAGAGCGCCTTTGACACGCGCACAATGCTCATCGGGCGGTTGATATTCAGGCCGCACTTGCTGAGAAAATTGTGCACATAGGCGCGGTTCTTCGGAATCGTCCGGTGACTGAGCCAGCTCGCCACACCCTCCGGCGAAACGGTCAGGTCAAGCGGGATGAGCTGCCGTGCATCGTCGTTTACCCAGAGAATTTCGATCTCCGGCCTGGCAGTATCTTCTGTTGCTGAGAACCGCAGCAGCGGTGTATCGTAATGCCGAATCTCGTAGTTCATACACGGCACCTCCTTTTTGATTTGTATGATTGCCGACCAAAAAGCATGGTTTATTTTCGATTATTCTTAATATCCTTTATCCTGTCAGCACAAAGAAAAATGTCTGTGAGTTCTGATAGGTCCGCTATAGCTCGGAAACACTCCTCAATGTCTTCCTCACTCGTTTGCTCAAAAGGCTCTCTGACTTTTAGAGGCGGAACTTCTATTCTCAACGAGGCGGATTTTCCGGTCTGAAGAGCGGTTACTTTTTTCATTCCGTGGTCTCGCAGCCATTTTGCGATTATATTTGCGGTATCAAGATGATTTGCTGCGTTCGGGAAAGTAAGGTCAACAAAGCCCTCCTGCATTTTATGATAGATATATGCCTGACCAAAACGCGTTGTATAATATGTCCACCATCCATTTGAGGATTCCTTTGTACGCAAATCCAGCTGCGGATATTTTGCTTTCTGGTATATGCGATAGTTACGAAAGAACGAATTCACGCTCTCATTCAGAATGACCTCGGGCGGCTTTTTCGCTCTGTTGATGCAAGCTTGCACCTGAGCAAGTCTGACCTTGCTTATTTCATCACTCTTTTGTTTGAAATACGCCTCAAACTCTTCATAGAAGATATGATGTTCATAAAGCTTTGCTTCATCATTATTGTTGAAATACTTTTCAGGGCAAATGATAATGATGTCAAAATCCATGTACTCAGCATCGGCAACACCCTTGCAGCCACGCTTGACATATCTTCCGTGCTGATCGGGCATCGCAATCGCGTCGATCTTATCTTCTATAAGAATCGCATATTGAACACTGCCCACCGAAATGATAACCGTAATATCTGATTCTCCGAGATCAACTGCTGTTTTTGAAAGCTCGATAGATTCAAGACAGAAATCCTGTCCTGCCCACTTTGTCCTGTCAACAATGAGCCGTGCAAACTCAGAGTCAGAACTCATCGCTTCCAGGAAAAACAAATCCATGTCACGCTCTCTCAGCGTACTGAATTTCAGTTCCATATCATCACCACCCCGCTTCATGCCCTTTCTTGTATTATACCACATTCTGCCTAAAATATCAATCAATCCAGACTGCATATTTTACAGCAGCCGTTTCCTGTCACACGCCGTGTGATTTTCGCCGCCTGTCTTTTGGCAGGTGTACGCTGTTTTTCGCCTGATACCGATGATTCCGTGCCCTGTAACTCCGTGTGATTTCGTGTGATTTTGGGTGAAAAAAGGTTCAAAATACGGAAAAAGCTTTCCGAATCCGGAAATTTATTTCAAAATCCGGGGTAATAAAAAAGTCGTAGATACGAGATTTTCACGCATCTACGACATTTTGCAATGGCAGGGGCAGAAGGAATCGAACCTTCCGCATAGGAAATTCCTCGCCCCATAATTTACCTTATTGATACTTTTTAAGTATAACACTTTTACAGCAACTTGTCAAGTTGTTTTTTGTGAAAGCACCTCAATTTGTCTTATCAGACAAATTGAGGTGCTTTTTTTATTGCGTTTTCTGCAATATTGTGGTATAATAGACCTAATATATTACAAGCGCAGAAGGAGTAATATCGCAATGAAAAAAAGCAACTCAACTAAACCGTCCGTCCTTGAACGCATGAAGCAACAGCAGCCTATTACTTCCAGCGGTTTGTCAAAAGACATTACGCTTGGTGATTTCGCAGACTACTGGCTGCGTCACTTAAAGACCGATGTCAAAGAATCAACTCGCTATTCTTACCAAAGCGCAATCTCCAATCATATTTGCCGCGTTTTTGATTCTATGAAACTCTCGGAAATAACATCAGAGGATGTGCAGTTGTTCATCATGAGCTTGACTGACGGCATGGATTTGGACGATCCGCTTAGTCCAAAGACAATCAGGAACATTCACGGTGTCTTACACAGATTGCTGCAAGACGCATTTGATATGAAGATTATTGACGAAAATCCCGCAAAACACACGAAACTTCCGAAAAAGAAGTCTCCTGAGATCATTCCGATGAACACCAATCAGGTTCACGCCTTTCTGACCGCCATTATCGGTCATCCTCTGGAAACTTTCTTTAAGCTGGCACTATTTACCGGTATGAGGAAAGCAGAATTGATCGGGCTGACTTGGGACTGCTTTAATTTTGAAGAAGGCAGCATACGGGTGTATCGTCAACTCTCTTACGAGAGAAAAAAGCGTATTTACTTTTTCAGTTCGGTTAAAAACGGAAAGCCCCGCACAATTTATCCGGCAGCAGATGTAATGGAGATGATGAAACGGCTCTATGACGCTGAACCGAATAATAAGTATGTTTTTCGTGGTCTGACTGGCGGGGAACATTTATCTTTGTCACAGGTTCGGACTCCTTTCGAGAACATTATGGATGATCTTGGAATGGAGGAATTCCGTTTTCACGATCTCCGGCATACATTCGCTGTCCTGTGCATCAAAGCCGGTGTCGATCTGAAAACGCTGTCGGAAACGATGGGGCATTATTCAGTCGCATTTACCCTTGATACCTACGCATTCGCTCTGACGGATATGAAAGAGGAAAGCGCAAAGAGAATGCAGGACTATCTCAATGCGCAGGATTTCAAGATTTGAAAGTGAGGTATACTATGATTAGAGATCGGTATGATGAGAGAACGGTCGCCAAATTCGTGAGCGATGTTTGCTTTGAGAAGGATTGGCAACTGAAATTCTATGTCACGACCAGCGAAGCAGTACGCGACGATCCGGACGCTGAACCGGACGAGCGTTTCACCTTTGAAGGCTTCGCAGAATATTTCTTGGAAGATATGCGCAGCCGTGCTGCCGAGATTGCGGCAGTTCTGGACGAGCGCATCATGGGGATCGCCGATGACATTCGTGTTGACTACAATGCGAAGCTCTTGGAGATCGACATTTTCTACTAATATATAGTATAGGAGGTTCGCATGGAAAGTCTGATGAATATGGACGATTTTTTCTTTTCAGATGAGGATAATGCCCTCGCTGAGAAAATCGCCGCATTCTTCCCCAAAAACAGTCCTTCGGCAGATGCCGCGTACATGGCGAATGTGGCTATCGGCAATGTTAAGCCGGAGCGTCTGAACGATGCCGTCGGTCAGACTTTCCGGCTTTGCGGCTATCATGCAAAAAAGCGGCGGTTTCAGGATGGCAAAGACGGCAAGATCAGCACGCTGTTCTGCCGAGATGCTGATAAAAAACTGAAAGCACTATCTACAACTTCCGAGAAGGTCTATGAAGCTCTCTCTATTATCTCGATGATTTATCGGGACAACATCGGCAGCGGGATTCCGATCAGGATTCGGAGCTATCAGACCGGCAATCAGGGTACGGGCTTCACGCTGGAAGTCCTGAACGAGTAAAGGAGCGCAAAATGACAAAGAAAATCGCTTTATACAACCATAAAGGCGGTGTGGCAAAGACCACATCAATCATCAATCTGGCGTACAGCATTCAGAAAACCGGCAAAAAGGTATTGGTCGTTGACTGTGACACACAAGAAAACTGCTTTTCATTCTTCATGACGGCGCGGAATGCGGACAGCATTCTCCCGACCGATTATGAGAATGTCAGCCACACGACTTGGGCACGATATGTTGAGATTGCAGACAAGGATACGACTGCATTCGACTATATCTTGTTTGACTTACCTCCGGCAATGACCGATGAAGTCCGGCAGATTATCCGGCATTGCGGTGTGGTATATGTACCGACTATGCTCGGTGAGTTTGAAATTCAGGGCTTGGAAAAAGTAACCGTCGAGATTGCAAGGCAGAATGCGCGACTCGGCGGTATTTTTATAACCATGTATCAGAAACACAATGATGCAGAGCTGCTGCAAGAGTTTCGTAACGCGCTGCAAGCACGGCTGATGCAGACCGTCATCCCCTACTCGCGCACGGTGCGCGAAAGCCAAAAGGCAGGATTGCCAATCGAAGCGTACTTTACTGAAAAGAAAGTGCCGCGAAACGGCAATAGTTGGAAGATTGTCAATGCCTATGAACAGTTGGCTACGGAGATTATGAAAGGAATCACAGTATGAGTAAAGTCGAACAGTATACGGAAATGCTAAAAGAATTGCTTTTTCTCTTTCAGTCAGGACAGGACGAATGCATTGACAAATTGATACAAAGCTGGAATGAATTGGATGTGATGCAGAGCGTAATAACAACCGGCACGAAGATTCGTGATATTCGGCAGTTCAGAGATAAAACGAGATTGGGAATCGCAGACAAATGTGATGTGACCAGAGCAGCTCTCGGTCACTATGAACGCGGAAAGCGCTTTCCTGATGAAGCAACGCTTGCTAAAATTGCTGATCAACTGGATGTTCCTCCGGCAACTTTGCAGGAACGGCATCTTTCCAGTCTGGATGATTGCATTCATGCTTTATTCGAGATTGAGGATACAGGTGCATTTCATTCGCATCTGTTCCAAGATGTGCTTGCTCTCTGGAAAGTTAAGCGGGAACAGCTTGCTGCCGGTGAACTGACACAGGAAGAATACCAGAAATGGAAATGGGAGCTGAGAATCACTCAAGAATCGGAAAGGAGAAAAAACGATCATGAAAACAATGCTGAGTAATCTTGCGGCGATTGCGCAGAACACACAGTCTGACAATATCCGCATGATCGACATTGACGAGCTGCATGAATCAACAGCCAATTTCTTTGAGATTGAACGAATCGAAGAATTTGCCTATACGATTCTTGGTCAGGGCGGCGTAAAGGATAATCTGATCGTGCGTCCGCTGGAAAGCGGCGGCTATGAGATCATCAGCGGACACCGGCGCAGAGCTGCGGTGCAGTATCTGCTCGATCACGGCGAAAGTATTTCACGGCTTCTCCCCTGCCTGATTCAGAGCTATGAGGATGAAGATTCCATGATGCTTGATCTGATCCTCATGAATGTATCGGCGCGGCAGCTTTCCGATCAGGAGCTTTGGCAATGCTATGAAAAGCTGAACAGCATCCTGCAAAGCAAAAAGGAAGCTGGCGAACGCTTCGGGCGCGTGCGTGAAACGATTGCGCAGATTCTCGGTATCTCTCCTTCTCAGGTCGGCAAATTGCAGAATGTTGATCGCAATGCGATTGAACCGGTTAAGGAAGCCGTTGCAAACGGCGATATTTCAATCTCAACTGCGAATGTAATTGCCCAGCTCGATGAAGAACAGCAGGAAGAACTTTCTGCCGGTGATCTGAGTGAGATCAAGCCGAAGGAGATTAAAAAGGCTGTTGCGAAAAAAGTTGACACAAGTAGCAACTTTTCTGATGCAGAGGATGTTCCCCTGCCTGAACCGGTCACAGTGAAATGGGACGGAGAAATGCAGCTAAAAGCAGTCAGAAAGCAGCTCATGCATCTGGTGAATAATAAACTGCGTGATGATGCCCTGACAATGAACGGCATGGATTTCACAAACGAATTCCGAGCGGTAAACAGGACTACCGGTTTTGGCTTTGAATCGGGGGTATTCACAAACTGTTCGTATGACCGTATTACCATTTCTTTTTCAGCGCCGGAAAAACATGATAATATCCGTAAAATCGAAATCACATGGCGCATGGCAGCAAAGTTTGTGCAGCAGTGGATTCAGGAAGAAGCTGAAAAAGTTGACACAAGTAGCAACTCTACGGAAGATGAAGTCAATGCGGACAAACCGGAAACCGATACGGCTGACGATTCGGAGCTTGACGGGCAATTCACCTTTGAGGATGATGCGGAGGAAGAAATCGAAGTTGAGGACGATCTGACAGACCATTACCATGAGGATGCTGAAAAGGTCGTGTCGGTTCTGAAGCGCCAGCATCGCCGCACGATGATCGGCTATCTGACGCTGACGCTGCAAGCAATGGGCATGAATCCTGAAACAATCAGCGATGCACAGCTTATGATGTACCAGATTTTGAACACCAAGAGCGATGAAGAAGCAAGGGAAGCGTACAAAGGAGAGTGAAGGCGATGGATGAAGCTGGCGGTGGTTTCAAAACATTATCAGATTATGCGTCTGAAATGGGCATGGATATGGAAAAAGTAAAATACGGAACGCCCAGCTATGGCAAGGCGTTCGCGTGCAGGCTGGAATTGATCTATAATCAACTGACAAACGAATGTGAGATGCAGGAGGTGAAAAGTTTGAATGAAAGTTGCTTCGTATCTGCCGAAAGAGAACCAACCGCGAACTGAAAGAACATGGGCTATACGCGGGTATGTCATAAATGAAGGCGTGACCGGCGAGGAAATGTGGACGAACGGAATGCGCAAGGTCAAAAGTATCTACTTTATGCCAAATCAGGTACATCAGGCAACCGACTCCGAGTTGGAAGCATACTGGAAGCCGATTAAGGCGGCAAAATCAGCTCGTGCAAAGGAACTGCGCAAAATGAAGCGCGAGAAGATCGAGCGTGATATTGCTCCGATGACCAATTTCCTGAATGCGCATCAGGGCAGCGATGACGAGCTGATAAAAGCGATATGCACAGCGTCACGATTCGCTGTCCGAGAATACCGGCGGCTGAAAGGAACTGTCCCGCTTTATTCTCTTTTCAGAGTGGAACTTCCTGCTTTTGATGTAACGCCGATTAAATCAGCGTCAATCACACTGGATACCGAAACAACAGGCTTATCCCCTGATGACGGCGCGGAAATACTCCAGCTTTCAATTATCAATCAGGACGGCGAGGTATTGTTCAACGAATATTTCAAACCGCTGTTCGCTAAGTCATGGGAAAGGGCAATGGCAGTCAATCATATCACGCCGGAAATGGTCGCGGATAAGCCGTGTATCTACGACAAACTGCCGGAGATCATCGCAATTCTGCAAGGTGCTGACCGCGTAATCGGCTATAACACGCAATTTGATTTGCGGATGTTAAAAGCAGTCGGCGCAATACTGCCGGAACATACACCGGTAGTTGATGTAACGGAGGATTTCGCTCCGATCTATGGCGAGTACAAGGAGAATTACGGCAGCTACAAATGGCAAAAGCTAACAGTATGTGCCGATTATTATGGTTATGATTGGGGCGAGGATTCCGCGCATGACAGCTTGGCAGACTGTCGCGCTACCCTGTATTGTTATCAGAAGATGCAGGAACTGCCGTTTGCATCTGATTGACAAGCACAGAAAATTGTGCTATAATCATAGTGCAATCTATTCCGAACAGGAGGTACATTATGAAAGTAAAACCTATTGTAGTTACAGTCGCATCCGTCATGTGCTGCTTGTTGACCGGCTGCGGCAGAACAGAGATCAATGTCAACAACTATCTTACCACAGAAGTCAACGGGTATGACGGAAACGGATATGCAGGATGGAATGTTGATCTCGGACAGCTCGTGAAAGACAACTATCAGGCATTCGGACTGAAAGAAGGATATTCCGTCATGGAATATCAGGCTGTTCTGGAAAAACTCAAGAACAATATGAAAGCCGATTATGACAAGGCAGAAGAACTGTCAAACGGTGATACAATTAAATTCACATGGGACACTTCCAATTTCAAGACGCTGGAATCAGATTATAAGGTTAAGTTTGAAACAGAAGATGTTGAGATGACCGTTTCCGGCTTGCAGGAAGTCGTTGAATTGAATGTGTTTGACAGTATCAAGCTGCAATACACCGGTACAGCTCCGAACGCTTCTGCTATGATTGATAATTCTGCACTTGCCGATCTGAATCTGCCGATGAATATCAGCTTTGAAATTTCGCCGCGTGACGGTCTGAATGTCGGGGACACGGTAAAGGTTTCGGTGATTAAAGGTACTGAGGAAGCCTGTTTATCTGCGGGATACCGTTTGACCGAAACGGAACACGAATACAAAGTCGATGGACTGGATTCCTACCTCAAGTCACTGGATGATCTTCCGGCAGATGCAAGTGAGAAGATGAAAAAGAACGGCAGTGATCTGATTGAAGCAGAAATTGCTTCCTATTGGGATAATCCCGCTGATCTGGACGGTATTACACTTCTCGGAAACTATCTGCTCACCACAAAGGAAGGGTATGTGCAGAATACCAATAATGTTTTGGTGTATGTCTACGAAGTCAAGGCAAAAGACTTTTCGTATTACTCATATGTCGAATACGGCAATGTAATGATCTTGAGCGACGGCACTTGCTCGTTTAATCTTGCAGAAGCAATGAAACCAGTCGGGACTGTTGCATTAGGAACGACTTGGGGAACAACCTTTGAGCATAACGGTCTGAATTATATCGGCTACGCTGATCTGGATACGCTGTTCAATGAAGTTGTAACTCAGCGCGTCGATCTCTATGATTACAAGTCAACGGTTTCCTGATTCCTTTTCAGAAAAGTTGCTACTTGTGTCAACTTTCCGAAAACTGAATATGTGAAAGAAAGCTCTGGTATTCCTTACCGGAGCTTTTCTTATACCCTGCTGAAAAACAAAGGAGGAAATGCAAATGAATATGTCCGATGATGTAACTGGCGTTACCCTACAAATCGTCCAGAAGGGCGCAGATGTTGCAGCACACGCTGCGAAGGAACTGTTTGATGCTCTGATGCGGTTATTCGCCGAGCTGGGGCGCAGCCGAGATCGCGGCAACAATTCCAATAATCAGACACGAGCGAATGCGAACGAGCATACTCCCGAAGTGAAAAGCACCGATCTAACGGATATTAAGACCGGTCGCGTCGAGATGAAAACGCTGCGGGACAATGCAAAAGCTATCGGCGATACGCTGTCTATGTCAGAAAATGCGCTGACAAAAGAGGATATGAAGTTTATCGCAAAGAAAGCAAAGGCATACGGCATTCCGGTTGCGTTTTCTAACGAAAGAAGCAAGGATAATATCTTTGCAAGCGTCCGTACCGCTGATTTGCCGCTGTTCAAGCAGATTTGCACGGAGCTGATGAAATCGAAGATTGCAGAGCGTCCGCAGGAGCTGGGGAATTTCCATTGCGAAGCATGGGAGATTCCGTTCCTGACCGCACATCTGAACAAAAATGATCTTTCCGCACAATTCATCCAGACAAGTGACGGGAAGAACCTTTGCGTCTTTGAAAAGAAAGACCGTAAGGCGATTGAACTTACCAGAGATACATTTGTCCGACAGTGCAGCGAAGTCAAGAGCAATCTTGCATTTGATCGGGATGAAGCGGGATTCATTACAATCAAAAACCTGAAAACAGGCAAGGAGATTTCCTTTGACGAGATTCCGGATAAGAAAACACTGGCGGAGAATATGCAAAAGGCATTCGGTTACGATGATATTCAATCAAAAATCGCTGCTGCACGATTCGGTGAGGAAATGCTGACCGGCGATCAAAAAGCAAAATTCTTCTCGGACAGCGCACAGCAGGAATTCAAACAGGTCGATGCGAACATCATGGTCGAGGGCGAGGATTCCGTCTGCAAGGAATATCAGTGCTGGCGCGTGACACCGAAGGCTGACGAAAGACCGCGTATTGTATTCCAGAACGACAACGGCGAATTTGCCGTGCTTGAACCGGAGAAGATGACACGGCGGCAGATGCGTAATGTTCTGAATGAACAGCTCGGCTTAACGGACAGAAAGGTGCAGGATGCGCTGATTCACAAAGCGGAAAGTATTGCCTCCTTCCATGCGCAAAGTGAAGCTCATACCGCAGAGTATACATTCAAAAAGAGCGATTTCGATCTTTCGGATGTGCGGAATACTATGGGCTTACGCAAGACCGATGAAGAAGGCAATACGATTTCTTCCAGAAAGCTGCCGGTCAGCAGCATGAACAGCGAAATTACCAGAACCGAAAAAGACTTTTTTCGTGTTGACAGCACGGTCACGGCGATTGAAACGGATGCAAACGGTGTCGATCACGAACTACATGACAAGCAGCAGCTTGTCCTTTCCTTTTCAGACAAGAAATCATCGTTGCAGCAGCTTCGGGAGATGTACGAAGCGCAGGGCGTACCGGCTCATGTCGCAAAGCAAATGGCAAAGGAAGTATTCAAAAAAGCCGAAATGCAGAATCCGGAGAAGCCAATTCAGATTCAGGAAGTACGGGAAAAGGCTATGACGGTTGCCTATGGCACACAGTCTGCGGAAGTATCGACTGCCGACAAACAGGCGGCTGCAAGCAAAATCGCTGAGGAATTTGGTGTTCCGGCAGAAACCGCCGAAGTGATCGTGGAGAAAGCAGAGGAAATCAAACAGGATACTGCAAGAGATCGTGTAGAAGCCGCGCAGCAGACACGGACAAACATCAATAATGCAGTGAAGCAAATGGATGAGCGCAAACAGGAATTCATCTTCGTGTGCAGTGCAGATGAACCAAAAAAGACTATGTATATTTACAACGGTGATGACGGCAATCATTCCGCAGCAACCTATAACGGGGCGAATAAATCAGGCAGTCTGCCTGAAACAACTGATGTATCGAAAGTACAGGAATTTGCAGATCAACAAGGCATTAAAGGTGATGTGCTGGTCTTTGAATCGCAGGAAGCATACGACGAATATCTTGCAGCCGATAAAGAAGTACATCCGGAAAACTACGATGTGCTTGACCTGATTGACGGTGATGAGGAAGTCGTGCCAACCAGCGAAGAAGCTGCCGCCGAAAGTGTTGCCGAAGCATTCGGAAACGGTCATGAAGCACATCCGGAAGGAAATGTTCTGAATGAAGCAGCCGCCGGTTTCGGTGCAGCCGCTGCATCTGATGCGCCGCTGCCCGAAATGCCGCTGCCCGAAATGCCGCTGCCTGACCTTCCGCCGCAATCAATGGGGGCGAGAAGATAATGCCGAGTCCTCCGAAACCAAAACCGAAAATCGACAAAACGACGCTGATTATCTATTGCATAATCGGCGTTGTTGCTTTAATCGGCTGTATCCTGCTGGGCGGTGCAATGGACTGTTCGGTAGATCAGAGCGGTCATATCGTGTTTTCACGATTGAGCAAGGGATTTCAGTATATTCTTTCGCATCCCTCTTTCATATTCAAACATCTTGCAGATAAGAACAGCTACATCCCGAAAATGCTGTTTCTTGGTGCAGCAGTTATCGGCATTCTTGCTCTATACAAGTATAGCAACGAAGCCAAGCGGCTGCACCGTCGCGGAACTGAACACGGTTCAGCAAAATGGGGTGACGATAAGGAAATGAAGAAACTTGCTGATCCGGCTCCTCGAAAAATCCAGCCGATCAAAGCATTTGATACCTTTGAATTCCAAGCTGAATGGGGCAAACCTGATAACTGGAAATACGATAACGGGGTTTATACCCTGATTTCCGATAAAAAGCAGCTTGTCATTTCGTTCCGCATATTGAATGCCGAACCGGAAGCTGAAAAAGTTGACACAAGTAGCAACTCTGATAAGCTGCGTATCGGCATGGAACTGAAAATCACAGAGCATCCCGATCAGGATTGTGTCGGTCGGCGGTGTGTGATTGACGAGATCAGCACGGATAAAGACGGGACGCAAACAATTCACGCCGTATCGCCGGACAGTCACCGTGTTTACGATAAAGACGGAAACTTTATGGGCGTTATGGTGGACAACAACATTCTGCTGACAAAAGAGGTTTTCCTATCCCTGAATGCAAAACAGCACTTGCTGAACTTCAATGTTCTGATTATCGGCGGTTCCGGTTCGGGTAAAACGCGCTTTTACGCGAAGCCAAACATTATGCAGCTCAATACGAGCTATGTTATTACCGATCCGAAGGGCGAAATACTCCAAAGCTGCGGCGAAATGCTCCGCGCCGCCGGTTATAAGGTGCGCGTATTCAATCTGATTCAGATGGAGCATTCAAACAACTACAATCCGTTCCATTATGTCTACGATGAACACGGACAGGTCAGCGAGGATAATGTCAATAAGATGGTCAATGTGCTGTTTTCAGCAACAAAGAAAGACGGAGAAAAGGAAGATTTCTGGTCTAAAAAAGGTCAGTCAATGCTGCAAGCAATCATCTTCCTGCTGTTTGAAGAATCGGAATACAATGCAGAAAAGGATTCAAACGGTCTGATTATTCCGAAAACCCGCGATGAATCACATTTGAATTTCTTTTCAGTCACGGAAAAGATGCGCCGTCTGCAATACCCGCCGCGTGGAAGTCAGTTGCCTGACGGTTATTTCCTCTCACCCAATGCAGGAGAATCGGAAGCTGACTTTGAAGCACGACGCGCAAAAGCATTCCTTTGTGATCTGGACAAGGACTTTCTTGAGCTGGCAAGACGCAAGCCGGATTCGCTGGCAATTCGCTTGTATAAGGAAGTGCGTAATGCGCCGGAAGAAACCGGACAGAGCTTCCTGTCCAGCGCGAATGTCAATACATTCACTTTCAATTTGAAGAATCTGCGCAATCTCACTTGCTGCGATAATATTCATCTTGAAACGCTGGGTGACGAAAAGACCGCGCTGTTCATCATCATTTCTGCAACTGATGCAACCTATAACTTCATGGCTGCTATGATGTATACGCAGCTTTTTGACACGCTTTCAAATCGAGCGAACTTCGTACACAAGGGCGTGCTTCCCGTTCATGTGCGTTGCATCATGGACGAATTCGCCAATATCGGACAAATTCCAGACTTCGACAAGGTCATTGCTTTTGTCCGTTCTATGGGTATGAGCCTGAATGTTATCATTCAGAATATCGCGCAGCTCAAAGCGCGGTACGAAAAGACATGGGAAGTCATCACCGGTAACTGCGATACAACGATCTTTCTCGGCGGAAAAGAAGAAAGCACGCTGAAATCTATTTCCGAACAGCTCGGAAAGGAAACGATTGATGTGCGCGGGACAAACCGCACAAAAGGCAGACAGTCCAGCACATCGGAGAATAACAGCATTCTCGGTCGTGAACTGATGCAGCCAAATGAGCTTTCGACTATGCCGATCAGCGACTGTATTGTCATGATTCGTTCGCACAATCCGTTTTACTGTACGAAATACCCGATTGAACAGCATCCGAATTATAAATATCTCGGTGATTCCGGTGATATTCTTCCGCCATTTGATGTATCAAAGGTACATTCTGTCACGGTCGAGGAATTTGAAGCGGAACAGAAAGCAAAACACCAGAAAGTTGACACAAGTAACAACCCTGATACCGGCAGTACAGCGAATACAGAGCCGGAGAAGGAACCTGAAAAGGTCAAGACAATCTTTAAGCAAGCAGATACGGTTTCCGTGTCCGCAGATATGGTACTACCTTCATCATACGAAGAAGCTGCTGATTACTTGGAAGAAACCAAACAGCAGATTTCGGTCACGAGTGGTGAAGTAAAGTATAGTGAAGGCAAAACGGAATTCGGCGTCCCTGATCCTTTAAGATCAGATGATTTCGGTGAGCCTATCAAAGAAAGAGAGGACGGTGATACAGATGAAGAAGTCGAGATTCCCCCCGTGACAGAACCAGATGACACACAGCATTACGGCATCCCCGATGAAGAACCGCTTGCCGAAGCTGAGCTGACTGTTGACAGCATTGAAGCTGCTGTGTCTGTCACAACAGAAACATCCCCGCACTATCCGCGAACAAGCACATTGATCTCCGATGATGCTTTGTATGACGATGACATGGAATCAATCATGTCCTGATTATGAAAGAGAGGTATTCTCATGAAACTTTCTACGAAGAAAAACAAGGGCGCGAAGCTCTTTGTGTCCGTCGCAGCCGCTGCCCTGATGATGGCAGTCTGCACCGTTGTTGCATCTGCTGCCGGTGGTGGCGGCGGTGGTACTGGTGCTGAAGCAGCATACCGGTCCACTATTGAATTCTTCATCACATGGATTCGCCGCGTTGGTATGATGGTCGCTTTCGTTGGCGGCATTATGTTCGCCCTCGCAATCAAGAATGATGATGCAGAGCGCAAGCAGTCCGGTCTGATTACAATGGTTGCTGGTTTTGTTGTTGCGGCACTGTGCGCAGCTTCCTCGATGTTCAACCTGTTCGGCTAATCAGCAGAGTCCTTTCCCGATTTTCCCGATATTCCCTATTTCCTTACTTTGTGCTGCTGCCCCTGCCCGTCAGGGGCAGCACACTTTTCAGAACAGGAGGTATTATGGTATTATCGCAAATGATGATGACGATTGCCGCAATCTTACCGGCTCCTCCTGCCGGAACACCGGCACAGCTTGCACAGACCGGTATAGACTTTTTTAGCCTGTGGATTGCACGGATCGGCGGTATGGTTGCATTTATCGGCGCAATTAAGTTTGCGCTGTCAATCAAAGCTGATGATGCACGGGAGCAGATTCAGGCGGCACTTGTCATGGTTTCCGGCTTCATGATAATTTCAGCAGTCCGGAACATGGGCTTTTTCTCATTGACAGCAGGGAATGCGACAACTATTTTTACAGCTATTATGACATTCATCGGCAGATGGACACGGCGCGTTGGTGCGCTTGCTGCATTGATCGGCGCGACAATGTTCGGCTTTGCGATTAAAGATGAAAATGCCGGTAATAAAATCAACGGTTTGAAAACATTTGCAGCGGGTGCTATTTGTATGTCGGTATCCGCGCTTCTGCCGCTTTTCGTTTCGTGAGGGGGGTGATTCAGATGCGAATAAAAGCTCCGACGCTCCGGAAGCATCGCGTAAAGCCGCCGATGAGCAAATTTGAGAAGATTCGGAGAAATATATATCTGTTTGTGATTATCGCGGGACTCATGAATATCTTTTTTCCGGTAGTTGCCTACGCAGGAACAGATATTTTCAATAACGACATTCAGGATGTTTATGTAACGATCACAGAAAATGTCGATGAAGCGAATGAAGTGCTGCAAAAAGCGTTTCAGTTTTCGCAAGTATCTCCGTATACAGTCATAAACATGAGTACATCAACCGGCGTTGCGTCCGGAATTATCAGCGCAAGCAGATCACTTGCTCTGATTGTTGCGGTGCTGCTCTTGATGGTCGATTTCTTTCGCAAGACCGTAAATTTCGAGTGGTCTAGTAAATGGGAAAATGTGCTGATATTCTTAATCAAGATCGTCGTTGTGAAACAGGTCGTGCAGAATGCAGATGTGATTATCGGTCATATTTACAGCGCGTTTTCAACTCTGAATCGTGCCGGTGCTGTTCCAAACTTCTTGCCGGCTGGACACCGTGTAACATATACAATCAATGTCGAGGAAGGTCTTTTGCAGGATGTGTTTCAAGCCGATCACTGGTATCAGGGCTGGATTCGCTTTTGGGAGAATGTCGGTGCAAGCAACCTTCGTCATCCCTTTACCTATGAAATATCGCAGGACGCTGTGAAGATGTTTTACCCGAATGCCACATTTCCGTCCGGAACGGTATACAACTTTGAAGCACATCCCTTTGGTAATCCGACAACAATGCTTTCGTTTACGCCGACGCTGGAAATTCTGTTCTGGCAACCATATTTTCTTGTTATGAAAGCGATAGCATACATTATCTTTGTCATTGCGATTGGTCGTATCTTCGAGCTGGCAGTCTATACCATTTTTGCCCCGCTGCCCATTGCTACCTTTGCATCTGATACGACAACAGATGTTGCAAAGAGCTTTCTCAAGAATTATATCGCAACGGTCATCCAGATCGGTGTGATTGTCTGTATGTTTGTTGTATATGTCGGTGTTACGAGCTACATTGCATCCGGCGCAAACGGACTGAATCACACGAAAATGATGCAGTTTATCGCTCTGATCTCGCTCGGCTTGGGTGTCATTAAGTCCGGAGCGTGGGCAAAGCGAATATGCGGCACAAGCTAGAGTTGACACAAGTAGCAACTTTTTGGAGGTGAAGCAAATGCTCGAACAAAAAATCCCCGCAGAGATTCGCGCATATAAATCGAAGCTGATTGCCGGTTTATCGGTCAGACAGGTTATTTCTCTCGGTCTGGCAATTTTGATCGGTGTCCCGCTTGGTGTGTTCGGTCGGAATTACATTTCAACGGATATTCTTATGTGGGCAATTATTATTATTTCAGCCCCGATTCTCGCATGGGGGTTTGTAACATTTCAGGATATGCGATTTGAGGAATACGCAAAGTCAATGCTCCGTTTTACATTTCTGCCGCAGAAACGGGTATTTGAAAATACCGAAGAAAACTGCGGTCTGATTCTGCGAAATATGCAGATTGAAGAAGAAATCGTACAGCAGCGAATCGCAAGCGGAGAATATGAGGAAAGGAGTGAGTGAACATGGGACTTTTCAGCAAAAAGAAGAACAGTACAGATGCTCCGTCAGCACGCGATCTCGACAAAATTCGTGAAGCAGAACAGAAAAAGCAGTCCAAACAGAAGAAAACAAAGTCAAAGCGAAAAGTGAAGCGGACGGTAATGGATACCCTGCCGTATGAAAAGTTTGTCAGTAATCATGTCATGCTCCTGCGCAGCGGTGTCCGCGTTGGCAGAGAAACAATGAATCTCTATTCAAAATCGTATCTCGTGCCGGATATTAACTATTCTGCGCTGACGCGGGAACAGCAGGAAGAAATCTTCGGTGTGTATATGACACTTTTGAATGGCTTTGACAGCACGGTTTCTCTGCAAGTATCGCTCGTAAACAGTCAGATCAACAGGGATGAATTCAGCGAACGGCTGCTGCTGAAAGATATGAGTGACGGTCTTGATGAAGAACGGCATGAATTTAACGGAATCATGCACGACAAGATCATGAACGGTCAGAACGGTCTGCAATGCAAAAAGTATTTCACGGTGACAACAACGGCAATTTCTCTCGAAGCCGCGAACGAAAAATTCTTTAATATCGAACTTCACCTGAGAAGCTGCCTGACACAGATCGGTACACAGCCTATCCCGATGACAGCAAATGACCGCGTCCGTCTTATGACAGACATTCTCTATGATGCCAATGAAGAACTTGAACCGATTACTCGGCAGGAATTTGAACGGAAAGCAGAAAAACAGCTTTGCTGTCCGGAGTATTTCGAGTTTAAGCGTGACTATTTCATGTATAACGCAAAATTTGCACGATGCCTGTATTTCCGAAAACTTCCTTCGATTGAAATGAAGGATTCGCTGTTCAAGGAACTGCTTGAAACGAATCTCTCCATGATTATCACGGAAAACATCGAGTTTGTCGAACAGGCTGACGCAATCAAGATGCTTCGGCATAAGCAGACTGACATGAATCAGGAAGCAATTACAAAGACCAAAAAGGCATCTGATGCAGCAAAGGGCGCATTTGTCGATCCGGTCAAGGGTACTGCACTTGAAAAGAGCATGGAGGAAACCGCTGAATTCATTGAAAGTCTTGAAAGCAAGAATCAGAAGATGACATTTTGCCAATGGATTATTATGCTGACTGCGGATTCTTACGATGAATTGCAAAGTGCAACGGAAACAATCCAGACGATTCTTCGTACAAATCAGATTGAATCCATGAATGCGCCGTACCGTCAGGAGGTCGCATTTGCTTCGGCATTGCCGGTCGGAAACAGCAATTCCTGTGACACTGAAAACAATTTGCAAGTGCGCCGTACCATGTCAACTGCGAGTACGGCGGTTTTCATGCCGTTCAATGCGCGTGAACTGCTGCATAAGGGTGGCTTGTATTATGGCGAGAATCAGCTTGCGCACAGCATCATTATGTTTGATCGCAGACAGCTTGCCAATCCGAACGGCTTTATTTTCGGCGTGCCCGGAAGCGGCAAGAGCTTCCTTGCAAAGCTGGAAATGATTTTTTCAATCCTTGCCACAACGGATGAAATCCTAATCCTCGATCCCGAACGGGAATATACCGCGCTGGCAGAATTGCTAGGCGGTGAGGTAATCTACATTTCCGAGAATTCCAAGACTCACATCAATCCTCTTGACTTGACGGAGAATCCGGATAAAGACGATAAGGAATACAATCCGATCACGGCGAAGCTGGACTTCCTGCTTTCATTCTTCTCCTGCATCATGGGCAATCAGGAAATCAGCCCGATTCAGAAAACGATCATTGATACGGTCATGCACAACACTTACAACAAATATGAAAAACCGACTTTGAAGGAATACTACGCAGAATTGGAACTGTACGAGAAGGAAGCTCCGGACGAAACAAAGAGTGCTGTGACATATCTCCGTCAGACCTTGCATTTGTATGTGCATGGCAGCATGAGCGTTTTTGCGAATGAATCCAATGTGAATATCAATAAGCGCATCGTGGTCTATGACATTAAAGAGCTTGGAAAGAATCTGCAAACGCTCGGCATGATGATCGTGCTGGAAAACCTGTGGGACAGAGTGGCAAAGAACCGCGCACGCGGTATCGGCACGCGCATATATATCGACGAGATGTATCTTTTGTTCAAATCCGAACAGTCAGCAAACTTCTTCTATGAGCTTTACAAGCGTGCGAGAAAATGGGGCGGTATTCCGACCGGCATCACGCAGAATGTGGATGATTTGCTTCGTTCACAGCTCGCAAGAACAATGCTCTCGAATACGCAGTTTGTCGTTATGCTGGCGCAAAATACGACTGACCGCGAACAACTTTCCGATCTGCTGCACATCTCGCCGGATACGATGCAGTATGTCAACAATCCGCCAAGCGGCAGCGGACTAATATACGCTGGTGCATACGGAACAATCCCATTCGACGCACGATTCCCGTCTGATACGAAGATATATAAGATCATTTCGACGAAATTCGGAGAGCAGCACACATAAGAAGCCAGTACATATCGGCTTTTGAAAGGCGGTGATGAATGTGGACGATGCACCGAAAGCGAAGCTGGAAGAATTGAAATCAAAGTCGGATGCTCTTTTGAAAAAGGCACAGCTTGTTGTCGAAAAAGCGGATACCAAAATCAAGGAGAATTCTTCCAATCAGCAGTCTGTATTCGTCGGGGAACAAAAAATCCAGAATGCGCAGGAATTAAGGGCTGTTCAGCAAGACCTGAAAAAGACTGATGAACAGTTAAAACAGCAGCGGACAGAGATTACAAATGAACTGAACAAGACCGAACGGCAGCTCACACAGACAAACAATTCGCTGGCAGAAAAACAACAGGCATTGCGCGAAACCGATGATGAAGCAGTAAAAAGCTCTCTGCAAAAAGAGATCAATCAGCTCACCGAACAGCGCGAACAGCTTTCAGAGCAGAAGGTGCAGCTCACGGAACTGCGCAATCAGACAGATGATGCGCTGCAACAGGTACAGAAACGGACAAAGCCTATTGATGAATTTGTAAAAAAGACGGAAGCAGATTTACAGCCGCGTTTAGAGGAAAATCGGGAAATCGTCAATAAACGGACAGGGCGTGCAAGAAAAATCCTTGCCGCACCGATTCGGAGAACCTTGCGGGACACGGCGCGTAGAGCCAATGTTCTGGACAGGAAAATCAACCGCAGCGATACCGCCGATCACGGCATCGAAAGTCTGCGGCTTGCATACCGTACCGGAAAGAAAACAATCAGCACAGCAAAGACAACTGTTCAGACTGCGAAATCTGCTGCAAAGACAGTAAAGGCAACGGGAAAGGTAGTCAAAAAAGCTCCCCGTGTTATCGCCAATACTGCAAAGCGCACGGCAAAAGTGACAGCAAAGACAGCACGGATTATGGCAAACATTGTCGTTCACATTGCTGCTGCGCTTATCAATCCGGTTACATGGGTGATTCTCTTTTTTGCGGTAGTCATTTATGTCATATTGAGCATTGTAGTTATCCTCATGGGCGGTGCAAGCACGCAGGACGCGACACAAGCAATCTCCTATACCCAGCAAGTCGGTATTGACGATACCGATTTGGATGATGCGCGAGAGTATTACCGTATCGCCTGTGACCGAAACAAGGGGAACTTCTCAACCTTGATTAACGGCTTGTATTACAGCGCATCAGACTTGCGGAGAAGTGATCTCGTATACATGGAGCGAAGCGAGGTTGGTACTGTGACGCAATATACCAGAGGATTTGCGATTCCTACATGGAAAGCATCGCTTATCAATGCGTGGATGATCTCTATGCCGGAAGAAGAAGCAATCGCTATTGCCTATGTGTATCTGCAAATGCAGGAGAACAATACACACGGAACACAACAGCAAATCTATCAGATCACCTACACACAGGATATATTCAATCAGATTGTGGATGCTGCCGTGCAATGGTCGGATACCACACACGCAAATCAGCAATGTGCGCAAAACAACTGCTCGGAGCATCACGATTCTCATCCAAATCCTGCGTATGCAACAGCACAACAAGCATTAACTGATGCAATTACGCGGCGCGATGACTGGAATATCATGGTTGTTCCGCGCTGCAATGATTATGTCGCTGCACTCAATACCTATTACAATACACCGGCTGCTGGACAATCCTATGCATGGCAGCAAGTAGAGAATACCTATGCCGTATTTGAACAGGCAGTCAATAATTGGTCGTATGCTTTTAATAGGTGGGGGCTGTATATTGATGAAAATCTCGGTGCAAGTATGTTATCACAATTAAACGGCGAAGTATCAGCAGCGGCAACAGCACTTAATAACACTGACCAATATATTTCAACGACATATTATACTTGCGATCATCAGCATACGCTGCATTCTATCGGTTTATTCACCTATGATAAGGATACCGTCATGACGGCTCTCGGATTTACCGATGCAGACAAGCAATGGGAAAATCTGATCGAGCTGGGCATGAATCTTGATTTGACAGGAGGTGCGTAACTTGAAAGGCGGTCACAGCAAACGGGTTGAGAAAGTCCGTGATTTTACATCGCATAACAAGATATTCACTGTTATTGCGGTGATTCTGATTGTGTTTCTTCTTTTCAGAACGGTAAACAGAAATACGCAGCAGCCTGAAACAGAACAGACGGAACAATCCGTGACTGATGAAACGGAAGAAACCGGCTGGCGTTTCTATCCGATTGATCTGGTCGTTCTCGGTGTCGGCGGCGGTTTCTGCACAATCATGATTATACGCGAACGGAAAAAGGCGAAGGAGGGGTTGAATTGAATTATTTTTGCAAAGCAACGGTAGAAGCGGGAAAAGGAAAAGTCCGCACATTCTACCCGATTCTGACGGAGGATAAGGAAAGCAGCTCTCCGCCGAAGCTGGAAAAGGAAGTGCTGTTTGAACAGCACGAATACAAAGAATTTGTATCACAGTACAAACCGAAATCTGCAATTATGGTGGACTACACGCTGTATCAGACGGACGAGAAAATTCATGCAGCATTGCAGCCGGAAGTATTCGAGGATTTGATCGACACCGGCAAGGCTGTGTTTCTGTCCAGCGGTGAATTGCTGATCGAACCGTCTGAAAAGAAGGATAAGCACGGTGTCGTGCGAAAGAAGAAGAAAACATCACCGTTTCTGATTCTCGGCATTTTTGCCGGTGCTGGCGTGATCGCGCTGTTCAGCTTCATGGGCGGCAAGATGCTTGGTATGGCGCGTGCGGGTTCGGAAACGACCAATACGCCGACGGCGAACACGGCAGAGGACGGTTTGATTATTCCCGCGCAGAACGCGATTGCTGACGATGCAGAGCAGATCACGGTCACGATTGACCGCAGCTATTCTGCAACTCCGGTTGAAGATTTGCAGCTTAAGGGTGCAGTCAGCAACGGGAAAGCGGTTATCGAGCTGCCGCAATTCGACAAGACGGACTATTTTACCCATGTGCAGGGCTACTCATGGGGCTTTACTTCTGATCCGAACGGGAAGAAAATCGAATATTACGGTGGTCGGGAATATGAATTCTCTGCTGACACAAAGCTCTATCGCGTGCTTGTCAAGTATGGCGGCGGCAGCGGTACAAAGGACGATCCGTACCTGATTGACTATTTCGATCAATTGGAGCTGATGGGAGAAGAAAAGGCACGCGGCTATTTCAAGCAGACCGCAGATATTACTTTTCCGGAATGGGCTTCACATACGCCGATCAGCACAGTAAACGAGCTGAAAGCCGATCCAAAAGCGGAATACTTCGAGTACGACGGCGGCGGTTTTCTCATTGAAAATCTGGACGCTCCGCTGTTTGATAAGGTTTCGGGCGCGGTTATTAAGAATGTGAATATCCGCAGCTCAAATATCAATACGCAAGTATACCGCGATTATGGCTTTATCGTCTGTAATGCCTACAATTATCACTATAAGACAGAGGACGGTACAACCTACGAAACCGGTGAAACGCTGATTCAGCATTGCTCGGTATCGCACAGTGCAATCAGGGCAGAGATTCCGCAGGAAGAAACACCTGTCACGACAACGGCTGTTGTCTATGCGCCGGAGGTTGTGCCGCCTGATCTGATTGAATACGATGATGAGGGCAATCCCATTGAAACAACAACGACTGTTCCAGAGGAAACGAAGAAAGCAGAATTTGCCGTTGGCGGCATCACCGGCAACGGCGGTCAGATCGAGGACTGCTATGTAACTGACTTCGGCATCTTCGCATATCTCGATGATTACATCCTTTATGCTGGCGGCATATCCGGTAAACCGGCGAATGTTATCAATTCCGTCGTGTATTATTATTCCGCAAACGGCAATATCTTCAATGCTGGCGGCATTGTCGGCAGCGCAGAGGGCGCTCGGACATACGATGCAAAAGGCAAGGAACTTCCGGAATACTACGGGGGAAACATCAAAGGCTGTGTCGCACGCAATATCATTCTGAACAGCGAAATGGCTGCTGGCGGCATTGCTGCTGTCGGAAGCTCCGATGCCGAAAATGCGCTGATTTCAAACAGTTATGCAAATGAGCTGACTATCAAGTGCGGCGAATTTGAAGATACAGACCGGCTGCAAGTCATTAAGCAGGGTGTTACCGGCGGTGTGATCGCGCTGGACGGCTCCGGAAAGCACGGGCATACAATCATAAATACGGTTTCCTTGTCAGACTTTCCAGTAATCGGCAAAAAGGACAAGTCCAATTTCGATGATACAGTCCGCGTTGCTCCTGCGTTTGCATTCTATCAGGAGAACATTCAGACGGTCATAAATCGCAATACCGTCACACCTAAAAATCCAAAGGAAATCTTCACCGGCTGCTTTATGTTCGGAGAACAGGGTGAATTCGGTGACGAAACCGGAAGCCTTGCTTATCCCGAAACGATAAAAGACCTTTTTGCAAAAACAGTAATTCAGGAGGAAAGTCAGAATGGATGAGTATTTGAAGCCTGTTGTACCCGCTGAACCGGATATTACGGAAACAGACGAAGTTGACACAAGTGTCAACTTTCCGGATGAATCCGAAAAACCAAAACGGTATTCGCTGAAATCTGCACAGACTGCGCTGAAGCGTATGCAAGCTGATATGGACAAGAAAACGGAACAGCTTGCTGTGCTGAAAAAGGAAATTGCCGCGCTGAAACCGGAAATTCGGTCAATGACTGCACTTGTCAAGCAGCTTCAACAGGAAGAAACAGAGCGTAAAATGCGCGATGCTTTCCGAATGAAGTCCAAACACATGACAGAAGATCAGGTTATGAAAGCTCTGGATATTGTGCAGGAGCTTGACGGTGATCTGGATGACATTGACATTGACGAGCTGACAAAGATCATCCGCGCAGAAGCGGGACGGAAAAGAGAGCGTGCTGCACAACCGGCAAATGCAAATATCGGCAGCACCACTTCAATTCAGACCGGCGATCAGACCGGAACACAGAATACGGAGGAATAACCTATGCTGAATAAAGTCATTATCATGGGCAGAATCACGGCTGACATTGTGATGCGGAAAACAAATTCCGATAAGGAGTACACGAATTTCTCGGTGGCTGTCGATCAGCCGCCGAGAAACGGCGAAAAGAAAACGGATTTCTTCCGCTGCACGGCATGGGGCAGCACGGCGGCTTTCATCGGCAGAAATTTCAAAAAAGGTTCGATGATTCTGCTGGAAGGCTCTATGCACAATGACGATTACACCGACAAGGACGGCGTAAAGCACTACGGAATGAGCATGACCGTTCAAACGGTTTCTTTCACCGGCGAACGGCAACAAACAGAATCTGCGCCGCAGGATGATGAGATGATTCTTGATCCGATTCCGGAATCGCAGGATGATTATAGCAGCTAAACGCATTTTCCTTTGAATGATTACTGCTATTAAGAAGGGATTGAATACACATGGAAAACGAAAAGCTGCTTAATGTTATGTGCCATATTAAGTCGAAATACAGAATCGCAATTCAAGGCGACTTGTGCTGTGTCCGTGAGATAAACGATCAGCAAGCAAAAATTGATATAATTGAGTGCAGCGGCTTCCGAAGATGCACCGTTCCGCTTGAATGCATTGAGATTCCTGAGCATCCGAGAACTATTTCAGAGATATGTACTGAGATTTTTCGTTGCATGACACGCTATCTTGCTGCTGAACACCCTGAATTTCTACAAAGTGAGGATGCACAGCTAATGCAGCAGTTTTTGAAAACATGGATGTAGATAATAGACTCAATACATCATGAATAAGTTATATAAATGTTAAAGGATAAATTCTGCTGGCTTGTCGGTCGAACGAAAGGAGAATGATGTAATGAAACTTGTCATCGCAGAAAAGCCCTCTGTGGCGAAAGCAATCGCGCCGGTAGTCGGTGCGAAATCAAGAAAAGACGGATTCTTTGAGGGAAACGGCTATATCGTGTCATGGTGTTATGGGCATCTGGTCGGATTGTACCTTCCGAACGAATACCGCGAGGACTGGTCGTATAAAACAGTCACCTTTGCAATGCTGCCGATGCTGCCGGATACATGGAAATTCCATATCGGCAAAGATTGCAAAGCGCAGTTCGATGTGCTGAAAAAGCTCATGCAGGACGGCAGCGTAACGGAGATCATCTGTGCAACGGATGCAGATCGTGAAGGAGAGTGCATCTTCCGGTATGTGTATAACCTTGTCGGATGCAGAAAACCGGTCATGCGGTTGTGGACTTCCTCGCTGGAAGAATCTGCGATCAGGGACGGGCTTTCCAGAATGAAAGCGGCAAGTGTATACGATTCTCTTTTTCAGGCAGGATTTGCCCGTGCCAAAGCAGACTGGCTGGTCGGCATGAATGCAAGCTCGCTATTTAAGCTGCGGTATCATGGTACTGTTCATATCGGCAGAGTAAAAACACCTACACTGGCAATGATCGTCCAGCGTGATTATGATGTTGCCCATTTTGTGAAGCAAAAGTATTTCACAGTTATGCTGGACTGCGGAGCTTTCACCGCTGAATCGGAACGGATTGACGATGAAAGCAAAGCTGCTGCTCTCATTTCCGCGTGTGCCGGTCAGACTGCCGTGCTTGCGAATCTGGAAAAGGAAGTCAAGACGGAGAATCCGCCGAAGCTCTTTGATCTCACAACCTTGCAGCGGGAAGCAAACCGGTATTTCGGTTATACCGCACAGCAAACGCTGGATGCGCAGCAAGCTCTCTACGAAGCGAAGCTGACTACCTATCCGCGCACCGATTCACAGTACATAACAGACGATATGGAACAGACTGCGCTGGATGTAGCTAACAGAGTGTTTGCAAAGTTTCCGCAGTTCGGTCAGCCGCAGAATATCAGCGTCCAGCGGTGCATCAACAACAAGAAAGTCACCGGACACCATCCAATCATTCCAACAGCAAAGATCAGCGATGCTGACCTCTCAGAGCTTCCGGAAGCGCAGCGGAATATCCTCTGCTTGATCGCCGCACGGCTCATTCTGGCGACGGCTGAACCGCACAGATACGAAGCGGTCAAAGCGACGGTGCGCTGCGCCGGAACAGATTTCACGGCAAACGGCAAAACGGTCTTGCAAAGCGGCTGGAAAGCGCTGGAAGCGAAAGTGAATGCGCTGATCCGGACAAAGACTACGGACGATGATACGGATGATGGTGAAGCAAAATCGCTGCCGGAACTGACACAGGGACAGTCGTTCTCCAATGTGACGGCTGCAAAGGCGGAGCATTGGACAACTCCGCCGCGTCCGTATACGGAAGCGACACTTCTCTCTGCAATGGAACGCGCCGGAAATGAGGAATACGACGAGGGAACCGAGAAGAAAGGGCTGGGTACTCCTGCAACCAGAGCCGGTATCATCGAAGAACTTGTTGCAAACGAATACATCCAGCGCAAGGGCAAGCAGATCACGGCAACCGAAAAGGGCGTAAAGCTCATATCTGTCGTGCCGGATGAAGTCAAAAGCCCGAAACTGACCGCTGAATGGGAAATGCAGTTGCAGCAGATCGAACACGGCAAGGCTTCCGCATCGGCGTTTATGGACAGCATAATTGCTTATGTCCGAGAAATCTGCACCAAATACAGCGCAGAGGATGACAGTGTATCATTCCGGAAACAGTCCGAAGCAGTCGGCAAATGCCCGCATTGCGGCGGAGAAGTCAAGAAAGGTCAGTACGGTTATTACTGCACACAGAAGTGCGGAATGTATCTTGCAAAGGTATACGGTAAGGTGCTGACAGACAATCAGCTCCTGCGGCTGCTGTCCGGAAAGGAAACATCTTTTACCGCAGACGGCAGGAAAACGATAGTTCTGCCGGAAGCTGTTGAGCATACTTATAACGGCAAAACGAGCTGGCAATGGAAAACAAAGAAGGGGTGATTACATGATCGCTAAAAATGATATTCCCCGCGCAGTCAACAAACGGGAAAAGCATCATTGCAGACTGTATGAGCTGCGCATGGCAAAGAAAATGTCGCAGCGTGAGCTTGCTGAACGCTCCGGCGTTTCCCGTAATACGATTATGAATCTCGAAAACGGGCTGACACGGGCGAATACAACAACAATTATGAAGCTCTGCGAAGCATTGGATGCGGAATTGGGGGATTTCTTTGAATAGGCGCAAACAAATCATCATCGAGCGTATCCGGAGAAGAAGAAAGCTGATAATCCGGAAGAAGAACCATGAAATCCGCGAACAGGCTAAAATGATCGCAATGTACGAAGATATACAGTCCGGTTATGAATTCATTATTCATAATATGCAAGAAACAATCCGTAGTCAGGAAGAAACGATTTCGATTCTGAACCGTACACTTGATTTTTATGAGAATAAGCTGGACAGTCATGGTGAGATCAGACTGGATAACGACATTCCGGAAGTTATAGCAGCACCGTCGAAGTACGCCGCTGCTGTGGCAGACTACTTCTCCGATTCGCTCATTGATTTTGATGACATGGAATCAATCATGTCGTAACCGAAAGTGCTAGGAGGATAGAATAAATGGAAGCATACGATAAGGATTTTGATTTTGACGCTGTCGCCAATGCTTTGGGAAATGATCTCGTTGCAAGAGGAAAAGATGCTTTGTTTGAACTATCAGCAGCGATTGCTGTATCACCGCGATATATGTCAGAACAACTCGCCATTGTTCAGACAAAAGCAAAACCTCTTATTAAGGAAATCAACACCGATAAACTGAGCAGTTTAGCAAAAGAGAATTTCCAATATGATGCTGAACTGAAAGAAGCATATACTTATGCGATGCTTTTGTTCTGTATGGAGCAAATATCTCAAGGCACATCTATTGATAGCCTTATCCCGTTATTAACTCCGTTCCCTTATATTCCAACCGCAGCCTTCGAGCTGATGTATGGAGTAATAACCGGTTTGGATGAACTGGAATCAATGGTCGGCGCGTGCGAGGACGGTGGATGATATGTCAATCGGTTCAAGAATCCGCGCTCTCCGGATGAAAAAAGGTTTGACACAGCGTCAACTTGGATTACTGTGTGGATTTAATGAGAATTCAGCCCATGTAAGGATCGTGCAATATGAAACGGACAATAAAAAGCCGCGTGACGCTTTACTGGAACGCATTGCCGATGTCTTGGATGTGGATGTAGGCTTCCTAAATCCGGATACACGAAATCCAATAGGAAAAATGCAACTGTTATTTTCACTGGAAGATGACCAGATGCTTCAGATCAATACTGCCTATGGAATCCCTATCTTATCTTTCAATGCAACGAATAAGACAGATGAAGGGCGACTATTTGAGATTTATTTTCAGCAATGGTCGGATATGGCTGAAAAGATGCGGAGAGGTATTATCACACGAGAAGAATACGACCATTGGCGATACTACTTAGAATAAGCGAAAGGGGGGCTGCAAGATGAGCCTGTTCAAATTAAGCAACAAGTTGTTTTCATTGGGACTGGACGCGCAGGAATTGAGTGTGTACGCTTATCTGTGCAGCCTACCCGCAGTTGCAAAGACATTGACCGGCGCATCGGTTATCAGCGTGAAGCAAGCCACAATCGGTCAGAATTGCGGTATCAAGTCCACAACAACGGTTTCACGCATCATTGACCGGCTGAATGAGAAAGGGCTTACAGAGCCGCTGGAACGCACGAAAAAAGCAGCTCCGAAAAGAGGTACATATATTTACGCCGTCACGCAGCAATCGCTCCATGACGGCTATTTCTTTGTAGAACGGCGCGTGTTCGGTCAGCTTGTCCCGCGTCAGATGATGATATATCTGTTCATGTGCAAGTCATACAGTCCGCAGCTCGGACGCTGCTGGAACAGCTACAATGATATTGCAGAGCAGACTGGTATGAAGCGTGAAACAGTAATCCAGACCGTCAACGAGCTGGTCGCAGGACATTTCATCACGCGGATGCGCAGAAGGTCGCAGGACAATCGCAGAGTGTTCGTAGACAATCTCTATCAGATCGTGCGTTATATGACTGGAAAAATCAGAAAAAAAATAAAGCGGCTGTACCGGACATACAACCGCAGAACGGGCTTGCTGGATAGCAAAGCCAATGCTCACTATGATTATATCAGAAATGAGAGGTTTTGTCAAGTGGTGAAACAAGATTTTTCGGTGAGGGGTAGTCCGCAAAATGCGGCTCATTATTAAGTACCCAAAGTTTTTACTGAACTGAAAAAGAAAAAAAGCGATTATACTCACAGTATATTATATTAGATAAAGGCGCGAAAAAATTTTTTTGAATTTTATTTCCGCAGTCACAGGATGCAAGCAATAAGCGTGATCGGTTTTCAGCATTCTGATTCTTTGCGCTGCAATCAATTTCGGCGCGGTGCGGTTCAGATCGGCGGCGTCTTTTTTCTTTTCAGCTAGGTATGCAAGGAGTGATGCGATGAAACGAAAGCGAAAGCCTTTGGCAGCTTTGCAGCATTGCCTGTTGCTGTCTGCATTTGCAGGAACCGTTTTGCTTTACTTTCTAGTGAAGCAAACGGAACATTTCGGCGCGTATGAGGTGCTGCGTGTTGTGGACGGTGACACGATCATCGTTTCCATTGAGGGCAGCGAAACAACAGTCCGGCTGATCGGAGTTGATGCGCCGGAATCTGTGCATCCCGATTCGTCCAGAAATTCGGAGTCCGGCAAGATCGCCTCAGAATTTACAGCAGAGCTGTTGACCGGCAAGCAAGTGTATCTGGAATATGACAGAGAACGGACTGACAGTTACGGCAGAACACTTGCGTATGTTTGGCTCGATCACAAAATGGTCGAGGAAACGCTGCTGGAAAACGGCATGGCAACAGTGCTGACAATTCAGCCGAATACACGATACGCTGCACGATTTGTGCAGATTGAACAACAGGCGAAAGAGGGCGATATTGGAATTTGGTCTAAATTTGGTCTAAATAGGTCTTGACTTTTACAGTTTAATGTGCTAAAATCAAGGAGGAAACAGTCAGATGGCAGAGAATGTCACACCTATCGGCGGATTCAGCCAAGCCGGTGCAGAGATGCTGCGCGAAATGGCTGATAATACGACGGTCTATGCGGAGTACCTGAAATTTCACGGACGGATGTATAAGCAATCTCCGTCAGTTTCGCTGGAATTCTTCGTACAAAGACCGGAAAGCCGCTTTGTGGCGACGCTTGCACAGTGGGAACGGCTTGGCAATCCGGTTCTGCCGGACAGCAGCGCAATTCGGTTTCGTGATTCACGCGACCGTATTGTGCCGATGTACGACATTACGCAGTGCGAGCATCCGGAGCGTGTGCCGCAGCAATGGCACATGAGCGCGGAAATCGAAGCTGCCGTGCGCAGTACGCTGAGGCTTCCGGCAGATCGGGAGTTTCTGAACGGACTGGTCGGCAGAGCATATTCGTCCGAATATGTTACGGCAGCAATGCAGCAGCTCGGCGTTCAGCCGCAGAATGCGGAAACATTCAAAAATTCGTTTCTTACCACAGTTGCTACCATGATCGCAGGACGGCTGGAAGTCGGCGGCAATTCTTTTCCGACGGTAACAGATCAGTCAATCTTTAAGATCATGACCGAAGAACAGCAGATCGGCTTTATTACAATGGCTGCGGCGGTAACAAAACGCACGCTGGAGCAAATCGAACAGGTAGTTGCTGATTTGCAGAAACAGAGAGCAGAAAGGATGGTTCAGGATGAAGTACGAGGAATTTCAGAAGCTGGCGGCAGAGGAAATGCAGCAGATTCCGGACGCGGAGCTGCCGGAAGTCCCGAAGGAGATGCTGCACAACTTCCTGACGCAGTCCAGAGCGATGAGGAAGGACGGCGTGCTGGGCTGGGAAGTGGTGCAGGAAACGGAGAACGGCATCAAGACATTATTCCTCCCGTTGATGAAAGCGGAACAGCGGTACGGGGTGACATTCTGGTATCAGGTGAATCCGGAGAACGGGACATACGAGATGCGGACGGAACAAGAAGAACCGACGATGCAGCAAGAACCGATAGGGACTTACGGAATGATGTGGATGCAGTGGATGGAGGACAATCATCCGGAGAAAGTCGAAGTGATGAAGTTTCATCACCGTTATCTGACGGTAGCGCGGTCAGTGGACAAGAGAGCATGGGAATACCGGAACCGGCTGGACGAGCAGTACATGGAAGCGAATCCCCGTCCGCACGGCTTCGAGAAGATTCTGGAATGGGAGCAGACGAGGACACACTACACGGACAGCGCGACGATCAGGGACATCGTGCATCTGGCAGTCACGACTCCGTAACCGATAAAATTGCACAGGCGTTTGCGCCGACAGAGAAACCGTCAGCCGATCAGACTGACGGTTTTGTTGTGCTGGAACAGCAGTCAAAGCCGCTGACACATGGACAGCAGCAGAAGATTGAGCGCAATGCCGCAGAGGATGAAGATTTCAGCAGCAAGATTGATTCCTATATCAATGGCAGCATATCTTCGGAAGAAGTGTTCCGCGTAGGTACTACGCCGTATAGTCTGCGGATTGTTGGTGCGGATGCAATACCGATTATTATCAAGCAGTCTGTTTTGAAAAACAGTCTTGCAGCCGGAAAAGCAAGTCGCGTGCATACGGAAGGGCATGAGTTATCTCCCGATATAATAAAGCAGCTTCCTTCGGCATTGCGTAATCCCATTTTTGTTCTCAAGGGCAGTAAACCGGAATCATTGGCTGTGATTACTGATTTGATTGATCGGGACGGAAATCATCTTCTGGTTTCGCTGAAACTGAACGCAGCCGGTCGAAGAAGCGAAGTAAACAATATCACATCCGTGTATGGAAAGAAAAACATAGGTGACTATATTCAACGGGAGCTTTCAAACGGAAACATCCTTGCAGTAAACATAGAAAAAGCAGAGAAACTGTCTGCGGACATAGGGATCCAATTTCCCAAGTGGACAGACATTCTCTGCTTTGATGATAGTATAACATATACGGATGAAAATGTCAAGAGGTTATCTGAAATTTCTGCACAGAATTCGCCCACAACCGAACCGGAAAAGCCGATCAGCAAGGAGCGCAGAGCTGAAATGCTTGCAGCATTCTCTGCAAAGTATGGTCTTGATGGACTGGATGTGTTTGTCAAGAAGGATAAGGACTATGCCGGTGAAGGCAGAGCCTATGATCTCCTGATAAAGAACGGTAGAACAGTTGAATTTCAGGCGCGTATCTTTACGCTGGAGCAGGGAGCGCGTTTCACAGAAGCTGTACTGGAATCTGCACTTGCAAAACTGGAGCAGTCGGCGGCGTTTCAGCAGTTTCTTTCTTTCAGACAGGGACAGCACACGCTGTTCGATCAGCCGGAAGATGAAAAAGTTGACACAAGTAGCAACTCTGAACCGGAAATGGATGCGGAATCTATTGCGATTCGTCAGCGTGAGATTGACAAAGCAATCCAGTCCATGCAGCGCAGACTGGAAAGCTCGGAGCTGACGCTTGAAAAGCGGCAGGAGTTAGAAGATAACATTGCATTCTTGCAGTCGGCTGATGCGGAGCATATCGAAATCACACAGGAAGCAATGGACGCTTTCCGTGCGAAAAGAGCGCAGGAGCGTGAAGCACAGCTTGATGCCAATGTGGAACGGGAGTGGGAAGAAGCTGCGGAGCGAGAGGTTTCTGCAAATTTGGAAGCTGCTGACGCGCTCGATCATCACCGCGATGTGTATCTGGACGATACACGCGATTCTGACGAAAGCGGATATATCACGAACGCAAGAAAGCAGGATTTTTACAACTATCGGTTACACTTCGATGCGGAACAGGGGTATCTTCTTATGGCGGACGGCGACAGGGAAGATGATCTGATTATCCGCAACTTCGGAATGGCAGACAGCTCTGCTGTACTGCGTGAAGTACAGGCTATGGGCTTTGAAGTAGAAAGCGTTGAACCGGCTTTCACCTATGAAATCTACCAGTTGAAATCCGGCGAAGAACATCATTATCACCGCTTTGAGAGCATGGAATCCAACAAGTACGCGCATCTGACGCAGGATGATTACGATCTCGTTTACTCCGGCGATCTGCGGGACATTGAGGGCGATACCGTCCAGCAGAAACTGAATGCGCTGTTTGAAAAGTTCAATACAGATCATCCAGCCGACTTCTTCGGGCGTTCTATGAGTACCAGCGATGTGGTTGTCGTGACCGAAGGCAGCGGCAGAACACCGTACTATGTCCAACCGGTCGGCTTTGAAGTCATGCCGGACTTCTTTGCTCACAAGTATGACCTGATCGACATTCAGTTTACCGGCAATCCGCAGGGGTTTAACGCGATCAAGGTCGCAGCTCGGACAGATTCCTTTGAGGATACCGGTGAAACGAATATGCTGATTGCTGACACGCAGGTATTCTATGCGCGTCTTTCTGAAAACGCGAACCTTGCAGATGTGCAGAAAGTTATTCAGACGGCATATGATAACAACTGCTATCTGACCGCAGATTCTGTCGCATATCTGACAGAACGCTTTGGAAAGGGCTTCATGCCGGAACTGCCGCCCGTGAAAACAGTTTTTGAGATTCCGGAGTCCGATCAGACCATTGACCTTGCTGCCGTTGAGAGCTTCACGCTGACAGACAGCTATTCGCAGTATGAAGGCGGTATGGACAGTGACGGACACGAGCGCAGAGATAATTATTCCGGTCATTCGCAGTCACTCACATTCACTTATCGCGGAAATGGCATTGTTGAGTCGGAAATGTGGTCTGATAAGAATGACTATCCCATTACGGATACCTATAATCTTTACAGTCCGGCAGAGCGTGACAGGTTGTTTGCTGATATGTACCGGTTTGTTGACCGTGCAGAGCAACTGACAGTATCAAGCGAACCGAAAGCAGAAAAGCCGAAGCCGCGTTATATTCTGATGCTGAATGTGCCGGATGTGCAGCTAGGCGATACTTTTGACAGGCTGGAAGATGCGCAGGATGCAGGAAATGAAGCGATATGGGACGGCAAAGCAATCGGATATGCGATTCTGAATCAGCATGAACACAAAGTCGAAGTCTATGACGGCGATTTTCCTACCAGCGGCGTATTCAGCGATGAAGTCTATGCAAACAGCCCTTTCCAGACATTGACCGTTCACACAGAAGCTCCGCTTCCCGCGCTGCACGATGATGAACCGGCGCAGCTTGCTGAAACAGAACCGGAATCGACTATCGAATTTGGTCTGCTTGGAAACGGCATCACGGTCTATGACACGGCACGGACGCAGCCGCATTCCTCTGACTATCTGACGGTTGCACATATCTCCGAAGAAGGCAATGTGCAGTATTACGCAGAAGTTTCCGATTCTAACAGGAAACGGATTGAAGCGGAAGCAGCGCGGCAGCTTGCAAAGTTTACGGAGCAATGGAACGCGCTGCCGGATACGGAAAAGCTGATGCGGATTATGCAGACAGCGAATCCGACACAGCTCGTTCAGATCATCGGTGATAGACTTCCCGCCGATCAGACCATTGCAAAATACGAAAAGTCGGTCATCTTCCATTCAGAGGACTTTCCGGCAGACGGGCAAAAGCAAGCTGCGGCGGTCAGTGAACCGCTGACGGTAGAAGCCCTGAAAAATCGCTATCTCAACAGAGATACAAACCGGCAAATGGACAGCTATGAAATCGCCGGTATGGTACTTTTTGACAGCGAGGGTATGAAAATCAGTGCGCAGGAATTCTTTGACCGGTATCATGCTTCTAATTATTCTCCGACACAGGCGGCTGAGATTCGCGGTTATATCGCAGAAGCCCTGAAAAACAGTCCGCAGGAAACGCAGAACGAACAGACGGCAGCAAGAGTATGGACACCGATCTCGGAAACAGAAAATGATGACGGAGAACCGACCGTCTACGCTACGGAAACGATGAACGGAGATCGTTATTTTATCGTTGCGAACCCCGAAGGAACATTCGATATTGAGATTCGCGGTTCAAAGATCGAAGATCAGACCGGTTATTCCAGCCGCAGAGCTGCTGAAAACGGCTTTGAGGAATACATTTCGGATATGCTCTTTGACCGTGCCGTGAACCTTATCAACGATTTCTGCGTGGCTGAATACAATAGCGAAGCAGATTTCAATGATCTTTCCCATGTGAATCTTGCATATACGACTGACGAGGACACAGAAGCAGAAATTCAGGTGTATGCTGATCTCCAAAACTTCCGGATTGTTACGCAGTATGCCGGTCTGGATGCAGCGGTCATGCAGTTTGCATCATTGGAAGATATGGTGGAACACGGTCTTGAGGATATGAGCTTCGATGATCTCGTACATCTGACAAGCGAACAGCGTGCTGATGTTCAGCGTAAAATGACGCAGAAAGCTGATGCAGCCGATTTCCGAAACGCAGACCTTGCCGGATTTCTCGCAGATCGCACGCTTTCTTCGGACGAATGGGAAGATCTGGCGTATCCGCTTTATGATCGCGGCTATCTCGACAAACATCAGCCGAGTGATAAAGCCGCGTTCGGGTATCATTTAAGCGAATCGGCTTTGTACGATCTTGCACGCCGCTTCCATGACGGCGAGGATATTCGGCGTGAGCTGGCACTTGGACTGCTGGAAGGAAGCGGCACTTCGCGTATTGAATTTGTCTTTGAAGAAGGCAAGATTTCGGGCAGAACATTCTATCATCCGGAGAGTGAGCGTCACACGCTGGAAACGCAGAGAACAGCGGACGGTTACAGTTGCTATTTCAACGGAATTGAGAGAAATGTGTCGTTTGAAGAAATCGGGCAGGCGTTTCTTGACCATATTCACGAGGAATTCAACGACCTCGCGTTCTGGTGGGTGCGCGATGATCTGCACGAAGCATTCCCCGAAATGACCGATGAACAGATGCGTGATTTGATTACAGCATTTGACGGGGCAAGAATGGCTGATTGGGAAAAAGGCGACAACAGACCGAAGATCAATCACATCAAACGAGCATTGTATGAGATTCTCGGTGACGAAGAAAAAACCGAAAAGGCGTTTGCAATCATCGCTGAAGGCAAATATCATGTAAACCTGACTTCTGATGCACAGAATGCAGATCAGCAGATTGATAAACAGCCGCCGCAGATTGCGGACGGTAAACCGCTGTCAAATCTCATCACCTTTGTGCGGGACGAGAACCGGCGTGTACTGGACGAGCTGGCGGTCGGTGATTCTATCGGACTACCGAACGGAAACTACACTGTAACAGCGATTGACGGCGATTTCAAGATTGATCTGCGTTCAGACGAAACCGGAAACACCGGCAGCAGAATCGGAAACTGGAAAGAAATGTTGCTGAATGAAGCCGGGAATGCTCCGATCAGCGTTGTAAAGGCATCGGTCGTGCAGCAGCTTGCGGATGCAGCGGCAGCGAAGATGCCTGAAACAAGCATTGCTCCGGAAGTTGACACAAATGTCAATCCCGAACATTCTGCACCGGAGCTTGCGGTGGGAGATCACCTGATTTACAAAGGCAAGGAATATGAAGTCGAAAGCCTTGATATGGACAGTTTCATCACGCTGAAAGATACAGCTCTGGAAAATGCGCCGAGACTTGTTTCCCGCGTGACCTTTGTTGCACAGGAGTTTATCAATAGCGGTGATTTCCAAAGAGTTGAGCCACAAGCGACAGCGGAAGCCGAATCGGAAAAGGTTGACACAAATGTCAATCCTGAAAACGACACGGATAAACAATCCGAACCGGAAGAACCGGCAAGGCGGCGCGGACGGCTGACACGACCGGAAGAACTCTACAAGCTCCTTTCGGAGATGTATCCGCAGATTATCAGCGGAGAGCATACGCACGAACACTATGAAGCAGACGAAAACAGCGGATATGAGCCGTTGTCTGTTCAAATGATCGGTGATGGGATGTATGCGTTTACGACCTACTATTATCAAAACGGCGACGCTTTGTCCGATCCGGACATTACATTCCTGCTCGATCATGATGAAAAGACCTGTCATGTATTCTCGTTCCAGCAGGACGGCGTGCCGCCGCATGGAACATACTATGTGGAAGTCGCTGACGAGAACGGGCGCGTAGACACGAAGCTGCAAGCATCACTGGAACAGACTTTCCTGCAAAACCTCAAAAACGCGCAGTTTGCTGACCGGACGCTGACGCGGTATCATGACCGGCTCGGTGAGGAAATCGTGCTTGTGCCGGATAAGGACGAGATTCAGGATGTTGCAGAACCGGAAGAACCGGTCAGGACAGATGAAAATGCGCATCTGCGCGGCATTCTGAACGATTTTTCGGAAGAACATGGGCTTGGTGCGCTCGATCTTCGTTTTACAGGATCGCGTGAGGTTGGTATTTTTGAGACTTATGCAGACGGCTCGGATAAGCAGCTCGGTGAACAGCCCTATTGGGGTGACAACGATCAGATTAGTCCGACTGAATGCACCGAGATACTGCAACGGTTCGTAGAAACGGAAAGACGGCGCGGACACAGAGTAGAGGACGCAAACGGCAGAAAATATGCAGTTTCCGCAAGGGGCAAGTCAGAACTGCCGCCTGTGCCGGATTCGCTGCCGGAAATCGTCTATGCAAAAGCTCCGCTGCAAAAGGTACGCGACAACATCGAAGCTATCCGTGAACTGCACAGATTAGCACGCTGCGAAGCGGCAGGAGAACCGCTTTACGATCCAAGACGCAATCAATGGCATTGCAGGGAGAATTCCGATGAAAGGCTGCGTAAATATTCCGGCTGGGGCGGTTTGAGTCAGGTGTTTGATGCAAAGTCCGGACGGTACGCGGAGCTGCGTGCAGAGCTGCAAAAGCTGCTGACTCCGGAAGAATACGCATCTGCAAAAGCAAGCTCGACGGACGCGCACTATACGCCGCAGATTGTCATTGATGCAATGTATTCCGCAATTCAGAGCATGGGGCTTCCGCGTGATTCCAGAGTATTGGAACCGGCTTGCGGAACAGGAAACTTTATCACAAGAATGCCGCACAGTATCGGCAATGCCGGTGTGGTCGGCGTGGAACTCGATGACATTACAGCACAGATCGCTATGCGCCTGAATGCAGATAATTCAAATGTTACAATCATGCACAGCGCATTCGAGCGAAGCGGTCAGGAAGATAACAGCTTTGATCTCGTCATCGGGAATGTGCCGTTCGGTGACTATAAAATGAACGATCCGGACTATACGCAGGACTGGCTGATTCATGACGCATTCTTCCGGAAAGCTCTTGACAAGGTTGCTGCTGGCGGCGTAGTCGCATTCGTGACTTCAACCGGTACGCTTGACAAGAAGAATCCGAAGGTGCGTGAGTACCTTGCGACGCACGCTGATTTGATCGGCGCAATCAGATTGCCGAATACTGCTTTCTCCGATGCGGGTACTGGCGTATCGACGGATATTATCTTCCTGCAAAAACGCGCTGAACCGCTGTCGCCGGATGCACCGAAACCGGACTGGTGCTATGTCGCGCCGATTTCTGATGAGAATCCGGATATGCGTATCAATTCCTATTTCGTGCAGAATCCGCAGATGATGCTCGGAACAATGCGGCAGACAAGCCATTTTGACCGGCTGACCTGTGATCCGATTGAAGGTGCAGACCTGAAAAAGCAGCTTGCCGCTGCTGTAAAACAGCTTAACGCGAAAATCACAGTCACAAAACGGGAAAAGGCTGCGCAGGAACGGCGCGGATTTATTCAGCCGTGGGGTAAACAGTTTACCTATCAGGAAAAAGAAGGCAAATTATACTACAACGAAGGAAAGACGATGCGGCAGATCACCGGCTCGGCTGCGGAAATTGACCGGCTGAAAAGGTTGATTGAGCTGCGCATCCTGACAAGACAGTTGATCGACAAACAGAAAACAGCAGTCGAGGATTTTGCGCTGATACCGCTGCGGGAACACTTGAACCGGCAGTATGACGAATTTGTTGCAAAATACGGTCAGCTCAATTCCGATGCAGTCAAAAAGGCTTTCGGCGCGGATGCCGATTATGCTTTGCTGCAATCTCTGGAAGAATACGACTCCGATACAAAAACATATCACAAGGCAGAAATCTTCAATAAGCGCACGGTCAATCCTGTCATGGAGATCACAGCGGTTGAAACGCTTGAGGAAGCCTATCAGGTTTCACTTGACCGGCGCGGCAAGCCGAACATTCCGTATATGGCGACGCTGCTGCAAGCGCAATATCCGGACACACCTTTTACAGAATTGACAAAACAGGTTCAGGCAGAACTGCTGGAAAAAGGCATGGTGTTCATTGATCCGGAAAAGGAAATCGCAGGAGAAGAATTCTCCGGTATCGTGGAGCGTGCCGAATACCTGTCCGGCAATGTACGGCGCAAGCTGGCGTATGCGCAGGAAATGGCAAAAAATAATCCGGACTTCCAGCGAAATGTTGACGCGCTGCAAGAGGTAATTCCGGATGATATTCATGCAGAGGAAATTGCTGTCCGTATGGGATGCCCGTGGATTGATGCGGAAGATTACACGAAATTTCTGCAAGAACTTTCCGGTAGACGGTCGTGGGATACGCGCTGCGAAGTGAAGTATTCTCCTGTGACCGGCGAATTTGACATTATGCAAGCAGGAAGCCGCAAGGACATCAATGTGAACGAAGGGACAACATACGGAACAGACAAATTGACAATGTATGAGATCGCGCAGAAGCTCCTGAACCAGCGGCGCATTGCTGTCATGATGACCGTGCCTTCACCGAAAGACGCAAGTAAAACAGTTACACGCACCGATCCGGTCGAAACGAAAAAAGCAATGGAGAAAGCGAAGCTGATCGAAGAAAAGTTTGCGGAATGGATTTTTGCTGATCCGGCGCGGAGAGCGAAATACGAACGCAGATATAACGATCTGTTCAATTCGCTGGTTGGTCGCAAGTATGACGGTTCACATCTGACATTCGACGGACAATCTGCATCATTCTCTCTCCGTCCGCATCAGCGTGACTGTGTTGCGCGTGCGGTATACGGCGGCAATACGCTGGCAGCTCATGTTGTCGGCGCAGGAAAGTCCGCTGTATTCCAGACAGCGGTCATGAAGAAAAAGCAGCTCGGTCTGATTAACAAGGCTTGCGTGGTCGTTCCGAAGCCGCTGGTCGAACAGACGGCGCGTGAATGGAGAAAGCTCTATCCGGATGCAAGATTGCTGACCATGTCGGCGGCTGATCTCTCGTCCGAAGCAAAGCGCGATCAGTTTGCAGCTCGTGTCGCTACCGGCGATTATGATGCGGTTATCGTTTCAATGGAACAGTTTGAAAAGATGCCCATGTCGTTGGAATTTCAGAAAGCGTATCTGTTAAGGCAGCTCGATGAGTTGGAAGATATGCTCCGCGAAACGCGAAATGCAAACGGCAATCGGAAAGACGCGACAACAAAACAGATCGAGGGTGCAAAGAAAAAACTGAAAGCTCGTCTTGACAGTATCATGAATCCGAAGTCGAAACAGAAAGGCAAAGACATTCTGCTTGACTTTGAACAGCTCGGCTTTGATTACCTTGTTGTTGACGAGGCACACAATTTCAAAAACGGCTTCGTTCAAACGAAAATGGGCAATGTTTCCGGCGTAACAACTTCCGCATCCGGCAGAGCGCAGGATATGCAAATGAAATGTGACTACTTCAACGAACAACTTGGTCAAGGTCATCTGCTTTTTTGTACGGGAACGCCCGTCAGTAATTCGATGACGGAACTCTATGTCATGCTCCGCTATCTCCGTCCCGATTTGCTGGCTGCTGCGGGAGTCGAACGCTTTGACGATTGGGCAGCGACATTCGGAAAAGTCACCACACAGCATAAGCAAAGTGCGACCGGTGAGCTGAAACTGAAAACAACCTTTGCAAAGTTTGCAAATCTTCCGGAACTGATGCAGATGTATAAAGAGTTTGCGGACATTCAGTCTGCAAAAAAGCTCGATCTTCCGCGTCCGAAGCTCAAGACCGGCAAGCCGCAAATTGTTACTGTGCAAGCATCTCCGGAGCAAAAAGATTTCGTCAAGATGCTCGTCGAACGAGCACGGCTAATTTCCGAAGGCAGAGTCGATCCGCGTAACGACAATATGCTCGTCATTACAAGTGAAGCGCGTTTGACCGGTCTTTGCAATTCTGCCGTCGCTGCTCTGATGAGAAAGCACCAGCTCGAAGTGCCGGAGGGCTTTGAGGATGCAAAGACGAGTAAGGTCGATGCGTGCGTGGATAAGGTCGCAGAGATTTACGCGGAAACAACAGAACAGAAAGGCGTACAGATCATCTTCTCCGATGTGGCTGTCAATTCCGATGACGGAAACTTCTCTGTTTACGACTACATCCGCAAGGAACTGATTGCAAAAGGGATTCCAGCAGACGAAATCATTTATGCGCCGAAGTCCGAAGCGAAAAACCGTGAAGATATTTTCCGTGATATTAACGCGGGTAAATATCGTGTTGTCATTGCATCAACCGGTACGCTGGGAACAGGCGCGAATGTTCAGGAGCGTCTTGCCGCAGTGCATCATGTCGATGTGCCGTGGAAGCCAAGCGATCTGGAACAACGCGAAGGAAGAATACTTCGTCAAGGCAACACATTCAGCGAGGTTCAGATTTTCAATTACATCACGCAAGGCACAATGGACAGCTATCTGTATCAGATTGTTACGGACAAGGCAAGATTCATCGCGCAGCTTCTTGATGATGAAACACCGGCTCGTGTGTCCGAAGATTGTGACGATAAGGTTCTCACTTACGGCGAGATGCAAGCTGCGGCAGAGGGCAATCCGAATTTCCGGAAGCGTATCGAGCTAGGCATGAAAATTTCCGAGTTGCAATTTGCAAAAGCAGAATTCCAGCGTGAAACCGGAGAGATGCGCAGCAAGATCGCAACCATTCCGAGTGAGATCGCTTCACTCCGCGAACGCATCACCGATATTGAGAAAGACATTGTAGCGGTTGACCGAATGAGAAATCCGGAAGGCAAGATCGACGGTCTGACTGTCAGGACAGCGATGGGCAAAACGCTGACAAAGCGTGAGGACATCAATCAATATCTGCACAGTTTGCTGTATCAGAAACAGAAAAATCCGTTTGACGATCTCCCCGCATTCCAGATCGGAGATTTTTCTGTGACGATTCAGATGAACGGTTCGCAGCAGGACTTCGCCTTTGTCGTTCAGGGTGAGAGTCCGGTCGCGTATCGCGCAGCGGCTGAATTCAACGAAAAGAGCGACAATGCACAGCGACTCATGAATCTGCTAGGCAACGGTGTTCCGAATGAAAAATCGAAATGCGAAAGCAGAATTGAAAAGCTGGAAGCGGATATGGTTCAGGCTGCGGAACGCGCTGAACAGACATTTCCGCACGAACAAGAGCTTGCGGATGCACAGGCGGAATTGGAAAAGGTCGAAGCAGAACTTCTCGGCATTACAGAAATGGAAGCGGCAATTCTTGATCCGGATGAAGTGCCGGTTGAAGAAACCGATGCTGAACGGACAGCGCGTGAAAGTTTCTTTAAGACCGATGATGACGATGACAACAACGATCTGAATCCGAACACGGACAGCGAAACGCTGCCGCCGGTCGCGCCGCGAATGTAAATCGAACAGGGAATGCCCTTGCGATTATCGTGAGGGCATTTTCCTTTCCATGAGGTGAAGAACATGAACAATGACGAATTCAAGCGTTTAAGCGAGGAAGCACGCAAAGCAAGTCTGCTGGATTATTTCCGCAGCAGCGGATATACTGTTCAGCGCAAAGGTGCAGAATATTACATCAAAGAATTTGCAGGACTGTGTATCAATCCGGAAAAACATCTCTGGTTTCATCATTATACCGGAGAGGGCGGCAGCAGCGCGATTGACTGTCTGACGAAAGTGCTGGGCAGAGATTTCAAGCAAGCAGTCTTTGAATTGACCGGACGGGATGTGACGGCTGCGAGGTCATATGAACACAGCGGCGAATACAAGCCGCAGTATACCGCGCCGCCAAAACTTGACCGTCCAGCACCGGAGAAAAAAGAATTGGAGATGCCGGAACAGTCGAAAAATATGCGGCAGCTTTTCGCGTATATGTGTCAGTCGAGAAAGATTCCTGCGGAAATCGTAGAGGAATTGGTACACGCCGGTCTGCTGTATCAGTCGGAGCGCATGACAACAGCGAAAACTGCAAGCGGCGAAACAAAAACATATCGCAATGCAAATGCGGTTTTCGTTCACAAAGACGCTGACGGAAATGTGATTGGCGCAGAGCTTCAAGGACTTAATTCATTCAAAAGATTCAAGGGCATAGCTGCCGGAACAGGTGACAGCGCATTCATGTTCAGTCCCGTCCCTGCGCGTGATGGTAACATTCGCCGCGCCTATATTTTTGAGTCTGCGATTGATCTCATGAGCTTTTACAAATTCTGTGACAAGAAAAAGCTGGAGGGGGCGGTGCTGGTTTCAATGGCGGGACTAAAACCGACTGTTCCGAAAGCTCTGCAAGCGCAGGGTGTGGAAATCTTCTCTTGCGTCGATAATGATGATGCCGGTCGGCGGTTTGAAAAGGAAAACGGTTTCGTCCGTCCGAAAGGTGTGATCGAACAGCTTGACAAGCAAGGCTTCAAAGACTGGAACGAGCTGCTTGTTTTCAAGACCAGCAATCCGGACGCACATCTCGAAACGCAGCAGCATGAACCGGCGATTCATCAGCGCGAGAATCAAAGACCAAATCCGACAATGACAAGGAGAATGTAATCATGGAAAAAAACTTTACACCGCATAGCGATAAACCGTACTATCTATATTTGTCCAGAGAGCAATTCAATCAGCTCATTGAAACGATTGAGCTTATGCTGGCAGTAGACGAAGATAACGAAGTCACAAAGGATGCTGCGAAAATGCGTGACACATTTATGCGTTTTGCAAAGAAGCAGAAAAAAAACGGGGATGACCGCGCTGCGGTCATCCTCTATGAGAAGGAAGCCTGTCCGTTAATCAAGCTGTTGTTATTTTATATTTCAGCTTTCAGAAGAACAGAACCGCATGACTATTTTTCTGAAATCAGAAAAAATATGAAGGAGTGAAACGAAATGACCGCACAAAATCATCGCAGCAATACCACAGGGGTTTGGGGATTCCCCAATCTGCGGAGCAGACAAAACGCTGCAAATTATTTTTCGGAGAAAAATATTTTCGGGGAAGCCGGAAAACAGGTGCGCAGCGTTTTTTGCCGTCAAGGTCGCAGACTTTGCCCAATATTGGAACGGAGTGAAAATTCTGTTTTGCCTGTGACTTTAGTCCATGCAAAACAGGTATTGGGTAAACGGTACCCATTCCGCACGAAATGGGTACTAAAAGCCGAAAAATTCGGCTTGCCGCAAAAAAATCGCACTTGGCTGAAAAGAAAAAGAATCGAGGTCTGAGAAAAATGGACGCATACAGTATCAGTTTTACGCTGGGCAAGGCAAGCAATCCGCATGGAGCAAACCTCCGACACAACAACCGGAAATTCCTCGCGCCGAACATTGATCCGTCACGGACAGAGCAGAATGTGACTTATGTCCGGCAGGATGTGCGCGAAGCATATCATCAGCTTTTCGATCAAGCTGTAGAAGAATATAACGCCAAACAGAAACAACCTTGCCGCCGAATCAAAGATTATTATGAGCAAATCGCTTCGGGAAAACGAGAGGAAGCATTTTATGAAGCCGTGATTCAGTTTGGAGATATGAAAACAGCTCCGTGCGGAAGTCAGCGTGGAGAGATTGCAAGACAACTGCTTGACGAGTACATGAAAGAATTTCAGCAGCGAAATCCTAACCTTCATGTATTTAATGCCGTGCTTCATCTGGACGAAGCAAGCCCGCACATTCACATTAACTTTGTTCCGTTCTATACGCATGGACGAAAGAACGGTTTGTCGAAAGGTGTTTCCATGAAGCAAGCATTAGATGAAATGGGATTCCGCGCCAAAGGAAAATCTCAAAATCGTTTGGTTGCTTGGGAAGCGTCAGAACGCGCAGCAATGGAAAGTATCCTGCATCGACACGGATATGTGCGTGATGATAAAGGTGTGCATCGTGCGCACATGACGGTTGAAGATTACAAGCAATCACAAGATATAAAAAGGTATCAAGAAAAGCTCCGCGCTTCCGTCATCGTAACAGAAAGTGATCGCAGAGATGAAAATATCCGTCAACTGAAAGAGCAAATGATTCTGGTGAAGCATGAATCGGAAAAGTTGAAACGAGAAAAAAAATCTCCGTTCATGTCTTTCTTCTACACAATTCCAGAGAAGCAAGCATTTGTGCAAGCGCGGCTCGATGATCTTGGTATTCCGTATCACGAAACAGAGAACGGCTTTGAAGCGCAAGAGTGTTATGCAGAAGAAATCCGAAAGATAGAAAAAGAATTCAGTCCGAAAAATAATCAGCGCGAGAAGCTGCGCAATGACATTGACCGTTTACTTATGATGAGCAAAGACTTTGATGATCTGCTTGCATTGCTGCAAGAATATAAATACGAAGTGAAGCGCGGGAAATATATTTCCGTCAAACCGGAGAACGGCGGTTCATTCATCCGTCTGAAAAGTCTTGGCGAACATTACAGTGAAATCGCTCTGAAAAACCGGCTGCGAGAAAAAGCGCGTTACGAACAGGAGCTTGCAAAGAAAGTTGCCGAAGCGCGTCAGAAGTCAGCACCGAATGCGGTTGTGCTGCGTACCATGCAATTCTATATAGTGTCTTATGGCAAAGCTGCTTTGCCGATGCGCAAAAGCAACCAGCAGAAACCCTACGCTTGGACAAACGATTCTGAATTAGATTCGCTGCTGGCATTGAACAAGAAAATCAATGACGGTGCTTCACTTGATACTCTGCGCAAAGACTTTGCTGAAAAAGAAAAAGCAGCAGCAGATGCAGAAAGCAAACTGCGTGCAGAGGAAAAAGATTTGCAGGAGTTTTATGATCTGAAAGAGAAGCTGCTGATTGTCTATGAAGGGAAGTCATCTACGCTCTTTACCAGAGAACAGGCAGCAGCGGCTCTGAAATCTTATCCGTCTATCAATGGTACGAATTATAGAAATGTCGATGCTCTGATTGCGAATCAGGAAGAAACTGTCAGACAGGCTGCGGCAGACTATGAACAGAAACAGAAAGAACTTGCAGATAGCTCTGACACTTTGGCAACAGCAGAAAAAGTTTTCGGCGGTACTTTCGTTCAGTCGCTCGGTGCGGAAGAACGGCGGCGGCGCGAAAACCAGTTTGTTCCAAACGGAATGAAATATTCAAACGGAGGTGGCATCTAATGCAGCGCGGACTAACTGCAACACAACTGAAAATTCTTGCAATCATTGCGATGACCGTCGATCACACAGCATATCTGTTTGCGGATGAACACAGCTTACTCTACTACTTCATGCGGATGTTCGGTCGGCTGACCGCGCCGATTATGGTGTTTCTTCTGACAGAAGGATACCGGCATACGAGAAATCGAAAAAAGTATCTGCGCCGGATGTTCATGTTTGCCGGTATTGCGCAGCCGATTTACTTTCTGTTCGTTTACGGAAGAATGCCGGAAAGCGCAGCAGAATTTTTGATGCACTGGAATGTATTGTTTACACTTGCGCTCGGTCTGATCGTCATGATGCTGTTCGATTTCGAGAAGATTCAGACTGCGCCCAGCCTGATCTTGCTCGGCGTGCTGATCTCATTAGCGCATTTCGGTGACTGGTCGTATCTGATTCCGGCTTGGACAATCATATTCTTCTGCTACTACGAGAGAGATAGAAGAAAAATGGTAATCCTGTTTGTGTTGGCTTCGATTACATTGCAAACGCTTGTTTATGCAAAACAGTTTGACAGCTTCGCTCTTTTTTCTTTTCAGTATGGTACTCTCTTTGCTCTCATACCGATCTCGATGTATAACGGACAGCGTGGCATTGTCCGACACAAAAATCTGAATCGCTGGTTCTTCTATGTCTACTATCCGGCACACATGATTGTGCTTTTGATGATAAAGGGGGCATTATGGCAATCATAATCAGACTTGACCGTGTAATGGCAGACCGCAAGATTTCCGTGAACGATCTTGCAAAGCGAATAGGTATGACAAGTGTCAACCTTTCAAATATCAAAACCGGAAAGAAAAAACAAATCCGCTTTGAAATTATGAATGCAATCTGCCGCGAATTAGAATGTCAACCCGCAGATCTTTTTGAGTATGTAAAAGACAATGATTGAATGTGAAAGGCGCAGGGCTTTGATGCCTTGCGCCTTTTTGTTTTATTCGGGTATGTCGCCTTCGTCCATGTAATCGTTGCCGTATTCTCTTTTGTATTCCTCTCTGTCCATAGGAACTTCATGATGCAAAATGTCGAATACTTCCGGATCATCATCGAAATCCATAATCAAATCGTCAGCCGGTTCTCCGTTCGCAATCTCATCGGAATACAGTGAAAGATCATCCAGCGAGAAATTATCTTCAATCTGTGTTCCGCAGAGAATGTCCAGCCGGTCGCTCTGCTCAAATGCCCAGCCTTCATTCTCAAACCAGTTGTCACAAGGTTCGATTTCGTCAAGAAGCGTGTCATTTAGCGGTTCGGTTTTACAAAGACGAAGAAGGCTTTGTTCTTCAATCCAATATCTGCCGTCCTCATCACGGATTACGATCAGTGGACGATGGCTGCATACAGCTCTTGCACAGATACGCAGCATCATCGGCAAAGTGTAACCGAGCATTCCGGCTGCTTTGTACGGGCTGACAAATGTTGCGGAGAGCTCATCGTCATTGTCTGCTTTCCATTCAACTGCTTTGGTACGGACGAGCTGCCAGTTTCCGTCAGGAGCGAACGAAACCGCTATGTCATTCTGATACATGAGAATATCAAGTGCGGAAAAATCATAATCCAGATCGACACCACAGAGCAAGTCCAGCGTTTCATCATAAGAGAACCAATCGTCGATCTCCTTGTCAATCAGCGGATCATTCGCAGGACGCGACTCATAATAGCGCGTCAGGCTGTTGCGCTCGATAAAGTATTTCAAATCATCTTCGCCTTCTTCGGCGCGAAGGACAATAAACGGACGGTGGCTGCAAGCAGCTCTTGCGCAAACACGCAGCATCATCGGCACAGTGTACTTCAACATAGCGGCTGCATCAGCCACAGATACAAATTCGAGATTCATTTTTCTTCCTCCATTTTTTCTTTTTCAGACAGGTCTGCAATCGTGTACGCATCCTGCCAATCATAGTATTCTTCATTGGTGATCTGTCCGGATTTCCATTGCTCATGTTTGTCATACCATTGTGCGAGTGCATCGCGCAATATATCGTTTGTAATTCGGATACCGTCAGCATCCGGAACAATACTGCCGTCCTCTGCAATTTCAAACAGAATGTGGATTACATCGACAATACTGCGGATGTTTCGTTCCAGTAGTGCTGCAACATCGACCTTCAATGCGTCAGCAATGGTCTGTAAGGTTTTATCATCGGGGAATCTTCTGTTTTGTTCCCAATGATTAACAGCAGCTCTTGTTACATTGCAATACTTGCATAAATCTTCTGCCGTCTTATTCCGGCGTTCACGGAGATATTGAATCTTAAAGCCTGTGCTGTGAGTAGAAACGCCGGTTGCGGTTGTTCCGTTCGGTTTCGTTTCGCCCTCATAATAGATTCGGTTTTTCGTTCGTGGAATCTCGCCCCTTTTTCGTGTGCGAGGATTATGTTTCCATTTTCTGCGAAGGCAACCGCAGGATTTGATTAGACCACTGCGAAGGTAATTCTCCCTGACCTCTTTTGTATTTCCGCATTCGCATTGACAGAGCCAATACCCTTTCCGTTGATCTGATTCGCGCAATACAGTCAGTTTTCCGGATGTTCGCCCTATCATCATTGCTGCTTTACGATCACAGCCGCATGATGTCGCAAATCCCTTGCGCAATTTGCTCCCATTGAATTCTTTGGTCTTGCCGCAGTCACATTGACATATCCAATACTGCACTCTTGTGTCCGATCTTCCGATAACGGTTAACATTCCAAATCGTTTGCCTGTCAAATCTGACTTCCTCCGAGCTGTTTGTCGTTGATTTTCGTACCATTCCAGAAAGTTTCCGTTCTCAATCGCGGTTTCTGCTTCCTTGCGAATAGCGATGCAGTCATCAATATTCTTTGATTGCCTGAGCTGATAATCTTTCCCTTGATAAGTAATCACAGCTCTATATGCGTTTTTGGAAGAAACAAAAAGCACGCCTTTCTTTCGTCCCATTTTTTCACCTCCAACTTTTTGTTGCCCGTTGCAATCACTATATCATATTCCAGAACGATACGCAAGCGTTTTCAAGCATTTTCTACATCGTGTTGCAGTGTGCTGGCGGAAATCGAACCGACAGTGTATTGCCTTTTGGACAATCGCTCAATGGTTTTGCTTGTAAAAATGGCAGCATTTTTCGTCTTTCTAGTCCGTATAGTATTTTCTATTCCATTTAGTCTCATTTCGTCCAGAATTTTCTGCTGGCGGATGCTGGCGAAACGCTAACGAAAACCGTCAGATTTCAAGCATAATTATTTTTCGGGGATTCGCCTAGCTTTTGGCTGAATTTGTGCATTTTGCCAAATGACAGCCGATGCCGCACGCAGCAGCACCGGCTCTGTTCTTATTCTGCCCACACGGTCAAGCCGGTATCTCTGACTTCAAAGCTGTTCACTTTGAGTTTCAGGATACGCTGGACTTCATCTGAATCCAGCTCAAAGCAGTATCGGTCTTTGGTAGTAATCGTCTGCGCTGTGCTGCGGTCATTAACCTTGATTTTCTGCTCTCCGTAGAGATGCACCTTCTTGATAAGCTCTCCAACTTTCATGACAAGCTCCTTTCTGCCGGTTATTGCCGACCGGCACGGCATAGAATCATTCGGACGCGCTTTCGATGCTGGAAATCGCTTCGTCCAGAGAATCCAGCGCCGCATCCAGATTGTCAACTGCATTCTCCGCTTTCTCATAGCGTTCAGAGGATTGCAGATTCTCTGGAATATTCTCCATGTATTCTTCTTCCTCGTCCTTAACGGATTCCAGCATACTGCGCAGCTCTGACAGCTTTTCTGAAATCTCCGCAAGCTGCTTTCTTCTAGGATTATTCATAGTCTTTCCTTTCCGTGAGGGAGCTTTCGCTCCCCCACTTTTTTCTTTTCAGTCAGGATTCCTGATAGTGTCGCTCGATGTAATCCTTGCAAGCGGTCAGATCGACCAGCTCGTGGCTGCTGGCTTCCTGATCGGGGAAAAGGACTATCCACATATCCGTTGCCGGTTTCCCGTCCAGAAAGATGATGTTCTTCTCCGCAAGCTCTTTGACCTTGCCAAACAGTGCAATGACCTTGCGCGTGCCGTCCGGCTGCTCAATGCTGGCTCTGTGAATACCCGTTCCCTTAACAACTGTGTACTTCATGGCGTTATCCTTTCTGCCGGATTTAGCCGTCCGGCTCGGCTTGTTTCATTCCGCGTACCGGTCAACTTCAATACCGGCGATCTGATACCGCAGCTCGGCGATTGTGTCCTCGTGAATTGTGTGGCATCCGCCGTTATCCATGCGACCGGCATTGAATCCGTCCTTGAGCGTGATCCAGTAGCCGTCCGAATCCTTCCAGCACGATTCAATCGTGTGCCGCTTAGATTTCGGGATGTACTTCATGATCTGTGCATCCTGTCCGCGTGTGAGAAGTCCTGTCATAGTATCGTCCTCCTTTGCGTTTTGGGGTCGTGCTTTCCCTATAATATTATTATAGCATACTTGCGAAAGTATGTCAATATCCAAAATGTAGAATATCAAGAGAAATACCGCGCAATATTTGTGCGCATGGCATACTTGCAAAAGTATGCCTTTTGTGATATACTATTCTTGAAAGGGGTGATCAAATGAGTAAACCGACCGCAGAAGTAAAAAACCGCTGGAACAATGCACATTATGATCGCGTGACAATCACAGTTCCGAAAGGAGAAAAGGAAAGAATCAAAGCCTTTGCATCATCACAAGGACAGAGTGTGAATGCATTGATTTTAGATCTGCTTCATCGTGAGATGGTGGGGTTTGTGCTTTCTGAAAGCAATGATTAGTTTTCTTTTTCAGCTTGGCACATACTATAACTACAAGAGTTGACACAAGTAGCAACTTTTTGAAAAGATTAAGGAGATGATCTTATGAGTACCAGAGAAATGGCTTTCTCGCTGCTGGAGCATCTGAGCGAAAGCGATCTGCTGATGTTCCTTTCGATATTCGGTCGCCTTTATCCGCAGGATGCAGCAAGCAAAAAGCCGGAGAATGCAGATTCCATGCTGGCGTTTCAGGAGCTCGAAAGCCTGATTGAGCGTATACCCGCGTTCCCTGTTGACGAAGATGCGGCACGCGATCAATACTTCAAGGAGAAATACGGCGCATGAGGATACTTGTAGATACTAATATTCTGATTGATTGGGTCAGTCATCGGGACAATTATCAGAACGCAAGAGAAATTGTCTATCTGTGCGCAAATCGAGAAATTGAAGGCTGCATTGCTGCGCACAGTGTAACAAATATGTTCTATATCCTCCGGAAAAATCTCGGACTGGCTGAAAGAAAAACAGTGTTTGATACAATTTCCAGAATATTTACAATCGTGCCGGTTGACGAGCTGAAACTCCGTTCTGCTGTGAATAACGCTGATTTCAAAGACTTTGAAGATTGTTTGCAAATGGAATGTGCAAAAGAATTCGGAGCTGAATATATTGTAACTCGGAATGTCAGCGATTTTGAGAACAGCAGTATCAATGCGGTTGAACCGCAGGACTTTCTGGAGAAATTTAAGTCAAACAAATAAAAGTTGACACAAGTAGCAACTTTTCAAAACAAAAACAGCCCTGCGCTTCAATATAACGCAGGGCTGTTCTTGTAAAAACATCATAAATACGAAAAAATCGCCCCGCAGGACGATTTTGAAAATTTTGCCGATAAACTATTGACACGCACAGAAAATTGTGCTATAATATAAGAAGCGAAATAATAAAGCATCACACGGAGCGCAGCCGGACGCCAATCCGACTACGCCCCATAATCAGCTCGGTGCACTCACACCTGACTGACTTAGTGCAATGGCTATTATCGTGTTTCATTATAGCACGGTTTTAGATATTTGTCAAGAGCCTTTCAGTGTCGTTTGCAGCGTGCTGGAAGGCTTGACTTATTTCCGCACGGATATGTCGGCATCGACTAGCAATCAGTTCCGATATATCCAGTACCTTGAAAACTGAATATTGTTGGTTATCCGGCTTTCCGGCTCGTGGGGGTGGGAACATTCCCAGCACAGACGCACGCTCCGCCAAGACAACCTGTTCGGCTTGTCCGAATCAACATCTTGCCCTTTTCTTTTCAGATAGGCGGCAAGACAAGGTATCGAGCGATTAAGCGCATGACGATGAATCGGTAGGCATAACCGAAGGCTGCGATGACAGCGAACCGGACGCGCAAGGGCGGTGATGAAATGATACGCCTTTGTAGGTCTTGCAAACGCACGGATAATTGACTACTACAAATTGAGGTAAACAAAAAGCAAGCTGCGAAGCAATGTTCACAGCTTGCTTCGGTAAATGGCAGGGGCAGAAGGAATCGAACCCTCGGCACACGGATTTGGAGTCCGTTGCTCTACCAACTGAGCTATGCCCCTTTGTCTGACGACTAGATTATTATACCATATCCGCACGCATTTGTCAAGAGGAATCGAAGAAATATTTTTATCACTGCTGCAATTCCGCAAAACACTTGCAATTAAGCACAAAATATGCTATGATAAAAGGGATGTGGGCGGGGAAAATCGAAAAGTGCATTTCATTCTGAATTCAGCGGAGGAAACGCGCCGGTACCTGTACACAAAAATCGGGATCCGGCAAAGCAATCTCCGCCGGAAACAGAAAGGAACCTGCGCATGATCTACTTTACCGGCGATACTCACGGCGGCGTCGATTTCCAAAAGCTCGCAAACAAATACATGCGCAGCACATGCGGAATGCCGGAGCCGGACGACTATCTGGTGATACTCGGAGATTTCGGTCTGCCGTTTTTCGACACAGACCGCAAATCCAAAAAGAAGAAGAAAAAAACGACCGATCCGTTCAACGAAGATTACAGCACATGGATGAAATTCCTGCGCAAAAAGCCGTATACGATTCTATGGATTGACGGGAACCACGACAATCACGCTTTCTGGAGAAAGCAGAAGGTCACAAAAAAATTCGGCGGAAGAGTCCATGTACATCCGGACGCAAAAAACGTCATTCATCTGATGCGCGGCGAGGTCTATACGATTGACGGCAAGCGGATTTTCGCATTCGGCGGAGCCGCATCGCACGACATGGCCTACCGTGCAGCCGGACTGAACTGGTGGCCGGAGGAAATTGCGCAGCCGGATGAAATGAACCGTGCCCGCCGGAATCTGGCAGCCTGCGGATGGACGGTTGACTATGTCCTCACACATACGCCGCCGGACTGCATCATGCGTCCGCTGCTCTACGAAGCAAACTGCATGGAACGGTATGTTCCGGATCCGACGGCATTCTTTCTGGACGAGATTCTCTGCAATGTCCGGTACCGCGCATGGATGTGCGGGCATCTGCATATTGAAACCTACTACCAGGCCGCTTCGATGTATGTCATATACAATACTGTTGTAAACGAGCAGCAGCTCGGCCTGTAAGATCACTTCAAGCAAAGCCACGGAGCGCGGCCGTCCTAACCGGCTCCCGCGTCCGTACCTGATGACGAAAGGAGTTTATCAATGGAACAGAATCAAACCAAACCGACTGCCCTGCTGCTTGGCGGCGGCGGAGCAAAGGGCGCATTTCAGATCGGCGCATGGCAGGCTCTGGCAGAGGCAGGAATGCTGACGGATATCCGTGCGGCTGCCGGATGTTCTGTCGGTGCACTGAATGCAGTGCTTTTTGCGCTCGGAGACCTGACATTTGCCCGCACCATGTGGGAACAGATCGCTCCGTCCGATCTGCTTGCCAAGGGAACCGACGGCGCATTCTTCTCCCGTGAAGGCCTGATCCGGCTCATCAATCAGCTTCCGCTGGAGCGCATCAGCTCGTCCGGAATCCGCGTACATGTCTGTGTACATGATATTGAAGCAAACCAGCCGGTTTTCTACGAGCTGAACGGTCTGCCGCGGGATTCCATCCGCACGCTGCTGCTTGCATCTTCTGCGATTCCGCATATTTATGCACCGGAACGCTATCTCGGCCGCGATCTGATGGACGGCAGCGTCACGCCGGAGGGTGATCTCTGTATCCAGCCGGTTTATGCGCAGGGACACCGCGATATTCTTGCAATCTCCCTGAAATCCCAGATTTCGCTTTACGGCGGATCGAGTGTCGGAAACGGCAATCTGACGCAGCAGTATCCGGACTGCCGCTTCACGCTGATTAAACCGCTTCGGCCGCTCGGCAATCTGCTGACCGGAACACTGAACTTTGCACAGGATAAGATTCACTCGCGCATGGAGCAGGGCTACCGGGATACAAAGGCCGCACTTGAAGGACTCAAGCAGGTTCCGCAGAGCAAAGAGGAAATGAACGCAGTCCTCACGGAAAAGATGCAGCGGCTGTTCCTGACCTCTGCGCATCTTGCAGGCTTTCTGCGGGAATACGGCAGCAGATTCGCACCGAATGTGCAGTTCCCGACGCTCGGCGGCAATGTCTTTTATGACAACATCTTTGAGGTAGACGGCTGGCGTCTGCAGCAGCAGCGCACGATCGGTCTGCAGTCACATTACCGTTTTATCGACGCAAACAATGTCCGTGTCGCATGGGTTTTGCAGCCGCAGCAGCTGCTGGACGCACTGACCGAATACGAATCCATGCTGGAGCTGAGAAAATAAACACCGGCCTTTATTTATATGATATACAAAACGGATGCTCCGGTTCAGACCGGAGCATCCGTTTTTTTGCCGGGCGCACAAAAAACCGGCTGTTCACTGACAGCCGGTTTTTCAGTTATGCTCAGTTTCCGTTCATCAGATTGTACCTGCACGGGTGCAGTAATCTGACATATTAGCTTCAGTGGTACTGCCGAGAATATTATCAATCTCCACATTGTCCGCATCGCCGATTCTGGCAACACCGCGCAGCGGATAACCGCCGACATACAGCGAGTCCTCCGTGCTGGAAGCAATCACACCGCGGACATAATAATCCTCGATATAAGCTGCCCAGCAGGTTTCATCATAATCTGCAAACAGACGGAACAGACGCGAACCGAATGTGCCTGCTGCCGCTGTGCCGCCGCCGACGCCCATAAAATCACTTGTTGTCAGCGCACCTGTTGACGGATCATGATATCCGATCTCGTTCGTCCAGCCTGTATCGCTGAGAACGCGAGCCGCAAGGCCGACTCCGGAATCATCCACACCCCGGGCCGCAATTCTGTCCATCGTTCCGTTGAGACAGCGAATATACAGCGTACCGTGCTTTGCACCCTGCTGGTTACCGCTTCCGTCCGTAAAGGAACCGTAAAAAGCAGATTCATTCATCTGCCGTTCCCGGAATTCATACTCCTGCATAACCGTCTGCAGAGAATTGAACATCAGCTTGGCATTGCTGTTCGCGGTATTCAGACGGCTCCTTGTAATGTAGCCGTTCAGCGCAGGAACCATAACGCCAAGCAGAATAGAAATAATACCGATTACAATGATCATTTCAATCAGCGTAAAGCCGGAAACTCTCCGCATTTCATCCTTTTGCACTTGTTTCATGCCCATCAGCTCTCCCTTCCTGACAGAGGTTTGTGCGAGCCCTCTGCTGCCATTTTATTTTACCCATAAACAAATTCACAAACGAATCGTGATACTGCTATTAGTATAGCATATCTTTATCAAAATGTCAATAGAAAATGAACAATTTATGAAGAACAGAATTCACAAAACCTGTTTTCATTCCTTATGCATTATGCTGAATATCACCAAAAACAGGGGTCAGCGCTCAGCAGAACCTCCGCCGGAATCAGCTCAGAAAGCAGTACATGATAGAGGGAAAGGCGGCTTTCCTCTTCGGGTTCCCTGCTTGCACGGAACACCGGCTCCGGACGTGCAGCCGCAGGCAGCGTCAGCGTTCCCCGCACAGTGCCGTCCGCGACCAAGCAAACGGCCTTCGCGTCAAACGCCTTGCAGAAGCGCTCCAGCAGCACAGCACCGGACGCAGCAGAAAACTCCCTGCTCAGCCTGCCGGAAACCGGCAGCGGTTCCTTCCGTTTCAGGGGATCGCTCCGCAGCACCGCTTCAATGCTGATATTTTCATCCGCACGAACAGCCGTCAGATCCAGCACATTCTGTCCGCGGGCTTCCTTGAGCATTTCCGCAAGCAGCACAGTCATCGCAAACGAAAAGCGCTCCGGATCGGTTTTTGCATAGATCCGCGGCTGAATCTCGCATTCGCCCGCTGTCAGATAGCGATCCGTCAGGAGCTCGGCCTGCGCAAAGAAATGCCGCAGCAAGCCGCTTACATCAACAGAAGAAAGCATCGCTGCGCCCGTGAACGACTCATACCAGAGCAGCTCCTGATTGCAGAGGCACTGCCGCATCAGCGCATAGCAGCTGTCCTGGATCATCAGGAAGGGCTCCCGCATTGCCGAATCGGCAGGCAGACCGTCCTCATCCCGTTCCCGGTTCATCCGGTCTGCAGCATAGAGGATTGCGGTGCCGGCCGCATGCAGCGCGTCTGTCTGTTCACGCAGGAGCATCTCAGCCTCAGCACGGTTCAGGCGGCGTTCCGGATCGGCAGGAACAAAGCGAAGCAGGAACAGCGGCTGCTCTGAACCGGCAAGCGGCGAAATCTCGCAGCATACCGCGCTGTTCTCTCCCGGAAGCAGGATGCTGCGGCCATTCTTCTGCAGGGCAAGCGCTTCCTTCGGCAGCTTTTCCGCAAGCGCAGCAGCCTGCTCATCCGACTGCCAGAGAATGCTTCCGCTGCGGTCTGCGGCACAAACCGGATAACCGGCATTTCCGTATAGCAGATCAAGCGCGTCCTTCAGCCTGTCTGTCATATTCCGCCCCCCTTATGATCGGTTTTTCTCTATTATACACGAACTGAACATGAATTTCGAGTGTTTTATCAAGATTTGTGATTCTGCACAGTTTTACAAAAAATCTGTTGTGCAAACAGTACAAATGCATTTTCTTTTTCCAAAGTCCGTTATTTTTTTATCAAAGCGCTTGCAATTTCTGCAAAAATGGTGTAAAATAGAAGTATCAAATTTTAGGAGGTAATTCCCATGTCTGTTAAAGTTGCTATCAATGGTTTCGGTCGTATCGGCCGTCTCGCATTCCGCCAGATGTTCGGCGCACAGGGCTATGAGGTTGTTGCAATCAACGACCTGACCAAGCCGTCCATGCTCGCACACCTGCTGAAGTATGACACCGCACAGAAGGGCTACTGCGGCATCATCGGCGAGAACCTGCACACCGTAACCGCAGACGACGAGGCCGGCACCATCACGGTTGACGGCAAGACCCTGACCATCTACGCAAAGGCAAACGCTGCTGAGCTGCCGTGGGGCGAGCTCGGTGTTGATGTTGTTCTGGAGTGCACCGGCTTCTACTGCTCCAAGGAGAAGTCCCAGGCTCACATCGACGCAGGCGCAAAGAAGGTTGTTATCTCTGCTCCGGCAGGCAACGATCTCCCGACCATCGTGTTCTCCGTCAATGAGAAGACCCTGACCAAGGATGACAAGATCATCTCCGCTGCATCCTGCACCACCAACTGCCTCGCTCCGATGGCAAAGGCTCTGAATGACTATGCTCCGATCCAGTCCGGTATCATGAGCACCATTCACGCTTACACCGGCGATCAGATGATCCTCGACGGTCCGCACCGCAAGGGCGATCTCCGCCGTGCACGCGCAGGCGCTGCCAACATCGTTCCGAACTCCACCGGTGCTGCAAAGGCAATCGGCCTGGTTATTCCGGAGCTGAACGGCAAGCTGATCGGTTCCGCACAGCGTGTTCCGGTTCCGACCGGTTCCACCACCATCCTGACCGCTGTTGTCAAGGGTGCTGACGTGACCAAGGAAGGCATCAATGCTGCTATGAAGGCTGCTGCTTCCGCTTCCTTCGGCTACAACGAGGATCAGATCGTTTCCTCTGACGTCATCGGCATGACCTACGGTTCTCTGTTCGATGCAACCCAGACCATGGTTGCAAAGATCGCTGATGATCTCTATGAGGTTCAGGTTGTTTCCTGGTACGACAACGAGAACTCCTACACCAGCCAGATGGTTCGCACCATCAAGTATTTCGCAGAGCTCGGCTAATTTCCGGCACGAAATCAATACTGGTAAACCAAACACCCGCTGTACAAATCCGTGCAGCGGGTGTTTTTTTAGTTGACAACGCTGTGCAGCTGTGCTATAATGGACAAAACGAAAGGAGGTGCAGACGATGGCATCGCTCATCAACACGAACCGAAAAGAGCACTTTGCACAGCTGAAAATAAAAAAACAGCGCACCGATAAAATCAACCAATGCTGCTTTCTCGTGATCTGCGTAATCGCGCTGGAGGCTTCGATCGCTCTGATTGTCAGCATCGGCAGCGGGCAATCACGTACTCTGATTTATGCTGTTTTTCTGTGCATCTCCGTCATTGCAGCGTTCATCGGCTGCCTCAGACGGAACCTGATTATGAATATCATCGCCGTCATCCTTTACCTTGCAGGCTTTCTCATATCCAAAGAGTATCAGCAGGCGTTTGTTCTGACCGGCCTGTGCCTGCACCTGATTCCCTACGGCTGTGCGGTCTATGCAAATTACATTGAGCAGCAGCTCCGGCAGGAAGAAGGCTACCCGCAGTTCGATCTCACGGCGGAAGAACAGGCATTGCAGACACAGTTTGCACAGCAGACCTCTTATGCGGCGCTTAACAAACAGAAAAACGCAGAGTCCGCTCCGAATCCGATACCAATTCCGGTGCCTGTGCAGCCGTCAGAACAGCCGCCGCCCGATATGGATGTTATCTGATACAAAATCCCGCTGTACAAATCCGTACAGCGGGATTTCTGCATATCATAAAAGAGACACCCTCACATGCGAAGGTGTCTCTTTGGGTTTTATTCAACCGGTGCTTCCTCAGCAGGAGCAGCGGCATCCTCTGCCGGAGTCTCCTCTGCCGGAGCAGGCTCATCCGAGCTGACAAGATCGGTCGAGCCGCCGTCCGCGCTCACTGTTTCAAAGCGGGCAGCAAGCCACGTATTGCCGTTCTTGACAAGCGTCCAGCGAACCGTGCCCTTATAGCTGTTCGTGAGCTCGGTGCCTCTCTCAGCATTCGTCAGCTGCACATCGAAGGAAACCTCGACGGTGCAGAGCTGCTCGGAGTACATCTTGAGATGCTTGACATCAAGCGGCTTATCCTCACGCGCCGTGTAGGGGTTGTTCCAGTTGACATCGGCCCACAGGCTGAGGAGCGTCTTGTGCGCATCCGCATCTCTGAGCAGGTAAGGACTCAGAGCGCCCCAGTTGGCCTCCATGTTCTGATCCTTTTTGACCATGTAGTTGATATACGCATTGGTCAGCGCCTCAATACGGTCCACGAGAGCCTCATTCGGCTCTGCAACGTCAGCCGGCAGGAAGGTGTAGATCTGTTCCTTGACACTGTCTGCGGGAACCTTTTCAGGCTCCAGTGCATTGCCCTCTGCATCGAAGGCGCGCACCTCCGGTGCCACGAACAGGCCGCTGATCTTGACAGACTGTGTTTCAGGCTGCTCTGCATACATCTTCATGACATCGTCCATCGGCATTTCATATTCGCTGTCCTCGAAGGTATCCTTCGGCACCTCAATGCCGTTCACCATCAGAGAGCCGCCTGCCGGGAGTTTCACTTCCACGGAATATTCCGCTTCCGAAGCAATCTCGATCAAAGACTCTGCCTCGCAGGTCTTCCAGATCGGGAAATCGAACTTCTGGGTACCGCCTGCGCGCTCCAGTGCAACCGTAGCAATCGAAGCGCCGCCGTAGCGGATATAATAGACCGGACGTTCATCGGTGTATTCATCGGATTTCTTCAGCCACTTGTACTCTGTCACGCCGAGATTTTCAATATCGAGCGTAGAGGCAATCGTGTCAGCAGTCTCATAGTCCGTCACCTTCGTGGCCGCGAGCTGATCGACCTTCTGACGAACCATATCGCTGTAGAAGCCGCTGTTCAGGCCGTTGACATAGCCGTCAATCGTGTGCTCCGGCAGCGACTGCTCATATTCGTCGAGATAAGTGCGCAGGCGATACATTGCAAACAGCGTACCGATGATAAAGAGCATGATGTAAATCAGCATACCGATGCGCCAGTAATTCGGCTGACGCTTTGCAGCTACTGCGCTCTTTTTGCGCGCACCTGCGGGTCTTGTTCCGTTCTGCGGACGGCGGTGCTGATCTGCGGCACTGCGGGTGCCGGCAGGACGCTGCTGCGGATTGCGGGTCTGACCGCCTTCCTGCGCAGGGCGTGTTCTGCGGACGGGCTGCGTACCTTCTGCATTCTGCGGACGGCGGCGCTGTTCAGGATTGCGCGGGTTCTGCGGGCGCTGCGGATTGGATCTCTGCTGCGGATTCCGCGGACGCTGTGCCTGACGCTGCTCACCGGCGGTTTCCGGACGGCGCTGCGGTGCACGGCGCGGCGGCTGCCCGACCGGCTCTGCATCTGCTGCTGCGCGGCTCTGCTGAGCAGGGCGGCGGCGCTGCGGCATCTCTCCCTCAGCGGTACGCGGCTTTCTCACAGGGAGACGCGGCGGTTCCTCTTCATCCGGCTCCGTATTTCTGGGTGTCGCGGCGTGGCTGCGCGGCGTGCCGGTACGGACAAAATCCAGTGTATCGTCCTGCTCGGCTCTCGGCCGGCGGCGCGGTGCCGATTCCACCTCTCTGAGGATTTCCTCAAGTGCAGCATCTGCATCGCGCTCAGCAGCACTTTTGATCTTATCGTTTGCCATTTATGATGTCCCCCTCTCTCAAGATTCCGGCTTCACGAGCCAGCAGGTCGGAACCGGACGCGGGCCGTAGAGCGAGGAGCAGATATTTTTAAGCTCGCCGTTCATATACATAACAGAGGAGCTTCCGCCGTCGAGGTTCGCGGCATTGATTGCGCCGTTCTCCATCATGACCTGCACCAGATCGTCATAGGTCGCGCCGATCGAGGACATCTGTCTGCCGTCAACGACCAGCAGCAGAACGGTACCGTCAGCGGTCTGACCGATCGCAGTACGCGGATTGTAGCCGCCGCCGAGCGGGGCATTTTCGTTGGCAGGCTTGCCGTTGACCACAAGCACCGGGCCGAGCTCCCACGAAATTGCATCGCGGAGACCGAGCTCCTTTGCCTGTGCACCGGTCATGGTGCCGACATGCAGAATGTTGTTCTGGTCAAAGCCGACGACATTCGGATATGTTGTGGAATCAACGAGCGCTTTGGGCTGATTCTCGGAGATGACGATGCCGAGCGGGGTACCGCCGTTGCCGACACCGTTGAGATCCAGAAATCCGCCGGCGTTTGTACCGGCCATTGCGCCGTAATCGGCAATGATATCCTTGACGCGCTTGCCCTCGCAGCCTTCACCGTAGGGGCCGGAGACACCGACGATCACGCGGGAAGGATCGGAGATTTTCAGCAGCTTGCCCTTGAAGCTCTTGCCGGATACATCCACGAGCTCTGTTGCAGGATGTGCCTCTGCACCGTCCTGTGCAGCCTCGCCGTTCTCACCGGGCTTCTGCGCAATATTGATGAGCGCGGTATTGGTCTCCTCGACCGGGATGGTGTCACGGTTTGCACCGAGATAATTCTGAATCTCCTCATCTGTGAAATACCATGTTGCAAGGAACTTCAGGGCACTGGTTTCCTGCACGGTACAGACAAATCTCTGCTTTGCGTTTTCGGAAGGTCCCTTTGCAATCACCAGCATAATAAAATACAACGCGATGACAAGCATAATCAGGGTTGTAAAAATGACGATGAAAATGCGGCCGACAATCTTTCCGGGTGTCAGCCGGCGGCGAGCCTGAGCCATAGTTTGTTTCTGCCTTTCTGTTATTTTATTTTGCATCCCCGGCAGCTGCGAAGGTGCCGCTGCACAGTATGATGCACCTTATATTTTACCGCAAAACGCCGAAAAAAGCAAGCGTTTTCCACATTTTCCGACAAGATTCTCATTGTCACGGATTTCGGCGGTTTTTTTTGTATAACTTGCTGTTCCGCCCCGGTGTCAGACCCTGTCGAATGCGCATATAATAGCGCAAAGGAGGTGACAAGAATGGAAACTCATTTTATCGTTCTGTCAGAGACCTATGCGGAAAAAGCGCGCCTTCTGCTGGAGCGCTACCGCTACCGTTTCCGGATGCAGAAGTATACGGCTTCGTCGGGCTGTGCATATCATTTCCGGGTATCCGCGCCGTCCGCCGCCATTTACGCGCTGCTGACGGCACAGGGCATCCCCTATCAGATCAGCTGAACACAGCGGAAAGGAGCTGACACCGTTGCAGAACCCTGTTTATTTTGACAACGCTGCGACCACATGGCCGAAGCCGCAGTGCGTCCGAGCGGCATTGCAGCGGGCCGTCCGGGAATACGGCGGCAATCCCGGACGCGGCGGACATCCGCTTGCGGTGCGTGCAGGCAAAGTCCTGTTTCACGCACGGGAGACCGCCGCCGCTTTTTTCAGTGCCGAGCCGGAGCATGTGGTTTTCACGCAGAACTGCACCCACGCGCTGAATCTTGCAATCCGCGGTGTTCTGCAGCGCGGTGACCATGTGATTCTCAGCAGTCTGGAGCACAATGCCGCAGCGCGTCCGGTCGCTGCGATGGCCGCAGAAGGCCTGATCTCATACAATATTGCAAGGGTCTCCGCAGACGATGCCGAGACCGCTGACGCATTCAGGCGGATGATCCGTCCGCAGACCAGAGCAATCATCTGCACACTCGTCAGCAATGTCACCGGACAAATTCTGCCGATCCGGGCGCTCGGAGCGCTTTGCAGGGCGCACAATCTGATTCTGATTGCAGACGGCGCGCAGGCCTGCGGTGTCCTGCCGGTTTCTCTCCGCGAGGACGGCATCCGGCTGCTTTGTACGGCGGGGCACAAGGGGCTTTACGGCGTCATGGGAACCGGTATGCTGATTTCAGACGGCACCGTACCGCTGCGGCCGCTGATGCAGGGCGGCACCGGATCGTTATCGGCTTCCCTGCAGATGCCGGATTTTCTGCCGGACGCACTGGAAGCAGGTACCGCAAATGTACCGGGCATTGCTGCGCTGGATGCCGGGATGCAGTGGGTCACGGCCAAAGGCATTGACAGCATCCACGCATACGAGAGCAGGCTGTGCAGCCGGCTGACTGACGGTCTGCGGCAGATTCCGGGCGCAGCCGTTTACCGTACTGCGGGCGCACGGTATGCGCCGGTTGTATCGTTCACGCTGTCCGGCGAATCACCGGACGAGACTGCAGCGCGTCTTGCAGCAGCGGGATTCTGTCTGCGCGGCGGTCTGCAATGTGCACCGCTCGCACATGAAACACTCGGCACGGCGCAGGGCACAGTTCGCTTTTCGCCGTCCGTGATGAACACGGAGCAGGAGGTTTCCGCGCTGCTGCGTGCACTGTGATTTCTTTCCCTGCCGGCAGCGTATAAAAATAAAGTTTTTGGTCGGGCTTTATTCCAATCGCCCGGCCAAAAACTTTATGATTCTGCGCTTGCGGCGTACTTTAGATTTGAGGAGAAGTAACCTTTCAGAAGCCGCGAACAGCGGCGTGTGTTTGTTTCATTTGGGGAGCTCCGCTGCCGCCCTCCGAAGGGAATTGGCAGCGGGCACTGCCCGCCCGAAGGGAATTGGCAACGGGCACTGCCCGCCGCGAGCGATTCATAAAACATGCGGCATACTTTAGATTTGGGGAGAAGTAACCTTTCAGAAGCCGCGAACAGCGGCGTGTGTTTGTTTCATTTGGGGAGCTCCGCTGACGGCGCCCGTAGGGAAATGGCAGCGGGCACTGCCCGCCCGAAGGGAATTGGCAACGGGCACTGCCCGCCGCGAGCGATTCATAAAACATGCGGCGTACTTTAGATTTGGGGAGGAGCTGCCTTTCAGAAGCCGCGAACAGCGGCGTGAAATTGTTTAATTGGGGGAGCTCCGCTGACGGCGCCCGTAGGGAAATGGCAGCGGGCACTGCCCGCCCGAAGGGAATTGGCAACGGGCACTGCCCGCCGCGAGCGATTCATAAAACATGCGGCATACTTTAGATTTGGGGAGAAGTAACCTTTCAGAAGCCGCGAACAGCGGCGTGAAATTGTTTCATTTGGGGAGCTCCGCTGACGGCGCCCGTAGGGAAATGGCAGCGGGCACTGCCCGCACGCACGCATCAGTAAACCTTGCGCGCCATTGCTTCCTGCAGCATCACCGTATAGCTGTCATAGCGCGACTGCACGATCTCACCGTCTGCGACGGCCTGCCGGACGGCACATCCCGGCTCCTTCAGATGCCGGCAGTCAGCATAGCGGCAGGGCGCAGAAATGCGCTGCAGTTCCGGGAAGCAGTCTGCAAGCTCATCCGGCGCGATCTGTGCGTAGGCATCGGTTTCAAAGGTCGAAAAGCCCGGTGTATCCGCAATTTTTCCGCCGTGCGGCAGCGTATAGAGTGCCGTTTCTCTTGTGGTGTGGCGTCCTCTGCCGAGCTTTTTGCTGATATGCGCAGTTTCGAGCTGCAGCCGCTCATCCAGCGCATTGAGCAGCGTAGATTTTCCGACACCGGAATTGCCGGTAAACGCACTGATTTTGCCCTCCAGCAGCGCATAAATCTCCTGCACTGTTTCCGGCTTCTGATAATCCGCAAAATACAGCGGAAAGCCGCTTCCGCGGTAAATCTCCGCATATTTCTCGGCGTCTGCGAGATCGAGCTTGGTAAACACCAGCACCGGACGAATCTCCTTATAGACACAGACCGCAAGGAAGCGGTCAAGCAGCAGAAGATTCGGCGCGGGCTCCCGCACGGAGAGCACAAACAGCAGCTGATCGAGATTGGCAAGCGGCGGGCGGATCAGCAGATTCCTGCGCGGATGAATCTCCGTGATGACATCGCCCTCCACCGTCACGCGGTCACCGGTACAGGGCGAGATGCCCTGCTTGCGGAAAATCCCGCGTGCTTTGCACTGTAATACACCGCTGGGGGACTCTACATCGTAAAGTCCCCCAACAGCTTTGATAATCAAACCTTCCATTATTCCACCACGGCCGGATCCTGGTTCTCAACAGGAGCCTGGGTTTCAACCGGAGCCTGTGTTGCAGGAGCCTGTGTCTCAACCGGAGCCTGTGTTGCAGGAGCCTGTGTCGTCTGCGGCTGCGCACCTGCCAGGCCGCCGACCTCCTGGAATGCAGCAGTAATGTCACCGCTTACCTGCGATGCAGTTCCTGCATTGAAGTCAATGTGGTAGGTACCGATATTCGCAGTCTTACCGGTATTGTCATTGACCAGAACAGCCAGCATATCAGCAGTATCCTTACCCTCGACCATCAGGCTGGTGGAACCTGCGGCATACTCCGGATTGAAGCTGCTGCCGACGACCTTTGCCACGCCTCCCTCATAGAGCATGATGTGGAACAGGCCGTTTGTATTGGCCGGGATGCTGAACGAAACGCGGACACTCTGATCCTTCTTCTTGCCGCTGGAAACCGTCAGCTCAATGACCGTTTCCTCAGAGACCTCTTCACCGACGCGGACGTTCTGATTCAGAACGGTGCCTTCCGGAGAAGGATCGTCAACCTCTTTTTTACCGAGAACGAGCTTCATGCCCTGTGCAGTGGTCTGGGCGAGATCCCAGTCCATGCCGATGAAGTTCGGAACAGCAACGACGTCCTTGTTCTTGCCGAGCGAAACCGTCACACGAACATAGCTGTTCGGCTCAAGCTCGGTCGGGCCTGCCGGATCCGTCGAGATGACATTGCCTTCCGGAACCGTATCGTCATAAGCAGAACGCTTGTCCACGAACAGACCGAGGCGCAGAATCTCGTTCTTTGCCATTTCATAGGTCCAGTCCTTGACGTCAGGGAGCTGCACCTTCTTTGCGCCGAGCGAAACCTTGACGTTGACGGTATCGCCCTTCTTGACCGGGTTGTTCGGCTTGACATCCTGATCGAAGATCTTGCCGTTTTCGAGGTCGGAATACTCACGGCTGATGATGACAATGTCAAGATCGCCGTAAGCGCGGCGCGCCTCTTCCACATCCATATTGTAGAGGTTCGGCATACCGGTTTCTGCATTATCTCCGGTACCCTGATTCTTCAGCATACCGTAGATCAGCGTTGTGAACAGAACGCCGGCCACAACAATGACCACGATAATGACAGCACTGAGAATCGGGACAAAGAGCGATCTGCTCTCCTCCTCTTCCTCCTCATCGTCCTCGTCATCATAGTCGCGGCTGTATCCGCGGTCATAGTCTCTGTCGTCATAATCCTCATCGTAGTACTGCTCTTCCTCGTAGAAAGGATCCTGACCGTCATCGTAATAACGCTCTTCCTGCGGAATCTCAGATTCCTCTGTTACAGGCTTATAGTATCTCGTCTTGCCGGAATCGCCGGTTTCATCAAACAAATCTGTTTCCTCCACATCTCCGCCGAACAACTCGGGGTAATAGCCGAACACACCGTCCGGGTTCTCTTTGAACGTCTGCAGGTCGTCCATCATATCGCGTGCAGACTGATACCGGTTGACCGGATCCTTTTCCATCGCCTTGAGAATGATCTCCTCCAGACCGATCTGGATGTCGGGACGGATGGAATGCGGCATCGGAACCTTGGCCTGCATGTGCATAACCGCAATACTGACAGGATTGTCGGTATCGAACGGCTTTTTGCCGGTCAGCATCTCGTAGAGCATCACACCGACGGAATAAATATCGCTCTTTGCATCGGTGACGCCGCCTCTGGCCTGCTCCGGGCTGATATAGTGCACGGTGCCGATGGCCTTATCGGTACCGGTTTTGCCGTCCTCGCGGGCGAATTTGGCAATGCCGAAGTCCATGACCTTGATGGTGCCGTCGCGGAGCATCATGATATTCTGCGGCTTGATGTCACGGTGCACGATGCCCTTGCTGTGCGCGTGCTGGAGTGCGCGCAGGATCTGCAGAATGAAGTGCACGGCATCCTTCCAGCCGAGCTGTCCCTGCTGCTCCATATATTCATTCAGTGTAATGCCGTCGATATATTCCATGACGATAAACTGAATGCGCTCCGAGAACCCGACATCGAAAATCTTCACGATGTTCGGGTGACTGAGCACGGCAATCGCCTTGGACTCATTGCGGAATCTGCGCAGGAATTCCTCATTCTCGGCAAACTCCTTTTTCAGGATTTTGACGGCGACCGTTTTGTTATCGACAACATCCGTTGCACGATACACATCAGCCATGCCGCCCTCTCCGATCAACTCCGTAATTTCATAGCGACCGTCGAGCTTCTTTCCGATGTTCTTGTCATTGCGTTCTTTTTCCATCTCGAACCTCCGTGCCGGCTGCGATCCGGCAAACTCAATTTCTTGATATCAGGTCTGTATTCTCATTGTGCGGAACGCCGCACAAAAAAATAACCGAAAAACAAAGTTGTGAGCGCTGTTTAATTTGTCAGCAGAATCACAGAAATATTATCTCTTCCGCCGTTTGCGTTCGCCTCTGCGATGCAGAGCTCAGGGAGCTGCTCCGGCGGATTTTTCCGGATCAGCTCTGCGATCCGCGCCTCCGGAACCATTGCATAAAGGCCGTCCGAACAGAGCAGTACACGCTCACCCGGCTGCAGCGGCAGAATCTGTGTATCCGCGAGCACTCTTCCGGAAACGCCGACCGCCCGGATCAGCTCATTGCGCCTTTCGTGGGTCGCACGCTCCTCCTCACGGATCATGCCCTGCTCAAAGAGCAGCTGCACGACCGTATGATCGACGGTCAGCTGCTTCAGCGGGCCCTCAGCGGGCAGCAGATAGGCTCTGGAATCGCCGACATTGACGGAGCAGAGCACATCGTCCCGCGCAAACACGCCGACAAGCGTTGTGCCCATTCTGGCGCGCATCTCGCTGTAAACAGCCGCCTGATAGACCTTCTGGTTCGCATCCGCGGCACAGCTCCGCAGCAGTTCACAGACTGCCTCCGGCTCCATGCCCGTGCTGTATTCAGACCGAAAGCGTTCCTCCGCAGCAGAAACAGCGATCTTGCTGGCGGCGCTGCCGTTCTGCATACCGCCCATGCCGTCGCAGACAACAGCAAACACACCGTCCGGAAAATTCTCTGCCCGGATGGAGTCCTGATTCTCCGTTCTGGTCTTGCCGATATCACAGCCCAGATACGCTTTCACTGCCGCTCACCACGCTTTCTATCAGTTGGATTCGATTGTATCTCTCCGAAGCTGTCCGCACGCTGCCTTGATATCATCGCCCAGCGTTCTGCGGACGGTTGCATTGATGCCCTCCTGCTCCAGGAGTTTCCGGAATGCCGCCGCACGGCCTGCCCGGAAGCCGGTTCCCGCAACGGGATTGACCGGAATCAGATTGACATGCGGCCGGTAATTCGGGAAGACGGGCTTCAGCCGTTTTCCGAGTTCCTTTGCCGCCTCCGGCGTATCATTTTCGCCGGCGATGACGGCATATTCAAATGTGACTCTCCTGCCTGTTTTCCGGAAGTATTCGCCGCAGGCCTCCAGCAGCTCGTCAAGCGGATACCGCCGGTTGACCGGCATGAGCGCATCGCGCTTTTCATCGGTTGCCGCATGGAGCGAAACAGAAAGCGTCAGCGGAAGCTGCTCCTCCGCAAGCCTTCTGATCTGCGGAACGACACCGCAGGTAGAAAGTGCCACATGACGCAGACTGAGGTTCCGCCCTTCCTTGCAGGAGAGCAGCCGCAGAAACTGCATGACATTATCATAGTTATCGAGCGGCTCTCCGATGCCCATCAGCACCACGCCGCTGATCCGTTCTTCCTCAGGAAAGCCCGCATCCGCGCCGTAAATCTGACCGAGCATCTCTGCGGGTGTCAGGTTGCGGACGAAGCCCAGCGGCGCCGACGCGCAGAACCTGCACCCCATCTTGCAGCCGACCTGTGTGGAGATACACGCAGTGATCCCGTGACGGTACACCATGCGCACCGTTTCGATACAGCTGCCGTCAGAGAGCCTATATAGATATTTTACAGTATCATCGACATCAGATGCAAGTCTTTTCTCAATATTTGGCATGTTTATATAAAATCGCTCATTGAGTTCACACTGAAATTGTTTAGATAGTTCTGTCATTTTCGTGAAATCAAAAACGCGCTTTTCATGCATCTGGCGGAAGATCTGTTTTGCGCGGAATTTGGGCGCTCCCATCGCTTTGATCTCCGCTTCGAGCTGCTCCGGCAGAAGGCTGAGAATATCAATTTTCTGCTGTTCCATGCCGTTCAGCTCCTTTGTATGATCTCATTCTGTTTCCGCCTGACCGGTGCCCGGCAGCTCTGCTTCCTGATGAAACATATACGCTTCATCCTGAAAGCCTTCGAGCTTTCCGGTTTTCTTATCAACCGTAAACTCGCGGCCGTTTATCACTGCCGTATCGCACTGTCCTTCTTCCCCGCTGCTGTAATGGAGTGTGAACTCAGTGCAGCGGATTCTGCTGCCCTCATCCTCGGTAAAGGCCGCGAGCTTGTGGCCGAACCGATAGTCCTGCATCGCTGCGAGCTTCAGCACATTCTCCTCATTGACCTTTGCGTTGAGCGTCTGTGTCTCCACATCAAAAAAGTCGCTGTCCAGCACCAGATAGTAATGTATAATTCCCGAACCGGCCGCATACAGCCACCACTGACCGCTTTTCTTTTCACGTTCGAGCGCCGGCAGCCCGCCGGAGCGTTCACTTACAAGTGCAAATGCCTCCGCTGTGTTTTTCGCAGATTTTTCTGCTAGCTCGATATTCACCAAGGGTACAGAATCCGGCAGGAACGAGCAGTATTCCGGCCGCGGGAGACTGCTGTATTGCTCTGCCAGCGCGATCAGTTCATCGTCTGTGATATTGAGAAAGTCATCCTTCGTCATAGAACTGAGCACGGAACCCGTATCCGATGCATCCGCTTCAGACACAGGCGGCGGACCGTAGACGCAGTATGCTTTGCTAAGATGCTGTCTGAGTAAAACCGCGCCGGCACCGACTGCGGCCGCAGAAAACATCAGCGCGGTCAGCAGCGTTTTCTTTGAATGTTTCATGCGTGATCCTTTCAGCCTGCGGCCTCATCCGGATGCTCGGTACCCGGCATCTCTGCTTCCTGATGAAACGTATACGCTTCATCCTGAAAGCCGCCGAGCTTTCCGGTTTTCTTGTCAACCGTAAACTCGCGGCCGTTTATCTCTGCCGTATCGCACTGTCCTTCTTCGCCTATATGATGGCAGAGCGTGAACTCGGTGCAGCGAATGATGCTGTCCTCATCCTCGGTAAAGGCTGCGAGCTTGCAGCCGCCCCGCAGGTTCTGCATCGCTGCAAGTTTCAGCACATTCTCCTCATTGACCTTTGCATTGAGCGTTTGTGTCTCCGCGTCAAAAAATCCCCTGTCCGGCACGAGATAATAATATACAAGACCTGAACCGGACGCATACAGCCACCACTGACCGTGTTTCTTTTCCGTTTCAACCGTCGGTGACCCGCCGAAGCGTTCCCTTGCAAGCGCAAAAGCCTCCGCTGTGTTTTCCGCAGATTTTTCTGCAAGCTCGATTCTCCACTCGGTAACATCATGCGGCAGGAACGAGCAGTATTCCGGCTGCGGGAGACTGTTATATTGCTTGGCCAGCGCGATCAGCTCATCGTCTGTGATATTGAGAAAGTCATCCTTCGTCATGGAACTGAGCATAGAACCCGCATCCGCCGTATCCGTTTCAGACACAGGCGGCGGACCGTAGACGCAGTATGCATTGCTGAGATGCTGTCTGAGTAAAACCGCGCCGGCACCGACTGCGGCCGCAGAAAACATCAGCGCGGTCAGCAGCGTTTTCTTTGAATGTTTCATGCGTGATCCTTTCAGCCCGCGGCCGGATCCGGGTGATAGGTATCCGGTATTTCGACCTCTTTGGAGAAATCGTATTCATCGCTGACATATCCTGTCATCTGACCGGTTGTCTTGTCCGCGGAAAACGTAAAGCCGTACAGCGTCGCAGTATCGGACAACCCGTAATCGCCGGTGCTGTATATCAGATAGTATTCCGTGCAGGTGAGCTGATCGCCCTCGTCCTTCACAAATGCGCCGACGACTCTTTCGCCGGGAATAGTCCGCATGGCAGCCAGCAGCATCATCGTCCGTTCGCTGACCTCAGCACGGAGCGTCTGCGTTTCCATATCCAGAAACGACGGATGCCAGACAAGCACATCCGGATCCGATTCGTCGCCGGCCTTGAAATACCAGCCCACGCCGACGTCATCTTCACTGCCGAGATTCTGCATCTGCTTGCCGGGAGCCATTTCCTCCGCCAGCGCTTTTGCTTCGTCGAACGTATTCACGGATTTCTCCGCGAATACGACCTGTGTTTTGCCGTAATCATCGGATTCCTCCGAATAGCCGAAAAACGCAGGCGACCGCATGGTCTCAATCTGCCGTCCCATTGCAATCAGCTGTTCATCGGTGATATGGCGGAAATCGTCATCCGTCATCGCATCGAGATCAAACGGTGCATCGGTAAGGCTGCTTTCTTCGGAGCCGGCCGAATCCGTCTGCGGCAGTTCAGATGTTTCATCTGTTTCCGAAACAGGCGGCGGGCCGTAAACATTATAGGAATTGAAAGAACAGCTGACAGACAGCATCCCCGCACCGATCGCCGCCGCAGAAAACATCAGCGCGGTCGCACGGGTTTTCCATGAATGCTTCATGCGTTATCCTTTCCGCATTTTTGCGATAAAGAAGCCGTCGCTGCCGAGCATCTGCGGAAAGAGCGTTGTCATCTCCTGCCCGTATTCCGCAAGCGCAGGGAGCTCCTGCCACGGCTTTTCCGGTGAAAATTCCGGATGCGCCGCAAGAAATCTGCGGACGACCTCCTCATTTTCGCGTTTCAGGACGGTGCAGGTCGAATAGACGAGCACACCGCCCGGCTTCAGCGCCTTTGCAGACGCTTCGAGAATGGCATACTGAATTTCCGGCAGATCAGCCGCTTCCGCAAGGGATTTATAGCGGATCTCCGGCTTTCTGCGGATGACACCGTAGCCGGAGCACGGCACATCGCAGAGGATGCGGTCTGCCTGCGGCTTATCGGTTTTCCGCGCATCGCCGGTCTGCGCTTTGATGCAGGTGAGTCCGAGCTTTTCCGCGCCCTGCCGGATCAGGCCGACGCGCTTTTCATGCAGATCATAAGCATACACATGCCCCTGATTCTGCATCAGCTCGGCTATGGAAAAGGTCTTGCCGCCCGGTGCCGCACAGACATCGAGCACAGTCTCCCCCGGCTGCGGATCGAGCGCCAGACAGCAGAGCTGCGAGGCAAGATCCTGCACATGCATCGCACTGCCCATCGCCTTCGCCTCAGAGATGAGGCCGCTGCGCCACGGATCGAGCGGAACGGTCTCCTGCCCGTCGATCACCGTCGGAACCTCAGCCGTTTCGCCGCGCCGTTTGATCTGATATGCAAAGGGAATGCCCGGAACAGGCTCCGCGGCAATCATGCCGGCAAACTGCTCCGCCGATGCACGAAGCGGGTTGCGCCGCAGATAGATCGGCGGTGCATCCATTGCATCTGCAAGGAACGCCGTGACCGTTTCGGCATCATAGTCCTGCATCAGTACTTTGAGCAGCGGTGCAGGCACGGAATACTGCACGGTCATGGCAGCAAGCGCATCCTCCGGCACAGGAATCTGTCGGCCGCCGCGGAGAAAGCCGCGGAGCACGGCATTGACCATGCCGGACGCGCTGGATTTTTTCAGTTTTTTGACGGCCTCCGTCCAGAGATTGACGGCAGCCGATTCCGGTGTGTGCAGATACAGCAGCTCATACATACCGCAGCGCAGCACGCACAGCACCTCAGGATCGAGTTTTTCCGGCGGCCGCTTGGAATGCGCCGCGATGCACGTATCCAGCGTCATCATGCGTTCCAGCGTTCCGCGGAATATTTTTCTGCAAAGTGCGCCGTCCTGCGGGGAAATACCGTCCGCATCCATCAGCGCATTCGTCAGTGCAAGATTGGAATAGCTCTTTGCCCGGATTGAGCGAATCAGTGTCCGGACACAAAGCAGTCTGGCGTCCAGACCGTTCATCTGCGGCGACCCCGGATCAGCATCAGACGCATCAGCGTCAGAACCGACGATGCAACCGCCGCGACATAGGTCAGCGCAGCCGCCGTCAGAACCTTTCTGACGCCTGCCTGCTCCTCAGCGGAGAGCAGACCGGTCTGCTGCAGCGAGCGCACGGCTCTGCCGCTGGCATTGAACTCCACAGGGAGCGTGACGACCTGGAAAAAGATCACGGCGCAGAACAGAAGGATGCCGAGCGTCATGAGATGATAGCCGAGCGGGCCGCCGTTCTGTGTTTTTGCTCCGATCAGAATACCGATCATAATGAGCAGATACGAGCCGTGCGAGCAGATATTCGTGCTCTTGACGATTGCATTGCGCAGGCGCACCGGCGCATAATTCTCCGCATACTGCAAAGCATGGCCGGCCTCGTGCATCGCAACGCCGACAGCAGCCACGCTGTCAGAGCCGAACACACTCTGCGAAAGCCGGATGGTATTGCTGCGCGGGTCGTAGTGGTCTGTGAGATTGCCGCTGACCGCCTCAATCGTCACATCGGTGATGCCGTGATCGAGCAGCAGCTGTCTTGCAGCCTCCGCGCCGGTCAGACCGCGCTCACTGCGCACCTGACTGTATTTCTTAAAGGTTGCCTTCACATTGAGTGAAGCAATCAGCGGGATGATAAATGCCAGAATCAAAAGTATCCACTGCATAGCGGTTCTCCTTTCGGTTCGTTATTCAGCTGACGAAAAACGGTCTCCTGTTTTCAGCGGGAAGCCGCGCAGAAAATCCGCAGTCGGCATGGCCTTTCCGCCTTCTGCCTGCATCACGGTCGGCTGAATCATCATGCTGTCTCCGCAGACAATACCGATCATGCCGTCGCTGCCGATGACAGTTCCGGGCGGAATCTGCGCCTGCTGCCCGGTCATGACCGAGGCGTGCAGCTTGATGCGTCTGCCCTTCATCATCGCGTAGCCGGTCACCGCACGGATGGTGCGGTCAACCTCCTGCGCAGGCTTGGTAAAGTCAAGGCGGCTCATGTTCTTGGTGATTTTCTCTGCGGTGCAGGCAAGTGCATCGTCCTGCTTCACAGGCTTGAGCATTCCCTGCTCCACGAGCTTGAGCGTCTCCCGCATGGTATCCGCCGCGAGCAGCGAAAGCCGGTCGTGCAGCGAATCCGCGGTTTCATCCGGCGCGATCTCCGTTTTCAGCGTACAGAGCATGTCGCCGGTATCGAGTCCCTCTGCCATCTGCATGGCGGTAATGCCGGTTTCCGCATCGCCCGCGAGGATTGCCCGCTGAATCGGTGCGGCGCCGCGCCATCTCGGCAGCAGCGAGGCATGGAGATTGATACAGCCGTGCTTCGGCAGATCAAGAATGGTTTTCGGCAAAATCTGGCCGTAGGCGATCACAACGATCAGCTCCGGCTGCAGCGCCTGCAAAACCTGCAGGGCTTCGGCAGCATCATCGCCCTTCCGGAGCGACTGCGGCTGATACACAGTCAGGCCGTATTGGAGCGCCTTCTCCTTGACCGGTGTCGGCAGCAGCTTTTTGCCTCTGCCGCGGGGACGGTCGGGCTGCGTAAAGACCGCAGCGACCTCATGTCCTTCTGCCAGCAGCATATCCAGTGTCGGCACGGAAAAATCCGGCGTGCCCATAAATACGATTTTCATATTCCGCCTCCTCCGGCCGCTGCGGGCCGTATCCGGGGATCAGGCTGTCCTCACCAGATGCGCGGGAACAGCCGGTATTTTACTTTTCTCTTATATTCCTGATAGCCGTCGAGCTCCTTTTCGAGCACAGCCTCCTCATTTCCGATCCGCTTCACGATGAGAAACGGATAGATCAGAAAGACCGGCAGTGCAATCACCGAGCCGAGCACCAGCGGGATCATGGTAAACATCAGAATCGTCGCGGTATACATCGGGTGCCGGACAATGCGGTAGAGGCCGGTGTCCACGACCTTCTGTCCCGCATCCACCTTGACCGTGCGGGAAAGATACGCATTTTCGCGCAGAACCTCTGCATACATCGCATAGCCGACCAGAAACACGATCGCAGCGATATGCGAAATCCACGGTGCAAGCTGCAGCAGATCAAAGCGGAAATCCAGTCCCGCAATAACAAATCCGGCAGCGAACATCAGAATACTCAGCAGGACAACGAGCTTCTGGGTCTTTTGCTGCTCCTTGTTCTCCAGCCGTTTTTTCAGCAGCTCCGGATTCTTTTTCAGCAGCAGAATCCCGACTGCCAGCATCGGCAGAAACAGGACGCCGAGAAAGCGCCAGCCGCCTGCATAGGCAAGGGTACCTGCCGGCAGAAAGACCAGCAGCATCACAATGAGCACGCCGATCCCGAAGCGGATGCCCGCTTTTTTCGCAAGCTGTTTATCCATTGCGCATTCCTCGCTTTCCCGGAGCGTTTACTGCTCCGCTTCCGCCTCCGGCTTCACGAATTCCTCGACCTTTTCGAGGAAGAGGTGTCCGTCCAGATGGTCATTTTCATGGCAGGCGCAGCGCGCACCGAGCTCCTTGAGCTTCATTTCAAAGGTATTTCCGCTGCGGTCCTGTGCACGCAGGACAACGGTTTTCGGCCGGGTGACATAGCCCCAGCGGTTCGGCACGGAAAGGCAGCCCTCCACATCGCGCTGCTGTCCGGACGTCTTGACGATTTCCGGATTGACAGCCTCGATGACAGTGCCCTCCTCGTCCAGCATCATGATAAACACTCTGCGCAGAATGCCGACCTGCGGCGCAGCAAGACCGACACCGCCGGCCTTTCTCAGCGTATCGCCCATATCATCAAGCAGCTGCGCGAGCTTCTCGTCAAATTTTTCGACCGGTCTGCACTTCTTCGCAAGAACCGAATCGCCTTCCTTAACAATGTTGCGGATCGCCATTTATGATTCTCCTTTATTTTTCTGCGGAATTCGGGAAGCCTTCCTTCCAGCGGCGGAGTGCCTCCCCGTTAAAGGGATAGCTGCTGACCAGAACCGGATCGCCGGACAGCTGCTCCTCCGTATACCACGGATTATTTGCATCCCCGGCCCCCGTTATGATATGACAGTTCTGTGCCGGCATAAAGCCCTGCGCCAGCAGATAGCAGCGATCGCCTTCTGCATTGACAGCCTCATCCACGATGACGGCTGCATGACCGGGCGTTCCGCCGTTCACCAGCAGATCACCGGCACGGGCATCCTTCGCACGGATCGGTTTCGATTCTGCCTCCAGTGAGCGTGTGCCCGCATAACGCATGACCGTCATCAGGTAATTATGGAACTGCTGCACGGAGTCGTCATACTTTGCGAGCTTCATGCTCCATGCCGCATTCCCGAAAGCAATCACACGTTTTCCGGCGCGCCAGCTCTCATAATCGGTCTTATAGCCGTTCGTCAGGCTGAACGCAATGCGGTCAGTCTGACCGGTTGAAAAAAAGTATTCGCTCCACAACCGTATAATGCTGTCCGCACACTGCTGATAGCCCTCGCTCCCGACCGAAAGTTCATAAACCGCAGCAGCATGGGCACCGGGCAGATTCTCACCGAGATACGTGCAAACCGATGCGCCGTCCGGATACAGGGACTGCCGCCGCATAAACGCAAGAAAGCTGTCATCGGAAGCAGGAATCCGTTCAAAGCCATCCGGCGGCAGAATCCGTGCGCTCTGGATCATTCCGGCGGGATTCACATACGGATTTTCCGGTTTTTTCCGGATCTCCGGGTTCAGCTCCGCGGGCACCCACTTCGGACATGCCCGGAACACAATCAGGCCGAAGCCGAAGCCCGGCAGCACCGTCAGCAGCAGCAGGAGCATCAGCAGCCGCTTTGCCGGATAGCGCAGCTTCATCTCAGCGCGGCTGGAACATCTCCGGCGGTGTCACAACAGGCGAGCCGTCCGGATTCAGCAGCGGCGTCATACCGCCGGCCCCGCCGTAGCCGTCACTCTCATAATGAAAAAGGTAGTTCACTCCGGTCACCATATCAACAAGGATCTTGGTTTTTCCGGCGACCTTCTGACTGTAGACTTCGATAAACCTCGCGGGAGCTTTTGCCATGTTCAGTTTCCTCCTGTTTCAATTATATGCGCTTTTCTCTTATTATAACAGATTACAGAGCGAAAAGGTTGCATTTTCAAGAACTTTTCAAATATTTTCAGAATTTCTTCATCTGTCCGCACATGAGCCGGTTCAGACGCCGCAGTCTCCGTTCATATCGGCAAAGACCGAGATGCCGGAGAACGCTCTGTCCGCATAGGCCTGCTCCAGCAGACTGCGGATAAACCCGCGCATCTCCGCGGTATTCTTGCATTTGAGCAGCAGACGGCGGCGGAATTTGCCGTTGAGTCTGCCGTAGCCGGCTTCCACCGGTCCGAGCACGCGGAGCGGCAGCTTCAGCTGTGTCCGGTTCACGGTATCGCGCAGGATCTCCACAAAGCGTTCCGAGGCGATGCGGACCTTCTCCTCCCAGAGGCCGGAAAAGCCGATCACACACAGATCGCAGACCGGCGGAAACATCAGTGCGCGCCGCATGGCGATCTCCTCGGCATAAAAGCGGTCATAATCCTGCGCAGCCGCCAGATTCAGCACATAATGATCCGGCATATAGGTTTGCAGAATTGCACGCCCCGGCGAGCTGCCGCGGCCGCCTCTGCCGACCACCTGCGTCACGAGCGAAAATGTCCGCTCATAGCTGCGGTAATCGCCGGAAAACAGCGCTTTATCGACGGAAACAACACCGACCAGCGTCACATTCGGAAAGTCGAGTCCCTTGCCGATCATCTGCGTCCCGCAGAGGATGTCATACTCATGATTGGCAAATGCACGGAACCCTGTTTCATAGGCGGTGCGGGTCATGGTCGTGTCCGCATCCATCCGCAGGATCCGCGCATCCGGCAGCAGAGCCTGCAGCTCCTCTTCGAGCTTCTGCGTCCCGAAGCCCATCTGCCGGAGCCGGTCATTACCGCATTTCGGACATTTCGTCACCGGCGGCTGCACATGGCCGCAGTAATGGCAGAGCAGGCTGCCGTTTGTTTTATGATAGGTCATCGGCACCGAGCAGTTCGGGCAGTAGACCGGTTCATAGCATTTTGTGCACTGCAGCAGCGTATGGTATCCGCGGCGGTTCAGCAGCAGAATGCTCTGTTCTCCGCGCTGCAGATTCTCATAGAGTGCAGTCGAAAGTGCCTCGGAAAACGGGCTGCCGTTTCCGTTCATGCGCTCCTCATTCATATCGACGATCGTGACCGCCGGCAGCGGCGCCTGATTATAGCGCTGCGTCATGGTCAGCAGCTGATAAACACCGCGCTCCGCGAGATACCGGCTTTCCAGCGAAGGCGTCGCGGAAGCAAGCAGCAGCACGGCATTGTGATACGCCGCACGCGCTCTTGCGACCTCCGCCGCATGATAGCGCGGCGACTGCTCCGATTTATAGGAATGCTCGCCCTCCTCATCGAGAATGACAAGCCCGATATCCGGGAGCGGCGCAAACACGGCACTGCGCGTTCCGATCACAATGGAAATCTCCCCGCGGCGGATCAGCTTGTCCGTATCGAACCGCTGCCGCAGCGAAAGGCCGCTGTGAATCAGCGCGACACGGTTCCCGAAGCGGGACTGAAAATACTGCACGACCTGCGGCGTCAGGGATATCTCCGGAATCAGCAGGAGCACCTGCCGTCCCTGTTTCAGCGTCAGCGCGATCAGCTGCTCAAAGACAGCTGTTTTTCCGCTTCCGGTCACGCCGTAAAGCAGAAATGCCGCAGCCTTTCTCGCAAGAATACATGCTGCAGCAGCGTCATAGGCCGCCTGCTGCTGAGCAGACAGAACGGTGTCATCCGGCGAGACCGTCGCCTCAGCATCCCTTGGGACGCGCAGCAGCTCTGCCGTGAACGGTTCTGCAATGCCGGCCTTGATGAGATTGTTGATCACAGCTTCCGTCACACCCGCAAGATAGGCACATTCCTTGACGGAAAGCGCCTCATGCGCCCGCAGAATCCCGACTGCAAGCGTCTGCTTGGGCGTCGGGCGGAAGGCTGTTTCGTCTGCAAGAAACGCCGCGGAAAGCCGGAGCATTTTCTGCGTGCTGTCTCCCAGAAGGCGCTTGCCCTCGGAGACGGCCAGCAGACAGCCCTTTTTCACCAGCGATTCCAGCAGCTTCTGTTTTTCGGCGTCGCCGTCAGAATGGAGCAATGCATCGCGCTCCTGCACGGATTTGGCAAGCTGCAGCATACTGAGAAAGTTCTGTTCCTTCTGCGTCAGCTTCACGCCGACCGGCGCATCCAGCGGCACATAGCGTTCCTCCAGCCGAAGCTGCATCCCGCCGGGCAGAACCGCCCGCACCGCATCATACCATGTACAGAATGTATGCGCATGGAGCCACTCCACGAGCATCAGCAGCTCGTCTGTCAGAACCGGCTCCGCATCGAGCAGCGCCGCGACAGGCTTGAGCGTGCGCCCCTGCTCATCCGGCTGCGCTGTGCGGGAGACCGCAAGCACCATTGCGATGCGGCGGCGGTTACCCATACCGAACGGCACGGCAACCCGCATGCCGCAGCGGAGCTTTTCCGCAATGTCGCCGCCTGCTGTATAGCTGTAGAGCTGATCGTATCCGAATGCCGCGGCGTCAAGCGCGACCCGGACGGTCAGCGGCGCTTCCGGATCGGAAATGCCGTAGGCGGACACCGCAGACATCAGTGTTCACTTTCTTCTTCCGGCTCCACCAGCTTATATTTTCCGGCCGCGAACTCATCGACGGCGGTCTTGACCGGGTTTTCCTCAAGCACGACCATCTTAATGGTCTTGTCATCGAGGCGGATCTTCTGGTCGCCGGTCATCTTGGCGCGCTTTTCGGCAGCAGCCTTTGCAGCCTCCTTCTCCTTCACATGCTGTTCAGAGATCTCTCTTGCACGCTTCGCAACGCCGATCACGAGCGAATAGTAGCTTTCGTTTTTCGAGATAATCTGATACATAGAGGGTCTGAGCATCATAATTGGTCTCCGTCCTTTCTCAGTGAATCCAAATCTGTATATTCCGGGCGCATTGTTTCCGCGCGCAGCATTGCGCCGAAATCGGAAACAGCGTCTTCCAGAGCGTCATTCAGGATAATATAATCATATTGCGCAGCAAGCGGAAGCTCCTCGCGTGCACGCGCGATCCGCTTTTCGATCACTTCTTCGGTCTCGGTGCCGCGCTTATGCAGCCGGCGGCGCAGCTCCGCAACGGAAGGCGGAACGGTAAAGACCAGCACGGCCTCCGGACAGCGCTCCTTGATCTGAAAAGCGCCCTGCACCTCAATTTCAAGGATAACATGCTTGCCCGCGGCGCGCATCTCCTCGACTTCCTTCCGCGGTGTGCCGTAGTAGTTGTCGCAGTAGGATGCATATTCAAGGAAGCCGTCCTCCGCGATGCGCTGCTCAAACTCCTCACGGGAGATAAAGTGATAATGTACGTGATTTTCCTCGCCCTCGCGCGGCGATCTTGTTGTCGCAGAGACCGAGACAGCGCAGTCACCGCGCTTGAGAATCTCCGCAACCATGGTGCCCTTTCCGCAGCCGGACGGTCCGGAAAGAACGATCAGCAGTCCTTTATTCTTCATCGTCGCCGTCCTCCTCATCTGAAATGACCGGCGTACCCGCAAGTCTTGCAGCGATGGTTTCGGGCTGGATCGCAGAAAGGATGACATGGTCGCTGTCCATGACAATGACCGCGCGGGTCCTTCTGCCATAGGTCGCATCAATCAGTCTGCCGCGGTCGCGGGCATCCTGCATGATGCGCTTGATCGGTGCCGAATCCGGCGCCACAATCGTCACAAGTCTGGCAGATGAAATCATATTGCCAAAGCCGATATTGATAAGCCGCATAGCCGCTCCTTTCGGTCATTCAATATTCTGAATCTGTTCCCGGATCTTTTCGATCTCGGATTTCATGTCCACAACAAGCCGCGTGATGCCGAGATCCTGCCCCTTGGAGCCGATCGTGTTGACCTCGCGGTTCATTTCCTGCACGAGGAAATCGAGCTTGCGGCCGACGGGTTCGGGAGAAGCCAGCAGCGTCCGGAACTCAGCAAGATGGCTGTGCAGGCGGACGGTTTCCTCGTCGATGGCAGTTTTCTCTGCAAAGATTGCAGTTTCGGTGAGGATCCGCTGCTCATCAATGTTCGTATCTGCGAGCAATTCGGTGAGCTTTGCGTAGAGCCTTGCGCGGTAGCTTTCTGCAACGCCGGGCTCAATCGCTTCAATCTGCCGGAGCATATTTTCGAGACCGTCGAGCTTGCCGAACAGATCCGCAGCGAGACGTTCGCCCTCAGCGGTGCGCATCTGCACAAAGGAATCCAGTGCCTCGGCAGCCGCTTCCGAAACGATTGCCCAGACCGCAGCTTCATCCTCCTGCTCCTTCGTCACGGTAAAGACATCGGGCAGGCGCAGCAGGGACGTCAAGGTCAGATCGTCCTGCAGCTGAAGGGATTCATTGAGTGTCCGCAGTGCATTGACATAGCCCTCCGCGATGGAGCGGTTAACGGCGATCTGCGCATCCTTTCCGTCCGGGCGGGTGATCGTGACACTGACTTCAACTTTTCCGCGGGCGATTTTGCCGTTCAGGAAGCCCTTGAGCTTCTCCTCCAGATACATGCAGGTGCGCGGCAGGCGCGCAGAAAACTCATAGTATCTGTGATTGACAGCACGAATCTCGACAAGAACGTCACGGCCGTCAGCAAGGCGCTGAGCACGGCCGTAACCGGTCATACTTTTCGGCATAAGCAGCAGTCCCCTCTTTTCATATACGTAAAATACCCCAGATTAAAATCTATGGTTCATCTATTTAGTATACCACATATTCCCATGAAAATCAAGGGGGCAAAACGCACAATTTCTAAACAAAAAACCGGCTCCCCGTGAGAGGAGCCGGTCTGTATTCGCTTTCAGGCAATGCTTACCGAATTAGTTCGGCAGCTTGTCGAGCGGGAACTGATCGTACTTGATCAGCTTTGCGATGAACTTCAGGATCGCGGTGAGGTCGTTGTCGTCGAGCTCGCCCTTGATGACGTTGCCGTTCGTCTTACCCTGGTCAGTAATCTTCGCCGAAGAATCGCTGCCGAGGAACTTAGCAAGCAGAACAGCATCGGAAACATCCACACGTGCCTCAGGAGTGGCACCCTCGGAGCAGTTGACGTTACCCCAGTCAGCCTCTTGCGGATTCGGCTTGGTTGTTTCGCTCTGGGTGGTAGAGGTCGTGGTGACAGTGGTGGTCGTGGTGGTTTCCGGAGTCGGGTCAATCTTCATATCCGGATAGAGCTCTGCCATTGCGCCGAGGCCCATCATGATATCGCCTGCGTGCCAGAATCTGTGGTAAACCAGGTCAACCGCTGCAACATTCTCGAAGTCGTCGCAGTTGGTTGCGCAGTCCATACCGTAGGAGTAGCTGCCGCTGAATTCCTTGATCTTTGCGCCTGCAGCAACGTCCTTATCATAAGCGTCCTTCAGCTCCTTGTAGAGCTTGGAGTAGGACTGGCCCTCATCCTCGTACATCGGACGGATGGAGATGAAGGTTGCACCGTCGCCGACTTCATAGCCATACGGATATTTACCGGAGCCGTTGCCGGTGTAGACTTCCTGTGCCCAGAAACGAGCCAGCGAGCCGTTGTGGTCAACTCTGGTCAGACCGATATCGTCACGGGAGAGAGCCCATGTACGGTCGAGCAGTTCCTTACCGGTGTAGAGAGCCTTCTCAGCGAGGTCAGAACCCGGGTTGGTACCTGCAGAAGCAGCAACGCCGTTTGCCTTTGCATAGTAGATCAGCGTATCTGCGAGCGAGCAAACGCAGCCGAGGTCGGTGTTCTGATATGCAGAAACCGTGCAGGTCAGGCCGGTGTTGTTGACATACTTGTCATTCCAGGTCTCCGGCTTGCCGCTCCACTTGAGGGAAGCAGGAACCTTGAAGTCGCCGTCAGCAGACAGGGTGGTCTCAGAGACGAAGAACTCAACCCACTTGTCGAGAACGGTCTTGAGAGCTTCCTTGACGCTCATGCCGCCCGGCTTGATGCTGGAGCAGGCAGACTCAGCGGAAGAATCGGTGCAGATGATGTAGTAGAGCTCAGCCAGACGCTGGGTTGCCCAGTACTGGTTACCGGTCCAGTTGTTGGAACCCGGGTCAGCGTAAACCGGCTGCTCGATGTAAGCCATATCGTGGAAGGTCGGCACGCCGCTCGGATAGGTCTCATAGTCACCCATCCAGCAGTTGGTGCAGCCGCCTGCGAACGGACCGTTTGCAGAAGACAGCCACAGATACATTTCGAGCTGACGCTTGAGGGACTCTTCATAGTCCTTCTGTGCGCCGCTTGCCTGCATCTTCATGTTGCTGTCGCCGGAGTAGAGCAGACCGAAGGCTGCGAGCGGGTTCTGATAGAACTGATGTGCGTGAGAGCAGCCGATCTGCCATGCCCACGTACCGTCTGCAGCACCGCCCCATGCGGTGTACCAGGACATCAGGTAGTGCTTGCCCTTTTCGCCTGCGGATGCAGAGGACTTGTTCTGGCAGCCGATTTCCTTGTAGTACTTGTCGTACATATCGTTACGGCAGAAGTCACCCATCATGGCTGCCTTCTTGGAAACGGTATCATTTGCGACGCCCCAGCGGATTGCTGCATATGCAGCCTGGATTGCACGGTCTTCTGCGTCAGGAGCGTTGGTGTAGGACCAGGACTTTGCGGTGGACTTCTGGAAAGCAAACTTCATGCCCTGCGTGCTGTTGCCGTATTCGAGCGTCTCGATGGACGGATGCGGAATGGTCTCGAAGCAGGACTCCTGGTCGCCGCGCTGGAAGGTGTTGATGAAGGTCAGCGGGCCCTTTTCGCCGCGCTTGGAACCGCCGAAGCCATACCAGTCATCGACGTCAGCAAGCCAGTGGAGCAGATACTCTCTGCCTTCGCTCTTGTAAGCAGAAACGAGTTCGCTGTGAACCGGGTTCTTACCGGTATTGGACTCATTACCCTCAGACGGATACAGCTTGACATTGTCCGGATGCTCATCAGCAACCTGAGCGCTCAGCTCAGTCTTAGCGAAGAAACCGTTCTGCTGGTCAGCAGACGGAATCAGAGCCTCCAGCGTATCCCATGCATCGCCGAGATCGCTGCCGGAAGCGCCGCTGACAACGCCGTCCTTGACGAGGTTGTCGTGCATAGCTGCGATCCAGACGATGTAGGACATAGCCTCAGACGTGGTCTCGTGGCCGTAGTCAGGAGCCTCACAGATCAGCTCTTCCACGGAGTGATACGGAACGCCGTCCTTGTTGCGGTAGCCGTTTGCGGTACCGTTGGTGTAGACATCGTCGTACAGTGACATGAAGCGCTCTGCATAGGTGGAATCGCCGTACTTTTCAGTTTTTGTACGGGAACCTGCTGCGGATGCCGTAACGGACATCAGTGCGCTGGATGCCATGCCTGCTGCAAGTACAGCAGAAAGAATCGCTCTGTTCTTTTTGAATTGCATGTTTTTTTCCCCTCTCGTAAAATTTGGAATTGGCGTTGCTTCTGATTCTGCACGGAGCGCCTGCGAAGCAACATAGCAGGCAGTGCATTTTGTTTTTCGGATTCCGGAGCACCCATGCAGATCTGCATCCGGTCTCCCGATTCCGCAAGCCGGTTTTTTGCATTTTCCAGCATCCCGGCCGACCCGGCATCCGTTCCAACGATCGGTTTGCGGGCGCTGGGGCATAACAATGCATGGAACCGCCTATACGGTACCTAGTTCAATTATAGTAATTTTAATTCCGTTTGTCAAGGCTTTCGGGGCAATCCCCCTGTTCACGGCAGACTTTTCGGATAATTCAACAAACCGGAGTCGTCATTTTTGTACATTCTGACGTTCAACTTCCCGAATATTGCTGTTTTCCTTTTCAGATTACGAACATCTTCTTCACACATCGGCATGTTACAATACAACTAACTGGATACTTTGCATATATTCACATGCCTGACACACTCCGTTCATAGTTTATTCATCATAATTTGAGATAATAAAGAGATAATGGATGATTGTCGATATCCGGGCAGTGCAGAATACCGCCCGGCGCACCCGGCCAGCGGCATGGCCGGAACGGGTAAATCATATCATTTTACGAAAGGGGCTTTGCTGAAAAATGGTAGAAATCAAAAATCTTACCAAATTTTACGGCAACAACCCGGCGGTGCAGGATCTCTCCTTCACAGTCGGGGATCATGAGGTGCTCGGATTCCTCGGCCCGAACGGCGCAGGAAAATCCACGACCATGAACATGATCACGGGATGTCTGCCCTCCACCTCCGGCACAGTGCTGGTGGACGGCTACGACATCGCAAAGGATCCGATGGAGGTCAAGCGCCGCATCGGCTATCTGCCTGAGCTTCCGCCGGTCTATACGGACATGCGGGTACGGGATTATCTGATGTTTGCGGCCGGGCTGAAAAAGGTACCGCGGAACGAACGGAACAAGCAGGTTGAGACTGCGATGGAGCGGCTGCGCATCACGGATATGCAGCGCAGACTGATCGGCAATCTCTCAAAGGGTTACCGGCAGCGTGTCGGCTTTGCACAGGCGCTGCTCGGCAAGCCGAAGTTCCTGATTCTGGACGAGCCGACGGTCGGTCTCGACCCGACGCAGGTGCTGGAGGTCCGCAAGCTGATTCAGGAGCTGGCAAAGGATCACACGATCATCTTCTCAACGCATATTCTCTCTGAGGTCACGGCTGTCTGCGAGCGCGTGGTCATCATCAGCAAGGGCAGAATCCGCGCTGAGGATACGATTGCAAACCTTGAAAAGAATGCAGGCGGCGACCTGAAGCTGCGCCTGAAGGTCGAAGGCGAGATTACAAAAGTCACCGCTATTATAAATAGTGTAGAAGGCGTTTCCGAGATCGAGGAAGTGGAGTTTGAATCCGCCGGCGTCAACACGTTCACGGCCGTGGTTGCGTCCGATGCGGTCCGCAAGCCTCTGATGGCAGCGCTGATTGCAGGCGACTGCATGGTGCTTGAGGTCACCTCGGTGCGTCCGAGCCTTGAGGAGGTCTTTGTCAAGCTGACTGCGCCCACCCGCGAGGATGCGCTGGAGGAACTCGGCAAGGAGCTCGATGCACAGCGCGCAGCCGAAGAAACCAAGGCCGAAAAGCCTGAAGCAGCCGAATCCGAAGCGGACGGAAAGGAGGAGGACGCATAATGTTTTCACTCTATAAAAAAGAGGTGCAATCCTATTTTCTCTCTCCGTTTGCATATGTGGTCAGTGCGCTGTTCCTGCTGGTGTTTTCGCTGAGCTTTATTGACGGCATCTCCAAAATGGATTCCAGCGTGCTGAAATTCTCGTTCTCCAACATTTTCTATAACAGCTTCTTCTACTTTATCTTCCTGATTCCGCTGCTGACGATGCGTTCGTTTGCAGAGGAGCGCAAATCCCATACGGAAACGCTGTGGCTTTCCGCCCCGATTACGATTCCGCAGGTTGTCTTTGCAAAGTTTCTGGCGATTGCAACCGTCTTTCTGCTGATGATGGCGCTCTCGCTGTTCTTCCCGCTGGTCGCATGGCTGCACGGCAGCGTGATTGTCTCCAACCTGATCTGCGGCTATCTGGGCTTCTTCCTGTGGAGCCTGTTCTGCATTGCAATCGGCATGCTGATGTCCGCGTTCACGGACAGCCCGATTCTCGCGGCCGTATTCGGCGAGGCAGCAATGATTCTCGTCGTGTTCCTCGACCGCTTCACGCAGACCGATCTGATTCAGTCCATGCCGCGTGTCGCAAAGGTATTTGAGTGGTTTTCCACGCAGGTACGCTTCGGCCAGTTTTCGCAGGGACTGTTCAGCCTTGCAGATCTCGTATTCTTCGTTTCGCTGACGCTCGTGGTGCTGATCTGGACGATCATTGTGATCGAAAAGCGCCGCTGGAGCCGCGGCTGACGGAAGGAGGATAACAATGAATACTTCTGTCAAAAGCAAAAACCGGCGCTTTACCGCACTGGCATGGATTCTTGCTGCAATGGTTCTGATCGTCGCAATCCCGCTGAACCTGATCTTCGGCCGCATCAATTTCACATATGATATGACCCCGAACAGCATGTATACGCTGAGCAAGACCACCACCAATTATCTGGACGAGCTCGATCAGAAGGGCATCGTGGTCGATGTCTATTATCTGGATAACTTTTCCAATCTGGAAAACAATCTGGAAACGCTGGCGCTGTACCGCACGCTGCTCGCATACAAGGAGCACAAATGCTTCAACCTGCAGAGCTTTGACCCCGATGTCGAGCCGGCAAAGCTCCGCGCACTCAACCCGGACGGCGTGTTCAATCTCTCCCGCGGTGACTTCCTGTTCGTATACAACGGCATGACCAAGCGTCTGCCCGGCGAGCTGACCTATGTGTTCAAGGTTGATGAAAACGACAAGATCGTTTCCGCAGATTTCCGCGCAGAGAATTACTTTACCGGCTATATCAAGACCGTCGTGGACGGTGAACTGCCGGTGCTGTACTTCCTGGAAGGCCACGGCGAGGTGCCGCTCACAGAGATGTCTCTGCTGAAGTCGAACCTCGGCAACAACAATTACGGCGCAAGGCCGCTCAATCTGATGACCGCGGATGCCGTTCCGGATGACTGCCGCATTCTTGTCATCGCAAGCCCGGAATATGATCTGGAAGATGACGAATACGACAAGATCCTTGCATACACCAAAACCGGCGGCAACGTCAGCGTGTTCATGAATCCGAACGATGCCAAAACCACATATCCGAATCTGGAGCGTCTGCTCGCATCCTACTGCGTCGGTATGCGTTATGACCGCATCACGGAAACGGACGAGAACCGCCGCTCTCGCGGTGAAACCTACGCGATGATGTGCGACATCAACGAGCAGACCGATTCCAGCAAGGAAGACCTGACCAGCATGCTGCTGCCGGAGAACAACGATCTTGAAACATTCATGCCGTATTCCCGCAGCTTCTACAATATCTACGGCGCAAACTTCTCGTCGATTGATACGGATGCAATGATTAAAACAGCAGTCACCGCACAGTCCGAGCCGTGGGGCGGCACCTCCAAGGATCCGGAAACCATTACCGGTCAGGAGCTTGCACTTGCGATGTACGCCAAGGATCCGGACCGGAACGATTCCAAGCTGACCGTTTTCGGCTCCTCGGATTTCATCACCGATACAGGCTCGAAGAATGTGTATTTCGTCAACCCGCTGACGCTGTTCCAGGCCACGATCACATGGATGTACAATTCCGATGTCGATATGAACATCCCGAACAAGGAGCGCACCTATGATTCGCTGAACATCAACAGCGCATCCGAGGCGAGCAGCATGATCGCGCTGTTCATCGGCTTCCCGGTTCTGATTGCAGCAATCGGCGTCGTCGTCTGGCTGAGGAGGAAGGACGCATGAAGCAGTTTCGCTGGATTCTGATCCTCGGCGCCGCGGCAGTCCTGCTGACGGTCATTTTCCTGATTGTTGACCGCCGTGCCGAGCAGAAAGAGAAAATTGCCCATATCGGTGACGGCAAGCAGCTGATTGACATTGATCCGGATGACGTCACGCGGATGTCCATTGACAACGGCGACGATCATCTCGTGTTTGACTGGAATTCCTCGACCGGCGAATGGGAGCTTGCAGAGGGCGACAACTTTACCGTCAACATTTATGCGGTCAATGCCGTCTGCACCTATTTCTGTATGCTGCAAACGCAGAAGACCGTTGCGTTCGACTGCAAGGACACATCTGTATACGGCTTTGACGATCCCGTCACGCTGAAAATCTATACGGAATCGAAGGGCGCCGATCATCCGTATACGCTGCTGGTCGGTGACAGCACGCCGACCTATGACGCCTTCTACGCAATGACAGACGAGTCGAACGATGTATACACGATCGACTATGAAAGCGGTCTGGTATTCTGCTCTGACAAAGACCTGCTGAAAAATCAGTATCTTTTTGATACGACCGTATCGCAGGTCAGCTACTTCAAGGTCGAGCGCGGCGGCAAGACCGTTGCGGAGATCAGCAAGGAAGGTGCCTCCGGTCTCTGGGAGATGAAATACCCTGTTGATTACGAAGTAAACCGCGTGAAGATCGAGGATCTCATGTCCGTCATTGTCCGCACGACGGTCAGTGCATTCGTGGAAGATCACCCTTCCGATCTGAAACAGTACGGCCTTGACAATCCGCATACAAAGGTCTGGCTCAGAGGCACGAGCGGCTCCAAGCAGATGAATCTGGAGCTCTGGTTCGGCAATGACGTCGAGGGGAGCACATCCGATCATGAAATGTACGCCTACATAGCAGATTCCGAGCAGGTATTCACAATCACGGCCGCAGCTGCCGGCTTTGCGTCGGTAGAGACTGCAGAGCTGCTGCTGAATTACTGCCACAGTGTTCTGATGAACGAGCTGAAATCGGTCGAGGTCACACTTTCCGGCTTCTACGATCTGCACGAAACGCTCACGCTGGACACGGAAAACAAGCAGTATGCACTGGACGATATTGACATTGACGCCCTGCACAGCGAGGAAGTCAGCACGCTGTTCGAGAATCATTTCCGTGCAATTTCGTATCTTCCGTTCACAGACCTTGCACTGGACGACAAACCGGATCCCGAAGCGGAGCCGACAGCGTCCATTGTGTACACCTATCTGGACGGCAAAAAAGTGACACTGGAATTCGTGCCGAAGTCGGATACGGAGTTTTATCTGTTCAAGGACGGCAAATACACCGGTCTGCTGACACGGCTGAACCAGTTCACGAAACCGTCCTGCATCATTCCGACCTACGAAGCGCTGCAGGAAGGAATCCGTCAGGCGGCCTGATAACAAAAGAATCCCCAATAGATATTTTGCCCCGAAGCACGCTGAAATGCTTCGGGGCAATATATTTTTATCCGCTCTGTTACGCCGAACGAAAATTCTGCGAAGCCAGAGGGAAAAGGGTAAGGAAAGCGGGACACGGGGAGAAGAAAGCTCCCGTTTTTTCTTCATAATTATGTATCTTGCATTTTCTCCGGAAATATGGTATAATAAAGACGACTTTGCAAAAGGAGCTGCATCTTATGCCGAAGTTTTTTGACGATTCATTCTCACCGGAGCATCCGGTGCTGACCGGAGAACATCTGCGGCACATCGGGTTTGCGCTGCGGATGCGGCCGCAGGAACGCCTGACCATCTGCGCCTGCGGAACAGATTACGAATGCGAAATTATCGAAATCACGCAGGAATGTGTGCAGCTGAAGATTCTCTCCTCTGCCCTGTGCTGTGCCGAACCGACAATCAAAGTCACGCTCTTTCAGGCACTCCCGAAGGCAGATAAACTGGAACAGATCATTCAGAAGGCGGTCGAGCTCGGCGTCACGGAGATCGTCCCTGTTCTGACACGCCGCTGCATCTCCCGGCCCTCTGCCGGAGAGTTCACGAAAAAACTGCCGCGCCTGCAGCGGATTGCACAGTCTGCGGCACAGCAGTCCGGAAGAGGCATCATTCCGGCAATCGCGCCGCTGCATACGCTGGAAATGGCAGCAGAACGCATGTCATGGCTGGACGTCCCGCTCGTGCTCTATGAGGGCGAAGGCGGCATCTCGTTCTCCGAAGTGCGCAGCGATGCCGAAAGCTACGGTCTCTGCATCGGCAGCGAGGGCGGTTTTGACCCCTCTGAAATCGAGCTGCTGCAGGGGAAAGGCGCAAAGCCGGTCTGGCTCGGCAAGCGGATTCTGCGCTGCGAGACAGCGCCGCTGACCGCACTGTCCGTTCTGATGTTCCGCACGGGCAACCTGAACTGAGGCTGCTCCGGATTCCCGTATATTCTGATTATTCGCGCAGATTCTCCAGATAAAAATGGCGGGCTTTTATGTCTGCAGGAGGTGAAGACTGCTTGATCTATGTCATGAGTGACATCCACGGCTGTCATGCGCTGTTCCGGCGCATGTGCCAGAAAATAGACTTCACAGAAGAAGACGATCTCTATATCCTCGGCGATTTTGTAGACCGCGGCGATACACCGATCCCGCTGCTGCTCGACTGCATGGAGCGCATCAATGTGTATCCGCTGCTCGGCAATCACGAGGCCGTCATGCTGCAGTGCATCAACGGTCTTCCGGCAGAAGCAACCATTGAAAACGTCACGGATTTTTACACGAATGAAGGCTTTGCCGTTTATTCCGCATGGATGCAGAACGGCGGCTCCGTCACCCTGACACAGTATCTCAGTCTGCCGCCGGAACAGCGTGCAGAGCTGCTTGCATATCTGCAGGAATTCCGGCTCTATGAGGAGCTGACAATGCCGGACGGCCGGAAGTTCGTCTTTACGCACAGCGGCATCGAGGATTTTGATCCGGAGCGTCCGCTGTCTGATTATCCGATTGACGCGCTCATCAATGCGCGGCCGCAGCAGAGCGACCGGTTCTATGAGGACCGCACGCTGATTTTCGGCCACACGCCGACGCTGACCTATCCGCAGATGCACGGCCGTGCGGAGATTCTGTTTACCGAAACCTATATCAACATCGACTGCGGCGCAGTATTCCATGAAGCGGGCGGCAAGCTCGGCTGTCTGCGTCTCGATGACATGAAGGTGTTTTATGTATGAATGACATGCCGAAGGCATCCGGCCGGCAGCTTGGCGTGCTGGATCTGGCACACCGCTGGCTGCGCGGGCATGTGCAGCCCGGCGACATCTGCATTGACGCGACCTGCGGCAGAGGCAACGATACCAAGCTGCTCTGCGAGCTGACCGGCGAGACCGGCCGCGTCATCGGCTTTGATATCCAGCAGGAGGCGATTGATTCCGCGGCAGCGCTGCTGACCGAGCATCATCTGAACGCCGAGCTGCATCTGCAGAGCCATGCAGAAATGGAGCAGTATGCAAAGCACGGCACGGTCTCGTGCATCGTGTTCAACTTCGGATGGCTGCCGCGCGGCAGTCACGAGATCTTCACCCATGCCGATTCCAGCATTGCGGCGCTGAATGCAGGCCTGCGTCTGCTGAAGCGCGGCGGCTCGCTGGTGCTGTGCATCTATTACGGCGGAGCAAACGGCTTCTCGGAGCGTGACGCGCTGCTGGAATATCTTTCCGCACTGGACAGCCGGTATTACACCGTGCTGCAGTGCACGTTCCCGAACCGCACCGGCTGCCCGCCGTTTGCCGTGTTCGTCACAAAGGAGTGTGACCTATGACCGCACTGCAGATGATCGCAGCGGCAGCAGAGACCTCGGAGGACATGGTCAATGTCACGCCGGTTCTGATGAAGTTCATCGGCAAGTTTTTCGTTATTTTCGCAGTTGTTGCGATCATTGCGATTCTGACGCCGCGCATGGCAAAGCGTGTGGATGCGTTCCGCGAGAAGCACAGCAAGCCGGCCGCACCGGAGGATCCGCGCTGCAAGGCTGTCCGCGGCCCCTACGACATGCCGGAGCCCCGCGAGGATGAGGAAGAAAAATAAGGAATCGCTGCGCGATGATTGATAATGGGGCTCCGTCCCAAACCCTGCCAAAGGGTCGTACCCTTTGGCATCCCGTGATAGATTGTAAAAAAGGCGCCGATTGCTGAAATCGGCGCCTTTTGCGCGGCAGCGCGCTTCCCCCCCGTCCCCTTTGGCTGTCAGCCCTGTTCCGCTGAACGAGGTGCTGCCGGTTATGACAGCTTTCCTGTGTGCGCATCACTTCAAATCTCCGACCGGATAAAAAATAAAGCTCTCACACATTTCTGCATGAGAGCTTTACCGGTGCGGATTCATCCGCTGGAGCTGTTTACTGGAGTCGAACCAGCGACCTCATCCTTACCAAGGATGTGCTCTACCTACTGAGCTAAAACAGCATCGGATTTCCGTGACCGCCTTTATATTATACTACATGGAGAAACAAAAGTCAAGCGGAAATTCAAAAAAAGGGAAAATCAGCAGTTTGCATAATTTTCCGCTGAATAATCTGGATAAGGCAAACAGATTTTAGAAAATCCGTAGAAAAAAGGGTTGTGCTCTTGCAATTCAAAATGCGGTATGGTAAAATGGTTAGGAAATGGGAGCATTTCACGGCAAACGGCCTTTTTCCGGAAGCGCCGCAGCACGGAATGCTCCGTTATCATTAAGGGAGGCTTTCACATGCACACATGCATGAAACGGCTTTTGGCTGTCGGGCTGGCGGCAGTCATGAGCATAACCGCACTTGCGGCACCCGCCTCTGCAGAGACGCTGCAGAGCGTGAATACGGAGGGCGTCATCGACGTCTTTGAACAGGTAAACGGCATCCGCACGGAGGCTGCCGGGGATGCACCGCTGAACCTTTCCGTCACGGACGCCGCAGGCAAGCCCGGCGAAACCGTAACGGTCAGCGTCGATCTTGCAAACAATCCGGGATTCACCCGCGCCAAGATCGTCCTGCAGTATGCCGAGGGACTGACCCCGGTGCAGGTCGGTGAGATGAACGAGCCGCTGCGCCCGAATCACACGCAGTTCCCGAAGCTGCAATATTCGATGCTTTCGATGAACGATTACAATATGATCGTCTGCAGCGCCAACACGCACAAGGCCGTCAGCGACAACGGCACGCTTTACAACGCCGCTTTCCGGATTCCGGACGATGCTGTTCCGGGCACATCCTATGCGCTGACCTTCTCTGATATCGACTTCACGAACGGCACCGAAAAGCTGCCGCTGCTTTCTCAGTTTGCGGAAATCCGCGTCACGGACGCAAGCGGAAAGATTCCTGATCCGCCGCAGAATCCCGTCACAACAACGACCCCGGCCGTAACAACCTCGGCTTCGCTGTCCGGTTCGGTCACATCGGCAAAATCCTCGACCTCGAAGAAGGTCACCACCGGCAATAGCGCCGCAACAACGGCGGTCACCTCAACCAAGGTGACGACGACCGGGCTCACCACGCCGAAGGTCACAACGGCGACCGTGATCTCAACGTCCGCAACCAAACACGCTGAGACCACCACCGTCCCGACCACCACCGCGACGACGAAAACGACAACGGCGACCACAAGAACCGAAACGCAGCCGTTCCTCAGGACAACAACGGCCGTCACCACAACGATCGCCACAACGACGACCACCACGCGCCCGCCGCTGTGCCACGGCATTGATATTTCCTCGTGGCAGGGTGAGAACGTAAACTTCGAGGAGATCAAATCGGATCCCGAAACGCAGTTTGTGATTCTACGTGCCGGATTCGGCAAATATCTGAAACAGGAGGATACCTGCTTCCAGACCTATTACACCAGGGCCAAGGCAGCCGGACTGCCTGTCGGCGCTTACTGGTATTCCTACGCGACCTCTCCGGAGGAAGCGCGCATCGAAGCGAATGTCTGTGCGCAGGTACTCGGAGACAGACAGTTTGAATACCCGATCGCATTTGATATCGAGGAGCCGACCGTTCTTGACAACCAGAGTGCGGATGAGATTTCTGCAATCATCGGCGCATTCTGTGAGGAAATGGAGAAGAAGGGCTTCTTCTCTCAGGTTTACTGCTCTGCGGGTTATCTGAACAAGAAAGTCACCACGGAAACCAAGAACCGCTATGACGTCTGGGTTGCAAACTACAACGTCACGGTTCCGATTTATACGGGTCCCTACGGCATGTGGCAGTACGGATTGCGCGACTGCAAGGGCTTTACGGACAAGGTTGACGGCGACTATTGCTACCGCGACTACCCGCCGATCATGAAACAGAAGAAGCTGAACGGATTTAAGTGATACAGCGGTATCGCTGCGCGATGACTATAAATAGGCTCCGCGCAAACCCGCCAAAGGGACACTGTCCCTTTGGAATCCCGTGATATGTCGAAAAAAGGCGCCGATTTCAGCAATCGGCGCCTTACTTATTATATGATTTACAGTGCCATGAGGGAATCCTCAGCGGAATCCTCCGGGCGTCTGCGCTGCCGTTTTCCGCTCAGGAGCTCGTCGCGGTTCTTCATCAGGATGACAGTGCCGTCATCGCTGAGACAGGTTCTGCCGGATTTGGTCAGCTCAAGGATAGCAAGAAACAGTGCAACGCGGTCGGTTTTCCGGGTCAGGCCGTCGAACAGATCCGCCATGCGGACAGACTCCGCACTGAGGAACTGCCGCAGCAGAAACACAACCTTCGAGGCGACGCTCGTCACCTGATGGTGCATCTGCACAACAGCATGAATCTTCTCGCCGATATTCCCCTCCCCGCCCTGCGGCAGCTTTTTGATGCCCATATTGCGGTAGACGGAAATCAGCAGCGAAGGGTCATGCGTCCGCCGGTAGGTCAGATCGACGGGCAGCGCAGCGGGCTTGCGGACGAACAGCACATCGCCGAGCCAGAGTGCCCGCAGATTGCCGGCCGCCAGCTTGCAGACAGAATATTCGATGAGTGCACCCTCCAGTTCCTTTTTGACAGCCTCAGCCTCCTCCGGCCGCGGCAGAAGCGCCGCCGTTTTCATCCAGATGAGCTTGGCCGCCATTGCAAGGAACTCGCCCGCAAGCTCATAGTCCTGCTCGGCGCACTGCTGCATATAAAGCAGATACTGCTCCAGCAGCACAGAAATCTCAATGTCGTGAATATTCAGCTTGTGCTTTGCAATCAGATGCAGCAGCAGATCCATCGGCCCTTCAAAGACCGGAAGGTGAAATGATAATTCCGGCATGGCGTCAGACCGAGACCGGAACCCAGTTCGTCAGGATTACGAACAGGCCGAAGATCTTTTCGGAAACAAAGCTGATCGGCCTGCCGAGCACCGGCGAAACGACGAGGAACAGGAACACAATGCTGATAATCTGCTGATTCTGCTGGAACCAGCGATCGACCTTCGGGCTGGTGAAATAGCTGACGATCTTGGAACCGTCGAGCGGCGGAACCGGAATCAGATTGAACACGGCAAGACCGATGTTGACCGTCACAAAAACGGAAAGCATGGTCGCAAGAAGCATCGGGCTGTTTTTGACGCTCTCGCCGCCTGCCACCGCCATGAGATAGTTCATATAATACTTGGAACCGATAAACAGCCGGTAGATAATCATGCCGATATATCCGGCAATCAGATTGCTGACCGGTCCTGCAAGCGCGGTGATAGCCACGCCGAAGCGCATCGAGTGCTTGCGGGAAAAGCGCGTGGGGTCGATCGGCACGGGCTTGGCCCAGCCAAAGCCGCCGATCAGCAGGCAGAGCGCACCGACCGGGTCAATGTGCACAAGCGGGTTCAGCGTCAGCCGCCCCTGATACATGGCCGTATCATCGCCGAGCTTGTGTGCGGTCCATGCGTGTGCATATTCATGCAGCGGCAGAATCATCAGAACGATAAACAGTCTGACAAAAACGCCCATCAGATCTTCCTGGGTGATTGCCCCGATAAATCCGTTCATTCCTGTACTCCTTTTCTGCGTTCAGACAGTGATGTTTTTCTCATTATACTATATTTTGTGTTGCTTTTCAAGCCCGGAGGGTGAATTTTTCGTGAAATCTGATAAATTTTCACGAATCTGCAAAAAAGGCTTGATTTTTTTCCCGATATCTGTTACAATGTATCTTGTTGACAAGTCTGTAAAGGAGGTGCCAGCTATGGCAAAATGCGAAATCTGCGGCAAGGGCGTCACGTTTGGTATTAAGGTCTCTCACTCTCACCGTCGTACCAACCGTACATGGAAGCCCAATGTCCAGCGCGTCAAGGCGATCGTGAAGGGTTCTCCCTGCCACATCTATGTTTGCTCCAGATGCCTGCGCTCCGGCAAGGTAGAGCGTGCAAACGGCTGAGTTATCTGTAAACAGCAGGAGTATTCGCTTTTCTTGAGGGGTGGATACTCCGTTTGTTTTCCGATCGCGGCATTCCGTACATATATCCCTGCGAACAGGGAGTAGCCGCCGGCAGATCGCCGGATTTTCTGCGTCATACCCGCAGATGCAGCAATGCAACTGCCGCGGAGAATTGAAATGGCAAGACTTTCGCAGCGGCGGTTCCGGTTTCCGGAGCTGCCCGGCGCGAAAGTCTTTTTTTATGCGAAAATAGTAAAAAAATCAAACGCCGCCCGGCGTATGGATCATGAGATAAAAGAAGAAAACACTGCTGCATTTGCAGAAAAATTTCCGCCGGGATATATTCAAATCTCATCCTTTGGGGATACCATTCATATTATTTGCAACGGAGGTCAAATTATGAAACACTATCTGGAATCCACAGACACCGTGCTCCGGGAGCTGAAAAGCAATCCCGCGGGTCTGACGGCTGCCGAGGCCAAGGAGCGTCTCGGGCAGTACGGCGAAAACAAGCTCGATGAACCGCCGAAGGCAACGCTTGCGCAGCGTTTCCTTGAGCAGTTCAAAAACCCGATGATTCTGGTGCTGCTCGCAGCGGCGGTTATTTCCGCGGTCACAGGCATCATCTCAGAGGGCAAGCTGGAAGCAGATGTGTTCATCATTCTGTTTGTCGTGCTGGCGAATGCCGTGCTCGGCGTCTATCAGGAAAACAAGGCCGAGGCCGCCATTGAAGCGCTGCAGGCCATGAGCGCCGCACAGAGCAAGGTGTTCCGCTCCGGCGAGCTGATTGTCGTGCCGAGTGCAGAGCTTGTGCCCGGCGATGTCATCACGCTGGAAGCCGGCGACAATGTCCCGGCAGACTGCCGCATTCTGGACGCCGCCGCGCTGAAGGCAGAGGAATCCGCGCTGACCGGCGAGAGCGTCCCCTGCGATAAGGACAGCGCAGCACTGACCGGCGAAGAGGTGCCGCTCGGCGACCGCAAAAACATGCTCTACATGGGCAGCAGCATCGCCTACGGCCGTGCAGAAGCCGTCGTCACCGCAACCGGAATGCAGACCGAAATGGGCAAGATCGCCGGTGCGATTGCCAATGCAGAGGACGACGAAACGCCGCTGCAGAAGAGCCTGACGCAGCTCAGCAAAATTCTCTCGGTTGCTGTCCTGATTATCTGCGTGATTATCCTCGGCATCAGCGTGCTGCAAATGTACATACAGGACGGCGCGATTCACCTGCCGGGCTTCCTCAATTCGTTCATGATCGCCGTCAGCCTTGCGGTTGCAGCCATTCCGGAAGGCCTTGCCGCCGTTGTGACCGTCGTGCTTTCGATCGGCGTGACGAACATGTCGAAGCGCGGCGCAGTCATCCGCCGGCTGACCGCCGTCGAGGCGCTCGGCTGTGCACAGGTCATCTGCTCCGACAAGACTGGTACACTGACGCAGAACAAGATGACCGTCGTCGAAGAGCACACCGCCGACAAAGATCTGCTGGCAAAAGCAATGGCGCTCTGCTGTGACGCCGTCCTGAATGCAGACGAATCCGTCACCGGCGAGCCGACCGAAGCGGCGCTGGTCGCCTACGCAAACAAATGCGGCCTCAAAAAGTACGAACTGGAAGAATCTGCGCCGCGTGTCGCGGAAGCACCGTTTGATTCGCTCCGCAAGATGATGTCCACCGTGCACCAGACTGCAAACGGCTATATCCAGTATACAAAGGGCGCGCCGGACGAGGTGCTGCGCTGCTGCACAATGATTCTCGACAACGGCACGGCGCGTGCCATGACCGATGCCGACCGCGCAGAGATCCTGCGGCAGAATAAGGAAATGGCAGACAAAGCGCTGCGTGTGCTGCTGGCTGCCTACCGCGAAATGACCATGCTGCCTGAGCAGATCTCCCCTGTTTCGCTGGAGCATGACCTTGTTTATATCGGCATGACGGGCATGATCGACCCTGTCCGGCCGGAGGTCAAGGACGCAATCGGCCTTTGCCGTACAGCAGGCATCCGTCCGGTCATGATTACCGGCGACCACCGGGATACTGCCGTAGCGATTGCAAAGGAGCTCGGCATTCTCGGCGAGGGACAGCAGGCGCTGACCGGCGCAGAGCTGTCAAAGATTCCGGATGAGGAATTCAACGCACATGTCGCAGATTACAGCGTCTACGCGCGCGTGCAGCCGGAGCATAAGGTTCGCATCGTCAACGCATGGAAAAAACAGGGCATGACGACAGCCATGACCGGCGACGGCGTCAACGACGCACCCTCAATCAAGAGTGCGGATATCGGCGTCGGCATGGGCATCACCGGCACGGACGTCACCAAGAATGTCGCAGACATGGTTCTGACCGACGACAACTTTGCAACGATCGTCGGCGCCGTAGAGGAAGGCCGCCGCATCTATGACAACATCCGCAAGGCAATTCAGTTCCTGCTGTCGAGCAATCTCAGCGAGGTGCTGTGCATTCTGATTGCGACAATCGGCCTCGGCAGCCTGACCGGCGGTGCCTTCACGATCTTCAAGCCGGTGCATCTGCTCTGGATCAACCTGATTACGGACTGCTTCCCTGCCGTATCGCTCGGCATGGAGTCTGCGGAACGCGGCATCATGCAGCGGAAGCCGCGCAGCAGCAATGCGCACATCTTCTCGGACGGCATGGGCGTCAATCTGCTGTGGCAGGGCGCGCTCATCGCTGTGCTGACGCTGATTTCCTACGTGATCGGCGCACAGACAAGCGCAGCGGCCGGCACGACAATGGCCTTCCTGACGCTGTCCGTCTGTGAGATGCTGCACGCATGGAATATGCGCTCGCTGAAGGGTTCTGTTTTCCGTATGGAGCACCGCAACCCCGCGCTGACGGTTTCCGTACTGGCATCGTTTGTCCTGACGGCCGCCGTGCTGCTGATTCCGGCGCTGCATCGAATCTTCTCGCTGGAGCACCTGACCGGTATGCAGTATGTCTGGGCGCTGCTGCTCGCCGCACTGATTGTTCCCGCCGTGGAAGTCGTCAAAGCCATCCGCCGCGCCGCCGCAAAGTGAGGCAGACGGAGAGGTTCCATATATACACAAAAGGCGCTGACATCACAGTCAGCGCCGAGCTGCGTGCGTACTTCCCCCCGCATTTTTGCCTCCCCTGAAAGGGGAGATGTCTGCGCAGCAGACAGAGGGGTTCCCGCCCGACGCTGCCGACATTCTTGCGAAATATGACGCAGTTGCGAAAAAAACGGTAGCGTTTTCGAGGTTTTGCACAAATCCGGCGGAGCGTTTTGTGCAGGCGAACGAATTTTCCGGAAGCTATTTACATTTCGTCCATTTTATGGTAGGATATAGGTGAAGGGAACCCGCATTCCCCGCCGCTGGATTCCGGCAATGTGGGGCCGGGACGGAAGATCCGAATACGGAGCACAGATACGGGATGTGCGCCGCATGTTCAGCCAAAAGGAGGAACCATTATGAAAAAGAAAGTTTTCGCCGCGCTTTGCGCAGGCGCCATGCTCT
>JAFRTG010000030.1 GCA_017427265.1 Oscillospiraceae bacterium | reverse complement strand
TATCGCATAATTTCAACACCGGAAAACTATTTATTATGACAATGAAATCATAAGGGACAGAGTGAAGTTCTCCGCTCTGCTGACGGACTGTCTGACACTCTCCGCAGGAGCTTTCCCCATAAAAATAACTGCACCTTACACGGTGCAGCAGGCAGTCATATTATCGATATATCATACAGAATATATCACACCAATTTAGGAATAACGGAAAACATTTCATTTTCGGTCAAGAAATTTCTCCAAATCTTTGTCCAAAACGGAATTATCTCGGTAGATAGGTGAGGGAGGTTTTCATGTCATCAACATCAGACGGCTGTTTGTAAACATTTTGTGAACTTTTCGGAAAAATCACCCCACTTTTCCAAATTTCCCGGTAGATAAGTAGAGGGGTATGATCATCATCGGAAATTTGTGATCGTGCAACTCAATAGCAGATGTGAATTTTCTGTAAATATTTCAGCTTTTCTTGCCCGTTTTTACATTTTTCTTACTTGGTATATAGAGGGGGGATTTTCTATCACGGTTCGGAGCATAGAAATACTCGTCTGAAATCATGTTGGGCAAGGCTGAGATTCTTTCAGAAAAATCACGTTCATTACCGTTGGACAATAGACAGGAGATGATGTGCAGAATTATAAAACTCACCATAAGAAAAAAACTAAGAGGGGAAGATAAAGAAAGCGATCCCCTCGCTCTAAAAGCATAGAGATAGAGAAGCTAAAGGAGTAACAAGCTATGAACAATAACACTACTGCCGTAGAGAAAGAGAAGGCAGTGACAACTTTTAACGCAACGTCTGAGTACAAGATCGGACACACCACTTACAGGGTGACTACTGTATTCAATCCTGCTTCACAGGAAAGCCTTTCTGACATTCTGAAAAGGCTGATTGTCCGAGAGAGTGAAAAACTCCTCGGTGAATCCGGACAAGAACCTGAGAAGCAGGCTGTGTAACTTTGGAATAATGGCGCATTGAATCGTTCGTCAATGTGCGCTATAATGATAACATAGCTTGCTGTATCTGTCGGAAAGAGAGGTAAAATATGACAGACAAGATCACAGCATTGTATTGCCGCCTGTCGCAGGATGATATGTTGCAGGGCGAGAGTAATAGTATCACTAACCAGAAAGCGATCCTCAAGAAGTACGCTGATGATAATGGCTTCCATAACACGGTCTTCTACGTCGATGACGGAGTCTCCGGTACGACATGGGAGCGTGACGGATTCAAGGCAATGATGGCTGATGTGGAATCCGGAAAAGTAGAAACGGTCATCACCAAAGACCTTTCAAGGCTTGGTCGTGATTATCTGAAAACTGGTGAGCTTATCGAGATTGTGTTCCCGGATTATGATGTCCGCTACATTGCGATCAACGATGGCGTGGACACATTTAAGTCAGAGAATGAACTCATGGCATTCAAAAATATTTTCAATGACTGGTTCGCTCGTGATACAAGTAAGAAGATCCGTGCGATCTTCAAGGCGAAGGGACAGTCGGGAAAGCCGCTTTCCTATCCGATCTACGGCTACAAGCACTCGGAAACGGATAAGAACCTGTGGGTGATCGACGATGAGCCTGCCGAAGTGGTTCGTAAGATCTTCCGCCTTTGTATTGACGGATACGGTCCTTCTCAGATTGCCCGTATTTTGACGCAGGAAGGTATTCCAACTCCGACCGCCTACTCTCTGTCGCAGGGGAGAGATAACGGTCATAAGAATGCAAAGCTGCATCGCTGGAGTGGCAAGACCATAGGTCACATTCTTGACCGCCTTGAATATGTTGGACATACTGTTAATTTCAGGACACGCAAGAAGTCGTATAAAATAAAAAAGACTATCCGTAATCCGCAGGAAGAATGGCTTATATTTGAGAACACACATGAGCCTATCGTGACGCAAGAGCAGTTTGACTTGGTGCAGGAACTTCGCAAACATAAGCGCCGACCGACTAAACACGAGGAAGTCAATCCATTTTCGGGTATGGTCTACTGTGCGGACTGCGGAAAGAAGATGTATCTGTGTCGTGCGACAAGTCTGGCAGAAGATCAGGAGCATATGAAATGCTCAACATACTCCTCAGACAAAAATGCCTGTTCGGCTCATTTCATCAGAACGATTGTATTGAAAGAGATCGTCCTCGGTGAGCTTAACAAGATGGTTGCCTTTGTCAAGGAGAATGAAGCAGAGTTTATCCAGGCAGCTATGGACAATTCCGCACAGAAACAGACCTCGGAGCTTTCCAAAGCAAAGAAAGCCATAAAACAGGCTGAAAAGCGTATTGCTGAACTGGACAGGCTTTTTACACGACTTTATGAAGATAACGTATCGGGCAAGATTTCTGATGAACGCTTTTCTATGATGTCGGCGGGATATGAGGACGAGCAGAAGAAGCTCAGAGCAACTGTTACCGAGCTGACCTCATACATCGAAACGGCAGAGCAGAAGTCCTCCGATGTAACTGCATTCATTCAGGCAGTACAGAAGTATGAGCATATTACTGAGTTGACACCTGAGATCATGCATGAACTTATCAGTAAGATTGTCGTACACGCTCCCGATAAGAGCAGTGGTCATCGCACACAGGAGATCGAGATTCACTATCGTTTCGATGTTGCCGTAACGACTGCCGTTGCTGACAGTATGAAGTACGACAAAAAGAGAAAGGCTGCGTAACCGCATAGGTTACGCAACCTTATCTTCAAATCCTAAAAACTTCTATATCGGCGCACCTCTGAAATCAGCGCCTTTTTTCCAATCACTTTTACGGCTTCCGGAGATAGGAAACCGCCATTTCAATCAGCATATTCAGCTCCGCCTTGCCGTCGGAAAAATCATCCGAGGGCAGCAGCTCGCCCTGCAGAATCTTCTTGCAGAGCTCCATCATCGAATGCGTGATTGTCAGATAAAACAGCTTGAAATCAATGTCACTGCGCACGGTTCCGTCCGCAAGGCCTGCCTGATAGGACGCCTCGACGATCGGGTAAAAATTGATGACCGACTGCTCATAGTCCTTCAGAGCCGCCTTCGGCACCTCCTCGCGGACAAGCATCAGGTCGAATTCACCGAGCAGCCGCATGAAGTTCGGATGCAGCTCAAACAGCTGCACATACATCCGCATCAGGTCATGCAGGCGCTTGCACCCGGTCTGATTGAGAAAGGATTCCGACTCAAAAATGCCGCGGAACCGTTCCTTCAGATCACTCCAGAGGTAGGTCATTGCTGCGATTGTGATTGCTGTTTTCGTTCCGAAGTAGCGGTACAGTGTCGCAACGCCGACGCCGCAGGCATCGGCAATGTCAGTCATTTTCACAGTTTCAATGCCTTGCTTCATGAACATGTCAGCACTGATTTCCACCGCGCGGCCGATACGCTTGGTTCTCAGGCTTCCGTGTGAGCGTGTATTTTCCACTTGACAAACCTCCTGTTTTTTGATAGTCTGGGTATCACGCATGATAGCTTAGCTCTCATGGTTTGATGATAGTCTAGCATATTATTCAGCGTTTGTCAAGTGGATGAATCCGGAATCCTGCGCCGCTTTCCATAAAAAATTTCCCGCTCCGGAATGCTGAAATCCGGTGCGGTTCGTTCCGTCAGCCGCCGCCCAAAACGGACGGAACCCCTGCGTTTGTGCAGGATATCCAAAACACTGACGAGCATCGCCTTCAAGTTTTACACCAAAAACCGCAAAAAGATATTGACGTTTTCCGCGCAAACGGCTATACTATAAACGATGTGACCTGCAGAACGAACTGCATGTGGCACAGAACATCACATAACAGAGAGGAGCAGATTACATGGTATTTGAAAAGCTCAAGGACATCATTCTCGATCAGCTGGATGTTGATGAGGATGAGGTTACGATGGATGCGGATTTCATCGACGATCTGCAGGCGGATTCACTGGACATCACGCTGCTGATGAAAACCATTTCCGAGGAGTTTGACATTGCAATCGAAGATGACGCTGTCGATAAGATCAGTACCGTCGGCGATGCAGTGGAATTCATCGAAGCATATATCAACGAATAAAAAACAAAAAAGAAGACATAACAGATGCAAAGCCGCATCGGTTATGTCTTGTTTTTTTGCCGGCATCCTGTCAAAGCGCAGCACGCCGCACCGGATTTTCATCCGGATATCATATAAACCGTCGCAGTCACCGCTCCGGAGCGGAATTTCCGACCGGTGGGTTTCCGGTGTCAGGGACGGCGGGGGACAAGCTCAGCTGCCGGTCAGCACATAGCCCTTGCTGCGGACTGTGCGCAGCAGCTTCAGATCATATCCGTCATCGACCTTCTTGCGCAGATAATGGATATAAACCGGCACCACGGCGGAATCCTGCGCAGAATGACTGACATGCGCTTCCAGCTCTGCACGGGAAACCGTACTTCCCGCCCGGAACGCAAAATATTCCAGAATTGCACATTCCTTTGCGGAAAGCGGAATCCGTTTTCCGCTGCGCGTCGCAACATGATGGTTCGTATCGACCGTCAGATCCGCAATACAGAACAGGCCGCTCTGAACTGCGCCCGGGCGGCGGCAGTAGGTGCGTACCATCCGCCGCACCCGTGCCATGCATTCATCCATGTGAAAGGGGCGGAGCAGATAATCGTCAGCCCCGCTGTCCAGCGCGAGTACACGGTCGGCCACGGACCCGCGGGTGCTGACCACCATCACGGGCGTATCCAGTGTGCGTGTGCGCAGCTCGCGCAGGACGGCTACCCCCTCCATATCCGGCAAAGCCCATTCCAGAAGAACAGACTCAAACCGGGGAGTTGTCAAAAGTCGGAGCGCATCGGTGCCGTTTGCAACTGCAACCGTCGAAAAGCCCTCAGCGCAAAGCCGTTCGCTGACAAGTTCTCTCAGCGAATCGTTCGGTTCAATCAGCAGTATCTCTTTCATCATATTCCCCCACCTCAAAACATCTGCCGATCAGCGTTTCTTTACATATACAATACCGCAAAAACTTAAAATGAACCTGAAATATCTTACAATCCTTTATCCGCAGTTTTCCGGCAGTGTACCGTATATCACGGCGTATCCCGCATATACTATCATCGCAGCCGCGGCATCTGACGCGCGCTGTACAAATCCGTGAAATGAGGAATTGAATCATGTGGGATAAGCTGGCACTGATTCTGCTGGTCATCGGCGGAATCAACTGGGGGCTTGTCGGAATCTTTGAACTGGACCTTGTCGCGTGGATGTTCGGCGGCGCCGCATCCGTTCTGAGCAGACTGATTTATATTCTGGTGGCGCTCTCCGCCGTCTGGTGTATTTCGTTCCTGTTCCGTGACCGTACCCCGGTTCGCGCTGAAGCCTGACAACCCATTCCCGGAGGCACCCCGTCTGCGTCAAAAGCAGGCGGGGTTTTTCCGTCGGCAGGATTCGACGAATTCTCTGTTACGATATGCCCAAATTTTGCATTTATATTCGTACACTTTGCCAAAAAGCGACTTGGCACTTGCGTTTTTGATAAAAATATGCTATACTGAATTGAATGATGATTACTGATATAGTTCTAAGGAACAATCGTAAGGGAGGATATCTGTATCATGAATACGACACAGCAGACAGTTTTGAACGGAACGCCATGTATTATGCTTTCCGCCGGCGGTTATGAAGCATACATCGCCTATGAACTCGGTTCCAATGTCATCCGGCTGCGGGATGTCAAAAACAACATTGATGTCTTCCGCTTTTCGCCGGACAATACGCCGGAAACACTGCTGCAGTCGGCTGAGGTCTGGGGGCTTCCGACGCTCTATCTCCCGAACCGTCTGGCAGACGGTGTGCTGAAAACCTCTGACGCGGTCTATCACCTGCCGGTCAATGAGGCTGCACCCTATCACAACCACATCCACGGCTTCCTGCACAAGCGGGTACACACCGTGATCTCCCATCATGCAGATGAGAACTGCGCCGTCGTCCGGACGTCCTATGACTACGACGAAAAGGACCCGTTCTTCCAGTATCTGCCGCTCCGCTTCCGCGTGGAGCTGACCTTTACACTGAGCGAATACGGTCTGGAGCACAAATTTGCGCTCATCAATCTTTCGGAGAAGGCGCTGCCGGTCTCTGTTGCAACGCACACGACGATTCAGGCGCCGTTCCTCGACGGTGCAAAGCCGGAGAATATGCGGCTGACCGTGCCGATCGGCAAGCGCTGCGAGCTCAATGAGCGCTGCCTGCCGACAGAGCGTCTGCTTGATCTGAAGCTGTCCGATCTGGAATACCGGAACGGCACAAAATGCCCGGTGCTGCAGAATCTCGACAATGACATGTATCAGGCTGAGACAGGCAAGCTCGACGGTCAGGAATTCTACGGCGCGATTGTAGAGGACGAGCCGTCCGGCAAAAAGATCTGCTACGAGGTCAGCCCGGAATATAAATTCTGGATTATCTGGAATGACAAGGGCTTCAACGGATATTTCTGTCCGGAGCCGATGACCGCCATGATCGACGCCCCGAATCTGAATCTGCCGGCAGAGGTCTCCGGTTATCAGGAGCTCAAGCCGCACGGTGTATTCGAGGCCAATCAGCGGTTCTTCACAGTGTGAATGCAAATCTGAATCATGAAAAAAGGCGCTGAGACTGAAATCAGCGCCTTTTTATTATGATGAAGCAATCCCCCAAATAAAGTTTTTGATCCGGCTTTTTTGACGTACTGTGCCCCATACGAAGGCTCGCCGCAGAACTTGGCAAAACAGATTGTGGTTTCCGGATGAGAAAAACGTCTGCGGCGCGGTTCAGAGGGTCAAAGGATCAGGAAAGCGGTGGCTCGGGGGGGGGGAATCCTAAGGGGATAGGGGGATAAGCCGCTCGCGGCGCCTCCCCCTGTCCCCTTGGGTTGTCACCCCCGCACCTGCACACCCAGTGCAAACAAGCACCCTGCGCAATGAAAAAATCCGTCTCTCGTCTTGCCTTTTCCGCTGCAATATGTTATAATAAACTATATATGCGCTGTTGACAAACAGCATACCGGAATAAAAAAAGAATGCCAGCAAAACGAAAAGGATGATCGGGAATGAAATTTATCGACCAGCTGAAGGCTGAAGTCAAAATCCACGGGGACATGGAAACCGATTTCCGCAGCAGACGCTATCATCAGGCGCGCAACCTCGCCGCAAAATACATCGACATCATCGAGGAGGAAGCCCGCATCGCTGCCCGCAACGGCGACTACGAACGCCTCGACGGCCACGCGCTCATCAGCGGCTTCTGCAAGCTCAACGAAAAGGACTTCGATATGCCTTTTTCCGCAAGCAAGCGCGAAAAACGCTTCATGCACCACAAGCGCGAAATCGTTTCCCTGAACACGGAAAATGAACTGTTTGAAGCCTTCCTCTCCTCGTTCAAGCAGCTCTGTGAGGAGGAACATATCATCTGCCACCCGTTTCAGGTGCAGATTCTCGACAAGGACGGCAATCTGTGCTATCACACCCTGCCCGTCACACTCAAAAAGCCGAAAAAAGAGAAAATCCATGCGTTCGGTTTTCCGTACCAGATCGAATTCTGAAAGGAGCCTGCCGCAATGAGCTCGCATGAAATGTTTTCCGCTGCGCTGCGGCGGGACGCGGATTCGCATACATCCAAGCAGATCAATCTGCAAAGCATTCACTTTCAGCAGGGACGGGAAATCGCACAGACCTATGTCAATATGATGAAAAGCTATGCGCGGCTCGATGTGCTCTCCGGCCGCTATGAACGCGACGGTGATGCGATGCTCGTCAGCGGCTTCTGCCGGATCGAGGAAGCACATTTCGATCAACCGCTGCTGACGCATGAACGGAAGCAGAGCTTCTGGACGGCACAGTGGCACGAAACATATACGCTCTGCACCGCACAAAGCGATCTGTTCTCCGCGTTCTGCACCAGCTTTTCGGAGTTCTGCAAGGCAGAACAGATCGAGGCCGGAACGCTCTGCGCACTGATCCGCACGAAAAGCGGCAAGCTGGAGCAGCGTCCGTTCCCGGTCGAAACAGTGCTGCCGGAGCATCTCGCCGCGATCGGATTCCCCTACCGCATCCGCTTCTGAACGCAGATATGCCGGCGCCGCGCGCGCAGCGTAAAGAGTATTAGTTGGAGGTTTTCAATGTCAGCCCGGTTTACTCACGAAATGAAAAAAACGCATACAATCCTTGTCCCGGATATGCTGCCGGTACATTTTCAGCTGCTCATCAGCATTCTGAAGCCCTACGGCTACCGCTGCGAGCTGCTGCGGACTGCCAGCCGCGCCGTCGTGGACGAGGGCCTCAAGAATGTGCACAACGATACCTGCTATCCGGCACTGCTCGTCATCGGGCAGTTCATGGAAGCGCTCAAATCCGGCCGCTATGACCCGAACCGCACGGCGCTGCTCATCACGCAGACCGGCGGCGGCTGCCGTGCTTCCAATTATATTCACCTGCTGCGCAAGGCACTGGCAGAGCAGTTCCCGCAGGTACCGGTTATCTCGCTGAACTTTTCCGGTCTGGAAAAGGATCCGGAATCCGGCTGGCAGATGACGCCTGCCATCTTCCTGAAATTCCTCTACGCGGTGCTTTACGGCGACCTGCTGATGCTGATTGCCAACCAGTGCCGCCCCTACGAGCTGCAGAAGGGCGCGACTGACAAGCTGCTGCTCACATGGCAGCGCCGTCTGGAAAAGGCATTCCAGTCACGGGATTTCCTGCACACGAAACGGCTCTACAAGCGTATTCTCGACGATTTCGCTGCGATTCCGCGCACAGCCCGGAACAAGGTGCGCGTCGGCATTGTCGGTGAGATTTATGTCAAATATTCGCCGCTCGCAAACAATCATCTGGAAGAGTATCTGCTCTCCGAGGGCTGCGAGCCGGTGATTCCGTCGCTGCTGGAATTTGTCATGTACTGCGCAATCAGCACGGCCGTGGACGGCAAGCTCTATCATTTCCTCGATCAGAGCGTGCTGAAAAACGGCATCGGCTACAAGGGCATCTACGCGATGCAGAAGCAGCAGATCAAGGCTGTGCAGAAGCACGGTGTCTTTGATCCTCCGCATGACTTTGAGCATCTCCGCCGCTGCGCGGACAAGTATATCAGCCAGGGCGTGAGCATGGGCGAAGGCTGGCTTATTACTGCGGAAATGGCCGCGCTGGTCGAATCCGGCACGGAGAACATCATCTGCACGCAGCCGTTCGGGTGCCTGCCGAATCACATTGTGGCAAAGGGCATGATGCGCGTCATCAAAAATGCGTATCCGGACGCCAATATCACGGCCATTGACTACGATCCCGGCGCGACGCGGGTCAATCAGGAAAACCGCGTCAAGCTGATGCTTGCAAACGCCCGGAAACCCGGCAGCACCGGCTGAACGCCGCCGCACGCACAATCAAACAAAAAACGAAAGCTCCTGACCGTTCTTTCTCACAGACCGGTCAGGAGCTTTCGTTTGATATCACAGATTTGCAGCAGAGCCGCTCACGTATGCGAGATGACCCGCTCCCAGCTGACATTCTCCTTGTTGACGGAATTGCGCACATAATAAGTCAGAATCAGGTGAACGTCCTTTGCATCGAGCTTGCCGCTGCCGTTTACGTCGGCAGCTTTGGCCTGCTGCGCATTGAGGCCGCTGTCCAGCTTGGCAACGGTATTGACATAGGCGACCAGCACGAGCCGCGGGTCATGAACGTCCACAACGCCGTCACTGTTCACATCGCCGCGCAGATAATCCGTATAGCGCGTGAGGCCGTAGAACTCGGAATCACCCGAAAACTGTGACCGTTGGATGCTTCTGCCCCAGTGTACCTTTCCGCCGTAGTTGCCCTCTGCAACGATCACAGAATCGCTTTTCGTTTCCAGCACGATCACCGAATGCGTATTCTGATTGACGCGCAGCACATCGCCGACGCGGATGCGGCTACTGTCACGGTATTGCGTCACAGGCAGGCTGCCAAATGCCGCATCGCTGAGGATGGCGGCAAAGGCCGCACAGCCCTTGCAGTTCATTCTGCCTGCCTCCCAGCGATAGCTGTCCGCATTGGTGAAGGATTTGCCTTCGGGATATTTTGACTGCATGGCCATCAGGGCAGCATACACGCTCTGCTCTGACGGTTCAGACGCCGCAGCCGCCGTCATAACGGTCTGCAGCGGCAGCAGGATCACTGCCGCAAGAAACACCGTCATCATACGGATGACTGTTCGCTTCATAAAAGATCACTCCTCTGCCGGATCAAGGTATGGGACTCTGCATCACCATTATACACAATAATTTTCAATTTGTCAATCGTTTTCTGTAAATCCCAATCAATTCCGGCAAAGCATCTCAAATCCGGCCGATCTTTTCGCAGATATAGCTGCCTGCTTCCTCCTGCGTCAGGCCGAGTGAATAGGCAAACTCCTCATCGAGCAGACGCGCCGCATCCTTGCGGGCATTGTCGTCCATTGCGGAAAGGCGCTTGCCGATGGACTTCAGTGCGGCACTCTGATGCAAAATGGAACGGATCATGCGCAGCAGCATACCGGCATCCCCCTCCGACAGTATCCGCCGGAATTCAGCGCCGCGCAGCTTGCGGTCCTCCGTCCACGGCAGATCCTCAGCGTGAACGGCATGCTCCAGCATACTGTCAATTTCCTCCTTGGAGCGCAGCGGCTGCATTTTGCTGCAGAGCGCTTCGTTATCAAGCGGAACGGAAACTTCCATCCCGACACTGCGGACCGGCTTGAGAATATAGCACAGCCGCACCGGCTTCGGGCCGGGATAGGGCACTTCCTCAATACGGTCAATGAAACAGATACCCGTTCCGCCGTAACGGATATGCATTCCGGCTTCATACTTCTGGCTCATGACGCTGTCCTCCTTTGTGATGATCGGCAAGCTGACCGGGCGGCGGTGCAGAATGCCACTGTTTTGGGCTTGTCAGCGGACAAAACCCGACTACTATTATTATAGCACGAAAAAAAACGACAGGCAAGGGACAATTTCAACAAAATTTGCCGAAAGCGCCGTTTCCGGGATTCCGCGGCGTTTCGGCTGTTGAAACCGTGCTGGGGCAGAAAACGCAATGTTGATGCTGCTGTGTATCAGGCCGGTTCCTGTCCGGATCATTTAATATATGAATTGACAATTCGTCAAGTTTTCTTTCGCTTTGAAACGGATAAATTAACTTTACATTCAGGCGAGCAAAAGGCGCATTTAAGAAAGTGCATTCCGCCTTAAATGGCCATTAAAGAAACCTGAAAATTAAGTTTTTTTGTTGACAAACGCGCAGGCGTATGTTATAATCAACACATTCCATGGATCACTTCTCATCATTTAATCTGAGGCGCTTCAGTATCATTTATTCTCACTTATGAGATAACGTATTTTAACTTCAATCATCATTGAACAGAAAGGATTTTTATTATGAAACATACTATGAAGAAAACAGCCATTGCTCTGGCAGCGGTAACCATGCTCTGCGGAACAGCCGCAGTTCTCCCGGATACAGGCATTCTCAGTTCTGCAAATGCAATCACTGCGTGCGCATACAGCTACAATGAGTCCATTCAAAAGAACATTGATACCAGCTCCCGTTACTTCAACTGGCCGTTTGAAAAGCCGAACGAAAACAATGCCAACTGCATTTCATCCTGCTTTGATGAAAAGCTGGCAATCCGGAATTATAAACCGCACGGTGCGGTTGACATCGCGGCCAATCGCGGAACGCCGGTCCGTGCTGTTGCATCGGGAACGGTGATCGCTGCAGATCCTGACAATGGTTCCGACTGGGGCAATCACATCATTGTGGAGCACCGGTTCAATAATATCGTGGTCTACTCGCAGTACTCTCATCTGCAGGATATGTATGTAAAAAAAGGTGATCTGATCAAATCCACCACAAAAATCGGCACGGTCGGCGGTTCCGGCAGCCGGGGTGCATACACCTACGGCGCGCATCTGGATCTGCAGATCAGCCTGAACAATCCGGCAAATCTGAGCGGCGGCTATCAGCGGCAGGCCATGACCATTGACCCGCTGAAGGTGATGAAGCTGCCGGCCACGCTGGTGAATCAGTCGGGCAATACGCAGGAGGTCGGCGCATATATTTATGACCGCATGAATGTCGATCGCTGCCCGAGCCAGCTCAAATACTCGCAGAATCTGACGCATGAAAGAACGCTGACCTGCCGCCTCAGCCCGCACAAGATCGGCAGAAAGGACAGCAATGTATGGTCTGCAAGAGTCTCTGACGGTGCAGGCTGGATGGTTTACGGCCCCTATGAAACATATTCTGTCGGCAACAAGACCGTGAAGTTCAGACTGAAGGAAGACATCAACACCAACGACCTGTACAAGAGACCGAACGGATACTTTAATGACAGCGTTGTCTGCACAGTCGATATCTTTGATTCTACCGCTCAGAAGGTGCTGAAGCGTGCAGAGATCCGCCGCAGCGATTTCCTCTTCTCCAACACCTACCAGGATTTCTGCTTCGATTTCAGAAACAACTATTCCAACCACAAGCTGGAATTCCGTATCTACTATAACAAGTCCGCCGCACTGTGGGCTGATACGATCTCCCTTTATAAGAAATAATTGTGCGTAAATTTCCCCGATTCTGGCTGAGCACCCGCAGCATGGTTCTGCGGGTGCTCAGTTTGTCGTATCAAGGTATCGCTCCGCGATGATTTTGAACGGACTCCGCCGGAAGCACCTTATCTGCAACCGGCGCAAAAAAACGAAAGCACCGGAAATCTACCGGTGCTTTCGGAAAAATACGTATCGGTTCGGAATCAGTCAACCGACGGTTCCAGCAGCGCATAATCGTCATCCATACGGCGGTACACGATATTGATGGAACCGTTTTCCGCGTTCTGGAATACGAAGAACGAGTGGCCAAGCATGTTCATCTGCAGGATGGCCTCCTCAATGCTCATCGGCTGCACACGGAAGGACTTCTTCCGGATGAGGTTGTACTCCGTCTGATCCTCGACAACATCTGTAAAGGCCTCCGGGGAGAGTGCGCTCTCACGGATGCGCTTGCCGAGCTTGGTCTTGTTGCGGCGAATCTTGCGGATGATCTTGTCAACGGCAGCATCCAGCGCGTCGTTCTTGTCAACTGCGCTCTGCTCTGCACGGTAGATCATGCTGCCTGCACGGACGGTCAGTTCACAGACGATCTGTCCGCGCTGCTCATTCAGTGTGATCTTGGCTTCTGCCTGATCCTCGAAGAATTTGTCCAGCTTCTGATTCAGCTTTTTTTCTGCATAATTAGAAAAAGTCGGACCGATTTGAATTTTCTTTGCAATAATGTTCGGCTTCATATGTTTGGTTCCTCCTTTGCGGCCGGCTTATTTGTGTGCCGGTTCCTATGTATATTATAGCACATCTATACAAAAAAGTCAATATTATATTTGGATTTTTGAGAATTATCAGAATTTTGTCAATTTCTGTACAAAATAGGTCGAAAACAGGGCAGTTTTTCAACAGTTTCCCGCGCAGACTTTACAAAGCTGCCGAAATATGGTATACTAACAGAAAAGAATAAACTGATACAGAAAGGAACATGCCGTCATGGGCATAGATTTTACCAAAAGAAGCACGTACTATTACGATCTGCCGCAGGAGCAGATCGCGCAGACACCGGCCGAACCGCGCAGCAGCTCCCGGCTGCTCTGTCTTGACCGCGGAAGCGGTGCACTTTCGCATCATCACTTCTATGAGCTCGGTCAGTTCCTGCGGCCGGGCGATCTGCTTGTGATGAACGATTCCCGCGTGCTGCCCGCAAGACTTTACGGCGTCCGCACCGATACCGGCTCACCGATCGAATTTCTGCTGCTGAAGCCGACCGGCGAAAAGGTCTGGGAGATCATCTGCAAGCCCGCGAAAAAAGCGAAGCCCGGCGTGCGATTCCGCTTCGGAGACAAGCTCGAAGCTGAGGTGCTCGGTCCGACTGAGGATGGCGGCCGTCTGGTACGGTTCACCTGCGAGGGCAGCCTCTATGCCGTGCTCGACGAGATCGGTCAGATGCCGCTGCCGCCCTACATCACGGAAAAGCTCCGCGACCGCGAGCGCTATCAGACAGTCTATTCGCGGGAACCCGGCTCCTCTGCTGCGCCGACGGCCGGCCTGCACTTTACGCCGGAGCTGCTGGAAGAACTGAAAAATCAGGGCGTGGACGAGGCCTTCGTCACGCTGCATGTCGGTCTCGGAACCTTCCGCCCGGTCAAAGAGGACGATATCCGCAAGCATCACATGCATATCGAGCACTACACCATTCCTGCAGAAACCGCTGAAAAAATACGCAGAACCAAAGAAAACGGCGGCAGGGTCATCGCAGTCGGCACGACCTCCTGCCGGACGCTCGAAGGCGCCGCGGCCGAATACGGCGAGATTCGTGCCTGTGAGGGCGATACCGGCATTTTCATCTATCCGCCGTATGATTTCCGCGTCATCGACGGCCTGATTACAAACTTCCACCTGCCGGAGTCCACGCTGATTATGCTGGTTTCCGCCTTTGCCGGATATGATAACATCATGAACGCATATCAGACCGCCGTGCAGGAAAAATACCGCTTTTTCTCCTTCGGCGATGCGATGTTCATCGGAGACCTGAATCAGGGGAACAAGTAAAGCACGAAATTGATGCATATACGAAAAGAGGCGCTGCGGCGCCTCTTTCAGCTTATTGGAAACGTATCGCTGCACGATAATTTATGATGAGAGCTTTGCCCTCAAACTCCCTCCGGGGACGCATCCCCAGACCCCGTTACGGATTGCCGCAGATTCCGACGCCAAACAGCCGTGCCGCATTTTCCGCGGTCATGCGGCAGATTTCTTCGGTTGTCATGCCCTTTTCGCGTGCCATCACAGCAGCCGTCTCGGTCAGCATGGTACTGTCACAGCGCTGCCCGCGGTAAGGCACCGGCGCCATATACGGACAGTCTGTCTCAATGAGCAGCCGGTCAACCGGAATGCTCCGCAGCGCAGCAAGCGGCTTCTTCGCATTCTTGAACGTAATCACACCGGTAAAGCCGATATACAGCCCCATTTGCAGAACCTCCCGCGCAGTCTCCGCAGAACCCGGAAAGCAGTGCATCACGCCGGAAAGCGGCGCAAATTCCCGCAGAATCTCCAGCATGTCCCCGATCGCATCGCGGCAGTGCAGAATAACCGGCAAATCCAGCCGCCGTGCAAGCAGCAGCTGCTCCCGCAGGACACGCTGCTGCACCGCCTTGTCATAGCCCTCATAGTGATAATCCAGCCCGATCTCGCCGATTGCCCGCACACTCGGATGCGCGGCCATCTGCTCCAGCACGGTCAGATAGTCCGCGGGCGGCGCCGGGCACTCCGGATGAATCCCGACTGCTGTCACGATCAGCTCCGGAAACCGCTCCGCCAGTGCAATGCCCTCTGCGGAGGTGTGCAGATCCGTTCCGCAGACCATGCAGCGCCGGACGCCCTTTTCCGGAAACGACCGGAGCAGTTCATCGCGGTCGGCATCGAAGGCCGGATCGGTATAATGCGAGTGGCTGTCAAAAATACACAAATCCATTTTTGGACACTCCTTTGAATTTGACTAGTTCATAACTTGTTCATGCAGATTCACAAGTTGTTCACGGAAAATTGAAAAAAAGTGCATTCACTTTTTGTTTTTCGGTGCTATAATATAACCATAATCATGATAAATAATACCTCTCTACTTCTTCCCGAAGCGCGGCTGACTGATCATCAGCCGCGTTTTGTCTTTTATGTGCGCTTGCATTTCCAAAGCATGTGTGATATAATACTGATTATACCATATGACGCTGTTTTTTTCAATGGGAGCGCGGATGAATCAACCGCAGGAGGAACACTATGAAACGAACCGGGTTCTGCATTGCAGCAGGCCTTCTTGCGCTGGCCCTTACCGGCTGTGCCGTCAAAGACTATCTGGAGGACATCACGGCGGATTCCGAATACACCGAGCCCGAACCCGAACCGGAAAACACACAGTCCGGCGTACCGGATACCGAAGATCTGAACTCGCTGCTCGATCAGCTGACAGAGCAGCCGCATGCCGACCGCGCGGAGTCGCCGCATGAGGTTCTGCCGACGGACGACGATCTGCTGCACGACCTGCTGCACGATGACACGCTGCCGGAGCATCATGAACTGCTGCTGACAGAGGAAAGCAATACGCCGCAGCCGGACTGCGAAACCGTTGACGGTACTGTGACGGTTTACGGCTTTGAACCGGAGCCCGCTGCGGACGGCGAACCGATTACCGTACCGGAAGCAGTCAAAGAGAGCCCGGTGACCGCAATCGGAAAGTACGGCTTTTACAATGTGAAATATGCGCATCTTGTCTCGCTTCCGGGCTGTATTCGGCGGATGGGCGACTACGCCTTCAACGGCTCTTCCCTGCAGACCTTCGACTTTGTGCCGGATACAGAGCTGACCGTCGGGAACTATGCCTTTTCGGACTGCCGCAGCCTGACCGCGGTGCAGTTCGGCAGCGGACAGTACACGTTCGGGGACTATTGCTTTGAGAAAACCGCTGCAGAAACGCTCACTGCGGCGCAGAGCACGCTGACGCTGGGCAGCTATTGCTTTCAGAATTCGCCTGCACTGCAAACCGCAGAATTGTCCGGAACAATCACCGTCGGCGAATATTGCTTTCGCGGCTGTGATGCGCTGACCTCGCTGACAATATCTGACAGCACCCTGACAATCATGCCGGATGCATTCCTGCGCTGCGGTCTGAAAAAGATCGAGATTACCGGAAGCACGGGCACCATCGGGGATTACTGCTTTATGGACTGCACCGGACTGGAAACGGTCATCATCGGCGAGGGCATTACGTCGCTCGGAGACTGTGCCTTTTCCGGCTGCAGGAATCTGAAACGGGTCGAGCTGCCTGCAAGCCTGACGGAGATCGGCAAAAACTGCTTTTCAGGCTGCAAAGACGCCGAAATTGTGACGGCAGGCAATGAATGACAATGCGAACCCTTTTTCTGCAAATTGAGAGGCGCTGACTGTCACGTCAGCGCCTTTTTTTCAATCCTGCTGCGGAAGTCTTATTCCAGCAGCTGCGGCCATCGGGATTTGGCGGCATCCATCAGGCCGCGCAGCTCGTCCAGATGTGCCTCGTAGAGCGCTTTGTTATGCTGCAGATCTGCCGCAGATGCAGTCGGCCATGTATTCAGCTCATCCAGATATTCCAAATCCTTGCTGATATATATCTGCGTGAGATGTGTCGTAGAAGGGCTCTCCTGCTCAAAGATCATGGCACCGAACAGTGTTTCGCCGCCGGTCTGCGGCCAGATGAACAAACTATGACCGTTGCCGACAGCATCGACAGCCAGAAATCCGCCGTCAAAGCTGAGATAGCCCGGCATGCTCACACGGAAAATATAATCACCGGATTCGGCATAAAACTTCGTGCCCTTTCCGCTGTCCGGATCATGCCGGAGTCCCCCGCACAGCTTCCGGTACGGCAGATATTTCACCGGAATCCAGACAGCATTCAGAATCAGAAAGCAAACGGTCAGAACTGCGGCACAAACGCTCAAAGCCTTTAGCAGTTTTCCCTGCCGGATCTTTTTCCGCACCCGACGGAACGCTTCTGCTTCATCGGGAATATCGCCGGCAGGATGCTCCGGCAGCGGCAGATCCTGATTCAGTGCGCTGCATGCGCTGCAGGTCTGCAGATGTGCTTCGACCAGTGCTCTGCTCTCCGGGCTGCAAAGTCCGTCCTGATAGAGCGGAAGCAGATCGGTGATGACGCTGCAAGGCAGATCAATCTTCTTCATAAAGCCCCTCCTCCTTCATCAGTTCAATCAGCTTTTGTTTGGCGCGGTAATAGGTGACGCCTGCCCAGTTTCCGGTTTTGCCGAACACGGCCCCGATATCCCGGAAGGAAAGCTCTGCGAATACACGCAGAGAGAACACCTCTCGGTACGGTTCCTCCAGACGGTGCAGCAGGCGGTGAATGTGCAGAGCGGTATCTGCATCGGTGAGCTGATCGGTCAGACGGTCAGCCGATTCCGGCTCAGGCACACTGTCCAGCGGGAGCACACGGCGTTCAGCCCGCTTCCGGTAATCGGCATACAGATTTCTGGCAATCGAAAAAAGCCATGTCCGGACACTGCAGTTCCCCCGAAAGCTGTCAATCGCGGCGATTGCTTTCAGCATGGTGTCCTGAAGCAGATCCTTCGCAAGCTCTTCATCGCAGCACATTTTCAGCAGAAAGCGGTAAACATCTCCCGCATAGCGCTCATAAATCTGATGCAGGTCTCTGTCCATTCTTCTCACCTCCTCATATGATTAGACGAACCAAGACGGAGTTTATTACAAATCATTCATCAACGAGAAAAGGCGCTGACTGTTGCATCAGCGCCTTTTCGTTGGCAAATCAAGCATGATCTCCGATGAACCCGACTGCGAAGCGATACCGCCTCAGTCGATTTCGAGTGCGATATAAGCAGTGTTCGGATGGATAATCAGATTTTCATTGACGCGGACAGAGAAGTCTGTCAGCCGTGCCGGAGAAGCCGTGAAGGTTTCGCCCGCTTTTCCGGCCGGGCAATCCTCAGCCAGCTTGCCGGTCAGCTGATTTTCCTCAGCCTTTGTGACCTGCATCCAGATTTCATCGCGGTCCTCATTTTCCATCCGCACACAGGCGTAGGAAGTCTCCTTATATTTCTCCGCCATCATGGCAAAGATGCCGTAACGCTCCTGTGCCATTGCAGCGATCTTGCGCGAGGTGATGATATACAGGCCGTAGTTGAAATGCTCGAAATCTGCTTCTGTGATCGTACCGAGCCGCTTGCGCTTCTGTGAGCCGTCTGCGGCCTCGCCGTCGTGGAGATACAGCACGGCGTTGAGGTCATATACCTGCGCCTCGTCGCCGATCATCTCGGAACGGGTCACATAGCCCGCAGCATCGCCTTCCGGATAATCCTGTACGGCTTCGCTTGCCGGAACCCATGTGCAGAGAACCTCAGAGCCGTCATCCCGATAGACAAGCGAGAACGGCTCGCGTGCATTGCTCATTTCCTCACGCAGCAGAATACGCTCTGTTGCAAAGCAGAGCATGTCACAGAACCGCGGGAAGTTTTCCTTGGTTGCATCCCAGATTTCAATATCGCGCAGTCCGAGGCAGCGCAGACCGGTCGTTGTAATCCAGAGGTGATCGTTCTCCTCCGTGCCGCGCAGCTGCAGATTATAGAGATAATTGACAAGCGGCGGAACGTCGCTGTGCGCTTCCATTGCGACCCAGCCGGCCGGCAGCAGCTTCTGGCGGGAAAGGTCGAGATATGCGACTGCATCCGGGAACAGCAGGTTGAGCAGCTTCAGCTGGAAATGCAGCGCCAGATCGGCCTGCAGATCCTCAAACGGCATGATGCAGAGCACCATCCCCTCCGAATTGGTGACGTCATCCGCAACATTGTCACCGACCGGAGATGCCGGACGGAAATCCGAAAGCGGCGGTGTCGGCTGGCAGACCAGCAGCACCTGATGAATATTCGCAGAGCCGTCGCCCTCAGCGATCTGGAAGGCGAGCACGCCGTTCTCCTCCTCGACTCTTGCGAGCACGACCTGGAAACGGCCGTCCTGATCGAGCTGATTGCGCACGCTGTCGATGGTCAGCTCTTCGGGAAGCGTCGTGCAGACCGCACCGATCGCGGACGGAACCTGCTCTGCATCGCCGTAGATCAGATCGACGGCCTCCTCATCAAACGGCGGATCCTTGCGCTCCAGCTCCTCCATCAGCATGTGATTGCCGTTGCGGGCATCGAACTTTTCTGCAAGCGTCTTTGCCTCATTGTAGAAGAAATCGCGGAATTCCGAGGTCAGATAGTGATGATCCTCACGGGTGAGCGCAAATTCCGGCGGCAGAATCAGGAAGAATGCATCCGTCTGGAACGAGGAGAACAGCTTATATGCGCCCATCGCAAACTGCAGACGCATCCAGTGGTTGCGGCAGTTCAGGAAGTTCCGCAGCTCATGACGGAACACCGTGACGCCGATCTGCCGGTCAATGACGCTGTACAGATGCAGCAGCACGCCCGATTCCCGCAGCATATCCATGCGGTGACGGATCATCGGGGTCAGGCGCTTTGCCAGCTTGCGGGCATCGCGGTAATCGCCGTGCCGGATATCGTATTCAATCCATGCGGCATAGGTCGTTTCGGGCACCTCGCTGCAGTGAATCTCGCCGGAAAAGATCGGCTCACCGATCTTCCGTGCTTCGTCAGCCTTGTCGTGAATCAGTGCCATGCGGACATCATGCGAGGTCTCGCAGGCGGTGCAGTCCTTGAGGTCATCTGCCGGCAGATCGCGGTATTTGCCGTATTCCGCATCCGGCAGCAGATTGCCCGTGCGCTCGGAAACAACCTCGCGCAGATAGTAATAGGTGCGCAGGGAGCGTCCGGCCTTTTCGAGCCGCTGCTTGAATTCGGAAAAGAACTGCTCGACCTGCTCCAGCGGAATATGGTGGAAGCAGACCGCATTTTCGATCATCAGCTTGAAGCTCCACATCAGCATGTGGAAGTTGTCGTCATCGGCCTGCAGCTCCTCGTCCTTGTCGTAGAGCGCGACCATCTCCGGGAAGATCACCATTGCATCGACATCGTCGCTTTCAAAGGTGGATTCGTTCAGATAGCTGTTGCGGAAGCGGAAGCTCCATTCATTGCTCTTGGCTTCGTCGGCGGCCTCGATTGCCTTTTTCAGTTCACGCAGACGCGGCGCACCGCGCTCGACACGCTGAAATGCTTCAATATATTTTTCTGCATCAAACATGTTCGGTTTCCTCCGTAGATTTTGGTTTTTCGTATTCGGCCTGCAGATAGTCCAGCATCTGCTGAAATCCCTCCTCCGAGACCGGATAGGATGCGCTGCCTTCGATTTCGCCGCGCTCCTTCACGATTTCATAGCAGAGATCCTGCCGCCAGACCTCGATCTGCAGCATCCCGTCTGCCGGTTCAACCCGGTAGCGCAGATGCTTCCGGCTGCCGGTGTGGACATTGCCGACTTCAAAATAAAAGACTTTCGGAATATCAAACGCATTGCGCGGCTGATGTTCTTCCATGTTCTTTGCCTCCTTCAGGACGTTCCGGAAAGAACATGCCCCCGCGGAGTGTTCCGGTCAGCGGAGCATTCCGGCGGGGGCAGTCATCAGACGTTTTTATTTTTCCACAACAATGGGGGAAGGCTCAGCAGTCAGTGCCTCTTCGATCTTGCCGTAGACATCAAACAGCTCCTGCGCGCAGGACTCCAGCTTGCTGCAGATATGTGCATCCAGTCCGAGCGAATCACGCAGGTCATTGAGTGCTCTGCGCTCTGCCGGATCCTCAAAATCATCGCAGACTGCAAACGAATAAAGTTCCATATAAACCTTTCGTTTGCTGACTTCATTCAGCTGTGCCATTGTGTCGCGTGCTGCAGCAGTCGCAGCAGCGTCATATGTAAATCCGCGGACGTCCAGCGCCTCAATGTATTCTGCAAGCAGCGCATCCTCCTCAGCGGTAACGACGCCGTCCTCTTCGATCAGCTCAGAAGCGAGCGTCAGGAATGCTTCTGCCTCAATCGGTCCAAACTCGTGCAAAAACAACACCGGGAATCCCATCCTTTCATCTTATATATCATACAGCCAATGCTGTATCTTCAGTATAACACAAACAGAGCAAAAAAGCAAGGGATATTGTATAAAGAATTATAAAGAAATTCCTTTTCTGAAATTTCATATTTCAGCGGCGGTAATCCGGCTTCGGGAGCGGCAGCGGCATCGGATTGGCTGCGATCCATCTGACGGTTTCCGCGGTCAGAAAAGCAAATTCCTGCTCATCAGTTTCCGGTGAGATGTGCCTGGCGCGTTTGCGAGTCTCCTCATCCGCCGGCGTACCCTCTGCAAGATACGCCGCAAAGGCATTTACCATTTTGCGGAAATCGGCATCCCAGTTGCAGGCGCCGTTGTCGAGCACCTCATTGGCAAGCCTTCCGATCACGCGGATTGCCTCGCCCTGCAGCGTCTCTGCGGCGCCCTGACCGGGCACCAGCTGCTCCCACAGTGACTGATACTGCGCCTGCCATGTCTCGCCCTCTGCGCGGATCGGCGATTTGCCGTCGTGCATTTTGCGCTGCGGCACCGGTTCGGTACCGAACAGGCGGTAGAGTGCTTTCAGCGCCGCATCGTATTCCTCCAGATACTCCGGATTGAAGTTCCGGCGGTGGAATTCAAATTCCGTCCCGATGCGCGTGACCTCTTTCTGCATCGCCTCCGTGACCTGCATCCCGTGTTCAAGCAGGATTTCTGCGGTCCCGACAACAGCGGGAATATCAATGTTGCGGCAGCGCTTCAGCAGATTCATCAGCGCATTGTCATGTGACCAGCCGCAGCAGATTTCCGGATCGGCACCGGCCTGCAGCAGCGCCGCAACGCCTTCCGCCCTTGCGCTGCCTGCGCAGTAATGCAGCGGTGTGTCGCCGAATTCGCCTTCGCAGATATCCGGATTTGCACCGAGCTCCAGCAGCAGCGGAATATGCTCCGGTGCAAAATACGCATGATAGTGCAGCGCCGTTCTGTGATAGGCATCGAAGCGGTTGATATCGGCGCCCTGTTCGGTCAGCCAGCGGATCAGCTCCGGCGGCATGTTCGGATGCATCAGCGCTGTCAGGCGGCTGGAGCTGCTGTCATAGGCGTTGAAGTCACAGCGGTCAAAGACCGCCTTGATCTCTTCTGCATCCCCGCGTTCCAGTATCTCAGAAAAATCCTTCGGAAGTGTTTTGCGCTTGGCCATACGATATTCCTCCGTTCGGAACAGGCTGTTTTTTCGTTCTGTTTTATTTGCCGCACTGCAGCTTTGCAGCAGTCAGCGTATTGCGCATGAGGATTGCGCGGGTCATCGGGCCGACACCGCCCGGAACCGGCGTAATGGCAGAGGCCTTTTCCGCAACCTCGTCATAGCAGACGTCGCCGCAGAGCTTGCCCTCTGCATTGCGGTTCATGCCGACGTCAATGACGACAGCGCCCTCCTTGACCATATCCGCCGTGACAAAGCCCGCCTTGCCGACGGCTGCCACAAGAATATCCGCCTGACGGGTCTGCTCTGCGAGATCCTTTGTACGGGAATGACAGACCGTGACGGTGCCGTTGCGGTGGAGCAGCAGCATGGCCATCGGCTTGCCGACGATGTTGCTTCTGCCGATGACGACGCAGTGCTTGCCGCTGATATCAATGTTCATGGCATCGAGCATCTCAATGACGCCCGCCGGGGTGCACGGCAGATAGTGATAGTCGCCGATCATGATATGGCCGACATTCTCCGGATGGAATGCGTCCACATCCTTTTTCGGAGAAATCGCGTGCAGAATGGTCTGCTCGCAGATCTGCTTCGGGAGCGGCAGCTGCACCAGAATGCCGCTGACCTTTTCGTCGGCATTCAGCTGTGCGACGAGCTCAAGCAGCTCTGCCTCGGTTGTCTCCTCCGGCAGCGCGTATTCATACGATTTGAAGCCGCATTCTGCGCAGTCCTTCTCCTTGTTGGAGACATATACGCGGGAAGCCGGATTGTTGCCGACCAGAACAACGGCAAGACCCGGATCTGCTCCGGCAGCCTTCAACTTGTCAACCTCTGCGCGAACCTGCGCCTTAACATCTGCGGCGATCTTCTTGCCGTCAATAATCTGTGCCATAAAAATGTTCCTCCTTCGGATGATAAAAAATAGAATAAATGATATTTTCAGCGGCCGTTGCGGAGCATCGCCGCCGGAAAATGACAGGGATATCAGTTCTTCGGTTCGTCTGCGTCCTTCGCTGCGATTTCATCAAGCAGCGCATCGACCTTCGCATCCTTTTCCGCCTTGATTTCCTCGGCGGTCTTTTCGGCTTCTTCTGCGGGAGCGGATGCCGGCTCAGCGGCCTGTTCCGCAGCGGGGGATTCCTCTGCGGCAGGCGCCTTTTCTTCGGATTTCTCCTCAGGAATCAGTACATATGTGCGCTCCTCATCCTCAGAGATCGGCTTTTTGCTGTGCTTCTTCTGCCATTCCTCTTCGCGGGCATCGCTTTCCGCAAGCAGCTGCTTCGATTCCTCTGTCTCAGCATAGAGACGGTAATCCGAACCGAGCCGCTTGACATGTGCAAAGCCCGCAAGCAGCAATGCAAGTGCTGCTGCGACTGAAACCAGCGCGACAACCTGCGAGACCTTGACTGTACCGGCATAGAGGCTGTCTGTACGCAGACCCTCGATGAAGAAACGGCCCGTGCCGTACCAGATGATATACATGAGGATAATCTGGCCGTCGAATTTCCGCCATTTCTTTGAAATGATAAACAGCAGGACAAAGCCCAGCAGACACCACGCGGATTCATAGAGGAAGCAGGGGTGCACCGGCTGATCTGCGATAACGGAGCCGTCCGGATAATTCCGCTCGATCCAGGACTGGATGCGTCCGCTCGTCATGCCGAAGAGGCCGTCTGTGTTGCGGCCGAATGCTTCATGGTTCATGAAATTGCCCCAGCGGCCGAGGCACTGTCCGATCAGGAAGCCGGGCGCAACTGCGTCATAGGCCGGCAGCAGACGCACCTTGCGGATCTTGCAGACGATCGAACCGACCAGCAGGCCGCCGATGATGCCGCCGTAGACCGCAAGTCCGCCGTTGCGGATGCTGAGAATGCTTTTCCAGTCCCCGCCGTAGCTGGACCAGTGAAAAATGACGTAATAGGCGCGTGCGCCGATGATGCCGCCGATGATGCCGCCGATGATGCCGTCAATCGCACGGTCGGGATCTATGCCGAACGGCCGCATTTTGCGGAAGGCGTAAATCATGGCCAGCATCATGCCGATCGTGATGAGCACGCCGTACCATGTGACCGTCACGCCGAACACGGTGAAAGCATCGCTTTTCACCGTCAGCTCCAGACCGAGCTTCGGGAACCGGATCAGATTCGGATCGGCTGCAGCGATTATTGCAGAGAACATAACATCATACCTTTCTTTTCATGGATTATCCGGATATTCCGGTTCGATCACGGAGAGACAGAGCCGGTCTGCGCAGAACCGTTCCCGCAGGCAGGCGGCAGCATCTTCTGCGTGCAGCTGCGCGAGCACCTCTGTGCGGGCAAACGGCGAAATGCCGTCCCAGATGAACGAATCCAGCATGGCAGAGCACGCGGACTCCGGGTGATTCATGCTGATGAGCGTATCGCCGTAGGATGCGCGCTTCAGCGTTTCAAACAGTACGCGGTCGATCCCCGCCTGTTCCGTGCGCCGGATTTCTTCGAGCAGTGCTTCCAGCACTGCCTCCGGATCATCGGATTCGCCCTCCGCGAGCACGGCGAACCAGCCGTCACCGGAAAAGCAGTCCGTATCCAGCGTGTCGTTGATAAGCCCTTCTTCGAGCAGCCGCTGATAGAGCGGTGAAACGGGGCCGATCAGCAGGTCTGCCGTCAGTGAGGCGAGCAGCGACTGCCGCAGCCGTTCCATACCGCGGGCGGGCTCACTCTTGAAGCCGATCGAGAACTGTGTTTTGCCGACAGCCATCCGTTTGCGGGTGCGCGTCCGGAAGGGCACGGACGGTTCGTCCGGTAGCAGAAGCTCCGTGCCGGGCACTTTTTTCGGCAGGATACAGCGGTCTGCAATTTTCAGAACCTCCTCTGCGCGGATATTGCCCGCACAGCAGAGCACCATGTTCTGCGGCTGATAAAAATGCTCGTAGCACTGATAGAGCAGCTCCGGCGTAATGGCCGCGATGCTCTCCGCGGTGCCGAGCACATCCGTCCGGACGGGATGCGCGTGATAAAGCCCCTCCATCAGCCGGAAAAAGACCTGATCGGACGGGTCGTCGAGATATTCCCGGATCTCCTGCGCAATGATGCTGCGCTCCCGTTCGACGCTTTCCTTCGTGAAATAGGGCTTCTGCACAAAATCGGTCAGAAGCTGCAGCGCCTCGTAAAAATTCCGCTGTGTGTGGAACAGATAAACAGTCCGGTCGAATGAGGTATACGCATTGTCCGAGGCGCCGAGACTGCTGAAAGCGGCCATCACATTGCTGTCCGGATTTTCAAACAGCTTATGCTCAAGATAATGCGCGGTACCGGCCGGAACCGTAATCTCCTGTGCGGTCTCCGTCCTGCGGAAGCGCCGGTACACCGAACCGAAGCGCGTGCCGAACTGCGCATAGGAGGTGCTGAAATCCGGCATCTCCATGACGCGGATCTCAAGGCCGCTGTCATGCAGCATCCGGATGCAGACATCGCCGGTGCAGGGATCTGTCAGGTGCATGATTTCAGCAGGCATCGCACGCAGCCTCCTCTCCGCCGGAAGCCCGGAGCAGAAAAACGGAATCCGGCCGCAGACGTTCCGCGGCTTCCGTAAGCTCCGCACGGGTGACGCGGCGCATCGCGGCGGCAAATTCCGCAGGTGAGCGGGAATCGTTCAGCCGGTGCCGGATTACAGCCATTTCTGCCGCCGTATCCGGCGCGTCGGTCGCCGCTGCCGTCTGATATTCATAGCGCAGAACGGCACGTTCCATCATATCGTCCGTAAATGCGCCGTTTTTCATCGCAAGAATCTGCTCGCGGACGGCGTCCTGCACTGCGTGTGCCTGAACAGCGTCAATGCCGGTGTCGATAAAGACTGTCTGCTTTGTGACCGCGTGCTGCAGCGCACAGTAATAGCAAAGCCCCTGCTTTTCCCGCAGATTCTCAAACAAAAGCGAATCGGAGATCCATCCGAGCACGCCGCAGAATACGGCCATGACCTCCCGGCGGACGCCGCTGTATTTATAGGCCAGAACCAGCTTACTCTGCTCCAGCGGCATCTGCTCCGAAGCAAAGGCCGGCGCGGATTTCAGCGGGCTCGGAGCACAGAACGCGGGCGGCTCCGCGGAGCGGCGCACGCTGCTGAGCGCTTTGAGTACGGTTTCGCGGATCTGCGGCCGCGGCTCCGGCGTCACGCAGACAATGTCCGCAAAGGCCGTATGCAGAATCTCCTGCCAGAGCCTGTAAGCGCTTTCCGCTGTGATCTGTTCTGCCTCGGCGCGTTCTCCGTGTGCAGAGATCGCAGCAGGCTCTCCGCGGTACGCAAGAGCCGCAGCCTGCTGCAGTGCATATTCCCGTTTGTCGTTGCGGACGCAGTCGATGTCGTCCAGCAGATTCTGCCTGCAAATGCGGAATGCATCGGCACGGAATGCGCCGTTCTCCGCATTCGGATGCAGCAGGCATCCGAGCACGAGCTCCAGCACCGCATCTGTGATTTTTTCGCCGTTCAGCGCATAGCGGTCATCGAGCCACGAGACCGTAAAGACAAGCGCTGCGCGGTCTCCGCAGAGAGAGAGCTTGGCAGAATACTCTGCTGCATAGAGCGATTCCAGCCGCAGCGCCAGCGCGGAAATTTCCGGATAGGCTGCGGAGGATGACGTCAGCAGATCGGTCAGCAGGGCGTGCACCGGTGCAGCTTCCGCTGTCCGCTCAACATAAAAATGCAGCGTCAGCAGACAGCTGCGGAATTTCGGGCTGCAAAGTCCGGTATATCGGATTCCGTTCACAGGAGCTGTTCCCGTCTCCGGCATATGGTTCCTCCGTTACTGATTGGTCTGTTCTCCGCCGGATGCTTCGTCCGGCAGAGCTTGGGAAGCGGCATTCTCATCCGCATCGGGCGCGTCTGTTTTCATGGAAAGAATCCGCCATGCGCCGCCGCTGCGCTTCAGGACAAATTCCGCCTGCTTCACAACCGGCGCTTCCGTTCCGGCCCATGCGGGCTGATCCGGACGGCAGACCGCTTTGACGCAGTAAACATCCTGCTCTGCGGTACATGCCGTGATTTCCGGCAGATTGCCGAGATACTGCGGCTGCACCGGCAGAAAATAGCATTGCTGATCGGGGTCGTAATAGAAGCGGATCAGCTCGTGAAAGCCGACCGTGCGGTGCTCCGGCTGCCGAACCGTGCCGAATCTTGCATTGCCCGCCGCGGTGACATCCGAGGCAGGGACGGTGCAGAGTCCGGCATCTGCGGGATAATCCGCGAGCTTGCCGTCCGCGATCATCGCCCAGACGGCCGCCGTCAGGAACTGCTCGTCCGTCAGCGCGTCCGGCGATTCAAAGGACGGGGTATCCGCCAGCGTGAGCGGCAGAATGCACTGTGTCAGCGCGGCTTTTTCCGCGGCACCGTTTTTGTGCGCCGCAGCGAATGCCATTCCCCGCTGCACAAGCGTACAGATGCCGATGACGGAAAGCACCAGCAGCACCAGACCGAAAACGGTCTCACGCTGCCGGGTCTTTCTTCGCTTTTCCGGAGCTTCCGCAGGGTTTGCCGGATGCTTTGCAGGCGTCCGGACGCGCTCCGGCGCAGATGCTTTTTCTGCTGCGGACATGCTCAGCGCACCTGTCCGTTTCCGTTGATGAGATACTTCACGGAAGTCAGCTCCGCAAGACCCATCGGGCCGCGGGCGTGGAGCTTCTGCGTGGAAATGCCGATCTCGGCGCCGAAGCCGAATTCGCCGCCGTCGGTGAAGCGTGTCGAAGCGTTGACATAGACAGCCGCCGCATCGACCTCACGCTGGAATTTTTCCGCATGATCCAGCGATTTTGTCACGATGCACTCGCTGTGGTTGGTGCCGTATTTTGCAATATGTGCGATTGCCGCGTCCACATCGTCCACGATTTTCACGGCAAGCTGATAGTCGAGATATTCGGTTGCCCAGTCGTCGTCGGTTGCATCGAGCACACAGTCGCCGAGCACGGCCTTTGTTGCGGCATCGCCGTGCAGCGTGACGCTGTGGCCGTCCAGACGTGCCTTCATCATCGGCAGGAATTCTGCCGCAACAGCGCGGTGAATCAGCACGGTCTCGATCGCATTGCAGACGGAGGGACGCTGCGTTTTGCCGTTATCGACGATATTGACTGCCATTTCGAGGTCTGCGGAATCGTCCACATAAACATGGCAGTTGCCGACGCCGGTCTTGATGACAGGAACAGTTGCGTTCTGTGCAACGGCATTGATCAGCCCTGCGCCGCCGCGGGGAATCAGAACGTCAAGATATTCTGACAGCTTCATCAGCTGATTGGAGGATTCTCTTGAGGTATCCTGCACGAGCTGGATGATATCCGCAGGGAGACCCGCCGTTTCCACGGCATCCCGCATGATCTCCGTCAGGCAGACATTCGAGGAAAATGCTTCCTTGCCGCCGCGCAGGATGACGCAGTTGCCCGCCTTCATGCAGAGCGTTGCGGCATCGACCGTCACGTTCGGGCGGCTCTCAAAGATGATGCCGATGACGCCGAGCGGCACACGGGTCTTTTGAATGTGCAGGCCGTTCGGGCGGACAAAGCCCTCCTCGACCCTTCCGACGACCTCCTCCAGCGAGATGAGCTTGCGCACGCCGTCTGCAATGCCCTTGATGCGGTCTGCATTGAGCAGCAGTCTGTCCTGCATGGACTTGGACATCTGATTCTTCACGGCGTTTTCGAGGTCGGTTTTGTTTGCCGCGACGATTTCCTCCGTGCGGGCGATCAGCGCATCCGCGATGGCCGCAAGCGCGTCATTTTTCTGTTTGGGGGATGCAGCGGCAAGCGTCGCCGCAACGGCCTTTGCGCGTGCGCCGAGCTCCCGGACTGTCAACTGTTCCATAGCAATGTTACCTCCGTTTCATATTCTTTGCAGATGCTTTGATGCAGTCTGCTTACTGTGCGGCAGTGAACCGGGTGCCGACCGCCTCATCATTGAGCAGCAGATCGTAAAGCCGCTCCGGCTTTTCGCCGTTCATGATGACCATGTCAATCCCCGCTTCTGTTGCGATCTTTGCAGCAGAAATTTTGGTTGTCATGCCGCCGCGGGCATTCGGTGTTCCGGCACCGCCTGCAACGGCTTCAATCTCCGGCGTGATCTCGGTAACGACCGGAATGAGCTCTGCATTTTCGTCCTTATGCGGATCGGCAGAATAAAGCCCGTCGATATCGCTCATCAGCACCAGCGTATCTGCGTGCACCAGACCTGCAACAATCGCAGCGAGCGAATCGTTTTCGCCGATTTCGAGTTCGAGCTCATCAATGGCAACCGTGTCATTCTCGTTGACAATCGGAATGACGCCGAGCTCCAGCAGACGCTCCATGCAGTTGCCGGCATTGACACCGCCGTTGGAATTGAGAATCGCCTTGGTCAGCAGCACCTGCGCGACATTGACGCTGTAATTGCCGAACTGCCGGTCATAGAGATACATCAGCTCACACTGACCGACAGCGGCACAGGCCTGCTTGGTCGGCGTATCGGTCGGGCGTTCCCGCAGACCGAGCTGACCGACACCGAGTCCGACAGCACCGGACGAGACAAGAATCAGCTGCTTGCCCGCATTCGAGAGATCTGCAAGGACGCGGACAAGATTGTGAAAGCGCCGCAGATTCATTCTGCCGGTGCGGTGCGTCAGCGTCGAGGTGCCGACCTTGACAACAATGCGCTTGCTCTCCGAGAGCGGGCGCAGAGAATTATGTGTTTCCAAGTAAAAACTTCCTTTCGGTTTCAGAGGAATCTCCGGCGAGATCAGTTTACTGCACGCCGTTCACCACATGCTGCGGATTGCCGTTGAGCCATCCGCGGAGATTATCCTCGGTGATATCCAGCAGACGGCGCCGCGCTTCCAGCGGTGTCCAGCCGATATGCGGCGTGATGGTGCAGTTCTTTGCACCCTTGAGCGGGGTGTCCGGTGACATCGGCTCGGTTTCGAGCACATCGAGATAGGCTGCTGCCAGCATATCGTGATTCAGCGCGTCTGCAAGATCCTGCTCCACGACGGTACCGCCGCGGGAGGTGTTGATGAGAACGGCCGTTTCCTTCATCAGACTGAGCGATTTGCGGTTGATGAGTCCCGCCGTCACATCGGTGAGCGGGCAGTGCAGCGTCAGAATATCAGCACGGCGGAAAACTTCCTCTGCCGTGACGACCGGGAACGGACAGCTCTCCGGTACGGTTCTGGTTGCAATCAGCACGGACATGCCGAAGGCATCCGCAATTTTAGCGACGCGCTTGCCGATATTGCCGTAGCCGATGATGCCGAGTGTCTTGCCGCGCAGTTCAGCAGTCGGATAGGGAAAATAGGAGAAAACCGGCGCCTTTTCCCAGCCGCCGAGCCGCACCTCCATCGAATAGAGCGCGACCTTCTGATAATAATCGAATATATACGCAAACACAAGCTGCGTCACAGCGTCGGTGGAGTAGCTTCCCGCATTGCAGACCGGAATATTCCGTTCGGCGGCAGCTTCCGTATCCACATTGTTGAAGCCGGTTGCAAGAACCCCGATATACTTGATATTCGGGCAGGCCTCCAGCACCTCTCTTGTGATGCGCACCTTGTTGCAGATGACAATATCCGCATCGCCGATGTGCTCGACAGTTTCCTCCGGCTTTGTCTGCGGATAAATATCGACATGGGCAGCAAGCGAACCGAAGCGGCGGGCATTGAGCTCGTCACGCCGGTAGGCCATCGTATCCCAGTCGAGAATCACGATTCTCTCTGCCCTCATATTCAGACCTCCGCAAGAGCGGCTTCGCGCTTTTTATCCTTCCGGTTCTGCACAATGCTGATGATAAAAGCAAACAGCAGCAGCACAGCCTCACCGATGCCGACACCGTAAAAGAGGGTCTTGTTCTCCGGCTGAATGTAAATCAGCAGAGATGCCGGAATCGCAATGGCAAGGACAAGCTGATAAATCCGCTTGGTGCGGATGAACTGCAGCACAAAGAACAATGCTGCAACGGCACAGAAGATAATGTGTTTTTCCATGGTAATCGGAAAAAGATTCTTTTCAAATTCCATAATCAGTGAACTCCTTTTGGGTAGAAATAATATTTTTCAGACACGGTGCCGGATTATTTTCCGGCTTCTGCGTCATAGAAAACACGGTATTTTTTCTGGTTGTGCGTATAGGCACTGATGACCAGACCGATGCAGAGATACATCGAGAGCATGGCGGTACCGCCGGCGCTGAAGAACGGCAGCGGAATACCGATGACCGGCATGACCTTGAGCACCATGCCGAGATTCATCAGGTCGTGCGTGAACATGATCGCAAACACGCCCATGCAGATGGATCTGCCCATTGCATCCTTGGCGGCGCGGCTGTCGCGGAAGATCCGCAGGCAGATTGCAGCCAGAATCACAATCACAACGATTGCACCGACAAAGCCGAAAGCCTCGCCGATAAACGAAAAGATGAAGTCATTGTGCATTTCCGGTACGCTGACATAGTCGCCGCCGTTCAGGCCGAGCCCGAACAGCTTGCCGGACCGGATCGCCTTGAGACCGAGGTTCTGCTGATATTCAAGGCCCTGCGGATCCGTACCGGGATGCAGCAGCACCTTGATGCGTCCGCGGTGCACATCGCCGAATACATACGTCCAGACGAACCAGATCACCAGCGGCATCAGCGCCGTGCCGCCCAGCAGATACCAGAAGGAAAGCCCCGCGGCAAACAGCATGAACACGGTCATCGAGGCGAAGATAATCGCCGTACCGTAGTCGCCCTGCACCGCCACAATGCCCATCGGAATCGCCGCGTGAATCAACAGCAGAAAGAGCTGGAACGGCTGATTCAGCTTGTCTGTCACCTTGGAGATGTGATAGGCAAAGGTCAGCAGAAAGACCAGCTTCAGAATTTCCGAAGGCTGAATCTGAATGAATCCGAGGTCAATCCAGTTGCGGTCGTCGGCGCCCTCTCGTCCGTAGCCGAGACTCGTGAAGGTCAGCGCGACAAGTCCCAGCGCAACCGGCGCATATAAAAACCAGAATTTTGCCAGCTTGTGATAGTCGATCGCGGAAACGACCAGGCAGCCGGCCAGCCCCAGTCCGAGGGAAATCAGCTGCACCAGCCAGTCGTTGGAATCGACCTCGTTTGTAATCTGCTGCACCCAGAGTACCCGGAGCAGCACAACGCTCGTGCCTGCACAGAGCGTAACGAGCAGCAGCAGCAGCCGGTCAATCCGCGTGAAAAAGCCGCTGCGTGCAGGCTCGGTTGAGATGTTTCGCTTCAATTTTGTTTCTCCTGTTTCTTTTTTATAATGTATCTCCGATGGATTTATAATGGGCTTTCAGCCCAAACCTGACCAAAGGAACACTGTCCCTTTGGCATCCCGTTTCGGGTCAAAGGATTGCGGGGGTTATGCATGCCCTGCTGCTTTATCCTTGTCCTTTTTCGGTCGAAGGATATTTTGTCCAGTAGTATTGATATTCCGAACCGAAAAATCTTCTGAACACTTCTTCTTGCTGTTCAATCGAAGTTCCCGGAAGATCCTCGTACTTGAAATCAATATGAACCTTTCCGTCAGATTCTATCGTATAGAACATCAAACGCCAGATTTTATCTTCGCCGAACCGTTCAAGATACGCATTGTAAAGATCAGATACAAGTTTATTCAGCTTTTTTATCGCATTCCATTCTTTCACGGGATAGGAATCATAGCGATTCCAAAAGAAATCCATTGCACAGATCACACCGGTTTCTTTTTCAATGACGCCCCAATATATTGACGAAAAACCGCGTGCAGCTTTTGCGTAAAAACAGATTTTTGACCACGGGACAGGCATCATACTCACTAAGTAATATCCCAATTCCGATTGAATCGCCTTGATTTTCTCCATGTTTTCAAGGTTTTCCATAAGGCGCTCCTTTCTGCTCCTTGCGGTCAGCGGCTGCCGCTGCCGGTCTGCCAGTATTTGCGGTCAAGTGTGCGGTACTGCACCGCCTCCGCAATATGCTGCGCGTCAATGACCTCGCTCTGCTGCATATCGGCAGAGGTGCGCGCAACCTTCAGCAGCCGGTCATAGGCTCTTGCGGAAAGCCCCATCTTCTCAAAGACCGCCTTCAGGCGTGCCTTTGCCTTGTCCGTCATCGGACAGAATTTTGCGAGCTTATCCGGCGTGATGCGTGCATTGCATGTGATGCCGGTGCCCGCAAACCGGGCGTTCTGAATCTCTCTTGCAGCAACCACACGCTTGCGGATTTCCGCGCTCGATTCCTCCGGCTTCTGCGAGGAAAGATCGTCAAAGGTAACGGGCGCCGCCTCGATATGCAGGTCAAAGCGGTCGAGCAGCGGCCCGGAGATACGGTTGAGATACTGTGCTGCGGCACGCTGTCCGCAGGTGCACGGTCTGGTCGGATGTCCGAGATAGCCGCACGGGCAGGGGTTCATCGCCGCAATCAGCATAATCGAACAGGGATAGCGGATCGTACCCGCTGCGCGGGAGATCGTCACCTCTCTGTCCTCAAGCGGCTGCCGCAGGATTTCGAGTGTTCTGCGGTCGAATTCGGCGAGCTCGTCGAGAAAGAGCAGACCGTTGTGTGCAAGCGAAATCTCGCCGGGGTGCGGAATCGTGCCGCCGCCCGCGAGTCCCGCGGAAGAAATCGTATGGTGCGGCGACCGGAACGGCCGCACCGTCACGAGCGGGTGCTCTGCATCCAGCAGACCCGCAACGGAATGGATCATCGTGGTTTCAATGGATTCCGCAAAGGTCAGCGCAGGCAGAATCCCCGGCATCCGCTTGGCAAGCATACTTTTTCCGCTGCCGGGCGGGCCGATCAGCAAGGCGTTGTGACCGCCTGCCGCAGCAAGCTCCAGCGCGTGCTTGGCAGCAGTCTGACCGTGTACATCGGCAAAATCCGGTATCATCGGGCTGCCTGCGTCCTCAAGGCCGATGTGCGGCATCGGCGTGAGCGGTTCATCGCCCTCCAGATGCGCGAGCAGTTCCTTTGCATTGGAGATGCCGTAAACCTGCATTCCCTCCACAACAGCGGCTTCCTTCGCATTCCCCGCCGGAACAAATATAGATGTGATGCCGCGCTGCTTTGCGGTCAGCGTCATCGGCAGAACGCCGTTCACCGGCCGGATATCGCCGTTCAGTGAGACCTCGCCGATGATCGCGGCATCCTCCGGCACCTGCACTCTGCCGAGTGCCGCAAGAATCGCCATGAAGATTGCAAGGTCATGCATACTGCCGTTTTTGCGCTTATCCGCCGGTGCAAGATTCACGATGCAGTTGGATGTCGGAAAAACAATGCCGCAGGTATGCAGCGCCGATTTGATGCGTTCGCGGCTCTCCTGCACGGCGGTGTCCGCCAGTCCGACAATCTCGAAGCGCGGCAGACCCTTGCTCAGGGAGATTTCCACATCAACGGGAAACGCATTGAGCCCGAACAGGCCGAGGCTATTCACTTTGGCAAACATCAGATCACCGCCTCAGTTTTTTTGCGCCGGGTATGCCGGAAGGTATCCGTACCAATCAGAATCAGCGCATAACCCAGATATACAAAAATAAAGCCGATCGTCCATTTCGGATACGGTTTATCAAACAGACCGATCGTTATCATGATGCTGAACAGGAACAGCACGAACTGCACAAACAGCGCGAGCAGCGCCAGAATGCTCCAGAGCACAAGCCAGCCCTTTTTCAGCGGGAGCAGCCTGAACAGCGTGCGCCGCAGGAGCAGCCGCCATACCGCTGTCAGAACGGCGAGACTCAGCAGTCCGCCGAGTCCGTAGCATACAGGATGAACCTGCCAGTACCAGCTTGAAAGAAAGAGGCCGCTTTCACCTGTGTCCAGCTTTTCGGCATGGGAAAACTGAAGCCAGAATGCAAGAAAAGCGCCTGCACTGCCCAGCAGCCAGCCAAGCAGTGCGATGCCGAAATTACGAAGTAATTCTTTGCGTTCCATGTCGTACCTCAAAGCCCGAAGGCTGCAGTCAGATGCGCGGATGCTCCTCGCGGGCGCGCTTCATGGCGGCCATGCGTGCACGAACCTCCGCAGGGTCAGGGAGCATAGAGACATCGCCCTTCGGCGCAGCATGGGAAGGAACTGCGGTCATGTCCATGAGCAGATCCTCCGCCCGCACCTGCGGAAGCGCCTCTGCGCCAGCAGGCTGTGCGCTGTCCGAAAGCTGTGTCAGCGTAATATTTTCCGAAAGCTGCGGCTGCGGAATGGCCGGTGCCGCCTGACGGCCGTCGGTCAGATCGGAAAAACCGAGTGCGCCCGCCTCTCCGCCGGAGAGCCGCACCTCATTCGGCATACGGATCTCATTGCCCGCCGGGAGATTGTGAAAGAATGCAGATTCCTGCTGCGGAACAGGAGCAGGCTGCTGAAACGCCGGAATCTGTGCCGGCTGCGGCTCCGGAATCTGTACCGGAGCGGGCCGCTGTCCGCCGACGGTTTCCATTGCAGAGGATGCTCTTGCCTTGGCAGCAATGACATTCAGCGGCGCTTCATACTTTGCGGGCGTAAAGGCTTCAACAGAAAACAGCGGATAGCCCGGCTCCTGCTGCAGTTCATAATCCTGCGCGCAGAGCATCTGTCCCCAGAAGCTCATGCCTGCGCCGACAATCAGCAGCAGTACATTTGCAGCAGCAAAGGTACCGTTCAGGCTTGTCAGAATCAGAATGATTCCAAGCGCGCACAGTCCGATATAGACAATTCCGGGAACACGGTGCTTCATTGCGGTGAAAAATGCAGTGACGATTGTGATGATCGCAAGCAGCACCTGCATAAAGCCTGCGCTGATTGCATTGTAGAATGTCTCTGGACCGGACTGGGAAGGTCTGCGGGTTGACAATGCACCTGCCATCATCGAGGTGCAGAACATAACCGCAGCAAGCCCGATCATCAGCCAGAAGAAGAGCTTCATACGCCGTTCCAGCTCCAGTTTTTTCAGGCGGTTGGATTCAAACCGCGCCTGCATTTCCGGTGACATTGCCATAGCTGTACTCCTTTTTTTTATCCGGTATTATTTCCGTTTCCGATTTCTGTTCCGTTGATTGCTGTTCTGCCGGTTGCGATTCGCTGCGGACGTCTGCCCGGCGGCTTCCTTTGCCGGCGCGGACTGCTCCGCGCTGCCTGCCTTGACAGCCTCTGCCTTGGCGACAGCCTCCGCAAGGATTGCTTTGGCCTTCGCTTCCGCTTCTGCAAGGATTGTCTCTGCACTGCTTTTCGCAGCGGCCTCCGCGTCATCCTGTGCGGATGCTTTTTCTGCGGGTTCCTCCGGCAGAGCATCTGCAAACTCCGGCTCTGCGGCAGCAGGTTCCTCTGTCAGCTCTTCCATGGTATCAGATACGCTTTCGTCAGCAGCGGATTGCTGTTCGGTGCTGACGGTATCAGCCGGTTCTTTTTTGGAGCGTGCCTCCGCAATATGCTTTTTCAGATCCTCAGCGAGCGACTGTGCAGCATCGGTTTCCGGTTCCTTTTCTGCATCCGGATCGCCGTCCTTCTTCTTTTTCAGTCTCCGCAGGGAATAATCCGTCGTGAACAGAGAGGATTTCTTTTTCTTGTCGCCGGTATGAGCCAGCAGTGTTTCCACGACAAAATCGGTTTTTGAAATATCAAACTTTTCGTGGAATTCCGGATATCCCTCCATCTCGGAGAGTACATTTTCCCGGCCGACCTCACGGACCGACAGGAAATAGAAGGCAGCACCGACAACGCCGAACAGCGCCGTGATATAATCCAGTCTGCCGATGCCGATAATCAGAACCAGCACGTACCACATCAGCAGAAAATAATTCAGACGGCGGAAGTTTGCCCATGCCAGATAGCCGAGGATAATAATCAGAATTGCAATCAGAATCTGGAAGATTCCGAACACGAGAATCGTGGACGGCCCCGATTCGCCGTTGAATCCGCTGCTCATCAGATCAAAGCCGCCGATATAGACGCGGAAAATCGAAAGCATACATACCAGAACACAGAGACCGAGGTTGCAGAAGAATGTGCGGCGGTGCACATGCTCAATGTCGTGCATCTGCATCCGGCAGTACTCATAGTGAGACTGGTCTTTCTCCAGGTGCACAATCTGCGGTTTTTCGTCTTCAAACGGATTTGTCGGCTTGTTGCTTGCCATAGTAATCGCCACCCTTTCAGTTTATGAAAATTGTTTCCGGCTGTCCGCAGACCCGCTCTGCGCGGCAAACCGGCAGATTACATTAGTTCATCCATTTCTCCGACAGTCTGGTTCGGGACATTTTCATGTCCCTGCGAATCCCGGCTGCGTTCATGGTAACTCAGCGGAACGGAAATGCTGACGGGGGTATCCTGTGTTTCGTCGAGCAAATCACCCATGCTGTCATCGCCTTCCGTCCGGACATGCCGCGTTCCGGCTTCCACGGCACGGATGCGCGCATGACGGTCGAGGCGTTTGGAACGGTCCGAAAGCTCTTTATATGTGATGCAGAAATGCGGGAAGCCTTCTTCCTGCGACAGTTCGTTCCATTTCACGTCCAGCCGCACCATAAATGCAAGGAGCAGAATCCGGACGACTCTTAAAGCGGAAACGACTGCATTCAGAATACCAATCTGATTATCTTTGAGGAACAGTGCCAGTCCCACAGCATTGACAAGGATCGTCAGCAGCGTGAACCGCGGCCGCTTCTGATAAACAGCAGCAACGCCCATCACAGCGCCGGCCAGTCCGGCGGCAGTTCGCAGCACCGTCAGGATTCCGCCGCCGATCGTAATACCGTAGAGAATGCCGGAATCAAATTCTGCGGCGATATCAACCAGCAGAGAGATTATGGCAAAAATCATCAGCTTGTCGTAGTAGCGATCGTACTTTTTCTTTCGATTGCGCAGCTTGAAATAACGGCTTTCCCGTTCTTCGTCCGAGAGAACGCTTGCCATGCTGTGTTCGCCCCTTTTCTGTTCTGTCTATATAGTATATGCACAAAGGATTGCCCGACGGCCGCGCGCATATAAATACTCCATTCTATTATACCACATTACGATAGAAAAAGCAAGCCGGGAGCAGTATATTTTCCCATGCAGGCGGACGCTGCCCGCATATTGCTTTTTCAATCATAATATGATATACTAATATAGTAGACCGGCACTTCTTTTTCAGCCGGATTTCAGAAAGGAGAAAGCCTAATGATTTTTTATTTTACCGGAACCGGAAACTCTTTTGCAGCGGCGAAAGCAATCGCGGAAGCGGACGAGCCGCTCATCAGCATTGCAGAAGCGGCCAGAAAAAAGGAATTTACATATGAACTGAAAAACAGCGCCCGCATCGGCTTCGTATTCCCGGAATACTGCTCGACCGTTCCGGAGCCTGTGACAGCGTTCATCCGCAGCCTGGAGATCCATTGCAGACATCCGTATGTCTTTGCAATCATCACGCGCGGCGGCGTGGTCAGCTTTGCCGCAGGACTGCTCCGGCATGAGCTTGCACAGCGCCGGATCCGGCTGCACTATGCGTGCTCTGTGCGGATGCCGAACAATGCGGTCACCTATTCGGATACGCCCGATGAATCCAAGCAAAAACGGCTTTTTGCAGCTGCGGAGCAGAAGCTCTCGGACATCAGGGAGACCCTGCGGCAGCGTCCGGTCCGTCCGGTGCGCGGCGGCCTGATGGCGACGGTCTGTCAGCCGGTGCTCTGCAAGTCCAGCTCAACGGTTCCCTTCCGTGCCGAGGACAGCTGTGTCAGCTGCGGCGCCTGTGCACGAAACTGCCCGGATGAGGCAATCCGGATGGAACACGGCAGACCCGTCTGGGTCAAGGCAACCTGCGCATTCTGCCACGGCTGCATCAACCGATGTCCGGCCGGCGCGATCGAATACGGCACCAAAACACCCGGCAGAAGACGCTATGTTCACCCTGATTTTCAGTAAAGATGAAGCAAAATATGAAAATATATGAAGATTTTATGAAGCTGCTTGCGTTTCCGGACAGAATGTGATATGATATGTTATGATAAAAGAACAAATCAGAACCAGCGGTGAAGGGGGCAGCATGAACCGATTATCTGTCCGGGACGCGGGAATTCCGCTGCTGTCCGGCATTACAGTTTTTCTGCTGTTTTTGTTATTCAATGCGCTTTACGGAATTTTTCCGTGCGGCAGCAATTCGATCGTCTGGTGCGATATGGAACAGCAGGCTGTTCCGCTGCTGATGCAGCTGAAGCAGCTGCTGCAGAACGGCGAAACCATTGCGTATTCACCGTATGCTGCCGGCGGAATGGAATTTTACGGCATATTCTTTTTCTTTTTGAGCAATCCCTGTTCATTTCTGATCTTGCTGACAGATATGCGGGCCGATCTTGTGATCGTGCTCATGGTCATCATCAAGCTGGCACTTTCATCCGTGACGGCGGCCGTCTGGCTGCAGTACCGCGTGAAGGATGTGCCCGCAGGCATTACACTGCTGCTCAGCATCATGTACGGATGCTCCGGCTACGGTCTGTTTTATTATCAGAATCTGATGTGGCTGGATATCATGGTCATGGTGCCGCTGCTGCTCTGTGCAGTCCGAATCTTATTGACCAAAGGAAAGCCGCTGCCGTATATGGCAGCGCTTTCTCTGAGCGTGATACTTTGCTTTTATCTGGGCTACATGGTCGTGCTGTTCGTGCTGCTGTATACGGCGCTTTCGATCCGGTTCATTGTGCCGGCGGAACAGCGCGGTACTGTTGCAAGACGCTTCTGGGGCGCGAGCATTCTGGCTGCCTGCCTGACAGCCTTTGTCTGGCTGCCCTGTCTCATTCAGGTAATGCATTCCGCACGCGGCACCAATGTTGTGCGCGGATTGCTGCATTCCTATCTGCTCAATCATATCGGAGACAGATTCTGCGTGCTCGCTGCGACGGCAGCCGGGTTTGCCGCGATTCCGCTGCTCTGGAAGCAGCACACCGGCACCCTTGCGGAGCAGAAGCGTGACAGACGTCTGTTTCTCCTGCTTTTTGCAGCATTTGTCTGTGATCCCGTCAACATGATGTGGCACGGCGGAAGCTATCAGGCTTTTCCGCTACGCTGGGGCATGTTTCCGGTGCTGCTGCTCCTGACCGCTGCGGCCGATCAGCTTTCGGAACGCGGATGCAAACAGCAGGAAAAACGGGGGCTCCCTTCCGGGGTTTCTCCCGTGCTGCTCTTTGCAGGAATCCCGGTGCTTGCGCTGTTCGGCGTCAGCATGTATTTCCGGTACATGGATGTGCTGCACGCCTATATCACGACGCTCTGGACAACGCGCACAGAGGTTCTGCTGATTTTCATCTGGTCGCTGCTTCTTGCGGCTGCATATTGGATTGTGTTCACAGGCAGACAGCGCCGGGCACTCTCAGTTCGTGCATGCACCGTGCTGATGGCCGGTCTGTTTCTCTGTGAGTTCACAATGAACTACGCCTGCTATTTCGGCGGTGCTGCAAATGACGATCACGACTTTGTCCGCGGGACGGCGCCTGCCGGTGCGATTCATCCGGATACAGCGGCGGAGCGCGTCAAGCTCTCCAAAAAATACAGTCATCCGAATCTGCTCGGCGGACTCGGTTACCCGACGCTGGCGCATTATACCTCGCTGACCCGTGAGGACTTTATGCAGGGCGTCAAGCGCTTCGGCTACAGCTCTTACTGGATGGAGGTCACTTCTCCGGGCGGAACCGTTCTTTCCGATGCGCTCTGGAATATCCGCTATGAAATCGGCACGGAAGCGGACTTCGGGCCGTGGTCAGAGGTGCTCTGGAACGGCGATGAGGTCTCCGCAATCCGTTCCTTGCTCTCGATGCCGCCTGTTTATTTTGCCGATGCAGAACCGCAGACGCTCGGAGCGCTCCCGGACGGCAGCCGTGCGGATGTGCAGCAGTATCTTGCCGAAACCTATCTCGGCCTTTCAGATGCAGTGGTTCGCTATGAGATTACCTCGCAGAAAAATGCGGAAATCTCTGAAACGGAAAACGGCATTGTCTGCACCCCGATTGACCCCAATAAGAGCGGGGAGATCGAATGGTCGGCGTATGTGCCCGACATGCAGACGCTCTATTTTGATCTTTACACACAGACCGGAACTGCGATTTCCAATCCGCGGAAGAACGCCTGTGACATCTATGTCAACGGGCGGTGCATCGCCTATGACTATCCGAACAATAATCACAACGGTCTGATTTGTCTCGGCACGTTCGGCGACGAATATGTGACAGTACGGATTCGTCCGCACCATTCGTTTTCCGCCGAGAGCTTCGGCGTATTCGGAATGCGGCTTTCCTTGCTGGATGACGCAATGCAGAATGCGGAGGGCGCTGAGCTCCGGTATGCCCGCGGTGTTTATACCGCAGAGTGCCGGGCGGATGCGCCGAAAACTGCTGTGTTCGCCGTCGCCTATGACGAAGGCTTCACAGCGGAGGTCAACGGGGAACCCGCTGAGGTATACCGCGTGAACGGCTGTCAGACGGCCGTGCGGATTCCTGCGGGTACAAGCACAGTCAGACTGATTTTTCACGTTCAGGGCCTGCGCACGAGCCTTTGGCTCGGCCTTGCAGGACTCCTGCTTGCAGCTGCTTATCTGCTGCTGCGGAGACGGATTCCGGCCCGGCTGCGGGAACGCACCGGACGCGCTTCGTATCTGCTGCTGCAGACCGCATATATCCTGCTTCTGCTGGCAGTTTACGGACTGCCGGTTCTGCTCTCTGTAACAGGCATTTTTATAAAGTGATTATCCTGCTCTTTATCGCAAAAATGTCGAAAAATTAAGAAAAAAATAATGTTTCAGAAAGCGCGTTTCACTAACTTATCACATTATTTTCACATTCTCATCACACTAATAATTTATAATTATGAAAGAAGAAAAAGTACGAAGGGAAGTATTTTTTAATCATTCGTTTATTATCCGCCGCAATAATGTACCAATTCGGCGGGTATCTTGCAGAGATGCAACTATATGGAGGAGGAAATCATTGTCTATGGAAACAAAAGGTATCAGTAAGCTCGACCTGAAACGGAGAAACAGAAAGCAAATTCTGCTTGCAATCCGTCAGGCCGGAATGCTCGCGCGTGTGGACATCGCTGCACAGTTGTCCCTCACCCGTGCTGCCGTGACGATCATCACAAACCAGATGATCGCACAGAACATTCTTGAGGATATGAACGGGCCGCTGCCGGAGGATCTCAATGCCCCGAAGAAAAAGGGCAGAAAAAAGACCATGATCCGCATCAACCCGACATTCAGATATGTACTCGGCGCAGCCATCAATGAGAACGACATCAGCGTCGGCCTTTCCAACCTGGCGAATGAGGCACTCGACCGCCGCTTCAAGGAAATCGACGACAACACACCGCCGGATGAGATCATTTCGTTCATCGTGACCAGCTGCCGCGAGCTGATGAAAAAGCACGCACTCAACCCCAAGCAGATGCTCGGTCTCGGTATCGGCATCATTCCCGCACGCTGGGATCAGCTGCGCGGTGAGCTGAAAGGACCGTTCATCACATTTGAAAAGCTGGTCTATCTCCTTGAGATGGAGCTCAGCATCCCGGTTATGGCGGACAGCGCCATCAATCTCTATGCACTCGCCAACATCGACTACTCGAATCCGGCAAGTGCCAACCAGCTGATGATCTATTCCGGACAGGCTTATCACTCTGTTGCCGTGATCGGTCAGGAGCTGCTCGGCGGCTTCCTCGCGGATTCCGATTCGATCAGCCATATGATCGCCGTTGTCGGCGGCGCACAGGCCGAAGGCTATCCGGACGGCTCTGTTTATACAGAACTGACCCGTCCCGCAATCATCAAAAAGGCGAACGCGCTGAAGGGCAAAGAGATGACCTTCCAGGAAATCAACGATGCATATATGGCAGGTGACCCTGAGATCACCCAGCTCTTTGAGACAGAGCTCAGCCGTCTTGCATTCCTGATGTACAATATCAGTACCGGCCACCATGTCCGCCGCGTTGTGCTGCACGGCTTCCGCTTCTGCGACAAGGCACGCGCACTGCTTGAGGAAAAGCTCTCTGCACTCGGCACAAACAGACCGATTCAGCTGGCATCCAGCCTCATCGACGGCGAAAACAGCTTCCTTGCCGGCTCTGCCCTGATTATCGAGCGCCAGTTCTACGAGATGGGCGGTATGCTGCCGGGAGAGGCAAACAACTGATTGACTGAAAAAACAAAACACCGGGCAAACGGGGATCCCGCAAACACAAAATTAGACTGATCTCAAATGAAATGATTCGGGGAATCTGATCGAAAGAACAGATTCCCCGTTTTTGGATGAAATTACGATGAAAATTCAGCAATATATTACAAAGATGGCAAAAAGCGGCAATTCTCTGCACGAAAAATGCGCACTCAATCGTTTTATGGGTGGAGGGCGTTGTGCAGAACGTCCTGCGGCATCTGATGCTGCGCTAATCTCTTCTGGGGAGGTGATCCTGCATGGGTATGCTCAGTTTCGAGGATATCGTCACTGAACACTACAATACCCTTCTCCGTATTGCGGTCCAGCACACCGGAAACCGCACTGAAGCTGAGGATATCGTGCAGGATACACTCCTGAAGCTGCTCGAGTCAGGAAAAGAGTTCCGCGATCAGGAACATGCAAAGGCTTTTTTAATCCGCTCCACAGTAAACCGATGTTTTGATTATCTGAAATCGGCAAGGCGTACTCGGAATATCGCGCTCAGCGAAGCCGGCGAGGATATGCTTCCGGCTGATAACGGCGGCCTCGGCAGTGAGCAGACACAGGAAGTGCTTGCGGCGATCCGAACGCTGCGGCCGGAATACCGAAATGTCATTTATCTCTATTACTATGAAGAATATTCGATCAGAGAAATCGCAGCCATACTGCGGAAAAGCAGCAACACTGTCAGCTCATGGCTGACAAGGGCGCGTGACCAGCTGAGGGGGGTTTTAGAGGATGAACAGGGAGATTTACTGCGCGGGGATGCGGCAAATCGCTGCAGGGACAGACGAAATCCGAATCAGAACGGCACAAATCCGGGCGCTGTTTGAACAGCAGAAAAAACCGGCACGAATCCGTAAGATGCGATATATCCTGCTTGCAAGTGCTGCAGCTGCAATGGTCGCCGTATTCGGGACTGTTTCAGCAGGTGCACTCAACGGCTGGGATTATTCCGATCTGTTCAATAAGCATTATGCTGTAATCAATCACAACCCGACAGAAAACAGTTACGATTTTTCAGGCATGGGGCTGGATCTCGGCGATTCGCTCCGCGGAAAGGATTACACCGTCACGGTGCAGTCTGTGATCGCGGATTCCAAAACGCTGTATCTGCTCTATGATGTCAAACCGGATGAAGAACTCCGCAAATCGGGCGCGGTCATCCGGGATTGCCGGCTGCAGGTCGAAAGCCCGTATGCACAGGTTATCAGCTATCCGTCTGCGCTGTACAAGTTACCGAGCGGTGTTTACCGCGGTGTGGTAACCATGGAGACCAGCGACAGCAGCATCCTGTGCAGCGAATCACTCCGGGTCAGCGTGGAGGGCGTCGAGATTACCGGCAGCTCTGACGATACGCTGGCGGCAGGCGGCGGAAGCGGTATCGACCGCGCACTTGAGATTCCGCTGGATGGCCTTGAGGTGCAGAAGGACTTTTGTGTTCCCTGCAGTCTGACCTTCCCGCAGGATCCGAAGCAGCATGAATTCACCACACTCACGGTCACGCCGATGTCGCTGACCATTTCCCGCACAGAACCGTGCGTCGGCTATGCATCCGATCCGACTGAATCGGAGGGCGTGCCGGCAGATCCCGCAGAATGGGACGCTGCGGCGATCTATGAGGACGGAACAGAGATTCCGCTGAAAGGCTTTACCCGCTGTATTTCTTCCCGTGCATCCGATGCATCGAAAGCAGCAGCGTCCGGCGAGGTTTCCGTCCGTATCACACTGACGTTTCTTTCCCCGCTGCAAACGGACGGACTGAAGGCAATCCGTTTCGGCACGCAGATCGTCCCGCTTTCATAAGTGCCCCACATTGCAGAGGCAATTGTATTTTCTTTTCTGAGTGACTGTGCTCCCGTACCCCGCGGGGGCACAGTTGCGTTTTGCAGCTTTTTATCAGCCGGCAGCTGTGCGATTGTGCACTTGGATTGTCGGATTGTATCCTCTTTTACAGACTGTAACAATTTTTGACTGTAACCATTTTGTAACCTTTTGAACACAATTCGCGTGTCTGTTTTTGTCGTACTACACAAAAACGGGATTCTGTTTTTGTAGCCCTTCACAAGATTTCTAGCTGATACAAGGAAAATCGTGCAGCAAGATTTGCCGCTGCAAATATGCCGTTTCCTCTTCAGAAAAACTTCAAAGGTTGACAAATTGATTACAAAGTGCTATAATAGCAATACGCTCCGTACAAAAGCAGAGCGCTGTACCAATCGCAGCTGAATAAAGAAAAAAACTTCTGACTGCACGAGAAACAAATACACCTACAAAAGAATCAGAACGGGAAAACCGGGATAGCCTGTGCTCGCCCACAACTCAAACTTCAACGGAAAGAGAAGGTCACCCACCCCATGAGAGAACAAATGAAACGGCTCATTTCGGCAGCCGCGGCTCTGTGCCTGCTGCCGTGCCTCGCCGCCTCGCCGTATTCCGGCGTTACCGCGGCCACGCAGATTCAAATTCAATCAGAAGCGTCCGCGCAGGACGGACAGTCTGCCGCATTTGCAGAAAAGCTGCAAATCATTGAAGCCGGCGCCTGCGGCCTGTATGCGGACAGATACGGCGCCCCGACCGGACAGGATCTGTCCGTCGGAAGCAGACTGAACACGCATCAGACCTATTATGTCGGCACGACAGCCGGCATCGCATGGAACGGGATGCAGTGCTATATTTATTCGCAGGGCGTTTACAGCCAGTTCTTCGATGCCCTGCCGCTGAACGGTACCTCGCAGAGCAGCCGGGCGCGCACGGTGCTTTCCGCCGTCGATACGGTCTCTGCGGAAATGCTCGCGGATGCGCATGTTATGCCGGGCGCATACTTCCGTACCACAGCCAATACCGATTACAGCTTCAACGGCAGCAACGGCCATTCGCTCATCATCCTCGGATATGACGCAGACGGCATCACGCTGCTGGAGGGCAATGCAGACGGCGGCGGCCTGATCCGCAAGGCAACTTTGACCTATGAACAGTTCAACCGGCAGTACATGACCGGATGCGGACGCAGAGTCTGCCATATTATCCAGCCGGACGCGGAGGTTTACCGTGAGCTTTACGGCATGGAGTTCCGCACACTGAATGCCGCCCGGAAGCCTGCCGACGCATCCTTGCCGACGCCGGTTACGACAACCGCCGTGCAGACCACAACTGCAGCACCTGAAACAACGACTGCTGCGCTCCGCACGACGACAGCGGTTCCGGTCACAACGGTAACCGTGCCCGCGGTTACGACAACGGCGCACGCAGTGACAACAACCGCACGCGCAGTCACTACGACAGCACCGGCGGTTACAACGACAACGGCACCGGCTGCGACGACTGTGGCTCTGAAAACGACTGCGGCACCCGCCCTGACCACGGCATCCGTTCTTACAACGGAATATGAAGCCGAAACTGAGCTGACAACAGAAGCCGTTCCGGCGACAACAGCGACTCCCGAAACAACGGCGGCAGAAATCGTCAGCACTGCACCGGTTCAGACGCTTGCTGCTGATGACCGTCCGATCCGCCTGCCGGATGTCTACACCGGCGAAACGGTTCGCGTGACGCGCAGCGGCTATAAGGTATCGCTGTTCCTTCCGTCCGCAAGAAGCTATACGTGGAAGAGCAGCAATCCGTCCGTTGCAGAGGTGGACGGCGCCGGTCTGGTGACAGTCCGCGGCAACGGCGAAGCGATCATCACCGCCATGCAGGAAAATGTGCGGTATGAATTCCCGGTTTCCGTTCTGATTACCCCGTGGGAGCGCCTCGGTGATATCAATCTCGACGGAAAAGTCAATACGCTGGATGTCCGGCTTGCACTGACAGTCTATGTAGATAAAATGGTGCAGTCTGACGATGCGGTTCCGCTGACGGACGAACAGTTCCGGTTCGCGGATATCAACGAGGACGGCAAGATCGGGCTGACAGACGTCCGTCTGATTCTGCGCTATTACGTTGAAAATATTGTGGCTCACTCCGATCTGGAACCGGAGGAGGGCTGGCAGGAAATTCTGCAGTAAATGATATAAAAATCGCCTGCACAGTGCTGATGCAGGCGATTTTGTCATGCTTGAAAAAGGAAGTTGCAAACACTTATGACACCTCAATCCGTACTCAAAGAATTCTTTGGCTATGACCGCTTCCGCGACGGACAGGAGGAGCTGATCCGGCAGATTCTTTCCGGCGGGGATGTCCTCGGCATCATGCCGACCGGCGCAGGAAAATCCATCTGCTATCAGGTTCCGGCCATGCTGATGACCGGCATCACCGTGGTCGTTTCGCCGCTGATCTCGCTGATGCAGGATCAGGTTGCCGTACTCCGGGAGGCGGGCATTCCCGCGGCCTGTCTGCACAGCAATCTGGGGCAGGAGGCCTATTTCCGGACACTCGACGCTGTGCGCAGCGGTGAAATCCGCTTGCTCTATGCGGCTCCGGAGCGCCTGCTGACCGATGCGTTTCTCTCGCTGACGGATTCGGTCGCCGTGGCGATGGTCGCGGTGGATGAGGCACACTGTCTCTCGCAGTGGGGGCAGGATTTCCGTCCGAGCTATCTGCAAATTACGGAATTTCTCGCAGAGCTGCCGCGCAGGCCGGTCGTTGCGGCCTTTACCGCGACGGCAACGCAGACTGTCCGCGATGATATCCGGCATCTGCTGGGGCTGCGGCAGCCGCTGGAGCTCGTGACCGGCTTTGACCGGAAGAATCTGCGCTGGATTGTCGAGCGGCCGTCCAAGCGCTATGACGCACTGCTGCGGATCCTGAAGCGCAACCGCGGCAAAAGCGGCATCGTCTACTGCATCTCCCGCCGCCTGACCGATGAGGTCTGCTCCAAGCTCTGCGCCGACGGCTTCCGCGCCGAACGCTATCACGCGGGTCTGAGCGCTGAGGCACGCACCCGTGCGCAGGAGGCTTTTCTCCATGATGACGCGGAAATCATCGTTGCGACGAATGCATTCGGCATGGGCATTGACAAATCCAATGTTTCTTTTGTCGTGCATTATAATATGCCGAAAAGCATGGAGGCGTATTATCAGGAAGCGGGGCGCGCCGGCAGAGACGGAATGCCGGCGGAGTGCATTCTGCTTTACAGCCCGCAGGATATCCGCACAAATACGTTTCTGATCGAGAATTCCGATTCGGAGAACGAGATGCTGAGCGAGGAGGCGCGGAAAAACGTCCGGCAGAAGGATTTTGACCGTCTGCATAAAATGGTGCAGTACTGTAATCTGACAGATTGTCTGCGGCATTTTATTCTCGGCTATTTCGGAGAAAAAGCGCCTACCTACTGCGGAAACTGTGGCTGCTGTCTCGCTGAGACGGAGACGGTTGACGCGACGGTTCCGGCGCAGAAAATTCTTTCCTGCGTGTATCGCGTCGGGCAGCGCGGACGGCACTGCGGCTCCAAAATGCTTTGTGATATTTTGCAGGGCAAGGACACAAAGCAGCTGAAGGAGGCGGGGTATCAGACGCTTTCGACCTACGGGCTGCTCGCGGACGTTTCGCGGATGCATCTGGAGCACATGGTCAGCATTCTGATTTCCCGCGGGTATCTCATCACGGATACCGGGCAGTATGCGACGCTTTCTCTGACGCCGAAGGCAAATGCGGTTCTGCGGGGACAGGAGACCGTGCAGATGGCTCTGCCGCAGCGCGATCTGAAGCAGACGCAGCGGGAGCGGCGGCTTGCGGCACTGCCGGATTACGGCGTGGACGAGGAGCTGTTTCAGGCGCTCCGGCATGTCCGGGAAAAGCTGGCGGCGCGGGAGTTTGTTCCGGCGTATATTATTTTTTCAGACGCGACTTTGCGCGATATGTGCAGCAAGCGGCCTTCCAATGAGGAGGAGATGCTTGCGATCTCCGGCGTCGGAAAATATAAGATGGACAAATACGGCGAGGCCTTCCTTGCAGCGCTGGAGGAATATGCGGCTTCGGCGGGGAGCCCCCGCGGGCATTTCCCTTCGGGCAACGGCAGCCAAGCCGCCCAATGAAACAAATTCACGCCGCTGTTCGCGGCTTTTGTAACGTAACCTCTCCCAATGCTAAAGCTCGCCGCAAAGACAAAACATCGCCCCAAAATTAAAGTTTCGGTCAAGCCTTTACAAAGGCTTGCGGGGTCCAACATGAAGGAGGCTACTCCTTCATGTAAGGCAGCGCCCTCATCGCTCACCGCAGTGAGCGAAACTCCCCCTTCGTCAGACGCACCGCGCAGAAAGCGCAGCGCCGACGAAGTCGCCGCATAGCTTTCTGCGCAGAAGAAACACAGCCCGGAGGCGGTTTGAACCGCTTCCGGGCTGCCTGTTATACAGGATTATATACGGGATTATTTGTTGAGGTTTGCCTCAATCTTGTCGAGCACATCGTAAAGCTCCTGCGGAATCTTGCCGCCCTTTGCCTTGATATCATCGTTATAATATCTCCGCATCTCGACGATCTCCTTCTTCCACAGATCCGGATCGACAGCGAGGAGCTCCTTCATCTTGTCTGCATCAACTTCGCCCTCAAGGCCTGCGATGTTGATATCCTCCGGCTTCGGCAGATAGCCGATTGCGGTCTCATTTGCATCCACAGTGCCTTCGCAGCGCTTGATGATCCAGTCGAGGACTCTCATGTTGTCGCCGAAGCCCGGCCACATGAAGTGACCCTCAGCGTCCTTCTTGAACCAGTTGACGTTGAAGATCTTCGGAGCCTTGTCACCGAGCACCTTGCCCATTTCGAGCCAGTGTGCCCAGTAGTCACCGACATTGTAGCCGATGAACGGCTTCATAGCCATCGGGTCGTGACGGAGCACGCCGACAGCGCCGGTTGCAGCAGCAGTCGTCTCAGAGGAAACAGCGGAGCCCATGTAGGTGCCGTGTGTCCAGTCGAAGGACTGATAAACGAGCGGCGTGGTGGAAGCACGTCTGCCGCCGAAGATGATTGCAGAAATCGGCACGCCCTGCGGATTGTTGAACTCAGGGCTGATGCACGGGCAGTTCTCAGCCGGAGCCGTGAAGCGGCTGTTCGGATGAGCCAGCGTGAGATGCTTGCCGTTTGCGTCAAGCTGTGCGCAGTACTCCGGTCCGTTGACCTTTGCGCCCTTCCACTCGGTTGCATCGACCGGCGGCTCCTTGGTGAGGGATTCCCACCACGGGGTATTGTCGGAGTTGTCGATTGCAACATTGGTGAAGATTGCGTTCTTCTTGGTGGAAGCCAGTGCGTTGAAGTTGGACTTTTCGTTGGTGCCGGGTGCAACGCCGAAGAAGCCGTTTTCCGGGTTGATGGCATAGAGTCTGCCGTCCGGACCGGGCTTCAGCCATGCGATGTCGTCACCGACGGTAAAGACCTTGTAGCCTGCCTTCTTGTAGCCTTCCGGCGGAATCAGCATTGCGAGGTTGGTCTTGCCGCATGCAGACGGGAATGCTGCACAGATGTACTTGGTATCGCCGTCCGGCTTCTGCAGGCCGAGGATGAGCATGTGCTCAGCCATCCAGCCCTCGTTCTTTGCCTGATAGGAAGCGATACGCAGAGCGAAGCACTTCTTGCCGAGCAGAACATTTCCGCCGTATGCAGAGTTAATCGACCAGATTGCATTGTCCTCCGGGAACTGCACGATGTAGCGCTCATCCGGATTGACATCTGCCTTGGAGTGCAGGCCGCGGACGAAATCGTTGGAGACATCGCCGAGGTTCTCGAAAGCCTGCGTGCCCATACGGGTCATGATGTTCATGTTCAGAACAACATAGATGGAGTCAGTGACCTCCACGCCGACCTTTGCGAGCGGGGAGCCGATCGGGCCCATGCTGTACGGAATGACATACATGGTTCTGCCCTTCATCACGCCGTCATAGAGCGGGGTGAGCTTAGCGTACATTTCCTTCGGATCCATCCAGTTGTTGGTCGGACCGGCATCTTCCTGCTTGCGGGAGCAGATAAAGGTTCTGTCCTCGACACGGGCAACGTCGTTCGGACGGGTACGGTGATAGAGACAGCCGGGGAATTTCTCCTCGTTCATGTGATAGAGCTTATCGGGATGACCGTCCGGCAGAGCGGTGACTTCCGCGGTCAGCTGATCCAGCTGCTCCTTGGAACCGTCAATCCAGACGACCTTTTCCGGCTTGCACAGTGCGATCATTTCATCGACCCACTGGTTGACATTGGGATTCTTTGTCAGAGACATAATGCAGACCTCCTAATACATTTTGGAAACCAACCGGGCAAAGCCCAATTTTTCCTATATAACATTATACCGGAAACCGACAGGAATGTCAAGCGGTTTCAGCCGATAAATCTGGAAAAATACGGAAGATGGGGTGAGATGACCGTTCAAATGCGCAGATTGCGGCGGAATTTAGGCAAAATGATAACATAATCAGAACAGGGAGCGCGCCTGCTCACGAATACGCGCCAGATCGGCACGGACGGCAGAAAGCTCTGCGCGGAGCTCGTCACAGCCGGAATCCAGCAGCGCGGGGAGCCGGCATATTTCCCGGTTGATCTCGTTCAGCTGCTGATTCGGCACAAAAAACTGCAGCCTTCCTCTGCTGCGGCGCCAGACCTCCTGCAGCGCGGAAAGCTCTGCCGCGGTGCGGTCTGCCGGCGCGCCTTCCGGGATGCTGCAAAGCGCGTCGGTACGGCTTAGCACCGCATCACATCCGCTGCAGACCGTCACGGTCGAGAACACAATCAGCATGAGCACGATGCCGAGCAGGCAGAGTGCTGTCAGAAAGCGTTTGTTCATGCGTCTGCCTCCTTCCGGATCAGCGTGCGCAGGCCGCTGCTGTCTGCGGTCAGCAGATAGATGTCCGCCGGCTGCAGCTGCTTCTGCCGCAGAACGCCGTTCAGCCGCTGTTCCGTCCAGCCTGCTGCCTGCATCCCTGCTGCGCTGATGCAGCCGTCAGCAATCAGCACCTCCGGCGGTTCGTCATCCGTCTTATGCAGCTGCATATCGGCACAGGTGACGGTTCGCTCAGGCGCCTTCTGCCGGACAGAGACCGTACCGTTTGTTTCGACGATGGCCGTCTGCACCTCCGCGATATCGAAAACGCCGCTGCTGCGCAGGGATGTCATCAGGTCATCGAGCGTAAAGCGCAGCGCCCGCATCACCTTCTGGTCGATCTTTCCGCTGCGGATGACCGTCTGCGGCGCACCCGCCAGCATATGCCGCAGCTTCCGGCTCCGGAGCACCCCGAATGAAAGCAGCACCTCAAAGGCAATCAGCATCAGCATCGGGAGTACACCGGTCAGCACCGGCAGATTCTGGTCCTCAAGCGGCAGTGTCGCAATGTTGGAAATCAGCAGCGTAACGGCCAGCTCCGTCGGCTGCAGCTCGCCGATCTGCCGCTTTCCCATCAGCCGGATGCCGAACACGACAATCGGATAAATAATCAGAACACGCATAAAAATCATGAGCACAGGCCGTCCCCCCTTCCGGAAGCATCGTGTTCAAAGCGCTTCCGCATCTTCAAACGAAAGCTGCGGATGCAGCGCCAGATTCAGCGCCGTACCGAGCAGCCGCGCTGCATGATGCAGCAGCTGGTCGATATTCCGCGGCGTAACCATCATATTCGGCAGACGGGAAAGATCGGCGGCCTGTCCCGCGGCTTCTGTGACCGCCGTGTGCAGATCGACGACCGTCGGGACGCCGAGCGCAATCACCGGGATGCCGAGCGTTCTGCGGCTTAGTTCTGCACGGCTGTTCCGGACGCCGCTGCCGGGCTGGATGCCCGCATCTGAGATCTGCACGGTGGTGCCGAGCCGGCTGAGATCCGAGCAGGCGAGCGCATCCACCGCGATGACGCAGGCGGGCTGCACGTTCTGCCGGAGCGCCGCGATCAGCTCGGCAGTCTCGATGCCGCTCTGTCCGAGCACGCCGTTCGAGAGCACGCTGACCGGCCGCAGCTGCCGCAGAAAGTCCGTATCCGGTTCGTTGCTCCGCAGCTCCTGCCGCAGATGCCGTGTTGCGAGCACGCAGCCCGCCGTCGCAGGGCCGAGCGCATCCGGCGTAATGTCCGCATTGCCGAGCCCCGCAACGAGGACTGCACCCGGCGGTACAAAGCTGCGCAGTTCGTCTGCAAGCTCCGTGACCTGCGCCCGCAGCTGCGGCGTCGTGCGGTGCAGATCGGCGGATTCCAGCGTCAGATAACGCCCTTTGCCTCTGCCGATTGCTGCGCCGTCTGCGTCCGATTCAATCTCGATTTCCGTGGTGCGGAACGCTTCTCCGCGGTGCCGCATCCGGATGCCGGACCCCGGCGGGAGCGTCTCTGCCTGCTCTACGGCAAGATCTGTCCGGCTGTAATGCCCCTGTTTCTGCATATCTTCCCCCGATGTTGTGCATTCCGCCGAAACAAAAGGCGGAATGCGGCTGATTTTCCTCGTTTTGCCCTATTGCATTTTTTTGCTGAACCTGCTATAATAATATTTGGTTTGGCAGCATGTAACGTATGCGGTCCCCACCCGCGTCTGCAGAATGATCCCGCCATAATCGTTCTGTTTTTACTGTATGCCGCTTTTCCGGAATTATTCAGAGATTCTGCAAACTGGCAGACAAGAAAAGGAGTACCAAATCATGGCAGCTGCAAAGAATACCGCGCCGAAGAAGCGCCCGACACCCGAAAAGAGAGCAAAGACCAACAAGATCCGTGCTGCTCGCAACAAGGCAACCAAGTCCGCACTGAAGACCGCTATCAAGAAGGCATATGTCGGCGGCACCGATCGTGTTGCAGTCATCACCTATGCAATCAAGCGTGTGGATCAGGCTTGTGCAAAGGGCATTCTGCACAAGAATAATGCCGCAAGAAAGAAGTCTCAGCTGATGAAGCTGCTGAACAAGGCAAACTGATCGGGTCAAACAATCATTACAAAAAAGCGCCGCTTTCCGGTTCCGGAAGGCGGCCTTTTTCTTTTATGCAGTTCGGAACGGAATGCCTGTCAGTCACCGGAATCTCAATCTGATTCCGGCCGCTGCACCGGATATTCCGGGAACAGCTCCTCCAGCTTGCTGATATAAGCATCGTCAATCTCGTAGAGGTAGCTGGAAAGAGGCTGGATGCACGGAACCACGGTGATCTCCGGCGGCTTGGTTGTGCCGGCTGCCGCAAGCGCCTCCTGTGTGCTGTAATAAGCCAGAATCTGCTTCATTTCGTCAACCGAAGCGCCGCGTGAAAACCAATCCGTATAATGATTGTCCGAGGGATTCAGCGCGCAGCAGTGGAAGGCATTCTCCGCGTTTTGCCAGACATAGACCAAAATGCCTTCGCCGGGATTCAGCCGGAAATAAGCCCCATATTTCTTTTTCAGCTCCTCCAGTTCCAGATCCATAAAAGAAAAGACGGAATAATCTGAAAAGAGCTCCTGTACCTGCGCGGTAAAGGCTGCGTCTGTTTCCGGATCGCCGTTCATCTGCCGGCAGGGAAGGATGGCCACGGTGTTTGCGTCTGCGCCCATGGTTTCAGTATAGTATTCCAGCAGCATTTTCATTTCATCGGCCGAGACACTGTTCCAGCGCAGCGCATAGATCTCCTCCGGATATTTGCTGCGGTTTGTGCCGTAGAGCGCGCCGCAGCGAATGCCCTCATTCGCCGTCTGCCACATATAGACCTCAACACCCTTGAAGGCTTCGGATTCGCCGAACATCGGGTATTTATCAAGCAGCGGCTGCAGCTCAGCGGGAACAGGCTTTGTGACGGCGGCTTCGGTTTCGGCGGGCAGACTTTCAATGATCTGAATGCTCTCTTCCGCAGCGGAATCCTGCTTGCTGCCTTCCGGATCGGATTTTTTCAGGCTGCATCCGGCCGCGGGGAGCAGTGCAGCGCAAATCAGCAGAATCATGTATTTTTTCAGTGCTTCTGACATCAGACAGGCAACTCCTTTATTCCGGTTTATCCTTGTTTATGTGCGGCTGCTGTGCAATATCTTCAAGCAGAATCAGATGCTGGATATACGGACTGTCGGATTCGTCGTCGCTGAACAGACCGGATTCCTGTATGACCTCCGTCACGCCGAGCTGTTCCCGCAGGAATTCCGGCGTCAGCTCGCCCTCCTTGACGCGGTCGCTGAGCCGCTCCGAAACGAGCTGCTTGACCAGTGTGTATACGACCGCGAAGGCCGGCACGCCGATAATCAGGCCGACAATGCCGAACAGACCGCCGCCCAGCAGACAGGCAAACAGCTCCCAGAATGCGGGCAGGCCGATCGACTTGCCGACGATTCGCGGATCGAGAATATTCGCATCAAACTGCTGCAGCGCGATGATAAAGATCGCAAAATAGAGTGCCTTTGCGGGGCTTTCCATCAGAATCAGCAGTACGCAGGGAATGGCGCCGAAGATCGGGCCGAAATACGGTATCATATTCGTCACGCCGATGATGACGGCAATCAGTGTGCTGTAAGGCGTGCGGATGACCGAGCAGCCGATAAAGCAGAACAGACCGATCAGAACAGAGTCAATCAGCTTGCCGATGGCCGCCGTGCCGAAGGTCTGGTTTGCGATGCGCAGACGGCCGTCAATCCATACAGCGGTCTTGGGCTTGCAGACGGCATAGAGGATTTGCTTCCACTGCTTGAAGAAGCGGTCGCGGCTGACAAGCAGATACACCGCGACGACAAAGCCGACGATCACGTCATAGAGAAAGCCGAACGTGCCCGCTGCACCGGATGCCGCAGCCGAAAGCAGCCGCTGCGTGACATCCACCGTATCGACACTGCCCATGCCGAGCTGCGAGGCGGAAAAACGGTCGCTGAGATCGGAGAGATACCGCGCGATATTGTTGTCTGCGGAGAGGATCATTCCGATATGCTCTGTAACCAGATCGAAGTAATGCGGCAGCTGGTCGATGGCTCTGGAAACGCCGTCCACGACCTGCGAAAAGGTCGCAGCGACGAGCAGCACAATGGAACTGACAAATACCAGCACGACCAGAAACGACCCGATACAGCGCGGATAGCTTTTCATCCGCGGGTGTTTTTCAATGGCGCGGGCCATGATTTTTGCAATGCGGCGTTCCGTCAGGTTGGCGGCCGGAACAAGCAGAAACGCAAAGACACAGCCCGTAAACACAGGGCCGAGCGCGGAAAAAATTTTGCCGCAGAACTTTGCAACGCTGTCAATGCGGATCAGCGCAAAGACAACGACAATGCAGCCGCTCAGCACCAGAAACAGTGTGAACGGGTGCATCTGTGACAGCACGATCGGTTCGCGTCTTGTTTTTTTCATGAATCCGCACCTCCTGTTCTGAAAGCTCCGGTTTTCTGCTTCGGGCTTAAATTTGATATTATTATAACATACTCCAAATGAAAATGCAAGCGATAACGGAACGGGGACTTCTGCCGCAAGCCCCAGACTCCTGACCGGCAGACAAAAAGGCGCTGATTCCTGAAACCAGCGCCTTCTCACATTATTTCAGAACAACCAATTTGCAGATGTACTTCAGGATCATTGTGAGGTCGTCCGTCGAAAGGCCTTCCTTGCCGTCAACCTCTCCGTTCGCCTTGCCCTGATCGGTCACCTTGGCACTGCTGTCGCCGCCGAGGAACTTGGCCAGCAGAACCGCATCGGAAACGTCAACGCTCTTGTCGAGATTGACATCGCCTGCCAGACGCTTGGAAGAATCCGGCGTGGTGACAGTGATCTTTTCCGTGGTCGCGGTCGTGGTGGTCGTTGTCCGGACGACGCGCGTCGTGCTGGCAGCAGTCGTGTACTGAATGCCGTCCACGATCGAATCGAAGCATTCCTTCTTGGAGTAATCCTCGTTGAACAGCAGCGGATAGCCCCATGCACGCCAGCTCTGGTCATCGGTCGTGCCCCAGAACACAACAGCGGAAATGTTGTCCTTGTACTTGACCAGTGTGTCCATGATATCGCTGTAATACTTCGCCTGAATCTCCATGGCCTCATCATCGTGGAAGCCCTTGTCCAGCGTTGCGTCCAGCTCGGTGACCTGCAGATCGAGGTTGAGCTCCTTGGCCACTTCGACATACTTTTTCAGACCGGCCGCATAGGTACCGGTGGACGGGAATGCGTCCGAACCCTTTCTGATATCGAGATGCGACTGCATTCCGATGCCGTCGATCAGGTTATCCTTCGCCAGATCGCGGACAAGCTCAATGATGCCGTCCTGCTTTGCGGTCATGTATTCGTTGTAGTCGTTGTAGTAGAGCTTGATATTTGCCGGCGCATATTTTCTTGCGTACTGGAATGCCGGCTTGATGAACGAATTGTCACCGAACACCTTGACCCATGCGGATTCGCCGCGGCCTGCCTCGTAGGTGCCGGGATCACGCGGATTGCCGCTGTCGTTTCCGAACGCCTCGTTGACAACGTCCCATGCGTAGAAGTCGATATCCGGATATTCCGTCAGAACGACATCGAACACGCCCTTGATATAGTTTTCCATACGCTTGAGCATCGTCGCCTTATCGACCCACTCGCCGTCCTTGGTGTAGTCATCCTTGAAGAACCATGTCGGCGTCTGGCTGTGCCACACCAGCGTATGACCGCGCACGGGGATATTGTACTCGCGGCAGAAATCCAGAATGGTGCGGGCAGCGCCGTTCATCTTGACCTGCGGCACGGTATCGTCGCCGGTCTCCTTGAGATAGGCCTGCGATGCTTTCTGATCGAGCATGTTTTCCGGCTTGAGCTCATTGCCCAGCGTCACGGAGTTGAAATGCTTGAGGATCAGATCCTTGGTTGCGTCCGGAGCAAGCTCTGCGGCGGTAACTGCGGTGCCGATCTTGAAATAGTCGCCGTAGACCTCCTTCAGCGAGGGAATGTCCTTCTGGATGTGATAGGTCGGGCCTTCTGTCAGCGAGAAATCGTCCACATAAAGCTCAACCTTGTCCGTGCTCTCGATATAGAGCTGGACATCCTTCATGTCAGAAGAAAAGCTGAACTTGACTTCAGGGATCTTGACCCATTCGCCCTGGCTGATTGCCGAGCTCATGTTGTTATAGTGCTGTTCGCCGTCGGCATCGGTATACTGCAGGCTGATCTTGCAGTCGTTATACCACTGCGCCTTGACCCATGCGCTTGCGATATAGCGGACGCCGGGCTTGCAGCCGAGGCTTTCAAGCGAGATCGAAGGGCCGTTCCAGCCATCGCTGCGCTCCTTGATCGCCATGCAGTAATCGCCGGAATGCGGCTTTTCGTCAGATGCGGTGATGACAGAGGTGTCATCATCGCCGCGCTTGGAGAACATGGAAACCGCCTTGTCCTCAAAGCCGGTGACAAGGATTTCCTTGCCCGGTTCGGCAGAATCCGCTGCCTGAACGGTTCCGTTCAGCGGCATACTCTGCATGGCCAGCACACAGCTGAGCAGCGCCGCTGCTGCCTGATGAAGTCGTTTCATATTTCTCTCCCCCTGAAACGTATTTTTATTCCGCACTGCGGCGGTATTTTCATTATAGCATAATCCGCAGCAGATTGCAAGACATTCCGGCATACGGTTTTTTTGATAGGGGGCATAATCAGATCGGAATAGCAAAATATCCTGCCGCACGGGAAATCAAAGCACCGCAGAATCTCCGGTCTTTCATCCGGTGATCCTGCGGTGCATTCCGTCAGTGATTCAGTTTTTGCGTCCTTCTGCTCAGTTGGAGCGGAACAGCTCGCGGAGCATCATCGCGCCGCCTGCAAAGGTCATTGCAAAGACGACAAAGAAGGTCCAGCCGGTCGTAGACCGCCATGAAATGCTGACCGTCATAATCACGGCTGCAAGGATAATCACAAGACCGACAGCGATGAACAGCCAGCCCCACAGCTTTCTGTCACACAGAAACAGCAGTGCAATGCCGATCAGCAGCGGAATCATGATCGTGCCGTTCGGAATGCCGAAGCCGCCGATCCGGAAGATCGAGCCGCCCATGCCCCACGAACTCGAAACGGTCATGTTCTGGAAAATCATGAACATGCCTGCGCCGAACAGCAGCAGACCGCCGAAGAAGCGCAGCAGCTCATTTTTCTGTTTCCGCTCGCGGCGGGCACTCTCTTCCAGCTGCGCATAAATGTTGGTTGCGTTGCTCTCGGGCTTTGTCATTGTCTTGGTCTCTTTTTCGCTCATTTTTTTGTTCCTTACCTTTCCCAATCGGTCAAAAAAATCCCCGGTATATCCTCTGTATACCGCAGAATATTATACCATATTTTGTGTAAAAAGTCAAGTATTTTACCACAGCGCCGTACACGCCGTTCCGGCAGATACAAAGCTGCAAAAACCGCAATAATCAATGACTCACTTGCAGAAAAGCGCTTGCAATTTGCCGCGGAATATAGTATAATAAAAACGATGCTCCGGCAAAGCCGGGCACAGCGAATTCATGCGCCGTTCCGGCAGAGGCCGGAACGCAGAAAACAGAAAGGAAGAGGAACGAATATGGACGATTTGCTCCGCAGACAGCTTCAGATCCATGCCTGCAAAATCCGCATGGGTATCATTGAGGGCGTATACAATGCGAAATCCGGCCATCCGGGCGGCTCTCTCTCCATCGCAGATGTGATGACGTATCTTTACTTTACCAGAATGCATGTGTATCCGGATAACCCGGATTTCGCAGAGCGTGACCGCTTTGTGCTCTCCAAGGGACACACGGCACCGGCACTCTATGCAACACTTGCAGAGCGCGGCTTCTTCCCGATGGACGAGATGAAGACGCTCCGCCACATCGGTGCAAGACTGCAAGGCCACCCCTGCATCACAATCCCCGGTGTTGACATGAGCAGCGGCTCGCTCGGACAGGGCATCTCCGCAGCCTGCGGCATGGCGCTGGCCGGCAAGCACAGAAACGATAATTACCGTGTTTATGCCGTGCTCGGTGACGGTGAAATCGAAGAGGGTCAGGTCTGGGAAGCAGCGATGTTTGCAGCGCACTACGGCCTTGACAATCTCATTGCCATTGTCGATAACAACGGTCTGCAGATCGACGGAAAAATCACCGATGTCTGTTCGCCGGAGCCGATTCCGGATAAATTTGCAGCGTTCGGCTGGCATGTCATTCAGATGAACGCACATGACTTTGACGACATCGACCGCGCATTCCGTGAGGCAGAAAAGATCACCGGACAGCCCGTTGCAATCATTCAGCACTCCACCAAGGGCAAGGGCGTTTCCTTCATGGAAAATCAGGTCGGCTGGCACGGCACCGCTCCGAATGCAGAGCAGTATGAAAAGGCCATGGCTGAACTGCAGGCAGAACTGAGCAGACTGGAGGCAGAAGCATGAGTGATGTAATCAAGAAGGCAACGCGCGAAAGCTACGGCGAAGCGCTGGTTGCAATGGCTGAAAAATATGAAAACCTCGTCGTTCTGGACGCTGACCTTGCTGCCGCGACCAAGACCGGCATGTTCAAAAAGGCTTATCCGGACCGCTTCTATGACTGCGGCATCGCAGAGGCCAACATGATGGGCGTTGCTGCGGGTCTTGCAGCAGCCGGCATGATTCCGTTTGCATCCTCGTTCGCAATGTTTGCGGCCGGCAGAGCATTCGAGATCGTCCGCAACAGCATCGGCTATCCGCATCTCAATGTCAAGATCGGCGCAACCCATGCCGGCATCTCCGTCGGTGAGGACGGCGCAACGCATCAGTGCTGCGAGGACATCGCACTCATGCGCACGATTCCCGGCATGACCGTCATCAACCCGGCAGACGACACCGAAGCAAAGGCTGCTGTCGAAGCTGCCATTCAGCATGACGGCCCGGTCTACTGCCGCTTCGGCAGACTGGCTGTTCCGGTTATCAATGATCCGGCAACCTACAAGTTCGAACTCGGCAAGGGTGTTCTGCTCCGCGACGGCAGCGATGTGACCGTTGTCGCAACGGGTCTCATGGTCAATGAGGCGCTGATCGCCGCAGAGACGCTGGCAGGCGAGGGCATCTCCGTCCGCGTCATCAACATCCACACGATCAAGCCGCTCGATCAAGATATCATTGTCAAGGCCGCAAAGGAAACCGGCACGATCGTCACCGCGGAAGAGCACAGCATCATCGGCGGACTCGGCTCTGCTGTTGCAGAGGCCGTCTGCGAGGCATGCCCGGTTCCGGTGCGCAGAATCGGCGTCAACGACACCTTCGGCCACTCCGGCCCGGCTGTCGATCTGCTCAAGCAGTTCGGCCTGTCCGCAGAGCACATCGCAGAGGTTGTCCGCGAGGCAGTCAAAGCGAAATAAGAGATACTGACAGAATGCGTAATCTCTGACGGATTGCGCATTCTGCATTCTATGTCAGAACGGAGCGAAACACATGACATTTACCGAACTGCGTGAGAAACATCCCAGGTTCAAATTTACGGAAATCTTTCCCGAATTCAAAAAGACAGAGACAGGCACTGTTCTGCATCTCGAATACTTTTTTTCCATTGACGGGATAGACGGTCTGTTTCGGCCGACATGGGAGATTCCCTGCAAAACGGAGCTTTCACAAAAGCCGGGTGCAAAGCGCCTTTTCAGCCCGCTGGAGGACGATCCCGCTTTCTGGCGGCTGATCGTTTCGCTCGGCATGGCAGAGCTGGTCTCCTACTGGAAGATCGCCTGTCCGCCGAAGGTGAAGCTCAGCGATATTCTGGTGGACAAGGAGCAGGAGGACTGGTGGAAGCGGCTGTATTTCGGCGGCTTGGGCGAGTTCTTCTACCGCAACGGCATCGAAACGGATTTTGACAGCTTTATGCAGTTTGAATATGACGATGCGCCGTATTATGAGAATCTTCCGGATAAACCCGCACAGCGCACAGACCTTTCCGGCCTTCTGATCCCGGTCGGCGGCGGCAAGGATTCGATCGTCACGCTGAATCTGCTGAAGGGGCAGCTTGACAATGCCTATGCCTATCAGATCAATCACCGCGATTCCTCGGAACAGGCCGCGCTGCTTGCCGGCATCCCGAAGGAGCGGATTCTGGAAGTGAAACGCACGCTTGATCCGAATATGCTGCGCCTGAACAAAGAGGGCTTTCTGAACGGTCACACACCGTTTTCCGCGATCGTTGCTTTTTCGGCGGCACTGACAGCCTATGTCAACGGGCTGAAAACGGTCATTCTCTCGAATGAATCCTCAGCGAGCGAATCGACAGTCTCTGAAGCAGAGGTCAATCATCAGTATTCCAAGAGCTATCAGTTTGAGCGTGATTTTGCAGCCTATGAACGGGATTATCTGCGCTGCGGCGTGCAGTATTTCAGTCTGCTCCGTCCGCTGACGGAATTCCAGATTGCAAGATATTTTGCATCGCTCCCGACAGCATATCACGAGATCTTCCGCAGCTGCAATGCCGGTGCCAAGCAGGATAAATGGTGCGGACACTGCGCAAAATGCCTGTTTGTCTCCGTGATCCTGTCACCGTTCCTGCCGCTGGCAGAGATCACCAGACTGCTCGGCGCCGATCTGTTCAATATGGCAGATATGGAGCCTGTTCTGCAGGAGCTCTGCGGTGCGCTGCCGAATAAGCCGTTTGAATGCGTCGGCAGCCGCAAAGAGGTGAATATCTCGCTCTGTCTTGCGATCGCCCGCACAGAGCAAGCAGGCGAAAAACTCCCGCTGCTGCTTGAAAACTATAAAGCATCCCCACTGTACGCAGAATATGCGGAGACTGCATCTGCCTTCGGGCAGGAATGGGATCCGCAGCACAATCTGCCTGATGCGCTGGCCGGACTGGTCAGACGCGAATGTGTCGAAAACTACCGCTGAAAGGAGCGCTTCTTATGCCGCTGATCGTGATAAAAGCCTATCCGAAGGACGAAAAGGTCAAGCAGGAGGTCGCACAGGACCTCACGGATCTGTTCGCAGAAAAATGGGGCTGCCCCCGCTCTGCCGTCACCGTCAAGGTCGAGGAATATGAGCCGGAGGTCTGGGCACGCGAGGTCAAGGAAAAGGAAATTGATCCGCACGCCGATGAAATGCTGATTCTCTCCGGCGAACCGCAGTTCTGAGGAAAGATAAGGGTCATATTTTACAAATGAAAAAGCTGCCTGACTGTGTGTTAAGCAAGTCAGGCAGCTTTTATCTGTGCTTATTCTGTATCTTTTCCGCATGCAGATTCTGTTGCCTGCTTTTTCAGCAGTTCTTCCAGATAGTATTCCAGACGGCCTTTGTTTTTTTCGCTCAGCTGCGCATACTGTTCTGCAACATGAAGCTGTTCTTCTGAAAACACCGGATTGGCTCTTCCGTGCGGAAAGCTCGTGCGGCCGGTCAGATAATCAAGTGAGACCTGATAAAAATCAGCGAGTACAACGGCAAAATCAAGCGGAACGGTATGCTTTCCTTGTTCATAATTGGTATAGGTCGTTTTATGCATATTCAGTCTTCGGCAGAGCGCCTCCTGCGTCAGATCGGCATCTTCCCGCAAATCCCGTATTCGTTGATAATGTTGCATAATTCGTTGTACCTCCGTTTATATAATGCGCCTAAATTATACCACATGTCACGGAATTCTATTGACAAATTACAACAATTCGTGTATTATATAATTATAAAACGTCGAATGATGTTTTTGTTATACACGATTCGTTGTATTTTGAAGCTGTATCTCATACGGTGTCCGGATTCCCGCTCTAATGCAAAAATCCGCTCCCCTTATACCGTATGCAGCATAATGTTTCACAATACAGCAACCGAAGAACAGGAGGTTTGTTATGAAAAAATTAGTCTCGCTTTGCTTGTCTTTGATGATGTGCTGTTGCTTTCTGTTGCCTGTACCAATAAGAGCACAGGCTGCCGGAAATATCGAAGCCGCTTTGGAATGGGCGCTTGCAATTGCGGATGATAACAGTCACTGGTACAGCCAGTCCAATCGAAACGGACCGGATTATGATTGCTCTTCCTTTGTTTTTTATGCATTGAAAGCCGGTGGATTTGATGTCGGTAATTCAGCATTCAACACCCGCAATATGAGAGGTGTACTTACTGGCATCGGTTTTCAATGGATTTCGTGGAGCAATATCGGAAACTCCTCCAATCTCCAAAGAGGTGACATTTTGCTAGATGAATCCGCTCACACGGAATTTTATTTGGGCGGAGGTAAATGTGTTGCAGCAGCAAACGACGATGACGGTATTATCAGAGAGAATTTCTGGAATAATGCCGGGGGCGTATCATGGGATGGTGTTTTACGCTATTCTCCACCCGCCCCCGTCGTTCCCTCCAAGCCCACACTTTCCGTCTCGGCCAATACAAGCGCTTCACCGGTCGGATTTTCATGGAATGCATGTGATAACGCTGACTGGTATGATGTTTATATCTGCAATCCGGACGGAACGAATATTGCAGTAGAATACAGGATCAGCGGGCTTTCCTATTCCTATTCTCTCGCATCGGGCAGCTATTATGCAAATGTAGCCTCTGTAAATGCAAACGGAAACTACACGTTCAGCGACAATGTATCCTTCACTGTCAAAGAACCGCCCAAGCAGCTCACGATCAACTATAACACGAACGGCGGTACGATCGCAGAGGAGGCCGATTACAAGGCAAGCGATGACGGCACGATCCTTGTCAAATCCAGCGGAAAAGTCTATGCTACCATCTGGAACAACGGCAGCGGCAGTCCGGAATACGGTTTGACAAACGCTAGTTCATTCAAGCTGACAAAAACCGGATACCGCTTCCTCGGCTGGAGCCTTGCCAAAGACAGTGGAACCATCTTCGATCAGGACGACACTGCGCTAACTGCCAATGATATTTATCCCGATATCGTAAACGGAAGCGCAAAGGTCATGCTTTATGCACGCTGGGAACAGATCTCTGTTCCGGGCGACATCAACGCAGACAGCGAGGTTGATGAAACCGATCTGACGCTGCTGAAGAACTGGCTGCTGACTGCTCCGCAAACAACTCTGAAGGATGCAAAGGCTGCTGACTTGAACGGCGACGGCAAACTGAATGCTGTTGATTATTCGATGCTGAAACGAAAAATTCTGACTGAGCGCGGCATTATTATCATACTGAACAAGTATTCTCTGACGCTGAATACTGAAGGCACAAGCAAGACCTTTCAGCTGATCTGTTCGTATCCTTTCCCGGATGATGTTGTCTGGAGTTCCTCAAACGCAACAGTCGCAAGCGTCAAAGCAGGACTTGTCACCGCTCAGAAGGACGGAACCGCAACAATTACTGCAAGTGCAAACGGCACAAGCGTCTCCTGCAAGGTGAATGTCAAAACAGCTTATACCGAAACATGGTCTGACTGGTCGGATTGGTCTACGACTAAGATAGATGCTTCTGACACGGTTCAGGTCGAAAAAGAAGATCGTGGTTCTCAGGTGCTTGTGAGCTACAATATGGAAGCATATTGTACTGCTGCTCTCAATCCATGGCGTCGTCAATATCGAAATTATAGTGTGAACGGCAATTTTGACGAAAACGGTTTGTCTTCAGCTTATGGTGAACATCACAATGAATGGACATTCACTGTTGATGAGGTAAATGCAGCAACTGTTATCCATCCTGGCGAACAGCAAGGCGGAGCACAAAACGGAACAAATATGTCTAATGTTGACGGCTATTCAATGTATTTCGCAGAGGCATATTATATTTTCTTCATAAAAAGCGAAAACTATGATACCGTTTATACTACCTATTACAAATCTCGCCATCTGATTAAAATTCCGGCCGAATATAAAAACTGAATCTCCCAAACCGGCGGAGCACTCCGCCGGTTTTTTTCTGCTCTCAGCTTGCTTTTTAGAGAACAATATGCTATAATAATGAACGGCGGGCAGCACCGTTTTCCTGTCCGCTTCTGTTGTTACAGTAATATCCGCACGGGCATCCCGTTCCGGATGTCCGCTCCGCCGCAGACACAAAAGGAGCAGCATCATGGCAATTCAGGATTATACCAAAGCACAGAAAATGGCTGAAAAGCAGTACCGCACGGCAGTTTCCCGCGGTGAATACCCGTTCCTCCCCTCGCTGGACGGCATCCTGCGCGGGGTCGAGCGAATCAAAAAGGAAAACAACGAAGAGATCGTCGAAAAGGATGAGATCATCGAGGACGACGATATCACAAAGCGGAAGGAACTGGACGGCCAGCAGCCGATGGGGCAGCTTGAAATCCCGCTCGCGCTGATTGCAGGCACGGCGCAGTCTGACCGTAAATCGGCCTTTGCATCCAACTTCATGCCGCTGCTGGATTACGAAACGGAATTCGGCAGCAAATGGTCCGCACTCTGCGATTCTGTCCGGGAGGTCGGCGTCAACGAACCGATCATCGTCTATGAATATATGCAGCGGTTCTATATCGTGGAAGGCAACAAGCGCGTCAGCGTTTCCAAATACTTCGGTGCTGTCAGTATCGGCGCTGTTGTGACAAGACTGCTGCCCAAGCCGACAGATGATACGGATTACCTCATCTACCGCGAATTCATGGAGTTTTTCCGTATTTCCGGCATCTATGAGATTCAGATGACGCAGCCCGGCGGATTTCTCCGTCTGGTGCAGGCCATCACGCCGACGGATACACCCGACAACACGGACACAAAAGCGCCGCAGCCGGCACCGTGGGGCGAGGAGCTCCGCCGCGACGTCAAGTTCATGTACTCCGTTTTTGAACGGTATTACAGCTCAAAGATCGGCACACGGCTTTCGATCACGCCCGGCGATGCATTCCTGCACTTCATTGAGATCTACGGCTTCCAGCAGCTGAAAGGACTTTCCTCTGTTGAGCTGCACCGCAAGATCGACCGCATCCGCGGAGAATTCCGCGTGCTCAGCAGCGAAAATCCGACCTCGCATATCCTGAACCCGACAGAGGGTTCCCAGAAGGTCTCTCTGCTGAACAAAGTCATCCCGCTTCCGATCGGGCAGAGCAGCGTTCTGCAGATTGCATTTCTCTATCCGAAGCACCCGGATGATTCCGCATGGATCTTTAATCACGAAGTCGGCCGCTGCTACATTGAAAAAGTGTTCGGCAACACCATCAAAACCCAATACTATATCTGCACCGCAGAGCAGGGCGAGGAAACCATTGCAAAAGCGATTGCCGACGGCAACACGCTGATTTTCACAACCTCTCCGTTTTACCACGCATGCAGTATGCGGATGGCGGTTGCGCATCCGGAGGTTATTATTCTGAACTGCTCGGTCAACACGGCCTATCAGCAGCTCCGCACCTATTATCTGCGTATCTACGAAGCAAAGTTCATTACAGGCATTATCGCGGGTTCCATGACCGAAATCGGCCGGATCGGCTATGTCGCAGATTATCCGATTCTCGGTGCACTGGCATCGGTCAATGCCTTTGCACTCGGCGTCAAGCTGGTCAATCCGCGTGCAACTGTGTATCTGGACTGGTCAACGCTCGAAAATCACGACCCGGTTGCATATTTCCATTCCAAGCAGATTGACATGATTTCCCGGCGCGATATCAACGAGCGGCCGCATACCAAGGATCAGCCTGAAGAACCGGATTACGGACTCTACGGCGTTTACGGCGACACCTCGTTCCATCTGGCATCGCCGTTCTGGAACTGGGGCAATCTCTATGAGGATCTGGTGCGCTCGGTTCTGATCGGCGCATGGAAAAATGACGCCAACCAGAATGAAAAGCAGGCACTGAATTATTACTGGGGCATGTCGTCAGGCGCGATCGACGTTGCATGTTCCAAGCGGCTGCCGATCGGCACGCAGAAGCTGGTCAAGCTGGTGCAGGAACGCATCACGATGGAAAAATTCAAACCGTTCAGCGGCCCGATCTACAGTCAGGACGGAAAATGCAGAGTTGAAGAAAACCAGAGCCTGACGCCGGATGAGATCATCACGCAGGACTGGCTTGCGGACAATGTGGTCGGACGTCTGCCGGAGATCAGCGAGCTGGCTCCTGAATTCCGGGAATTTGCAAAGTGGCACAGCATTCAGCGGCAGACAGGCGGACAGATTCCGCGGCCTGTCATCTGACACAGGATTCACGCAGCTGCAGGACTCAGGGGGAGCCTGAAGCATGCATTTCAGCATGACATCACGCATCTGCAATTCAGAAAAAGACGCAAATAAAAAGAAAAGAAAACACAGGGGTAGGAAAAACATGAATATTCTCGTAATGTCGGACGAAGAGGCAAAGAATTTCTGGGATTATTATAAACCGGGCGCGTTCAAGGGCATTGACCTGATTATCTCTGCCGGTGACCTGAAGGCAGAGTATCTCACGTTCATTGAGACAGTTTCCAATTTGCCGCTGCTCTACGTCCACGGCAATCACGACGAAAAGTATACGATCAAGCCGCCGGAGGGCTGCATCTGCATTGAGGATGATGTCTATGTACACGAAAGCGGGCTGCGCATTGCCGGACTCGGCGGCTCCATGCGCTACCGCGACGGCTATTTCCAGTATAAGGAAAAGGACATGCAGCGGCGTGTCCGCAGACTGAAGCGCAAGCTCTGGCGCACCAGAGGCTTTGATATTCTGGTCACACACGCACCGATGGCGGGATTTCACGATGATCCGAATGATCTCTGCCATACCGGCTTCGAGGTGTTCCGCGAACTGCTGGAGCAATACCGGCCGCAGTTTTTCGTTCACGGACATGTGCACATGAATTACGGCCTCAAAACGCCGCGGCTTTCGCAGTATCAGGACACAGTCGTCATCAACGCTTACCGTTATCACATTTTTGACCCGGAGGATCCGAAGGTGCGAAAAGAAGCAGGCAAATACGGGAATCCCGGCAATCCAAAATAAAATGCAAAAAGCGGTATCTCCGATGGAGTGATTATGGAGATACGCCCCCGGTGGGAGCTTGCGGACAACGCCCTCATGACAGATCATCCGCGCAGCGGATACCTGTTTCAACAAAATAACCGCCTGACTGTGTACGTAACAATCAGGCGGTTTTATCATATTATCCCATCATCGCGCAGCAATACCTTATTCAGTATCCGCTTCCGTGCGCTTGATGACAAAGCCGACGACATTCGGGCCGGCATTGCAGCAGATCGCTGCACCGATCTTCCAGAAGGCTTCCGGCGGATAGCCGAGCGCCTTGGTCAGCGCGGCGGCAAAATCCTGTGCCAGCTTCTCATTGCAGCCCTGCATGATGATATACGGCGCATGGGGCTGCATATCTGCCTTGACCGTCTCGACCATCTTCGGAATCATATTCTGTTCGCCGCGGATCTTCTGGATCACGCTGGATTTGCAGTTGCAGATGCGGCAGAACGGCTTCAGGCCGAGCAGCTCGCCGGCAAACGCCGCAGCCGCGCTGACTCTGCCGGAGCGCTTGACATATTTCAGCGTCATCGGGATAAAATACAGGCCTGCATGTGCCGTCCAGTCCTCCAGATAATCAACCAGCTCCGCAACCGATGCGCCGCGCACGAGCTTTTTGGCAGCTTCCGTCACCGCATAGCCGTAGGCTGCGGTATAGTTCCGGCCGTCCACCAGATGAATCTGCATCCGGTTTTCCGCATCCGGATGTGCCTCATAGAACTGCTCCCGTGCCATGACAGCATTGTTATATGTACCGGAGCCGCCGGAACCGATTGTCGTGAAGATCAGATCGGTATAGCCGTCTGCTGCGATCTCCTCAAACTTTTCAACGATCTCGAACGGCGTGATCTGCGCAGTCGAAGGATATTCCTTCGCATTGTCGATCATCTGATAGAATTCTTCCTTGGTGAAGTCGATCTCCTCGCGCAGTGCCTTGCCGTCAATGGTGATCGGCATATACAGCATGGCAATATCGAGTGCCTCGGCCACTTCTTTTGAAATATCACTGACAGAGTCTGTCATCAGTTTGATTTTCTGTTTCAGCATGTTTTCGGTTCCTTTCTCAAATTTGACTGATGTCATAAGCGCGGGGTGTATCCGGCTCCCAGCCGGCCTTTGCATATCTGCCGTCGCGGGTCAGACCGGCAAAATCGTGCTGCCGCAGAACCTCATAGGCTGCAACGGCAACCGAATTGGAAAGATTCAGACAGCGCAGCGTTTCGCGCATCGGAATCCGCACGCAGCGCTCCGGATGCGCTGCCAGAATTGCATCATCCAGCCCGGTATCCTCCCGCCCGAAGAACAGAAATGTCTCCTCCGGATACTGCACATCCGTATAGAGCGTGCCGGTTTTTGCGGTGAAATAAAAATAGGGATTTTCCGCTGTCGCTGCCGGATGCTGCGCAAAAAACGCATCCAGATTCTCATAGTGAAAAATATCCAGCTTATCCCAGTAATCGAGCCCTGCGCGCTTGAGCTTTGCATCGTCAATGCGGAAGCCCAGCGGATGAATCAGATGCAGCGAGGCGCCCGTCACCGCGCAGGTGCGCGCAATGCTGCCGGTATTTTGCGGAATGCGCGGTTCCACAAGAACAAGATGCAGTTTATGCAAGGTGATACTCCTTTTTCTATCAAAATCTGGTCTGCATAGTACGCTGCATGCTGCGGCATACTGAAACCGTCCCACATCGGAAAGGGGAGAGTTTTCATGCAGATTCAGGCAATCGCAAAGGGCATGGCGATCGGTGCAGCCGCAGGCATGGCGGGCTATCTGCTGAGCAGCGCAAGCAGCGGCGAGCGCTCCCGTCTCAAGCGGCGGACAGTCAAAGCAGTGCACGCAATCGGCGCCGTCATGGACAGCATTGCGGATTTCATCAAATAGAATCCGGTACTGCGCGGCCGGAACGCCGTGCAGTCTACATGACCCCGGCAGGAATCCTTCAGGCCTCGGATGCTGCCGCCGCCTGCCGGTTTTTGCGGTAGGCAAGATAGCTTTCCAGAATGATCGTTGCCGCAACGGCATCCACAACCGCCTTGCGTTTTTTTCCGCGCGTGTTCGTCACATTCAGAATCTGATGCGCCGAGACCGTCGTGCAGCGTTCATCCCACAGCCTGACCGGCAAACCGCTCAGCATTTGCAGCATCTCTGCAAATTCCTCGCATTTCTGTGCGCGCGGACCGCAGCTGCCGTCCATATTGATCGGATGCCCGACCACGATTTCCTCCGCATGTGCATCGAGTGCGGCCTCCGCTGTTTTCTGCGCACAGACAGTAAAGTCGCGCTCCGTCAGCACACCCGCAGGCGAGGCCATCAGCTCCGACCGGTCGCAGACCGCCCAGCCGGTGCGCGTATCACCGAAATCAACACCGAAAATAATCATTCCGCATCCTCCCCGTGATCGGCCGCCCATGCGGGATTGTCCGCAGCAAGCAGCGCCTTCGGCAGATGCGAAACGCTGTTCTTCATCAGGAGCCGCCAGCCGGTTTCCGGGTCATATTCCGCCCTGGATACGGCGGTGTTATCTGCCCAGCCGACATCATTCAGCCGCGTGATATCGCCGAATTCCGCGAAACAGAGAAAGTTGCGGATCGCACAGCCGTGTGAGCAGACTGCAATCGTTTTGCCGGGATTTTCCGCTGCAATGCGCGTGACGGCATCTGCCATGCGCTGAAACACTTCTGTCATCCGCTCGCCGTTCGGCGCCTGAAAATCCCAGATATGCTTTGTCCAGACCTCAAATTCGGCGGGGAATTTCTCACACAGCTCCGTGACCGGGACGCCCTCCCAGTCGCCGCCGTTGATTTCATGCAGGTCAAATTCCGGAATCAGCGGCAGATTGTGATATTTGTTGACCGCCTCTGCGGTCTCCTTTGCACGGTGCCACGGGCTGTAATACACCGCATCCAGCGGGATATCCCGGAAGCGCCCGGACAGATACGAGACCTGCTCCCGGCCTTTTTCGGTCAGCTTTGTATCAACCGTGCCCTGAAAATACGGCAGCACATTGCCCTCCGCCTCGCCGTGGCGAATCAGATAAACGGTTGTTACCACGGCTTCACGCTTCCCGTCAGCTCGGCAGCTGATGCAATGTGATTGCTGTCAAGCCAGTCGTTCAGCTCATCAATGATGCGCAGCGGCGCGTAGGGATCCTGCACGATTGCCGTGCCGACCTGTACCGCCGAGGCACCCGCCATCATCAGCTCTGCGGCGTCCTCACCGGACATCACGCCGCCCATGCCGATCACCGGCAGATTCACCGCGTTTGCAACCTGCCAGACCATCCGCACGGCAACCGGAAATACGGCCGGGCCGGAAAATCCGCCCATGTTGTTGTGCAGAATCGGCCTGCGGGTCCGCAGATCAATGCGCATACCGAGCAGTGTATTGATGAGAGAGAGCGCATCCGCACCCTCCGCCTCAACAGCCTTTGCAATATCAGTGATGCTGGTGACATTCGGGCTGAGCTTGACGCAGAGCGGCTTTCCGGTCGCACGCCGGACGGCCTTCGTCACATGCGCCGCGGCCTCACAGGATGTACCGAACGCCGCGCCGCCCTGCTTCACGTTCGGGCAGGAAATATTCAGCTCGATCATGTGTACATCGGTCTTGTCGAGCTTTGCGGCAACCTCTGCGCATTCCTCCGCCGTGGAGCCTGCAATATTGGCGAGAATCACCGTATCGCAGGAGAGCAGATGCGGCAGTTCTTTTTCGATAAAGGCATCAATGCCGGGATTCTGCAATCCGACGGAGTTGAGCATTCCCATTGTCGTTTCCGCAACACGCGGCGGCAGATTGCCTGTCCGCTTTGTGCCGGTCGTGCCCTTCGTGGAAATGCCGCCGAGCTTCGACAGGTCATAATACTGCTCGTATTCGCGTCCGTATCCGAATACGCCGGAAGCGGGGATCACCGGGTTCTTGAACGGAATCCCGCAGATATTGACAGAAAGATCAGCCATTACCAGATCACCTCCTCAGCACGGAAAACCGGACCGTTTTTGCAGACATGCTGATACTGCTCCGCGCCGTGTTCGTCCTTTGTGCGGCACGCGCAGACCAGACAGGCTCCGATGCCGCAGCCCATGCGCTCCTCCAGAGAGACCTGGCACGGAATCTCATAGGCCTGCGCCAGCGCTGCCGTAGCCTTCAGCATCGGGAGCGGACCGCAGGCACAGATCAGTGCGGGCTTTTCCGCCTTGATCTCCTCCTCCAGCGGCAGCGTCACAAGGCCGAACCGCCCTGCGGAGCCGTCGTCGGTGCAGAGAACGGTCTTTGCACCTGCCGCGGCAAAGTCATCCTGCAGAATCACAGCCTCCGCATTCCGGAAGCCGCAGATCACGACTGCCTTTTCACCGGAATACTGCGCAAGCGGGAGCATCGGAGGCGTGCCGATGCCGCCGCCGACCAGAATCACGCGGGCATCCTTTTCCGGAAGCGTAAATCCGTGACCGAGCGGCGCAAGCATGTTGACCGTATCGCCTGCACGGAGCTCCGAAAGCGCCTTGGTGCCCTTGCCGCGCACCTCAAACACAATGCGGAGCGTGCCCTGCGCCTTGTCAATGCCGCAGATGGAAATCGGTCTGCGGAGCGTGAAGCCGCCGTCCGGCAGCAGATTGACGAACTGTCCGGGCACTGCCTTCTGCGCAATCTCCGGACATTCGATCACCATGCTCCATGCAGCAGCAGTCAGCTGCTCCATGCTGCGGATCGGATATGTCAGCTTTTCGGTATATTTGTCCTGTTTCATATTTCACCAAACCTTCCGGCAAATACTGCCGGGAATTCAACTGTCGTTTTGATTGGGTGCAGCCGCATCTCAGCCGAGATTGATATAGGAGGTCAGATCCGCTCTCATGCGGAGTGCCTCTCTGCGGGCTGCCTCTGCGAAGTCGCGCTCGTCGCAGCCTTCCTTTTTATATGCGCAGAGAATCGCGCGGGAGCTGTTGACGATTGCACCGAGGCCGTTTTCGTCAAAGCCGCCTGCGATGCCTGCTGCACCGCCGCCCTGTGCGCCGTAGCCCGGCACGAGGAACATCGTGTGCGGCAGACGCTTTCTCAGCTCAGTGAGCTGCTCCGGATAGGTCGCGCCGACCACTGCGCCGACTGCGCTGTAGCCGTATGTACCGACGGTTTCCGCGCCCCACTCCTCGCACTTGTCGCCCATTTTTGCGTAGAGCGGCACACCGTCGATCAGCAGATCCTGAAATTCGCCGGAGGACGGGTTCGAGGTCTTGCAGAGCACAAAGATGCCCTTGTCCTTTTCCTTGCAGACCGGCAGCAGCGGCGAAATGCCGTCCGTGCCGAGATAGCCGTTGACGGTCAGTGCATCCGCACCGAACGGCTCACATTCGGTTCCGCCGATCATGCAGGAGCCGAGATGTGCAGCCGTATACGCTTCCATCGTGGCGCCGATATCGTTCCGCTTGGCATCCGTGATGACATACATCCCCTTCAGCTTTGCGTAACGGATGGTACGCTCCATCGTCTTGACGCCGTGGTGTCCGTACATCTCATAGTATGCTGCCTGCAGTTTGACCGCCGGGACAATATCGCAGAGCGCGTCAATCAGCATCTGGTTATAGCGGAAGATCGCCTTGGCCGCAGCCTTCAGCGTCTCGCCGTCCTCCTCCAGAAAGCTCCTGCGGATATACTCAGGCACATAGTCCAGCTTGGGATCGAGACCTGCAACGGTCGGATTCTTCATACTGATGATTTTTGCAATCAGACGGTCAAAAGACATGGTTCGTTTCCCCTTTGCTTTTAGAATAGTTTCTGCGCACCGCGGAAAGCCCAAAGTACGCAATGATATTATACCACAACAAGCGCAGAACAGTCAAGAGAAAAAACGGATTTGTCCGCGGCAGCAGAAATCCTTTTCATCATATTGACAAGATGCGTTCCGTATGCTATACTCATACTATAATAATGCGGAGCAGCGCTCCGTACTGAGAAAGGCGGATGGAATGATGGCAGACTTTGTAAAGCTGACGGAGGATGACAACTGCATTTCCGTTATTTTCGATATTGAAGATGAAACGGTCATGGCACTGGGCGACCGGCTCGCGGAATCCTGTGAGGATGCCTACATGAACGGCTACGGATGGGATGCCCTTCTGACCTGCTATCTGCAAAACAATGCAGAATCGCTGCTGGAAGGCTTGGAATCAGACCCCGAAGCCGGTATGTATGCAGCCTATTACGAAGCAAATGACGAAAACCGTGCCCGCGCACAGGCGCTTGCCGAACTGATCAGCGATCTTGTGGAGGACGGCGAAAAGCTCTGTGCATTCGTTGAAAAATACGGCAGCGAGATTGAATGGGACTGAACAGATGCAGCAAAGGCGCTGCGCTGTCCGGAAGGACAGTGCGGCGCTTTTTCCTTTTTCGGGAAATATGCTAGTTTTGCGCCGAATGCGTCGCTTGAAATTTCATGTATCAGCACTTGCGTTTTTTGCGAAAATAGAGTATAATAAATATGTATGTAAAAAAGCGAGGGAGGTCTTTCCATGAACATCATCCCCATTATTCTGGCGGATAAAGTCCTGAAGGGAACCGAAAAACTGGACGGCACACAGATCACCGCAATGACAATCATCGGCCTGTCGGTCGTATTCTTTGCGCTGCTGATTCTGGTTATCTTCCTGTATACTTCCGGTTCCTTCTTCAAAGCAGCAAAGCCCGGTCAGAAACAGGCCGAAAAGCCAAAGGCTGCCGCTCCTGCTGCCAAGCCGGCACCCAAAGCTGCACCGGCAGCAAAGCCCGCACCTGCCGCACCTGCTCCGGCAGAGGATGACAGCGAGGTCATCGCCGTCATCATGGCTGCAATCTCTGCAATGGGCGCGGCCGACGGCAAGCAGTACCGCATCAAGTCGGTCAGACCGGTTGCACGCGGCGGCTCCGGACGTTCCGCATGGGCACAGGCCGGCATCGCGGATCTCACCAGACCGTTCTGAACGGATTCCGCAGCAAAACACAAATAAATAAAATTGGAGGACTGAAACCGTGCAAGGCGTTATAGACTTTTTCACGAACACACTCGGCGGTCTCTGGTCAGACAGCGGACTTCACGCGCTGTTTGGAGAAGGCGGCTGGAAGAATCTCATCATGATTCTGGTTTCCTTTGTATTTATGTATCTGGCAATCGCCAAGGGCTTTGAGCCGCTGCTGCTGCTCCCGATCTCCTTCGGTATGCTGCTGACCAACCTGCCGATGGCAGGGCTCTATCACCCGGATCTCTGGGTGCTGGTTGACGGGCATGTCAATTACGGAGAGGTACTAAAGGAAGGCGGATTGCTGGATATCCTGTATTTAGGCGTCAAGCTGCAAATATATCCCCCGCTGATCTTCCTCGGCATCGGATGTATGACAGACTTCTCCCCGCTGATCGCAAACCCGAAGAGCTTCCTGCTCGGCGCAGCTGCACAGGGCGGCATCTTCTTCACCTTTGTTGTGGCAGGCCTGCTCGGCTTTACCGCAGCAGAAGCGGGCTCTATCGCCATCATCGGCGGTGCGGACGGCCCGACTGCTATTTACGTATCCACCCGTCTGCTGACCGGCGGCGGTGCCATCACCACGGGTAATATCGCACTGGCTGCATATACTTATATGGCGCTTGTTCCGATCATTCAGCCGCCGATCATGAAGGCGCTGACCACCAAGAAGGAACGCGCTGTCAAGATGGAACAGCTCAGAACCGTTTCCAAGACGGAAAAGATCATCTTCCCGATCGCTGTTACAATTATCGTTTCTCTGCTGGTTCCTTCCGCAGCACCGCTTGTCGGTATGCTGATGTTCGGCAATCTGCTCAAGGAATCCGGTGTGGCTGCAAGACTGATCGACACCGCACAGAATGCGCTGATGAACATTATCACGATCTTCCTCGGCGTATCCGTCGGCGCGACCACCAAGGCCGATCAGATCATCAACCTCAAGTTCGGCGGCGTGATGCTGCTGGGCGTCATCGCTTTCTCGCTCGGTACTGCCTGCGGCCTGCTCTTCGGTAAGATCATGTACAAGGTTACCGGCGGAAAGGTCAATCCGCTGATCGGCTCCGCAGGCGTTTCTGCCGTGCCGATGGCTGCACGTATCTCTCAGAAGGTCGGTGCTGAGACTGACCCGACCAACTTCCTGCTGATGCACGCAATGGGCCCGAACGTGGCCGGCGTTATCGGTTCGGCAGTTGCAGCAGGTGTGCTGCTTTCCGTCATCGGATAATGCACACGGTTTCATAATTGGAAAAGAGGCGGCATGTGTCTCCGGATCCGTTCTTCGGAGCACGGGAGCCATGCCGCCTTTGAATCTGTCAACCCATCAACGGCTTGGAGGCTAATATGAAAGAATATCCGATTGTTGACACAGTTGATACCCTGAAGGCGCTGCTCGCAAGAGTCCGGAAGGCGCAGGAGGAATTTGCAACCTTCCCGCAGGAAAAGGTCGATGCAATCTTCCGTGCGGCTGCAATCGCTGCCAATCAGGCGCGTATCCCGCTCGCCAAAATGGCCGTCGCTGAGACGGGCATGGGCGTTGTTGAGGACAAGGTCATTAAGAACCATTTTGCCTCGGAATATATCTACAATGCCTACCGCAATACCAAGACCTGCGGCGTCATTGAGCGCAACGAGTCCATGGGTACCATGCGCATTGCAGAGCCGATCGGCGTCATCGCTGCGGTCATCCCGACCACAAACCCGACCTCGACTGCGATCTTCAAGACGCTCATTACGCTGAAAACCCGCAACGGCATCATCATTTCGCCGCATCCGCGTGCAAAGGAATCGACGATTGCTGCTGCTAAAATCGTTGCGGAGGCAGCCTACAAGGCAGGCGCGCCGGAGGGTCTGATCGGCTGGATTGACAAGCCGAGCCTCGATATGACCAATACGGTCATGCGCTATTCCGACATCATCCTTGCAACCGGCGGCCCCGGCATGGTCAACGCCGCATATTCCAGCGGCAAGCCGGCTGTCGGCGTCGGCGCGGGCAATACGCCTGCGATCATTGACGACTCTGCTGACATTACGCTGGCCGTCAATTCGATCATCCATTCCAAGACCTTCGACAACGGCATGATCTGCGCTTCGGAGCAGTCCACCATCGTGCTCGACAAGATCTATGACAAGGTCAAAAAGGAATTCGCCGCACGCGGCTGCTACTTCCTCAAGGGCGACGAGCTCGACAAGGTTCGTCATACCATCATCATCAACGGCTCGCTGAATGCGAAGATCGTCGGCCAGAAGGCGCACACCATCGCGGAGCTTTCCGGTGTCAAGGTGCCGGAAACGGCAAAAATCCTGATCGGTGAGGTCGAGGACGTCAGCATTGACGAGGAATTCGCACACGAAAAGCTCTCTCCGGTGCTGGCCATGTACCGTGCAAAGAACTTTGAGGATGCCGTCCAGAAGGCAGAGCGCCTCATCGCGGACGGCGGCTACGGCCACACCTCGTCCGTGTATCTGGATGCGATCGGCGAACGCGAAAAGATCGACATGATGGCTGCACGCATGAAAACCTGCCGTATTCTGGTCAATACGCCCTCCTCGCACGGCGGCATCGGCGACCTCTATAACTTCAACATGACCCCGTCGCTGACGCTGGGCTGCGGCTCATGGGGCGGCAATTCGGTCAGCGAAAACGTCGGTGTCAAGCATCTGCTCAATATCAAAACCGTTGCCGAGAGGAGAGAGAATATGCTGTGGTTCCGCGCGCCGGAAAAGGTCTATATCAAGCAGGGCTGCCTGCCCGTCGCACTCGATGAGCTCGGCAATGTCATGGGCAAAAAGCGTGCCTTCATCGTCACGGACAGCTTCCTGTTCAAGAACGGCTATACAAAAGCAATCACGGACAAGCTCGATGCACTCGGCATTGTTCACAGCACCTTCTTTGAGGTCGAGCCGGATCCGACGCTCTCCTCTGCCAAAAAGGGCGCTGAGGCCATGACCGCTTTCCAGCCGGATGTCATCATCGCACTCGGCGGCGGCTCGGCCATGGACGCCGGCAAGATCATGTGGGTGCTCTATGAGCATCCGGAAGCGGATTTCATGGATATGGCAATGCGCTTCTGCGATATCCGCAAGCGTATCTACACCTTCCCGAAGATGGGCGAAAAGGCATACTTCATCGCCGTGCCGACATCTGCGGGTACCGGCTCTGAGGTAACGCCGTTCGCGGTCATCACCGATGAGAGCACTGGCGTCAAGTATCCGCTCGCAGACTATGAGCTGATGCCGAAAATGGCAATCGTGGACAGCAACATGATGAAAACTGCGCCGAAGGGTCTGACCTGCGCATCGGGCATCGACGTTGCGACCCACGCGCTTGAAGCCTACGCCTCCATGATGGCAACCGATTATACCGACGGCCTTGCAATCCGTTCGCTGAAGCTGGTCTTTGAGAATCTGCCGCTTACCTATCAGAACGGCGCAAAAGAAGAAAAGGCATGGGAGAACATGGCCAACGCCGCGACAATGGCCGGCATGGCCTTTGCAAATGCTTTCCTCGGCGTCTGCCACTCGATGGCGCACAAGCTCGGCGCCTTCCACCATGTTCCGCACGGCATTGCCAATGCGCTGCTGCTGGAACAGGTCATGCGCTTCAATGCTGCTGAGGTTCCGCCGAAAATGGGTACCTTCCCGCAGTACGGCTATCCGCATACGCTTGCACGCTATGCTGAGGTCGCTTCCGCACTCGGCATGAAGGGCAAGACCGACAGCGATAAGCTGGAAGCACTCATCAAGGCCATCCGCGAGCTGAAGGAAACCATCGGCATTCCGGACAGCATTCAGGCATGGGGCGTGGACGAGCAGAAGTTCCTCGAACGCCTCGACGAAATGTGCGAGCAGGCCTTCGATGACCAGTGCACCGGCGCAAATCCGCGCTATCCGCTTATCAGTGAGATCAAGCAGATGTATCTCAATGCATATTACGGCAAAAACAGCGAACAGGTATAAAGGGGGTTACTTTTATGACACCGAAACAGGATCAGATCATTGCAACACGCCCGACAAAGGTGATCTACCGCGAAGGCGATACCGTTGTCAAGCTGTTCGATCCCGAATATTCCAAGGCGGCCGTCCTCAATGAGGCGCTCAATCAGGCGCGTGTGGAGGAGACCGATCTGCATATCCCGCAGCTGCACGAGGTTTTCAAGATCGACGACCGCTGGGCAATCCGCTCCGATTATATCGAGGGCCGGACGCTGCAGCAGCTGATGGACGAGAATCCCGAAAAGCTCGACGAGTATCTGGAACAGTTCGTCCGGCTGCAGATGGAGATTCACACCAAGCGTGCCCCGCTGCTGACCAAGCTCAAGGACAAAATGCACCGCAAGATCAGCGACAGCAAATTTGAAGCGACCATCCGCTTTGAGCTGCATACCCGTCTCGAAGGTATGCCGAAGCACAAGAAGGTCTGCCACGGCGACTTCAACCCGTCCAATGTCATCATCACACCGGACGGCACGCCGTTCATCATTGACTGGGCACATGCGACGCAGGGCAATGCTTCCGCCGATGTCGCAAGAACCTACCTGTATCTGACGCTGCACAACGGCGAGGCCTTCGCAAAGAAATACCTCAAGACCTTCTGCAAGATGAGCGATACCGCTTTGCAATATGTGCAGAACTGGATGCCGATTGTCGCTGCATCACAGTCTGTCAAGGAAAACAGCCCCGAAGAATTCGAGCTGCTCTCCCGCTGGGTCAATGTTGTGGATTACGTCTGAGCGGAGAGTCCCCGCGCGAATGCGCACCGCTGGACAACCGCAATGCATTTGAAAACAGGCGCCGGCTGTTACAGCCGGCGCTTCCGCTTGTAAAAAAGGTATCGCTGCGCGATGCTCTGTCATGAGAGCTTTGCCCGCAAGAATCACATTTTAAGGGGCGCAAAAAGCGGACAATTCCGGGGAATAATTTTGCACCGCAATCCATTGCATTTTCCCGCATAATATGGTATAATAGGGACAAATACGAAGGGAGCCATTTTTATGCTGCTGTACAATTCTCTTTCCAGAAAAAAAGAAACATTCACGACGGCCGAGCCCGGCAAGGTCAAAATGTATACCTGCGGCCCGACTGTCTATCACTTTGCTCACATCGGCAACCTGCGCACCTACATCATGGAGGATATCCTTGACAAGTATCTGCGCTTTGCAGGCTATGATGTGCTTCGCATCATGAACATCACGGATGTCGGACATCTGACCTCCGACGGCGATACCGGCGACGACAAAATGCTCAAGGGCGCAAAGCGCGAGCATAAGACCGTCATGGAAATCGCAAAGTTCTACACAGATGCATTCTTTGAGGACTGCAAAAAGCTCAACATCAAAACGCCGGAGATCGTTCAGCCTGCAACCGGCTGCATTCCGGAATTTATCGGCGCCGTGCAGAAGCTGCTCGACAAGGGCTATGCCTATGAGGCCGGCGGAAACGTCTACTTCGATACCTCGAAGCTGGAGCAGTATTACCGCTTCCACGACTTCAAGGAGGAGGATCTGGAGGTCGGCGTCCGCGAAGGCGTCGAGGGCGACGCAAACAAGCGCAACAAGGCTGATTTCGTGCTCTGGTTCACCAAATCCAAGTTTGACGATCAGGAGCTGAAGTGGGAGAGCCCGTGGGGTCTCGGCTATCCGGGCTGGCACATCGAGTGCTCCTGCATCAGCATGAAATATGCGGGCGAAACGCTCGACCTGCACTGCGGCGGCATCGACAATGTCTTCCCGCATCACACCAACGAAATCGCGCAGAGCGAGGCGCTGATCGGCCACGAATGGTGCAAGCACTGGTTCCATGTGCTGCATCTGAACACCAGCAGCGGCAAGATGAGCAAATCCAAGGGTGAATTCCTCACGGTATCCCTGCTGGAAGAAAAGGGCTATCTGCCGATGGCCTACCGCTTCTTCTGCCTGCAGTCGCACTATCGCAAATCGCTCGTGTTTACGTGGGAAAACCTCGATAACGCACAGGGCGCTTATCAGAAGCTGCTCGCAAAGATCCGCACACTGCTCGATCAGAACGATGCGGTTGACGAAGCGAAAAAGTCCGAGCTGCTTGCCGCATTCACGGAGACGATGGACAACGATCTCAACACCGCGCAGGCCATCACCGTGCTGTACGACGTCCTCAAGGCGGACACGACCGCTGCAACCAAGCTCGCCTGCATTGAGCAGATGGACCGCGTGCTCTCGCTTGACCTGATTGCCAATGCAAAGGCGCTCGCAGAGGAGAACGAATCTGCTGAGATCCCGGCAGAGGTGCTGGAACTGGTCGAGCAGCGCAAGGAAGCCCGCAAGGCCAAGGATTTTGCAAAGGCGGACGCAATCCGTGACCAGATCACCGCGCTCGGCTGGCAGATCCGCGAGACCCGTCAGGGCACTGAGATCACCAAGGCGTGAGAGCGGTATCTCCGGTGGTTTTTTCATGAGGCTCCGCCAAAGGGTCGTAACTCTTTGGAATCCCGCTTTTATCCGATCATACAACCGCCCGTGCAGAGAACAATCTGCACGGGCGGTATTTTTTTAACTGACTTGCAATGTGGGATCCTCAGAAATAAAGCGCAGCAGCCAAACTGCATCACCGATTGTTACAAGGCCGTCTCCGTTATAATCCGGATCGGGTTTCCTGTGCAGCAAATCATAATTCTCCGATTTCAGTTTCTGGTTCTCTGCCTGTAATGATTCTGCTTGCGATTTTAAGGCAGCTATTTGTTCCTGCAAATTTTCTTCCGGCATTTTTTCAGAAAACGGAATCACAATTTCTTCTCCCATCACACTGATAACAGGGCTGGTTTTCATACCGGCTTCCGTTGCATAAAAATCAAATGTGATGAACTCTTTTCCGCCGAGACTACTTTTTCCGTTAGGATATACAACCGTATAGATTACATTTTCATTGTCAAATGACGTAACGACATTTACACCTGTCTCCACGACTTTATACACTGATTTCTCTCCAACGGACTGGATAAGGGAATCGTCAAACGAAATTTTGCCGATCTCATTGCAGTCAAATACATCGCTCTGCACACAGGAAACCTTAATCTGAATATGACCGGTATCATACGCCAGCACGGTTGTCATAAAATTCCACTTATCCTCCCGCACCACAACAGGCGGTTTATGCTCAAAGGATTTTCTGAAGATTACCTTTTCTTCTGCACTTTCGAGAATTACAGAGCCCGTCTCACCGGCGGCACTGACCGGCTCAGAAGCGGGTACCGCAACCGTACATGCCGCAATATATACAGCGAGCAGGACAGTCACTCCGAATAAACGCTTCATATCATCATTCCTTTCAGTCATAACAAATGACATCTCTTTCAACTGCCCGGACGGTCTCCGCCGGAATGTCATGCATATCATACAGATACACCTGATTGTATCTTGGATTAAAGACCCCCAGTCTGGTAATCCCTTTGAACAGGTCACGCCCCGAATGCTGTCCCATAATCCAGTACATCAGCAGCTGCAATGTTTCCTTGCTTGTGATTCTCGACTTGATGACCTTCATGTCCCAAAGGGTATCCGCTGTCAGATAATCTCCGTCTCCGGTACAGACCGTGGGCGTATAGCCGCCGAAGGTTCCTTTGCCCGACCGGCACATCTCAATCCATTTATCAAATTCCGCATTTTCAGGTTCAAATGTAAAACCGGATGCAGTTACCGGCCCGTATTTTTCAAAAAATGTCCGGCATCGGTTCAGGAGCGTTTGAATATTCTGCACCGTTGCTTCGTCCGGATTGATTTCATATCCGGCTGCCCGCAATGCATTCCGCGGATTTCTGTACCACACATCAAACCCTGCGAGCTTGCAGGCATTCACAACAGAAGCAGCATCCGTCCCGGTGATTCCGCGCAGAAGCTCTTTTCCCTTCTCAACAGAGCCTTCTATTCCCATTTCCTCTGCTTTGATTGCGCCCTTCATCGAAATCACAAAAGCATCCTGTACGTCTGAACCAATCAGGAATCTGGTCATATAATCAACGACCAAACCGACTATGGAACCGTGTATATTCTCATCTTCATTCAGTGTAATTCCGTCATCCAGCATTATAACTCTGAAATCAGATACCTTCAAATATCCGCCGTAAGGCTGCTTGACCTGTTTAATCCGATCTGTTACATTGTTCATTATAAGACCTCCTTTTCTGTTTTTCTCTCATGTCAGCTTGAAAAACACATTCCATTGATTGTCTAGTACTTAAAAGTACTAATATAGAAAGTATAGCACAAAAATATGCTAAAGTCAATAGTACCGAACAGTACTATATGATTTTCGGTCAATGCAACAAAGCCGGAGGTGTGTTTTTGTGTATTTTCAAAGACTGCGCGATCTGCGCGAGGACAAGGACATGAACCAGACACAGATTGCCGAACTGCTCCACACAAGCCAGACTGTTTACTCCCGCTATGAACGCGGCTATCAGACAATTCCCGTAGAACATCTCCTGATTCTTGCGGATTTCTACGGGGTGTCTGTAGATTACATTCTCGGCAGAACCAACATCATGCACATGGCGGAAAAATAGCTGTTCCCGCGATTTTTTCGCCCGCCCATTGCAATTACAAATATATTATGGTATAATAATACTGTAGGCTAATCCATATATCAGATAAAGGAGAATCATCATGCAATTAGATGCCAAAACGCTGGATACGCTTGCATGGCTTTCCAGACTGGACATTCCCGAAGAAGAAACCGAAGCGCTCTCCGGCAGCATTGCGGAGATGCTGACCTTTTTCCAGCAGCTTTCCGCGCTCGATACCGAAGGCGTCGAGCCGACTGCGCATGTCGTCCCGCTGCAGAATGTGCTGCGTGAGGACGAACCCTTTGCGCCCCGCCTTGACCGCGACCTGCTGCTTTCCGGCACGCAGTCCGAGGACGGCCTCATCACGCTGCCCAAGGTCATCGGATGAAAGGAGCGCAGAACATGAAGTACAGCGAAATGAATATCGCAGCGCTCTCGCAGCTGCTGCAGAACAAAGAGGTCTCCGCAATGGAGCTTGCAAAGGATGCGCTGCAGGCCATCGCAGAAACCGACGGCACCGTCGGCGCCTATCTGACCGTTGCCGAGGATGAGGCCTGCCGTCAGGCGGAAATCGCGGACAATATGCGCGCAGAGGGCAAGGCAGGTCCGCTGACGGGCATTCCCTTTGCCATGAAGGACAACATCTGCACAAAGGGCGTGCGCACAACCTGTGCATCCAAAATGCTCGAAAACTGGCTCCCGGTCTATGACGCCTGCGTCACCGAGCGGCTGAAGGCTGCCGGTGCCGTGATGCTCGGCAAGACCAACATGGACGAATTTGCCATGGGCAGCTCCTCGGAAAATTCCGCCCTGCAGCTGACCCGCAATCCTGCCGCAACCGACTATGTTCCGGGCGGCTCCTCAGGCGGCTCCGCTGCGGCAGTCGCTGCCAATGAATGTGCATTTGCGATTGGCTCCGATACGGGCGGCTCGATCCGTCAGCCGGCGTCGTTCTGCGGCGTTGTCGGCATGAAGCCGACCTACGGCACCGTTTCACGTTACGGCCTTGTCGCGTATGCATCGAGCTTTGACCAGATCGGCCCGCTGACGAAAACCGTTGCAGATAACGCAAAGGTGCTTGAAGCAATCTCCTGCCACGACCGCCGCGATTCGACCTCGCTGCCTGAGTTCGACACGAATTATTCGTCGCTGATCGGCAAGGATCTCAGCGGTATGCGCATCGGTCTGCCGAAGGAATATTTCGGCGAGGGCATCAATGCAGATGTCGCGGCACTCGTACAGAATGCCGCAAAGCAGCTCGAAAACGCCGGTGCAAAGATCGAGGAGTGCTCGCTCCCGGCTGTCAGCTACGCGCTGCCTGCTTACTATGTGCTGTGCTGTGCAGAGGCTTCCTCAAACCTCGCAAGATTCGACGGCATCCGCTATGGCTTCCGTGCCGAGGGTGCGGAGGATCTCGACCGGCTCTACCGCATGACGCGCACGCAGGGCTTCGGCCGCGAGGTGCGCCGCAGAATCCTGCTCGGCAACTACGTACTTTCTGCCGGTTATTACGATGCTTACTATAAAAAGGCGCAGCAGGCCAGAACGCTGCTGATCCGCGCATTTGCAGATCTGTTCAAGGATTATGACATGCTGCTTGCACCGGTCGCCCCGACACCGGCCTACAAAATCGGTGAAAAGTCCAGCGACCCGATGGAAATGGCGCTCGGTGATATCTGCACCGTCCCGGTCAACCTCGCCGGTCTGCCTGCAATCTCCGTTCCCTGCGGCACAGTCGCGCAGGACAGCGCAAACCTGCCTGTCGGCTTCCAGCTAATCGGCCCGGCCTTCTCTGAGGCGAAGCTCTATCAGGCTGCAGCGGCATATGAGAGCGGTATTTGATTGATAAAGAGGGCTCCGCCCTCAAACTCCCGCCAAAGGGATGGTATCCCTTTGGAATCCCGGTTTGAAACAGAGTTCAAGGGAGGACAACATGAATTTTGGCGAACGGATCAGGTTTTTTCTGCTTAATGATGACGACAGCGATCTACTCGGAAAATACGGCGAGGATCTGACTGCCCGTAAGCTGAAATGGACAAAACTGTTCGGCTACAGCGGAATGCTGCTTCGGAATGTCTATATTCCCGCTGAAATCGGAGAAACAACGGAAATTGACCTGATTTACATCACACAAAAAGGCTTATTCATCATTGAAAGCAAAAACTATTCCGGCTGGATTTTCGGTTCGGAAAGCGGACGTTACTGGACACAGTCCATGCCCGACAGAACCAAGCATCAGTTTTTCAATCCGATCTGGCAGAACCGCGGGCATATCAAATGGCTGAAAGCATTTCTGCAAGACGAAAGCCTTCCCTGCTTTTCTCTGATTGTTTTTTCTGAGCGGTGCGAGCTGAAAAAGCTGACCTTTTATGATGAAAACTGCAAAATCATTCATCGGGATGAGATGTTTCTCACGATCCGTTCCATATGGAAGCGGCATCCGGACGCACTGACGGAAGAACAGGTGAAAAGCATTTATGACAGTCTTTCCGTTCTGCAAAACGCCGACGATGCACTGAAGCAGGCGCATATCGACCGGATACAGAATGCATACGGAAGCCGCAAGAGAGCGCCGGAACAACCTGCTGTACAGACACAACCGGCAAGCGCACTTCCGCCTGAGCAGCCGCTTCCTCCCGAACCGCCGCAGACCGTGCAACCCGTCCCGGCTGAAACGGAGCCGGAACCTCAACCCGCCAAACCGGAAGAATCGCAAAGAAAATGCCCGCGCTGCGGCGCAGCACTGGTTTTGCGAATTGCCAAAAAGGGCGAAAATACCGGAAAACAATTCTACGGCTGCTCATCATTTCCAAAATGCAGATATTTTGTAAACGCAGAAGAACCGGCAGCAAAACCTGTTCCGGAATGCAAACCGGAACCTGTTCCTGCACCGGTTGCTACGGAAAAATGCATACCGGAGCCTCAACCCCAGCCGCCGATACAAACCGGTATGCAGTGCCCGCGCTGCGGCGCCGCAATGGTTCTGCGAACCGCCAATAAAGGCGCGAATGCCGGAAAACAGTTCTATGGCTGTTCAGCATTCCCGAAATGCAGATTTATCCAGACAGTTCCGGAACCTGTCAGTGATTATCGCGGCGCTTTGTATCTGGAATAATCCGAAATAAATTCGATCGGAACCAATCTGATTACCGATACATCAACACCGGTAGTTCCGGCAGAACGCATCCCGGAACTGCCAAACCGGTATGCAGCATCCCCGCTGCGGCGCTGCAATGATTCTGCGAACTGCGAAAAAGGCGTGAACACTGAAAAAAGTTCTATGGCTGTTCAGCTTTCCCGAAATGCAGATACATACAAAATACGCCCGATACCCAGAGGTGACCGTTATGTCAATCAACACAAAGAACAAGCGCAAAATCACCTGTCAGGGCAAAGATTATTACTGGCATGTTGTGCCGGATTATGACAACCCGGAGCTGACAGGCAAAATGCTGACACTGCGCGTCATTGCAGAGGACAAATCGCTCGTCCTGACCTTTCCGCTGGATTCGTCTCTGCGCGATCCCGCGAAAAAAACGATACCCGCTGCAGTGCCGGATGTCATCACACCGGAAACGGTCCGGCAGCTCGTTTCCCTGGTATTATCCGAAAATGAATCAAGGAGCTAATAAAAATGGCAAAATATGAATGTGTCATCGGTCTGGAAGTGCACATTGAGCTGCGCACCAAGACCAAAATTTTCTGTGACTGCCCGGCTGATCACGGCGGCGAACCGAACACCCGCTGCTGCCCGGTCTGCATGGGTATGCCGGGTACGCTGCCTGTGCTGAACAAGCAAGTCGTCGATTTTGCGGCGCGTGCAGGCATGATTCTCAACTGCGAGATCGCGCATTTTTCCAAGATGGACAGAAAGAATTATTTCTATCCCGATCTGCCGAAGGCCTATCAGATCTCTCAGCTGGATCACCCGCTCTGCGAGCACGGCTATATTGACATCAACGTCGGCGGCGAGGAAAAGCGCATCGGCATCACGCGCATTCACATTGAGGAGGACGCGGGCAAGCTGGTGCATACCGATTCCGGCTCCGGCGCCGACTGCAACCGCTGCGGCGTCCCGCTGATCGAGATTGTCTCCGAGCCGGATATCCGGTCGGCTGCACAGGCGAAAGCCTATCTGGAACGTCTGCGCGAGCTCGTCCGCTGGGTCGGCGTCTCCGACTGCCAGATGGAGACCGGCTCCATGCGCTGCGACGTCAATCTGTCGATCCGTCCGGTCGGGGATACAAATCTGTACACCCGAACCGAGATCAAGAACCTCAACAGCTTAAAGCACATCGTTGCGGCGATTGACGCCGAAAAAGCCCGTCAGATCGACGAAACCGAAGCAGGCCGCGAGCTTGTGCAGGAGACCCGCCGCTACGATCCCGAAAAGGACAAGACCTATTCGATGCGCGTCAAGGAAAACGCGAACGATTACCGCTACTTCCCGGATCCCGACCTTGTGCCGATCTATCTGACGGACGAGGATCATGCACGGCTGCGCGCCATGATTCCCGATCTGCCGGAGGAGCGTCTTGCAAAATATACCGGCGAATACAAGCTGCCGGAGGCCACTGCAAAAACGCTCTGCGATGAGCCGAAGCTCGCAAATCTTTATCAGGAAGCGGTACAGAGCGTCAAACAGCCGAAGCTGCTTGCAAATCTCATGCTTGCGGATTCCGACGCCGCAGCCATTCCGGCCGCGGTCTGGGCAGAGCTGACCAATCTCTGCGCAGAGAACAAGATCAACCGCTCCGCACCCGCCAAGCTGCTCGAAGCCTTCCGCGAAACCGGCAAGGAGATTGCCGTGCTGGTCAAGGAGCTCGGTCTGGAGCAGGTGCAGGATACCGGCCTGCTGAACAGCATCGCAGATGAGGTCATTGCTGCAAACCCGAAGGCCGTTGCGGACTTCAAGAGCGGCAAGCAGGCTGCGATTCAGGCGCTGATGGGACAGATCATGAAGCGCACCAAGGGCGCCGCCAACCCCGCCGAAGCGACCGCGCTGCTCAAGGAAAAGCTCTCCAAGCTGTAAAAAGGTTTTTCCAGACGGATTTATAATGAATATGAAAAAGGCGCTGATGCAACATCAGCGCCTTTGCTTGTTGGAAAAAGTAGTATCTCCGATGGTTTTATAGCGGGGCATTGCTCTCAGTCTGATAAGCAGCAGACAACGCTTTATACAAACGGCGTACCGTCCTCACAGAGAATGGCAAGGCGCTCCGCGTGCATCATGCCCATGCGGACATCCGGTTCATGCGCCGGCAGCCATACCGCGAACGCATCCGTCAGCAGGCCGGGATTGACATTCACAGAGGTACCCGCCGGCATCCGCAGCTGCAGTCGGATACCGCTTTCCAGCGTTTCCGTCTCCATGATCTGAGCCTTCTCCTTGACATCGACCTCGGCCGTGCCGCGCTTGGTTTTCTTTTCCACCAGAATCTGCGGCTGCGCGATGAACGCATCCCACGCGCGCCGAAGCGCTTCCGCCGGCGTACCGTCCGCGCAGTCCAGAACCACCGCGTAATCCGCAAAGGCAATGTCCGTATGCTTCCGGACGGGTGCTGCTACGGATTTCAGCTGAAGGTCGGGCGGCAGAACACGGTTCAGGCGCTCCATCGCTTCTTCCATCGGCATATCGCCGTCAATGCGGAAATCCATGCATTCGCAGCCGCTCTCATAGCCGAGCGACAGCGCAAGCGGAAACATCAGATATGCATGGGGATTGAAGCCTTCTGTAAACCAGATCGGCACACCCGCACGCCGGAAGGCCCGCTGCATACAGCGCATCAGATCAAGATGCGAGATATATTTCGCACGGCGGCGCTTTTCAAAGGTCGCTCTGACCGGAACCATCCCTGTCTCTCCTTCTGTATCGTCCGGCTTCTGCGGTACAAAAGCAATCGACCGCACACGGACGGATCGTATTCATGCTGGGCTTTTGATTTCTCCCTCAATGCCGGGCAAATCAAAAGCCGCTTTCCGCCGGTCAGAGATCAATGAAATTTTTCTCTGTCTGCTCCGGAATTTCAAGACGCCGCTCGAAATTCAGAAAACGGGAGCCCTGAAAGGCCAGCACACCGGTATCGCCCTCCGCGAGTATTCCGAACTGGTCGCCCTGAACCGGCAGCTCCAGCCGGGAGCCGTCCGGCGCTTCAAAGGTCACATAATGCTTTGTCGTCAGCATTCCGCCGTATTCCATACCGGCCATGCCTTCGGTTTCTGTCCGTTTGCTGATGATCCGCGTCTGTACATTCTGAACAGGTGCAGCGTTATTGGCTGCATCCTCCTTTTTCCGGCGAAGCACAACGATCAGGACGATCGCGGCCACCGCTGCCAGAACCGCTATTCTGCCCAAGCGTAAAAAAGAAAACGCAAAATTCAGATTATTCATTTCCATTTCATCTACCTCCGATTGCTGTAGTGTGCCGGAATAATTCGTATCACGATTCGGATGTTTGTGTATAGTCAAAGCACGGATGCCCCGTCACCTTTGTGACGCCGCATCCGGCGCAGCTCAGACGGCAGTGCTTTGTGGTTTGGGCCTGCTTGGCCTTTTCGTTTTCACGGATCAGGAATGCCTTGTCCACGTAGTAATCAATGTGATCCCACGGGAACACCTCGTCATAGGAGCGCGGCCGGTTCGCGTAGAATTCGACGTTCAGGCCGGCCTCCGCAAAGGCTTCCAGCCACAGATCATAGCGGAAATGCTCCGACCACGCATCAAAGATGCATCCGCGCTTCCATGCGCTGTAGATCACCGCACAGAGTCTGCGGTCGCCCTTGGCCAGTACCGCTTCGAGGATACTGGTATCCGGGAAGTGCCAGCTGGCGCGGATCCGCTTATGTCCGGCCACGGCTTCCTCCAGCACCTTCTGCTTGTGCGCGATCATCTCGCGGGTATCCTGCGGATGAAACTCGAACGGCGTAAAGGGCTTCGGAACGAATGTCGCAATCGAACAGGAAATCTGCACGGGCTTGCCCTTCGGCCGCTGGTTCATCTCGTAATACATATCCACGACGCGCTGTGCAAGCTCGATGATGCCGCGGATATCCTCGTCGGTTTCCGTCGGCAGTCCCATCATGAAGTAGAGCTTGACCGAGGTCTGCCCCGCGTTGAACGCGATCCGGCAGGTGCGCATGAGCTCTTCTTCGGTGACATTCTTGTTGATGACGTCGCGCATTCGCTGTGTACCCGCCTCCGGCGCAAAGGTCAGACCGCTGCTACGGACGCGCCGCAGCCGGTTCATCAGACCTGTGCTGAAGTTATCCACACGCAGCGAGGGCAGGCTCAGGTTGATATGCTCGTTCTCGGTAAAGGTCAGCAGACCGTCCATCATCTCCTCGATCCGCGAGTGATCGGATGTCGAAAGCGAACAGAGTGAAAGCTCCTCATAGCCGGTGTTGTCGATCAGCTTTTTGGAATGTTCGCAGATGGTTTCCGGCGTTTTCTCCCGGAACGGCCGGTATAAAAATCCCGCCTGACAGAAGCGGCAGCCGCGGAGACAGCCGCGCAGCACTTCGGTCACGGCACGGTCATGCACAATCTCCGAGAACGGCACGACAAAAGAATCCGGCGCGGGACATGCATCAAAATTCTCGATGATGCGTTTTTTCACGACAGCCGGCGCACCGTCCCGCGGCGTGACCGCCTTCACGGTGCCGTCCTCGTTGTAGCTGACATCGTAAAGCGACGGCACATAGACGCCCTGAATCTGCGCAGCGGCCTTCAGGAACTCCGAGCGCGTCGCACCCGCGTCCCGCATCTTCACATAGAGATCCATGACCTCAAGATCGAGCTCCTCGCCCTCACCGATGAAGAACATGTCGATGAAATCTGCCAGCGGCTCCGGATTGCACGCGCAGGAGCCGCCCGCACAGACGATCGGTGCGATGCTTTCGCCGCGGTCCCGCTGCATGACCGGCACCCCGGCAAGATCCAGCATATTCAGGATGTTTGTATAGCAAAGCTCATATTGCAGCGTGAAGCCGATGAAATCAAAATCCCTGACCGGCTCCAGACTTTCCAGCGCATAGAGCGGCAGCTTCTGTTCCCGCATCAGCGCCTCAAAATCGGTATCCGGCGCAAACACACGCTCGCACCAGTATTCCGGGCGCTTGTTGATGACCGCATAGAGCACCTTCATGCCGAGATGGCTCATGCCGACATCGTAACGGTCAGGGAAGCAAAAGGCAAAGCGCGCCTTGATCTGCGATTTGTCCTTCATAATGCTGCCCGGCTCACCGCCGATATACCGCGCGGGCTTCTGTACCCGCAGCAGCAGCGGTTCAATTTTCTCAAAGAGGTTCATTCAGATGTGCCTCCGGCGGATTGATCATGGAGCGCTGCTCCAAACCTTGCCAAAGGGATCTCATCCCTTTGGAATCCCGTTTCGGGAAATGCTTGTTTCCGGACACTGCCGGATGCTTTGAAAACGGATGCGGCCGCTGTATGCTTTTTCGGTTCATGCCCGTTATTCTGCTCCGCAAACGGATATTCCTGCTCAGTTTTGTACGTTATGCCGTCTTTTCCGAGCATTTGCTGCGGCTCCTTATTCAACGGTCTGTTTTCTCACAAACGCACCCGCGGGTACCTCTGCATCGCACAGGAATGAGCAGTCCATGACCGCATGGTTCGCGGCTTCGATCGGCTCGTCCTCGCCGTTTCGCAGATCCGCAACCTTCAGAACCAGCGGTTCGGTCTGCGGCATCAGAATTTCAACGGTATCACCTGCAAAGAAGCGGTTGCGCTGGCTGACATACAGCCTGCCGTTTTCCTGCTTCTGCACAATGCCGACGACCTCATAATCGCGGATATAGCCGTTTTCCTCCTGCCAGATGAGGTCCTTGCGCTGTCCGAATGCAAACCCGACCGTATACGGCCGGTGGCTGACATTGTTCAGCTCCTGCATGACCCAGTCCGGCACTTCACGCGGCGGCGTATCAAACAGCGCATCCAGCGCCATGCGGTAGGCATTCGTCACACCCGCCACGTAATATGCAGCCTTTGCTCTGCCCTCAATCTTGACGGAATCCACGCCGGCCGCCGCAAGCTCCTTCAGATAGGGGAGCAGGCAGAGATCCTTTGCATTGAGGATATAGCTGCCGTCGCTGTCCTCATCCACGGGGAAATACTGCCCCGGACGTTTTTCTTCCATCAGCGCATATTTCCAGCGGCAGGACTGCGCACAGGCGCCGCGGTTCGCATCTCTGCCCGTCAGATATTCCGAGAGCAGACATCGTCCGGAGACGCTCATGCACATCGCGCCGTGCACGAATACCTCAATTTCAAGCTCTTTCGGTGTTTTCGCACGGATTCCGGCAATCTCCTCAATGGAAAGCTCCCGTGCCAGCACAACACGCTGCACACCGAGATCCCACAGCGCATTGGCCGTCTGATAATTGACCACGCCGGTCTGCGTAGAGGCATGAACCGGCAGTGCGGGCGCCAGCTTCCGGATCTGCGTGATGAGACCGAGATCGGCCGCAATGACCGCATCAATCCCGCAGGCCTGCACCTGCTCCAGAAATGCCGGAAACGCATCCATTTCCGCATTGCGCGGCAGGACATTCGCGGTCAGATACACTTTGACGCCCTGCGCGTGTGCCTTCTGAACAGCTGCGCGCAGGTCGTCAAAATCAAAGTTCTTTGCAGCGGCGCGCATACCGTATTCCTTCGCGCCGATATAAACGGCATCTGCACCGAACTGCAGCGCCGCGGCGAAGCATTCCGCATCGCCCGCGGGCGCAAGCAGCTCCGGCTTAACCGTTGACATTCTCACCGTTTGCAGCGGCTTCCGCAGCTGCATACTGCGCATTGACCAGTGCAAGGTTGCTGTTATGCTCATCCAGCGTATGCGCAAAATAGGTTTCGCCGGTGTTGATATTCGAGTTGAAGTAGAAGATTGTCGTATCCGGATCCGGATAAAGCACGGCTTCGATCGCATCCTTTCCGGGGTTATTGATCGCGCCGGGCGGCAGACCGTTGCCTTTATAGGTATTGTACGCGGTAATCATTGTCTCGTTGTTGATGTCAAGATTTGCCGCGATGACATCGTCTGCATATTTTCTGGTCGGGTCAGACTGCAGCTTCGGGAAGATCGCGTTCTCACGCAGACGGTTCTGGAAGACCGCAGAGACCTTTCTCATATATTCCTTCTTGCTGGCCTCGCCCTGCACCATGGATGCAAGCGTAATCAGCTTGTCCAGATCCATGCCGAGCTCTTCCATCTTGGCATAGTCGCCGTCCGTCAGCTTGGAATCAAAGTTGGAATAGATCTTCTGTGCCACGACGCTCGGATCCTCATCGACATAGAACTCATAGGTATCCGGGAAGCAATAGCCTTCCATCTGCTGCCATTTCAGCGGATTTCTCTCAGGCAGATAGTCCTCGAATTTGAAGTGATAGCCGCCGCTGTTGAAGAAGAAGATAAACTTATCCGCATTGCAGACCTGATTATCTGCCAGCTCCTGTGCAGCACGCAGAAGCGTCCAGCCCTCCTGAATCGTCACACGAACGGATTCGCGGCCTTCCTCCTTATAATTCTTGCAGAGCTCTTCGATCATCGTTTCATAGGACATGGAAGGCATGATGACATGCTCACCCGCGATATAGGCGCCGTCCTTGCCGTTCATACGGGAGACCAGCCGGAACGCCTGCGGCAGCGTGATGATATGCTCTTCGACCAGCTGCTGGGCAATGGCCTGCGTGCTGGCGCCCGCCTCAATATTGACAATGATCTTTTCTTCTCTCTTGCCGATGCCGTAGATTTCCTTTGCGACCGTCAGGATCAGCATGGAAAGCACAGAGGACAGTGCAAGAATCGCTGCCAGCAGCACGAACGTACAGGAAAGGCCGCGGCCCTTTTTGCGTTTTCTGCGCTTGCGCTTCTTTTTGATCGGGCGGCCCCACTCATCGAACTGTGCCTCTTCCTCTGCAAGATCGGCAAGCTCCTCCTCGATGGTGCGCGCTCTGGGTTTTCGCTTCTTCTTTTTCTTCGGCGCAGGCTTCTTTTCCGGTTTTGCGGCAGCTTCTGCCGGCTTTGCGGTTTCTGCGGTTTCTGCGGTCTCTGCGGCCTTTTCCGGCTCATCGCCCGGCACCGTGTCGAGACTGTTCAGCACAGCGTCAAGCTCGTCAGCGGCATTCTTCACCGCATCGCTGCCGGCCCCTGCATCTGCAGGATCCTGAGCAGGCTGCTCTGCCGGCGCGGCAGTCTCCTGCTGTGTATTCTGTTCTGCATCTGCTGCAGCTTCCTGTGAGGCCTCCGCAGGGATTCCGGTTTCGTCCTCCTGCAGAGGTGTCTTCTCATCAGCCATAAAAATCCTCCGTTTTTTGTTCCGTGACGCAGCATGAGAGTTTTATATCATAGTCATCATGCGGAAGCTGCGCCAATCTGCAATCCGCATAACAAATCCCGAGCGTCTGCACCGGATTCGCCGCGAGGAAGCGGTCATAGTAGCCGCCGCCCGCGCCGAGCCGATAGCCTTCCGCATCATACGCGAGCATCGGGACGATCACAAGGGTATTTTCATCCGGCACCAGCAGCCGGTCATCCGAAACCGGCGGAGCCGGAATCCGGTAGGCGCCTGCCTTCAGCTCTGAGAGCGCACGCAGCCGGTAAAACCGCATCCCGCAGCAGTCCGGCTCACAGACCGGCAGTCCGAGCAGCTTGCCGTCAGCAAGCACCGCCTCCAGAATCCGGCCTGTTCCGACTTCATGCGGCATCGAAACATAGGCAAACACCTGCTTCGCTGCCTGATAGGCCGGATGCTGCAGCACCGCCTCCGCAATGGCGCGGTCGGCTGCTGCACGGGCGGAAACGGACATCGCGCGGCGCTTTTTCATCATCGCTGCACGCAGCTCCTTCTTTCCTACCGGAATCTCAGTTGCAGTCTGAATCATTTTGTATATACCATACCTTCCGCAAGACGGTCCGCCGTCTCCTGACCGCAGAGCACTGCGACCAGCTTCAGGGAGAAGTCCATAGCGGCACCGGGGCCTCTGCCGGTAATAATCCGGCCGTCCTGACAAACCGGCACTGCAACCGCATTGCAGCCGGTCAGCTTTTCTTCAAAGCCCGGATAGCATGTTGCAGTCCTGCCGCTGAGCAGGCCGCGTGCACCGAGCACCGAAGGCGCTGCACAGATCGCCGCAATCAGCCGCTCCTGCGCATCGCAGTAGGTGATGGCCTCCTGCACGGCTGCGCTCTCTCCGAGGTGCAGCGTGCCGGGCATTCCGCCGGGCAGCACGATCATTTCCAGATCGTCATCCAGCTTCATGTCCTCCGCGGCAAGATCTGCCGTGACAGGAATGCCGTGCGAGCCCCTGATCACAGTCCCGCCGACACCGACCGTCTGCACGGTTTTGCCGGCTCTGCGCAGACAATCCACAGGGGTCAGAGCCTCAACTTCCTCAAATCCATCTGCAAGAAATACATAAATCATTGTATTCTGCCTCCTTCATCCCGGCTGCTTGTCAGCAGATATGCATAATATATCAAGTTATTATACCATGTAATCACCGGAAAGTCAAGCGGAGACGGCATCTTTGATGCGTTCTTCATGGTTTTTTCATAATCCTGAAAGAAAGATTTTCACAGCATTTGTCAGAGCCGCATCAGCAGCCGTTTCTTCCGTTCCGATATGCCTTTCGACAAACTCCGCACAGTGTCTGCGGTATAATAAGGGGTGCAAAATGCCTTTCTCTGAGAAAAGACATGTATCCGGAAAGAGAAATCCCGCAAAAGAGAGGAACGGTGATCCCATGATGGATTGGAACGAACTGCGCACGCATCCGCGTGTAAAACAGACCGCGCAGATGATGCTCTGCGGCGCGGCAGGCTGTCTGCTGGCGACCGTTGAACTGAACGGTATGCCCGTGCCGATGAACACGGCGCTCTCGGCGGCGCTTTCGCCCGCCTGCGGTGCTGCCGTCCTGATCGGCAGTGCTGCTGCCTATGCGCTGACCGGTATGCTGCACAAACAGCCTGCGCTGCTCTGCGCGCTCGTGCTGACCGCTGTGCTCCGCTGGATCTTCGGCGTGCAGGAAAAGCCGCAGACCGTCGCCATGCTGGCCGCGGGGAGCACGCTGCTCTCCGCCGTGATTTTTTCTCTGGCGGGATTGATTGCCGGAGCCGCGTGGATCCCGTGGATCTCCGGCAGTATCCTCGCGGGCGTGCTGGCTTATTCCGTCCGCTCTCTGACCGACCGCTTCCGGAGCGGCCTGCCCGTCCGGCTGCATGAGGCGGACAGGCTTTCGTTTTCGGTCTGCTATGTCTGCGGCATCGCGGCGCTGTGCACCGTGCGGCTGATGTCCGTCGGATTCGGGGAGATGATTGCAGCATTCGTCACGCTGACAGCAGCCCGGCGCTACCGGACAAGCGGCGGAACCGTCTGCGGAATGCTTTCCGCACTGGCTCTGGTGCTCGCCAACGCAGAGACCGCAGGCTATGCCGCGATGCTGCCCGCAGCAGGATTCGCAGCCGGCTGTCTGGCCGGACGCTCTGCGGGCATGAACTATCTTGCCTTTCAGGGATTCGGCGCGCTTGGCCTGATTCTCTCCGATCAGAATGCGGCGCTTGCCGGCTCATGGGTCGGCGGAATGCTCGGCGGACTGGCCTTTCTGTTCCTCCCGGCCGGTTCGCTTGCAGATGCCGTGCTGCAATGGAGCGATTCCGAGGCCGATTTCGCGGCACTGAACAGTGCCCGCATGGCGTTTCTGTCGCATTCGATTGCCGGTGTGCGCGGCGGTGCAGAGCGCATTGCCGGTATGATGGCAAAATCCGGACGCGATGCCGACCCCGCGGACAAGGTATGCGAAACCGTATGCAGCCGGTGCAAAAGCCGGGCACTGTGCTGGGAAAGCGGCGATGACGAAACCCGGCTCTGCTTTCATCAGCTCGCGGCCGAAGCACCCGCAGCCAAGCTGACCGCGCCGTTCCACTGTCTGCAGCCCGATCAGGTAACGGCTGCCTTCTCACGGACGAAGCGGCAGGCGCTCAGCATCCGCACACAGATCATGCGGCTGCGGGAATCGCAGTCGCTGCTGTTTTCGCAGATGAAAATTACCGAGGATCTGCTCTGCAGAGCGGGGACACTGCCGAAAAAAACCTATCAGCGTGAACTGACGCGCTATGTCTCTGATGTCCTTGCAAAATACGGGATTCCCGTGCAGGCAGCGGCCGTATCGACCGGAATCAACCGGCGCCTGCTGATCGAGCTTTATGCCCCGGCAGACGAGGAGCTGGACAGCGGGCTCATAGAAGAATGTCTTTCCGAAGCACTGCAGAAGCCGCTGTTCAGCTGCGGCGCGGAATCTGCCGGCGATGCGCAGCGCCTGCTGCTGCAGTCCGCGGGCGGATACTGCGTTTCAGCGGCGGCTGCGCAGTGTGCCGTCCGGGAGGACGAGCCCTGCGGCGACTGCTGGGATACCTTCACGGACAGCGACGGTGCATATTATCTCGCCGTTTCGGACGGCATGGGCTCCGGACGGCGCGCCGCACTCGACGCAAAAATCGTGCTGTCCGATTTCCGGAAGCTCGTGCAGTCCGGCATGGAGTGCACCGAAGCCGCCCGCATGATTAACGCGATCATGATGACAAAATCCGGCGACGAGCGCTTCGCAACGCTGGACGTCGCAAAAATCTGCACAGACACCGCTGCCGTCACGCTTTACAAATACGGCGCAGGTCCGACGTTTATCCGGCACGGCGGTCAGATCATGCTGTTTCAGGCACCGAGCAACCCGATCGGCATTCTGCCGGACGCAGAGCCTTATACAACTGTGCTGAAGCTCGACCGCGGCGACCTGCTGTTCCTGCTTTCGGACGGGCTGGACGAATCGCTGTTTCCGTTCGTCCGGGAGCAGATGAAGCAGGGCGGCGATCTGCAGGAGCTGGCACATGCTGTCTGCGCAAAGGCGCAGCGCAGCGCAAAGGGCGAACCGCGGGACGATCTGACCGTGCTGGCCGCCGCAGTTTCCGCAGCCGAAGCCGATGCATAATCCCGTCATTTTTCGGAATCATATTGCGGAAGCGCCGCAGAAAAATGCCGCTGCACAGAAAGCGTCTGATATGGTACAAAAATGCAACAAAAAGCTGCGCAGGCCGGTCCGTTCTGTGCATACATTTTGTACAAAATTGCAAGCGATTATGTACAGGACATGCAGAATGAATAAATATCAAAAATAACAAAACAGCTTTCGAAACCTTGTACATTCGGTAATATTTCGCAGATTTTTTTCAAACCAGATGTTAACAGTTGTCAGAATATACAAAAACAGTGGTGAAAATTGTCCGATTCTCCGAAATTTCCATTAAATTGCAAAAACACTTGCAGTTTGGGCAATTCTATGGTAAAATGTATATACGGTGTATTGTCGTGTATTGCGATTTTGCGCAATCTGCACGAGATTCAAAATAAAACAAATGCCGTGAAAGCAATGAGGAAAACGTCCGGCGCCCGCAGCAGCCGGAGCCGTTTCAGGAGGAACACATGAATACAGAACAGACAAAGCAAAACGCGGAGCAGAATCCGAATGCGTTCCCGCTGCACCTGTTTTTTGAGGGCAGAAATTATGAAGCACAGCGCTTCTTCGGTGCACACACCGAAATCCGGGACGGAATAGAAAAAACAGTGTTTCGCGTCTGGGCGCCCAACGCCATAGATGTCTCTGTCGTCGGTGATTTCAACGAATGGAACCGCCATGCAAATACGATGCTGCCGGTCGCGGACGGAATCTGGGAGGCCGCGCTTGATCTCCTGCCGCCGTTCACACTCTATAAGTTCAGTATTCTCACCAAATCCGGTGAGGTGCTGCTGAAAAACGATCCCTACGGTCAGCACTACGAAACCGCGCCGCAGAATGCGACCAAGCTGTTTGCATCTTCCTATCAGTGGAAGGACGACAAATGGCTCAAGCAGAAGGCGGAAACGAATATCTATAAATCCCCGATGAATATCTACGAGGTGCACTTTGATTCATGGCGCACCTATGAGGACGGCAATCCGCTCAGTTACCGGGAATTTGCAAAGCAGATGATCCCGTATATGAAGGATCTGTCCTATACGCATATCGAGTTCATGCCGCTGACGGAGTATCCGTATGACGGCTCATGGGGCTATCAGGTGACGGGCTACTTTGCACCGACCTCGCGCTTCGGAACACCGGATGACTTCCGCGCGATGATCGACATGTTCCATCAGGCGGGCATCGGCGTCATTCTGGACTGGGTGCCGGCGCACTTCCCGAAGGACGAGCAGGGACTCTGCGAATTCGACGGCGCATGCCTTTATGAATATACCGATCCGCTCAAGCGGGAGCACAAGGGCTGGGGCACCAGAGTGTTCGACTACGGCCGGCCGGAGATCTGCTCGTTCCTGATCTCCTCGGCCTGCTACTGGCTCGACTCGTTCCACATCGACGGTCTGCGCGTGGATGCCGTTGCATCTATGCTCTATCTCGATTATGACCGCCGGGACGGCGAATGGCGCCCGAATGTCAACGGCGGCCGCGAAAATCTGGAAGCAGTTGCATTCCTCAAGCAGCTGAATGAGGCTGTTTTCGCACGGCATCCCGATGTGCTGATGATTGCCGAGGAATCGACCGCATGGCCGCTCGTGACCAAGCCGACCGATATCGGCGGACTGGGCTTCAACTTCAAGTGGAATATGGGCTGGATGAACGATATGCTCTCCTATATGTCGATGGATCCGCTTTACCGCGCGTTCAATCACGACAAGCTGACCTTCTCGTTCTTCTATTGTTTCTCCGAAAATTACGTGCTGCCGATCTCGCATGATGAGATCGTCCACGGCAAATGCTCAATGATCGAGAAGATGCCCGGCACCGATGAGCAGAAATTCGCTTCCTACCGCGCATTTCTGTGCTATATGTTTGCACATCCCGGCAAGAAGCTGCTCTTTATGGGCCAGGAATTCGGCCAGCGCAGAGAGTGGAACTATAAATCCGAGCTGGAATGGTTCATGCTCGATTATCCGAACCATAAAACACTGCTCGAATTCTCTAAGGCGCTCAACAAATTCTACCGCGAGAACGCGCCGCTCTGGGAAAACGACGATTCGTGGAAGGGCTTCAGCTGGATCTCCAACGACGATTACCGGCAGAGCGTCATCGCCTTCCGCCGTATCGACGACAGCGGAAACGAGATCATTGCCGTATGCAATTTTGTTCCCGTCGGACGCGAGCATTACCGGATCGGTGTGCCGCAGTCCGGAACGTATACGCTGGTATTCGATTCGGATGCAGAGACCTTCGGCGGCAGCGGAACCGCACTGAAAAAGGTAAAGTCCGAGGAAGAGCCGATGCACGGCTTTGACCAGTCGATCGCACTGACGCTTCCGCCGCTTTCCGTGCAGTATTTCAAGCTGACACCGAAAAAGACACGGACAAAGAAATCCGATCCGGAAGAGAGCGCAGCGGCAAAGGCACCGAAGCATACCGCGAAGAAGGCCGCGGAAAAGCCCGCAGCCGAAAAACCGAAGCGCACAAAGAAAGCCGCGGCGGAAAAGGCAGCTCCGGAAAAGGCCGCAGCCGCTGAAGCACCGAAGCCGAAGCGCTCCGCGAAGAAAACCGCCGCTGAAAAGCCCGCGGCAGAAAAGCCGAAGCGCTCCAAAAAATCCGCAGCAGCGGAGAAAGCTCCCGCGGAGGAGAAAAAGAAATCCAAGCGAACCCGCTCCAAAAAAGAAAGCAAGGAGCAATGATGCATCACTGAAGGAGGCGTAAACCCTATGAATACAAAAAAAGAAGTCGTGGCAATGCTCCTCGCAGGCGGACAGGGCAGCAGACTCTACGCGCTGACAAAGGACATGGCAAAGCCTGCCGTGCCGTTCGGCGGAAAATACCGGCTGATTGATTTCCCGCTTTCCAACTGCACAAATTCCGGCATTGATACGGTCGGCGTTCTGACGCAGTATCAGCCGCTGGTGCTCAATGAGTACATCGGCAACGGCGAGCCGTGGGATCTGGACCGCATGAACGGCGGCGTGCATGTGCTCCCGCCCTATGAGAGCAATTCCGGCGCATCGTGGTACGAAGGCACCGCGAATGCGATCTATCAGAATATCAGCTTCATCGAGCGCTACGATCCGGAATACGTCGTTGTGCTCGGCGGCGACCATATCTATAAAATGGATTATGCGAAAATGGTCGATTACCACAAGGCGCAGAAGGCCGATCTGACCATCGCCGTGCTGGACGTCCCGCGCTCGGAGGCATCCCGCATGGGCATCATGATCTGCGATGAGGAAATGCGCATTACAGAATTTGAGGAAAAGCCTGCTGTACCGCGCTCAACGCTTGCTTCCATGGGCATCTATGTGTTCACATGGAGCAAGCTGAAAAAATATCTCATTGAGAATGAAAATGCGAACACCGGCTCCAAGGACTTCGGCAAGGATATCATTCCGTCCATGCTGAACAACGGCGAGCGCCTCTACGCCTATACCTTTGAGGGCTACTGGAAGGACGTCGGCACGCTGGATTCGCTCTGGGATGCCAATATGGATCTGCTGGCGCCGGCAGAGCAGCTCAATTTCTACGATAAATCATGGCGGATTTATTCGCGGCACAGCAATCTGCCCCCGCAGTATATCAGTGAAACCGCCGAGATTGAAAACTCCATGATTACAGAAGGCTCCGTCATCGGCGGAAAGGTCGATTTTTCTGTGATCTTCGGCGGCGTGACAATCGAAGAGGGCGCCACCGTCCAGTACAGCGTTGTGATGCCGGGCACCGTCATCAAGGCGGGCGCCGTCGTGGAATATGCCATCGTGGGTGAGGACTGCGTCATCGGTGAGAACGCGCATGTCGGCAGAAGTCCGGAGGAGTTTGCAGGTGAATCCCGCAGCAACTGGGGCATTGCCGTGACCGGACACAGAATCACTGTCAGCGAAGGAAAAGAGGTCGCGCCGAAGCAGATTCTCTCCGAATCAATCTGAGCGCAGCTGAAAACGGAGGTTTACCAATGGGAATCAATCAAAATGTTCTGGGACTGGTCTTTGCCAGTATCCATGATGAAGCTATTTTCGATCTCACCAAGAACCGTACAATGGGCTCGGTGCCGTTCGGCGGCAGATACCGGCTGATCGACTTTCCGCTCTCGAATTTTGTCAATTCCGGCATTTCGCAGGTCGGCGTCATCACCAAGAGCAATTACGGCTCGCTGCTGGACCATGTCGGCTCCGGCAGAGAGTGGGATCTCGCAAGAAAAAAGGGCGGACTGCATCTGCTGCCGCCTTACAGCCACACCAGCTCCACAATCTATCACGGAAAAATGGATGCGCTCGGCAATGTCTGGAGCTTCGTGGAGCACTCCAATGCCGATTATGTCGTGCTTTCTGACTGCAATATCGTGACAAACATTGACTTCCGCCCGGCTGTCGAAGCACATATCGCTGCAGGCGCGGATATCACCGCGGTCTATGCAAAGGGCTATTATGACCAGTCAAGGGGTACCTCGGCCACCATTTTCGGGATCGGCGGCGACGGCTTTGTCAACGATGTGACGATCAATCCGCCGATGACCGGCAGCTGCAGCCTCGGCCTTGACATGTATATCATGAGCCGTGATTTCCTGCGCAGAATCGTCAAGGAATCCATCAGCCGCAACCGGACAAGTCTGCGCAAGGATATCCTGCTGGACCGCAGTGCAGGCTATAAGATTCTTGCCTATGAGCACAAGAATTACTATTCCAAGATCGACTCGCTCGCATCCTATTTCCAGGCAAATCTGGAGCTGCTGGACACTGCAAAGCGCAATGCGATCTTTGCGAAAAATGCCCCGATCCTGACCAAAACCAAGGACAATGCGCCGGTTCATTTCGGACTGGAATCCCATATCAAGAATTCTTTGATTGCAGACGGCTGCATCATTGAAGGAAAGGTCGAAAACTGTGTGCTGTTCCGCGGTGTGCGGATCGGAAAAGGCTCCGTTGTCCGGGATTCCATCATCACGCAGGCCGGCGTTATCGGCGAGCGCTGCTCCATCCGCAATGTCATCACGGATAAGAATGTCCTGATTGCAGATGAGCGTCAGCTGACCGGCTCTGTGGGCTATCCGCTCTTTATCGGAAAAGGCGCACAGATCTGACGGCGAAACAGGTGCGTGAATGCGCTGCATTTCAGGCGCCTGCATACGGAACGGGATATCAGATGCGGAAACGGCTCCTGCATACAAACTGCCGTTCCGCATTCCAACACGGAGGGCAACTTATGAATATTTTATATGCAGCAAGTGAAGCAAGACCTTATGTCGCATCCGGCGGCCTTGCAGATGTTGCAGGCGCACTGCCGCTTGCACTGAACAAAAAGGGACATGACTGCCGCGTCGTCATTCCGCTGTACAAAGCCATCGGCGAGGATCTGCGCAAGGACATGACCTTTATCACCTCGATCACGGTCGATGTGGCATGGAGAAAGCAGTACTGCGGCATTTTTTCCGCGGTATATCAGGGCGTGACCTATTACTTCATTGACAATGAGTATTATTTCAAGCGCGACGGCATTTACGGCTTCTACGACGACTGCGAACGCTTTGTGTTCTTCAGCCGCGCCATTCTGGAAATGCTCCGCGTGATCGACTTCAAGCCTGCGGTCATCAACTGCAACGACTGGCAGACTGCGCTGACACCGGTTTATTATCAGATCTTCTACAAGTATCAGGAGGGCTTTGACAATATCCATACGGTGTTCACGATCCATAACATCGCCTATCAGGGCAAATACGGCAAAGAGGTGCTCAACGAGCTGATGGGCATTCCGATGTATCATGCGAATCTGCTGGAATATGACGGCAATGTCAACATGATGAAGGGCGCGATTGAAACCGCGGACAAGATCACGACGGTTTCGCCGAGCTACGCATGGGAGATTCTCGATCCGTGGTATTCGCACGGGCTCGACCGCGCACTGACCAACAAGCAGTATAAGCTGACCGGCTTCCTCAACGGTATCGACGTCGAAAGCTACAACCCGGAGACCGATGATGCGCTGGCAGAACCGTATCGGCATTTCAGCGTGAAGGATCCCTCCGGCAAGGCTGCCTGCAAACGCGCACTGCAGCAGGAGCTCGGTCTGCCGGAGGACGATCAGCCGCTGATCGGCATCTGCACGCGGTTTGTCGCACACAAGGGCATTGACCTGATTCGCTACGTCTTTGAGGAAATGGTGCACGACGGTTTCCATTTTGCCGTACTCGGCAGCGGCGAGCGAATCTACGAGGATTTCTTCAAGGAGATGGCATGGCGCTATCCGCAGGCTGTCAGCGTGACAATCGGGTTCTTCCCGCAGCTCGCACGGCGGCTTTACGCCGGCTGCGACATGTTCCTGATGCCCTCGCAGAGTGAGCCGTGCGGCCTTGCACAGATGTACGCCATGCGTTACGGCACCATGCCGATCGTCCGGGAGACCGGCGGTCTGCGCGATTCTGTCCGCGATGCGGGCGGCGAAAACGGTACCGGCTTCACGTTCAAGACCTACAATGCGCATGATATGCTCGGCGCCTGCCTGCGCGCAAAGGGCGCCTATGAGAATAAGCCGTTCTGGGCGGAGATCCGGAAGAACGCGATGTCCGAGGACTTCAGCTGGGCTTCCTCCGCAGAGCTTTATCTCGGCCTCTATAAGGAGCTGGAGGGCTGGAACCAATAATGCGGTATGATTCCGCAGCAGTTGATTGAGAATGAGGCGCTGATGACAACATCAGCGCCTCATTCTGTAATTAAAGAGGTATCTCCGATGGATTGATCATGGAGTCCTGCCCTAACTCCTGCCAAAGGGGCGTAACCCTTTGGAATCCCGCTTTGATGAAATATTTGTAACTGCGTTGTTTGATACAGAAATAGGGTCTGGAGATACGTCCCCAGTGGGAGTTTGAGGACAAAACCCTCATCATAAATCATCGCACAGCGATACCTTTTTTTTGACAAGCTGAGACGCGATACCTTTTTCTCTCACACCCATTGAAAAAAAGAGGTATATATGTTATAATAAAGACAAGTGGATATTTTTCCGAAAAATCGTTAAAGGACAGGTCAGATTATGAGAATCCGATTCAAAAAATGGGCACGGCCCGAAATCGCAGCATCACCGTTCTGCATGGACGATGCATTTGCGCTCGCCGGAAAATGGCGCGAACAGTTCGCCAGACCGGAGCAGCCGTTCTGTGTTGAGCTCGGCTGCGGCAAGGGCGGATGGGTCTCGCAGGCAGCCGTGCTGCACCCGGAAAACAATTATCTTGCGCTCGACATGAAAAGCGAAATGCTCGGCATGGCCAAGCGCAAAACCGAAGCCGCCTTTGCAGAGGCCGGCAGGGAACCGGACAATATCCGCCTGTCCATCCTGAATATCGAACGGTTTTCCGAGGTCATCACACCCGCGGACAATGTTGACCGCATCTACATCAATTTCTGCAATCCGTGGCCGAAGGAAGGCCACAAAAAACGCCGCCTGACGCATCCGCGGCAGCTCCGGCAGTATGCAGCCGTTCTGCGCGGCGAGCTGCATTTCAAAACGGATGACCGCGATCTGTTCACGGAGTCCATTGAATATTTCGAGGAATCCGGCTGGGAGATTCTGCACAAGACCTTCGATCTCCACGCCGACGAGCCCGCAGACAATATCCGCACGGAGCATGAGAACATGTTCACGGAAATGGGCAAGAAAATCCATTTTCTGATTGCAAAGCCCCCCGCGGATGCCTTCGGAAAGCCCGTCCCGAATCTCCATGCACCGGATACGGTCAAGCTGCTCCGCGCACTGGAAAAGCAGCACTATATCGGCATCCTGACGGACGCGGAATTTGAAGCCGAAAAGCAGAAGATTCTGACGCAGTGCCCACAGGAGCCGGAACAGGATGAAACGTAAGCCGCGGCTTGCGTCATGAACGGGAGATGCTGTATGACAAAGGAATGGAACTGGAAAAGCCGCTCCGGCAAGCAGTTTTTTCATGCCGGCGTGCTGCATCAGGATGCCGTCGGCGCGGAAAAACCGAGCGACACGATCCCGCTGCAGGAGGGCGTCCGGCTGTTTGCAGCCAAGGGCGTGGATACAATCTGGATTACCGGACTGCTGCTCGCGCTGCTCCGCCTGCTGACGCACCGCAGACGGAATAAACGGAAAAAGCTCAGACGCAATCTTGCGCAGATCCGGCGCATCATCTGAGTAAGGCAGATAACGATAAAAAACCGAAAGAAAAGGAAGTGCTATGATGCTGAATCTTACTGATTTCAAACGCGGCGACGACCGCTGGGCGGATTATATTGCTGAAATCACGCTCTTGGGAGAAAAAATCGAGCTGGATGTTTCCTTCGGGGATGCGCTCGGCAAAACCGAGGAAACACTTGCGGCGGCACTGCCCGCGATCAACAGCAAGCTCCGCTTCATGGAAACGAACAAAGAGGCTGTCCTGCTATCCACGGTTGACGATGCACATCTGGATGAGCTTGCAGAGGAATGGCTCTATGAACTGGTCGAGGATGAAGATGACACGGAGGTCGAACTGGAGGACGGCAGCACCGTTCCGGTCGAGGTGACGCCCGAACGCTTCATGGAAAGCCTGTTCCCCGTTGCGTTCGGCTTCGATTTCAAAAAAAGCACAGCGCAATGCAGTGCTTATCTGGAGCTGCTCTGTGAGCCGGACTATTTTGCGGGACACCGCATCCATATCAAGATCAGCGAGGAAAACGAGATCAGCTGCGACGGCATCTGATCCCGGCAATTATCTGAATAAAGGAGGCTGGTTTCCTTGGAGACCGTACTCATCCGAAACGTCCGCGCGGTTGACAGCCTGCGGGACGCAGTCTGCGATATCCTCATCCGGGACGGCAAAATCGCCGCAATCGGAGAAGATATCGCTGCAGAGACAGACCGTGAGATCGACGGCACCGGACTGACCGCAATGCCGGGTCTTTTTGATATGCATGTGCACTTCCGGGATCCCGGACAAACGCACAAGGAAGATGTCAATACCGGAACGGCGGCAGCCCTCGCCGGCGGCGTGACCGGCGTACTCTGTATGCCGAACACTACGCCCCCGATGGATAACCCGGAGCAGGTGCGCGAATTTCTCGCACGCGCTGCAAAAACCGGCGTCGATGTCCACCAGGCAGGCACGCTGACCGTCGGGCTCAAAGGCGAAACACTCGCCGACTACAAAGCACTCAAGGAAGCCGGCGTCACCGCGCTCTCTGATGACGGCAAGCCCGTCCCGACAGCGGAAATGATGGAAAAAGCGCTCGCCAAGGCAAAGGAGGCCGGGCTCCCGGTCGTTTCGCACTGCGAGGATCTTGCGATCATCGACGGCGGCATTATCAACAAGGGCGCTGTATCTGAGGCGCTCGGCGTCAAAGGCATGGACAGACGCTCCGAGGATTCCATCACGGAGCGCGACCTGCAGGCAGCACTGAAAACCGGCGCGCAGCTGCATATCTGCCATGTCTCGACACGCGGCAGCACCGACGCGGTACGCAAAGCCAAGGCCGCAGGCGGAAATGTCACCTGCGAGACCGCCCCGCATTACTTTCTGCTGACCGATGAGCTGCTGCGCAAGCGCGATGCCGATTACCGCATGAATCCGCCGCTCCGCACGCCGGATGATGTGGAAGCAATCAAAGAAGGCATTCTCGACGGCACGATCGACTGCATCATCACCGACCACGCACCGCATTCCGCAGCGGAAAAGGCGAATTTTGAAACCGCACCGAACGGCGTTGTCGGGCTGGAAACCTCTCTGGCCGCGACGCTGACTGCGTTCTATCACACCGGACTGCTGACGCTGCAGGATATCGTGCGGCTGATGAGCGACAATCCGCGCAAAATTCTGCATCTGCCGGTGCGGACGCTCTCTCCGGGGGAACCGGCTGATCTGCTTCTCGCCGATCTGAACCGCAAATGGACGGTCGATCCCGACAAGCTGCATTCCAGATCGCACAATACAGTGTTCAAGGGCATGACCTTCACCGGAAACGTGCGGATGACGCTGACCGGCGGCATCATTCGCTATACTGCCGCGCCGGAGAACTGATACGGAAAGGAAATGCCTGTTATGCCCGCAAGAAAACCGCCCGCCCCGGGACTGTTCCCGCCTCCGCCGAAGCCGCGCCGCAGACGCAAGCGTACACAGACACCGACGGAAAAATTAAAGCGCAAGATCGCAAAGGTCACCGGCATCCCGACAACTGCCTCGGGCAGAAAGAAAAAGGCCGAGCGCCTGATCTGTGATTTTCTCATCGACAAGCTCGACCGCTTTGATAAATAAATTCTGACTGCTGAATCAATACCAGCGTATCCGCACGGACGGATACATGAAAAAGGAGTATTTGCTATGAAAGAACTGTTGCAGCTTCTCAAGGAAAACGCCAGACGCAGCAACGCGGAACTGGCCGTCATCCTCGGCCGGGACGAGGCCACTGTTGCAGCACAGATCAAGGAGCTTGAGAATACCGGCGTTATCCGCGGCTACAGCGTCATTGTGGACGAGGAACTCGCCGACAAGGACGAGGTCTCTGCCTATATTGAGCTGAAGGTCACACCGCAGCCGGACTGCGGCTTTGACGAGCTGGCGCGGATGATCTCCGGCTTTGAATCGGTCGAATCCGTGACGCTGATGTCCGGCGGCTATGACCTCGGCATCACGATCACCGGAACCGGCCTGCGCGATATTGCGAGCTTTGTCGCACAGCGGCTCGCAACAATCAAGGGTGTGCTTTCCACCAGAACGCATTTCGTTCTGAAACGCTATAAAGAAAAAGGAATCCTCATTCAGGATGAGGGAAATGACGAAAGAGGTGTTTACCTGTGAACTATCAACAGCGTATGTCTCAGCGGGCACAGGCCATTGCCCCTTCTCCGATCCGCCGCTTTTTCGATATGGCGGAGAACATGGAAGGCGTGATCTCGCTGGGCGTCGGTGAGCCGGATTTCCGCACGCCGTGGACGATCCGTTCCGCAGCGATCAATACGCTGGAACGGCAGGCGATCTTTTACGGTGCAAATTCCGGTTTGCTGCAGCTGCGTCAGGAAATTTCCCGCTTCATGGAGCGGAAATATCAGCTCTCCTATTGTCCGGAAAACGAGCTGCTCGTGACGATCGGCGGCTCCGAGGCTGTTGACCTGACCTTCCGGACGCTCATCAATCCGGGCGACGAGGTGCTGATTACCGAGCCGTGCTTTGTCTGCTATGCGCCGCTGGTCTCGATGGCGGACGGCGTACCGGTCTCTCTGCCGACGAAGGAGGAAAATGAATTCCGCCTGACCGCCGCAGAGCTCAAAGAAAAAATCACCCCGAAAACCAAGCTGCTCGTGCTGTCGTATCCGAACAACCCGACGGGCGCGATCATGCGGCGCGAGGACTATGAGGAAATCACGGCGCTGCTCCGGGATACCGATATTTTCGTGCTCTCGGATGAGATTTATTCTGAGATGACCTACGGCACGAAGCATGTTTCCATTGCAGGCTTTGAAGGAATGCGTGAGCGGACGATTGTGGTCAACGGTTTTTCCAAGACCTTTGCCATGACCGGCTGGCGTCTCGGCTGGATGGCTGCTCCGCCCGAAATCATCGCGGAGGCACGCAAGATTCATCAGTACGGCATCATGTGTGCACCGATGGTCAGTCAGCGTGCGGCCATTGAGGCGCTGAAACACTGCGAAAGCGACTGCGCTGACATGATCGCGGAATATGACCGCCGCCGCCGCTTCCTGCTGGAGCGCTTTTCGCAGATGGGACTGCGATGTTTCCCGGCGCAGGGCGCATTCTATCTGTTCCCGAGCATCGAATCCAGCGGCATGGACAGCGAGAGCTTCTGCGAGCAGCTGCTGCAGGAGGAGCGCGTCGCCGTCGTACCGGGCTCGGCATTCGGTGCGTGCGGCAAGAACAATATCCGCATTTCCTATGCGTATTCGCTGAAGCATCTGGCAGAGGCGGCCGACCGCATGGAGCACTTCCTCAGCAAGCATCACAAATAACCGAAAAAGCACACAGCCGCGCATTGTTTTTCGCATGGCTGTGTGCTTTTTTATGCCGTTTGTGAAAAGCGCGCACACGGTTCCTTTTGCAACTGCGCACCGTTCTTTCGGTTACAGCACGCAGACTCCTCACATATTTCCCACAATCGGCGGTTATAATAACATCATCAGAGAAACACAAACGAATGAAGTGAGCGAGCATTCGGAATTCCCCTCTCTGACAAACATATCCTCCCTTTCTGAAAATGTAGTGAAATGATGGACTTTATGGCAACTTCCCCAAGCAAAAAGAATCAGCAGCATATCCGGAGTGAGCGGCCGGTTATGCTGCTGATTCTGTTTTTCGGATATTACTCTGCCGGAACGTGCGTCAGCACATAGCTCAGCAGGATCATGCCGCCCTCTGCGCTGAGGTGCTTGCCGTCCTCGGTAGCAAGATGACCGTCCAGCTTGCCCTCATTGTTCTTCAGAGCCGTGTTGGTGTCGATGAAGTAGATATTCTCCTTGTTGCAGAGCTCAAGCAGCAGCGAATTATACTGGTCGATATCGCTGTTCTTGATCGGATTTTCCTGTGCACGCTCCGCCTCAGCCGTGACCGGCGGGATGGAGAGCACATAGATCTTTGCTTCCGGTGCTGTTGCAATGACATCATTCAGCATCAGACGGAACTGCTCCACCGTATAGTCAGGCGGGTTATTCATGAGCGTTTCTGTACCGAACATCAGATAGATCGGACAATCTGCCTCGTGCAGCGCACTCAGAATGCGGATGGTCGTGCCGCTGAGCATGACATACTCTCTGCGGTAATTCTCAAGCGTCAGCTTCTCGCTGGCATAAACGCTGAGCGGCTGCAGCAGGTTGTCCTCACCAAGGTTAAATACATTTGTCTCACCGACGAATGCACACTGAGCAAGATAATCCTGCGGCTGTGCAGCGGATTCCGGAACAGGGTTGACCTTGGTCGGGCCGGTCGGTGCAGCTTCAGAGCTTTCCTCACCGGGATTTTCAGCAGTCTCGCTGCTGCCTTCCTCCGCAGGCGTTTCCTGCGTATCGGGCGCAGATTCCTGCTCGGTGTCCTCCGATTCCTCCGTCAGATCGGGTTCCTCAATCGGTGCATCCGGCACGGAAACAGCCTCCGAGCTTTCGGTTTCGTCGGCAGCCGGCCTGACGAACACTTCCTTTTCCGGGTGGAAGTTCCGGTTATAGAGGTAAGCGCCGAAACAGAGAATCAGGCTCAGAATCCAGAGCAGAATCAGTCTGCTGAAATGGAACCGCATGACCGGTCCGCGGCGCTGCTTTTTATGTTTTGTGCGTCTGCGCTTGGAGCGCGTAAGCGGTTTTCTTTTATATGAGGGTCTTCTTCCGCTGGGCATGTCGTTTCTCCTTCCTTCGCATACAAAGCTACCTTATATTATAGCGGATTCCGCCGAATTTTGCAAGTGTTTTTCGGGAATTTCTGCGGTTCCGCAAGGAAATTTTAATATTTCAGGCAGAATCCGGCAGACTGTGCCGTTTCAGCAGACGCACATTCTGCGGATGTATGCACAGGGCGGTTATTCCGCAGAAGGATATTTTCCGGTGACGCTTTGATACGGCGCACCGAAGAAATGCGCGTAAACGGCATGGGTAATCTCCTCGCGGGTACCCTCCGGCATTTCCCTGCCGAGATCCATATGAACGGAATCGTCCGCGGTGATGCTGTAATACATCGTGCACCACATTTCCTGCTGATCCAGCACCGGCTGATACGCCTTGTGCAGCGCATCGGCGAGCGCAGTCAGCAGTTTTTCGACGGTTTCCCGGTCGGCGGGATAGCTGTCATAGCGCTCCCAGAAGTGCTCCTTCGTGCAGACCGCCTTTGTCTCCTGCTCCTCCGCTGCGTACCAGATCGTCACGCCTTCGGGTGCACATTCCGCATAAAGGCAGACTTTGTTCCACGGCACCGGAACCAGCCGGCTCAGATACATTCCGATCTTGATCTGAAGCGACTGAATTTTTTGCATTTGATCGGCTTGTGCCATAAGTATCCCTCTCTCTCGTTACAGCGTGCCGTCCTCGGAAAAGCGTGCGCGCATCTCCTCTGCTTTTCCGCAGGAAAGCCGTCCCTCCGGACATTTTCCGCTGACATAGCAGCTTGGGCCGAAGCATCCGAAAACAGCCGGACATGCTTTCCGCAGCTGCCGCAGCAGCTCGACGGCACATGCGCGGATCTCCCACTGTGCGCGCGTACAGGTACGCAGCTTCATGAAGTGCAGCAGCTCGCGGCCGTTCATATCGCAGAGCACGTCGAGCTGATTGCCTGCAAGCGCAAAATACTGCGCGGCCTCATCCGGGAGTCCCTTGCTGCGCATTTGCTTGAACGCAGCAGCATTCCCTGCAAATGCCTGCTGATAGATCTCACATGCCTTCGCATTTTCCCTGACAGATTCCGGCAGCACATAATTCTGAAAATACACTGCCTGCGTAACCTGCGGCACGAGTACCGTCTGCATCCGGTGCCGCACCAGATGCGTAATCGCCGCCAGCGAAAGATTCCGGATCTCAAACTGTGCATGGAGCAGTTCCAGCTCGCGGTTGCGCTCGCTGGCAATGAGATCGGAATATTCATACGGTCCTTCCGGATCATGAGAGAACATGCCGTTGTAAATCTGTGCATCCATGAGGAGATCATGTGCGGATTCCGGCGGTGCAGAACGGAGTTCAACCTCTGCCGCAGCCGGTTTCGGCTCGATCGTCCAGCCATCGGGCTGAACCGGTGCATAGCGCGCATAGAATTCCGATTCGTCTGCATGGAAGCGATTTTCAAACAGCTCCGGCAGATGCGGGAAATAATCGCGCAGCTGCGCCTTCAGCGATTCGCCGAGCGTTTTCAGTTCCGGATAATAGGAACCGCGGCCGCGGCACATGACCGTCACCATATACAGCAGCTCGCGTGCATTCATCGTGCAGTAGAAGTTGCTGCGGAAGCAGTAGGGGAGCAGATAGCGCGCGTCCTCCTTCGGAATCTCCATCTCCAGCAGCTCCGCGTAAGCATCAAACAGCGACTGCATATGCGCCTGATAATCCGGCAGCAGCGCGTCCGGCATCGGCGGAACATAGAATCCGGCATTCGTGAAATCAACATATCTGCGTGATTTCACCGTATAGGAGCCCAGCCGGAATTCAATCACGAATTCTTCCGTGCAGACGGATACATTATCAAAGGCAACCGTGAAGAACTGATGCTCCAGCGTCGATGTATGACCGGATGCAACAACCTTTTCGATCAGCGTGCCGTTGTTCTCCTTTTCGCAGGAGCGGGCATAAATTTCCAGCGCCGTGCCCTGTGTGGTGGAGATACGGGCAGCAGATGCAACGACCGTATCACCGGCACTGGACGAGGCAATGATTTTTGCAGATGCATGATTCATAGATGATCTCCTTCTGCATGAGCTGCGGCGGTCAGATATCAGCCGCAGTCAAAGTGATACAATACTCTTGAAAAATTGCGCGCTTTCAGGTCTGAACGGGAAATGAGGAACACGCCGATGCCGAGATCGCCCCACATGATGTCAATGCCCTGCGCATCGTCCCGCAGGCTGTCCGATTCAAACAGCACCGTGTCACAGGCGGCAAGCACATCATTTGTTTCGCGGGGATCGTTCTGCGTGAAGTGCGGATAGCCGCCGATTGCAGCCTTCGGCGCATTGTCATCGTAGCTGTTGTAAAGCGGCTCAATGATATCCTCGTCGAGATCATAGAGCGATTCGATCGGATCATCCGTACATGCATTGAACGCCTCGGCAAATGCTTCGGGATAGCGGTAATCCATCGAAGTCAGCGGCATCAGCTCCGGCTGCTGCGCAGTCAGGCGATAGGCGCCGCGGAAGGGGAGTCCTTCGCAGCCCTCGCCGGTATACGACGGAATCTCATCTGCGGAAAGCAGCTGCGCCGTATCCGTGATGATATTTTCGTGATAGATCACGCGGAAATTCTCCTGCTGCATGGACTGATCGCCGCTGCCGTAGGAGGTTCCGTATTCACTGTCGGCTGCGATGAAAAACTGCAGGATGCCTTTTGTCGGGAAATCCGGAAGCTGCGGCAGCTGCTCAAAATTGAGCTGTGCAAGCAGGCTCAGCGGCTTGTCTGCAAAGGCGCCCTTTTTGCCGCACGGAAAGGCCATGTTCCGCGGAAAATAAGGCGTGCCTCCGATCTTGGAATCAAAAATTCCGGGATCACCGGCTTCAATCCGGAAGCGCACGGCAGGCCGCGGCGGAATAACTTCATCCAGCTGTTTCAGCACCTGTTCCAGGTCGAAATCCATCTCGATGTCCTGAAAGATATCCATGTTCACTTTTCATCGCTCCTTTATTAGTCTCTCCTCAACAAGTCCCCAAATTTCAAGAGATCTCTATTAGACCGTGTGATATCCCGAGCCCTGGAAGAATTGAACAAAGCGCAAAAGCATCGCCGCAAGGCGGTCGATGTTCATTGCAATGATGCTGAGAACG
>JAFRTG010000029.1 GCA_017427265.1 Oscillospiraceae bacterium | reverse complement strand
ATGGCGGAGAAAGAGGGATTTGAACCCTCGCGACCCTTTCGAGCCCTACTCCCTTAGCAGGGGAGCCCCTTCACCACTTGGGTATTTCTCCAATCATGGTGAATGCGATATCCGATGAAAAATGTGGCGGAGAGGGTGGGATTCGAACCCACGGTGCATTGCTGCATCACCAGTTTTCAAGACTGGCTCCTTAAACCGCTCGGACACCTCTCCTTTCGGATTCAGCTTTATTATTATAGCATAAAACAGGACGTTTGTCAACCCCTGTTTTCAAAAAAGTGAAAAACTTGTTTTTCGCAGCAAGATACCGTCATTTGGCAGTAAGATTCGCAGTACATCTGTTTTCCCTCCGCTGCAAGGCTTGCATTCTCTGCGCGGACATGCTATAATAAAGCAAATGAAGGAAAAAGGAGCGGCACGTATGGCTCAGATCAACGAAATCAAATCGCTGTCAGAATCCCCGTGGCAGGAATGGCTTTCCTGCTCGGAAACGCAGCTGTTTCACTATTATGAACCGTCTCCGGGACTCTTTATCGCAGAGAGCCCGAACGTCATTGCGCGCGCAATGGCCGCGGGCTACAAACCGGAGTCTTTTCTGATCGGCCGTTCGCAATACGGCGAACAGGTTAAGGCATTGCTGCCGGAAGATTTTCAGTCGGTCTATCTTGCAGACGATGCTGTCCTCAACACAATTCCCGGCATTCATCTGACGCGCGGCGTCCTGTGCGCAATGCGCAGAAAGCCAATCGGATTTGACCCTGCATCATTACAGAACATGAAACGGATTGCCGTGCTGGAAAACATCATGAACCCGACGAATCTGGGTGCGATTTTCCGCTCTGCCGCAGCGCTCGGCGTCGATGCTGTTCTGCTGACACAGGGCTGTACCGATCCGCTCTACCGCCGGGCAGCGCGGGTCAGCATGGGGACGGTGTTTCAGATTCCGTGGGCATATCTGCCGGACGCACCGGATGCGGCAGACGGGATCCGGATGCTGCGCGAAGCCGGTTTTTCAACTGCCGCAATGGCACTCTGCGACGATTCCTTCAATATCGACGCACCGCAGATCAAAGCTGAGCCCAGACTTGCGATCGCACTGGGAACAGAGGGCGAAGGCCTCTCGGCCGCAACAATATCCGCCTGTGACCGCACCGTCCGCATTCCAATGCTGCACGGCGTCGATTCGCTGAATGTCGCGGCCGCAAGCGCCGTTGCTTTTTGGGAACTGCGTGCACAACAGTAAATAAAGGAGCGCATATGACAATCAGAAAAATCACAAATCCTGAGGAAAAACAGCAGATCACCCGCATCATTCTGGAAGCGCTTCCGGAATGGTTTGAGATTGAGGAAAGCCGTGAAGCCTATATCCGTGAAAGCGCTGAACAGCCGATGTTCGCTGCCTTTGCAGAGGAACAGCCGGCGGGATTCATCTGCCTGAAGCAAACGGGCGATGTCACCGCTGAGATTGCTGTGACCGGCGTGCGGAAGGAATATCACCGACAGGGAATCGGCAGAGCGCTGTTTGAAGCAGCGAAGAAGAATGCAGCGGAAACCGGATTCCGCTTTCTGCAGGTCAAGACCGTCAAAATGGGCATGTACCCGGAATACGATGCGACAAACCGCTTTTATCTCGGCGTCGGCTTCCGCGAATTCGAGGTACTTCCGCTGTGGGACGAAGCAAATCCCTGCCAAATCTATATCATGGGATTATGATAAATGAACATTCTATACAGTTTTGATTGACTTTGATGCGCATTTGTGGTATAATGCAGATAACAACCTGCAACATGGCACAGAACCCGCTACACCCGCCGACAGCACATCTGCTCGGCACGGACGGAGGAACATACGATATGAAACGAACACTTGACTGGAATCAGTATCTTGCACGCGCAGCCGAAGCGGTCGCAGAAGGCATTGTTATGCTGAAAAACGACAACGGTGCACTCCCGCTCCCCGCAGGAGAAGAAATCGCGCTGTTCGGCCGCATCCAGCTGCACTATTACAAGAGCGGCACCGGCTCAGGGGGCATGGTCAATGTCTCGAAGGTGACCGGCATTCCGGAAGGTCTGCAGGAAGCGGGCGTCCGGCTGTATCAGCCGCTTCTGGATGTTTACCGGGAATGGGACAAGGCACATCCCTATGACCTCGGTGAGGGCTGGGGCGGCGAGCCGTGGTCGCAGACCGAAATGCCGCTGGACGAAGCGCTGGTACAGCAATGCGCTGCAGCCTGCTCCCGCGCCGTTGTCGTCATCGGACGAACCGCCGGTGAGGAGATGGACAACCGCATGGAACCCGGCTCCTATCTGCTGACGGAGGATGAAATGAACATGCTCCGCCTTTGCCGGAAGCATTTTGACAAGCTGATTGTCCTGCTCAACACAGGCAATATCATGGACATGCATTTTGCGGACGAGACAAATCCGGATGCCGTGCTGTATGTCTGGCAGGGCGGCATGACCGGCGGAACGGGTACGGCGGCGGTGCTGACCGGCGCGGTCTCCCCTTCCGGAAAGCTGCCGGATACGATCGCATATGAAATCACCGACTACCCTTCCGACCCGTATTTTCACGGCAAAACCGAAAATATCTATGCAGAGGATATCTATGTCGGCTACCGGTATTTTGAGACCTTTGCACCGGAGCGTGTCCGCTATCCGTTCGGCTTCGGTTTGTCGTATACGACATTCAAAATTGAAACCGGCAAACCGGTTCATGTCCGTGACGCGCAGTATCTGCCGGTCACGGTGACAAACACCGGCAGCCGGCCGGGCAAGGAGGTCGTGCAGCTTTACTGCGAGTCTCCGCAGGGAAAGCTCGGACAGCCTGCGCGGCAGCTGATGATCTTCTATAAAACGAATACGCTTGCGCCGGGCGAATCGGAAACTGTCAATCTGGAGCTGATGATTCCGGAATCCTATGACGACAGCGGTGTCACGGGACATGCCTTCTGCTGGGTCAAGGAGGCGGGCGAATACCGGTATTATGCCGGTTCCGATGTCCGCAGCGCAGCCTACGCCGTAAGCCGCTTCCTCGATGAGACAATCGTGCTGAAGCAGTGCCGGCAGGCGATGGCGCCGGTTCATGCCTTCAAACGAATGCGTCCCGCCCCGGACGGCAGCGGCAAATACAAAGTCACAACGGAAGTGACACCGCTGCTTGCATTTGACGAGGCAAAGCGCCGTGCCGATGCGCTCCCGCCGGAGATGCGTCCGACCGGTGAAACCGGTACACTTGCAGATGTTTTCCGCGGCACGCTCTCCATGGAAGCATTCATTGCACAGCTTTCCGATGAAGAGCTGACGCAGATCGTCCGCGGCGAAGGCATGGGCAGCCCCCGCGTCACAGCCGGTACGGCATCTGCATTCGGCGGTGTCTCTGACGCGCTGACGGCGCACGGCATCCCGGCGGCCTGCTGCTCAGACGGTCCGTCCGGTATGCGTCTGGACTGCGGTACCAAGGCTTTCAGTCTGCCGAACGGCACCATGCTGGCATCGACCTTCAATCTTCGGCTGCTGCAGGAGCTGTTCTCCTGCGTCGGACTGGAAATGTCCGCAAACCGTGTTGACTGTCTGCTCGGACCGGGCATGAATATTCACCGGCACCCGCTCAACGGCAGAAACTTCGAGTATTTCTCCGAGGACCCGAAGCTGACCGGCCTGATTGCCTGCGCAGAGCTCGCCGGACTGCGTTCTGCGGGCGTGACGGGCACCGTCAAACACTGCTGCGGCAACAATCAGGAGACCAACCGGCACTTCCTCAATTCCGTCGTCTCGGAGCGCGCCCTGCGGGAAATCTACTTAAAGGGCTTTGAGCTTGCCGTCAAGGAAGGCGGCGCGACATCCATCATGACGACCTACGGTGCTGTCAACGGTGTCTGGACGGCCGGAAACTACGACCTCTGCACAGAGATCATCCGCAGGGAATGGAGCTACACCGGCTTCCTGATGACCGACTGGTGGGCAAATATCAACGAGCGCGGCATGGAACCGGACAAGCGCGATTTCGCTGCAATGGTACGCGCACAAAATGATGTGTATATGGTCTGTGCAGATGCAGTCGATCATGACGACAATCTGATGCAGGCACTGCAGGACGGGACGCTGACCCGCGCAGAGCTGCAGCGGTCGGCGGCAAATATCTGCCGGTTCCTGCTGCATACAAATGCAATGCGCCGTCTGCTCGGCGAGGAAACGGACGCCGAGATCCGCAACCGTCCCGCCGAAGAACAGAGCGACGGAAAACCGGTCGTGTTCTACGAGCTGAACGGCGATCTGACGCTCCCGCTCGACGGGATTCCGACGGACAGGGGCACAAATTACGCCTTTGCACTGACCGTCAACAAGCCCGGCTGGTACCGGATCACGCTGACTGCTTCCTCGGAGCAGAGCGAAACGGCGCAGATCCCGGTCACGCTGTTCTGCATGGGCACCGCAAGCGGAACCTTCACATGGAACGGCACGGGCGGCAAGCCGGTTTCGTTCTCGAACCGCGTACCGGTCTTTTCACATTTTACCGCGGTGCGGCTTTACTTCGCACAGAGCGGCCTGAAAACAGAGAGTATCCGCTTTGAGCTGCTCAGTGAGAATTTTGATTTTGCAGCACTGGGTGATCCCGATGCCGTCTGCTGAGCATCATTCCGTGCTGTGCAGATGATTCCCGCAGCCAACCACAAGAAAGGTGTGTGATTTTATGCCGTCTGCAAGAAATATTGTGCTGGCCGGTGATTTTACGGGTTGCCGTGTCTTTTGTATGACCGCCAAGCTGGCGTATATTTCCGGAACAATGAAAAAAATGGATGATATCTTCCTGACGCCGGAATTCGTCACAAAATACGAGCTGATTACGGACGAGACAATCCGTTCCGGCAATTCCCTGCTGCTGACCGGTTCGCTGGATCCGGGAAATCTGCAGAAGCTGCGGCTGCACGCGGCGGCCTCCATGCAGAAAAAGGGCATTTTTACGGTCGCCGTCAAATTTGAGGACGACAAGCGATGCCTCATGGAGGTTGACGAAAAAATATACCGTGCGATTGAACGCCGTATGCAGGAATAAATAATGTATCGCTGCGTGATGATTGGTAATGGGGCTCCGCCAAAGGGACACTGTCCCTTTGGAATCCCGCAATATGGAAACACTTGGTTTTCAGTATAATGATATTCTGAAAGGCAGGCAGCCATTAAGCAAGGATAGGGGGGCATCGTCCCAATATTTTTCTAAAGACGAAGGCGCTGATGGATTTATCAGCGCCTTTTCTGCTTTTATTCTGAAAAATCAGTCATTAAAACATCGGATTGCGGAGACGCAGATCGGAGAGCAGCTTGATCTGCTCATCGGTCATCGCCTTGTTATACACCGTGATATCCGCGATCTGGCCGTCATACTGCAGCTGATCGGCAGCGTGCAGCAGCGCCTGCCGTCCGATCGTGACCGTATCGGAATTCTCCACAGGCGTTCCCTCCATCGCAGTGCTGTTATCCAGTTCGCCGTTGAGGTACAGCTTGACCTGTCTGAGCTCATCAATCACGGCTGCCGCATGATACCATGTGTTATTTTCAAGCGGCTTCAGACCCTGCAGCTCAAACTGTCCGCCGCCCTCCAGCGACACGATCAGATTCAGATAGCCCTCCTTGATCGAAAACGCATAGGCGCCCGCACCGGAGGTTTCGTATTTTGTCAGCAGGCCTTCATACCGCTTGTTGACATTGCGGCAGCAGAAGGTCGCGGAGATCATCCAGCCCGAACCGCTTTTGTTGATATTCAGCGCCTTGCCGCAGTCAATATAATCGCCGTTGCCGTCAAAATCGGCCGCCTGTGAAATATTGGTGTTTTCCGGCTGCACGAGCTTCGGATCACCGAAAACCGTAGACTTCTCGCCGGACTGCGCATTCAGGCTTTGCGTAAGATCCCAGCGCGCCGCAGGCGGAAGCTCCGAAACGATTGCAATCTTCGCTCTTTTGATATATGCAGCAGAATCCTTGTATTCCTGAATCGCATTGAAGGCTCGGATCGCATCTTCATACTTTTTCTCATTGAACAGTTTGCAGGCATTCTGAAATGCGTTTTCCGCCAGCATCTGATCGCAATCAACGATTCGCATCTCAGCATCCTTATAGCTGCCGAGCTTTTCGTAGAGTGTCTTTGCTTCGGTATATTCACCCTGCTCCATCAGGGTACCGGCCTTGTTATAGCGGCCGAGCGGTATGATGATAAAGAACGCCAGTGCAGCGAGCGCCAGCACATTTGCAACCGCAAATCCGATCAGGAACACGCGCTTGAATTTTCCGAAGCCCTTGCCGGCTGTTTTTTTCGCTTCTTTCCGCCATTTCTGCTCCAGCTGATTGCTCATCAGCATCAGCTTCCGGAACTGTGCTGCATTCTCCTTTGCCGGTTCGGTATAATTCACCGGCTGACCGCAGTGCGGGCAGAACCCGCTGCTGCCTTCTGTTTCCTTGTGACAATATGAACACTGCATTGTGAACATCTCTCCTTTTATTCACGCAAAAATGCCGCAAGCGCTGCCTGCTCATAGGCCGCATCGCGTTCTGCGATTGCTGTATAGTCATAGCGAACCTGAAATCTGCCGTCCTGCCGGAAGCGGACTGCTGCCGAGACCCACGGTTCGGACATCCGCCGCAGTACCGGCATCAGCAGAAAGTCAATCTCCGTAAAGACCGCTTCTGCCATATCCCCGGAAATTTCCGGAAATCCGTGATATTGCCGGAACTGCCCGTCATCGGTGCCGATCCGGTAATCTATGCTGCCGGATTCATCGGTATAGGTCAGATACAGCACGATCTGTGCCCATTCCGCAGGCAGAACCGGTTCCAGCAGATCAAACACATCCTGCCAGAGTGCCGCATCAAATTCCATCTGCATCACCTCAGCGATCCGTTATAAAACCGTTCGGAAAACTGCTCGCCGTTGACCGTATATTCCACGGCGAACCCGACCGGCCGGTAGCTTCCGCCGTGATAAACCGGACGGACAAAATAGCTGACCTGATTGTCGTGCGCCGGATCGTTAACCAGCGCAGCCAGCTTCATTTCCAGACTGCGGTAGCGCACCTGATTGAGATGCGCATCCATTGCGACAAAATTTTCCATGCCGCCTGACGCATTGAACATGTCTGCAATCAGATGGCCGCGCTGATCGCCGCTGAAATTCTGTGCTTTGGAGCCTGCTGTCATCTGATCCGGCATGTTTCCGCGGCCAGTGTGATCCTTTTTCTGCAGCACACCGCCTGCCATGATAATCCGGCCGAGGTCGTCCGTCTGATAGGTATAGCCGCCGACCGTATAGGTTCGTCCGCCGAGCAGCTTGTTTCCCATGCGGAAGATTTTGCCGTCATCATCCGTATAGCAGGTTACACCGTTCTGCTTGAACTTTGTGTTGGAAGCATACCGCATATTCAGGTCGATCGGCGATGCATCGCCGCGGCGCACCGGAATGCTGTGCAGCGTCCTGCTGATTCCGGATGCACTTCTGCTGCTTGCATATTTCCTGCCGGACGGCTGAACAGAAGCCGCACTGCGCACGGAAGCAAATACGGAGCTGCTGCTCACCGCAGAGGATTTTGCAGACTGGAATTCCGTCCGCTGCCGCTTGGGGTGAGATATGCCCGTACTGCCTGCGCTGCGCATCTGCCGAACCTGAGAGCGCGTGCCGCGGCTTGTACTCTGAAACCGTGAACTGCTCCGTCCGGTGCCGCTCCCCTGCCCGGAAACCGCATGAAGGCCGCCGGAAAAACTGCTTCCGCCGTTCCATCGGCGTACTGATGCAGAACCGCCTCTGCTGCGGGAAGCATGTCCGCCGGAGCTGCCGCCTCCGCCGCCGGTTGAAATATGGCTGCCGAGAATGCTCGCGGCGCGGGACAGAGCATTCAGACTGGTCTGGAAGGAGCCCTGAAGATTTGCGCCTGTCCGGAGATAGTCGCCGGTCATGAGTCCGGCCTTCGTGATATTGCGCGAGGTCGTCACGGCACGATCCTGTATTTCCGCGATCGCGTCAGCTTTTTCCGCACGGATGCGTGCAAGCTCAATCTTCGTCACCGTGATCTCATGCCGGACGGAAGAAAGCTCGCCGCTTGCCATGTTGATGCGCGAGCGGCACGATGCCTGCTGCATCCGGATGGAGCTGATCAGCGAATAATCTGTATGATAATTGCCCTCAGAATCAACATAATACGCAGAAGCGATTTCAGATTCGAGATACGCAATCTCGGATTCGAGACGCGAGATCTCTGACTGCAGTTCAGAGGCACGGTGTTCGAGCGAAACAATCTGCACTTCGCAGGCGCGCTCACTGCTGACGATCCGCTCTGCATACGAGACAAAATCAACCGATCTGATTGCCACTTATGTTACTCCTTTCCGGTTATGCCGGGAAAAAGGCCTGCATCCGTTCGGTCAGCGCGAGCCATTCTGTGCGCTTCTCCTCCGGGATTCTGCCGGAAAGCTGCTTCATCATGCGTCTGCACAGACGCCAGCTGTCAGCCGCGGTCTGCGCCGCAGTCTGCATTGCCTCTGCACCGGCGCCGGACATCTCTGTCAGGAATCTGACATAGTGATTGATGAGCAGAAGCTGCGCGGCAAAGCTGTCCGGCTCCGGAAGCACAATCTGCAGGAATGTGACATGGACATTGACGCAGTGCTGCCGGTATGCCTCCGCAGAAAAGCCGTTTTTCAGCAGCTCTGCCCGCTGACGGTTCAGCAAAGCAAAGCGGGAACCGATCTCCATGCAGAGCAGGTCAGAAGCCTCCTGCCGGAGCACAGCATAGACCGGACGGCCGGAGAGCAGCGTCTCCTGCTGCGGCGAACGGTATTCGACCAGCTGCCGGAAGTCGGCAAGCGTCGTCTGCGTCTGCACAAGGAACGCCTTGCGATTGACGCCGAGGAACCCGGATGCAGCCTTGGCAATCCGCACGACATACCATGCAAGCTGCTCATGCAGAGCAAAGCGGCGCGAACGGAAGTATCCGGCGCCTGCCGTGATTGTTTGGCGCTCCTTGGAGCCCTCTGCAAAGTGAACGGCACGTTCATCCGCCTTTTGGGCAAGATCATCACAAAGCGCAAGATAAGCATCTGCACGATTCCGCAATGCCTGATAACGCGCTGCAAAAGCGTCCGTCAGCTCCGTGACGGTTTCCTCGGCATCCTCGCCGTTTTCCGCGATCTGCCGGAACTGTGCCGCCGTATCGGCAGCTTCCTTTGCAAGCACCTTACCGAAGTATCTGTTGCAGAGCACGACTGCTTCCGGCGCACCGGAGGGCAGCGGCGTTTCCTTTCCGCTGATTTCAAGATCGACATACTGCCCGATCTCACGGAGCACATCGGCGCTCTCGCGGAGCAGAATGTCATTCAGCTCAGGCATATCATGCCGGAACTGCAGCGCATCAAACAGCCGCAGATACTCTGTAATCGCACAGATATACATCGGCTCGGAATATCTGTCGTAATTATTGGCCAGCGTCATGCAGGCATAGAACTGATTCGCGTAATTCCTGCAGAGCTTCGTCAGATTGCGTCTGAGCTGCGGCTCCGTTTCATCGGATTTGCGCTTCAGCATAAGCTCTGCATTCGCAATGTGCTGCTGAAGCTCCCGGATCTGCTCCGGATCCTGCTCGCGGCCGAGCCGCTTGTTCAGGTTCCGCAGATTCACGCGGATACGCTCCAGCTCCTCAAAGCAGCTGTCTGCCTCGGTCTTGAGCTTTTCCGCCTGCCGATACAGGATCTCGTACTCTGTTTTTTCCTTATCCTGCATGATGTCCGCGCTGCGGCGCAGCAGCAGATCGTAGGTGCGGTTGTCCCGCAGATGCCGGAACAGCTGCATGTTCGTCGGGGATTCGTACTTGCTGCGCGATGCCCCGCGCTCCCATTCCGCCACGCGCATCTTGAACGGCTTCTGCAGGCCTTCGTAAAATACGAGCGCCTGACCGGTGCCGAAGGTGCCCTGCTCTTCGAGCTGATCGACGGAAGCGGACATCGTGCTGCCGAGCAGATTGCGGTCATCCTGTGCCGTTATGCGGTGGCCGAGCTTCAGGCCGGTATTTTTCAGCACCTCAGGCGCCATCGCCGTCGGCAGCTGATCCGCAATGACAATGCCCTCGCCGAGCGCACGCACCTCTGCAAGCATCTTGACAAGATATTTGGTTGCGGAAATCTTCGGGTTGACCGAGCCGCCCGCCGGGTCGTCCGTCGTCGGGCCGATCAGGTTATGTGCCTCTTCATAGAAGATAATATGCGAAATTTCGCGCTTTTTCTGTGCAGCAGCGTCGGTGTCGCTGGTCTTGCGGATTTTGAGCACCTCACGGATCAGCGTGGAAATCAGCAGCGACATGAAGTTCGCCGGTCCCTCGCCGAGCGCTTCCAGCTCAATGATGACCGGGCATTCCAGCCATTCCTCCGGCTGCATACTGGATTCGCGGACATTGTAAACATTTCCGATTTCTCTGCGGAGCAGGCTGCCGATGCGAACCTCCATGACAGAGCGGATATTCGCTCTGGATTCGCCCTCGTAGCCGGATTCCTCGACCGCAACCTTCAGCGAATCGTAGAGCTCCTGCATCGTCGGATACGGCTTGGAGCCGTCATTGCGCTCATTGATGTTCCAGCCCTTGTTCAGATAGACCTGCTCAATGCAGCGGTCAATCAGGAATGGGGACGGCGGAATCAGCTCAAACGCACCCGCAAACACCGCATTGAGGTTTGCGATGTGTTCAGCCAGCGTCAGCCCGACCGGGAACTGGAACGGATTGATATGCAGCGGGAATCTGGTATCGGCGCCCGGCGAAAAGACACAGAGCTCCTCCATGCCCGGAATCATCGCAAGTGCGCGGTATTCCTGCTTGGCAGGCTCCAACACAAGGAACGGGATATGCTGCTGCGTATCGCGCCACAGCGTCGTGACGAGATAGAGCATTGTGTTGGTCTTGCCGGCACCGGGCACGCCGGAGATAAAGGCGTGCTTCTTGAACAGCTCCACCGGGAAGGTCACGTCATAGCCCATGCTGCTCGTGCCGAGCGAAATGACTTCATGCATCACGCCGGTCTGCGGATCAATCGTCATTTCCTTGGAAAACGGCTTCGGGTCGGTTTCCTTCTGCAGCTCGATGGACTCGCCCGGATAGAGAATCGGGAACGAGAACATCGGGCGGATCTCCTCCAGCGTATAGAGCGAGAGGAACGGCGCAACAAAGTTGCCCTCCTCCTTCTCTGCATGGAGAATGCGGTCGTCGCCGTAATACATATCAAAGCCGCTGCCATCGGATTCGAGTGTCTCAATCAGATAGGTGCCGGATTCGACGGCCTCTGCCGCGACGCTGTCAGCCAGCATGACGGCAATATCCTGCGACTCGGCAAAGGCAGTGACATTCGCAATGAACTGCGGGAACTTCATCAGATTGCCGAGATATTTATCCCACGATTTTACGATATTTTCGCTGTTGTCGTCCTTGCCCTGATCGCGGTCGGAGATGCGTCTGCGCGTTTCCGCATAGGGCAGACGCTGCCGGATAGCCTGCGTATGCTCCACCGGGAAGATATCGACACGCAGCACGGCGCTCCGGTCATAGCCCTCCATCAGCTTGAGCACATTATAGAGTCTGCCGTTCTCGCAGGGCTCCCATTCCATGACTGACCACAGCAGCACCTCGCCGGCGCTGTCCGAGGGCAGACGGTTCTGCGCGGGCAGCGAATAGTCCTTTTTGGTCAGGAAGGCCGCATAGGCAAAGCGGCTGTCCGTCACGATGCGGCCTGCTTCGTCCACCGGCGCGCTGTTGAAGCTGAGGATTTCATCGGCATCCGGCGCGATTTCACAGACGGCAAACGGCTGCGACTGCGCCGCCTCGATCTCCTCACGCGAGGTATCTCCGAGGCTGTAGCGCTTGATCTCTCCGGCAATATTCCGCAGCTGCAGCACAGGAATCTCACTGCCGTCCGCAAGCTGCTCCGTTGTCAGCGTCATCTCTCTTGCGGTTTCATAGCAGAAGAAATCGTAGTAGGTGCTGAGCACGGATGTTGTCAGAAACTCGCGGATGCCGTTCAGACGCTCCGTCTCCTTGGCCGTTGCGTAGAACAGAATCGTCAGATGCTGCCCCTTCGCAAGATTCTTGTCCGGATTGTAATAATACAGCAAATGGAAATAGACATTCGACGTAAAGCCCAGCCGGTGCAGCTGACGCAGAAAAACGCCGTGCTTTTCCATGATATTGTCCACACCGGAGCCGTCAAAGACGCTGTATTTCCGCAGCGTCAGATCGGGCAGCCGGTTGACGGAAAAACAGAGATAATACATGCCGCTCATCCGAATGCACTCTCCAGCTTGGCGGCCTGATCGGCAAAGATTGCCTGCAGCTCACCGTTCAGACGGTCGCTTTCGTCCGCAATCTCCTGAAATTCCTGCCCGCTCTGTTCCAGACTGCCGCGCAGTCCTGAACCGACGCCGGAATAGTCTCCGGTCATCTCGCCGGCGGTTGACGCATCGGCATATTCCTGATTGGCGTATTCCGTGGATTCGTTCATCGTCTCATTGAGGGACTCCCCCACCTCGGCACCGGGCGCCTTGATCTCGCTTTCCGCAAGTGCCTTTGCGATGCTGCTGGATTCGCTGATTGCAGCCTCGACGGCAGCTCTGTCGTCATCGTCCACGCCTTCGATCGAGCGGACGGCATTGGAGGAAATTTCCGCCTCCTCGTTCTTGATCTCAGCGACCTCCTGAATCTCGCGGCCGCGCTGATCGGCCTGCTCCACCTTTTGATGCTGTTCCAGCTTGAGTCTGCCCATGATCGTACCCCCTTGCCTGCTTATCCGATTCCGTTGAGGCGGTCACAGATTTTCATGACCCAGCCCTCATCCGGCATCTGATACGGACGGAATTTCTGATTGTCTCTTGCCCGGTTGTAATAGATCGCATTGTTCTCACCCATCAGCGAGACATCGTTCTCCCCGACAGAACGCGAGAATTCATCCGGCGACATACTGAATGCCGTTTTCATGGTAAAGTAGGACATGATATCCTTGTCATCCTGTTCGAGCACCTGAAAGCTGTCCTGCCACATCAGCACATGGATGCCGCGCAGCGCGCCCTTTTCCGTGATGCTGCGGAACATATCCTTCGGTGCGGCAGAGGCGCGGCTCTGCGCATTGCCGAGGTTGAACATCATATCAATATCATCGCTCTGCGAGAGCTTAATTTCGGATTTCAGCACATCCGCACGCTGATAGCCGAACACGAAGAAGTAGGAATCCTGCTCCGGTGCCGCGCTCTTATCCTGCACAGCCTCGTAGTATTCCTGCAGCACATTCTGTACCTTGCTCTCGTCCTCCGCGGAAATATACTGAATATATGCAGGCAGACGTTCTGCAATCAGCTTCGGAATATCCTTGAAATAGCTGTCATGCAGCGGCTTGCAGTTGAAGAACCGGATCAGCGGCTTTGCGGGTGCAGCGCCGTGACAGGCGTAATAATCCGCACAGAGGCTGAGCAGTGCAAATGCAGCCATGCTTCTGGCCTTGTCGGTATCGCTGCCGAGCATGAGCAGATTGGAATACTCCGAACGGGTAAAGCAGATGTCCATATCATTTGCGATGCTGAGCGGCTCGCCGAGATACAGCTTGCCCTCCGCGGTATGTTCATCGGTCTCGCCGGCGATAAAGCGGTTGAAGAAGCTGTAGCGGTTATCCTCGATATTGGAGAGCAGAATGCGCGTCTGATGCCGGTCATCCGCAAAGGATGCGGTTTCTCTGCTGACCTCGCCGAGCAGATCCTTATGCTTTTCCGGCTTGATGTACGCCACGCGGAAATGGCTGTTGTATTCCTTGTTGCCCGCCTCTGAGTTGTAAACGGCTCTGCCCGGATCGTCAATCGAAATCTGATCGACCTCGCTGCTGCCGTTTTCGAGCAGCAGATCGGCGTCTGCATTTGAGCATTTGAGCACAATGCGCACTGCCATCTGATCGTAGACGGAGCGGTCAACACCGCGGATATTGGAATAGCTCTGCGACGACAGAATCAGATGCACGCCGAAGGCGCGTCCCTGCCGGACGATGCGCTCCAGCATCATGGCAGATTTTCTGGAAAAATCGTCGTTGTCGCCGGAGAACAGCTCCTGGAACTCATCCATAATGACGAGAATGCGCGGCATCGGCTTGCCGGTTTCGGTGCGGTATTCCTCGATCTTATCGACATGCGCACGCTTGAACAGGTCGGCACGGATCTTCTGCTCGCGCTCAAGTGCTTCGAGAATGTTGTAGCCGAATTCGCGCTCGCTCTCGATGGCGACCACACGGAACGCCGGAAGCACAAAATCCGCATAGATCTTGAACTCAACGCCGCGCTTGAAGTCTACCAGATAGATCGAGACTTCATCCGGCGAATACTGCCGGAGCGTCTGCATGATGATCGTGTGGAGCAGGCTGGATTTGCCGGAACCGGCCACGCCTGCAATCAGCGCATGATGGCTGCCGCCGGTGCCGAGCGTCAGATACTGCTGCTCATTGGCGCCGTGCACACCGATCGGGATGCGGATGCCGTTCTTGGTCGAATTGTTCACATCTGCACCCTGCACCTTTTCGATGCCGATCTCGACCTTGTCGGCGTTTTTAAGCCCCTTTTTCAGCACCGGAATGATGTCTGCGCGCTGCTGCTCAGAAGGCGCATCGGCGGGCTCCCAGCGAATCAGCTCAGAGAGTCTCTGATCGCGGATGCCGGCGCAGGAAACGGTTCTGCTCTCCGCGTTGTAATTATACGCGGTGAAATCCGTCTCAATATTGGAAATCAGCGGATGCAGCTTCTCAGGCAGCTTGCGGAACTGGCTTTCGTTGCGGTAAATCACCGTAAAGACGCCGCATTTCGGGCCGGAAGCCACAATCTGCTCCAGCAGCTTGAGCGAACGCTCGCTCAGGCCTGCGGGATAGTCCATCAGCATCAGCACCTGATAGGGCTCTGCATTCTGCTCCGCGACCTGATTATACTGATAAATATTGTCATATTTGCCCTGCAGGCAGCGCTGCGTCACATTGGAGATGTGATTCGTCAGAATATGCAGCTTGTCCTCAATATCTTTCGGATCAGACCAGATCTTTCCGTTGATAACCTCGCTTGTCCGGTCATCGGTATCGACCAGCTGGCCGAACATGGCAAAGCTGGCGCCCAGCTCCAGCGGGTCAATAAAGGTAAACCGGATTTTGCCGGCCGGAACCGTCATAAACAGCTGCAGACCGATCGCGCAGGCATCTGCAACCGCCTGCTTCCGCGTTTGCATATCATAGCGGAACAGCGTATTGAAATCGCGGCTGAACTGCACTGCGACCGGGAGAAGCAGATAGTTTTTGCTCAGCAGGAACGGATAATGCTTTTCCAGAAACGCCATCGTATCCTGACTGAACTTCAGCTTGCTGAACGGCACCTTCAGCGTACCGACATGCGAGCTCTGCGGCATTTTATCGGAGCATGTATAGGCATCAAAGGCAGGCTCCGCTGCTGCGACGCCGGTAAGCTCCCGGCACATTTCGGCCGGCGGAAAATCCTGCAGAATACTGCGCTCGGTCTTTTTCAGTGCAGGGCTCTGCAGCTGCCGCATCGTCTTGCGGTCCGCCTCGCGCTTGGCGCGGTCCTGACGCCGCTGCTCGCAGAGCTGTCCGCGGAAGCGATCCAGATCGGCAGCCGTGCGCGCCCATTCCGCCTGTGCATCCTGCGCCGCCTGAGATTCGGCAGCATCGAGCAGCGGCGTAATGGCTTCCGGAACCGAGGAGAGCACGCCGCGCTGTCTGGCGATTTCCTCTCTGGCAGTTCTTCTGACACCGCGGACAAGGGCACCGAGCTTTCCGGATTCCGATGCAGCTGCACGCTTTTTCTCTGCGGAAAACGCTGCAATCACCGATGCGACACGCGCCGCAAAGGGCAGCGGCTGCTCGCCGGTCAGCTGATCCGAAGAAACGGTCTCCTCGGCCTTTTTCTCACTGTTGGACTGATAGAATTTCTGCCCCTCGAACTGGGCATCCACCGCATCTGCCTCAGCGATGGCACAGATGCAGCGGTTCAGCTTCTGATATGCATCTCGGTTGCCCTGAATGGTATCGGAGCGGATCTGATCCATTTTTCCGCGGAATGCACGCTGCAGATCCGCCGTGCGCCGCGCGGTGCCTTCCGTCCATTCACTGCTGAACGAACGGATTCTTCCCTCGTCGGTCTGCTCCGCGTTCTGGACGGCACGGATTTTCGCTTCACGGTCAGAAGCTGCGCGAACGGTCTGCTGATCCAGTGTGAGCAGGCTGTCAAGAAGTCTTGCAAACTGCTCTGTATTCAAATATGATTTCACGCTTCTCCCTCCTTCTTTCCGTGAATAACACATCCGCCCGCAATGCCGGCCGATGCAAGCACCTCCTGAAATGCATCGACACCGAGTGCCGTGCAGCCCGGGAAGAAACGCATTCCCTCCGCAAACAGAATCGCCTCACGGAATGTGTTGTTTTTATCGGCAATCCGGTTTGTTCTCTCTGCGATTTCGCGGTTCAGCGCTTCCAGACGCGCAAGCGCATCGCGGCAGTTTTCCGCAGCACGGTCGCGCTGCTCTGTCAGCGTTCTCTGCTTTGCCGTCCACGGATGGGAATCCTCCATCGCCTTCACCTGTGCTTCCGCGTTTTCGGACTGATACAGCAATGCGCCGAGCCGGAAATCCAGCGCAGCCGCATCCTTTTCAGAAAGGCCGCCGCCGGGGCTGAGTGCGCTTTTCTCCTGCTGAATCTTCCGGTTTGCGGTATTGACGGCATCACGCTCGCTGTAGACCAGCAGCGTACCGTTCAGATCGAGTGCACACAGCTCATCCTCAGTTCTGCGGAGCTTTTCCCAGCACGCAAAGATTTCCTTTTTGCAGGCCTCTGTCCGCATCTGTGCCTCATCCCGCAGCGCATACACATTGGCCTTGCGCAGTGCCTTATATTCCGTCCTGCGCAGCGCCTCAATCAGCTTTTTCTGAATCGCCTTCGAGGTCTCCGCGACCTGCCGCAGCGAAGCAAGCTCAAGCCCCTTTGCATGTGCAGCCGCACTTGCAAAATCGGGATCGGTTTCCTCGGAAACGCCGTGAATAATCAGATCGCCGGCATTTTTGCAGCGATTTCCCGCAAGCAGCCGGAGCCAGAATACAGTTGCCGAATCCGGCAGCTGGGCAGTCAGCTCAGACGTCAGCTCCAGAGCCTTTTTGAACTCGCCGTCGCGGACGGCCTGCTCGGCCTCCTGCAGCCGCGCAGCAGCATTCGGATGAACTGCAACCTCTTCGACCTGTTCATTCCCGGCCTTTTCACCGCAGTAGATACAATGTGTCATGACAGGCTGTGCTTTTCCGCAGGCTGCACATTTCAGATATTTCATTCTGCATCTCCTCCTGTAGTCTGTTCATAGCCGGCCAGATCTTCGCAAAGCAGTTCCAGTGCAGAACGCTTGGCGGCATTGTCAGCAAGCACAGACAGAATCTGCTTCATCTGTGCCGAAGCCTGTGCCCCGGATTCCGGGAACGGCGTCAGCGAATCGGAACCGTCCGCATTGGCACGGGCTGTCTTTGCGACAAGTTCAGCCTTTGCAATCGCGTTCGTCATGCGCTGCCCGGCGCCGGCGTCCGCCGCGTCATTCCGCATCAGCAGAATGCCCATCTGCTTGCTGCGCTTGATCCGAAGTGCAATCCGGTAAACGGCAAAAATCAGCCCGGCGGCAAGTCCCCAGAGCAGGAAATACTTCATCATGCTCATGTCGGCATTGAGGGACGGAAATCCCTTGACCGCCAGCAGACAGAGTCCCGCACCGGCGGAAGTACCGACTGCGGCCCAGATCAGAATGGTCAGCAGAATCATCATAACTGCATACTCCTTTTTACATCCTTTTCAGACTTATCTCTGCATTCGCACAGATAGTATTATTATACAGCAAAGCAATGGATTTGTCAATCATTCCCTGCCCGTTTCCGCACAGAAACAGAGCCCGGCAGGGCATACCGCCCGCCGGACTCAGAAACAGAGTTTATTACAATGCTGCACAATGCGTTACAGCTTTTCAATGAGACGTGCAACATACTTCAGAATGCGGTCTGCATCCGAATCCGTCACATTGCCGTCATCATTGACATCCGCGTTCAGCTTGCCGATGCTGTCGATGCTTGCGGTCGTGTCACCGGAATAGAACCGGAGAATCAGCACACAGTCGCCGACGTCCACGAGCTCATCGCGGTTTGCATCGCCGCGCTTGGTCGGCTGCAGCGCCGTCGTCACCGTCGTGGTGGTGGTCGTGGTTGTCGTCGTGGTTTCGGTTGTTGTGGTGGTTGTCGTTGTCGTCGTTGTTGTGGTGGTTGTCGTCGTGGTAGTCGTCGTTTCGGTCGTGGTGGTGGTGGTCGTGGTTACAGTCGTGGTCTGCGGCGTGCTGTTCTTGAGGTAATCCTCAATGACCTCCGACCAGAACTTGCCGATCTTCTGGTAGCCGGTGCCGTTCGGGTGGAGATTATCAAATCCGAGATCGGCGGTGCCGTTCAGACAGCCGTGCACATCGGCAAACTGCACATTCTTGCCCTTGCTCTGATAATCCTCAGCCACGCTCTTCACGGTGCTGTTATAGTTTGCGATCCGCTGCGCATTTCCGCCGTAAGCAGTGAACTCCGGGATCGAACCCATGAAGATCATGCCGTCCGCAGGCATATCCGCGAGCATGTAGTCAACCAGATCGTGCAGATCCTTTGAGCAGGCATCCATCGAGCGGTTCGCGGTCATATCGTTCGTGCCGATGATAAGCAGAATGATATCCGGCTGACAGCTCTTGACCGCATTGTTGCTCTTCAGCTTGTTGTACAGACTGCCGGTCGTACCCTGCTGCTGTGCCCAGCTCGGTTCTTCCTTGATCTGGAAGCCGCTGTAGCCGGCGTGATTGTTGTCATAGGTGACCTGCCGTCCGTTGTAATTGAAGGAGGCAGTGGCAGGGCCCTCCGGGCCGACCATGTCAAAGCTGATGTTCTTCTCCTTGAGATTGACATCGAGATACTTTCTGTATCCGCCGTCATCGCCATAACCGAAGGTGATCGAATCACCGACCGGCATGATCTTGACCGTATCTCCGGCGGCGGAAGCGGTCTCCGGCGAAAGCGAAGACAGTGCAAACGGCGAAACCAGGGCTGCAAGCATCGCAAAGGCAGTCCCGATTTTCAGAAGCGGGTGGCTGGAACTGTTTTTTCTGGTGAACATGGTTCATCCTCCTTTTTTCTCTGTGTAGTCTGCGTTTTATACCGTACTGCGGCAAAAAAGATCGGCAGTGCTGCAGCGTCCGCATTTTCAGTGGAAACAGGAAACGGCCATGTATATCTTTCTCTTATATAATCTGTAAAAAAAAGCCCCCGAAGCCCCCTGTGTTCCGGATTTTTCTTCTGCATACAGTTTGCAGCACCGCTCATTTTCATTATAGACCGAATACGGCGTTCAGGCTAACCAGAGATTGTGTTATATCTAACAATTATTGCGGTTTTCTGTTACCGCTCTTGCACTCCTCAAGCAAAATGCACATGTTTCCCTGAAAAAAGCATAAATAATCCGAACATGCTGTCAAATATCGGAAAGAATCATTTTTTTCAGAAAAAGGGCTTGACTTTTTTTCCGGGATATGATATAATATCAGAGTTGACGGAAAACGTCAGATGCGCCGGTAGCTCAGCTGGATAGAGTAACTGGCTACGAACCAGTAGGTCGGGGGTTCGAATCCCTTCCGGCGCATTCAAAGCCTGCTCTGATTGGAGCGGGCTTTTTCTATTATCTGCGAACTGAGGAGGCGGATTCCATGGATATCTTTCAGCTTGCAGAGGAGCTGTTCGCCGAACCGGCGCCGAACCGGCTCAGCTTCGGCAGCGGACGGACCTATTGTGTCACAAAAAGCGGCGAACCGTATCTGACCGCCGAGACCGACTGTACATTCCACCAGACGTGTCTGCCCGCCTGCATCTGGAACGATATGCTGTTTCTTGCAGATGACCGGCATATTCATGTCATTCAGCTTGATACGTTATCACACACGCAAATGGAAATCCGGTACGGGTATCTCTGCCGGTTTCTTCCGACAGATGACTTTCTGCTGTGCGCAACGGAATCGCAGGTTTTTGCGCTGGATGCGCAGCTGCAGCGCCGCTGGGAGACCCCGGCGATTGCCTGCGACGGCGTCCTTTTCCATGAGCATGATGCAGACGGAAACATCGTGCTCAGCTGCTGTCAGGATCCGTACCCGGCTGTCTGGACAGAATATCTGCTTGATCCCCGCACCGGCCGGACGACCGCGCTGCCGTCTGATGACTGATCCGGTATGCTTTGCCGTGATGCTCATATAGAAATTATGCCCCGAAGCAATCAAAAATGCTTCGGGGCATTGTTTTATTGTTTTTTGGAGCAATCAAGATCAACCGGGCTGGTTATTCCTCAATTCTGTCAAGAAAACCGCTGATGACATCTGCAACATCATCCGGACGCTGGTCATAAATACAGTGTATCCCCGGCAGCAGCACCAGCTCACAGTTTCCCATTTTGTCAAGATAGGGCTGCAATTCGGTATCACGGAGTTTTTGCAGCATATCCATATCATACCCGGATGCCGGAAACTTAGGCTGTTTCCGCCCCGTGAATTCACATTCCTGCTGATCCCAAGCCAGCATTTCATCTATTTCTTGTCCGGACTGAAATCCCCAACTTGAACAAATATAAACTTTCGGAACATCATTTGGCTTGATCGCATGATATGCAGTATTGCAGATTTCATTCATATGCTCATCTTCGTAGCAAAAAGCAGGATTAAATGTATGATGCAGATTCAATGCTTCCGAATACTTTCGCTGTTCATCCGAATAATTCATACCGGGGATTACAGTTTTTAACAGAAACGACTTCGCAAGTCTTACCAGTCCCATCTGATTTGCCGCAATCGCAAACCGATTCTCAAATGCACTGCCATCTTCCAAAGCAATATCAGGGTTATCGCTGAGTTGTGTTCCGGCAAGAAAAATGACACCCTCGATCTCTTCCGGATACTGACTTACCCAATATGTCGCATAAGCACCGCCCAGCGAATGTGGAAGCAGAATGTATGGCGCTTCGATACCGGCATTTTTCAGCGCAGTACGGTAGTGATCCACAACACGCTCCACTGTCTGCGGCTCCTTTGTATCATCGCTGAGTCCATAACCCGCACGGTCAACGATTACGATCCGGTTTTCTTCAGCCAGACCGCCCATGAGGCGCTCCATTCTGACACTGTAATCAAATACGCCTTTGCCCGATAATCCTACGAATGTATGCTTACCGTTTTGAATTCCGAAATCATGTACATTCAGCGAATAATCCCCGACCGAAACAGGATTGTAATACCCTGCTTCGGTCAGCATCTGCTTTTCTTTTGATAACAGAATTCTGTGAACGAAACATGTAATTGCCAGAAAGGAAAGAAGCATACAGGCTATGACTGCAAGTACTTTTTTTACTCTATTTGATTTTTCAGATTTCATGGATTCACCCCGAAAATTCATCCGCAAAAAAGCGGCAGAATCGTCTGCGTCTGTACATCGACAAGGCCGAATGTCGTCATTTTGATCGCCGGAATCACGGTCAGCGAAACAAATGCCATGTTCATAAACGGCGAAATATTCTCCGGGACACCGAGCGTCCGTACAGCCTCATTCAGCGCACGGTTCTGCTCCGCGACGGTTTCCGCATCCTGATCGCTCATCAGTCCGGCAATCGGAAGCGGCAGCTCGCTGAGAATTCTGCCGTCCACCGCAGCCGCACAGCCGCCGCCGAGCGTCCGGATCCTGTTTGCCGCAAGAGCCATATCCGCATGATTGGTGCCGATTACAATGAGATTATGCGCATCATGCGAAACGGATGCCGCAATCGCACCGCGTTTCAGCCCGATGCCGCTGATAAAGCCAAGGCCTCTGTGCCCTGTTCCGCGGTGCCGCTCAATGACCGCAAGCTCCAGAATATCGCGGTCTGTGTCAATGCCGTTGTTCTTTGTAAAATCGAGCATTTCCATGCGTTCCTCGGTCAGAAGCTGACCGGGAATCACGCCGATGACACGGCAGCGGTGACCCTGCGGTTCAATCGCAAAATCCTCCGGCTTCATCTCGTCGAGGCAGAACGAATGCAGCACAGGCTTCCACTCCGGCGCATGATAATCCGGTGCTGCGAACGGCAGGCATGTTCCGTTTTCGACAGCAAGTCTGCCAGCGCTGTAGACATCCCGCACGGCCATACGTTCAAGATTGCTCAGCACGAGCACATCCGCGCTGTAGCCCGGTGCAACCGCACCGATATCCCGCAGCCCGAAGCACTGTGCGGCCTGCAGCGTCGCCATCCGAATACAGGTGACTGCGGATTTTCCCGCCTTCACCGCCAGCCGGATCATGTGGTCGATATGGCCGTCGCGCAGCAGCTCTGCGGGATGCTTGTCATCGGTCACGAGCAGGCAGCGGCGGCAGTACGGCTCCTCAAACAGCGGCAGCAGCGCCTCAAGATTCCGCGCAGCCGTCCCCTGCCGGATCATGAGCCACTGTCCCTTGCGGATCCGCTCCAGACCTTCCGCCGCAGAGGAGCATTCGTGATCGCTCCGGATTCCTGCGGCAATGTAGCGGTCAAGGTCGCGGCCGGTCAGCAGCGGCGCATGGCCGTCGATGACCTTTCCGGCCTCCTTTGCAGCGTGCAGCTTTTCCATGACAAAATCCGCACCGGCCAGCACGCCGGGATAATTCATCATCTCGGCAAGACCCGGAACACGCGGGTTCCGGAGATACGGCGCCAGATCGGCCGCACGCAGCTCTGCGCCGGATTCGTCCAGCGGCATGGCCGGCACGCAGGAGGGCGCCGTCAGATACACACGGAGCGGCAGATTTCCGCTCATTTCCAGCATAAAATCAATGCCGGTTGTCCCGCAGACATTGGCAATCTCATGCGGATCCGCGACGATGGCAGTCGTTCCGTGCGGCAGCGCAGCACGGGCCAGCTCCGCCGGTGTCAGCATGGTGCTCTCAATGTGAATATGGCCGTCGATCAGGCCGGGGCAGAGAATACAGCCGCTCACATCGCGGACAGTATCCGCATCACTGTCGGTATAATCTCCGACACCGAGGATGATGCCGTCCCCCATCAGGACATTTTCACGCAGCAGCTCACCTGTGAATACATTGAGCACGGTTCCGTTTTTGAGCAGGGTTTTCATCGTTTCACTCCTTTTCTCAGATTCGTTTCACGCGATTGCAATGCATAGCAAATCCCGGTATGCGTGCAAAGTGACCGGTACAATTATACGCCGGCTTTTTACAAATGTCCGGCTGAAAATCAGACTCAGCCCCATGATTACCAGGAACGATAAACCTGTCATATTGCGCACAAACACACCTTCCCGGAACCAGAAACAGTGACAGAAGCGTCCAGAGCACACATAGGATCGGAAAATAAATCAGGGCTGTCATCCGCATTTTTTGCTTTGTTTCATTCGCGGTTCCTCCGGATTTTGTTTTTTTCGCAGCATGATGCCGAAAAAGGTCTTTTATTTATTATACCATGTTATCCTGCAAAAAGCAATATTCCGGATGCGTGAAACATGCAGATCTGCACAGCATCGTCCGGCAAGACAAAACGGAGCCTGACAACCAGACTCCGTTTTTTTTGCGTCAATGCGCGATATTAAAGTTATGCAGCAGAGGGCCTTTGCCTTTGCCGATATCGAAACCGGCACGCAGAGCAGAGGCAAGATAGCCCTTGGCCGTACAAATGCTGACCATATTGTTCATGCCCTTGGAAAGATTGGAAGCAATCGCCGCAGAAAGCGTACAGCCCGTGCCGTGTGTATTTTCGGTTTTCACGCGCTGACCGGGCAGTTCCACCGTTTTCCCCCGGTCGCAGAGTACATCCGTCGCACTGTCCGGCAGATGGCCGCCCTTAATCAGCACCGCAGAATCAAACCGCTCCGAGAGCAGTGCGGCGGCCGCCTTCATATCCGCAATGTCGCTGATGGTAAGGCCTGAAAGCGCTTCCGCCTCCGGAATATTCGGCGTCAGAATGTCGGCGAGCGGAAGCAGCTCCACAATCAGAGCATTCATCGCCTGCGGCTGAAGCAGACGCTGTCCGCTGGTCGAGATCATCACCGGGTCAATGACAATGTTCTTCGGCTTGTATTCCCGCAGCTTGGACGCGAGCACATGCACCGTCCCGGAGCCGGAAACCATGCCGATCTTGACCGCATCCGGACTCAGATCTGTGAACACGGCGTCCATCTGTGCCGCAACAAACTCCGGAGGAACCTCCAGAATGCCGGAAACCTCGCAGGTGTTCTGTGCAGTCAGCGCCGTAATCACGCTCATCGCGTAGCAGCCGTGCATGGTAATGGTCTTGATATCTGCCTGAACGCCCGCGCCGCCGCCGGAATCGGATCCGGCGATAGTCAATACCTTGCCGATCATATCAAAGCCCCTCCGCAATTTTTCTCAGATGTGCCGCAGCCTGTTCCGGATCGGGCTGCGCAAAAATCGCAGATACCACTGCGATACCCGCAATGCCCGTATCCTTCAGAAGCGGCGCATTCTCCGCTGTAATGCCGCCGATTGCCACCACCGGAACCGCCGAAGCTGCGCAGATTTCCCGCAGCAGTGCCGCATCCACGGGGCGCGTGTTCTCCTTGGTGCCGGTTGCAAATACCGCACCGGAACCGAGATAATCCGCGCCGTCCTTTACGGCCTGCCGCGCCTCCTCCGGGGTCGCCGCAGAAACGCCGACGATCTTTTCCGGGCCGAGCATCGCACGCAGAATCCGTGCACTCATATCCTTCTGTCCGACATGTACGCCGTCGGCGCCGCAGGCCAGTGCAATTTCCGGATTATCGTTGATGATGAGCGGAACGCCGCTGCTGCGGCAGATATTCAGAAGCAGCTTCGCTTCATTCAGAATATCCGCAGGGTCGAGTTCCTTTTCCCGCAGCTGCACACAGCTGACGCCGCCGCGGATTGCTGCCTCAACGGCTTCCGGGAGTGTCCGTTCCCCAAGCCAGCGGCGGTCTGTTACCGCGTAAAGCCGGAGCATTTCAGCAGAAAATCTCATAGCTTGCGCCCTCCTTCAGCTGCTGTTCAGTCAGATTGTATACGGCATCGGTGAGATAGCGCCGGAACGAAGCATTTCCGTCCTGCGGCTGCAACCTTGCAGCGGCAAGCTCGCCGGCAAGCCCCATCGCGCAGAGCACAGTCAGCGCGGCCGCCGTATGCTGCACCGGTCTGACGGCCAGATATGCCGCCGTCATCGCGGAAAGCATACATCCGCTGCCGGTTATGCGGGACATCATCGGATGCCCGTTTTTGATAACATATGCAGAACTGCCGTCGGTCAGCAGATCCTGTTCGCCGGTCATCAGGATAACCGCACCGGTTTTCCGGGCAAGCTCTGCTGCAATCTCAAGCGACTGCGCGCGCGTTGCATCGGAAAGCACATCCGCCTCGCTGACATCCGCACCGCTGCAGACAGCATTTGCGCCGGCCAGATACCGGATTTCAGAGGCATTGCCGCGAATCGCGGAAATACGGATCTCCTTCAGCAGCAGATCTGCTGCCTGCTGCCGGAACGCCGATGCGCCCGCACCGACCGGATCCAGCACAATAGGAATACCGCGCCGGTTTGCTTCTCTGCCGGAAGCGAGCATCGCTTCGAGCCGCGCTGCACTGAGCGTACCGAGATTGACCGTCAGTGCGGCGGCATGAGATGTGATTTCCGCGGCCTCCTCCGGCGCATCCGCCATGATCGGCAGCGCCCCGCAGGCATGGAGCAGATCGGCGCAGAACCCTGCGGTCACATAATTGGTAATGCAATGAATCCGCGGCTTTTGCTGCCGCAGATCGGTCAGAATGCTGCTGTCCGTCGGAGCTCACTCCTTTGCTGGCGCGGTATCGCCCGCAGATTTCTGCGTCTGCCGGGCATCCTCCCGGAAAAAGCGGTCAACGCCCGCCTTTTTCAGCGCGGGAATCAGAATTGCCGCAATGACCGTTCCGCTGAGACTGCTGAGGAAAAACGGCGGAACATAGGTAAACAGCGCCGCCTCCTTGCCCATAAACTGCGTGGCCAGCACAAATGCGGTCAGGCCGCCGAGCACCGCGGTACCGAACAGCTCTCCTGCATAGGCAAAGGGGAGCTTTTTCAGTTTGCGGTAGAGCAGACCGGCAAGAAATGCGCCGATCATGCTGCCCGGAAAGGCCATGATTGTGCCGGTTCCCATCAGAACGCGGCAGAGACTCGTGACAAATGCCGCAGCCATTGCATACCACGGGCCGAGAAACACGCCGCCGATGATATTGACGAAATGCTGCGCCGGAAAGCATTTGGAGATGCCGACCGGAATCGACAGCGGCGAGCACACAACGGCAAGCGCCGCGAGCAGCGCGGTCATAACGAGTTTTTTCAGTGTGATCTGTTTCATGGGGATTTCCTCCTGTGTTTGTGTATTGGTATCATCTGTCCACAGGCGCCGGAGCGGAACCGCAGACAGTAACCCTGTCATGCGGTCGGTGCTCGATTGCACCCTCTCACTCCGAAACACGGATTCCCTCGCTTTCAGGCCGTTTCCGGCCCGCCGCGGCGCTCCCCGCGGCTTTCTGTTCAATTTGTTTGCTTCTGCTTATTTTTCGGTGCAGAACTCAACCTTTTTGCCTTCCAGAATCATATTGGTTGTCCGGACGGCGCACATCTTGCCGCACATCGAGCAGGTATGCCGGTCTGCAGGCGGCGTGCTCTCAAAATAGGCTCTGGCCTTTTCGGGATCAATCGCATATTTGAACATTTCGTCCCAGTCAACCTTGTGCCGTGCCTGCGCCATCTTGTTGTCAATGTCGCGTGCATTCGGGATGCCCTTGGCAATATCCGCAGCATGTGCGGCAATCTTGCTTGCGATGATGCCCTCCTTGACGTCAGACAGATCGGGCAGACGCAGATGCTCTGCAGGCGTAACATAGCAGAGGAAGTCTGCGCCGCTGGCTGCGGCAATCGCACCGCCGATGGCCGAGGTGATGTGGTCATAGCCCGGTGCAATATCGGTCACGAGCGGGCCAAGCACATAGAACGGCGCGTTGTGGCAGAGCCGCTTCTGCAGCTTCATGTTCGCAGCGATCTCGTCCATCGCCATATGGCCGGGTCCCTCGACCATGACCTGCACATCACGTTCCCATGCGCGCTTTGTCAGGTTGCCCAGCTCGATCAGCTCGGCGATCTGTCCGGCATCGGTGCTGTCGTCGATACAGCCCGGACGCAGCGCGTCACCGAGGCTGATTGTCACATCAAATTCCCGCAGGATGTCCAGCACCTCATCATAATACTCATAGAACGGGTTCTCATTGCCCGTCATCATCATCCACGCGAACAGCAGTGAGCCGCCGCGGGACACAATATTCATCGTTCTGCCTGCACGGCGGAAGGATTCGACGGCGCGGCGGTTGATGCCCGCGTGAATCGTCATGAAGTCCACGCCCTCCTCGGCATGGGCACGCACGACGCGCAGAAAGTCCTGCGCCGTGATTTCCAGCAGATCCTTTTCCAGATAGCCGATTGCATCGTACATCGGAACGGTGCCGATCATAGCCGGCGATTTTTCGATCAGCGCGGTGCGGAAGGTGTTGGTCTTGCCGTAATTGCTGAGATCCATGATAGCCTCTGCACCGAATTTCAGCGCCATATCGACCTTTTCCATTTCCAGATCATAGTTCTTTGCATCGCCGGAAATGCCGAGGTTGACATTGATCTTGGTTTTCAGCCCCATGCCGATGCCCTCAGCAGAGAGCGAAGTGTGGCGGATATTCGCGGGGATTGCGACAGTGCCCTCCGCGACCCGCTGCCGGATGATCTCCGGTGCAAGCTGTTCCTTTTCCGCGACGGTCTGCATCTGCGGGGTAATGATGCCGCGCTTGGCCGCCTCCATTTGTGTTGCATACTGCTGCATACAGTTCCTCCTCATGATTGAAAAAACGGAGCCTCCGCATGGAAGCTCCGATGTGCACTGTATGCGGGGATACTTCCTACGCAGGCATTGTCCTGACAGGTGAAAAGGGTCGGAGCGTACAGCTCCCTCTCAGCCTTTCTGAAAAGCTCCCCTGTAATCCACTCGCTATTCTACCATATATATGCAATTTTGTCAAGCATTTCTTATTTATATATATCATTTACGAAGCGGCCGGAAAAATATTTTTTAAGAAAAACGGGATTTGCTCTTGACAAAATGTATATATGGTGTTATAATGTATATATCGTATATATACATCATAAGAAAACGGTACAATCCGGAATGTATCGCTTTTCTGAACAACCATAAGGAGTGCACACCGAATGGATATCATTATCAGCAACGCATCCGGCGAACCGATCTATCTGCAGATCATCAGCCAGATCAAAACCATGATTATGGACGGCACACTGAAGGAGGGCGACGCGCTGCCCTCGATGCGCAATCTTGCGATGCAGCTGCGCATCAGTGTCATCACCACCAAGCGCGCCTACGAAGAGCTCGAACGGGACGGATTTATCGAATCCTATACCGGCAAGGGCAGCTTTGTCAAGGCGCAGAACACGGAGCTCTTCCGTGAGGAACAGCTCAAGGGCATCGAGGCTTTGCTGACAGAAGCCGGCGAAAAGGCCAAGCGCTGCGGCATTCCGCTCGCAGAGCTGCAGGAAATCCTCGAAATTGTATATGGAGGCGACCAGTCATGAGCGAATATACAAATGCGATTGAAATCAAAGGCGTCACAAAGAAATACGACGGCTTTACACTGGATAACATCAGCTTTGATGTGCCCCGCGGCAGCATCATGGGCTTTATCGGGCAGAACGGTGCCGGCAAGACGACGACCATCCGCAGCATTTTGAACATCATTCCGATCAATTCGGGCGAAATCAGACTGCTCGGCATGGATCATATTCAGCATGAGCAGGCAATCAAGGAGCGCCTAGCCGTGGTGTTTGACGAGCTGCCGTTCCACGATATTTTCAACGCCAAGGAAATGGGGCGCATCTTCAAAGGGCTCTACGAAAAATGGGACGACACGGTTTATCAGGACTATCTGGACCGGTTCCAGCTCCCGCAGAAAAAGAAGATCGGGCAGTTCTCCAAGGGCATGAAGATGAAGCTGCAGATTGCCTGTGCACTCTCGCACGACGCGGAGCTGCTGGTCATGGACGAGGCAACGACCGGCCTTGACCCGGTCATCCGCTCGGAGATTCTCGACATCTTCCTCGAATACCTGCAAAACGAATCGCACAGCATTCTGATGTCCTCGCACATCACATCCGACCTTGAAAAAATCGCGGACAGCGTGACCTTCATTGACCGCGGCAAAATCCTCGTGACGGGCTACAAGGATGAGGTGCTTGACAATCACGGCGTTATCAAATGTACAAAGGCGGATTACAGGAACATCGACCCTGCGGATCTCATCAGTGCACGCCTGACGGATTTCGGCGCAGAGGCCATGGTCGCAGACCGCGCCGCAGCTGCCCGCAAATACAGCGGCCTGCTGATCGAGCCGACAACGCTGGAAGAAATCATGGTTTATTATGTTCACCGCACCGCCAAAGAATGGTCATCCTGATCCGCAAAAGAAGGTGATTCACATGAAATTTGAACGCATCAAAGCGCTGCTCTGGCGCGAATGGCGCATCACCCGCAAAGCCTACAGGAACAGCATCCTGATTTTCTTTCTCATAGTCGGCTTTTTCTGGCTGATCCGGCTGAGCATGTCCGTCGGAAATCTGGCGCCGGTTTTTGCGGATTCTCCGCTGCTGAACGAATTCAACGGCATGATCTATTACACTGCAGCCGCACTCGGTGCGATCATCGCATTCACCCCGGTGTCGGATATCACCTGTTTGCAGGCGGATATCAATGCAAACTGGCTGCGGTATTCCTTCGCACTGCCGATCACGCCGGAAATCCGCGCAACTGAAATCTATATCTGCAAGCTCATCAAGATCGCTGCGGCATTTGCACTGTCCGTTCTGAACGGGCTGATTACCGCGAACATCACCGGCACACCGTTCACCGGTGACATGATGTGGTTTTTCACGGCAGCTGCAGCCGCCTGCGTGCTGTATGATATGCTGCTGCAGATTCTGTGCACCAAAGCCCGGACGATCAAGGGACTGGGACGGGCGCAGGGCAAGCTGCTCGGAACGCTGACCGGCATTATCATGATCTATTGTTTTTATAAGATGACATGGACAGATTCTGTATCCAAACCACAGCCAATGAACGAACTGATCGCATCCCTTCGGAACGCATTCATTTCGCACGAGTACATCATCATTCCGGCCTCGCTGATCCTGCTGATCAGCTGCCTGCTGACCGGCTGGTATATGACAGTACGCAATTACCGTATGTTCGGCGATGCGGCGGAACAGGACGCAGCAGAGAAAGCCGCGCGCTTTCCGCTGAAAAGGAAAAAGGAAGGTGAGCCGTCATGACAGGACTCGTCTATAAAGAACTGCGTCAGAACCGCATAAATCTGTGGGCGGCGGCACTTGCCGCACCGGGTTTTCTGCTGCTGATGCTGGCGTTTTCAGCGGTTCAGAGCATCGCAGGAAACGCAAACTTTGCTGATCTCTATGCAGAGCTGGCCGGAAAGAACGACCTGCCGTTTTCCATGCTGCAATTCTACACTGTATTCGGACCGTTCTTTGTCGGCGGTCTCGTCTCACTGACAATCTTCACACAGGATGAAACAAAAAAGTGGGGCTATTTCACCGCATCGCATCCGAAGGGAATCCGCGGCGCGGTCTACGCAAAATATCTGATCGTGTTTCTCGTGAGCGTCATTGTCCTGTTTTCCGTGAACATCACGGATATGATTCTTCTGCTTCTCGAACACCTGATTCTCGGCACCGCACGCGAGGATCTCGTATCCTATACGGATGTTTATGCGATCGTGCTGTTTATCCAGCTCTTTCTCCGGATGTTCGACATTCCGTTTATCATCCGCTTCGGCCGGAAGCGCGGTGAAAAGGTCAAGGTCGCCATATTCGGCTTCGGGTTCATTGCGTTCCTTGTTTACCTGCTGTTCGGGCCGCTTCCCGGCAAGGATGCGGAGATTTTTGTATCCGTTTACGACTGGTATCAGAATTTTATCAGCGGCAAGGCACAGGAAGTTTCCTACTGTATCCTTGCGGGCTTCCTCTGGCTGACAATCATCGGCTATAACATCTCTTACCGCATCTCCTGCAAACTCTACATGAAAGGAGTGGAGCAGTATGACAAATAAAAAGCTCGAAATGAAGCGCCTGCTGCTGTTCCTGTTCTTTGCATTTGCGATTGCATGGATTCCGGCGATTATCCTGAACAAAACAATCGGCTATGAAAACTGGTTTGCAGGTCCGTTTGCAGTCTTTGGCCTGCCGCTCGTCTATGCGCCGGCGCTCGCCAATCTCCTGACGCGCAAAATCACAAAGGAGGGGATGCAGAACAGCCTGTTCCACCTCAGATTCAAGGGGCATTTCAAATACTACGCGCTGGCGGCGCTCATCCCGCTGGTGCAGGGCATCCTGATGGCCGTGACCATGACGACCGTCTACGGGCACTGGGATTTCAGCGAGATCGCCGGACGGCAGAGCGCTGCCCATATCATCAGCACAGGGCTGATTGTGCTTGCTATCGGGCCGCTCTTTGCATGGAACACATTCGGTGAGGAATTCGGCTGGCGCGCCTACATGAACCAGAAAATGGAGCCGCTGCTCGGCACAACCGGAACAGTCATCGTCGGCGGCATCATCTGGGGCGTCTGGCACGCACCGCTGACAATCGAGGGACACAATTTCGGCACGGATTATCCCGGCTATCCCTATCTCGGCATCATCTGCATGTGCATTTTCTGCATTGCAGAGGGCGCATTCCTGATGTGGCTGACAAAAAAGACCGGTTCCGTCTTTCCGGCAGCGATTATGCACGCCTGCAACAACACCGGTGTAACATATCTCAACACATGGCTGATCAGCGGCGTAGGCGATCCGGAAGCGTTTGAACCGACCATCCCGCAGCAGCTCGTCTGCATGATCCCGTTTGCGGTCTGCGCTGCGGTCTGCACGGTGTTCATGATCCGCGAACGGAAAAAGACCGCAACTGCATCCGCGGCGCATGTTCCGGCAGAATCCTGATACAACCGGTGAGGTGAAATATATGCAAATCATCGTCATCAACGGCAGCCCGCGGACAAACGGCCTGACCGCCGCCGTGCTGCACAGAATCGCCGCCCGGCTGGAACAGAACGGCGCAGAGGTCCGGTTCATTGATCTGGCAAAGCTGGAAATCAAGCCGTGCCGCGGATGCTGCACATGCTATCAGACAGGAAGCTGCATCTATCAGGACGATGCAGAGGCGCTCTCCCGCGAAATTGCTGCGGCAGACGGCATTGTCATCGGAACGCCGACCTATGTTTCCAATGTTTCGGGACTGCTCAAGCAGTTCATTGACAGAGGCCATTTTGTGATCGAGCAGCTTCTGCACGGAAAATACGCCGTCAGCGTTGTCACCGGCGAGAATTACGGCAGACGCGATGCATCGGCAGTTCTCGGCAGATTATTCTCGTATTCCGGCGCGTATATCAGCGGCCGGCTCGTCATCAACGCACCGTTCAACAGTTTGCAGTATGACGGCGCAGGCGCCGTTGCCGCTGCGGACAGGCTCGCGGCCGACATATACAGAAAGCGGACGTATCCGCTGCAGTATCTGAAGCATCAGGTCATCTTCCGCGCAGGGATCCGCCCCTTTGTCAGCAGGAAGGGCGAGTGCTATCGCGGCGTCACCGACAAATGGGAGCACGCCGGCATCTGACTGCGCCCTGTTCCGCGCTACTTGACAAATACCCCCGTCCGGTATATAATAAAGACCGGACGGGGGTTCACTGCTGTACCGGGTCACTGCCCCCGCGCCGAAACAGTGAAAAGGAGCAGGCTGCAATGTCGGATCAACAGAACAATGACAAATATTCAGAATGCCCGGATGCAGAACGCAAAAAACTGATTAACCGCCTCAAGCGCATCGAGGGACAGGTGCGCGGTCTGGAGCACATGCTGGAAAGTGATGCAGGCTGCACGGATATTCTCACGCAGACCGCGGCAGTCAGCGCGGCACTCAAGGCATTCAACAGGGATCTGATCGCCAGACATATCCGGACATATGTTGTCCGCGATATCCGCAGCGGTACAGACGCGGCAGCCGAGGAGCTCTCCGCACTGATTCAGAAGCTGATGAAATAAATGCAGAAGCACAGATACATCAGCAAAATTTTTCCCGATACGAAAGGATAAAAACCATGAACAAGCGCAAACTGATCGCAGGCCTTCTTGCTCTGACGATGACTGTATCCCTCTGCGGATGCGGCACGTCCAAATCGGAGCCGGAAGCCGCCCCCGAATCCGTCACGGCAGAATCCGAAGCGGCAGAAAATGAAGCATCTGCTGCCGATTCTCCGGAACAGGATTCCGAAGCAGCCGATCCGGAGCTGGCCGAGATCAAAAAAATCGCAGACGCCTTCTTCAAGGCCAATGACGAACAGGACTATGAAGCTCTCGCAAAGATTTACGATGCCGATCTGCTCTATTATCTCGAAAACGAGAAAATCGGCACGGAGGAAGAGATTCTGCAGTATCTGAAGGACAACACGGCACAAGCGGTTCCGATTGCCGGACAGAGCAACTCGTTTGAAATCAGCGAGCCGGAATGCCGCAATGAGCAGGCTGAAGAATTCAACAAGTTTTTCGAGGAAATGGACAAGTCCTCTAACACCGAGCTTGCAAAGAATTTCCATGTGGACGGCGTGTATATCATCAATATGAAAACAAAGGGCTCTTCCGCTGCCGATGATTCCGGCGCGGAGGCAGACGCCGGCTTTGATCTGGATCTGCCGCTTGCCGTTCTGCATATCAACGGCGAATGGAAATGCGATATGGCTGTGAATCTCACCATGAGCATGTACAATGCATTCTCCCAGATGGATGACGATTTCGAGCCGTTTGAATCGGATGCAGACAATGCGGAGGATGCAGATTCTTCAAAAGCTCCTGCAACTGAGGAAGCTGAATAATCCGATCACAGAACGGAGATGATGCCTTGATTACGCAATATAATGTCACAGGCATGAGCTGCGCTGCATGCAGCGCAAGAGTCGAAAAAGCTGTCAGCGCCGTTGAAGGCGTTGACAGCTGCTCCGTCAGCCTGCTGACCAACTCCATGGGCGTTGAAGGCAGTGCGGATCCGGAGGCGGTCATCCGTGCGGTCACATCCGCAGGCTACGGCGCAGCGCTGAAAACAGCCGGCGGCTCCGCGAAAAAGGAATCTGCCGAAGCAAATCCGGATACGGAAACCAAACGGCTGCTCCGTCGGCTGCTGACGTCCCTCGGCTTTCTGCTTGTCCTCATGTATTTTTCCATGGGACATATGCTCCCGTTTCTCCCCTATCCCGCACGGCTCGCGGAGAATCCCGCCGCACTGGGTCTTGCAGAGCTGCTGCTGACGGTCATCGTCATGGGAATCAATCAGCGCTTTTTCATCAGCGGATTCGGGGCGCTGTTCCGCCGTGCCCCGAATATGGATTCGCTTGTCGCACTCGGCTCGTCAGCGTCGTTCCTGTGGAGCGTCTGTATGCTGTTTGCTGTCACCGATGTCCAGATGCGCGGAGATGCTGCTGCGGCTGCAAGCTATGCCGGACAGTTTTATTTTGAATCCGCAGCGATGATTCTGGCGCTGATTACGGTCGGCAAAACGCTCGAAGCCCGCGCCAAGGGCAAAACAACCGATGCACTGAAAAGCCTGATGCAGCTTGCACCGCAGACGGCTGTCATCCTCGAAAACGGCACGGAACGCGAGGTTCCGGTTTCCGAGGTGCATCCCGGCACGCAGTTTGTGCTGCATCCCGGCGCGCAGATTCCTGCTGACGGCATCGTCCGGAGCGGAACCGGCGCAGTCAATGAATCCGCCCTGACCGGTGAAAGCATCCCGGCAGACAAGGCACCCGGCGACACAGTCTCCGCAGGCACGCTGAATCAGTCCGGCTATCTGGTCTGTGAGGCCACGCGCACCGGCGAGGACACTGCACTTTCCGGCATTATCCGCATGGTCGGGGATGCCGCCGCGACCAAAGCACCGATTGCCAAAATTGCGGATAAGGTCTCCGGCATTTTCGTACCGGCAGTCATTTCCGTCGCGCTGATTACGCTGGCATGCTGGCTGCTGCTCGGAAAGCCGTTCAGCTTCGCACTTGCAAGAGCCGTATCCGTGCTGGTTATCAGCTGTCCGTGCGCACTCGGTCTTGCAACACCGGTTGCGATTATGGTCGGCAGCGGTGTCGGCGCGAAGAACGGTATTCTCTATAAAACTGCTGCCGCGCTTGAGGAAACCGGAAGAATCCGGATTGTCGCACTGGATAAGACCGGCACTGTCACTATGGGTAAGCCGAAGGTAACAGATATCCTGCCCGCAGCGGGCATCACAGCGCATCAGCTGCTGACCGATGCCGCCGCACTGGAGCAGCACAGTGAGCATCCGCTCGCCCGTGCCGTCACAGAGGCTGCCGCAGAACAGGGAATCCAGCCGCCGCCTGTTACAGCGTTCCAGGCACTGGTCGGAAGCGGTGTCTCCGCAGAGGCCGACGGCGTCCCGCTGCTCGCCTGCAAGGAAGCCGCCGCCGCAGAGCACACTGCCATTCCGGAAGCAATGCGGAAGGCTGCCGCAGAATTCGCCGAAGCCGGCAAGACGCCGCTGTTCTTCCTGCGGGACGGCAGGCTGACCGGCATCATTGCGGTTGCAGATATCATCAAGCCGGACAGCGCCGCCGCCATTCAGAAGCTGAAGGCGCTCGGCACGGAGGTTGTTCTGCTGACCGGCGACAACGAACGCACCGCAGCCGCCGTCGGCAGAGAGGCCGGCGTGGACCGCGTCATCGCAAATGTTCTGCCGGACGGCAAGGCGCAGGTCATCCGGGAACTCACGGAAAAAGGAAAGGTCTGCATGGTCGGTGACGGCATCAATGATGCGCCGGCGCTGACATGCGCAGATATCGGCATGGCAATCGGCTGCGGAACAGATGTCGCCGTCGATGCGGCAGATGTCGTTCTGATGCAGAACAGCCTGACCGATGCGCTCAACGCAATCCGCCTGAGCCGCAAAACACTGAAAAACATTCACGAAAATCTTTTCTGGGCTTTTATCTATAATATCATCGGGATTCCGCTGGCTGCAGGCGTACTGGTGCCGCTCGGCCTGACGCTCAGCCCGATGTTCGGTGCAGCGGCCATGAGCCTTTCCAGCTTCTGCGTCGTATCCAATGCACTGCGCCTGAACTTTTTCCGTACAGAACAGGCAGAAGCCTACGCCGCGCCTGTTTCTCAGAATCAACCGCCGAAAGGAGCCGAAAAAACAATGAGCAAAACACTGGAAATCAAGGGCATGATGTGCCCGCACTGTGAAGCACATGTACGCAAGGCACTCGAAAATATGGAAGGTGTTACGGTCATCTCCGTCAGCCATGAGACAGCTTCTGCTGTCGTGGAGACCGCATCTCCTGTTGACGAGGCCGCATTCCGCACCGTAATTGCGGATGCAGGTTATGAACTGACCGGCATTCGCTGAACCGGAAACACCGTTCCCCCGCAGTTGATTTTGAAGCTGCGGGGGGATTTTTTGTCCTATTCGCCCTTCATGCAGCGACATGCATGCAGAAGCCGTTCCGAAAAGAGCATTTTTGTTAACAGAACACAATACAACTTGCTGAATTATTATCAACTTGTACCGAAAAGTTCTCGTCTTTTTGTACAGATTCGGACGTCCGTTATTATACAAAACGCCAAAAATATTTTGATTTCAACCAAACGTATTGACATAGGAATCCGGAAAGAGTAAAATACAAATCAGAGAGGCGGCATATCAGCTTCCGCTCCTTTCCCAATTCGGAAACTAATTATGTTAGGAGGATTCAAACTCATGAAAAAGATTCTTGTAGCAGCTATCGCACTTGCGATTGGTGCATCCTTTACGGCATGTGCCAACACAAACTCACCGGCCAATAACGGCGGCGACACACCGGCTGCCAGCAGCGGCTCCAAAACAGTCGGTATCGCAATGCCGACCAAGGCTCTTGAGAGATGGAACCGTGACGGCGAGTACCTGAAGAAGCTGTTTGAGGGTGCCGGTTACAAGGTTGAGCTCAAGTATTCCGACAACAACAACGACCAGCAGAACAATGATATTCAGAGCATGATCGCTGACAAGGTCGATATTCTGCTTGTTGCTGCAATCGACGGTGAAGCACTTACCCAGACACTGGGAGATGCAAAGAGCGCCAACATTCCGGTTATTGCATATGACCGTCTGATCATGGGCACGGATGCTGTCTCCTACTATGTCTCATTCGATAACTACACCGTCGGCAAGCTGCAGGGCGAATTCGTCCGCGATCAGCTGGATCTGGACAATCAGAAGGGTCCGTTCAACATTGAGTTCACCGCAGGTGACCCGGCCGACAACAACGCAACATTCTTCTTCAACGGCGCATATGACGCACTGAAGAAGTACATCGACGACGGCAAACTGGTCATTCCGTCCGGCAAAAAGACCTTCGAGCAGGTCGCAACGCCGAGCTGGTCCACCGACACCGCACTGGAGAACATGCAGAACACCCTCGCTTCCTACTATGCAAAGGGCGAGCAGTTGGATGTTGCACTCTGCTCCAATGACTCCACCGCACTCGGCGTCGCACAGGCCATCACCTCCGACTACAACGGCAAGAACACCCCGATCGTGACCGGTCAGGACGGCGACATTGCAAACCTGCGCAACATCGTCAACGGCATTCAGACCATGACCGTTTACAAGAACGTCAACAATCTGGCAATCTCCACGCTTGAGCTCGCAAAGGCGATCCTCAACGGCGAAACACCGGATGCAGGCCTTACCGACAGATTCCCGTCGAAGGCTGTATTCGATACGAATTCCTATAACAACAATGTGAAGGATGTTCCTTCCTACCTGCTTGACCCGACCATCATCACCAAGGACAATCTGCAGGAACTGGTCGATACCGGCCTGTATCAGTGGGATGCTGACCACAAGTACCTCGAATCGACTGCTTCCACAACCTGATATTCTGACCCAAATTGATGAGAGGGCGGGCACTGCCCGTCCTCTTTTTTCTGGCCGGATGCGGCAGAACGCTGCAGCGGCAGTATGTGACAGCATTTCGATAAAGGAGGGAAAACTTTGGGCGATTACATTCTCGAAATGAAAAACATCACAAAGGAGTTTCCCGGCGTAAAAGCACTGGATCAGGTCAACCTGCAGGTGGAACGCGGGGAAATCCACGCACTCGTGGGAGAAAACGGCGCAGGAAAATCCACGCTGATGAATGTCCTCAGCGGCATTTATCCCCACGGGAGCTATACCGGTGACATCGTCTATAACGGCCATGTCTGTCAGTTCCATACACTGCATGACAGCGAGGAACAGGGCATTGTCATCATTCATCAGGAGCTTGCGCTGATTCCGGAGCTTTCCATCGGTGAGAACATGTTCCTCGGCAACGAACGGAAGGGCAAACTCGGCATCGACTGGGGACGCACCTTTCACGAGGCCGGCGAGCATATGCAGCAGGTCGGCCTGAAAGAAGAACCGACCACGCTGATCAAGGATATCGGCACCGGCAAGCAGCAGCTTGTTGAAATTGCAAAGGCACTGAGCAAAAACGTCAAGCTGCTGATTCTGGACGAGCCGACCTCCTCGCTGAACGAAGAGGATTCCAGAATGCTTCTGGATCTCCTGCTTTCGTTCAAAAAGAACGCCGGCATGACCTCGATCATCATCTCGCACAAGCTGAATGAAATCTCCTATGTTGCAGATAAAATCACAGTGATCCGTGACGGCACAACGATCGAAACGATCGACAACACCAATCACGATATCGACGAGGACCGCATCATCCGCGGCATGGTCGGCCGTGAGCTCAGCGACCGCTATCCGAACCGTGAGCACCGTGTCAGCGACCGTGTCGGCATGGAGGTCCGGAACTGGACCGTACATCATCCGCTTTATCCCGAAAAGAAGGTCGTGGACAATGTCTCGTTCAAGGTGCACCGCGGCGAGATCGTCGGCTTCTCAGGCCTGCAGGGCGCAGGACGCACCGAGCTTGCCATGTCGATCTTCGGCCGTTCCTACGGTACAAATATCAGCGGCACGCTGCAGATCGACGGACGGAATTGCAGTCTGAAAACCGTGCGTGAAGCGATCGAAGCCGGCCTCGCTTATGTCACCGAGGACAGAAAAGGAAACGGCCTGATCCTGACGGAATCCATTGCGAAGAATACCACAATGGCGCGTCTGGAAAAGGTCTGCGGCAAGGGCATCATTGATGTAGACAAGGAAAATGCCGTCGCAGAGGATTACCGCGAACGGCTTCGCGTCAAAACCCCGACCGTTCAGCAGAACGTCGGCAATCTGTCCGGCGGCAACCAGCAGAAGGTGCTGCTCTCCAAATGGATGTTTGCCGATCCGGAGGTGCTGATTCTCGATGAGCCGACCCGCGGCATCGACGTCGGTGCAAAATACGAGATCTACTGCATCATGAACGACCTTGTCGCACAGGGAAAATCCGTCGTGATGATCTCATCCGAAATGCCGGAGCTGCTGGGTATGTGTGACCGCATTTATGTCATGAACGAGGGCAAAATGGTTGCGGAAATGAACGCAGCCGAGGCCACGCAGGAAAAGATCATGGCCGCGATCCTCCAGTCCGACAAACAACTATAAAGCGAGGAAATGCAACATGAACACAAAGACATTTATCAAAAAGTATACAATGGTCATTGCGTTGGGCGTGGTCTTTATCCTTTTTGCAGTCCTGACGCAGGGACGTCTGCTTTATCCGCAGAACCTCTCGAACCTGCTGCTGCAGAACGCCTATGTGCTGGTCATGGCCTGCGGCATGCTGCTCTGCATCCTGACCGGCGGCAACATCGACCTTTCCGTCGGCTCGACCGTCTGTCTGATCGGCGCGATCGCCGCACAGCTGCTCGCCAATACAGGAATACATCCGGTTTTCGTCATCCTGCTCTGCATGGCGCTTTCCGCGATCATCGGCGTGTGGCAGGGCTTCTGGATCGGTAATGTCCATATTCCGCCCTTTATCTGTACCCTTGCGGGTATGTTCCTGTTCCGCGGTCTCGGCCGTGCAATCCTCGGTTCCAAGACTGTCACGATCAGCAACGAAACCTTCCTGAACATCTTTGCTTCTTATATTGAGGTGCCGGGACTTGACGGGGAAGTCAAATGGTCCGCATTCATCGCCGGCATCCTGATTGCAGTATTCCTGTTCATCAGCACCGTCCGCAGCCGTGCGCAGAAGGCACAGAAGGGCTACAAGCAGACTTCTGCAGCCAGCGAATTCGGCAAGATCGGCGTCATCGCCCTGCTGGTGCTCTATTACACATGGAAGCTCGCACATTACAAGGGCATCCCGGTCATGGCACTGTGGGTTCTGGCTATCGTCCTGATTTATGCGTTCATCACTTCCAAGACTGCATTCGGCCGTTATTTCTACGCAGTCGGCGGCAACGAGAAGGCAACCAGACTCTCCGGTATCAATACCGAGCGCGTTTACTTCATGGCATATACCTCGATGTCTCTGCTGGCGGGTCTCTCCGGTCTGCTGATTGCAGCCCGTATCGGCTCCGTCAACGGCGATACCGGTAACTCCTTCGAGATGGATGCAATCGGCTCCTGCTTCATCGGCGGCGCATCTGCTTACGGCGGAAGCGGTACCGTTCCGGGCATCATGGTCGGAGCAATCCTGCTCGGCGTTATCAACCAGGGCATGTCCATCATCGGTCTGGATAACAACTGGCAGTACGTGGTCAAGGGTGCCGTTCTGCTCGTCGCTGTTATCTTCGACGTCGTTTCCAACCGCAAGACCGGCAAGGCAGGCTGATTCCGATAGGAGGCATTTGTATGAACGGGCGGCAGAACGATCCGCAAAAGCAAACAAAAGCCGGAACGGCAGCCGCGCTGCGTCTGGTCGTCGCCGGATATCTGGTCTATTTAGGCTATAAAATCGCCGTCAACGAGAATACGACCATGTCTCCGGTGACAGCAAAAATTCTGTGCGCGGTGTTTATCGCCGCCGCACTGGCATTCGGCGTGTATACGCTCCTGCGCTGGCGGAAGGATACGGCCGCTGCGCAGACCGCAGAGACAGAATCCGAACCCGCGGAGGACAGCGCAGAATGACAGATCTCACGGATATTCAGGCAGTCTACCGCACCTATTTTGCGGAGGCGGCACAGGCAGAACAAAACCGGAAGCCCGCAGACGGCCTGTTCGGAATCGGAAAGAAACCGGCAGACGACCCCTGCCACGACCGCTTTCCGGCGGCGCTGGAATCCGCACTGCAAACATTTGCAGCGCAGAAGCCGGCATCGGGCGAGGTGCGTGCTGTGCTCTCCCTGATCTACCGGATGCCCGCAGAGCACCGGGAGCCGCTGAGCGTCTACTGGATGCTGAATGCGGTCTGCGGTCTGACGCAGCCGCTGATTCCGCTTCTGGAACCTGCTGACGCCGCCGCACTGCTGACGCAGTATGATGCGGACTGTCCGCGGCGGGAACGTCTGCCCGTCCAGAAACAAATTGCCCGTGCGCTCAAAAATGCCGGACGAACATAACAAGCATGACCTGCTGCCGGAGTGATTCCGGCGGCAGTTTTTTTTCCGCAGTATGCAGAGCCCGTCAGATTTGACCGGAAGATACGCAAAATGTGATTTGACAGCCGGCAGGATCAGTGATATAATGATATTACAAAAAGCGCATGACAAATCTCAAAAATTTTTTTCCGGAATACCCCGTTTTCCGGGACACTGCTCCGTAAACTATCTATAATATGGGGGTGATATACATGGATCCGGAAGCCCGTAAGATCATATCCCAAGTCTATCATGCCAAAGAGGACAACGCAGCTGCGGACGAACTGATCGCAATGTATATGCCGTTTATCAAATCCGAAACTGCCAAGTTCCTGAAACGACCGCCGGACCCCAGTGACGACGAATTGAGCATTGCCATGTTTGCTTTTTATGAATCTATCCGCAATTATTCCAGAACGCGCGGCGCATTTCTGAAATTCGCTGCGATGCAGATCAAAAACCGACTGATTGATAATTACCGCCGGGAGCGCAGGAACAAAGGCGTCATTTCGCTGGATACCGCCGCTGCCGACGATGATGATACAGAACGGATCGAAACGCTCCGCGATGAACACAATGCATACGAGGAGCAGGAAATCCGTGAAGCGACCAAACAGGAAATCGAGGAGCTTTCCGGCCAGATGGAGGACTTCGGCGTTTCCATGCGCGATGTCGCAGATAATTCCCCGCGGCAGCAGCGGACACTGGAAAGCTGCCAGAAGGCCGTATATTATGCGCGGAACCACCCGGATATTCTGGAAGAATTCCTGCGCACCAAGCGTGTCCCGCTTGCAAAGCTCGCTGAGGGCGCAGAGGTCGAGCGCAAATCGCTGGAACGGCACCGCCGTTATCTGGTCGCCGTCCTGCTGATCTGCACGAACGGCTACGAAATTCTGCGCGGACATATTATGCAGGTACTGCAGAAAGGAGGAACAGCATGAAATATATTGTGATGGAATGTCATCCGGGCTATGCGATCCTGATGGACGAAGCATCCGGATTTGTGGAAGCGGCCAATCTGCACTATGAAGTCGGTCAGACCGTCACAAACCCGATTCTGATGCGCGATGCCGCTTTACAAAAGCGGAATATCCGTCAGATCATCGTCCGGACTGCTGCGGCTGCCGCATGTCTGCTCCTGGTTTCGGCAGCGGGATTCGGCATTTATGCACGGAATTTCCGTACACATGCGGTCGTGCTGATCGGTTCCGGCGCAGATATCCGGATGGATGTCAACCGGAAGGGCAAGGTGCTGAGCCTCCGGAGCGAAAACGCCAGTACCGCAGAGCTCCTGAAAAGCTATCAGTACACCGGAAAAACCAAGACCGACGTCGCAAACGAGCTGCTTGCAATGGAGATCGAGGAAGGCTATCTCGCCAGCGGCGATACCGTCGAGCTCTACATCGCAGCAGGCAGCACCGCTGCATACGATACCTATAAAACGGAATTCGAGCAGGAAATTTCCAAGATACAGCTGAAGGTCAACGTGCAGACGCTTGACAGCTTCGAGAAGAGCACTCCGGATCCGAAGCCTGCACCGGAAAAGGACGCATCCAAGCCGCAGCCGAAGGAGCCGGAACAGATCACGCCGAAGGAACCGGCAGCACAGAAGCCTGCCGATCCTGCAAAGGATCACCCGGCAGCACCGCAGCCCGAAAACGGCAGCCAGCCGCAGAAGCCGGGCGTTATCAAACCGACCGAGCCGTCTGCCCAGCATCCGGCACCTGCTGAAAAGCCGGAGGATATCGCAAAGCCGGATCCGAAAACCGATCCGAAGCCGGATCCCAAGGATGATACCGAAAAGGAAAAGCCGGAACCTGCTGCACCGGATCCGCTGAAGCCGGAGGATCCTGCAGCGGATAAGCCTTTGCCGCATGAAACGGCACAGGAGCTGCCGGAGCCGAAACCCGCCGATACGCCGGATGAGGAGCCGCCTGTACCGTTTGGTCCGGAGCTGCCGCGTCCGCATCCGATCTTACCGGAAAAGCAAAAGGAATCCGAAGTCTCCAAGCTCACCCCCGGAGAATCAGCCGCACCGGAGCTCCCGGCGCCGCATACAGATGATCTCCCGGCACCTGAGCTGCCTGAACCAACGCCGTCTCCTGCTGATTGAAGCAAACATATACATATATAGAAACCGAAGGTCGTGCAGTCTTCTCAGAAAAGTTGATACATATGCCTTTGGCCGCTCCGCATGACAGCGGAATCCCATCCGCACGAGGGGGAAATTTGATGGGAACTTGTGGAAGAAGAAAGCCCGGGCGGGCGCTCTTCTTCCTCTTTTTTTGTCTTTTTTCGGATCTGCCCCGTTTTTCTCAATTTTATTTTCGACGTATTTACGCGATATTCAGATCATTTTTATACAATCCGCAAAAAATCTCAAAAAAATTTTCAAAACACCCCGTTTTTCAGCCCCCTGTTCCGTAAACTGTAAACAGAAAGCAAAAACCGGATGGACGCCGTGAAAAGCGCACCGGCTGGCTTTTTGAATTTCCACTCCGGAGACGGAGCCGAAAAATCCAATCAAAAAGGAGTAATCGCAATGAAAACCAAAAAGCAAATCATCTCTGCTGTCGCTGCACTCGCAGTCCTGTCTGCAGCAACCGGCGCAACCGCATTTGCAAGCGCTCTTGCAAAAGAGGCTGAGCAGGAAGCACCGGCAATCGTGACCGAAGATCCTGAAGCACCGGCAGAGCCGGAAGCTCCGGCAGAGCCTGAAGCTGTCGAAGCACCGGAAGCTGTTGAGGCACCGGAAGCTGTCGAGGCTCCGGAGGCTGTTGAGGCACCGGAAGCTGTTGAGGCTCCGGAGGCTGTTGAGGCTCCGGAAGCTGTCGAAGCACCGGAAGCTCCTGCTGCACCGGAAGAGGCTGTAAAGCCGATCGGCAAGCACGAGATTCTCGCTATGATCGACAAGGTGTTCGATCTGGAAAAGCTCGGCTTCAAGGATGACGATGTTAAGAGCGAATGGTTCGACTTCTGCCAGAAGGCACTGAAGGAAGAGCAGGAGAAGAAGGCTCCGGCAGAGCCTGCTGAAAAGCCTGCAGAGCCGGAGAAGCCGGCAGAGCCTGCTGAGAAGCCGGCAGAGCCGGAAAAGCCGGCAGAGCCTGCTGAGAAGCCGGTTCCGCCTGAGGCTGATGCAGAAGCTCCGGAAAAGCCGCAGCCGCCTGTTCCGGGCGAAGATGCTCCGAAGCCGCCTGTCCCGGATGAAAACGCTCCGCAGCCGCCTGTCCCGGGCGAAGCTCCGGCACCGATTCATCACGAGCCGCCGAAGGGCCCGAAGGAGCTCCAGACCACAGTCATCACTGATACTGTTGTCGAGACCACTGTTACCACGGTTGTTGCTGAGTAATCCCGAACTCAACTCCAATCTCTTTTATCCCTGTTTTCCCGATATTATCCCTGATTGATTATTTTCAATTCAATTCCTGTTTTCCCTTTTTATCCCTATTCTCTCCCCCAAAAAGTTGCAAGTCTACATTGCAGTGAAACAGAAAAAGCCATTCCTGACGGGCGGTACACCGTCAGGGATGGCTTTCTGTTTTGTTTGATATCGGCTTTCGCGCATCAGGAATCGTACTTCCGGACGCGCAGCGGGATGCCGAGGCGGTCAGCAACAGCCTGTGCAGCCGCAATCTCCTCTTTCGGGATGACATCCACAACCGTGAACATAACCTTCGGCACATATTGCTTGCAGTCAGACGCAAACTTCTGCATTGCGGCAAAGGCATTGTCCCACTTCGGGCGTGTGACCGCCATGTATTCCGCTTCGGTACCGGCATTCAGACTGATGGATACGGTATCGACAACACCCTGCAGCAGATGTGCAGTCGGCTCGCCGTGAATCAGATCGGACAGGCCGTTCGTGTTCAGGCGGATCGGCGGACAGCCCTTCAGCGTTCTTGCATAGTTTGCCGTGCGGATCAGCAGATCGAGCGCCTCAGTCGGCTCGCCGTAGCCGCAGAAAACCAGCTCCGTGAATTCGGAGAGCTCCCATTTTGCAAAGGCTGCTTTGACCTCATCAAAATCGGGGTTATGCTCCAGCCAGAGCGAATCGGAGCCATAGGCGCCGTCGCCGTTCTGCCGGATGCAGAAGGTGCAGGCGCACGGACATTGATTTGTCAGATTCACATAAAGATGCTTCCCCACGGGATACAGAATCGTCATTGCCATTTTCGATCATCCTTTCCGAAAAAACTGATATACCTTGTTTTACGGCTATATTATATCACATAATCGCGCAAAAAGCAAGCCGTGAACTGCATTCGGGCGCAGCTGACCGGGGAAAAAAATAAGCGGAAAATCCACTCCTTTTTTGCGGTATTATCTTGACAAATTGAACTTTATCGTTTATAATGAAGGCAGTTGCAGCAAAATGCAGCTAAAATCCAATATTATTTTATTTCAGAAAGGACTTGATACAATGAAACAGCGACTCACAAAAGGCATCCTCGCAGCAGTACTGGCATTTACAACCATCCAGAGCATTCCGCTGATCACAGCAAATGCAGCATGCAGCCACAACTACAGACATTACGCTTATGACAGCACAAGCTGGACAAGAGTTTACGGCCCGGACGGTTATGTGACAAAATGGGAAAACGGACGTAAGATTCATTATATTAAGTACCAAAAAACGGTTTATACCTGCTGCGTAAACTGCGGCGGAGATGAAGGTTCTTATGTTGTAACCACACTGCGCTGTATCGAATAATCACATGAAAAAATATGCCGGACAGGTTCCATCCTGCCCGGCATATTGATTATGCAAAAAAGACTTCTCCGTCAGCGCGGTCAATCTCATAGCTTGCAAGCAAATGAATATCCCCGATCAGATGCTGATTCAGAATATCAACCTCATCAGCGGGAATCCAGAGGGCCCTGCGGGTCCGTTCCTGTACCTGCTGGACAGGGAACTGCCGGATATAGGCATCCTCCACGAGAAATTTGACGACATACACAACATTTTCGATTTCTTTTGCAATCCGCATATGCCTTGCAATCTGCGAGGCACCCTCCTCAGAAAGCAGCGCAGTGAACAGCGGCTGCTCCTCGGCGCGGGGCGGAAACCCGCGGAAGCTGCGGGCTTGCACTTCACGGTATTCTTCTGCATTCAGCGGACGGTAAAGCTCCATGGAAAACCTTCCTTTCCGGGGTCATTGCGCGGACGCGCCTGCTGTCTGCCGCAGCCTGCGCGCATGAATCTCGTCGTGCAGATGGTACATCTTCTGGACAGAATTTTCGAGAAAGTAATAATGTGCAATATACGGAACAAGCAGTCCGAGGATCAGGAGCAGCAGCGGCAGCAGCATCACCATTTCGCCGAGCAGATAAACAGCCAGCGTAATGAAAAAGCCGAGCGCAAACAGAATTGTCACAAGAAAATGAACCAGCCGTTCATGCTGCATAAAGCCGATCATAATCAGGTGTGACTGCTCCAGCTCCGCATAGTCAATATCCGCATCCGGGTCTGCGAGCTTTGCTTCCAGTGCCCGGAGATATTCCGTCAGATATTTTCGCACGGCACATCATCCTTTCCGTATGGTTCACTGCTCATCGGCGGCATCGAGCCGCAGGAACTCGTCAAGGCTCATGTCGCCGGTGTTGAGTGCCATAAAACGGTCATTGTAGCGGTCAACAGTCTCCGCAGAAACAAACATCAGATACGAGAACAGCGGCTCGCTGAGCACGCTCTCGATAAAGCAGCTGGTCAGGCGGAAGCGGATCTCACCGTTTTTCAGGTTGAGATCGAACGAGCCGTCGATCAGCCCGTGATTGGCCGCCGCCACAGCGATGGCGGCATTGTTGCGGTGCTCCTCCGTGATCTGAAACGGCATCACGGAATAGACCGAGGCAATCTGCCGGTCTGCCCGCAGAATCAGGTGCAGCGTCATCGGAATGTCCTCTCCGGTGAAGTGAATCCGGATATGCACACGCTGCGCGGTCTCCTCCTCAACGGTATATTTCAGCTTCCGGTGATCGAGCATTGTGCGGAGCACAGCCGCATTTTTTTTCAGATTTTCGGTTTGTTTCGGGTCAGGTGCCATTCGTTTTTGCCTCCCTGTTATATATGTTTACGGTTACATTATACCATGTTTTTCAAAATATGTCAAGCGCCCAATTGTAATATATGCATTATGCACAATTTGATAGTATTTCTTACAGAACAGCGCTTGCATGGCGGGTCACATGACACCCGACATTGACCGCAACCGGCAGCCCCGCAATATGCGTCGCGCTCTGCTCAATGTTGACAGCCAGTGCGGTCACGGTGCCGCCGAAGCCCTGCGGTCCGATGCCGAGCCGGTTCACAGAATCGAGCATCTGCTGCTCCAGCTCTGCATAGAGCGGCTTGGGATTGCGCACGGCAATGTCGCGGCAGAGTGCCTTTTTGGCGAGCAGCGCGCACTGCTCAAAATCGCCGCCGATGCCGACGCCGACCACGATCGGCGGGCAGGGATTGCTGCCGGCCTTCGCAATCGTATCGGTGACAAAGCCGATGATATCCGCATGGGACGCTGCCGGCGTAAACATCCGCATGGCGCTCATGTTCTCACTGCCGAAGCCCTTTGGGCAGACATCAATCCGGATTTCCTCACCCGGCACGATATCCAGATGCAGCACCGCCGGCGTATTATTCTTCGTATTGACGCGCTCCAGCGGATCCCCGACGACCGAACAGCGCAGATACCCGTTCAGATATCCGGCTGCCACGCCGCGGTTGACCGCCTCGCGCAGATCGCCGCCGACAATGTGCACATCCTGACCGATCTGCATGAAGATGACCGCCATGCCGGTATCCTGACAGATGGGCAGACCGGTTTCCCTTGCTGCGTCCAGATTGGCGCAGAGATCGGCAAAGACATTTTTGCCCGCTTGTGACTGCTCCCTGTCGGCGCCGCAGCGAATGCACTGCTCAAGCGATTCCGGCAGGACGGCATTGGCCTTTATGCACAGGCCGCGGACGGTATCTGCAATCTGATCCACATGAATTTCTCTCATATCAGCCTCATTTCTGCCCTGCGTGTGAGAAGCGCGGGCAATCTTCATTTTTTATCAGCAGCCGCCGCACGGCGCATCAGCGCGTCCAGCTCGGTCAGAGAAAGTGCCTGAATCAGCACATTTTCGCCGTTATCATCCAGAATATAGCCGCCGGTCACAAGAATGCGCATCACAGCGTAGAAATCGGCATCACCGATCACACGCTGCGTGGTATTGCTGTAAAACAGAATGCGCCATTCATAGATATCGTCGCCGTCCGGATGATAGCGCTTCTGCGGCAGCTTGGGCATGATTGTTTCGATGCCCTCATTGATGCCGAACACGCCGAAGGGCGTGCCGTCCGGTTTCTCATAGAAATGGGGATCTGCGACAAACGCCTTTGTCCAGTCGGCATTCTCCCCGACATATCTGTTCTGCGCCATAATAGCTCCTTTCAACGCTGCGTCCCGCAGCAATCTCTTTACAGGACGGTCTCCATGCCAATTTTCTGCGGCTGCATCCCGCAGCTTTCGTAGAAGGCCTGTGCGCCGGGATTGCACGCCCAGACATTCAGCGTCACGTTATAGCATCCGCATGCACGGGCATAGTCGAGCGCAGCTTCATAGAGCCGTTTGCCGACATGCTGCCTGCGGGCGTTCTCATCGACGCAGATATCGTCGATATACAGCGTTTTGATATCGGTCAGCACATGGTCATCCGGATGCTGCTGCATCATACAGAAAGCATGACCGAGCACGCGGGTATCCGATTCATCCGTGCAGACGAACACGACGGTTCCGTCTCCGGCAAGCATCTCCGCAAGCTCCTCCGCAGTATATTTCGTTGCCGGCCCCTTGAACAGATCCGGCCGGCCGTTGTGGTGCACCATGTCAACCTGCACCAGCAGGTTCAGCAGTCCGGGAATATCCCGCTGCTCTGCTCTGCGAATCATAACAGCACCTCGTTTCGGTTTACAGCGTCATCTGACCGGCCAGCTCCAGATCCTTTGCCATGCCGCCGGACGCCGGAATATTTTTGACAATATATTTTTTCAGCTCTTCCGTCTGCTCTGCGGTCAGGACGGCAGCGGAATCCAGCTTTGAGGATTTCGCCTTGAGCGTCATGACCTGCACGCCGATGGAATCGCGCGTGGATTTCGGCAGCAGCATCGCGGTATGGAACACGACCGCCCGGTTATTGGTCGAACGCAGCAGCACATTGCAGTCCTCCTCGATATAGAGAATATCGACGATCGGATTCTTTGCAGAGTACGCATTTGCGAGCTTTTTGCGGTTCGTTTTTGTCATGTAGGCATTGAGCGGCACCTTGGCGATCTTGCCGTTCTCAAAGCAGAACAGCACAAATCCGCTGTAGTTGTCGGTTGCAATCATGAACTTGACGCGCTCGCCGTCATCGAAGCCCAGCTTGACCGGCACAAAGTCGCCGAGCACGCTCGCCTTGGTATCGTCAAAGGCAGCTGCGCGTGTTTTATAGACCTGCGCCTGATCGGTGAAGAACAGCAGCTCCGTGCGGTTGGAGGCATTCTTCTGCTGCGTCATCACATCGCCTTCCTTGAGCTTCTGGTCGCTGCTCATGCGGAGGCTCTGCGGCGTAATCTTCTTGAAGTAGCCCTCCGCGGAGAGGAACAGGTGCACCGGATAATCCGGCGTATCATCCTCGGCTGTGCTTTCCGGCTCCTCAGAAAGATCGTAGAACATTGTTTTGCGGGGCTGCGCATATTTCTGCGCGACTTTTTTGAGCTCCGCAATCATGATCCTGCGGATCTTTTTGACATCCTTGAGGATGTCCTCCATCTCCGCGATATCCTTGCGCAGCTGTTCGATTTCCTTGGTGCGGTTGAGGATATATTCCCGGTTGAGATGCCGCAGCTTGATTTCCGCGACATACTCCGCCTGCACATTGTCAATGCCGAAGCCGATCATGAGGTTCGAGACAACCTCGGATTCCTCCTCTGTCTCGCGGACGATCTTGATGGCACGGTCGATATCGAGCAGAATCTTTTCGAGGCCTTCCAGCAGATGCAGCTTATCCATCTTTTTGTGCAGATCGAAATACACTCTGCGGCGGATGCATTCCGTGCGGAACGCGATCCACTCCTCAAGGATTTCGCGCACACCCATGACCTTCGGCATCCCCGCAATCAAAATATTGAAATTGCAGGAGACCGTGTCCTGCAGCGGCGTCAGCCGGTAGAGCTTCTGCATCAGCTTGTCGGGATCGGTACCGCGTTTGAGATCCAGCGTCAGCTTGAGGCCGTTCAGGTCGGTTTCATCGCGCAGATACGAAATCTCGCGGATTTTTCCGGCCTTGACCAGCTCGACGATCTTCTCCATGATGGCCTCAATCGTCGTGGAATACGGAATCTGCGTAACCTCAATGCAGTTTGCCGCCTTGTCATAGTTCCACTTGGAGCGCAGTCTGATGCTGCCGCGTCCGGTGTCATAGATCTTGCGCATCTCCTCTTCGTCGTAGAGCATGAAGGCGCCGGTCGGGAAATCCGGTCCCTTCAGCGTGGAGAGCAGATCATGCGCGGGGTCCTGAATCAGCGCAACCGTCGTTTCGCAGACCTCGCTGAGATTGAACGGGCAGACATTGCTCGCCATCGAAACCGCAATGCCGACATTGGCATTGACGAGAACAGACGGGAATGTTGCCGGCAGCAGCGTCGGCTCGTTCATGGTATTGTCGTAATTCGGAACAAAATCGACCGTTTCCTTGTCAATATCTGAGAACAGCTCCGCAGCGATCGGCTCCAGCCGCACCTCGGTATATCGCGGGGCCGCATAGGCCATATCGCGGGAATAGACCTTGCCGAAATTACCCTTGCTGTCCACATAAGGGTGCAGCAGAGATTCGTTTCCGCGGGCAAGACGCACCATCGTCTCATAGATCGCGGCATCGCCGTGCGGATTGAGCCGCATCGTCTGGCCGACGACGTTTGCGGATTTGGTACGTGCGCCGGAAAGCAGCCCCATCTTGTACATGGTATAGAGCAGCTTGCGGTGCGAGGGCTTGAAGCCGTCGATCTCCGGCAGCGCACGGGAGACGATTGCGCTCATGGCGTAGGGCATAAAGTTCTTGCGCAGCGTTTCCGTGATGCGCTCCTCGACCGTCAGACCCGCACCCTCTATATATGCGTTGGAAGGATTCGCCGCTTTCGGTGCGGTTTCCTTTTTCTTTCGTGGCATGAATCAGATATCCTTTCCGTCTGCGTCATTCAACAGATCACATTTTCTCTTTTTGCCGTTCAGCGGCCGGCCGGGGAACATCCCTGCAGCGTCTGAATCAGATAGTCCGTATTGGCACGCTGATTCGGGAACTTTGCGCCGAGAATTTTCGGGCTGACTGTAAATTTCAGTTTGTATGCGCGCTCCGCAAAGTATTCGAGATACACCTGCCACATGCCGAACAGCGTTTTCTTCACCTTGATCTTCGTGATATACGAAAGATCGGTGCTGAACGGCTCTGTTTTAAGCATACCGGCGCGAATTGCGATCAGCCGGTTCCGGTTTGTCAGACCGACATAGCCGATCACAACATGGCGGGACGATGCAAAAAAGCCGGTATCCTGAAATGTCGCGTAAACACCTGCCGTGACAGCTTCCTCCGCAAACATCAGCTGCGAGCTCAGCATTTCAAGCATTTCGTCCTGATTGCATTTCAGCTTAAACATACTCATAACAGTATTCTCCCCTTTTTACGAAATATCAGCCAGGTCGAGATAATCGCCGCCGTTTTCCGCAATATAGTCCTTTCTGGCAGCAAGATTATCGCCGAGCAGCATGTCAAACATTTCAAAGGTCGCCTCTGCATCCTCCGGCGTGATGCGGATGATGCGGCGTGTTTCGGGATTCATGGTCGTCAGTGCCATCATTTCGGCTTCGTTCTCACCGAGACCCTTGGAGCGCTGCAGCGTGAACTTCTGCCCCTCGATCATCGAAAGGATTCTGACGCGCTCCTTCTCGTCGTATGCAAAATAGGTTCTGTCCTTCGTCGTGATCTCGAACAGCGGCGATTCCGCGATATAGACATAGCCCTCGCGGATCAGCGTCGGCGCCAGGCGATAGATCATCGTCAGAATCAGCGTGCGGATGTGGAAGCCGTCCTCGTCGGCATCCGTACAGATGACGATCTTGTTCCAGCGGAGATTGTCGAGACTGAATGTCGCAAGCTCCTTGTTGGCCTTGGTCGTGACCTCCACACCGCAGCCCAGCACCTTGACGAGATCGGTGATAATCTCCGATTTGAAGATGCGGGCATAGTCAGCCTTGAGACAGTTGAGAATCTTGCCGCGGACAGGGATAACCGCCTGGAATTCGGCATCACGCGCCATTTTGACGGAGCCGAGAGCGGAATCGCCCTCCACGATATAGAGCTCTCTGCGGCCGGTGTCCTTGGAGCGGCAGTCCACGAACTTGGGCACCATGTTGGAAAGATCGAGGTTGCCGGAGAGCTTCTTCTTGATATTGAGACGGGTGCGCTCGGCATTTTCGCGGCTGCGCTTGTTGATGAGCACCTGCTCGGCAATGCGCGCAGCATCGTCGGGGTTCTCGGTGAAATAGACCTCCAGCTGATGCTTGAGGAACTCGGTCATTGCCTCATAGATAAACTGGTTTGTGATGGCCTTCTTGGTCTGGTTCTCGTAGGAAGCAACCGTGGAGAACGACGAAGATACGAGCACCAGACAGTCCTGAATATCCTGGAAGCTGATCTTGCCCTCGTTCTTCTGATAGCGGTTGTTATTTTTGAGAAACGCATCAATCTGCGTCTGGAAGGCGCGCTGCACAGCCTTATCCGGCGAGCCGCCGTGCTCCAGCCAGCTGGAGTTGTGGTAGTATTCGATGCGCTGCACCTGATTGGAGAACGCAAATGCAACGCTCAGCTTGACCTTGTATTCATCGCGGTCGGCGCGGTCGCGGCCCTTGCGGTCGGTCTGCCAGAACTGCACAGGTGTCAGCGGCTTTTCGCCGACGAGCTCCGTTACGTAGTCCGTGATGCCGTTTTCGTAGAGGAATTCCGCCGTCTCAAACTTGCCCGGCGTGACCTCATTGCGGTAAACGAACAGCAGATTCGGATTGACGACCGCCTGCCGTTTCAGCACATCGCGGAACCAGTCGTCGGAAACAGCAATCTCGGTAAAGACCTCAAGATCGGGCTTCCAGCGCGTTCTGGTACCGGTCTGCTTCCGGGTCGAGGGCTCCTTTTTCAGACCGCCGATGTTCTCGCCCTTTTCAAAATGCAGCGAATACTGCTGCCCGTCACGGATGACCGTGACATCCATATATTCCGAGGCAAACTGCGTCGCGCACAGGCCGAGGCCGTTCAGACCGAGCGAATATGCATAGGTATCGGCATTTGCGTCGTACTTGCCGCCTGCATACAGCTCGCAGTAGACGAGCTCCCAGTTATAGCGCTCCTCGGCGGAGTTCCAGTCAACGGGGCAGCCTCTGCCGAAGTCCTCGACCTCAATGGACTGATCGAGATACCGCGTGATGATGATCTTCGTACCGAATCCGGCACGCGCCTCGTCGATGGAGTTCGTGATGACCTCAAAAACCGAGTGCGCACAGCCGTCCGGGCCGTCCGAGCCGAAGATGACGGCCGGGCGCTTCCGGACCTTGTCAGGGCCTTTCAGCATCGTAATGCTCTCGTTGCCGTATTCCTGCTGTTTTTTCGCCATGCAGATGTTCCTTTCCTTATAAATAGTCATACAAAGCAAGTATACCACATTTCCCGAAAAAATGCAAGCGCAGGCAGTGCACGCTGCCAATTCCCTCCGGAGACTTTTTTCGGAATTTCCCCAATCATCGTAAGCACACGGCACTGATCGCGCCTTCTGCGGGGCTGCTTCTCCCCAATGTTTCTGCCGGTGCCTTGTGGAAGTTTGAGGGCAAAGCCCTCATCATAAATCATCGCGCAGCGATACCTTTTTCTACAAGCTGAGCGCCCCTTGCAGGGGAGCCGATACATTGGGAAGAAGTGAGTGAACAGAAGCCGCGTCAGCGGCGTGAACTTGTCTCACTTGGAGAACTTCGCTGCCGCCCTCCGAAGGGAAATGCCCGCGGGGGCTCCCCGCCCGGAGGGAAATGCCCGCGGAGGCTCCCCGCCCGCTTGCATTTTGGGGAAGATTGTGGTACAATAATCATATCAAATCAGGAAAGGGAGCAAGCCTATGAAACTGCTCATTGTAGATGGAAACAGCATCCTGAACCGCGCCTTTTACGGCGTCAAACCGCTCTCCAACGGGAAGGGCGTATTCACAAACGCAATTTACGGATTTTTCAATATCCTGCTGCGCGCTGCGGACGATACCGGCACGGAGCAGATTGTCATTGCCTTTGACCGAGAGGAGAAAACCTTCCGTCACAAGGCCGTTGAAAGCTACAAGGCCAACCGCAAGGGCATGCCCGATGAGCTTGCCATGCAGCTGCCCTATACGCAGCAGATTCTCACGGCGATGGGCTATCCCGTCGTGACCTGTGCAGGCTGGGAGGCAGACGACATTCTCGGCACGCTTTCTGCCGCCTGTGCAAAAGCCGGAGAGGACTGCGTCCTGCTGACCGGCGACCGCGACAATCTGCAGCTGATCGGCGAGCATGTGACTGTGCGCCTTGCGACCAACAAGGAGCCTGTGCTCTATGATACGGAGAAATTTCAGGCGGATTACGGCTTTGCACCGGTTCAGCTGATTGACCTGAAAGCGCTGATGGGCGATTCCTCGGATAATATCAAGGGTGTTGCGGGCATCGGTGAAAAGACCGCATCTGCGCTGATTCAGCAATACGGCACGATTGAGGCGCTCTATACAGCGCTGCCGGATGCCGCAGATCTCAAGCCCGCTGTCCGGAAAAAGCTGGAAGCCGGTGCAGAGGATGCCAAACAGAGCAAATGGCTTGCAACGATTGTCACGGACGCACCGATTCCGACCGATCTTTCCGAATACGAAAAAAAGCCGCAGGATACCGCGGCGCTCTCTGCCCTGCTGACGGAGCTGGAGCTCTATAAGCTGATGGAGCGCCTGCATGTGGAGCCTTCGGCAGTGCCGGCTGTTCCGGCGGAAACCGCTGCGGAACAGAAGCCGACGGAGATTGTGACTGCGGATGCGGATACGCTGGCACAGATTTGTCAGAGGCAGACGCCGGTTGATTTTCTGTACCGGAAGAATCTGCTGTATCTGGCATGGGACAGCAAGGCTGCGCGCGTAACAGATGCAGCGCAGATCATGCGCTTTTTGCAGAGTGACGCACCGAAGCGCACCTTCGATGCCAAGCCGGTTTACCGGATGATGATGGCAGAGGGCGATACGATTCACAATCTGGTGCTGGACGCAGCGATCTGCGGCTATCTGCTGAACCCGTCCGCATCGGAATACACCGTGCAGAAGCTCTGCAGCGGCGAGGAGCTGCCCTATCCGGAAGATCTCGGCGAATTTGCGGAAATCGCCGCACTTCCGGCACTTTCGGAGCGTCTGGAGCAGAAGGTCACAGAGCAGGGCATGGAACAGCTGCTCCGTGAGATTGAGATGCCGCTGATCGAGGTGCTCGCGGACATGGAGCATACCGGCGTGCGGATCGACACGGACGGCGTGCGGCAGTTCGGTGATATACTTGAAAAACAGATTGCAGATCTGCAAACGCGCATCTACGAGCAGGCGGGGCGCGAATTCAATATTCTCTCGCCGAAGCAGCTCGGCGTCATTCTGTTTGAGGACCTCGGACTGCCGGCCGGAAAAAAGACCAAGACCGGCTGGTCCACGAATGCCGAGGTGCTGGACGGACTGCGCGGCAAGCATCCGGTCGTCGAGCTTGTGCTGCAGTACCGACAGCTGACCAAGCTCAGCTCGACCTATGTCGAGGGGCTGCTCAAAGCGGTCGCGCCGGACGGCAGAATCCACACCTGCTACCGGCAGACTGAAACCCGCACGGGCAGAATCTCCTCGACAGAGCCGAATCTGCAGAATATCCCCGTGCGCACATCGCTCGGCCGGGAGATGCGCCGGTTCTTCATCGCGGCGGAGGGCTGCACCCTGCTCGATGCCGATTACAGTCAGATTGAGCTGCGGCTGGTCGCACATCTCTGCGGCGACGAGAACATGCGCCGCACCTTTGCGGAGAACCGTGATATTCACCTGACGACCGCCGCGCAGGTTTTCAACATGCCGGAGGACATGGTCACCAAGGAGATGCGAAGTGCAGCAAAGGCGGTCAATTTCGGCATTCTGTACGGCATCGGCGCATTCTCGCTCTCCAAGGATATCGGCGTATCCGTTGCAAAGGCCGATCAGTATATCAAGGATTATCTGCACTCGTTCCCGCAGGTTGAGCGGTTCATGAACGAGACGGTCGAAAACGCCAAAGAAAGCGGCTATGTGACCACGCTGTTCGGCAGACGGCGCTATGTGCCGGAGCTGAAAATGTCTAACAAGAATCTGCAGGCGGCCGGACGGCGCATCGCAATGAACACGCCGGTACAGGGCACAGCTGCGGACATCATCAAAAAGGCGATGGTGCAGGTCTGGCGGCGGCTGCGCGACGAAGTACCGGAAGCCAAGCTGATTCTGCAGATTCATGACGAGCTGATTGTTGAGGCGCCGGCCGCCTGTGCAGCGCGTGCCGGGGAAATTCTGCATACGGAGATGGAACAGGCCTGCGCACTGTCTGTCCCGCTGACAGCAGATGTGCAGGAAGGACAGAGCTGGTATGACGCAAAGGGCTGAGCCGGAGATCGTGCTGTTCTCGCCGGAGAACATCAGCGGGGTCGCGGCGCTCGCGGCACGCTGCTTTACGACGCCGTGGTCGGAGGCGATCTACCGGCGGGAGCTGGAAAACCCGCAGTCCGTCGGCTTTGCGTGCATCGCAGACGGCGAAGTGATCGGCATGATTCACTGCAATTATGTGCTGGACGAGCTGACGCTGAATACGCTCTGCGTGGATGAAGCGTACCGGCGGCAGGGCATCGCGCGCAGGCTCTGGGATGCAGCATCCGGGATGATGCGCGGCGTCTGCACGGTCTGTTATCTTGAAGTGCGGGAGAGCAACACTGCGGCGCAGGCGCTTTACCGGTCGCTTGGCTTTGTGCAGACCGGTTACCGGCCGCGTTATTATTCGCTCCCGGAGGAAGCGGCTGTTCTGATGACAGCGCAGCTGACGGACTAAAAACGGAATCTGTGATATGCGATCGCCCTTGGTTTACAAGGGCGATCAGTCTGTCTGAAAACCTATGGCTGCAAAAAATAAAGTTTTCGGTCAAGCCTTTTATAAAAGGCTTGCAGGATCGAGGGGCGGCGCCCCCCGTCGCCGTCCGCAGACGGCGAAACTCCCCTTGCGTGCAAAGCGTTCGCAGGCTTGGGTGCCTACAAGTGAAGCACCCATTTCTCAATAGCATCCGCGCAGCGGATACCTTTTTCAACAAGTTGAGCCTCTGCGCGTGCAGGGGCTTTCTGTTCGTTCACAGGGCTGCCGCCCTGTGAACCCGGATGCGCAGAAAGCTATGCGGCGACTTCGTCGGCGCTGCGCTTTCTGCGCGCTGCGAATCTCTTTGAGATTCGCCTGGAGACGCCCTCTCTTACAGGGCGTCCCCCTTCCAAAAACGATCCGCAGGATCGTTTTTGAAATTCCCCCTTGCGGTGCGCCTGACGCTAAGGAATTTCGCTCACTGCGGTGAGCGACAAGGGCGCTGCCCTTGACCTGCCAGCTTTTTGAAAAAAGCCGGACCAAAAACTTTAGTTTAAGGCGATTGTGCGTCTGTGTATGCCTTGTGGCGGGCTTTAGCATTGGGAGAAGTTACGTCTCAGAAGGCGCGTTCAGCGCCGTGTAATTGTCATATTGGGAGAGCTCCGCTGCCGCCCTCCGAAGGGAAATGGGAGCGGGCACTGCCCGCACGGAAAAAATCATATCAGATTCAATATATCATATAATATTTCCCCTTGCAATCCAACCGTGAATATGTTATAATCGGCTTATAGGGGTGCCGGTTTTCGGCCGGTACAGAGAAAATCAAACGGGAAAGGATCGGGTGCTATGAAAAAGAAACGGTTGCTGCAAACGGTATCCGCGCTTCTGCTGGCGGGCTGCACGGCGGTATTGCTGCCGGCCTCCGGCGCAAAGGCTGCGGCACCTGCAGTTTGTGCAAGCTATGCCGACAGCGCAAAGCGCATTGCCTTCGGAACGGACTATACCATCATGGTGCGGCTGAGCGGCAAGTTCATCACAGCGGCTTCAGACGGCAATGTCGAGCAGTGGGAAGCCCGCGGCGACGGCTCGCAGAGCTGGTACATCACGGATGCGGGCGGCGGATATGTCGCATTCCGGTCTGCCGCGGATCACACAAAGGCAATCACGGTTGAGAGCGGCGACAGCACCGACGGCAGCAACTTCTCGCTCGCGGAATATACCGGCTCCGCGGCGCAGATGTTCAAACTGAATCCGACGGATGATGCGTTCTATATCACCGCAAAATGCAGCGGCAATGCGGCAATGGATGTCTATGACATCAGCTATGAGAACGGTGCGAACATCGACCAGTGGGATTACTGGGGCGGCGAAGGACAGAAGTTCTACATCCGCCCGGCGGAAGACAAATACTGCTATCTGAGAGGCGACCTTGACTTTGACGGCGTCCTGACCGCAAAGGATCTGACGCTGCAGAAGCGCGGCATCCTGAACGGCTTTGACAGGCTCATGGCCGGGATCGCGCACTGCGGTGACTATATCACCTCAGCGTATGTGCCGCCGGATCAGGATCCGCCGCAGGCCAGTGTCAATCATTACGATGCCGAAGCACTGCGGGATTATCTGACTGCAAAGCGGAATGAATTTTTTTCATCCACATCCTCGGTTCTTTACAGGGAAGGCCAGCCGGTCGCCTATCTGTTTGCATATTTCCTCGGCAACGCGCCGGAGCAGGAACGTCTCTCCTACGCAATCAGCCGCGACGGCTATCATTTTACGGCGCTGAACGGCGGCAAGGCCGTCTGGCAGTCGTCGGTCGGCACAAAATGCATCCGCGACCCGTATATCTTCAAGGGCGAGGACGGGCTCTGGCATCTGCTGGCAACGGATATGAAATCATCGCTTGGCTGGAGCAGCAACCGCAATCTCATCAGCGCGAAATCGACCGATCTGGTGCACTGGTTTGACGAATCTCTCATTGAGATTGCAAACAAATACCCGAACATGCAGGGCTGTGACCGCGCATGGGCGCCGCAGGCGATCTGGGATCCGGACGAAAAATCGTATATGATCTACTTCGCAGCGCGCGTCCCCGGCACCGACGACCGCACCGTTATGTACTACGCCTACAGCAAGGATCTCATGAAGCTCGATACCGCGCCGAAGCTGCTTTTTGCACCCGCAAACGGCAATGACGCGATTGATTCGGATATCATCTATGAGCGCGGCAAATACTATATGTACTACAAGAACGAGACGAACAAACGCATTTATCTTGCGACGGCAGACAAGGCTTGCGGCCCCTACAAGGAAATCAAGCAGATCTCCGAGGGGAATCTCGGCGTCGAAGGACCGAATATCTACCGGCTCATCGGCAAAAACGAATGGGTCATGATGTCCGATGCCTACGGCGACGGTTACTACGTCATGCAGAAAACAGACGATCTCGAAACCTTCACGACCGTCAGCCGCAGCGATTACAGCTTTGAAGGCTTCACGCCGCGGCACGGCTATGTGATCCGGATCAATCAGGATCAGTACAAGGCACTTTCCGGCGCATTCGGCGGCGGCACGGTGCCGGTCTATAACACAGGCATTGAGAACAGCACCGTCCGGTTTCAGGCGGGCACCGCAGATCACAATCAGCTGCCGGAAACCGTGACCGCTTACTACAGCGACGGCGGCAGCGCAGAGCTCCCGGTCGGATGGGAAACGGCTGACGTTGCGGCGATCGACTTTTCAGCCCCCGGCACCTATACGGTGCACGGTGCCGTGCAGACGGCAAGCTACAGCAATCCGTTCATTGAGGAGCGCGCAGACCCTTTTGTCACGGACGGCGGTGACGGCTATTTCTACTTCACCGCATCCTATCCGGCATACGGAAGCGTTGACAAGGGCTATGACCGCATCATTCTGCGGCGGAGCACGACCGTTGCAGGTCTTGCCGGTGCAGAGGAAAAGACGATCTGGAAGGCACATGCGAGCGGCATCATGGCAAAGCATATCTGGGCGCCGGAAATGCACAAAATCGGCGGAAAATGGTATATGTTCTTTGCGGCGGGTGCCAGCGGCGATATCTGGGCAATCCGCCCCTACGTGCTCAAATGCGACGGCGATCCGTATACCGGCACATGGACGGAATGCGGCCAGATGCAGGCCTCCGCGGGCGACAGCGACTCCTTCACGAGCTTTTCGCTGGACATGACCTATTTTGAAAACAACGGGAAGCATTACGTAATCTGGGCGGAAATCAAGGGCGATTCCTCGCTGTTCATGGCAGAAATCAGCGAATCAGAGCCGTGGAAGCTGATCTCGAAGCCGATTCTGCTGACCAAACCGGAATATGACTGGGAGCTGGTCAATCACCGTGTCAATGAGGGTGCTGCCGTACTGAAAACAGGCGGCAAGGTCTATGTATTCTTCTCCGCATCCGGTACGGGCTCGGAATACTGCGTCGGCCGGATGGAAGCCGCCGCGGATGCTGACCTTATGGATATCAAAAGCTGGAAAAAGGAGAGCAGACCGGTGCTCAGCTCTGCGGATGTGCCCGGCGAATCCGGCCCCGGCCACAATTCCTTTGTGACCGATGAAAGAGGCAATCTGCTGATTGTGTATCATGCAAGGCCGTCCTCGCACGACAGCAAATCCTGCGGAACCTATGCGTCCGACCCGCTCTATGACCCGTGCAGACATACGCGGATCCGGCAGGTCTATCTGGATGTGGACGGCGTTCCCAATATCGCGGTGTGCGCGGAGGATTTCCTCGCACCTGCGAACAAAAACGTGACGCTTTATGTGACGATTACAGAGTGAATAAAGATTGCTCCGGCAATCTGAGAATGCGAAGAGGCGCTGATTTTACGATCAGCGCCTTTTTGTTTTGATTGTGTTTTTTGTTGCTGTGATGCTGCGCGGAATCCAAAGGGCTGCCGCCCTTTGAAACCTGCTTGTACCATTACACAGGGCTTCCGCCCTCCGAAGGAAGATGCCCGCAGGGGCTCCCCGCCCGCCAGTTAAGATCGTCCGGTCAGGAAACGAATCATGCTGGTCATGTCATCGGAATCTGCCTTGCCGTCGCCGTTGAAGTCGGCTGCAAGCAGCGATTGTCTGTCCGTAAAACCGAACAACAGCTTGTTTTTCAGCTCCGAAAGATCGCGTGCATCCACAATCCCGTCACGGTTCATGTCGCCGCGCAGTACGGTATAGCCCGGCGCCTCATAATCCGGATTCGGAATCGCAAGCGCAATCCGGTCAATCGACGGCGCATTGCCGCTGTTGTTATACAGCCGGATTGTGTTCTGACCGGCCTTGAGCGTCACTGTCATGTTGACGGCGCGGATGCCGCTCCAGTCGTTGCGGTTCGCGTAGAGATCGTTCAGCTGTCCCGCAAAGCTGCCGTTGACATCGACCTTCAGGCTGCGGCGCTCGCCGGAAATGTAGTAGATACGCAGCGTATATTCCCCGGCAGCCGGTGCCTCCACGTTCTCAAAGTTGATGCCGTTGTCACCGCTGCCGACATAGCCGACATAGGCGTTGTTCGAGGAATATTTGCCGTCCTTGCCGGATGTGACAGAAGCCTTTCCGGTCAGCTTGGCGTTTTCCGCCTCGTAGAAGCGGTAATTGGAATACGGCGTTTCCAGATTCATCGTACCCTTTGTGAGCTTGATAACGAATCCGCCGTTCGGCAGCAGCTTCTGCTCAATGGTATCTGCCGCGGTCAGATTTTCAACCGTCGTGACTTTCAGTGCGGAGCCGTCCGTGTTATCTGCAAAGATATAGGCGCGGTAGGTTTCACCCGCCGGAATCAGCTCGGAGAGCGGAATGCTGACCGTTCTTGCGCTGATGGTCGAAGCACCGATGTACCAGTCCGAGCCCTTGCGGCGGGCGGTCACATTGAACTGCATCGGCCGGCCGTCGATCACATGAAGATCGTCCCATGCGACCGGAACGTCATTCAGCAGCGGCAGCGCAGGGGATCCCTCATAGGTATAGACCGAATGCGCAAAATGCTGCACGCCGGATTCAATATTCACAACATCTGCGAGCGCAAAGCCTGCCGTCGCCTTGATGCCGTAGATCGGTACGCCGGTCGGCGTGAAGTCTGCGGAGCCGATGACATTGCGCGTAAAGGTATAGGAGACGCGGTTTGCAAGCGACGGCGCCTCAAACCACTTATAGTATTCGGAGCCGTTGATTGCTTCGTAGGAGACAACATTCGGGTAGGTTCTGCTTTCGCCGCGCGGAACCGTACAGCCGTGGAACAGCACCATCAGGTGATTCTTCGCCGCAATGTCCATGCACAGATACATCTGCTTCATGGTTTCCTGCGTATCACTCTCGTAGTAATCGACCTTGACGCCCCGGACACCGAGTCCGCTGATGCGCTCAAATTCGCGGACGATCGTCTGCTCGTCCAGCAGCGAGTAGTACGGATAAGCCGGATTGCCCTGGCTGTCCTTATAGCCGGAATGTCCCTTGTTGTTGACGCCGTACCAGAGATAAATGCCAATGCCGCGTTCTGCTGCATATTCGCAGAGCTCTTTGACCTTGGCAGCGCTGTCATCCCAGAGCGCCCAGCCGAAATCGAGACAGACATAATCCCAGCCATTGTCTGCTGCAAAGTCGATATAGTCCTTTTGCGTGTGATATTCAACCGGCGAATCGCCGCCGCTGCTCCACCATGACCATGCTACCTTGCCGGGTCTGACCCAGCTGATATCGTCGAGCTTGCTCGGCGGATTCAGGTTGAGAATCAGGTCGCTCGACGCCATTTCGTCCAGCGTATCGCCGATGACAACGGCACGCCACGGCGTATGGAATGCGCGCGGCATACTGATGCCTTCGACCTTAACGCCGCCTTTCCAGTGCAGCGTCCGGTAATTGCCTTCAAATTGGAGCGCGCCCGCGCAGTACGGCGTTTCCTCGTTGAAAACATTTGCTTCCGAGACCGTTACCCAGTAGCGGTTTGCCACCAGACCCGTATACGGTACGGAATAGGTCGAGGTTGATTCGTTGCTGCGGTCCTTCGGGAGCTCGACCATGTCCCATTCATAAGTTGCATTCGGCCAGTTGCCCCAGAACGTGCTGTTCTCCGGGAACACGACCTGCGTCGCCTCGCGGCGGATTGCAGCACCATGATTCAGCGCATAGCGCACGCCGACGCCGTCGTTATAAATGCGCAGATAAACCGTCAGAATGCTGTCGCCCTTTGCAAGCGGAAACGAGATTTCCTGATAGTTGTCGCGGATTGTCGTGTGCTTGCCGAACGGCATGTGATAGGTTTCGTCGTGGTCGGTGATGGTCGGCGTCGGGGCGGTCTGCGGGAAGCCGGACGTCAGATCCTCGGTTGTGGTCGTAAAACCGAGCTTCGACGGACGAATGACCATGCCTGCCTTTGCGCCGCGCATGTGGACAGAATAATAGTATGCGCCATTGGCGTCGCGCCAGAATTTGGCCGCAAGCGTGCCGTCCGGCGAAACGGTTTCGAGTGACGGAATGCTGTTCAGCGCGGTGCCGTCGGATGCGCGTTCTGTTTCGGGTTCCGGTTCGGCTTCGCCCTCCTTGATCGTATCCGCGTCAAACGTGTAAAGATACGCCGGATCATCCGGAAGTGTCTCTGCACTGGCCTGCGCGGCAGTCAGCGGATAGTCGTAGAACGCAACGTCATCAACGCTTGCACGGAGATCGTTGTCGGAATAGAGCGAATGGCCGATGCCGCAGTATTCGTATGCGGAGAGCAGATTCTCACTGTAAAGCGACTGCATCACCGCAGACAGATTCTCAGCACCTTCGCCTTTTTCCAGCAGTTTGCCGTCGAGATAGAAGTCGGCGCCGTCCGGCCGGTAGACCGCGGTAATCCGGTGCCATTTTCCGGCATCCGGCTCCGCACCAAGCGGGAAGATTGCGCGGTGTTTGCCGTCGTTTTCGGTCGCGGCAGTCTTTCCGGCAAATACGCTTGCACGGTACGCGGATTTGTCGTTCAGATCCACCGAGAGATCCGGCGAGGAATAGGACGGTGCTGTGCCGGTGCCGAACGGCAGGCTCGAAAACTGGAACATGCGCATATACTTTTCCGTGTCTGCGCTGAGCTTGAAGCGCATGGAGAACGCAAAGCCTTCCTCACAGCCCGCGGAAAAGAGCTTCGGCAGCTGCAGCCAGCCCGCGCCGAAGCCGCTGCCGTTCAGGGACAGCACATCCGATTTCAGCGCGCTGTCGTAGACGACAGATGCGCCGTCGCCGCGGATGACGGCAGCAGTATCGCGGCTGCCCTTGCTGCCGACGGATGCGTTTGCAAACACCGTCACCGCTGAGGCGGTTTGCTGCGCATCAAAGATTTGTGGTGTGCCGTACAGCCCTGCCTGCGCCGAAAGTGCGGCAGCAGCCATAAGACATCCCGCTTTTCTGATGGTTCTCTTTTTCATTTCCCTATTTCATCCTCTCTGATTGACAGAATATCTGTTTTTCTATTCCATCCTCCCCATGTACGCCGGATGCTGTTGTTTGCAAAGATGTCCGCAGCGGTCGGAAACTGTCCGTGCAAATTAGTCAAGTATCCATAGTACGATTTTATTTTATTCTATTTTTTTGTACATGTCAAGCAATACTTGGTTAGCTGGCACAAAAAATAAGCATAAAATTAAAATCGAACAGTACAAGTGTGCAAAAATGCAGCCGAAGCAATACAACTGTGGGGAGCCCCCGCGGGCAATTCCCTTCGGGCGGGGAGCCCTGTGTAATGGTACAAGCAGGTTTCAAAGGGCGGCAGCCCTTTGGATTCCGCGCAGCATCACAGCAACAAAAAACACAATCAAAACAAAAAGGCGCTGATCGTAAAAATCAGCGCCTTAGTTTGTAGAAAAAGGTATCCGCTACGCGGATGCGATTACAGAATGGGAACCTCTATCGCAGGCCCCCAAGCCCGCCGAACTCTTAGCACGCAGGGGAATTTCGCTCACTGCGGTGAGCGACGAGGGCGCTGCCATCGACCTGCGAGCTTTTTGAAAAAAGCTCGACCAAAAACTTTAATTTTGATTCACAGAAGGCTTATCGACAAGCTGAGGTACCGCCGCATAATCTGCGCCTTTTATTTGCCCATAAAAAAGCATGAGAAGCAAACAGAAAAAATAGCAAATGCCGGAAAAATCAAAATTCATTCCGGCAGATGAAGGAAGGTTTTCTCCCCATCAGAGGGCTGCTCCGCTGCCGCCAGCTGCGGATCCGCAAGACCCATCTGCGCATTGAACTGCGCCTGCGTGATATTACCGGTTTGCAGCATATGCTCCAGTGCATTGAGGGAATCCTCCGAATTAAGCTGTTTTTCAGGAATCTGCGCTGCTGCCGGCGCTTCCGCAGGAATCTGATACCCGTACAGTGCGGCAATCTGCTCCATTGTGCAGTCCGCAAATGCCTCCGCATTCTGTACATCATTGACGGCATACATGCCTTCCGGCCCCAGCAGCTGAATCCGTTTCCGGTTTACTACCTCGATCCGCTCCAGCTTATCCAGCGGGATCGCAAAGGACGTTCCGTCATGGTAGATACCGCAGATCGCCTGCCGCGTCAGATACATCCGAATCTGCCGGGAACGGCTGCGCTTATACAGCGTATCAGCCAGCAGTGCAAGCGTCGGAATCAGGCTCAGAAACAAATAGAACAGCGTTGTTACGAGCTTATTACCTGTCCCCATCGGTCCGAAGGACGAAAGCAGATAACAAGCGACTGCGCCGATGAACGCCAATGCGATCAATCCGTTTTTTCTTCTGCGTGAAACACGAAACCGGACATCGGCTTCAAATATCGTATCCTGATCCATTCTGCTTCCTCCTGTTATGGTTCCGGATCATCCGGGAAAAGCTGCTGCATTTCGAGATCCTGCGCTGCAGACATCATGCCGGCAGAGGGCTGCCGGGCTGCGCGCAGCGGATCGTCCCAGTGCAGCTTCTTTTTTCGCGGTACCGGCGCGGATTCCGCTGCGGGCTGCGGTACAGACTGCGGCAGCTGCACAGGCGCCGGCGCCGATCCCGGTAGATACACCGGCTGCCGGAATCCGACTGCTTCATAATCCTGCTGCATCCGAACCTGCTCTGCAAAATATTCCTTTTCCCGCAGACGGCGGTCTGTCAGCCATGTATTTGCAGCCTGAACGAAATCTGCTGCGTTCCGGATATGCCGAACCCGGTATTCGTCCGTGGCAGTTGTCACGACCACATGCGTTTCAAAATCAGATTCGATCTTGCGAATCTGATTTTCAGGAATCCAGACAGTACGTTTTTTTCCGTTTATTGCACTGCACACGCACAGCTTGATGCCGTACTGCTTGAGCTTCACATAATTGCTGCGCGCCGCGTAGGCACGTATGAAACTGTCAGCCAGCAGTACCATAAACGGAATCAAGAAATACAGCAGCAGAATTTGCATCAGTGTCAGAAAACTGACTGCGATGGTATCAGCCCAATATGCGGTTATCAGCGCTGAAAAGGAAAGCAGCACGACAAATGCAGCGATTTTTAAGGGGCTCATCCGGTATTGTCCAAAGGCTTCAAAAATTGAATCCTGATCCATCAGTTTCCTCCTGTTATGGTTCCGAATCGTCCGGGAAGAGCTGCGGCATTTCGGGATCCTGCGCAGCCGACATCATGTCGGCAGAGGGCTGTTGGGCTATGCGCTGCGGATCGTCCCAGTGCAGCTTTTTTCGACGCGGTGCCGGTACGGGTTCCGGGACAGGCTGCGGGAAAGATTGCGGCAGCTGCACAGGCGTCGGCGCAGGTTTCGGTATATATACCGGCTGCCGGAATCCGCCTGCTTCAAAATCCTGCTGCAGACGCGCCTGATCTGCAAGATGTTCCTTTTCCCGCAGGCGCCGTTCGGTCAGCCATGCGTCCGCGACCCGCACAAACTCCTCTGCATTCCGGACATATCTGATCCGGTACTGATCCGATGCGGTCGTCACGACCACATGTGTTTCAAAATCCGATTCGATCTTCCGGATCTGGTGCTCCGGAATCCAGACGGTTTTATATTTTCCGTCCGCTGCATTGCGTGCGCACAGCTTGATGCCGTACCGCTTGAGCTTCAGATAATTGTTGCGGGCGACCTTGAAGCGTGCGGCACTGTCCGCGAGCAGTAAAATAAACGGCGCACCGAAATACGGCAGCAAAACCCGTATCAGATTCAGATAGCTGATGCCGCCCATCATCGCCCAGAATCCGGTCACCAGAGCGGCAAGAGAAAGCAGAGCGGTAAATGCGGCGATTTTTGCAGGTCCTATTCGGTATTGTACAATGGCTTCAAAAACAGAATCCTGATCCATCAGCTTCCTCCTGTTATGTATCGGGGCCGTTCAGGAAACGCCGTTCCTTTTGTTCCGGCTCCGCGGGGACAAATACGCCCGCTGCCTGCTCCTCTGAGAGCGTTCCGACACGGAACGGGTCGTCCCATATGATTTCCTGCGGCGGCTCCGGCAGGGCAGCCTGCTCTGTTGGCTGCGCAGGCTGTTTGCTGATCCGTTTGGTGCGCGGCGGAAACAAATCCGGATTCCTGAGGCGCAGATGCGCATATTCTGCATCGAGCTTCTGTCTCTTCCGTTCGAGCACACACGGCCGGATCTCATCGGCAAAATCCCGCGCATTGTCCAGATGGCTGAACCGCCAGTACGTTTTTCCGGATCTGATTTCCAGCACATGCGAACTGACCGTGACTTCGTCGATCTGCTCCAGCGGGACGGAGAACGGCTTGCGCTGAAACCGGAAAAATGACTGCCGTCTGCCGGAAAGAATACCGTCTTTCAGTGTCAGCTCGCCGGTTCCGGCCTTTCGCCAGCCGGGAATACACAGCAGCAGAGAAGGCAGCAGCAGCGGGAGGATAATATGCCGGATCAGATATTTCGTTTCTCCCGGTTCATGAACAAGCAGCATCACAAAGGCCAGCAGCGATACCGGCGCACAGAATATCAATGCCGGCATCAGAAACTCAAGAATCTGATGGCGGAATACGCCCCTGATCTCTTTGTTTTTGTCCACGGAAACACCTCCCCCGCCCGCAGCATGATAGGATATATTATAGCACAAAAATATGAACAAAACAAGCGAACGTGCGGGCTGCGGTGCGGCAAATGGAGCGGATAAAAAGCATTTGCGGTCAGTGTTCCGGCAATCGGTCAGGATTCACCTTCGAAATAGTCGGAGGGTCGTTCGATATGACGTCAATGACGTGGTTCACAGTGCCAATGCAGTAGTGCTTTCTGTTTGATTTCGTTTCATCATCATCAAAATCAAACAGTACGCTCTCGTAATAATCGAGCAACTTCGATTTTTCATAGATAGTAAGATATTTGCCTGTTCTGATTTCAGAACTGTCCCCGCAAGTGTAGCTTTCATTTCTGCACTGATATATGATATAGTCTTTGAAATATATCTCATATACCTGTTCAGGATCCTCGTATACCGGATAGGATTTCAGAAGGATATCCTTCACGCCGTCCGCAATTTCCGGCGGATAGAGCGTCATATCCAAGTCCGCACCTTCCTCCCCTTTCCGGGGCAGTGCAATGATGACTGACAACTCATTGTCAGGATGATCTGTCATGGAAAGGAGAAACGGCGCACCGGGGCATTTTGCAGTCACTTCCTCATTATCTGTACCAAAAGCAAGCATTTCATTCACCTCTGCATTTCTTTTTCTCAGCAGCAGCGCATGGATATGGCTGCGCTTTTCAGCCGGCATCCAGTGCTGCTGTACGGCAATTCTTATGCTTTCATTATACAACACGATCAAGCAAAAAGCAAGCGCAGAAAGGCGCTGATTCCACATCAGCGCCTCAGTCTGCATATCAATCAGAATCCCGCGATAGGATACAGCTGCAAAAAGCACGTACCTGCGTTTATCATAACGGGATTTCAAAGGAGCAAAGTCCCCTCGCCCGGTCAGGAGAAAATCGGTTCTTACCTTCCCGCAATGCCCATATCCATCGGGCGGAGCGCATCATTGCGCAGCAGATTCCGCAGAAGAATCAGGCGGGCTTTGTCCCTGCACTCCGGCTTTGCCATATAGTAAAGATAATGCTCAACCAGATTGAACGGGTCAAAGGTGCGTCCTTCGATTTTGAACTGGGAAAAGCCCATCGGTACGTATTTTTCCCAGATTTCATCCGGTGTGATGTGATTTTTCAGCCCGGTGATGTCAAACAGCGAACGGCTCTCGCAGTTGCATTCAAACACCGGCTTTCCCTCCGGATGTGCTGCCTCAAATTTCTCAGCATTGTAGGGCGAATTCGGATATTTCCGGAAGTGATTTGCAACCTCGATCTGTTCCAGACCGATCGTCTGATAATGCAGCACACGGTTCGGACATCCCGGATTGCAGCACGGATTCACCAGAATCTCAACCTTCTCCTTGTCCGGAATGCCTTCCAGCAGCTCAAAATCATGATTCAGGTCGTAATCCAGCACCACAATGTGATAATCCTTCTCAATCTCGGCATAGAGCGCGTCCCGATCTGTGATGCGCTTGCAGGTCGAGCTCGTCAGCTTATAGTTCGGATACTCCTTCCGGATATATTCCTCCAGCAGCGGCGACACAACGATGCACTGATTCAAGCCGTTGTCCGCAAGATGCATGACCATATTGCAGAACGGGTCGCTGAGATGCTTCTTTTCCAGCACCGGATTCGTGAATGTAAAGCGAAGCGGAATCTTCCGTTCGTCGTAAGCCTTGATGATATTCCGGACCGAGACTTTATCGCATAGGCCTGCCTGCAGCCGTCCGCCGTTCCAGAGAGACGGCGGGAATACGCCGTAAACCGAGGCGATTTCTACACCCTCGCGGAAGAACTCCGGGCTCTGCTTCAGCATCATATCAAACAGCAGATTTAACTTTCCGAACTGTACAAAATTCGGCAGATGAAACCGTACACGCATATTGATTCTCCTTTGCTTTCATGGTGCCTCCGGTGAATTTGTCAGACAGCGTGCCTGCATACAAACTCATCGTGCAGCGGTATTTCCATTTTACCCCAGTTTGCTGATTTTGTCAAGCAGCCGAATACAAAAGGGCAGATGCACCGCGGTACATCTGCCCGTATTCCTGCGTATGTCAGCGTTCGGAAAGCGAGTGGTAGTCCTCCCACTCCTTGACGGCGCGGTATGCCGGACGAATGATCTTGCTCGCGCCGAGCAGCTCCTCCAGACGGTGTGCCGACCATCCTGCAATGCGTGCGACCGCAAAAATCGGCGTGAACAGCTCGTTCGGAAGATTCAGCATCCGGTAGACCATGCCGGAATAGAAATCCACATTCGCACAGACGCCCTTATAAATTCTGCGCTCCTCCGCAATGATCTGCGGGGCAAGCCGCTCGACCGTTTCATAAAGCGTGAACTCGTCGCCGCAGTGCTTTTCCTCTGCAAGCTGACGCGCATAGCTGTGCAGAATCGTTGCACGCGGGTCACTCTGCGAATAAACCGCATGACCCATGCCGTAAATCAGACCGGCGTGATCGAATGCATCCTTGTGCAGCAGCTTCCGCAGATAATCCGAGACTTCTTCCTCATCCTTCCAGTCGTGCACGCGCTCCTTCAAATCGTCGAACATCTGCACAACCTTGATATTGGCGCCGCCGTGCTTCGGTCCCTTCAGCGAGCCGAGCGCCGCAGCCATCGTCGAATAGGTATCCGTGCCGGATGACGACACCACATGCACCGTAAACGTAGAGTTGTTGCCGCCGCCGTGCTCTGCATGAAGCACAAGCGCAAGATCAAGCAGCTTTGCCTCCAGATGCGTGAATTTCTGGTCTGCGCGCAGCATACTCAGAAGGTTTTCCGCTGCCGAGAGCCTCGGATCCGGCTGGTGCAGGAACAGGCTCTGGTCATTTTTGTAGTAGCGGTATGCCTGATAGCCGTACACCGCAATGGACGGGAACTGCGCAATCAGCTGGATGCACTGACGCAGCACATTCTCAATCGAGGTGTCGTTCGGATTGTGGTCATAGGAATACAGCGCGAGCACGCTTTTTGCAAGCGTATTCATCATATCCTCGCTCGGCGATTTCATGATGACATCGCGTGTGAACGAGGGCGGAAGCGTCCGGCAGCTGCGCATCAGCGCGCTGAAATCCTCAAGCTGCTCCGCCGTCGGCAGGACACCGAACAGCAGCAGATACACGGTTTCTTCATAGCCGAAACGGTTGTCGCTGACAAATCCGTTGACAAGGTCCTCAATATGATAGCCGCGGAACAGCAGCTGGCCTTTGCCGAGCTTGGTCTCGCCGTTTTCTTCGGTTCCGGGGATAATCTGGCTGACATTGGTCAGGCCGGCACAGACGCCCTTTCCGTTGATATCGCGCAGGCCGCGCTTGACGTCATATTTGGTATAAAGTTCCGGATCAATCCGGTAATTCTGACGGCAAAGCTGTGAGAGCTCTTCAATTTTTGTCTGTGTGGTATAGCGGTTCCATTCGCCCATGCTGCACACTCCCTTCCCAGATTGTTCATATTATAAATCACGGCAGGCGTCAGAACAGGCGCCTGCCGGATATCCTCAGCGTATTATCACAGCAATACATCATTATCAGTATATCATATTCCCGCAGAAATGTCAAGCATTCCGCTTGCAAAAATAGACTTTTATGCCGCATCTTCTTTTATATCGGTATCGCGCGGCAATCAACGGATTCTGCAGTACCCTCTGTTTTCCGGTCACCCGGCTGCTGCCCCGGAAATGAAGATTTGATGTCAGCGCTGTAACAGTTGCACGCGGACGTACAACTTTCCGGCGCTTCTGTACGGTTTGCAGAGAGCGTTACGCGCAGTACGGCATCCGTTGTGAGCCGTTCTGCAGCGGCATGTGAGCGAAACCGGGCGGCACAATGCAGTGTACACGACCCGGAAACCGCCGAAGTCAGGACACGCTTTTCCACCTTGAAAAGTGAATATTTTCGCTCTTTTACGGTCTTTTATGTGCACGCAGCTCGGCGCTGCCCTTGATCTGCGACCTTTTTGAAAAAAGGTCAATCAAAAACTTTAGTTTTGGGCGACTATGCGTCGGTTTATGCCTTGCGGCGGGCTTTAGCATGGGGAAAAGTTACGCCTCAGAAGGCGCGTCAGCGCCGTGAACTTGGCTTATTGGACGAGCTCCGCTGCCGCCCTCCGGAGGGAATTGGCTGTCAGCACTGCCGACCGGCGGGCTTTAGCATGGGGAGAAGTTACGTCACAGAAGGCGCGATTAGCGCCGTGAACTTGGCGTATTGGGGGAGCTCCGCTGCCGCCCTTTTATGCGCACGCAGCTCGGCGCTGACTGTCGTCAGCTTCTATGCTGCCCCCGTGCGCCTGCGGATTGCTCTGCAATCCGCCTGGGGGCGCCCTCTCTTACAGGGCTCCCCCCTTCCAAAAATGATCCGCTGGATCGTTTTTGAAATTCCCCCTTGCGGTGCGCCTGACGATAGGGGAGTTT
>JAFRTG010000028.1 GCA_017427265.1 Oscillospiraceae bacterium | reverse complement strand
TGGCCCGGCGGCGGCGGCGGCTGGCCCGGCGGCGGCGGCGGATTCGACTTCGGCGGCTCAAAGGTCTCTGTTGTCGATTTCCTGATCAAGCGAAATGAAGTCGTAACCAGCACACTGACAGGCGGTTAATCCCCTGCCAAACTCAATTCACATGATACCAAACCCCTAATATTTAACATCCCTTTGCGATACGCTCCTCTTCCCCTGAGGAGCGTATCTCTTTTTTATCCGCACGCATTCCGGCAGAAACAGTTGCATTTCCGGTCAAAACGTGATATAATAGTATCGGTACGCCCATGCGCGGCGCAATTTCAAGGAAAGAAGTGCAAAATCATGACCAAGATTACCATTTTTTCCGGCTTCCTCGGAGCCGGAAAAACCACGCTGATTAAAAAGCTGATTCAGGATGGCTATCAGGGTGAAAAGCTCGTCCTGATCGAAAATGAATTCGGCCAGATCGGCATCGACGGCGGTTTTCTCAAGGAAGCAGGCATTCAGATCAACGAGATGAATTCCGGCTGCATCTGCTGCAGTCTGGTCGGCGATTTCGGAAAGGCTCTGCAGCAGGTTCTGGATGAGTATCACCCGGACCGCATCCTGATTGAGCCCTCCGGCGTCGGAAAGCTCAGCGATGTCATCAGCGCTGTGCAGAATCTGCATATGCAGGATGTGGAGCTGGACGGCTTCACGACCATTGTGGACGCAAAGAAATGCAAGATGTATCAGAAGAATTTCGGTGAATTCTTCAACAACCAGATTACCTACGCAAGCTGCCTGATTCTCAGCCACACCGCCGGTATGACCGAATCGCAGCTGCATGATACCGTGCAGCGCCTGCGGGAATTCAATCCTGCTGCACCGATTGTCACGACCGAATGGGACGAGCTGACCGGTCAGCAGCTGATCGCATCCATGACGCAGAAAAACACGCTCGATGATGAGCTGAAGGCACTGCTCGAAGAAGCTGAGCACGAGCATCACCACCACCACGACGATGACGAGCACGAGCATCATCACCACCACGACGATGACGAGCATGAGCATCACCACCACCACGACGATGACGAGCACGAGCATCATCACCACCACGACGACGACGAGCACGAGCATCACCATCACCACGACGATGACGAGCACGAGCATCATCACCACGATCACGGCCCGGACTGCACCTGCGGCTGCCACGATCACGACCACCACCATCATCACCATGCAGACGAGGTATTCACAAGCTGGGGTGTCGAAACGCCGAACACCTACACAGCAGCGGCCATTACCGCAGCACTCGAATCCCTCTCTGATGAGGAGACTTTCGGTCTGGTGCTGCGCGCAAAGGGCATTGTCAAGGGCGAAAACGGACAGTGGATTCACTTCGATTATGTTCCCGGAACGCCGGATGTCCGTACAGGCAGTGCTGAGCCGATCGGCAGACTGTGCGTGATCGGATCAAAACTGAACGAAGCAGCGATTGCAAAGCTGTTCTGCGCAGAATAAGGAGGGCGCAATGCCGAATAATCAGCAGGAATTCATCCCGGTTTATCTGTTCCTCGGATTTCTGGAAGCCGGCAAAACCACATTCATGCAGGATGCACTGGAGGATGCGCATTTCACCAACGGCGAACGCACGCTGCTGCTCGTCTGCGAGGAGGGCATCGAGGAATATGACACCTCCAAATTTGACGAGTACGACATCCACATGCATGTCATCGAGGATATCAGCGAGCTGAACGAGGAGAACCTCAGCCTTCTGCTGCGGCAGACCCGTGCACAGCGCGTCATGATCGAGTACAACGGCATGTGGCAGGTTCAGACGCTGTTTGAAAATATGCCCGATGACTGGGGTGTCTATCAGGCTGTTTTCATTGCGGACGCAACCACATTCATGCAGTACAATGCCAATATGCGCAGCCTCGTCGTGGATAAGCTGAACATCTGTGAGCTGGTCTATTTTACTCGCTTCAACGATAAAATGCAGCCGAAGGACTATCACCAGATCGTCCGCGGTGTCAGCCGCCGGACAGATATCTATTACGAATATCCCGACGGCAACGCGGTGTTTGACGATATTGAGGATCCCCTGCCCTTCGATGTCAATGCCAAAAACATTGTGATCGAGGACCGCGATTTCGCGCTCTGGTACCGCGATATCATGGAGGATGCCAGAAAGTACGAAAACAAAACCGTTACCTTCAAAGGACGCGCTGTGAAAAACAGCAGCTTTCCGCCGAATGTCTTTGCAGTCGGCCGGCACATCATGACCTGCTGCGTGGACGACATTCAGTATTGCTGGGTCGCTGCGCAGTACGGCAGAAACTTCAAGCCGCACAAGGATCACTGGGTCACGGTGACCGGCGCGATCGAAGTGCGCTTCAACCAGATGCAGGGTCAGTTTATTCCCATGCTGCATGTGACAAAACTGACAGATGCGGAACCGCCTGAGCAGGAGGTTGCAACCTTCTACTGAGCTGCCGCTTCAAACAATTTCATAATATGGCAAAAGCCGCCTGACTGTTCTCAATGAACAACCGGGCGGTTTTCTCTTTATGGATACGGAATGCGCATCTGCAAATGAAAAGCAATGTACCCCTGACCGGCGCAGCTTCCGGTCAGAGGTACAGCGGAAATATCCGATTGCTTCCGGTTGCCAAACAGGAGTGAAGGAGGATTACTCCTTAACACCGCCAAGCGCAACGCCGGCGATGATATATTTTGACAACAGGAAATAAATTACAAACAAAGGAAGCACGGTAAGAAGCAGTCCGAGATAGACCGCGCCGTATTCCGTTTTGTAAATATCGCCGTTCAGCTGGCTGACCATGATCGGCATTGTGAACTTTGCCTTATCAGTCAGAAGAATGAGCGGCAGGAACAGGTTGTTCCAGCTGGAAACGAAAGCGAAGATCGCCTGCGTTGCCATAGCCGGCTTCATCATCGGGAGCGCGATCTGGTTAAAGATCCGGAATTCACCCGCACCGTCGATACGTGCAGACTGCAGAATCTCCATCGGAAGCGATGAATACATGTACTGACGCATAAAGAACACGGTGGAAGGTGCAGCGATCGCCGGAAGGATCAGGGCAATCAGCTTGTTGGTCATACCGATGCTGTACATAAACTGATACATACCGATACTGGTGACCTGTGCCGGGATCATCAGAACGCACATGATGAATGTGAAGAACGGCTTTTTGAGTTTCCAGTCATATGCAACGATTGCATATGCAGTCATTGTAGAGAAGTAGACCGTACAGATTGTTGCACCGGCCGACACAATGACGGAGTTCATAAAACCAACCCACGGGTTGAATGCCTTACCGCCCAGAATCTTGAAGTTCTGCAGCAGGTAATGCGAAGGAATCAGCGAAACTGCATGAGATTCGATCTGACTCGTGTTACGTGTAGAGTTCACGATCATGATTACGAACGGCATCACACTGATGGCCGCCAGAATCAGAAGGAACACATACTGAAACACCTTATAGGCGTAATACAGGGGGCCTTTTGCGCTTTTCGGCTCATCATAAGTCGTCTTACTCATCAGAATCCCCCTTGCAGTCCGGTACCGCGCTTCTTTGCAGCCTTACGCTCCTGCTTTTTCAGCTTTGCGAGAGCCGCAGCGTCCTTATCTCTCATGAGATAGAACAGGATTGCAGAGCAAATTGCGATGACAACAAACATCAGCATACTTGCAGCTGCTGCACGGTTGTAGAGATATTTGCCGGCGAACGCCTGCTCATAAATGAACACGCTCGCGGTCTTGGTCGAGTTATCGGGGCCGCCGTTCAGGAACAGCTTCGGAATATCGAACATATTCAGACCGCCGATCAGAGAAGTAACGAGAGTATACAGCAGAACGGTCTTCAGATTCGGAATGGTAATCCGGAAGAAAATCTGCATACCGTTTGCACCGTCAATATCCGCTGCTTCGTAGATATCCGGGCTAATGCCCAACACGCCCGAAATCAAAATGATCATCGTGTAGCCGTACCAAGTCCAGAACTGGATGAAGGCGACGAGGATCTTTGCAGCAACCTTTTTGACATAGAAGTTATACGAGGCTTCAATAATACCGTTGCGAACGAGCAGATCGTTCACAGGACCGGTCGGATAAGCAAAAAGTGCGTGGAACAGAATTGCAATCGTAGCAGCCGTAATAATATTCGGCATGTAGAAAATGACCTTGAAGAAACCCTGCCCCTTTACTGTGATGCGTCTTGCAGTGAACCAAGCAGTCAGAAGCATTGCAAGTGTGATCTGCGGAATGAAGTTCATAATCCAGATGATAACCGTATTCTTGACAGAATTGATGAACGATTTGTTCGTCAGGATCCTCTGGAAGTTCTCGAACAGATTGCCCTTGAGCAAATGCCATTCCGTGTTATTCAATCCCTGACAATCCGTAAAACCGAGCACGGTCGTATAGATTGTCGGATAGAAATGGAAGATCAGATACGCAATAACGAACGGCAGTGCAAACAAATAGCCGTACTTTGCGTTTGAAATGCTCTTAATCCGACTTTGAGCTGACTTCAAAGAAAACGCCTCCTTTCATTTGCTGCACGGGAGCAGACAGCATAGACTCTGTCTGCTCCCTCCGCAGCAGATTTCTTAGGTTGCAGAATTACTCAGCGTCAATGTCAAGCTGATCGGAGACAGCCTGCTTGAAGTCAGCAATCGCCTCATCGCGGGACTTGTTGCCAGCGGTGTACTGACGGACCTGATCACGCCATGCGGTGTTGATGGTCTCATCATACGGAGTGAGGTTCTTACCGTTTGCGAACTCGTTCGCCGGAACGAAGATATCGAACATGTTCTGGCCGGACAGGAAGTCGATCTTACCGTCAGACTTCTTCATAACGACGTTGGAAGCAACAGCGTCCTTCGTTGCGTTGTCCGGATTGTAGGTGCCGTTTGCCCACATGTACTGGAGGCCTTCCTCGGAAGTATCGAGGGTGATCCACTCGATGATCTCACCGACAGCATCCTTGTTCGGGCTTGCGTTTGCACCGAGAACCCATGTGCCGCCCCAGAAGAAGCCGATCGGCGGCTCGCAGACTGCCCAGTCACCCCAGGTGCCTTCTGCCTTGACCTCACCGGTCGCCTCATCGACCTCACGGCCGCAGTTCTTAGCGATGGTGTAGTTGATCAGCCATGCCGGGCCGAAGAAGCCGAGAACGCCCTTCTTGCCTGTGCCTGCCATATCAGCAAACCATGCTTCCTGCCAGTCCTGCGTATCATTGTGGTAATCGTTGTCCATCAGCTTCTTGGACAGGTCGAGGAACTCCTCACGCTTCGGATCAATGTGGAGCTTGCCGTCCTTGATCCAGCCTGTGTCGGAGCTGTTCTCAACTGCGTGCCAGATGTCGCCGTCACCGGAAACGATGCCGTAGCCCTTTGCCTTCAGCTTGTCAGCTGCCTCAAAGAACTTATCCCAGCCCGGTCCGATCTCGCTCTTCACGGTATCCGGATCATCAGAACCGAATGCGTCCTTCGCGATGGAACGACGGTAGATGAAAGCACCGCCGGTTGCCTGATAGCCCAGACCGACGACCTTGCCGTCCGGATTGGTACCGATATCGACAGTGTACTGTGCGATCTCAGCTTCCTTGATCTTTGCATCGACATCAATGCCCAGATCCTCATAGGTTGCAGCATACTTTGCAGCTTCGCCCTGAGAATACTTCAGGATGAATGCAGCCTCAGCAGCGTACATATCAACCTCGTCGCCTGCCAGAGCAGCGTCGAGAGCCGGCTGGTAAGCACCGTCAGTGGTAGCGATGATGCTTTCCTTCATGACGTACTTGTCGCCAAGATCGTGGGTGTCCAGATACTTCTGAACCATGCCCGGAACTTCATCCGTAAATGCCCAAACTCTGAGTTCCTTCTTGTCGCCGGTTTCCTCTGCTGTGCTCTCAGACGGAGTCTCCTCTTCGCTGTCAACGGGAGCGCTGTCTGCCGGGCTGTTGTCATCAACCGGATCAGTTGCTGCGGGGCTGCTGGTGTTGCTGCAGGCTGTGAAAGAAGCCATCAGGCTCAGTGCTGCGAGCAATGAAAGTGCCTTTTTCATTTTCATAATGAAATCCTCCTACTTAATGTTGAATTGATATATTTCCTTCGCTGTGTCAGGTCAGCGAATGAAACCGGAATTAGGCGTTCAGCTCACAGGCTGAACAGCACATTGTTGATGATGGACTCCAGCATCTCCTGGCGGCCGCTGGACAGAGAATCCGTCACCTCGCCCTTTTCGAGCGCATACTTTTCGAGGCTGCGGAAGTCCGCCTTGCCTGCGATGATATCAGCACCGATACCGGTCTTCCAGGAAGCATATCTGTCCGCGATGAAGGACTCGATTCTGCCGTCAGCAAGCAGCTTGCGTGCTGCGAGGAAGCCCAGTGCAAATGCATCCATACCGGCGATATAGGAATAGAAGATATCCTCCGGCGTGAAGGAGCCTCTGCGTGCCTTTGCGTCAAAGTTCAGACCGCCGTTGGTGAAGCCGCCGGCCTTCAGAACCTCGTACATGCACATTGTGGTATCGTAAACATTGGTCGGGAACTGGTCGGTATCCCAGCCGAGGAGCGGGTCGCCCTGGTTGGCGTCGATGGAACCGAACACACCGTTTGTACGGGCCACATTCAGCTCATGCTGGAAGGTGTGCTGTGCAAGCGTTGCGTGGTTTGCTTCAATGTTCATCTTGAAGTCCTTGTCGAGGCCGTACTTTCTGAGGAAGCCGAGCACCGTTGCAGTATCGAAATCGTACTGATGCTTGGTCGGCTCCTTCGGCTTCGGCTCGATGTAGAAGTCACCGGTGTAGCCGATGCTTCTTGCATAATCGACAGCCATATGCATCAGGCGTGCCATGTTGTCGAGCTCAAGACCCATATCGGTGTTGAGCAGGGTCTCATAACCCTCTCTGCCGCCCCAGAACACATAGCCCTTGCCGCCCAACTGAACGGTTGCGTCAATCGCGGACTTGATCTGTGCTGCAGCATATGCGAAAACATCTGCGGAAGGAGAGGTGCCTGCACCGTGCATATAGCGCGGATGATCGAAGCACTTTGCGGTACCCCACAGCAGATTCTTGCCGGTTTCCTTCTGCTTCTTTTCGAGATAGTCAACAACGACCTTCAGCTTCTCGTTGGATTCAGCAAGGTTTGCATATTCCGGGGAGAGATCGCGGTCGTGGAAGCAGTAGTAATCAATGGAGAGCTTATCCATGATCTCAAATGCAGCATCGACCTTTGCGATTGCGCGTGCTTCCGGGGACTGCTCGCCCCAGGACTTATCAGCTGTGCCGACACCGAACATATCGGTACCGTCGCCGCCCATGGTATGCCACCAGGAAAGAGCAAACTTCAGATGCTCACGCATCGGCTTGCCGTCAATCACCTCATCCGGGTTGTAGTACTTGAAAGCCAGCGGATTGGTGCTGTCCTTTCCCTCATACGGGATCTTTCCGATATTGCTGAAATATTCCTTCATAGATATAAACCTCCGTGATCTGAATTACAGAAGAATTTCTGTACAAAGTGTTTTCGTACCGGTCAGGGACTCGCTCAGCGCGTCCGGCTGACAGGTGCCGGCATACAGACGGAATGCGCTGCTGCGCACCGCTCTGACGCCGTTCTCGTCAACGGTCTCGAACGCACAGTCCGGAACCGGAACAGAGACAGTCTTTTTCTCGCCGGCCTTCAGCGAAACTCTTGCAAAGCCGCAGAGCTTCGGGTTCGGGGTATCGGCTGTGCTGTCGCCCTGAATATAGAACTGTACAACATCATCCGTATCCGTTTTGCCGGTGTTGGTGATATCCACCGATGCGGTTCTGCCTTCGACATGCAGGTTTTCGCAGACCGTTTCGGAATAGGTCAGGCCGAATCCGAACGGATACAGCACATTATCCCTGACATAGCGGTATGTACGGTTCTGCATCGAATAATCGGCAAAATCCGGCAGCTTGTCAGCATCCACATAGAATGTGACAGGCAGCTTTCCGGAAGGCGAGACCTTGCCGAACAGAATATTGGCAAGTGCCGTTCCGCCGAACTGACCCGGATACCATGCATGAATCACAGCATCCGCATCTGCTTCCACATTGATAGCACTGCCCGCTGCCGTGACGATAATCACAGGCTTGCCCTTTTCCATGACTCTGGAAACCAGCAGGCGCTGCGGCTCAGGCAGACGAAGGTCGATCTTGTCGCCGGAAGCGAACTCGTTGCCGGCGTCGCCCTCCTCGCCTTCGATATAGGCATCCAGTCCGACGCAGAGAATCACGAGATCGGATTGCTCCGCAACGGTTTCTGCCTCAGCAAGACGGTCATTTTCTCTGGCCAGTCCGCTTACGCGGTCTTTATAAAGGTGGCATCCTTCCGCGGTCAGCACTCTGCCGCCGAACGCATCCTGAATACCTTCGAGGAATGTGATATAGCGGTCAGCAGTTCCGCAGTAGTTGCCCTCCAGTGCTGCGCGGCTGTTTGCATTCGGGCCGATCACGCCGATCGTGCCGTACTTGGACGCATCCAGCGGAAGAATTCCGTTATTCTTCAGCAGCACCATGGATTTTTCTGCGCACATCAGAGAATGCGCCTTATGCTCGGCGCAGGCAACAACCGAATACGGAATGTCATCATACTCCGTATGGCCGTCAAACATGCCGAGGCGGATTCTTGTCCGCATCACATGGACGCAGGCCTTGCGGATATCCGCTTCCGTGATTCTGCCGGCAGCCAGTGCATCCATCAGTTTTTCGTAAACAAATCCCGCATTGAGGTCGCAGCCCTTTTTGATTGCAAGCGCTGCGGTCTCCTCCTCCGAGGCGGTCAGCTTGTGGTTGGAATCGAAATCCTCCAGCGCACGGAAATCGGAAACGAAATGCCCGTCGAATCCCCATTCCTTCAGTTTGCCCTGCAGGAAATCGCTTGCACAGGCGCCCTCGCCGTTGAGACGGTTATATGCACCCATCACAGATTCCACGCCGGCGCCGACCAGATCCTTGAAGGCCGGGAGGTAGGTTTCCTCCATATCCTTCGCAGATGCCTGCGCATCAAACGCATGGCGGAGTGCCTCAGGACCGCTGTGCACAGCAAAGTGCTTTGCACATGCCGCGGTTTTCATGATCTTGCCGTCGCCCTGCAGGCCTTTGACAAATGCCTTGCCGAGCGCGCCGGTCAGGAACGGATCCTCACCGTAGGTTTCCTGACCTCTGCCCCATCTGGGGTCGCGGAAAATATTGATGTTCGGTGTCCAGAGCGTCAGACCTTTATATATGTCACGATCGCCGTGCCTGGAAGCCTCATTATATTTTGCGCGGGTCTCAGTTGCAATGATCTCGCCGGTTTTCTGATGCGATGCCGTGTCGAACATCGCAGCCAGTGCAATCGCCTGCGGGAACATCGTTGCAATGCCGTTTCTGGCAAGCCCGTGCAGGCACTCATTCCACCAGTTATAGGCCGGAATGCCGAGCCGCGGAATTGCGGGCGCATCATAAAGAAGCTGACTCGCCTGCTCCTCCGTGGTCATGATGTCAACAAGTGCTTCCGCACGCTCCTGTGCAGAGAGAGACGTATCTCTGAACTTTTCCAATCAAACTCCTCCTCAGGTATCACATGCCGCTATGCAGGACGCGATTTCCTGCTCCGGAGTCTGTGATGTTTCAGTAATTTCCCATGTTTCGTTGATCTCGGCTGTTTCTCCGGGCTGATAAACCCTTTCTTCTCCGAGCAGCTCGCACTCTAAAAAGTGCTTGTTTGTATAGGTTTCAAAGTTGCAGCAGAAATCGGGATACGCGACATTTTCGTAGGCGGAAAACGTCTTTTTGAACCGCTGGTTGCCTGCTGCGTAGATCACATAACCGTCGGTGACATTAAAGCCGGCCTTGAACGGTTTTTCTGCATGTTCGTCATGCGTCAGCGTTGCGTAGGAATCCGTCAGCCGGAACCGTTCGTCCCGGATATCGGAATAGCTCCACAGCGCCATTGTCCGGTTCGGCAGAAAGCCCTTGTCATCCCTGCAGAGCGGAATGAACTCTGTTCCGCCGGACGCAAAGCCCGTCACGGACCACGGCGCGAACTGCTGCGGAACATCGGATACATTAATAATAGTATTCCGAATCTGAACCGCGTGATCGGACACGAACTGCACGGTCAGCCGGAACTGTCTTCCGGAAACCGTCTCCCGCGGTTCGAGTGTCAGAACACCGTCCTCATATGTATAGTTCACGCGCTGATTATCCGGATAGTAGGTCTCCGGCATTTTCTCCGGTGCCGACCAGAGCCGGTGCCCGCCGTATGCATACCAGATCCCGTAGCCCTTATTCATCTCATAGAAATCCCGGTTAATGTCCTCGAACAGGATATTGCGGTTACCTCGGGTGCTGAAATAGATAATCCGCGGTCCGACATCGACCGTCGCCATGAGCTTGATAAAGCCGTTTTCGAGGCAGACACATCTGCCAAAATTCTGATATTCGATCTCATAGCACTGGATTGTCATAAATTGCTCTCCCCTCCGATCTAATTGTATTATATCGTAAAAATATACAAACGGCTAGCCAAAAATTGCGGTGTTCTCATCGCTTTTTGCGCAAGTCTAACAGATTTTCAGAAAAGTTCTTTACAAATCCGTGAATATGCATTATAATATAGTTTGTAAGAACCGGCCGTCAGGCCGAAATACAGAGCAAATAATGAGTATTGCCGATTTCTGCAGTCAATATAGGGGGGCGATCAGTATGATCAAGAATATTTCGGGCGATTTTGAGACAATCGAATATGAGGACAAGCGTTTTGTCATGCTCTATGACAACAACGAAATCGAATTTTATCCGACACACTGGCACAATGCTGTCGAGATCATCATGCCGATTGAGAACAGTTTTCAGGTCAATGCCAGCGGCAAGGAATACACGCTGCAGGAGCGCGAGATCATCATCATCCCGCCCGGCGAGCTGCATACGCTGCCGCCGCAGGAGGGACGCCGCATCATCTTCCAGTGTGACAACAGTGTGCTGAATGAGGTCTCCGCGCTCAATGCAATCATGCCTGTTTTCCACGCACCTACGATCATTACGCCGGAAACAGACCGTGATCTCTATCTGCGTGCAAAGAAAAACATCCTCGATATCTACTCTGAATACTATATCAATTCCGAGATTTCCGATATCCGGATTTATCTGAATCTCATCAGTATGCTTGTCTCCATCCGCGAGTTTCAGCTGGAACAGACGCGCCAGAATCTTGCGCTTGCAAAGGACAAAATGTTCCAGTACAACGAAAAGTTCAAGCTCGTTCTCAAATATATCGACCAGAATTATATGTACGATATTTCGCTGGACACGCTTGCGGAAATTGCGGGCTACAGCAAATTCCACTTCTCCCGCATCTTCAAGCAGTATAACTCCATGTCCTATTTGCAGTACATCAATATCCGCCGAACGCGCGCCGCGGAGATGCTTCTGCTCGATCCGTCCATCCCGATCACGGAGGTCGCAATGCGTGCGGGATTCTCAAGCCTGTCTACTTTTAATCGTATTTTCAAGGAAATCAAGCACTGTACGCCCTCCAGTTTCCAGCGTTTTTACTGCTCGACGGGCGAAGAACCGCTGGGCGACAAATAACTTCCCAATTATTGCGGAGTTTTTTGCGTTTTTTCTGAGATGCAGTCATACAAATCGCAATATGCCGGTACTGTCAGACAGATACCGGCATAATTTTTTCCATAAAAAAGCAGGAGCACCGAAGCGCTCCTGCTGTATTTTTTATCTGTTATCTGAATGACGGATGATTAGACCAGCTTGACGATCATCTTCAGGATGTAGGTGACGTCGCCGTCATCCAGACCTTCCTTGCCGTCGCAGTCGCCGTTGATCTTGCCCTGATCGTTGATCTTCGCTTCGGAATCGCCGGAAGAGAACTTTGCAACCAGCACAGCATCCGAAACATCAACTGCGCCGTCCAGGTTTGCATCGCCCTTCATGGTGACCTGCGGCTTCGGCGGATCAACCGGACCGCCCTGCTCAGCCTTCTCAGTCACAGCAAGCAGATAGACCAGCGGAGAATTCCAGTAGATCGTGATTTCGTTCGTGGAATAGCTTTCCGCGTTGTCGATGTAGCACTTTGCTGCCGGCTCTGTCTTGCAGTATGCCTTCGCAGCGCTGTCCTCCAGATTCTCGTTGACGCCGCCGACCAGCATACCCGGCATTGCAGCGTTTGCTGCCATCGACGGACGGTGATGCGGATTTTCCGGTGAAACCGTGCCGAAGCCGGTCACGAAACAGGTGCCGAGCGGGTTCTTGCCGAGCAGATAGTTCAGCACTTCGTTCGCCGCATCGTTCTTGCCCTGCAGGCTGAGCACAACGCCCGCATTTGCAATCGTCATGTTGGAGCCCCAGTTATATGTGGAAATCGGGGAACCGTAAGGGCTTGCATTCACGAGCTTCTCAGCGCTCTCAGCAGTCTTTTTCAGGCTTGCATCTGCATTGCTTCTCATCGTGGACTCTGTCTCAGAGTCGGAATCCTTTTCCTTTGTCAGAGTCAGCAGTGCAATGTTGCCGTAGTCGCCGACAGTGGACCAGTCCAGACCGGTCTTTGCTGCGGTAATGCCGCTCAGATACTTGACATCCCATGTCGCAGCATACATCTGGCAGGCTGCCCAGTAACGCTCGTCCTTATCGGTCAGGTCACCGTACTCACCGGTGGAGATGTCCTTCGGATTCTTGAAGTTGAAGTCGGGGTTTGCTTCGAGATATGCCCATGCCTTTTCAGCAGCAGCAAGGCACTTGTCGGCAAAATCCTTGTCGATCTTCGTGTAGAACGTATAGGCCATTGCCATGGATGCACAGAAGTCAGCCGTTGCAGTCGAGGAAACCGGTGTGACAACCAGCTCTCCGACTTCCTTATCCGGTGCGACATAGCCCGGGAAGGTCTTGCAGGAGACCTTGTGATAAACACCGCCGTCCGCAGCCTGCATTTTCAGCATCCACTCAAGCTCATAGCGAACCTCGTCGAGGATATCCGGCACGCCGTTGTTGCTCTCCGGAATGCCGATGCTGTCAGAGAACAGCTCCGGGTTTGCATCGTATGCATAGAGCAGATCGGCAACAGCCTTTGCAGCTGCAACGGTGTATCTGCCGTAGTCACCGGCATCGTGCCAGCCGCCGGACACGTCAATCTTGTCGCTTGTGCCGTAAACGGTTGCTTCGGACGTATGGCAGGCCTTGTGGCCGAATTTTTCATCCTGAATCTCACAGCCGCAGCGCTGGAGATAGAACATTCTGACGCTCTCATCAACCAGCTTTGCATAAGGATTGTCCGCAATCACAAAGGTATAGGACTGATCGAGATCGCCGCAGGTAATATAGTATTTGCCGGCTTCCTTGACCTCGGAGAAATCTGCAATGCGGTCCGTTTCCTGTGCGCTTTTGTTCTCGACAGCTTCGCCGAGCGTATTGGTATAAACGACTTCCTTGGTATCGGCATTCACAACCTTGAAGGTATCGCCGCCGTCTGCACGGACAACAGCCGTTTTCTTATCATTGGTACGGTAGCCGATCTGGTTTGTCAGAATCGGTGCGCGGTACGGACCGACCTGGCTGTAATCCACCTCGCTGTCGTCCACGATTTCCAGCACGACATTGTCAAGATAGACCGTATGCTCCGGAAGCTCCGGATCCTTCTCCTGCAGACCGCAGTTGAAGCACATTTTTGCCATGATATCGGTGTCTTTTGTCATAGTGAACTGATAATCCACCTTCACAGGCTCCGGACCGATCTGAATGCCCTTCCATGTGTAGGACTGATAGGTGCCGCCGTTCTGCTGGATCATGCCCTCCACATAGCGCTCAACGTCAGAGGAGATCTCATAGCTGAGACGGTATGTTGCATTCTGATACAGCGGAATGATGTCGTAGAAAAGCTGCACGGCATAGTTCTTCGTTCCGACCGAACTGACCTTCAGTGCGAGCTTTCCGTCCTCCGTCGTCAGCTTGCACGCACCGCCGCTCTCCTTGTAGGTGCCCCAGTCAGCTGTTCCCGTTTCAAACGTGGAATTGCTGATGAGGTTGTCTGCTGCAAAGCCGACGGCGGGCGCAATCCCCTGCGCCGCGCCGGTCAGCATTGCGCATGCTGCCAGTACTGACAGCATTCTGGTCTTGATGCTCTTCATGAAAATCTCCCTCCGTAATTTACCCGTAACAGGATAATGATTCCGCGGGCTGTCCAGAATCCCCTCTCGATTCCATTGCACGGAAGCAGCCCGACAGCAGGATCATTCAACCCTGCATTTTCATTATAGAATATTGACAAAAAAAAAGGAATAGGATATAATACATATTATATGATGTTTTGTGCAATTTCTGAATGTGAGGTGTACAATTTTGATTCTTCATAACGTCGGGTATAATCACCAGCACGGAGCTGACTTTCTTGTCAACCGGCCGGAGGGCAGCGGCGACAATCTGCTGCTGATTCTCCGCTCTGAGGCGATCTTCAATCTGAACGGCGAGGACGTCACAATCCCCGCCAGCACCTTCTTTTTGTATCCGAAGGACATGCCGCAGCATTACCGCGCAGTCCCGCAGAAGCCCTTCGCAAACGACTGGATTCACTTCCTGTTTGAAAAGGAAGAACCCGAATGGTTCCGCTGCAAGGACATCCCGGTTGCGACGCCGATCCCGCTCCGGCATATTGAATTTTTTAGTTTCTGTATCAAATCTATTGCGGACGAAAACGGCACCGATCACCTGCACAAGGCGGATTCCATCGGACATTATTTCTGGCTGATGTGCAACAAGGTCAGCGAGCAGATTCACGAGGATGCACAGCTCGCAAAAAGCACGCACTACGAACAGCTGCTTGTCATCCGCAATAAAATTTACAGTATGCCCTATCTCACATGGTCCGTGGACTGGGCATCTCATGAGCTGAGCATGAGCCGCTCTGCATTCCAGCATCACTATAAAGAGCAGTTCGGCGTGACCTTCATTCAGGATCTGATTGCCAGCCGGATCGCCCGTGCAAAAATGCTGCTGACCACATCCAACATGACGATTCAGGATATCGCAGAACAGTGCGGTTACCGCAACTACGAGCATTTCGCAAGGCAGTTCCGGAGCTGCTGCGGCATTCCGCCGGGGGAATACCGGAAAATCGGCAACTGAGTTTATTCGCGGAGCTTTCACTCCGTTTTCAGAAATCTGTCATATTTCTGCGCTATGATTCAGATTGATTACATCTTGAAATATTATAATGAATATGGTATAATCCTGTTACGAAGTAATGAGAAAGGCGGTTTTTATCACATGGCGAAAAGCTATAAAATCCCTGCAGCCGTTTTCGGCACAGCGCTCGCAGGGCTTACAGCATTTATCATGCTGGATACCTTTGTGCTGGAACGGGAGGGACGCTCTGCGGCAAACGAGATGAACCTCTCGCTGTTTGAAGAGGAATCCGTCCGGGAAGCAGAGCCGGACACGGCTGACACCGAGGATCCCGCAGATGCAGCAGAACCGCAGCAGGAAGATGAATCTGCTGCAACCGCAGTCGCGGGAACATCCGCACAGAACGGCACGCAGAGCGGCACAAAGGCAGCCGGTACAAATACCGGAACGGAAGCGGCAAACAACGCTTCCGCAACAGAAACAACGGCAAAAAATGCGGCTGCCATCCCGAAGGCCACCGTCGCACCGAAGTCCTCTGCTTCCAATAAGACAACCAAAACAACAACCGCCGCAACGACGGTTTCCACGACCGCCCGCGCAACAACCGTCGTTACCACGACAGTCACCGAGCCGGTCACGGAAGCGCCGCCTCCGCCGTCGCCGTACAGCGATTTCGGCTATCACGATGACAACATCTCGCTGACGATTTCCGAGTACCGCGAATACGACACACAGATCTATGTTGCAGATGTGCAGCTGAGCTCTGCACAATATCTGAAGGCGGGCTTTGCAAATGATACCTACGGCCGGAATATCACCGCTCCGACCTCTGAAATCGCAGAGCTGAAGCAGGCGATCTTTGCGGTCAACGGCGACTTCTACGGCGCGCACAACCGCGGCTATGTCATCCGCAACGGCGTGCTTTACCGCGATGTCCGCCGTGATGAGACAGAGCTGCTGTGCATCATGGCAGACGGCAGCTTCTTCTTCACGGACAGCACCAAGAATACTGCACAGGAGCTCATGGATATGGGCACATGGCAGTGCTTCATGTTCGGCCCTGTCCTGTTCGATGAGGGAGAGATCAAAGTCAGCGAGACGCAGGAGGTCGCACGTTCTCTCGCAAGCAATCCGCGCACGGCCATCGGCATTCTCGGTGATCTGCACTATGCATTCGTCGTGTCGGACGGCCGTACCAGCGAAAGCGCGGGGCTATCGCTCTATCAGCTGGCAGAGTTCATGGACCGTCTCGGCGCCTATAAGGCCTACAATCTCGACGGCGGCGGTTCCTCGACCATGATCTTCAACGGCAATATCATCAATGTGCCGACCAACACCGGCCGGACGATTGAGGAAAGGAGCGTGAGCGATATTGTTTACATCGGATATTGATGCTGAACGAAAGCGCCTGCTCCGGCATGCGGCGGGCTGCATCTGCGCATCGCTCTTCCTCGCATTTTTCGGCGCAGTATACGAACATTTCAGCTACGGCGTCTATTCCAACTACATGCTCTATGCGTTTGTCCCCTTTCTGACGGCGGGGCTCCTGCTGCTGTTTGCCGCAATGGGACGCCGGCCGCTGCAGCCGCGGACCATGTTCCTGCTTTATACCTGTGCGGTGACGCTCACAGTCGGCAGTATTGCAGCGGGCATCATCCGCATCACCGGCCGGAACAATCAGCTCCTGCTCATTTATCCTGTGATCGGCGGTGTGCTTGCCGTCCTGACGCTGATTTCCCATCTGCGGACAGCGCCGGAACCCGATGACACTGCACCCGCAGAGCAATAATCCATCATCCATATAAAGGCGCTGAGAATCGGCTCGGCGCCTTTGTTTGGCAAGAAAACACCTGCATATCCGCCGCGGTATGCAGGTGTTTCATTCATACAAAAAGGGCTGCTTCCAAACGGAAACAGCCCCTTGTTTTTTCATAGAGAAGAGAAGCAGAAATTACTTCAGCTCGATGGTAGCGCCAGCCTCTTCAAACTTCTTCTTGATCTCCTCTGCCTCAGCCTTCGGCACAGCCTCTTTCAGAGTGCCCAGACCCTCAACAGCAGCCTTTGCCTCCTTGAGGCCGAGACCCAGAATGTCCTTAGCAGCCTTGATGACGTTCATCTTTGCATCGCCGAAGGACTTCAGAACAACGTCAAACTCGGTCTTCTCAGCCTCAGCAGCTGCGCCTGCGCCTGCTGCCGGACCTGCTGCTGCAACAACAGCGGTAACGCCGAACTCTTCCTGGATTGCCTCGACCAGCTCAGCGAGCTCGAGAACGGAAAGAGCCTTGATATCTTCGATAAACTTCAGTGTCTTTTCGGAAGCCATGATAATATCTCCTTTTCAAAAATAAAAATAATTTGGGATTCAGGCAGCCTTACAATCAGGCAGCCTCTTCGTTCTTCTTGTCCGCAAGAGCCTGCAGTGTTGCAGCGAGCTTCTGCATCGGACCCTGCAGGGAACCGACGAGCTGTGCCAGCAGAACTTCCTTGGACGGAATCTTGGAAAGTGCCTTGACGCCTGCCTCATCGTAGAACTGACCTTCGACGAAGCCAGCCTTCAGGCTGAACTTGCCGTCAGACTTCTCAGCAAATGCGCCGAGGATTCTGGCAGCTGCAGTCTGATCGCTTTCGCAGGTAGCGATTGCGGTCGTGCCCTCGAGGACACTGTCAAACTGCTCGAAACCGATTTCGTGCATAGCAAGGCGGATCAGGGTGTTCTTCTGAACAGCATAGGAAACGCCTGCCTCACGCAGCTCACGGCGCAGCTTGGTATCATCCTCAACGGTGATGCCCTTGTAGTCCACGAGCACGCAAGCAGCAGCATTCTTCAGCTGTTCGGTCAGAGCAGCGACCTTTGCCTGCTTTGCCTGCAAAACCTTTTCACTTGGCATAATGGTTTCACCTCCGCAAATGTAATCACTCAAACAAACGCAGCGACCGGAGGCATTCCGGCAGATACGACTGCCGATAAAAAAGCCTCTCCCGATAGCGGAAGAGGCGGAGTCCCAGAATTATCGCAAATGCGAAGCGGAACGACCGGCACTCCTCGGCTGGACTTCTGCTGTACCGGAGCACAGCTGCCTGCTGTCTGTGGAACACGGGATTCGTCTGTTTCATTCAAGCCTGTTTATTATAGCACAGTTTCGGATACTTGTCAAGGGTTTTTTCAAAAAAATTTGCAGTTCCGGCAGCGAAGCCTGCTTTCGGCTTCGCTGCCGGGGTTTTTCTTACTGCTCTGTGCCGGTTTCTGCCGGCGGAACTGGTTCCTGCGGCTCCGCGGGCACATCCGCCGGGGGATCGGCAGGCTGTTCGGCATTCTCTGCTTCACTGATCTGCTTTGCAAGCAGCATCAGATCATCAAAAGCATAGAGTCCGTCGCCGTTCAGATCCATTCCTTCAAAGGAATACGGCGCAGCACCCTCAGCGGTATATTCCGCGAGGAACGCCGCAAACGCAATCAGATCCGCCTGTGAGAGACGGCCGTCGCCGTTCAGATCTCCGGTCAGATGCTCTGCGGGCTGCTCCGCATCTGCCGCGGGCAGGAACAGATAGCGGTACAAATCCGCGTAAACAGGTGCAGGGCCGTTCGGATCACCGATCACGGTATCCCCGATGCCGAGCGCTGCAAACACTGCCGGGGAATATACCGTCACAGGCTGCTCCCGGATTGTCTCAGGCAGTACCAGCGGCTTGCCGTTCGGCACGATAAAGCACGCTTCGGTATAGTGAAGTGCCGGATCCGTCCGGAACGCAATGCCGGTCTCAGGGTCGGAGAACCATTCCATGCCGGGATTGCTCTTGTCTGTCAGCAAAATGTCAAACACCTGATTCGTGCCGGAAATATCGGTTGCAGCAGCGAGCAGATAACAGGTTTCGCCCTGCTTCATATCGTAATCCGTCTGGCCGTTCTTGCGGAAGAACAGACTGTCCTGATATTCGCCCGCTTCATTGTAAAGCTGCAGCGTGAGCTTGGAATACGAATTCAGAACCGTGATATGCAGCTGCATGTCAATGCCTGCCGTATAGCTCATCAGCAGGAACGGCTTGTGCTCGGTATTGCGCAGATTGCGCAGCTGATTCAGCGGAAGCGGAATCGCGTCCGGCACAGTCTCCGACCGGAATCTGACCGTCTCCGTATCCGGATGCTGCAGCAGGCTCTCTGCAATCACCGGGAAGGTCACATCCGTCATGCCGACATAGCGGCCCTTGCCGATGTAATTGACCGTTGCCGTGCCGAGACTGACATCGTCCACAATATAGCGCTGCACATAATCCGTGCCTTCCTGCAGCACATAGCCGCCGTCCGTCAGCGTAATATCCGGCGTGACGGCCTCGCCCGTCCAGATCACGGGATTTGCCGTGACCTCGCACGCACTGAGCATTTTTTCGTCCGTTTCGAGCCGGAAGTGAATCGTACCCTCACGCTCCGTGCCGTTATACTTTACCATGATATAGCGCGTCTCTCCGGCAGGCACCTCAAAGGAAACCGCCTTCGTACCGGCGCCGTAGACCTGCTCCAGCATCTCTGCCTCCGGCGAGAACACTCTCAGTACAATGTTCGGGGCATCCTCACAGGCCAGCAGATAGGTCATGTCAGTTTCCGGCGTGAGCCTGTATACCGCAAGGCGATCCTCCAGCGTCACGCTTGCCGTATGTTCTCCGGGCGTCAGCTCCGGCGCATCTGCCGGCAGCTTCACGGCAATCTCAAACGTACCGGTCGCAGAGCCGTAGGTGCGCTTGGTTGCACGCACCGTGAACGGCACCTCACCGAACATGATATTGCCCTCCGGATAGCTGACCGTATAATCCTTCTGGTACTGCAGCACATAGCCGTCGGCAGCCGTGAATGTCAGCGGCGGCGGCACCTCGCTTCCGGTATAAACCGCCGTACCGATCTCCATTGCAGCATCCGTGACGGAATACGGCCGGAACACCGAGACATTTGTTGTACCGGCCTTTTCCGCGAACTGACGGTACAGGATGATGCAGTATGTGCCGTTGACCAGCATATAATCGTCGCTGGCCTCATTCATCGGATAAACCGGAGAAAGTGTCTGGCTTTTTGCATGATAGGAATACAGCCGGTAAAGGATTGCGCCGCCGCTTTCGCGCTCGTTCAGCACGCGGTAGCGTACCGTTTCATTCGGCGTGCTGCCGGTCTCCGTCCGGAACCAGAGCATCGTGATGCGGCCGTCCGTGCAAGATGTGCGCACAGGCTCGTCAATCCCGATATATTCTGCCGGAGCGGGTGTATCACCGATTGCAATTTCAAATTCCTGCACAAGCCGTCCGGTATAAAGTCCCATGCCCTCGATCGTCACCTTCGCATTTCCGGGAACATCGTTGTCCGTATAGATCAGCTGATAGTCCACGCCTTCCGTCAGCAGCTCGCCGTTGCGCTTCACGGTCGGCTTCGGCGTACAGGCCTTGCCCGGCTCGTACTCGCCGAACGAGATGCCGGTGACCTTTGCATCGCGGATATCCCGGCGCTGCTGCGAAACCACGAGCGAAAACTCCGAACGGATATCAGAGATGCATGTGAAGTAATAAACCTGACCGGCATTCAGCACAACCGATTCAAGGAACGATTTTCCGCTCACCGGCGAATAGCTGTTTTCAGAATAGATGATGCCGTCAGCATCCGCTTTGGAAGAAACCGTGCACTTCGTCCGCAGATTGACGCAGCAGGCATCGGCACTGTAGGAACCTCTGCGGTTATAGACCGCCTGCTCCTCCGCGTAGCCCGGCGCAATCGTCGCGTAATAGTAATAGGTATCGGTTGTTTTCGGGATAAACATGAACACGGCATGGTCATCCTTGCCGTTCAGATGCACCGGAACCGGCGTATCCGACGGAATCCGGTCAAGCACCGGAACCGTCACGGCGCTGTAGCCGCAGTAATCGCCGATGCCGTAAACCTCCATGATATAATTCTGATTGTGCTTTGTCACCGAAAGCGTATAGTCGCGGTCTGCCTGCAGCTCGGTGCCGTCCTTGCCGATCACCGTCAGCGAGGGCTGATAGCCGGTGTCATACGCCGCAGAGGCCGCAGCGGATGTGCTGAGCCGGCAGTCCTCAATGCGGTTTTCCGCCGCTTTTTTCACAGATAGCCGCAGCATATAGCTGCCCGCCCAGCGGCCGCGCACCTCAAGATAATAGGTCTTGTCTGCTGCAAGCTCCGCAGTCAGATACATATTGTGATCTGCCCCGCGCACAAATCCCGCCTGAAATGCACCGTTTTCATCCGTCAGGACACCCGCTGCCGGAGCCGAACCGGAGGACGCAATCTGCCAGCTGCCGGAAACCGGAACCGTCAGCTGATAAAAGACGGCCGCTGCCGTTCCGCAGCAAAGCGATTCGTCCGGCAGAAGCGTCTGCCGTTCTCTGTCGCCGGAGACAATCGCACGGAAATCAGACTGTTCTGTTTTGCCCTCGGAATCCGTCAGCACGCAGCGGTAAACCGTTTCGCCCGCTTTGCCGGTATCCGGCGCAAAGGTCATGTTCGTTTCGCCTTCGAGCAGAACCGCCTCCCCGCCGTCCATGCGGTACCACTGTGCCTGCAGTGCACTGCCGCAGGCCGCGATCCGGAAATCCGCGTATTCATGCAGCATCAGCGACAGCGTTTTTGTATTGGCACGCAGAATCAGCGGCTCATCGCAGTAATGCAGCTCGCCGCAGTTTTCCAGCGCCGGAATCGTATCCTTTGTGACAATCCATGTATTCTGCGGAACCGCATCGGCTGCAGCCTCCGTCACCTTGTCTGTCAGAACGGCTGCGCACACGCCCTGCAGACTCTCCGGCTCCAGCACCTCCGTATTTTCCAGCACAACGCCGAAAATCTTCGATTCTGCAAAGGTATAACGCGGAATTGCAGAAATCTGCGGCAGCGAGACAACGCCCGCCGCTGCGCCCGCAAATGCCCGGAAGCTCAGCGCCTCCAGTGCAGAGAATGTCACCGTTTCATAGCCGTCACCGAGCCGGAACCCGCTGAATGCATTCGTGCCGACCGATGTAATTTTGTCATAGCTCAGCACAGCCTGCAGATCGTCGCGGACGGATTTGACCGCCAGCGAATCGCCTGCAAAATCCGTAATATAGCGCAGATCAAGCTCCCGCAGACCCGTACAGCCTGCCAGAGCACTCAGCGGCAGCTTTTTGATCGCCTTCGGCAGAACAACGCGCAGCAGTGCACGGTCATCCTCAAAGGCTGCCTCTCCGAGAAATGTCAGCGCATCCAGGCAGAGATCGCCCGGCCACGCCTTGCAGCCCGAAAAGCTGCGCACACCGATCATTCTGACATCCGGCCAGCTGACCGTCAGCGCGGTCAGGGCGGCACAGTCGAGACATGCCCTGTTTCCGAAGGAATCCGCTGCCGGCAGATACAGCTCCGTCAGCGCCTTGCATTCCCGGAAGCATTCCTCCGGGATGCTCCGGACATTCGGGAGCCGGAGCGATTTCAGCGCAGTACAGCCGCAGAAGCAGCGTACACCGACCGCGTCGGCTGCCTCACTGAACAGGGCGGATTTCAGTTTTTCGTCACCGGAAAAGACCTCGTCGCGGAGCACTCTGACACCGCGCGCAGAGATGCTCTCCAGCGCTGAGCAGCCCGCAAAGGCACGCGCCCCGATCTCGGTCACCGAGCCCGGCAGCTTCACCTGCACCACAAAATGATTGCCCGCAAACGCATCCTCCGCAACCGATGTCACCGGCACGCCGTCTGCCGATTCCGGCACATTGACCTGCTCCCGCACACCGCTGTAGCGCACGAGCACACCGTCCTCAATCTGCATTGCGCCGGCAATATCCTTGCCGCCGATCGTATAGACCGCTTCGGAAGGCACACTGTCCACCCAGCCTTCGGAGACCGTCACTGCAAGAAGCCGGACGGATTCCGTCACCCTGACCGGCCCGGTATAGCGGATGCCGTGCGCCGCATCCGGCTGTGAGCCGTCCGTCGTGTAGTAGATCTCCGCATCGGGCTGGGACGTCGTGATTTCGACGGTCTGTGCCGTGCCGTAATTGCCGGATTTCACAGAGTACGCCGGGGCAGCGCAGACACCGTCATCCCACTGAAAATGCTTCATGCAGACAAGACCCCAGCCGGTATCCTTGTCAAAGCCCGGTTCGCCGAGATCCACGGCATTGAGCCGCAGCAGATTCTCTGCGCGTTTCGCCGTCATCTGCTTATCATAGCTCCGGAGCAGCGCGCAGCACGCCGAAACATGCGGTGTCGCCATGCTCGTGCCGTTCTTGCTCTCCTTCAGATTTTCGCCGGCTGCCACGTAGCTGACAATGCCGACGCCCGGCGCGGCGACGTCCAGCGAGCTGCCGTAATTGGAGAAATCCGCCCGCTTCATCTCCTGACTGACCGCCGCAACCGTGATGCAGCTGTCAATGCTGCCGGGATAGTAATACCCCGCATCGTCGCCCTCATTGCCCGCGGCAGCACAGCAGATCATGCCGTTTTCGTCCGCAATCGTCATCGCCTCGACCTCCAGCGGGCTGACGCCCAGTCCGCCGAAGCTCATGTTCAGCACATCCGCATTGTGCTCCAGTGCATACATAATGCCGATATAGATCTGCTCGTCGGACGCACTCCCGGAATTGTCAAATGATTTGATCGGAAGAATTCTGACATTGCTGCCGGTCAGCTCGCAGATTGTGCCGGTGACATGCGTGCCGTGATAAAGATCGTCTGTATCCGTATCGTCGCCGGAATCGGAGAAGTTCACGCCGTCCAGAATTCTGCCCTCAAACAGCGCAGGCTTCCGGTTGATGCCGGTATCCACAACCGCAACCGTCACCTCCGGCAGCGTTTCCGCAGTCAGATATTCGTCGATAAAGCTCTTCGTGCCGATCAGGTCGGCGCCCCATGTCATATAAACATCCGTATCGACGCCGCTGAGCTGCGCATCGCAGTCCTGCGTATCGAGAAAGACGCGGTGCGACGGCTGCACGTACTGCACGCCGGGCTCCTGCTGATACAACTGATATGCCGCATAGGCCTCTGCCGGGGACGCATATTGCAGAATGTGCAGATCGCGGTAGCCCTCGGCGGCCTCGCAGGCGCCGTGCGGATCGACCTTTCCCGCTGCCTTGACAATCAGGCGCGCGGTCTGGAACTCGTTTGTGATCGACAGCACGCCGTCAGCCGTTTCCGTTTCATAGCCGAGCTGCGATGCCGCTTCCTCTGAATACGGCAGAATCCAGCCTGCGGTCTGCAAGCCGGACGCGCCTTTTGCAGGCTGCTGCGCACAGATCATCAGTCTGCCGCTGCGAACCGTCAGGTCGCCGCAGAAGCCGTTCTGCGCTTCGCCGTCCGCTTCCAGCACACCGCGTGCCGGATCGTATTGCAGCGCCTGATAAAACGAATGCCCTGCATCCCCCTGCGTCAGTGCCCGGACATCCTCCGCAAAATCCGTGAGTGTCTCTGCCGGCAATGCGGTCAGATCTGCCGCACAGACCGGAAGCTGCCCCGCAGTCTGCATCATCATGGCAGCCGCCGTCAGCAGGCTGCCGATTTTTCTTCGGTTCATAAACCCATCCCCTTTTTTATGATTCACCCGTTTGCGGCTGTATCCGTCCGCCGCCGACTGTATCGCATTTCCGGTTCACTGCACTGCGGGAAGCATCGTGCCTGCCCATTCCAGCACACGCGCCTTCATCTCATCCACAGCCAGAATGCCATAGGCAAAGCCCTTGCGCACCAGCTCTGCCGGAACATATTCATCATACTTTTCAAACAGCGGAATCTCATCCGGATAGACAAGCTCCATCGGATCCCACTCCGCTTCGGCCTGCTCCCGCAATACGCGGAAGAACGCCGCCTTATCCGCCTTCATCTTAAACGTGATGAAATACGGCCGCGCCGGCGACAGACCGGATAAAAACAGCTCCTTCGCGCAGCGGATCTTCAGGAAGCGTTCCAGCGCCAGAAATGCATAGCTGCCGAGCCACGGGAACAGCGCCCACATGTCGCCGCCCAGACAGATCAGCGGCTCATGCAGCAGGCCGGAGTTCTCCGCCGTATGCCGCGCCTGCGCAAGCCTTGCAGCCGCGTTCTTCATCAGATACGGATACTGCTGCTCCTCCTGCAGCACCCTGCGCATCCGCTCCAGAATCTTTGTCTGGATATCACCGGGGCAGTCGCCGAAATACGCCGGCACCTTGCCCTTGACCATTGTGCAGTAGACCGTGTGGCGGTCAAAATCGACCTCATCCACAACCCACACGCGCCCTGCAATCGCAATTTTCTCTCCGGCGGGCGGCGGCTGTACGATCGTGCCGATCTCCTGCGATTCCGACCGCACCGTGAACTCCTCGCTGTCCTGGAAAACCGCGTAGAATTTATAGTGATTGAGGACACGCTCGCCGGCAAGCCCTGCAATCAGGCCGCCGCGCTCCGTGCGCTGAATGTGATCCTTTTCAATCAGATGCCGCAGCAGAATGCGGTAATCGTCCTGTGTGATGCGGTGGAACGGCTGCAGCTTCAGAACCCTTCCTGCAAGCTGTGCGGGCGTCATTTCGCCGTTTGCGGCCAGCGTGCTCATCGTCTGGTGATAGAGCAGGCTGAACGGCAGCCGGTCGAGCTTCGGCGGCTCAACCCAGTGCTCCTCGGCATAAAGCTGCACCAGCGCAATGCCCTGCAGCAGCTTCCACGGAACCGTTGCGGGCAGCATCGCACGCGCTTCCGGCTCCTCCTCGCGCATGACAAACCACATCTCCGGGGGCAGACCGCGCCGCCCCGTGCGCCCCATACGCTGCAGGAACGACGAGACCGTGAACGGCGCATCGAGCTGAAATGCCCGCTCCAGCTTGCCGATGTCGATGCCGAGCTCCAGCGTCGCCGTGGTGACGGTCGTCAGACACTGCTCCTCGTCCTTCATGACCGCCTCTGCCGTTTCGCGGATCGCCGCAGAGAGATTGCCGTGATGAATCAGGAAGCGCTCCGGCTCATGCTTTGTCTCGCAATACTGCCGCAGAGAGGTCGTCACAGCCTCGCATTCCTCGCGGGAATTGACAAAGACCAGACACTTTTTCCCCTGCGTATGCGCGAAAATATAGCCGTATGCGGGGTCTGCGGCGGACGGAGCGGGGTCTGTTTCGCGTTCGAGCGGCTCGGCTGCTTCGATCTCCCTGCCCTCTGCTGCCTGCGTATCCATCGCATAAAAATGCTCCATCGAGAGCCGCCATGTGCTCTTCTGCGGCGCGAGCTGCGGGATGACGGTGCGCCGTCCCGAACCGGTGCCGAGATATTCCGCCGCCTGCTCAATGTTGCCGATTGTCGCGGAAAGCCCGATTCTGCGCGGTTTTGCACCGGACAGGTCTGAAAGGCGCTCAATCAGGCAGAGCGTCTGGCCGCCGCGGTCGCCCCGCAGCAGCGAGTGTACCTCGTCAATGATGACAAAGCGCAGATCGCGGAACAGCGCGGGAATCATTGCGTGCTTGTGCAGCATCAGCGCTTCGAGCGATTCCGGCGTGATTTGCAGAATGCCCGACGGGTGCTTCAAGAGCTTTGCCTTCTGTGACTGCCCGACGTCCCCGTGCCAGCGCCAGACCTTGATATCCGCAGGCTCGCAGAGCTCGGTCATGCGGGAAAACTGGTCGTTGATGAGCGCCTTCAGCGGGGCAATATAGATTGCGCCGACGGATGCAGGCGGGTTCTCCTCCAGCAGCGTCAGCACCGGAAAAAAGGCCGCTTCGGTCTTGCCGGAAGCCGTCGAGGCGGACAGCAGCACATTGTCCTCTGTATTGAAGACCGCGTCCGCAGCGGCAACCTGTACCGCCCGCAGCTGCTCCCAGCCCTGCCGGAAAATATAGTCCTGTATAAAGGGCGCATAGCGTGAAAATGCATCCATACGGAAGTTTCGCCTCCGTTCCGTTTTATGATAAACGATAAATTCTGATCGGTAACATGCATAATGGGGCTCGCGGATCCGTCATGCCGGATTGTGCAAGCATCTAATTTTTATCGTTTATCGTTAAAAACTAGTTGACAAACATTAAACTCTGTGCTATGATACAGGCAGCGGAGCAAAAGGCTCCGGACAACAGGACGATTTTCAGTAAACGGAGGTACAAAATGGAAAAGAATCACGACATGATGAAAACCGCCTCACTCACAAAAATCCGGAAAAGCAGCAGGACGGTTCTGATTGCTGCCATCCTGTTTCTGCTGATGCAGCTGATTTCCAGACCGCTGCAGCTGCTCTATACGGTTCAGATGCAGAAGAAAGCGGGAGCAAGCAGCAATATTCTGGATTATCTGAACGCAGTCCGGTACGGTTCCGTGCCGGTGCAGGCCGCGCGTGCGGCTTTGATGATCGCATCCGTTGTCATTCTGATCGGGCTGTTTGTGCGCATCCGGAACAGTGAATCTCCCTTTCAGGAACGGCACGGAAAAATCCTGCAGATCATTGCAGTTTTGCAGGGAATCTTCCCCTTTACCGAAAACATTGAACAGATCATACTGCGGCTTTTCAGACCGGGCGAAAGGCTCGATATCGAAAGCATCCTGTTTCTGTTCAGCCCGGATCGCTTTTCCTACTGGCTGCTTGCAAATGCCGTGATGCTGTTTTTCCTCGGATGGGTCATCCGGTACGGCGCGGTTTTGCAGCAGGCATCCGATGAAACACTGTGAATATCAGGGAGGTGTTACCGTGAAACAGACCAATATCACTGAAAAGCTCAAAACGGGCAGCAAATGGCTGACGGTTGTGTTTGCAGCCGGCGGAACCGGCAGTATCATCCGGGCTTGCAGCAGACTCTTCGCGCTGCTGACCGATATGAAAAATGAACCGGCCGATCCGGATTTTATGATCTATGACGGCGTGCAGCGTGCGGCAGAAAGCCTTCTGCTTGCAGCGATGCTGCTGACTGCGGCGTTCATTTTCCGGCGTATTTCCCGCAGCGGCGTCCCGTTTGATGCCAAAACAATCCGTTCGGTGCGCATAATCGGCTGCATCTGCATCTTTCAGGGCATGGGTTCGCATCTCCTTGCTTCTCTGCTTGCACGGGCGCCGTTCTTTTCTCCCGCAGACCTGTTTCCGCTGCATATCATCGCAGAGGGATTTTTGTTCCTGTTTGCGGCAAAGATGATGAAATACGGCACATTGCTTCAGACCGAAGCGGACGAAACCGTCTGACAAAAGAGTGCAGCATGAAGATCGAAAAGCTCAGAAAAGGCAGCAAACGGATCGCCGGCATCTGTATTCCGGCAATCCTGTTCAATTTTGCATGTATCGGCCGGATGACCGTTCATCTCCGGGCAGCCGCTGACCCCGATCCGGTCATGAAATATGTCCTGTTCCGCAAATTCCTGAACGAAATCCTGTGAGGTGCAATATGGCAATTATTCTGCGGCTGGATCGCGTCATGGCAGACAGAAAAATGAGTCTCAATGAGCTGAGCGAGAAGGTCGGCGTCAGCAATGTCAACCTCTCCAAGCTCAAGACCGGCAAGGTCAGCGCAATCCGCTTTTCCACGCTCAACGCAATCTGCACGGCGCTGCACTGTCAGCCCGGCGATATTCTGGAATTTACTGAGGACGAACCGGAGACATAAGAACAAAATCCGAATAAACACGTCGCGGCAAGAACCGGAGATTCAGGTTCCTGCCGCGTCTTTGCTGTGTCTTGCGCAGTTTCTGTGCAGGACGCCCTCTTCTCTTAATCTCCCGTCGGGATCTCTGCAGGCGCTTCCTCTGCCGGAGCTTCCTCAGCCGGAGCTTCCTCAGCGGGAGCCTCCTCAGCCTGCTCGCTGACCGGGATCGGTGCCATCTTGACCTCGACACGCGGATGTCCCTCTGCATCGTCAGAGATCATGGCAACCTTCTCCATCACGATCGGCTCAACCGGTGCGGAAGGTGCGCCGTCGCCGCCCATTGTGCGCTCAACCTTCAGGAAGCTGTCAACAACCTCCATGCCCTCCTTGACCTCACCGAATGCTGCATACTGACCGTCTAAGAACGTGCAGTCTGCATAGCAGATGAAGAACTGGCTGGATGCGCTGTTCATATCCATGCTGCGCGCCATCGAGATGACGCCGCGCTGATGCGACAGATTGTTCTCCACGCCGTTCGAGCTGAACTCGCCCTTGATTTCCTTGTCGCTGCCGCCGGTGCCGTCGCCGTTCGGGTCGCCGCCCTGTGCCATGAAGTCGTCAATGACACGGTGGAAGGTCAGGCCGTCATAGAAGCCGTTCTTGACGAGTCCCTCAAAATTCTCGCAGGTAATCGGCGCAACGTCCGGATACAGCGTGATGATAAATGCATTCTCGCCGACAACTGCACCGTCGATCTCTGCAACCGCGGCAGCATCGCCGCTCTCGGCTGTACCCGGTGCAGAAGTCTGTCCGCAGCCGGAAAGCAGTGCCATCATCAGTGCAGAGGCTGCGCATACAGCCAAAGATTTGATTTTCATAGTAATCAATCGCTCCTTTGTGAAATATGGAAAATATTATATAGACACGCGAAAAATGCTTCGCGGATCTTTCTTTTACACCGTAAATTCGGCGTATTCGTCCGCGACCGGCTCCTGCGATTCCAGTGCCGTCGGGGTGAAGGCAAAGCCTGATTCGCCGCCCAGCAGGCCTGCGACCGTACTGCCCGGATGCTGCTGCAGAATATCCAGCACCTCAATGAAGTCCCGGATGACCTCGCGCGGCGTCAGGTTGCTGTCCGCGCCGATGCGCCCGTACTCAATCCTGATGAAGGCATCCATGTCCGCCGCCGTCACGATCTGCTGATAGTCATAGAGCAGCGCGTGGATCTCTGCGAGCTTTTCCACGAGAATGCGCATTTCTGCGTAGCTCAGCGGCTCCAGACGGATAACCGGCGCGTTCAGATTGTTCTGCCCGTCGCAGTATTTGCCGTCCGCCAGACGCGAACGCAGCGCCTCGTAGCTGTAAATGCCGCGGCGCGGATCCTCCATGCACTGCGGCGTCCCGCACATCACGATGCCGAGATACTGCGCTTTGCCCTGCATGGTATCGTTATACATCGTCAGGATCTTCTCGTAATTCTTCTCGCGGGAGATGCTCTGCGGAATCTTGTAGAGGTTCACAAGCTCGTCCACAAGCACGATGAGCCCCTGATAGCCCGCCTGCCTGAGAAACATCGCAAACAGCTTGATGTACTCATACCAGTCATCATCGCGGATGCAGATGCTCACGCCGAGGTCGTTTTTCGCCTCGGTTTTGTTCTGGTATTCGCCGCGGAACCACTTGACGACCTTCGCCTTGGTGTCGCCGTCGTCATTGACGAAGGACTGGTAGTAGATGCGCAATAATGTTGCAAAATCAAAGCCGTGCACGAGCGTGCTCAGCGAATCGACGACCGTATAGATCTGCTTTTCGACCAGCTTGTGAAACTGCGGGTCATTCAGCTCCAGACCGCTTTCCGCCGCGACATTCGTGCGGATGCCGTTGATCCAGCGGTCGAGAATCAGCGTCAGTGCGCCGCCGTCGGGCTTGGTTTTGGTCGAAAGGTTCTGCATCAGCTCTTTATACGTGCCGAGCCCCTGACCGTTCGCGCCCTGCAGTCTGCGCTCCGGGGAAAGGTCTGCGTCACAGACCGCAAAGCCCCTGTCCATCGCGTAATTGCGGATTGTTTGCAGCAGAAAGCTCTTGCCGCTGCCGTATTTGCCGCTGATAAACCGGAACGACGCGCCGCCGTCCGCCATGACCTCGATATCATGCAGCAGCGCTTCGATCTCGCGCTCTCTGCCGACAGCAATATACTGCAAACCGATGCGCGGCACGACACCGCCCTGCAGCGCGTGAATCACCGCACCGGCCATTCGCTTCGGAATATTCATGTTTCCAGCATTCCTTTCAGTTCGTCGAGATAATCCGGCACGATCACGGGCGCGCCGTCCTCGCCGGCTTCGAGCACCGTGTCCCCGAAGCTGTCATAGAGATTCTCGTTGATCTCGTCGGTCAGCACCGAGAGCATGTGCCCGGCATCAAGCAGCGGCTGATAGGATTCGCCCGTCACAAGGCAGATCAGCAGCGCCATGGCAGGCGTGCTCAGCGGCAGATCGGGCAGCTCGCCGCCGTCGTCCCCGTCGTCCGTATCGGGCGCGGGCGCAGGCGGTTCCGGCATCTCAGCGGCGTTATCCTCCGGCAGCGTCAGCATGTCCGCCGTATGGGCAGCCGCCTGCCGGATCTGCTCAAGCTCATCCGCATTCAGCGTGATAACAGGCGCATTCTTGCGCTTCTGCTCCTCAAAATAATCCGCAATCGCCTGCCGGATGACATCGGCATCGCCGTCCGGGAGCTCGCCTGCCTTCAATTTGGTACGAAATTGCAGCTGCTCGCGGAGAATGGAATCAAATGTACGCAGCAGCGCGCCGATCTTTGCGGTATCGGGCGCCGTGCAGAAGGTCTCCTTCGCCCACTGACCGCGGAAGCAGTGATAGACGCAGAGCGGTGACAGGCGATATTCGCCGTCGGGCTGGGGCGTGCGGTTACAGAACACCGCGCCCTCGAACATCATATGCTGCTCGCGTCTCTTATCTCCCAGCAGATACGCGGAAAACGACTGCTGCTTCTGCTCGGCATAATGCGTCAGCAGCGCCTGATAAACGGCCTTGAAAATCTCAGAAACCTGCTCCGGCTGAGCCTGATACAGGCTGGAATTGCGGATGTGATATTTGGAAAGCGTGTCCGCTGCGGTGAGCAGCTCCTCCGCGGTATGCGAGCTGTGCCGGAGCATGGTAATTGCCGCGGCCTCTTTGGCGTCCTCGACGCGGTAGGGCTGCCGGTAATACACCGCAAAATCGGGCATCCAGCGCAGAACCGCCTTGCGCACGGCCGGGAACTGTCCGCCGTAATCCGCATAAAGCCGCGCGAGTGCGTCGTAGGCGGCGGCAGCGTCGGCAAAGCCGATCAGGTTCAGAATCTCGTAGGCGTAGAGCAATAAAAACGCATTTTGCGACGCGGGCAGCGCCCCTTCGCGGTAGCGCGTGCGCCATGTGAAGTAGGCGCGGAGCTCGTCGTCCTTGAGATTATAGTACATCGGCGTAGAGCGGCCGCAGTGCACCAGATCGGGGAAATCGTCGGTGTACTGCTCCATGAATTTGCCCTGCTGATAAAACAGGCTTTCCATCGAGCGCGTGCCGTCAAGCGTGATGTAGCCGGAGAGCGTGCGCATTCTGCGAATCTGCTCCGGCACCTGCACGAATCCCGCGCCGCGCGGGCGGGTGATCGGCTGTGCGCCGTAGGCCTGCCATGAGCCCCAGACGGGTGACCGCTCACCCTCGACGGGCGTGATTTTCACAGGAGGTGCTTCCTTTTTGACCATCTTCCTCTTTGCGGGAGCGGCGGACTTTTTGGCAGCGGGCTTCCGCGCGGCGGGTGTTTTTGGCGCCGCGGGGATTTTCTCATCGAGATAGGCCTCACCGACCTCCGTGAGCAGTTGTTTGAGCATAGACAGCAGGCTCATGCAGACGGCGCCTCCTTTCGCGCATAGGTATCCCTTTTATTATATCACATTCTGCGTGAAATTTCAATGGCAGAATTGTGAAAAAACGAGTATGGATATATCTAAAGCCCGCCGGATGCGAAATGTCATAATCAATGTCCGGTTTCGCCCAAAATTAAAGTTTCGGTCAAGCCTTTACAAAGGCTTGCAGGGTCGAGGGGCAGCGCCCTCGTCGCTCTCCGCAGAGAGCGAAACTCCCCTATCGTCAGGCGCACCGCAAGGGGGAATTTCAAAAATGATCCTGCGGATCGTTTTTGGAAGGGGGAAGCCCTGTAAGAGAGGGCGTCCCCAAGCGAATCTCAGAGAGATTCGCAGTGCGCACCAAGGCAGCATAGAAGCTGACGATAGTCAGTTCGAGCTGCGTGCGCATAAAAACAGGGTTTCTTCATGTCTGCGGGAAGCAAGCATACAATGATATTGCGCATGATTTCGTGTATATTCCAGTGTATATTTATGCATAAATCAATATCATAAAACATATAATAACACAGATACGCAGTATTTCATGTATACAGCAATAAATAGTGCATAGCAACATGCTTTCAAGAATTCAATTTCACACTCATGAAATCTTGGACTCTTGAACCCTTGGCAGTGCCGGCGGGGAGCCCCCGCAGGCATGATCTAAAGTTCGCCGGATGCGAAATGTCTTAATGAAAGTATAAATATAAATATTTTAACTCAATTCTCACTCCGCCCTCCGAAGGGAATTGGAAGCGGGCACTGCCCGCCGCAATCGCGCCCCGCGCCCAGCGAAAATATACATCGGACACCGGATCAAGAAATTGCAGCTTATTTTGGGTGTCAAGTCGTTCATGATAACATCTCATCAGTTATATAAAAAGCAAGATCGTTTTACCGATAATCAGCAACAAATCAGTTCTATTTTGCCTTTTACAGCAAATAAAGCCTGATTTCCGAATCAAAATGCTGTATCCGTCAAATATCATAATTCAAAGCGCATATTCATTGTGCAGATTCACTGTCCAAGGGTTCATGATTTCATGTATGCCAGCCCTGAATTCTTTGCCGATCTTGCTCAGATATCAAACCCGTACCGCGCACAGAATTCCGGCGTATACGAGAACGTCCGCCCGCACAGCGCCGAGAGCAGATGTCCCTCCGCAGGGACGTCAAGCTGCAAAATGCACGCCGCGAGCAGCTGGTGCGAGATGCTGTAATGCCGGTTCGCATCGCGGTTTCCGTAGCGCTTGTCGCCGAGCACCGGGCAGCCGAGCGCGGCCATCTGCGCACGGATCTGATGCGTCCGTCCCGTGTGCAGCGTCACAAGCACCAAAGCAAGATCGTCATGCTTTTGCAGCACCTCATACCCTGTGCGGATCGGCTTGAAGCCCTCGCGCGGCCGCGATGAAATCTCCGCCTTCTGCCCCTCCTCGCGCCGGTGATAGGCCGAAACCGTATCCTGCTGCTTCGGCGGGAATCCCGCTGTGATACACAGATAGCGCTTTGTTACGCGGTTTTCGCGGATCATCTCATTGACTGTCCGCAGCGCTTCCGCGGTTTTGGCGCCGATCACAAAGCCCTCTGTGTTGCGGTCGAGCCGGTTGCAGAGCGCCGGCGTAAAGCTCTGCTCCTTTGCCGGATCGTATGCGCCGGTCTTGGCAAGATACTGCAAAAATCGTCCGGCCAGCGTATCCGCACTGCCCCTGTCATCGGCGTGCACCGGCAGATTCACGGGCTTTTTCAGCAGCGCGATCTGCGCATCCTCATAGACGATTTCCGGCATCGGGAGCACCGGCGCGGGCTTGGGCTTCTGCGCCGTCCCGAAGCAGTCGTCCGGCAGATAGACCTGCAGCACATCACCCGCCTGCAAAAAGGTCTCCGGCGGGATGCGTCTGCCGTTGCATTTTATGTCTTTCTTGCGGAACGTCTTATAGAGCAGCGACTTCGGCAGCTTGGGGCATGCCTTGCAGAGAAACTTATCCGCACGCTGTCCGGCATCGTTCCTGCCAATCTGAAACACACGCATCTGCGTGCCTCCTTTATCATAAAGCATCCCCCGGATTCGGCGGCATACACCGCGCAGTTCCGGGGGAATCATGATCTGTTCCCGCAGCCCGGTCAGATATCGTTCGCAATAATGTCCAAATAGCTCTCGCGCTTCACGACGGTTCGCGCAGCGCCGTCCCTGACCATGACGATCTCCGCCCGCGGATTGCGGTTATAGTTGGAAGCCATCGAATAGTTATAAGCGCCGGTCGCCAGCACAGCCAGCGTATCGCCCGGCACGGCCTCCTGCAAGGGCATGTCCTCGCCGATGAGGTCGCCGCTCTCGCAGCATTTTCCGCCGATCGTGACGGATGCGCTGCGCGGCGCAGCGGCCTTGTTGGCAATCAGCGCCTCATAGCGGGAATGATAGAGCGCATAGCGCGGGTTATCGCACATGCCGCCGTCCACGAGGACGTAGGTGCGGATGTCCGGAATGGTCTTTTTTGCCATGACGGTATAGAGCGTCAGGCCGGCGCCGCCGACGATGGAACGGCCGGGCTCAAAGAGGATAAACGGCTCCGGAAATTCAGCAGATGCGCAGCTTTCCTTGACCGCGCCGAGAATCGCGCGAATGATCTCGCCGAAGGGCTTGGGGTCGTCCGCCTCGGTATAGCGGATGCCGGGGCCGCCGCCGAGATTCAGCTCCGGCAGCGTGACGCCGAGCTCAGAGCGGATCTGCGCGAGAAACTTCACCATGACGCGCGCGGCCTCTGCGAAGGGCTCCGTTTCGAGAATCTGCGAGCCGATGTGGCAGTGCAGGCCGACGAGATTGAGGTTCGGATAAAGGCTTGCGGCCTTGACTGCGGCCATTGCTTCGCCGGTTTCGAGTGCGAAGCCGAATTTGCTGTCGATGCAGCCGGTCTTGACGAAATCGTGCGTATGCGCGTCGATGCCGGGCTTGATACGCAGCAAGATATTTACAGTTTTACCGGCAGCACCGGCGATCCGGTCGAGCCGTTCGAGCTCCGGGAGATGGTCGCAGACGATTCTGCCGACGCCGCGCGTCACGGCCATATGCAGCTCCGAATCGGACTTGCTGTTGCCGTGCATGACGATTTTTTCGGCGGGCATACCGGCCTTGAGCGCGGTATAGAGCTCGCCGCCGGAGATGACATCGGCGCCGAGGCCTTCGGAATCGACGATGCGGTAGAGCTCCATGCAGGAGAGCGCCTTGCTGGCGTAGCAGATGAGGCCTCTGCCGCCGTACTCCTGCGCGATGACGGATTCATAGCCGCGGCAGTTTTCGCGGATCATATTCTCGTCCATGACGTAGAGCGGGGTGCCGTGCTGTTTTGCGAGCGCGACGGTATCGGCGCCGCCGAAGCAGAGATGACCCTCTGCGTTGACTGTGAGATTCGGTGTTAACATATTTTACCATCCTTTCCACGCGGGCAGCGCCCGCTGTCAATTCCCTTCGGAGTGCGGGTCGGCAGTGCCGACAGCCAATTCCCTCCGGGAGCAGGAAGCGGAGCTCTCCCAATAAGACAGGTTCACGCCGCTGTTCGCGGCTTCTCAAAGGTCGCTGCTCCCCAAAATTAAAGTTTTTGGTCGAGCTTTTTACAAAAAGGTCGCGGGTCGAGGGCAGCGCCCTCGTCGCTCTCCGCAGAGAGCGAAACTCCCCTATCGTCAGGCGCACCGCAAGGGGGAATTTCAAAAATGATCCTGCGGATCATTTTTGGAAGGGGGAAGCCCTGTAAGAGAGGGCGTCCCCAGGCGAATCTCAGAGAGATTCGCAGCGCGCACAACGGCAGCATAGAAGCTGACGGCAGTCAGCTCCGAGCTGCGTGCGCATGAAAAACAGGGCTTCTTCATGTCTGCGGGAAGCAAGTATACAATAATATTGCGCAGGATTCCATGTATATTCATATGTATATTTGCGCATAAATCAACATGGCAAAGCGGATATTCACGCAGATACGCGGTATTTCATGTATACAGCAATAAATAGCACATCACAACATACTTCCAAGAATTCAATTTCCCACTCATGAAATCACGGATTCTTGGTCGGCAGGTCGGCAGTGCCGACAGCCAATTCCCTCCGGGCGGGAGCCCCCGCACTATTTAATAGTACTGGTAAAGCTGGCACTGCATCATGCCGTTATAGAGCTTGCGGCGCTTGCGTGCCTTCCGCCCGAACTGCTTTTCAAATTCCGTGTCCGGCGTGATGACGCTGCACGGGAGCGTCTGCGGAACCGCCTTCTGCATCACGCGGTAAATCTCCCGCGCCTGCTCCACATCGAGCATCCGCTCGCCATAGGGCGGATTGCAGACGATATTCCACTCGCCATCCGCCTGAAAATCACGAATCTCCTGCTGTTTCACGGTGATCCTCTCCGCAACGCCGGCCTTTTTCGCATTGGCAAGCGTCAGCTCGACCGCCGCCGGATCCTTGTCAAATCCATACGCATGGAACTGCACACTCCGGTCGATTTTCTCAGCCGCCTCAGCCCGCGCCTTCCGGAAAGCCTCCTGCGGTGCCTTCGCCCACTGCTCGCAGACGAATTTGCGGTGCAGTCCCGGCGCAATATGCATGGCGCGTCTTGCACCCTCGATCAGGAAGGTGCCGCTGCCGCAGAACGGGTCGCAGAGCTGCGTGTCGCTCCGCACATGCGAAAGGTCGAGAATCCCCGCTGCAAGCGTCTCGCGGATCGGCGCAAGCACAGACTGCTGCCGCCAGCCGCGTTTATAGAGCGGGATTCCCGTCGTGTCGAGGTACAGCGTGCAGACGTCATTGCGGATCTGGAACTGCAGCGTATGCGGCGAGCCGGTCTCCGGGAGCGTCTGCGTGTGATAGGCCTTCTGCAGCCGTTTGACCGCCGCCTTCTTGACAATCGCCTGACACGCCGGCACCGAATGCAGCGCCGAATTCAGCGAGCTGCCCTTGACAATCACGGCATCATCCTGCCCGATAAAGTCCTCAAGCGGCGCCTGCATGACGCCCTCGAAAAGCGGGTCAAAGGCGGTTTTTCCGGCCTGCGCCCGCACAGAGAACGTCCCCAGCTCGATGAGCACGCGCTCGGCAGCCGTCAGACAGACATTCGCCCGCGCAATATCATCCCATCCGCCGGAAAACGAGACTCTGCCGTTCGCTGCGGAAATCTCCGCCGCGCTGAGCCGGACAAGCTCAAATTTCAGTACACTTTCAAGCCCGAAATGACACGGGCAGCAAATACGATACATATATCATCTCCGGCGGAAATCCGCCACAGCGAGGGCTCAGCCGATCAGGCCGCTGATGCCCTCTTCCCTGAATTTTTCCTTATAATATGCAAGCTCCCCGGCGATCATGCCGTCAATCGTGCGCATACCGAGCAGCTCGACGGGCGCCTTGTCGTCGGTCAGGAGCAGGCCGCCCGGCTGATAAGGCACAAGCAGACGATCGGCCTTCTCCATCATCTGCCGGAGCGATTCGTCCGCACATTCCGCCGTATTGGCTCTGAGCCGCTCCCGGATCTCCGGGCTCTGCGACGCAAAGACCTCGCGGTTATCGGAATACGGCACCTCTGCGGTATAGACCGTTCCGAACACGGTTGCGATCGTATCGAGCAGATAATCGCCGATGCTGCTGCCGTTTGCAGCCTTCATATTCATGTTGACGATCATCACGCCGTCCGGCTTGAGATGCGCGCGCACGGCAGAGAAGAACTCGACCGTGGACATCTGAAACGGAATCGTGATATCCTGATAGGCATCGACCATGATGACGTCATACTGTCTGTCCGTCCCGGCCAGATACGCCCGCCCGTCGTAGGTCACAACGGGAACCGACGCATCCAGTGAAAAATATTCGCGTGCAAGACCGGTGATTTTCTCGTCGATCTCCACGCCCTCAATGCTGTCAGACGGAAAAAAGCGCCGGTACTGCGTCGCATAAGTGCCCGTACCCATGCCGAGGATCAGCAGATCCTTCTGTGCCTGCGGCTGCGGGGTCATCATGGGCGCGGCCAGCGCGTAGTCATAGTACATGCCGGAGAGCGAGCCGTCCTTGACATAGACGGACTGCACGCCGAACAGCACATTGGTCGAGAGGATGACACGGTCGTCATCCTCACGCACCTGCAAATAATTGTAAACCGATTCGTCCTCAAGCGTCAGCCCCTTCTCCCAGAACGCAAATCCAAGCGAAAGTGCCGCAGCAGAGGCGCCTGCAAACAGCACGGCGGCGATCACCGTTTTGACGATGCCGCGCCGCTGTGAGAGAAAATATACCGCTGAGAGCAGCAGCAGGATCCCGGAAAAGATCACGAAGGTCGCTGCCGTTCCGACGGCCGGAATCGAAAGAAAGGTCGGCACAAAGGTACCGATGATGCTGCCGACCGTATTCGCAGCACCGAGCGTGCCGACGGTCTTGCCGCTGTCATCGAGGCTGCTGACCGTGTACTTGACCAGCGAGGGCGTCACGGTGCCGAGCAGAAACAGCGGATAGACAAACACGATCATGCAGGAAAGGAACGCCGCCCAAATCAGGAAGTTCGTGCTGATTGTGACAACCAGCAGCCCCGAAATCAGGGCAATGACCATTTTTCCGGCGAACGGAATCGCAGCAATCCAGACCGCTGCGACCAGCATCCGACTGTAGAGCTTATCCGGATCCGGATTTTTGTCGGCCGCGCGTCCGCCCCAGACATTGCCCAGCGCCATCGCAATCATGATCGTGCCGATGATGATTGTCCAGACGATCTGGGAGGAGCTGAAGTACGGCGCGAGCAGTCTGCTTGCACCGAGCTCCACCGCCATGACGGACATGCCGGCGAAGAACTCGGTGAGATACAGATACCATTTTCGCTTCAGGAGACGGCTCTGCGTGCCGTTTCCTGAAGCCTCATTCCTGCACTTCATCTTCCTCAGCGTAATCGTCGAAGGCGTTGTAGCCGAGGCCGAGCTGGCGGTTGTCGCACCACGGAATATTCTTGGTTTTCCAGTAGCCGATCTCGCCCTTCGGGCAGGCATTGTTTGCAGCCTTACCGGTCGCCATGCAGACCGGGATTGCCATGACCTCCTCGCATTCCGGGAAGTCCTTTTCAAAGTCCTCGTCATCGTAGTGCTGCTGAATCCATTCGCCGATGGCGTTCTTCCAGATCAGCGGCGACTTGATCGACCAGTGATTCCGGATTTCCTTGTTCTGCGGATAGCCGATCCAGACTGCACTGACGAAGTGCGGGTTCAGGCCGACGAACATCAGGTCGAACCAGTCGGAGGTTGTACCGGTCTTGCCGGCAATCGGGATGAACTTGCCGTTGTGCATCATCTGTGCAGCGGTACCGGTACCGTTCTGCACGACGTTCTGCAGCAGCTTGTTCATGATATAGGAGGTATCGGCGTCGATGACCTGCTTGTATTCATCGCCCGGAACCGGGACGTCGATGCCGTCAGAGGTCGTGATGCGCTCGATGACATGTGCCGGCGCATAGTAACCGCCGTTGCCGTATACCATATAAGCATTGGCCAGATTCTTGACCGTAACGCCGTAGCGCAGAGCGCCCACGGAGAGCGGTGCATAGTCCTCGTCCTTGGCATCGAGCTTCAGGCCGAGGGTATTCTTTGCAAAGTCGTAAACGCGGTTTCTGCCGTAGGTCTTGGTAATGAGCGCCGGGATGGTGTTCTTGGAGACCTGCAGGGCATAATAGATGTTGACCATCTGGTTTGTATAGACCGTGACGTCATTTGTGTCCGCATAGTTTGTCGGCCACCATTTTTTCTGTCCCGGCCGCTTCGGGTCATCGACCTCGATACAGGGCGCGTCGAGCACCTGCGTACCCCATGTGATGAGGTCATTCTGCAGGGCAAAGCCATAGGCCGTGACCGGCTTGATGGCAGAACCCGGCTGCTGCGGCTCGCCGGAGGCAAAGTTCGTACCGAGCGAGGAGGTCTTTTCGCCGATGCCGCCGACCGTGCAGAGCACTCTGCCCTTATAGTCGATGGCGGAGAAGCCCGACTGCAGCGTCATATTCTCCTCGTCCTCATACTCACCGTCGCCGTCGAGGTCACGGAAGAACGTCGTCGCCTGCGTATTCGTCATGCCGGCGAGCAGGTTGTCCAGGTCAGAGTATTTTGCTTCGATATAGTCCTGCATCTCGCGGTCGATCGTCGTATAGATCTGATAGCCGCCGTTGTTGATGAGAGTCATGGCGCGCTCCTTGGAGATACCGCGCTCCTCCATCAGCATCTCCGCAAACTCGTTCAGCGCCTCATCGACAGCCCACGAGGTTGCTTCCTGCTCGTAGTCGTTGTTCAGCACGATGGTACCGTCATCCTCGACCTTCTGCTTGTCCGGATGTGCCATCAGATATTCAGCGGAATCCGTAAAGACCAGATGCTCGTTCAGCGCCTCCTGATACTCGTCAAAGGTGATGGCACCGTTCTTGTACATCTGCATCAGAATGTACTCCATACGCTTGCGGTTGACCTCACGGCCGGTGTTGTTGAACGTATCCGTATAATAATACGTATGGGTAACGTCGTTATAGGCCTTTTCGTTTTTGCCTGCAAACGGGTTGTTTTTCTCCGGGCTCTGCGGAATTGCGGCAAGACATGCAGCCTCCGCGATGGACAGCTCGGAAACGTCCTTGTCAAAATACTTGTTTGCGGCCATCTGGATGCCGTTTGCAGCACCGCCGAAGCCGATATAGTTCATGTAAGCCTCAAGGATCTCGTCCTTGGAGTATTCCTTCTCAAGCAGCATGGCGCGCTTGATCTCGCGGATCTTACGCTGCGGGCTCGTCTCGTCGTCGCCGGTGAGGTTCTTGATGAGCTGCTGCGTGATCGTGGAACCGCCCTGGTCAGTCGCCCAGAACTTGAGGATCATGTTTGCGAAGGAAGCGGCAGTACGCTTGTAGTCCACGCCCTCATGCGAATAGAAACGCTCGTCCTCACCGTAGACAAACGCATCGCGCACATGCTGCGGGATCCTTTCCAGATCGACCGGCAGACGCTTGATCTCACTCGGCACCGTGTAGGCCTTGACCCACTTGCCCTTCTTGTCGCGCTCCCAGATATTGGTCTCAAAGCTCGCGGAAAGCTCCGTGATGCTGACCTTCTGCGTCGATTCCATATAGTTCGTCACATAGATTGTCGCCGCGATCGCGCAGATCGTGCCCGTGACGGCGAACAGCAGGAACAGGGAAAGGAACGTCGTCAGGATCACAGTTCCGGTGCCTCTGAGGAAGCGCAGGATCCAGGGCTTGCGGTTGGATTTTTTCCGTTTTCCGGAAGATTGCTTCCTGCCGGATGAAGGCCGCCGGGTTCGGGTAGAAACACTCATGAACAGAACTCCTTTCGGAGACGGCAGCGCCGGAAACAGGCTGCTCTGCCGTCGCATCATCGCACCCGAAAGCCGCTCATTCCGGCACGGGCGCGCAGATTCCATAATCGTACACCGTATATTATAGCACAAAATCGGCGGCATGTTAAGCACTTTCAGGAAATTTTCATCTTTTTTTAGTGTTTCAGAATATTTCCGGAAAAAATACAGCATAATGACCATAGCTCCGCCCAAAAACACCGAAAGGAAGTATCGTTTATGACAAATAACAGATGGCTCTGGACATGCATTGCCGCGATGATCGCAGCCGCAACTGCGATTGCAGCAACCATTCTGACCGTTCCGGCGCCCCTGCTCCCGCAGCCCGTTCTCCCCATGGAATATGCAGCCGCACAGGCCGCAGAGACGCAGTCTGCACCCGCCGCAGCGCCGGAATCGCTGCCGGACACGGCCTATCTGCTGAAGCTCAGCGGCGACCGGCTGTCCGTTTTTGCAGAGGGGGAACGCAATCCTGTTGCGGAATATGATCTCCCGGCAGGCTGGCTCCCGGATTATGACCGGATCCTGCTGGAATACGGTCTGCGCGCCGGCAATGCAAGGGAGCTCCGCCGTCTGCTTGAGGACTACGTATCATGATGCGCGTCTGGCATGAATCGGCACGCCGTCTGCGTTCCTGCCGGCGCAGTGCGGCTGCGGCAGGGGCCGCAAGACTCATCTCCCTGATTCTGTGCATCCTGACCGTGTTTCTCCTGAAGCGGATGCCGCCCTTTTCAGACGCCGGCTCGCTCCGGCAGGATCTGTGGTGCATCGGGGTACTTGCGGCGCTGCTTGCGGGCTATACGCCGCTGCGGTTCCGGACGGACCGTCTGATCGGCGAGCTTGCAGGCACGCTGAACGCAAACGATCTCGGATTCCTTGCATGCAGCAATCCGCTGTGGCTCTGGTGCAGAGCCTATGCGCTGCAAATCCTGACAGCGCTGCTGCAGGCGGCCTCGTGTATCCCGCCGCTGCTGCTCACAGCATGTACCAAGGGACTCTGGCTGCTGATTCCCGCGGACGGCGAACGCCTCACGGAGCTGCTGACCGTGCTGCATACCGGCATACTCGCGGTCTTTGCGGCGCTGCTTCCGCTGCGGGTCTGTGCAGCCTCTGCCGCGCTCCCCTATTGCTTTCTTAAATCCCCGCACATGCCGCTGCATACGGTAATCCGGCAGGCATTCCGGCTCACACGGGGACAGTCTGCGCGGATTCTCTGCACACGGCTGACGGTTCTGCCGCTTCTGCTGCTGCCGTATCCGGCCGTCCGGGCGCTGCCCATTCTGCTTGCCGCCGAGCAGGTACGCTGTGCGCGTGCGCAGCGGCATCTGCAGCCGCGGCGCAGCTCCCGGTTCTCGGAGCTGGAGCTTCATGCGGAATAGCACGCCGCAATGATGCAATCTTCTCCACTTGTGAACCGTATTTGTGCAATCTGACGGTTTTTGCCAATTTTCAAAAAAATGCTTGACTTTCCCCTTTACCTGTGCTATAATAAACAAGCTGACCGCGGGACACGCGAACGCAACCAAGTGCTGGTGTAGCTCAGTTGGTAGAGCAGCTGATTTGTAATCAGCAGGTCGGGGGTTCGAGTCCGTCCACCAGCTTCATAAAATTTCATATGGGAGAGTTCCCGAGTGGCCAAAGGGGGCAGACTGTAAATCTGTTGTTCTTTAACTTCGGTGGTTCGAATCCACCCTCTCCCACCATCTCAGAGTCACGTATCTGTTTTGCAGGTACGTGATTTTTATTTGCCGAAATATATTGATTTATCACCTGATGTGGTGACTAAACACCTGAAAAGGTGATTCTCTGTACCACGAATATGCCACGGCAATTTGTTACTTACGATTATGTTACTCATGATTCACTTTCTCACTTTCTTTATCGAGCATGTTCCCGTAATAGCGATTCACAAGCTCATCCGCTTTGATGAAATGTGAATGACTGCTATCTGTTATACAAAATGGGGTCCGGGGATACGTCCCCGGTGGGAGTTTGAGGGCAAAGCCCTCATCAAAAATCATCGCGCAGCGATACCTTTTTCTACAAACAGAGAGCCGGTATCCGCGGAAGATACCGGCTCTGAACGGTTTATGCTTTGAACAATGCGCGAATAAAGTGATAGAACAGCGGACCGCCGACGCCGCCGTCATGACCGCCGTTCGGCACGGAAATCCAGATATGGTCGGTATTGTTCCGCTCGAACAGCTTGTGATACTGCTCCGGGAAATCCTGCACCATGCCGTCAGCGGTTCCGCCTGCAATCATCAGCAGATACGGGAGATACGGCTCTGACATCCGGAACTCGCTTTCACTGATGCTGCCGACATGATCCATGAAGTTATCATGTGCAGGGACAACGCCCGGTGCCGGAGAGCTTGCTGCGATATAGCCGAACAGATCCGGCCGCATGATGCCGATGTACAGCGACTCTCTGCCGCCCATCGAAAAGCCGCCGATTGCCGTATTTTCGCGTCCGGTCTTGCAGGAATAATGCTCCTCGATATAGGGCATGAGGCTGTCGGTCAGGTCATCAAGGAACGCATCATAGAACGGCACTTCGCTTGCATTGATGCCGTCGCAGCTGTCCTTGTTCGGGTTCGTATACATATAGGTAAAGACGATAATCATGGGAACGGCCTCGCCGCTTGCGATCAGTGCATTTGCGCTTTCAAGGATATTGAAGCCCTGCAGCATCGAATATTCATTGTTCTGAATGCCGTGATTGACATAGAAAACCGGATACGATTCCGACTCCGAATATCCGGGCGGGAGCCAGACATTTGCGCCCTTCTGCTTGTTGGCCTTCTTGGAAAAATAGGTGATATGCGAGAGCTCACCGCCCTGTGCATGCTGCGCACTCTCCGGGATGCTGTGCGTATAGCTGCTGCGCACCTGCTCCATATACGTTTTCGGATCGGTGTGCTGCTGTTCAATCGGCTTGGGATTGAGCACAGCGGCCTTCAGCCGGGAAAGATCGGCGGCATTCAGAACGCTGTTGCCGTCCAGATCCGCCCGTTCCGCCTGACTGCTTTTGCAGAGCAGGTAGTCCGTGAGCGCGGTCACATCGTTTTTCTCCAGCTTGCCGTTGCCGTCAAGGTCGCCGGAAAGGCTCTGTTCTGCGGCTGCAGCAGGAACGGTCATGTTCGCCGGCGCAGCCGTCACGGTGCAGACGGTCAGCACCGCTGCCAGTGCGGAAAGGATTTTCTTTTTCATTTGACATCTCCCCTGAAATAAAATCATATAAAATCCCCAAACAAGAAGCGATTTGATCACGTTTTTAGCAAAATAAACAAGTGAATCTTTTGCTTCCGACGGTTTCTAGTATAACATATCCAATCTGTGTTGTCAACCGTATTTTGAAAAAACGCAGCAGAATGCATCCAGCGGCAGCGGTTCTCCCCCGCACGGCATCCGCTTGCAATTTCACATCCGGTATGGTATAATAAGGAGAAATATGAAAAACGGAGAATGAGCTATGAGTATTCTGAATGTAGAGCATGTCACGCACGGCTTCGGTGCAAGACAGATTCTGAACGACGCCTCCTTCCGGCTGCTGCGCGGCGAGCATGTGGGACTTGTCGGCGCAAACGGAGAAGGCAAATCGACCTTTCTCAACATCATCACCGGCAAGCTGATGCCCGATGAGGGCAAGGTCGAATGGTGCCGGCACATCACAACCGGCTATCTCGACCAGTACAGCACGCTGGAAAAGGGCAAAACCATCCGCGATGTGCTGCGGGATGCCTTCCTGCATCTCGCGGAGCTGGAAGCCGAAATGATCGGCCTCTACGACAAGATGTCCGACTGCTCCGAGGAGGAAATGGCGGAGCTGATGGACGAGGTCGGCGAAATCCAGAGCATTCTCGACTACAGCGGCTACTACACGATCGACGCCAAAATCTCGGAATACGCCAACGGTCTCGGCCTGAACGAGATCGGCCTTGACCGCGATGTCTCGGAGCTTTCCGGCGGACAGCGCGCGAAGGTTCTGCTCGCCAAGGTGCTGCTCGAAAACCCGATGATCCTGATTCTCGACGAGCCGACGAACTTCCTCGACGAGAACCATATCGCATGGCTGACCGAATTCCTGAAAAACTACGAAAATGCGTTTATTCTCGTTTCGCATGATATTCCGTTCCTGAACAGCGTCATCAATGTGGTCTACCATGTGGAAAACGCCGTCATGTCGCGCTATACCGGCGACTATGACAATTTCATGCGCATGTACGAGCTGAAAAAACGCCAGACCGAGCAGGCCTACGAAAAGCAGCAGAAGGAAATTGCTGAGCTTGAGGATTTTATTGCGCGGAACAAGGCGCGCGTCGCAACGACGAACATGGCCAAATCCCGCCAGAAAAAGCTCGACAAGATGGACAAAATCACGCTGATGCGCGAAAAGCCGAAGCCGGTCTTTGTGTTCCGGAAGGCCAGAACGCCCGGCCGGATCGTCATTGAATGCAAGGATCTTGTCCTCGGCTATGACGAACCGCTGACCAAACCGGTCTCCGTGCAGGTCGAGCAGGGCAAGAAAATTGCAATTCGCGGCGTCAACGGCATCGGCAAGTCCACGCTGCTGAAAACCCTGCTGAAGCTGATTCCGCCGGTCTCCGGCACGGTCGAGCATGACCATTTTGTCATTCCCGGCTATTTCGAGCAGGAGGAGGAAAGCACCGCGCAGACGCCGCTGGAGGTCATCTGGAATGAATTTCCCGCAATGACAAATGCAGAGGTGCGCGGCGCGCTTGCACAGTGCGGCCTGACAACCGAGCATATTTCCTCGCAGATGCGTGTTTTATCCGGCGGCGAGAACGCCAAGGTCCGCCTTTGCAGAATCATGCTGCGGGAGGTCAATCTGCTGGTGCTCGACGAGCCGACCAATCACCTCGATACCGACGCCAAGGATGCACTCAAACAGGCGCTCCGGGACTATAAAGGCACCGTGCTCATCGTCAGCCATGAGCCGGAATTCTATATGGATATTGCGGACACCGTCTGGAATATTGAGGAGTGGTCAACGAAGATCATCTGAACAGGAGAACAGATATGAACAGGGAATGGTCAGAGCTGAACAAAACCATGCAGCAGCAGATCATGAAGCGGGAGACCTATCCTGCCGGACTGCAGACGCTTTTTGCGCTGCGCAGCCAGCTGAATGAAACGATCTTGTCATTCCGGGGCGAGCTGCAAAGGGAAGATTTCAGCGCAATGCCTTTTCCGAATGCAAACGGCTGTCACAGCAAGACGATCGCCTATTCGCTCTGGCATATCTTCCGCATTGAGGATATCGTCGCACACACGCTGATAAAAGGCGATGCACAGATCTTCTTCCGCAGCGGTTACCGCGGGCGGATCGGCGCACCGGTTATCACCACGGGCAATGAGCTGCAGGGCGCGGAAATTGCAGCGTTCTCCGGGCAGCTGAATCTCCCTGCTCTGTATGACTATATTGCCGAAGTCAGGGAGAGCACCGAGCAGCTGCTGCAATCGCTTTCCTTTGACGATCTGCGCCGCAAAATCCCGGACGAAAAAAAGGAAGCCCTGCGCGCACTGCATGTTGTCAGCGAACAGGAATCCGCCGCATGGCTGATTGACTACTGGTGTGAAAAAGATATCCGCGGGCTCATCCGGATGCCGTTTTCGCGGCACTGGATCATGCATATTGAAGCCGGCCTCAGAATCAAAGAACGGATTCAGAAATCCTGAAAAAATCCCCGCAGCAGAGCGTTTTTCTGCCGCGGGGATTCTGTTTATGCGTGATTCTGCCGCATCATGCAGCGCCATTTCCAGACGGCCGTTCCGACGATGATGACATAGCCGATGACGCTGAGCCAGTCCGGCTTCTGTCCGAGGAACATCATGCCGAATACGGCTGCAAAAATGACAATGGAAAAATCGTAGACCGAGATTTCCTTTGCAGGCGCCTTGGCATAGGCCTTGGTGATGAAGATCTGTCCGCCTGCCGCGGCAAGTCCGGTCAGCACCAGAAACAGCCATTGCCTGCCGGTCATCGGCACATGCCGGAACAGCAGATAGGGCGTCAGCATCAGCGTCGTGAAGCCGGAGAAAAACGTCACGATCATCATGCTGTTTTCCCCGCGCATACCGAGCTTCCGCACGAAGGTATACGCAAGACCGGCGCCGAGTCCGCCCAGCACGCCGGAGGCCGCCGGAAGCACCGCAAAGCTGAATGTCGGCTTGACGACGAATACTGCACCCGCAAATGCGACCACGACGGAAATCCATTCGTATAGCCCTGCCTTTTCCTTCAGCAGCAATACCGAAAAGATGATCGCAAAAAACGGCGACAGCTTATTGAGAATGGATGCGTCCGGGAGCGCCATGTGATCGACGGCATAAAAATGGCAGACCATGCCGAGCGCACCTGCTGCCGAACGTGCCAGCAGATACTTGAAATTTCCTTTTCCGATTTTGAGCGGCGCCTTGCTCCGGAACAATGTGCCCGCTGCAATCAGCAATGCAAACAAATTGCGGAAAAAGCATTTTTGCAGTGTGGGAACATCGCCGGTCAGACGGATGAACAGATTCATCAGCGCAAAGCAGAACGCCGAAGTCAGAATAAACAAAACGCCGAGCCGGTAGTCCTTTTGTCTGGTTGTATCCAAGGTATGGGTTTCCTCTCTGCGGGCTTCCCCGCGGTGATTGTTTCCGGTTCCGCAGAATCCGGATCTGTGATTCAGCCGTGCCGGAGCACCGGAAGGTACAGTGCAGCGGCGGCAAACAGCAGATTGAGCAGAATCAGAACAACAATCTCTGCGGTCAGCTGCCGTTTCAGCCGTCTGCGGTCGGAGTCCGGCGCACAGGCCTGCTTTGCATATTCAGCAAGCTGCTGCCGCCGATGATTCCGGCTGCCGGCGGCGAGCAGTGCGATCAGCGCAAACAGCGCCGAAGCTGCCGCGGTAATCAGCAGTTGATTCTGTCCCGTCAGCGGAAGCGAAAAACGCAGCGTCAGCAGCCCCAGCACCAGACGGAACAGCGAAAAGCCGCCGAACAAGGCAGTCAGTGTCCAGAACAGTTTTCTCATAAGTCTCTCCTCTTGTCAGCGCTCCTCGCGGAAATACGGCAGTCCGAGATGGGCCGGCGGCTGCGCCTCGCGCTTGCGGCGCATACTGATAAACACAAGGAACAGGATCGTCACGGCATACGGGAGCATCTTGAACAGCTCCTGTCCGCTGACATCCAGACCGGGGATGTAGTTGTGCACGATATAAAGTCCGCCGAACAGAATCGAGCCGAAAATACTGATATTCGGCCGCCAGACTGCGAAAATGACCAGCGCAATCGCAAGCCAGCCGCGGTCGCCGAAGCCGTCGTTCGACCAGACGCCGTTTGCATAGTCCATCACGTAATACAGGCCGCCGAGTCCGGCGATTACGCTGCCGATGCATGTTGCAAGATACTTGTATTTTCCGACATTGATGCCGGCTGCATCCGCCGTTGCGGGATTTTCGCCGACAGCCCGCAGATGCAGACCGACGCGCGTGCGGGAAAGGATGACCGCCGTCACAACCGCAATGATGACCGCCGTATACGCAAGAAAGCTGTGCGACAGGAACACCTGTCCGAACCAGCCGAGCTTTCCGGCAAACGGCAGCGAGGTGCGGAAATAATTGCTCGTTGCGGTGAGGTTGATTGACGGGATGTCGCTGCCGGTCAGCTTGACCAGCGAGCCGCCGAAGAAATTGCCGAAGCCGACGCCGAAGGTCGTCAGCGCCAGACCCGTGACGTTCTGATTCGCCCGCAGCGTAACCGTCAGGAAGCTGTAAAGCAGCCCCATCAGCAGCGAACCGGTCACCGAGCAAAGCAGCGGAATCAGCACAGCCAGAAACGGATTCATCGCGGCTGCATTCTGCTCGTAGAGAAATGCGCCGATGACACCGCTGATGCCGCCGACATACATAATGCCCGGAATGCCGAGGTTCAGATTGCCGGATTTTTCGGTGATGATCTCACCGGTCGAACCGAACAGCAGCGGAATGCCCTGCATGATCGCGCGCTGCAAAAAACCTGCCCACATCATTTTGCCGCCTCCTTTTCCCGGAATCTGACCGTATACTGAATGAAGAATTCGCAGCCGATGATAAAGAAAATGATGATGCCCGTGATAATCTCCGAGAAGGATTCATTCAGCGCAAAGGCCGTGGAAATCTCCGTTGCGCCCTTTTGCAGAAAGACAATCAGGAACGACGTCAGCACCATGAACACCGGATTGAACTTTGCAAGCCATGAGACCATGATGGCAGTAAAGCCGCGCCCGGCCGCTGTATCGCGGGAGATTGTGTGATCCGTGCCGGATACCAGCAGCATGCCGGCAATGCCGCAGAGCGCGCCGGAAATCAGCATCGTCCGGATGATGACCTTTTTCACCGGAATGCCGATATACCGCGCGGTGTTCTCGCTCTCGCCGACAACGGCAATTTCATAGCCGTGCTTGCTGTATTTCAGATAGATATACATGAATGCCGTAATGACTGCAACAATCAGAATATTCAGCAGATAGTCGTATTTTCCGATTGCCGGGAGCCATCCCGCATGGGTTGCGCGGTTGATGACGCCGACCTGTCCGGAGCCCTTCGGCACCGACCATTTATAGACGAAAAACGCAACCAGCTGAATCGCAATATAGTTCATCATCAAAGTGAAGAGCGTTTCGTTCGTCTGCCAGTGCGCCCGGAAAAAGGCCGGAATCACCGCCCAGAGTGCGCCCGCCAGAATGCTCACTGCAGCGATCACGAGCAGCAGCACGGCATTCGGCAGCTGATCGCCGAGCAGAATCATGCACGCGGCAGAGGCCAGTCCGCCGACCAGCACCTGCCCCTCGGCGCCGATGTTCCAGAAGCGCATCTTGAACGCCGGCGTCACTGCGACCGAGACACAAAGCAGCATTGCCAGATTCTGCAGCAGACCCCAGATGCGGCGCTGTGTCCCGAATGCGCCGTCCAGCATCGTCGCATAGATTTTCAGCGGATTCTCCTTTGTCAGCAAAAATGCGACAAGCCCGCTGAACACCAGTGCGGCCAGAATCGCCGCTGCACGGATGCCCCATGCCTTCCACCAGACAATGCTGTCCCGTTTGGCAATGCGGAACAGCGGCTCCTTTGGCTTATGCGTTTCCATCTGCCGCACCTCCCTCCGGTTCCGGCGCTGCCGCATTCTTCGTCATGAGCAGGCCGATCTCCTCTTTTGTTGCCGTTCTTGCATCGACCGTTCCGGAAATCCGGCCGGAGCTGATGACCATAATCCGGTCACACAGCGCCAGCAGCACATCCAGATCCTCGCCGACGAAAATGACCGCGACGCCGTTCTCCTTCTGCTGATTGAGCAGGTTATAAATCGTAAAGGAAGCGTTGATATCCAGTCCGCGGACGGGATAGGCTGCCATCAGAACCGTCGGAGATGCTGCGATTTCGCGTCCGACGAGCACCTTCTGCACATTGCCCCCGGAAAGCCGCCGCACCGGCGTATTCGCGCTCGGCGTTACGACCTCCAGCTCCTTGATGATCTTCTCTGCCAGTGAGCGCGGCTTTTTCCGCTCCAGAAAGACCGATTTTCCCTTTTTATAGCTGCGGAGCATGATGTTATCGACAATGTCCATATTGCCGACCAGACCCATGCCGAGACGGTCCTCCGGCACAAAGGAGAGCCGCACGCCGAGCTCACGGATCTGCATCGGGGTCTTGTCCCGCAGATTGTCCGTCTGCCCGGTTTTCGGGTTGAGATAAAGGATTTTGCCGTCCACATGCTGCAAGCCGGCAATCGCTTCGAGCAGCTCGCGCTGGCCGCTGCCCGCAATGCCCGCAATACCGAGGATTTCGCCGGAGCGCGCTGTAAAGCTGATATCATGCAGCAGCTCCGTACCCTCGCGGTTTTTGCAGCTGATGCCCTCGACGGTCAGACGGTCAACAGAATCCTTCGGCTCAGAGCGTTCAATGTTGAGATCGACCTTTTTGCCGACCATCATTTCGGTGAGCTCGCTTTCGCTTGTCTCCGCCGTATTGACCGTACCGATATACTTTCCCTTGCAGAGCACCGCCACTCTGTCCGAGAGCGAGAGCACCTCGTTCAGCTTGTGCGTGATGATGATAATGGCCTTGCCGCTGTCGCGCATTCTGCGGAGCACCGCAAACAGCTTCTGCGTTTCCTGCGGGGTCAGCACGGCGGTCGGCTCATCGAGAATCAGGATATCCGCACCGCGGTAGAGCACCTTGATGATCTCGACGGTCTGCTTTTCCGAAACGGACATCTCATAGATTTTCTTGTCCGGATCCAGCTCAAAGCCATACTGCGCGGTGATCTCACGCACGCGGCCGGCGGAGCGCTTCAGGCTGAACCGCTCTGCTTCATCAAGACCGAGCACGATATTTTCCGTTGCGGAGAACACATCCACCAGCTTGAAATGCTGATGAATCATGCCGATGCCGTATCGGAACGCATCCTTCGGCGAACGGATCAGCACCTCTTTGCCGTCCACAAAAATCTGCCCGTGATCGGGGAAATAAATGCCGGCGATCATATTCATCAGCGTTGTCTTGCCGCTGCCGTTTTCGCCAAGGACAGAGAGAATCTGCCCGTGCGCAACGGAAAGGCTGACATCATCATTTGCGACGACACTGCCGAACCGTTTGGTAATATGCTGCAGCCGGATTGCCGGAACCTGTTCTTCCTGTGAGACTGCTTTGCTCATGATTTTTCCTTTCGCAGCCGCAGGCGCACCTGCGGTCTGACTTCCGTTTTCAGTGAAAACACCGCAGGCGGGACAGCATCGCTGCCCCGCCTGATAATGACTCAGAACATTGTGTTCAGCTGCTCGATGCCGTCGATCTGCACATCGAAATACGGTGCAGAGCGGAACTCGGATTCGTGGAAATAGCCGTCCTTGATTGCCTCGGTATCCGGCTGATATTCCGGATCGGTATCGACGTCAGCCAGATAGGATTCCAGCACCTTGCCGCCGACGGTAAAGTTTGCCGTATCAAAAACATGGATCTCGCCGCTCTTGAGCTTTGCAGCAGCTTCGTCGATTGCAGCCTGCGTACCGGGAGCCGCGGCCTGCTCATTGACCTCGGTCAGCTTGACGGAGCCCGCAGCGAGGTCGCCCGTCCAGTCATAGCCGATATCCTTGCCGTCGAGCACGCACTGAATGGCGTAAACATAATACGGAGCCCAGTCAATGCGCGAGGAGACGATAAAGGTATTCGGGCAGGCATCCTTCGTGGAGCCGTTATAGGAAACATTCGGAACACCGGCGTTCTCGCAGGCCGTCGGAGCGCCCATCGAGTCCGCGTGCTGCGAGATCAGCACACAGTCCTTGCTGAGCAGCGTGGTTGCGGCTTCCTTTTCGGCGGTCTCGTCGTACCACGAGCCGGTGAACTGCACCTTCATGGTCGTGCTCGGGCAGACCGACTTTGCACCGAGATAGAACGAAGTATAACCGGAGATCACCTCTGCGTAGGTATATGCGCCGACATAGCCCATGACGGCCTCCTCCGGCTTGATTTTGCCGTCGTCGATCATCTCATTGAGCTTGAGACCGGCCGCGATGCCGGCAAGATATCTGCCCTGATAGATCGAGGCAAAGGCATTGTGGAAATTCGCCTTCTTTTCCGTATGCGCCATGGTGCCGGTCGCGTGGCAGAACTGCACATCCGGATTGGACTCGGCAGCCTCCAGCAGATAGGGCTCATGGCCGAAGGAATCGGCAAAGATGATGTTGCAGCCGCGGTCGGCAAGATCGGCAGCTGCCTCCTTGCAGTCGTTCGATTCCGGAATATTCTTCTTGATGATAACCTGATCGTCCGAGAGGCCGAGCTGCTTTTTCGCCTCGTCCATCGCGTTGAGGAAGTTGAGGTCATAGGTCGAATTCTCGTCGTGCAGGCAGATCAGACCGACCTTGATGCCGGATTTTTCCGTGTCGCCGCCGCCGTTGCCCGGCTCTCCGCAGGCGGAAAGCCCCATGCAGACCGAACCGGCCAGTACAGCCGAGACAAGACGAATCAGATTCTTTTTCATTTTTTTACTCCTTCTGCATTTTCAGCATAATGATTTTATATGCGGCATTGCAGGATCATGCAGCATTGCCGCATAGTTTATACGTTTTCATTCCGGAACACGATGCCGTTTTCGTCCATGCTGTCAATGACTGCAAGCGATTCGACGCGCAGTCCGGCGGCACGCAGCAGCGCGCCTCCCTCCTGAAAGCCCTTTTCAATGACAATGCCCGCGCCGACGGCCTCAGCCCCGGCCTGTGCAATCAGGTCGAGCAGGCCTTCGACCGCCTTGCCGTTCGCCAGAAAATCGTCGATCATCAGTACGCGGTCGCCCGCCTTCAGATAGTCCCGCTCCACAACAACGGTATAATCCGTTCCGTGAGTATAGGAGTGCACAAGCGTCTGATAGAGCATACCGGAAACATTGCTGGTACGGTGTTTTTTCGCAAACAGCACCGGAATGTGCAGCGCCGCGCCGACGGCCGTCGCAACTGCAATGCCGGAGGATTCGATCGTCAGAATCTTCGTCGCGCCTGCATCCTGAAAGCGCGCCGCAAGCTCTCTGCCGATCTCCATCATGAAATCCGCGTCGATCTGATGATTCAGAAACGAGGAAACCTTCAGGACAGGACCGGGAAGAATCTTTCCCTCTGCCCGGATTTTGTCTTCCAGAGCCTTCATATCCGTACACCCCTTTTCACCGGAAAATAAAAAAACAGACTATTGACATCCACTGTGCAAAGGTCTGAATCCGGCGCTAATGCTATAATTTTATTATATCGGAATTTGGCAGAAAATGCAAGACGGCATTTCAGCGAAATTGTCTGTATATCCCGCCCGGTTTTAGCAACTCTGCACAAAAAGTCTGAAAGGCAATCCGCCGCAGCCTACAGAAAAAGCATCCCGTCCCCCGCGTTTTCACGGGATGCAGGATGCTTTTTGCAGCTGATTACTCCGGTTTCTGAATGCCCTCTTTTTTCAGCAGCATCTTTACAAACAGCGGCGTCAGAATGAAAATCAGCACAAAGCCGATCAGCAGCGAAGGCAGCAGCGAAGTCACAAACATGCCGCCGAACGAGATCGAAGCGCCGTGCTTCAGCGCATTGTTGAAGGCATGTGCAGTCATCACCAGCGAAATCAGCGGCGTGTAGATCAGATCGGAGACCAGACTTGTGACGGCTCCGCCCTTCAGACTGTGCTCCTGCGCCCGGAGCTTCCGGCAGGCTGCAATGCCGATTTTATGCGTCGGGATCAGAAACCCGATCAGCAGGCTGATTACCGTGCTGATGAGAAAGCTGGTGACAAATGCGCCGAGTGAAAAATGCCCGGAAAACCAGCAGCCGAACAGCGACAGGCAAAGGCTCAGGGAAACACCCATCAGAATGCCCATTCTGCGTTCCACTTTCTTCATAACCTCAGACTTGTTAACCTCTTCCATCATACTATCCTCTTACTTTCTTATTTCTTTCTGATTTTTTCTTTCTGACGGTTCACGCCTGCGTTCCGAGGATATGTCTTGCGACATAGACACCCGAAGCCGAAGCATGGGAAAGCGAATGCGTGACACCGGAGCAGTCGCCGATGACATACAGTCCCTTGTGTTTTGTCTGGAGATTGCGGTCTATCTCGACCTCCATATTGTAGAACTTGACCTCCACGCCGTAAAGCAGCGTATCGTCATTGGCCGTACCGGGCGCAATCTTGTCCAGTGCATAGATCATCTCGATGATGCCGTCAAGAATCCGCTTGGGAATCACGAGGCTCAGATCACCGGGCTGTGCAGCCAGCGTCGGCACGACAAAGCTCTCGGAGATGCGCTGCACATTGCTGCGCCGTCCGCGGATCAGATCGCCGAAGCGCTGCACGATCACGCCGCCGCCGAGCATATTCGAGAGCCTTGCGATGCTCTCGCCGTAGCCGTTGCTGTCCCGGAAGGGCTCCGAAAAATGCTTGCTGACAAGCAGCGCAAAATTCGTATTCTCCGTGTGCAGCGCAGGATCCTCATAGCTGTGGCCGTTGACCGTCACGATGCCGTTGGTATTCTCATTGACCACAACGCCGTGCGGATTCATGCAGAAGGTGCGCACCAGATCCTCAAACTGCTTCGTGCGGTAGACGATCTTGCTCTCGTAGAGCTCGTCTGTCAGATGCGAGAAAACCGCCGCAGGCAGCTCCACGCGCACACCGATATCCACACGGTTCGAGCGCGTCGGAATTTCCAGCGCCGCACAGACGCTTTCCATCCACTTGCTGCCGCTTCTGCCGACCGAAATCACGCAGCGCCTGCCGGTAAAGCGCTTCTGTCCGGAGACCAGCGCATAGCCGGATTCCAGCCGCTCCACCATGTCGATTTCCGTCGAGAAGTAAAAGTCTACCTGATCCTTTAATTCATCGTAAAGGTTCTGTAAAACAATATAGTTCTTGTCCGTACCGAGATGCCGCACCTGCGCATCCAGCAGATGCAGATCATTTTCAAAGCATTTCTTCTTGATCGCGGTATTCGCGGTTGAATAGAGCTTTGTGCCGTCGCCGCCGTGTGACAGATTGATCTGATCGACATAGCGCATCAGCTCCAGCGCTTCCGCCTTGCCGACATATTCATAGAGCGTGCCGCCGAACTGGTTCGTGATATTGTACTTGCCGTCCGAGAACGCCCCGGCACCGCCGAAGCCGTTCATGATCGCGCAGGTTCTGCATCCGATGCAGCTTTTGATCTTTTTGCCGTCGATCGGACACTTGCGCGCGTGCAGCGGATTTCCGCATTCAAACACGCCGATCCGCAGACCGCGGTTCGCCTGACAAAGCTCATAGGCGGTAAAGATGCCGCCCGGCCCTGCGCCGACGATCAGCACATCATAATCCATCCCGTTTGTATTCTGACTCATATCATAAGCCCCTTTATCCTCATCATTCGTTTAAGATACATGCATTCCGCAAACGAACTGTGTCTATTATAACACAACAAAAAGAAAAAGTCAAACCATCATTTTAACTATAACAATTCTTATCGATGCATTTAAAACTTATATGCGTCCCAAATCATTAGGTAATAGTAACAATCTCCATAGTTTTATCCTTCGGATAATATTTCAATCCCACTGTACTTTTTCTAATGCCTTTGTTATTTGTTGGAATATCGACACAAACATCAAACATCAAGGCACCATCATGTTCGTCTTGTCTCAATCTGTATATATAATTTTTTCTCACTTTAAGGAGAATTAAATCACAGAAAGATTTCTTATCTTGTGACAACTCTCCAAATGATTCTATTATTCCTCCCTTCTCCTTTTGAAGGTATTCCCATCTTCTATCTTTAAGAATTAGCTTCATCCCCTTTAGTGAACACGCTTGCGGATACAGTGCATTAAATGCAAAGGAATTATCATCCTCGTCTGCAAAAACAGATTCAATTTTATAACTCAAAAAAGGAAGAAAGCTCATCTCATTTATACTTATAACTCTAAAACCGCTTTTCTCAAATGGATAACCTCTTTCATTGATATTATCCTCATCATCAATTTCATCACTATTCATAAGAATTACAGTTTCTTTTGCTTTAATACATAAAGGCGTCAAAATGCTGGCCAAATACGCTTTGAATCTCGAAGCTGTCTTTATTCTTACATATCCTGTAAAAAAGCCATATTCTTTCATTCCTTCAACGATTGTATTTAATTGAAATTCCGTGATACTGTTGATATAAACTAAAAAATACTGATTACTGTTATAGTATTCGGATGAATTTATACCAATAAAATTATTATCATCAGGATCAAACATCATTTTTTTCAAAACCTTTTCAGAATTTCTTTCTCCTTCCAATACATTACAATAATCTCCTATCAAAATACTATATGTACTCTTTTTATCCAATAATGGGATTAGCAAATCAAAAATAAATAATCCGTAAAAATCAGACCCAGTAGCAACAGAATCAAATACTAGGCATACTTCCGTTTTCTTTTTTTCTTGACAAGGTACTAATGCTCTTTTTAATGTTTCGTATTCGATTCCTTTTTTTTTTAGCCGTTCTCTCATCGTCTGATACTCATGATGAATGAATTCATTAGTTTTCGCCTCGGAAAGATCGAAGATATTTCTAACAACGTCGTAAAGAACATTATCTCTGCAATTTAATGTAAAAATTTCCATTTTCTCGTCCATAACTCAATACACATTCCTCTCTAATTAGTCGCAATCTGACAACAGCCAGTTATCAAATTCATATCTTAAACAACAAAGTATTCATAAAGGATACAGTATTCACACGAATACTGTATCCTTTACTTAAAATACAAATAAATAGGCACTTAACCGCCGTTATTCCTGCGTATCAGGCACCAGATTCCCGTGCCCGTGCATTTTCAGCAGATGATCGCAGTGTGCAATCGCATAATGCGGACGTTCCGCAAAAAACGAACGGATCCACTCTTCGCGCTGACTCAGATTGAAATCAATTCCGTACCGTTCACCGGTTGCAAGATATGCGCCTGTCAGCCGCTCCATATAGTAGTCAATGCGTTCATGGACGCGCTGCGGCTCAAAAATCTCCGTTGCAAGCCGCACATTGGCTGCCCGGAACCGCGCCGCAAAATCCGCATTGTCAATCAGCTTATTGAACAGCCTTCCGTAATGGATATCCGGGATATCTGACGAACCCCAGGGATCGAACCACATGTTCGGATCATCCATTACCTCCAGATAGTTATTTTCCGGCGGGATCTCACCCTGGAAGTTTGCAGACCACTCCGTATCAAACAGCATGAACCGCCAGCGGCCGTCCGCGTAAGGATTCTCCGGGATTATTTCATTTGCACGCCAGAGCATGATATTATTATTGGTCTGGAAGGAATCCCAGTTGCTGACATAGCTTTCCACCGCCGCATATTCTGCAAAGCTCTGGACATCGAGCGCATCGCAGACCTTCTGATAATTCTCATCATCAGACATATCCACTGTCAGCGCCCATTTATAAAGATCATAAAAATCCACGTTGAACAGATCGGCATCGCCGTCTGCCACATTGTTTTTGGCAGTCGTGACATTGCTCTTTTTCACATGGTAATGTGATGCACAGTAGTTTTCGTCCAGCTTTTCCTGCAAAGAGTATTCGCCCCAGAATTCGCCGTTCAGGAATACAACGCAGTCGGCCTTTGCCTGCACGGCAATGTCCAGCCCCTTGGCGAAATATGCGTTCATGTCATCCCGGAAGCGCAGCTCCTCAAATGCACAGCCGCCGTTGCGGAGCGTGATCTTTTCAAATTCCTTGATCTTGTTGCCGTCACAGTCAACTGCTTCGCCGTCAAAGAAATCATATTTCATCTTGGAGGCGCCGTATTCGCTGCGTGCAAAGAATGTCATGCTCTTCTGGGTATTCGTGCGGGAATAGCTGCCGGCGAGCCGCATACCGACATCCTCGGAATAGCGCGGCTTGCCCTTTTCAAACACCTGAATATTGACCGGGCGTTCCCATTCCTTGCCCTGATTGTAATAGTTATATGAAGTATAAATGCCCGTAACGGGGTCTGCCAGATTGGCTTCATCCGTTGAGATGGAAATGACCTTCAGCGTCTGATAGAACGGTTCATCCTGCTTCACGAAATATGTATTTGAGACCACGCGGCTGAAATTGCCGGTCTTTTCGTTTTTGCAGACCGCACGGATTACCATGCCCCGGTCAGCCATACTGCTCGGACAATGATACCAGTCATCCAGCATGCCGCATTTCTCCAGCAGCGTGCAGGGTTCTCCGGCGAGGTCACGGATCCGGATGCCGTCTGTATAGGTCTGCGCGGTCGGGGACGTCGTCGGATCCGAACAGTCCGTTGTATACAGGATGGTATCGCCCGCCTGCGCGGAAAGTGTCAGCTCGAAGGCATCGTCGTAAAAGCCTGCTTTCTCTGAGAATTCCGGCTCTGAGACGCGCAGCTGCTGCGCATCGGTATTGGAACGGCCGGCCGTCGCAGCAAGGAGCTTCCATTCGCCGGTGCCGTCCGGATTCTTCGCGTAGGTCATGTCAGGATCCAGCAGCGGAAATTCGATCTTTTCCAGTGTCTCGCCGTCGGTACTGTCATGGTTTTTCGGCGCGGTCAGATAGACCGTCTCACCGGAAGCACTCAGCTTGAACGGCGCGTGCAGTTCGCCGTCCGCATTTTCCTTGCCGTCACAGAGCACAAGCAGATATTCATGCGGATTCAGCGTAATCCCGTCATGGAATTCAAAGCTGTAGCGGTCTTTTTTGCTGTCGGAAAGTCCGACGCCGTCCAGCAGCAGCGGTGTTTCTCCGCTGTTGTAAAGCTCAATCCAGTCCGGGGCACTGCCGTCTGAAAGCAGGAAGGAATTCTGATTGGACGCACAGATTTCGTTCAGCTTCAGCGCAGCAAGCTCGCCCGGCAGCGTCCCCGGCGTACCGCCCTCCAGTACGGTGCGCTTCAGCAAAGTCAGATCCGCCGCATTCAGAATGCCGTTTTCGTCGGCATCCGCATATGCATCCGGCGTCTCCCCGGTCAGCAGATACTGCTGCAGTGCGTAGACTGATTCTGCATCCGGCTTGTCCGCCGCATACGCTTTTTGCGCAGGCAGCAGAACAAAGGCTGCGATGAGCAGTGTGGTACATGATCGCATAGACAATCGTTTTTTCATCTTTTCTCGCTCCCTATCAAATTTAATTCCCGTACTGTGATCTGTCAGGCTTTCCGCAGATTTCTCCCCCGTGCAGGATCCATCCGCTGCGATATTTCGCAAGCTGCGGCATCTGCTGTCCGGCAGATCAATTTTATTATAGCACAGCAATATCCGCTTGTCAATTCCAAATAAAAATCTTAATCTCTGTTTACAGAATTTAAGAAAACATTAAGGATTTGCACTGCTCCGCCGCGTTGCTGTTTCGATTCCGTCAGCATTCTTTTCCGGAACACAAAAAAGAGAGCCGTGCGGACTGAACACGGCTCTCTTCTTCATTCTACAAATGTGATAAAGCAGGGCTTCATGCAATGGTAATACTGCTTGACATTGTCATTGTCGAAATGCTGCTGCAGTGCATTGTGAAACTCTGTTTTGCTGTGGCTTTCCTGCAGGCAGTGCAGGATCTCCGCAGCGGTATCGGCGTTGACGGCCGGCTGCACAAGGCTCAGCACGGTTTCCAGATCAATCGGAACCCTGTCCGCCTGCACCGCGGTGTGTACCGGCCCGCTGAACGGCTGCACCTGAATCACGGTTGCCTTTTTCCGCAAACTGACGGCGGCGGGCTTGCCCTTCTTTTTCGGCTCCGGCTTTTCCTCGGTCTTTTTGGCTTTTTTCAGCACAGGCTTTGCCTTGGCAGAGTGCTTTGTTATGACTGCAGCTTCATTCTGCACATCATTCTTCTTTGCTTTCTTCGGTTTGTTTCCGATTGCAATTTTGATCGACGGCTTCAGATGCACCTTGATGCCAAGATAGGTCTGGCAGAACACCACCGCAGACTGAAAACCGGAATCCCGGCTGATAATATAGTAGGAATCAGCCTTCTCCTTCGCAATCAGATATCCGAGAAATGTGACGAGCTGAAAATCCAGTGCGTTCTTGCCGGTATGCTCCAGACAGACGCGCTCCGGCATAATGCCTGCTTCCAGCATTTCGTCCATAATCTCGAACGAAAGCGTGTTTGCCTCCCGGCTGTAAAACAGAATGAACCGGTCATCCGTTTCTGCCTGCCCGATGCCGTGCAGACCTGCCGAGTTGACATTTTCATAATCAATTAAAAAGAGTCGCATAGTGTTGATGCGTTCCGGTGGGGTCGGCACGCATTCCTCCTTTTTAAAAATGAGGTGCCTCCTCCTGCTCCTGTGTGAACAGCCTCCGGATCTCGTCATCGTTATACGTCGCATCGTCACCGACCATAAAGGTGACTGCATGATTGCAGATTCCGACCTCTGTGTCGCAGGATGCGCCGCCGTATTCGCCGTCCAGCGTCCACGGGATCTCCTCATTGGAAATAAACCGCAGATGACTTGCGCGGAAATAGGAAACGTATTCCTCGTCAATATCCATATTGATATCCAGCAGCTGCGTGATAATCTTATTGAGCTGCAGGACATTCGGCGGACGGCGGATCAGCATGACCTCAAACATGCCGTCATCCAGACGGAAGTTATTGAGCTTCAGCATGCCGCCGACCGAGGCGGTGTTGCTGACCATGCCGAACAGAAAGTCATCCTCTGTGACCTTGCCGTTGTACTCAATTTTCATATGGAGCGAGCGAATGGACGGAATCAGCGTGAGTCCGTGCAGCAGATACGCCATGTGACCGATTACATTCTTCACATTCTGCGGCGTATCGTAAACTGCCTCCGTAAACGCGCCGAAGGCTGCAACATAAAGGAAATTCCTGTTGTTGAAGCTGCCGATATCACAGCGGAACGGATGACCGTCCACGATCTGGCGGGCAGCTTTTTCAATATCAGAAGGAATTTTGAGCGATCTTCCGAAGTCATTGGTGGAGCCGCAGGGAATATAGCCGACAGGCAGCGGATCCTGGCTGTGCATCAGTCCCTGCACAACCTCGTTCAGCGTCCCGTCGCCGCCGGAGCAGACGATCAGATCATATCCGCCGGTCAGACATGCATATTCTGCGGCGGCCGTTGCATCCTTGGGTCCCTGCGTGGTACGAACCGTTACCTGATAGCCCGCTGCCGTAAAAATATCAATGACGGAAGCGAGCTTTCCGCGCATTGCATTTTTGCCGGAGCGAAGATTCGTAATAAAGTATAGCTTCTTCATTGCATTCATTTCCTCTATGCCGTTTTCAGGATGCACAGCCAATCTGACTGCAGAACGCACGAAGCTCCGCAGGCAGCCGCCGGGAGACATCCTTCTCTGCATGGGAACAGACAGGTATTCTGCTCCCATGATATCATTATAGCAAATTTGCACGAAAAATGCAAGTCTTTTTTGTGAAAACCCAAAAATTTCAAAAAATTCGTAAAAAGGGCTTTACAAACAATGCGTTTTATGCTATAATATACAAGTCGCCAAACGAAGCGGCTAAACATTGGGGTGTCGCCAAGCGGTAAGGCAGCGGACTCTGACTCCGTTATTTCGAGGGTTCAAATCCTTCCACCCCAACCAATAAAGAAAGCGCCATCAAATGAAAATTTGACGGCGCTTTTTCTGTATTATGCTCTGTGCATCAAGATCACATCATGCCGCTTTCAATTATGAAGGCGGCATTTCTGATTATCTCTGAAACGAGGCTGCCGGCAGCAGCACAGATCGGCGCTGCGCAGACACACAGGCGAAAACCCGCGAAAATATATACAAACCGTACAATCAAATCGAGATACTCGGCGCTAAACCCGTGCAAACTTACCAATTATATCAGAACTACTTGACAATACAAAGTAGATGCGGTATAATACAGGTAAGATACTTGGCAATGCAAAGTAGTTGGAGGTGATCGGATGGATAACGCACAGCTGATGAAAGGCGTTCTCGAAGGCTGCGTGCTGAGCATTGTGGCACGCGGTGAAACCTACGGCTATGAAATCCTCGGAATTCTGGAAGAAGCGGGCTTTGAATCGCTCGGCGAGGGCACACTGTATCCGGTGCTGACACGGCTCGACAAAAACGGTCTGATCGCGTGCCGGAAAGCCAAGTCCCCGCTGGGACCGATCCGCAAATACTATTCCGTGACAGAAAAAGGGCGGCAAGAACTGCAGGATTTTCTGAAACGCTATCGCCTGCTGACACAGAGCGCAGAAGCAATACTCGGAAAGGAGTCTGAATCATGAATCTGGAAACAATGAAATCGCAATTCTCCGGTGATTACCGCGAGGCATTTGACGGCGCATATAAATATGTTCTGACGCAGAGCTTTCCCGCGTCGTATTTCGATGAAAAAATGGCAGAGCTTTACGATCTGCTGCTGACCGCACAGACGGACGGAAAGCCTGCGGAAAAGATTGTCGGTACGGATATCGAGACATTCTGCAAAGATTATTTCTCTGACTTCGAGCCGGAGAACCGCCTTGCCGGTTCACTGAAAAGTCTGTTCGGCATTGCAGTTGTCTTTGTGCTCTTCGGACTTGTGGACTGGCGGTGTGTGGAGGAAACGCTCCCGTTTGGGGAATTCCGGATAAACGGCTCGCCGATTCTCTGCGGACTCGGTTCCGGAGCAGTTCTGGCCGCTTTGTTCCGTATGGTGCAGCCGCTTGTGATGAAGGCCAAAAAAATCAGCGCAGGCGCATGGGCTGTGATCTATTGTGTCATGCTTATCGCTGCAGTGACTGCGGCCACCGTCCTGATGAAGGGCAACCGCATTTCGCTTCCGGGCGCGCCCCTTCTGATCGGATCCGCTGCATATGCCGTGCTGTATCTGCTTGTCAGCGCAGTGCTCCGGTATCGCAAAACCGGAAGCATCCTTGCAAAAAAGCAGGAGAACCCCTACAAAGACAGCTATTACAAAAATCTGGAGGACAAAGATGTCCGCCGGATCATTGAAAAGGGCTGGCTCAAGCGCTACCGCAAGCTGTCCAGGCGCGGCAAGACCACGGAGGCGACCTTCCGTGATGAGATCAACCGGCTGGAAAGCATCAATACCATTATCAGATGGTGTTATGTGGTGATGTTCATCGGCATAGCAGTCTATAACGGTATTGATGCGCTGCGGAAATATGATCTGCTCAATGCGCTCTGCTTTTTCGCGGTGATCTCCGCATTTGAATTGCTCGTATGGCTGCTGTTACAAAAGATTGACAGGCAGAATGCCGCACAGCGCGCACATATTCTCGCAGACTGCGAAGCCGCCGGCCTGTCGCTGCCCGCGTTTCTTGCACAGGAGCTCGGAGAAACGCTCTGAGCCTTCAGGCAGTGCCCGCCCCCGGTGACCGAAAGCATTCCGGAAGCGTACAGGGATCAATAATATTGCTCTCAGCGATTGATTACCGGAAAGTATATTCCGTTTATCAATTCGGCGAAAGAGCCCGCAATCGGTTTATCGTCGGCGACTCTGTCTTCTCTCCAGCTTTGAAGATAGATTTCTCCGGTTGCAATCCGGTACAAGACCGCATGGGCAGCATAGCCTGTCCAGCCGATGCTGATATATTCCTTTACTTCGCTGCATTCCTCATAATCGTCGTATAATTCCGCGGTAAGATCATACACACCGTACTTCTGAAGCAGCACATCATCATCTGATTCACCGATATGTTTCAGCACCGAAAAAAGCACCGGCCCCTCGTCAAATTGATAGTATCCGCCTTCTTCATTTTGCTTGTAACAATCATATGCGCCGGAAATATACGGATGCCAAAACAAATTGATATAATCCTTGATATCGTCAGGAAGCTCAAATCCAAACCTTTCACGAAAGGGTGCAAAATTTGTCTGAGCTGTCCGCGGAACAAGAATATTTTTTTGAATCTCCGCAATCAGTTCAGGGACAACGCCCTCAAACTGACGAGCGCTGTTACAGGCCGAATGCGCAATCGCTTTTTTTCGGTAGTTCATCAGTGCGTCCTTCAATGTCAGTCACCTCTTCATTTCGATTATAGCATGACATCGCTATGATGTCAACAAAAAGCCATAGTACTTCTGACGTGCCGTCAGAAATACTATGGCTCATTTTTTTGCGTACTGTCTTTTATCACCGTGCTGTTTTTCAGGCGACAGATCTTCTGCGCTTTTTGCAGTACAAAATGCACCCGAGCGGGAAAAGCGGAAGAATCACCAGCAGAACTGCAGGAACAGCTGAACCGGCAATTCCCGTCGGGAGGATTCCGCTGCATGTGTTCGTGACGGTCAGATCCGCTGCCTCTGTCAGAACAAACTGCTTGGATGCACATTCCTCAGCCTCGGCATCCCCGAAACGGAACGTCGTGCGATAGCCGTCATTGTCCTCTGCAAGCGTGATGTTCGTCTCCTTCGGCAGCGTGAGCACAACAGTATCATTATGCCGCATGGTAAAGATACCGCCGGATCGGATCGGCGTCTGTTCCTCACCGTTTTTGCGCCATGCATAGCTGTCATCCGCACCTGCGCCGTCCACGGTCAGCGTAAAGGAAAAGTCCTCTGTTTTATCTCCGAACGAGCCGTTCACAATTTTGGTAACGGTCAGCTCTGCATTCGGATCATCCGCTCTCGCGTTGTTGATCGTGAGCCGGTATTCTGTGCGTCCTTCCGTTTCCGTATCGGTGAGGAGCTGCACGGCAGCCGTGGCACTGACCAGCACCACTTCCCCTGTTGCGGTGATTTCAAACACGATATCCGCACCGATTCCTTCAAAATTGTCCGGCGGCGTTTTCTCAGTCAGATAATATCTGCCCGCAGGGAGTGTGTTGTCGATTTTCGGGATCACGCCGTCCGCACCGGAAATCAGCACATCGGTATCATAGCCCTCAACCGGGATATAATCCTTGATATATACAGTTCCGTTCATTCTGCCTTTATACAGCGCGAATTTTGCACTCGGCAGCGGCGCGTTTGTACTTGCATCATACTTGACTGCTTCCAGTGTATACTGCTTGTTGTAGATATTGATGACCGCGTCGATGTCGCCTGTACCGGGGTTCGTGTTATGCCAGCCGTCCGGGGTTTCGGGCTGAATGAAGTGAATCTGCTTTTCGCCGCCTTCCGCCGTAATATAGAACTGTACGGTCTGCGGAATACCGGTATATCCGGACGGCGCCTGTGTTTCGGTCAGGGTATAGACATTGTGTTCACCCAGCGGATAATCATACAGCAGCATAATGAGTCCGGTGCTGTCAGAAACAAATTCGCCGTAGTCTACCGTATCGCCGTTTTCCTTCGTCAGCGTCAGCGTAAATGTACCGCCTGCCAGCGGCGTCTCAACAGTTCTGTCAGCCGCTGTACCGTTCCACACGCCGAGCATGAGCTTGATGCCGCTGCTGCGCCGGTTGGTAACCGTATCCTTTCTGGTATTGGCAACGCCGGTTGCCTTGCCTGTCGGAACACCTGTCGTATACGAAGCGGTATAGATAATATCCTCCGGCGTGTCAGAGCCCTTCAGGGTTGCAGCAACCGTCAGCGGATGCCCTTCCCCGACCGGCTCCGCGGCGTCGTATCCGGTCAGATTGCCGTCCTCATCCAAGCGGGCGCCTGTCAGTCTGACCTCCCGCACGACATAATCCGCCAGTGTTTTTCCCGCAGCGAGCCTGTCAAGGAACCAGCTGACAGAAGATACCGGATATGCAAGCTGCCTGACCTCACCGACCTGCGTCAGCGTTTCTGTTTCGGAATCGTTCAGATAGACCGCCATATAAACCGGTGCATGACTGCTCACCGAGCTGTTGTCAGTCCAAACCTTTGTTGCTGCGATGCCGAAGCCGCGCTTGTTGTCCACATAGGTTTCCGGAGACTGCGCCGGTCTGACGGTTCCGGCATTGTGCGTCGCATTATCAATGGAATAGTATGTGTTCTTATTGCTGTCATATCTCCAGAGATGATAACCGAGCGGCATTTCGGTTTCCTTTTCCTCCACCTTGAATCTGGTTCCGACCGGCAGATACAGAATCTCGACGGTATACCAGGCCGGAATCTTGGAAATCGAACCGTTCGGAGATGTGTAGAACACAATCTTCTCAGCATCAAGCTGGCTGGCATCTGTTTCGCCGGTTGAAACGAAGGTCTCCGTTTCCGGATCCCAGATACAGTAACAGCCATCCGGTGTCTTGACTCTGTATTTATGCATATGCGCATACTGAAGATCCGGGAACGGAACGTCCTCAGAGTCCAGATAAATTCTGTAATCAAATGTCGTCCTGTCATCGTCATGGATCGCGGTTCCGCTGTTGTCATAAAGCCGTTTGGTGATATCCCATGTACGGAATCTGTTCGGATCAACGCGGTTTTCATATGTCACGGCAGGACGGTCCTCAATACTGGATTCCCCGCAGACATAGTCCTTCCGCGTTGACGAGCCGGAAACCGCATTGCCCGTCAGTGTTGTGCCGTTGCATGCAACGGCACTGTAAACCTCAGTATTGATGCCGCATTCCTTGATATAATACTTGAAAATGTTGTCCGGGAAGTCAATATATGCGCTCTCTCCGGCACTGAGGAAAAATACATTGTCATAGCTCTGGGTCGTTCCGGGCGCCGTATAGGTTTTCGCGTATTTGACATCGGACTGAGAATTCGCGTAATAGACCTCAATTTTGTCCGTCGTACTGCTTTCATCCGGATCGAGCAGCTTATATTCCCCGTCTGCGAGCTTGTACCAGATCTGGAACGGGTAATCAACAAGGGAAAAGTCGATCTCAGACGAGCCGGTGACCTCTTTGCTCAGAAGCACTTGTCCGGGCTTGACCGCACTGAGGTTGAAGCGCAGGTGCAGATTGGAAGCGCCTTCGCCGCGCTCCATGTAGAACACCTTCATTTTGTGCGCGGAAAAGTCCTTGAACATTTCCTCACCGGGTGCAAAATAATTCGCAAGATATTCATTGAGCTCGGTTTCTGACGGCGCTTCGTTGTTATGTTCAGCCTTATACTTTGCAATAAAAGTTTCGGTAAAGATCGCTCTCAGCGTGGTAGGCTGGAAGGTATCCACCTTGACCTCGCCGGTCCGGAAATTGACCGAGCCGGAAAGTGCACTGTGAATGCCGCCGAGGTCGATCACGCGAACACCGTCAACATAGAACCAGAAGTCATCATCTCCGGTGAACTCAAAGATCATGTCATTGCCCCACGCATCCAGACCGCTGTGTGTCTGCGTAAAGCCGGCTTCCAGTTCCATGCCGAAGAAATAATCCGCACTGTTATACGGGATCTGATACAGCGGCTTATCTCTCCGCGGATCATCAGCCGGAAGGTAAGCAGCCTTGGCATCTGTTTCGTTTGCATGAATCTGAGAATACGAGCCCGGCGTCAGATCGTTGTAAGGCATAAACTGTCCGTGCTTCAGCGTCAGCTTGTTGGCGCTCGTTTCGATCGTACCGACCTGATCGTACACTGTGAAATCGCCGTTCGCGTTCAGATGCGCAAAATTATTCGTGCAGTTATATTCAAAATAACCGCTCTCGTCATGTGTCTTTTCGAGGAACAGATGATTGACTGTTGCCGCAGATGCGAACAGCTCGCTGAGGCTTCGGCCGGTATTGTTCGCTGTCGGGTATCCTGCATCGGAGCCGCTTTCGTCAAGCCATGCACGGATCAGATCACGGTACGGCTCATTGCCGCTTTTTCCGCGGTCAAAATCCTTATCGTCCTGCAGCACATCGTACTGTGTCTGACTTCTGTTATTTCCGTAAATCTTCTGGATATTGCCGAAATCGACCATCCGCATTTTGATGCTGTAATCATCGTTGTCGATTGTCTTTGCGACCGTCAGCTCGCTGCTGCTCGGTTCGACTACCGCGAAGAAGAAATCACTTGCCTGCGACATCGGACAGGAGACAATCTTTCCGGATGCGGGATCCGCTTTCAGACCTGCATACTGATAATACTTGTCATCCCATGCAAGAATTGTCGTGCTGTAATTGCCGTCCTTTCTGCCGTTCAGATTGATACCTTTTTTATTGGCAGACAGCACCTGACCGTTATCAATCTGCGGTGCAAAATACTTGTCTGAGTACGTATTCTGCAGATCATAATAATAATTCAGTGTGTCCGTGCCCTCAAAATAATATTCTTTGAAATCCCAGAGCAGATTCTCGACCCGCAGGCTGTACCATTCAATGTTGTCTCCGACCTCATAGGCCGGGAACAGTCTGCCGGCATGGTCAACAATATAGAAATCATAGCCCGGCTTATCCGGATTCCACACTCTCGTATAGACGATGATCTGCTTGCCGTTTGCCACATTTTCGGTATCGGAAACACTGACCTTCTGTGCACTGTTTGCGACAAAATCATCCTCTGTGATATCCGAAAGCGCTGCAAGGTTCAGCCATTCATAGCTGTCGCTGCGGTTATTGCCGTTGAAGCCGCTTGTGATTTTACCGTCGTGCAGGCGGATTGCAAGGCCGTTTTCATTCGTAATCCGGATCTTTCCGGCATTCGTACCGGTGCCCTGTGAAACCTTCAGAATGCATTCCGCATCAGGCGTATCTGCAAGCTGCAGCTTGGAATTGTTGTTTGCGGTTCCTTCCAGCCGCAGATATTTTGTGCTTCCGTCAACTTCTGCCGTGATGTAGTACTGATCGCCGGAAATATTATGGAACGTCCACATCGTGATGTCACTGGTCTTTGGGACAAACAGTTCCCCCAGCGTCATCGGATTCAGTCTGACAGCGACCTCCTGCGCCTTGCGCCTGTTGGAATTGCTGTTGCTGAACGGATCAGCCATCAGAGCTGCGCCGGCAGATGCATTATTCGCAGAGGGAAAAATCATCAGGCCGTAGGTTTTCTCATCAAGCCCCGCAGGATCATCGTCAATCTGCGGCACATGGGTCAGAATGACCTTGGAACCGACATCGGTTTCGTTTTTCCAGCCCGCAATTCCGGGTCCGGTACCGCTTGATACCAGATTCAGGCCGTAGCTCTCACGGGCAATATAGAACGCGCCGTCATTTCCTTGGAACAGCGTCACATCAAATACGGTCTCCGGAACGGTTTCATCCGTGGTTAAAGACATTGCGCCGCGGTTTTTACCGCTGAAATTCTGAATTGTCATCGCAGCGTATGTCTTTGTCCCGTTGATATACGTATAAAGCCGGAACTGATTTCCGCTTTCTCCGACCTTTTCAAAGTACCAGACAGCCGCATTGTCACTGTCCAGAGTTTTGGCAATCGAGGGCGGAGAAGTTCCGTTGATATAGTTCATTGCCCAGTATGAGCCCGTTCCGGACTTGAAGATCGACATGTAGAACGGATTGCCGTCCAGCTCGTCAAGGATCTGCGCATTTGTCAGAACAATCTCCTCCGGCTCACTGACCTCGACGATTTCATAAACCGAAAAGCCCTCCGCCGAAAAGGTAATCTTGCCTTCCTCCTGCGTGAACTCCGGAATCTGCACGCGGGTTCCGTCATCCGAAATATGCCAGACCTGAATGGCAGCATCGGCCGTAATCTGTGCATGGGTGATCGTGACGGTAATCGGGCGGCTGCCGTCGGGCTGATATGTCTCCCTGCCGTCTGAAATCGTGATATCGTAAGCAGCCAGAACCGAAACATCCTGTGTCTCTGTAAAGGCCGCATCGCTTCCGTTTGCATAGGAATTGTCCATCGCCGCATAATCGGCTGTCACGTTCACAGCCTCGGCGGTTGCCCCCTCCGGCATCATGCCGCTGAGCGTGACGACTGTTTCAGATTCCGTGCCGTCAGGGAACAGAGAGAGCTTTGTCTCGCAGAATTCCTTCTGCTCAGACGCATCCGCATTCGCCTGAAACGCAGGGAGAACCGAAGGATAAACACTCGAAGAAAGGAACAGCACTGCGGAAGCAGCAGCAGCTGTCAGCTTCCGGAAGATGTGATTTCTCATTTGCCTCCCTCCTTCTCCGTCTTTTTGCGCCTGAAAAGGAAAGCGGAAAGCAATGCAGTCAGTGCAGCCAGCCCCGCACACAGTGCACCGGCCGGAAAGCGGTCTCCGGTTCTGAGACTGTTGATGATGCTTGTGATCGGCCCTGCCGGCTGCGTCGCAGATGTGACTGCAGCAGTCGTAACCGGTTCAGTTACAGTCGTCGTCGTTTCGGTTGTGACCGCCGCTGTCGTAGATGTTGCTGTGGTGACAGAGCCCGGAATCTCCTCCGCGATATTCTGAAAGCTAATCTGTTCAGCTTTCTCCGCACGGCCTAACGTATTTGCAATGACCGCACAGACCAGCGAGTCCCCGGCGCCGTTCTCAACGAACACGGTCACCTCATAGACGCTGTCATCATACCGGATATCGGTATCACTGCCCGCGTTCTCAGAAATCAGATACCGGTAGGTTCCCGGCTCCGTGATTTCGATTTCAAATTTGCCGGTGCTGTTCTCGGCTACCGCAATCGAGTCGGAAACCGGAGCCGGCATCAGCTCGTTTTCAGGATTGATTTCAATCTGATAAATCTGCGTTTCCCGTGCGGTGACATCCTGACAAAGCACCGGAATCTCCGCTTTCAGGGGTGCATATGCCTGTGCCATGAATGCGCCCTGTGCAAAAAAATATAAGGAGAGCAGGCATTCGACAAAAACAGATGCTGTGATCTGACTTGCTTTCATATGCCAACCCTCCTCACTGCGAAAAACTATTCAGTCATATAGCAGAATACAACCACTCTTGTCACTGAATTTGCATCGGTGCAAGTTGATAAGCCGAGTATACGATCCTCCTTCTCAGCCGTCAGAACAGCGGCATGATCGTGAATATACTGCCGGATGTTCTCCTGTTCCATATCAAATACGATTGATTCCTTTGCGCTGACGCGCATCGAAGCGAACACCTCCAACCCGCAGGCCTTTTCGGCATTTCTGCCGAGCAAGAGCGTTCCGGAGACATGCTGTTTCAGATAGGATTCGTCCAGAAATTCGTCCAGCGCGCCGAACATTCTGCCGTAATCCATATGATGACCGTACACCACGGAAAAGCTGTCTGAAAAATCCGGGGAACTTCTGCTGTCAAGAAAAATACTGCCTGTCAGGGAATACTGTCCGAAGGGATCCGTATTCAGGAACCGGACATTATCCTTTCCCTGCATCACGGGATAATCAATCTGCGTGCCGTCAACGGTCAGCCATGCGACCATTTCCCCGGTGATCGGAGATTCCGATGCGGCAGCAGCATTGGTCGGATCCGGCTTATATTTCCGCACGCTGTAATCCAGCGTATGGTGGAACAGATAATAGTTATCGTAAACCTGCCAGAAACCGATCAGCATGATAAAGCCGAATAATGCTGTCAAAAGCCAGCCGTACAGATCATTCAGCCGTTTCCAGAATTTCAGCAAGGTGGTTATTCTTTCTCATCAGCCCCGGATTTCTTCTTTTTCTTCATGCAGAACATGCAGCCTGCGATGCCTGCAACACCGACCGCCGTCAGGCCGAGAGAACCCGCAAGGGTCGAGAGGATACCGGTCGGGATTACGCCCTGCCGGTTGTTGGTGAAGTCGATCACGGTATCGTCTTTGATGTAATCATCGCTCATCGCATTGTCTGCAAGCTCGATCAGAGTGCCGTCACCGGTTCCGTCGCCGGTCTGCTTATCGCCTGTGATTGCTGCGGAAGGCGTATAGTCCTCCGGTGCTTCCGTGACGGTATACTTTGTTCCCTCGGCAAGACCCTTGATCTCGATGCTCTGACCGTGCTGGAGATAGAACGTAAATTCCTTCGTCGTCACACCGGTATTCGTTTCGCTCATTGCACTTGTGCCGTCAGTTGTCATATACAGCTTGGCAGGCTGCGTGACATCCGCTGTAATGCAGGTTGTTGCCGCATTCGGATTCGCACTGATCGTCTGATCCGCATTCTCATACGAAACATCATACACAGCACCCGCAACAGCATTTTCAATCTTCACGGTAAATGCAAAATACTTATCCTTGGAGCCCTGATTGCCCGTAACGGTCTTGCTGAACGTCAGGTCATAGGATGTATAGGCGTTTGTGTAGCTTGTGCTCTTCGGTGTCGCGGACGTTGCAGTTGCAGAAGGCGCATCATCGTGCTTGCCTTCATAGAGAACGTAACCGGCGATGAAAAGCTCTTTTCCGGTCGGCTCAGTATAGCCGGTATTGTCGGAAAGCTTCGCATAGTAATCGGCATAATCCTCGACATAAACATCCAGTGTTCTGTATGTATTGTTTGCGCCGGTCACGCCGGTGTCATTGGAAATGCCCTGATTTGTACCGGTTTCCGTAATCAGATAACGGTAAACGCCCGGCTCGGTAAACTGCACAGTGCTGAAATCGAGCGTCAGTTTTTTCTTTGCATACTTTTCATTTCCGGAAGCAGCATCCTGCCAGTCAACAGCAGTATCTGCACCGGACGCACCTTCTGTTACAGTCGGATCAGAAACCACAAATTTGACTTCTCCGGCAGCTGCAGATCCGGTGTTCGCAGCGTCACCGGCCTTGAAGTCCAGTGTTCCGCTGCTCTGTGCAGTCACACCGTTGATAATGGCAAGATTGCCTCCTGCCGCATCAACAAGGACAGCCTTCGGGTCCTTCGTGCTGTCATACTTATCAATGGAGAAATCAAATGTCGCATTCGGTACATTTGCATTTACATCCATGACGAGATATTTGTCGAAAGAAGTTGTATTTATGCTGACAGGATCCGTACCGTCCGTTGCTGAAGTCAATCCGGGCGTATAGCCGGTTCCGGCCGCTGTAACATGCATGGGAGCAGCTGCCAGTGCAGCAGCAATCAGGCCGAGTGAAACAGACACAGCCGTTTTCTTCTTCATTTTCATATAAAAATCCTCCTTTAACTTTGAATTCAGTTCTTATATGCCGCGCATTCGCATTGTGAACACAACAGCGCCCTGCAGCTCTTCGAGCGGTATGCCGCCGAAGGTTCTGCTGTCGGAAAGGTCGCTGCGGAAATCGTTCAGAACGAACACACAGTTTTCCGGTACAGTGTACGGATAGCTGACCGCTGATCCGTCCAGTAAATTGGGATAAACGGTTTGATCGGATATGCAGGAATCATTCACGGAAATATAGTCCGTGAAGAGGCTGACCCTGTCTCCGCCGAACGCAATAATACGCCCGAACCGGATCGCGCCGTCATGTCTGTAGACGATCATGGTTCCCTGCTCCGGCTTGGCCAGACGATTGGTCAGGCAGAAATCGCCGTCCCTGATCGAGGGATATGCGCTGTTGGTATGGCAGATGTAAACACCTGCCGCAAACGTCAGCAAAAGCCAGAGAACAGCAGCCGTAAGGCCGATCTTCAAAAAGAATGCTGCCGCATAATACCCGGCAGTCCGCTTTTTCTGCGGTTTTTCCCTTGCATTTGCCGGCGCTGCCCCGGCAGATACCGGATCCGCAGCAGCTGTTATATTCGGATCGTCCATTCAGTGCCCACCTCGGATCTGCAGCGGAATATTCCGGCTCATCCGTCAAGATAATACCAATTCCTGTTTCGTATACCTGCCGTTTCAGTACGATCCGGCAGCCGGCAAAGCAGCGCTGCAGGCCGCAGATAATAATTACATGAAACGACTAATACGCACTTTTTTATATTATACCACATATTACGCAGAAATGCAAGCGCTTTTCAAAGATTAAACAATTTTTATATGATGTACTGATTCCACAAATCCGGCCTGAAAATTCCCGGATTGATTTGTGCAATATTGATGCTTTCTGTGCCTTCAAGCCTCAAAAACAGTATGATTCATATGGTCAAAATGCCGATTATGGAACGCATTCCGGGTTCCGAACGGATGCAGAACCGCCTCACAGAGAGCCGGTCTCCCGCAGCTTCTCCGCATATTGCAGCAGCTCCCGTTTCTCATTCGGCAGCGCGCCTTCGATGACAGCTTCCAGCAGGCGGTTCAGGGTTAAGCCAATCTGCTTTCCCTGCGGAACGCCCGCATCCAGCAAATCCTTTCCGGAAACTGCAAGCTGTTTCAGGCTCATGCAGGCATCGGCCGCACGGAGCTCCTGCAGCAGTGTGAGCAGCCGGTCGGATTCTTCGATTCGCTCTGCGCGGTGACAGGCCGCCTGTGCCGTCACATCGGCTTTGTGCAGCAGAAGCAGCTGCTCCGCCGCCTCATCCCCGATCTGCCGGACGATTCGCTTGATCTGCTTTTCGTTCGGTGTCAGAACAAGATCATGCTTCTCGACCAGCAGCAGCACCCTGTCATAGCGTTTGCGGTCGCATTTCATCGCCTTGAGCGCACGCGCTGCAATCTGCTTGCTGACAACTGCATGGCCGTAAAAATGTCCGCCGCGCACATCCTCTGTGAATGTGTGCGGCTTTCCTGTATCATGCAGCAGCGCCGCCCAGCGCAGAACCGGTTCCGGCGGACAGGCCGAAACGGCCTTCAGCGTGTGCGTATAAACATCGTAATCGTGATGCGGATTCTTCTGATCGAACTGATACATCGGCGCAAGCTCCGGCAGAACTGTAAACAGCACATCGGCAAACGTCTGCAAGACCGTCTCCGCACCGGTGCCGCAGAGCAGCTTTGTCAGCTCCGTGTCGATCCGCTCCGCCGAAATGTGCTTCAAGAGGTCTTTCTGCGTGTGAATTGCGTCCGCAGTTTCCGGCGCAACGGCAAAATTCAGCACGGACGCAAACCGCATGGCACGCAGAATCCGCAGGCCGTCCTCATCAAATCTGTCCTGCGGATTGCCGACGCAGCGGATCACGCCTTCTTTCAGGTCGTCTGTCCCGCCGAACGGGTCGATCAGACCGCGTTCCGGATGATAGGCCATTGCATTGACCGTAAAATCGCGGCGCGCCAGATCGTCGGTCAGCGAATCCGTAAACGTCACCGAATCCGGCCTGCGGTGATCGGCATAGACCCCGTCAATGCGGTAGGTCGTAATCTCAATCGGCATCCGGTCAATGACGACCGTGACCGTTCCGTGCTGCAGGCCTGTTTCGATCACATGATAATCCCGGAAGCATTTGCAGATCATATCCGGCTTGGCATTTGTCGTGCAGTCCCAGTCATGCGGCTCTGCACCGCGCAGTGCATCGCGCACGCAGCCGCCGACAACAAACGCCTCAAAGCCCGCTGCCGAAAGCGTATCCAGAGCCTTCTGCACCGGCGCGGGCGGCGAAATCGTGAAATTCAAATCGTCACATCCTTCTGCATTGCTGATATATTATACTGCAAAAACCGATCGTTGTGTGTGAAGCCACACGCCTCATAGAGCTTCACGCCCTGTTCAGAGGCCGTAATCTGCACCGTGCCGATGCCGTTTCGCTTCGCCCAGCGCAGAACATATCCCAGCAGAAATTTTGCGATGCCGCGCCGCCGGAATTCCGGTACAACATACATGCTGGAAAGCAGCCCGATCTTTCCGCTCGGATTGGCGGAATAGGGCGGCTTTTCGGTCAGCGTCAGCCCGACCGTGCCGATCACCTTCCCATCATGTATCGCAACCCACATCTGGAATGAACCGTTCCCGAACGCATGCTCATAAAAGGCGCGGATTGCCGGCGCAAGGTTCGCTGCATTTGCGTCACCCTCATCAATCAGCTGCGCAATCCGGAGATCAATGAGGAAATCTGTCAGCTTTTCACCCGCCATGCCGTGACCGTTTTCGTTGTACCGTGTGACCATTTCGACATCCATGCCGTATTTCTTGCCCGCGATTCTGTCGTTCAGCCCCTCGATCATCCAGTCCGCAAACGGGAAACCTTTTTCAATGGGCTTGTTATAGTAGGAAAGATAATCAAAATCGACAACCAGCGTTTCGCCTGCCGCAGCGCCTCTGCACATCAGCAGCGTATCCATGGTGCAGCCCGGCGTACCGATGAAGATGCCGCCCGCGATGAGCTGCTGTTCAAGTGCCTCAATTTCGTCATCGTCGTCCGCATCCTCAGCCTTCTCAGCAAACATCTTCCATTCCTCCGCGGAAAGTCCGCCCCCGATCATCGGCGGCAGATCGCCGCTTTGGGGCGCATAGGGATTGTGCTTCCGCATCTCGTCCAGCGACCAGATCCCGTAATCCGGACCGATACCGCCGTTACCGAGCTCCGTGAGATAGCGTACAAAATCTTCCGGCAAGGTGACATGCATTTCCTGCTCAAACGCACGCACCTCCTCGATTGCGGCGGGCGGATTGAACAGCCTTTTCCGGGCGAACCAGCCGTCGTTCCCGCCGCACGAATCGTATTCCTCCGCAAGTGCGCGGATTTCATCAATCACATCCATATTTCTGCCTTCCTCCGGTTTTCTGCTCAGTCCGTATACTGCAGGTCAATCTGCTGCCCGTCAACGGGACAGACTGTCTGCGGAAAGACGGCACGCGCCAGCGGCAGATAATCCTGCGGATTCGGCAGCGACGGGCTGTAATGCGTCAGCCAGAGCCGGTGTGCACAGGCGTCCGCGGCGATCTGTGCGGCCTCTTCAAACATCATGTGCCGGGTCTCCAGTGCCTTGTCCAGCTTTTCCGGTTCGCCGTACATGCCTTCCAGAATCAGGAGGTCTGCATCATCCGCATATTTGGTAATGGCCGGAACCGGGCGCGTGTCGGTGCAGTAGGTCACGGTCAGTCCGCGCCGCGGCGCACCGAGCACCTGCTCCTGATAATAGGTCACGCCGTCGAGTGTGACGGAGGCCTGCTTCTGCAGCAGACCCCATGCGCGCACGGGAATACCCGCCGCTTTTGCGCGCTCCGGGTCAAACTTGCCGATGCGCGGCAGATGCAGCCGGTAGCCGTAGCAGGCAATCGTATGCTGCACCGCAAACGCCGTGATCTCAAGCCCTGCAAACTGCAGTGTCTCGACCGGCTGTTCAAATTCAAGATAGGAAAGCGGGAACGGCAGCTCCGGCGCAATGACGCGCAGCCCCTCGACCGTTCTGCGCAGCCCCTTCGGCCCGCAGAGCGTCAGCGGATCGGTGCGGCCTTCCAGTCCCATCGAAAGCAGCAGACCGGGCAGTCCGCTGATATGGTCTGCATGATAATGCGTAAAGCAGAGCAGATCGAGCTTCTGCACGGAACGTCCGGCACACTTCAGAGCAATTTGCGTTCCCTCACCGCAGTCGATCAGCACGCCTTGTCCCTCATTCCGGACAAGGCAGCTCGTCAGCCAACGGTTTTTCATCGGCATGGTTCCGCCCGTGCCGAGCAATGCAACTTCTAACATTTTATCAACTCCGTACAGCAGCAGGGTAAACCCGCAGGCATATTTTTCGTTTGTATCACAGCCTGTCCGGGCGCGTCAGATCGCCTTTTCCATCCGGATGCACGCAAAGGTATCCCCGTGAATAATATGCGAGTCCGCAACGGCATACCCGATTTTTTCATAGAACCCGACGGCAACGTCGCGGCTTTCAATCACAGCTTCTGCAAAGCCAAGCTCCCGGAGCCACTGCTCGGCTTCCGTCATCACCTGCTTTCCAAGACCCGTTCCGCGGTATTCCGGCAGCACGACAACTCTGCCGATCATCGCAGAATGCGCGTCAAGCGGATAGAAGCGGCAGGTCGCAACAGGAAAATCGTCGTCGGTCAGAACGATATATTTCGTATCCGGCGTATCATATTCATCGAACTCCCGGCGCAGCGTGATCCCGTGCTGCTTTGCCATGCCCTGAATGCGGACATAGTACGCACCGGCCTGCTGCCATGTTTCGGTTGCCCGGATGACCTTTATATTCATTGGTATTCCTCACTTATCCATACTGTACCGTCCGTGCTCAGAAGCCGGCGTTTCCCGTCATTTCGTCCGGACATCCGACATACAGATCAATGTCGATTTCCGTACCCGTCTCCATGCAGAAGCGCATCACCGCAAGCGACGGCGCCAGCATCGGAACCGGCTCGTCATAGCGCACAAGCGGCACCACAATCAGCCAGAGCCGTGCGTCGTAGGTCAGCTTGATCTTCCGCAGCAGATCGGCCTTGGTCAGCAGCGGGTCGATCGTCTGCATCATCTGATTGGCGGTGTCCGGCCGTTCGCTTTTGACGGTTCCGAAACGCCAGACCGCTTCGCCGTAGGATGTGCCGTTCGGGCGCAGCTCCCCGACCCGGTGAATCTGCTCCGGCACCAGCCGGAGATACTCTGTAATCACATCCGGATCAAAATTGCCGGTGATCCGGAAATAGGTCATGCATTCGGTGTGCTCCGTGTGATAATACACGCGCTTCAGTCTCATCTCATCGGGTGTTATCGGTTCCATTCCTTCTGCCCTCCGATCAACGCACGGATCTCCTGCTCGGCCGCCCGGATCTCCGCTTCAAATTCCCGTGCAGAAATCCGCACGGCGCCGTTTCCGAGAATAATCAGCTGCTCAAGCCCGTCCGATGTCGCAACACGGACGCGGTTCTGCTTCAGAAGCTGCTTTGAGACCCGCTCAATATAGGCATCTGCCGTTTCCGCCTCTTTCGTATAGACCACGCTGACACCGCCGTGCTGCTCGATTTCCGTTCCGTGCCCCTTGATCTTATACGCATCAAACACGAGAATCACCTCGCATTTCCGGTAGCCCTGATAATTCTGCAGCAGATGCAGCAGACGCTCCCGCGCATAGTCAAGATGCTCCTGCGCAAGCTGCTTCAGCGAATCCCACGCAAAAATAATGTTGTAGCCGTCCACCAGCAGATATTCCTTTTCCGGCGGCGGCGGAACATGCACATCGCCCTCCGCCAGCTCCGCGGCCGGATTGCGCCGCATTGCCTTTGGCTTGTCGCGCTGAATTTTGCCGTAGGTGCGTTCATAGATCGCCATGAGCTCGTCATCGCCTGCCGTCGGAAGTGCAGCCGCACGAACCGCAGGCTCCGCAGCAATCTCCTCCTCCGGAAAGTCGTAGCGGTGCGGCAGCATCGACGGCAGATGCATATACATCGGCACCTCCTGCCAGCCGACAACAAAGCCCGCTCCGTGCGAGCAAAACACAGAATCTGCGCTGTTTTCAAGATCACTGTCCGCATCGTAGCCGATCTGCTCAATCACCTGCTCCGCGTTGTGGCAGGGACGGTATCCCGCTACGGAAAGCGTCAGCGTTCCCCTGCCCTTGGTATAGCCCAGCACCTCGGACGCATAATCGTTCAGCTCCGAGACCGGCGCGCTGCCCGTCAGCACAGCGCGGTCGCCGTCGATCTCCGGCGGCTCAAACTGTCCGGCGCGCTGCTGAATATCCGTCATGGCACGGCCGACGCAGTCTGCCGGAATCTCCAGCGTAAAATCGTAATACGGTTCGAGCAGAATGCTCTCTGCCGAACGCAGACCCTGCCGCACGGCGCGGTAGGTCGCCTGCCGGAAGTCGCCGCCCTCGGTGTGCTTGAGATGTGCCTTTCCGCTCACAAGGGTGATCTTCATATCCGTAATCGGCGAGCCGGTCAGCACGCCGACATGTGTTTTTTCAAGCAGATTCGTCAGAATCAAGCGCTGCCAGTTGCGGTCAAGCGCATCCTCGGAGCAGCTCGTCCCGCATTGCAGCCCGCTTCCCTCCGGCAGCGGCTCCATCAGGAAATGCACCTCTGCATAATGCCGGAGCGGCTCATAATGCCCGACGCCCTCGACCGCCTCTGCAATGGTTTCGCGGTAGGTCACGGCACCGCTGTCAAACCCGACGTCATAGCCGAACCGCATTGCAATCTGCTTGGTCAGTACCTCAAGCTGCACAGCGCCCATCAGCTGGACAAACATTGCGCGGCTGTGGCTGTCCCACTGCACATGCAGCTGCGGATCCTCGGCTTCGAGCTGCTGAAAATGCGCCATCGCGTCCTGCGGCGCAATCTCCTCCGGCAGCAGCACGCGATACCGCATGACCGGCGTCAGCGCAGCCTCTGCCGTATCCGCACAGCAGCCGATTCCCATGCCCGCATAGGCCGCGGAAAGACCGATCACCGCACAGACCGCCCCCGCCTCCGCCTCGTCGGAAGCAATGTATTTTGCACCGGAATAAAACCGGATTCCGGTGATCTTTTCAACATGCTCCGCATGATCCTTGCCGGTATAACGAATCTCGTCGCGGTTCCGGAGCGTCCCGCCGCGCACCTTGAGGAAGGTCAGACGGCTGCCCTTGGCATCTGCGGAAATCTTGAACACATGCGCCCCGAATGCCGGTGTGCGCGCCGGCTCCTTTGTATACTGCACCAGAATCTGCAGCAGCGATTCCACGCCGTCCAGATTCCGCGCAGCCCCGAAGCAGACCGGGAAAATCCTCCGCTCTGCAACAGCTGCCCGCAGCATCTCCTGCGGCAGCGTATCCGTATCAAAATACTCGGTCATGAGCGTTTCCGAACAGGCCGCGGCATTCTCGCAGACCGTGCCGTAATCGGTATCAAACTGCACGCAGTTCGGTGAGAGTCTGCCCTGTAATTCCTGCATCAGCGCCGTTTCCGTGCGGTCGGAAAGATCCATTTTATTGACAAACAGGATCACCGGCACGCCGTAGCGCTCCAGCAGCCGCCAGAGCGTCCGCGTATGGCTCTGTACGCCGTCCGTGCCGCTGATAACCAGCACCGCATAATCCAGCACCTGCATGGTGCGTTCGGTCTCCGCGGAAAAATCGACATGCCCCGGCGTATCCAGCAGCGTGAACACGGTATCACCTGCCGTGATCGACGCCTGATGCGCAAACACCGTAATGCCGCGGCTGCGCTCGATCTCATTGGTATCCAGCCATGAATCCCCGTGATCGACACGGCCGCATTTCCGGATCTCGCCCGTGCGGAACAGCAGCGCCTCCGCAAGCGTCGTCTTTCCGGCATCGACATGTGCCATCAGCCCGACGGTCAGTTGTTTCATGCTGTTTCCCCCTTCTTCCGGCTGCGGTTATTCCTTCAGCAAGCCTTCTTCCGCTGCGCGCCGGATGATCTCTGACGCAAATGCACCGAGCGTCTGCGAACCGTCATAGACCGGCTGCATCCGCTGCATGACCTGTTCCTTTCTCGTGCCGTGCGTTTTCCACGATTCGCCGTGCTTGGTATAGTTCAGCAAAAGCGGCTGCACGCGGTCGAGCGCATTGGCAAAGCGCGCCTCCGGCGTAGACTGCGCCTCAAATTCGTCCCAGAGCTTCCGCAGATAAGCACCCTGCTCCGGCGGAAGCAGTCCGTAGAGCCGGTCGGCAGCCTTCTGCTCCCGTTCGGCCTTTGTCGCATTGCCTGCCGCATCATAGGCATAGGTATCTCCGGCGTCAATCTCCACAACATCATGAATCAGGACGGTCGCAAGCACCTTCTGCAGATCGACCGGCTCATTTGCATATTCATGCAGCACGAGCGCCAGCATCGCAAGATGCCACGCATGTTCCGCATCGTTTTCGGCGCGGTCCTCATGCAGCACACGGGTCTGCCGGTAGATATTCTTCATCTTATCCATCTCAAGCAGAAATGCTATCTGCTGTGAAAAACGTGCTTCTTCCTGTTCGTTCATATGTTGAATCCTCCGTTCACGGGCAGAATCTGACCGGTGATGAACGCTGCGCGCTCCGAGGCCAGAAACGCAATCGCTTCCGCAACATCCTCCGGTTTTCCGATGCAGCCGAGCGGTGTCTCCTCTGCGAGCGCCTGCATGGTCTCTGCATCGTGCATCCGGTTCATTTCGGTGTCGATCACACCCGGCGACACGCAGTTCACGCGGATGCCGGACGGGCCTGTCTCCTTGGCCAGCGCTTTCGTAAAGCCGATGACCGCTGCCTTTGCGGCAGAATAATGCACCTCGCAGGCCGCGCCGACCTCGCCCCAGACAGAGGCAATATTGATGATGCAGCCGCGGTGTTCCCGGATCATCTGCGGGAGCACGCGCTTGGATGTGTGCATCGTGCCGCCCAGATTGACCGCAAACAGCCGCAGCGCATCCGCATCGGAAATCTCCTGATACAGCCCCGAAAGCGCGATGCCCGCATTGTTGACAAGTACATCAATCCGGCCGTACCGGCTGAAAATGCCGTCGATCATCGCGTCAATCTGCGCAAAATCGCCGAGATCGGCCTGCCATGCTGCGCCGCCGATTTCCGCGGCGAGCTGCTCCGCCTTCTGCTTTGCGCTGTGATAATGCACGATGACCGTATAGCCTTCCGCAGCCAGACGCCGTGCAGCTGCTGCGCCGATTCCGCCCGACGCACCGGTTACAAGAGCAATCATATCTGTATCTCCCGCTGTTTTTTCCGCTTGCGGGCAGCGCCCGCCTGCATTGATCTGAAGCCCGCCGGCAGGCAATCCGTATCATAAAGCATGATACACTCCGCTTGCATTTTGTAGGATAATATGCTATAATACAAAAAGGAAAGGAAGTGACCCGCATGGATCAGGGACTGCTTGACCGGATCAACGAGCTGGCACACAAGGCCAAGACCGTCGGTCTCGATGAAGCCGAAATCGCGGAGCGTGAAGTGCTCCGGAATCAGTACCGCGAACTGTTCCGCAAAAATCTCATCGGAACGCTGGAGCATACCGTCATTGTGGACAAGGACGGCAATGTCATCCGCCGCGTTGCAGATGCCAAAAATAAATAACGCCCCCGCCGAATCTGCGGGAGCATTTATCCGGCTGCCGGATATGCCCGGCCGGACTGCCTGTTCTCAGGCAATTTCAGTTTCTATTATATCATGGGTACCCTGAAATGTCAAGCAAATCGCCGGAAGCAAAAAATCTCCGGAGCAGCAATGCGGAACCGTTTTCCGCCTGCGCTCCGGAGATTCTTTTTTCCGGAAAAACCGGCTTATTGCTGACGGTCGGTTTCCGTCAGATCGCGCGCTGCATCCGAGACCGCCCGCGAAGCATCCGTCACCATTTCCTCTGCCGCATCCTTTGCAGAATCCAATGCGGATTCCGCGCGGTCGATCACATCAGGCTCCGAGCGATCCGTGCTGCGGTGCACATCGTCCGGCTCATAGAGCGAGTTGCCGTCATCCGGCACCGCTTCTTCCGTAACGGTGTATGCCGCGGAGCTTTCATTTGCCGTGCGGTGATCTGTGCCGCAGCCGGTCAGCAGACCTGCGGCGGCAGCCGCCAGCAGTACCGCTGCTGTATCATGATTCATATTGATGCCGTTCCTTTCCGCAGATTTCTCTGCAATGCTGCCCGACAGATGCCGGACACTTTCAGTCTGCCCGCAGACCGCGCAGTCATACACGGAAAAAAAAGGAAAATATGCGTATCAGTCCGTTTGCAGATCGGCGTATGCTCCGCCGGTCGCTTCCAGAAGCACATCCGGCGAAAGAAAAATCTGCGTGCCAAGCCTGCCGCCGCTGACAATGATCTCGTCGTAGAGCATTGCCGTTTCGTCGAGGAAAACCGGATAATCCTTTTTCATGCCGATTGCAGTGCAGCCGCCGCGGATATAGCCGGTCACGGCAAGAATCTCCTTGACCGGCAGCAGCTGGATCGACTTCTCCCCGGCTGCGGCCGCGGCTTTTTTCAGATCCATCTCTGCCGTGCCCTGCATCACGAACGCATAGTGTCCGCCGCTTTTCCCGACGCACATCAGCGTTTTGAAGGTCTGCTCCGGATCCTGTCCGAGCATCTCCGCGATCTGCACGGCATCGGTGAATTCGCCGCATTCATAGAAATTGACGCGGTGCGGCAGCGCCTTCTGCTCCAGAATCCGCATCGCATTTGTTTTCTGCTGCTGTTTTGCCATTTATATTTCTCCTTCACGGACAGGTTCTGTTCCCTTTGAAAACGTATGAATCACGCGGATTGTTCCGATGATATTCCAGTTGAAGTTTTCAAGCTCTTCCGCCGGAATCCACAATTCCTGATGGCAGTTTCTGCCGACGGTCTGAACCGCAAACTGTGACCCGTATTCGTCGTCAATCTCAAAGGCCGTCACATAGCCCTTATGGTCAGAATGATCTCTGGCATTCCATTTTTCCGCAATTTCGATTGCATATTCCTCATGCAGTACCGGATAAAAGATCGGCTGCTCCGGCAGTCTGGGCGGAAAGCATCTGTATCCGCTCTGTGCAATCAGCTCCAGCTCCGCAGTCCCGACGGGTCTGTACAATATCATATCGAACTCCTTTATATGCCGCCCGCTATGGAATCTGTCCGAAGTACCGCGCGAGCAATTCAGCTTCCGCCTTCGCCATCCGCCGGACGTTTGCATCGACCAGAAGCCACGCCGTTGCACGCGGATTCGTGTGGAAGCTGTGTTCCAGCAGAATCGCAGGCGTTCCGGCCTTGGTCGCGCCGCGCAGCACGCCGTACCAGTCTCCGCGCAGGCCCTCGCGCTTCCAGATATGTCCGCGCTGTTTTGTCTGCATCACATCCGCGACGCAGTTTGCAAGCATCAGCCCAAGCTCGTCCGCAGAGCCGTTGATCGCGCAGCATGCAAGCGGCGCATCTTCCGCCGCAGAATCGCAGGCATTGCTGTGAATACTCAGGAAGAGGTCACAGCCCTTTGCGGTCAGACCGCGATTCTCCAGCGCCAGATCCGTATCTTTATCCGTGCGCGTCGTGATAACCTGAATGCCGTACTGTTCCAATTCTTCCTTCAGATACAGATGCATCTTCCATGTGAAATCGGATTCCCAGTAGGCATTGTTGACCGGGCTGCGATTGTATTTGCCGTAATGCCCGGCATCCAGACAGATTGTCACAGGACGGTAAACGCCGTCCGCCCCGAAGCGGCACTGTTTCCCGTCGATTTCCGCCGAACCGGTCTGCATGATGCCCTCCTGACTGAAATAATACTGCGATTCTCCGATTGTCTGCCAACCGGTCAGGCGCGTGCCCGTCAGGCCGTCCAGATAAACGGTTCCGGCATCGGTCTGCTGCCAGCCGGAAATGCATTTTCCTGTTTCCGTGTTAAAGAACCGCGGCTGATCCAGTGTGATGCTGCCGGTCTGCATGACGCCGTTCTCATCAAAATAGTACGTGTCTCCGTCAATTTCACAAAGCCCGCGGACAGCTGCTCCGTCCGCACCGAAATAATACCGCTGCCCTTCGGATTCCTGCCAGCAGTTCTCCGCACGGCCTTCCGCGGTGAACCAGTACCGCACGCCGCCGACCGCATACAGGCCGGTCAGCATCTCGCCGGTCTCCGCAAAATCATAGTACTTCCCGTCCAGCTCATGCATTCCGCACAGTCTGCCTGCATCGGGATCGGCATAATAAGTTCCTTCCGGCAGCTCCAGCCAGCCTGTCCGGATTTCCGGCGCAGCCGCTTCGGCAGCATAGTACCGCGTCACACCGTCAGAGGCGGTCTGCCAGCCGGTCAGGAGTGTGCAGTCTGCATCAAACAGAAAGGGCTGTCCGCCAATGACCGTTTCCCCGCTGACAAGATACCTGTCAGCACCGGCATAACGCAGAACATCGCCGTCCGGGATCCATGTCTCATGCAGAATCACGCCGTAATCATCCGCGAACACGCTGCCGGCTTCAGTCTCCGTCAGACCGGTCTGCTTGCCGGATTCCCGCGTGACATAGTAATCCTCGCCCCGCCAGTGCAGCTGCCCGAATACGGGCGCACCGGTTTTCGGGTCATAGTAATAGCGCTTGTCGCCGATATTCTGCCAGCCGGTCTGCTGCGCGCCGTTCGGTGCAAAGACATAGGGCAGATCATCGACCTCGACAACACCCGCCGCCGGACTGCCGTCAGCCAGCGTGTAATAGCGCTTGCCGTCCTCTGTCCGCCAGCCTGCTTCATATGCTTCCGCGGCGGCCGCTGACAAAGAAAGCAGGGCGGCCGTCAAGAAGCCCGCCGCCGCTGCAATTCCGCCGCATAAAATGCGTCTTGTTCGGTTCATGTTATCTCCTTTGCACAGATATCTCCGATGGATCTGTCAAGCCCGTTTACTGTTCCTGATCGAAGTAATCGAGCGTCGGATCACGGAACTGATCGGGGTCTGCAAAGCGCAGCGTCGGATCGCTGAAACCGGAAAGCGGATCCTGCTCAAAGGGCGTGGTTTCGCCGAACTGCGCCGGATCAAACGCAGACACCGGCGCTGCCGGCTGCTGTGCCGGCTGCTGTACTGCGGAAGGCGCTGCGGAGAGCATTGACATATCAAGCTCTGCCATTTCGCCGGGTCTGGGCGCGGGCTGCGCGGGCGGTACCGGCTGCGGCTGAGGCTGCGTGAAAAACTGCATATTGCCCGAACGGGCGTGCATGACTTCCTGCGGATTGGAGACAGCAGCAGGCCGCGGTGCTGCAGCAGGATTCGTCATATTGAAGCCGGGATTCGGCGTGCCGTAGCCGGGCGTCTGGGTCTGAAAGCCGGGGTTCGGTGTGCCGTAGCCCGGACTCTGCATCTGAAAACCCGGATTCGGTGTACCGTAGCCCGGACTCTGCATCTGAAAACCCGGATTCGGTGTACCGTAACCGGCATCCGGCAAAACGGGATTGCGTGCAGGCGAAAACGCTGACTGCTGATCCCTGACAATATCATAAACAGCCTGATAATCCGCCACATTGCAGATTTCCAGCTTATTCTGAACCGTCCGCGTGCCGCGTCTTGACCGTACTGTCGAGAAATCATTGCACATCGCAACGACGTCGCCGGTAGAGAACATCTTGTCAAACAGTCCCTGCTTCAGTGAAATCAGCGTAAAATCTGAAAACTCGCGCCGGTCAACCGTGGTGCTGAACAGACCGTGCTGCACATAGACCGCTTTGTCCGTCACGCAGTATTCCGTATGCTTGGCACGAAAGGCAGAGCTCAGAATGCCGCCCAGATAAAGCCATACAGGCATCAGATGAATCAGGAAAAAGACAGGGATGAATCCGAATCCTGTGCCGACGTCAGCCTCGGTCGAACCTATAAGATGAATGAACGAAAAATCAAACAGTCCCCAGATCAATGCAAACGGCATCAGCGGATTGAAGATGGATTCCAGAAAAGATACAAAGACATGTTTTTTTCCCGACCAGAGAATGGTCTCGTCCTTTCCGATTTGATCCTGCAGTTTCATAAGCCAGCTCCTTTCATATACCCCACAGCAGCAGTCCGCGGCCGGACTTTTGCAATCTGTTCATACAGTATACCACGTATATGCCGGACTTGTCAAGCAACGTGTGTTCAGCGCGGCAAAAATCCGGCCCGGATGCCCGCATTTTCTGTGCACTGCTCCCCTTGCAAAATACCCGCGGTTGTGGTATAATATTTTCTGTATGTAAATGATAAGGAGAACAATCGTCTATGATTATGAATCTGCACACGCACACACACCATTCTCCGGATGCTGCGCAGACTGTCGCAGAGCGCATCACAGCTGCCAATGCACTCGGACTGAAATATATGGCAATCACAGACCATGTTGAGATCAACCGGTATTACCCCGCAGAATACTATCATGCGGAGGAGACCGAGGAATATTTCTACAACGGCAAGGGCGTCTTTGAGGCCTCTGCCGCCGAAACCGAATCGCTCAAAGCAACCTGCGCGCCGCTGACGCTGCTCACCGGTGCGGAGATCGGACAGATTCCGCAGGATATCGAAAAGTCTGCGCTGATTTACAATGATCCGCGTGTCGATCTGATTCTCGGCTCTGTGCACGAGCTGCCCGGCAGACCGGATTTTTATTTTCTGGATTACGCGAAGGAAGATATTCCTGCACTGGTTACCGCCTATTTTGAAGAGGTGCTACGCCTTGCACAGACCGACTGCTACGATATTCTGGCGCACCTGACCTACGGGCTGCGCTATCTGCCGAACCGCAGAGCCTACGACCTCACGCCGCACCGCGGGCTGATCGACGAAATTCTGATGACCGTCATCCGCAAGGGCAAGGCCATCGAACTGAACGGCTCCGGACTGCGCAAGCCGCAGCCCTATATCGACCCGGATCTGATGCTCATCAAGCGATTCCGCGAACTCGGCGGCGAGCATCTGACGATCAGCACCGACGCGCACGATACCAAATATCTGGGCTTCGGCGTGGATCTGCTCGAGGACATGGCGCGGACAGCCGGCTTCGATCGGCTGACTGTTTTCCGCAGGCACGAACCCTGCTTTGTAAATCTCTGAGGATGGGAGCACACCAAAAGTGAGTATTTTCGACCTTTTCAAGCAAATCGAGTCACAAAAGCCCGCCGTGACCGGTCCGCCGGAATGGATCATCGCAGGTCTCGGCAACATCGGTGATAAGTATAAAGGTACCCGTCACAACGCCGGATTCATGATGATCGACGCCTTTGCGGAAAAGTGCGGCGCAAAATTCGGCAAGCACCAGTTCAAATCCGATACCGCAATGACAGAATGCGGGGGCATCCGCTGCCTGCTGCTCAAGCCGGACACCTTCATGAACCTCAGCGGACAGGCCGTGACGGAAGCCATGCAGTTTTATCAGATTCCGCCGGAGCATGTCATTGTTATCTATGATGACATCAATCTCGGCGTCGGAGAACTGCGCATCCGCAAAAAAGGCAGCGACGGCGGCCATAACGGCATGAAGAATATCATCTATCTTTCCGGCGCGGATACCTTTCCGCGGATCCGTGTCGGCATCGGTCAGAAGCCGCATCCGGACTATGATCTGGCAGACTGGGTGCTCTCTGCATTCTCGCAGGATGATCTGAAAAAGCTCGCGGAAACCGCTGAAACTGTCGGAGAAGCACTCCCGCTGATGCTGAAGGGCAATACCGACCTTGCCATGAACCGCTTCAATACCGGAAAACAGAAAAAGCCGAAGCCGGAAAAAGCCAAACCCGCCGATGCGCCGGCAGAACAGGAGGCGCCGTCATGCAGCTGAAACGCTTGTGCGCCGGACTCGTCCTCGGTGCGATGCTCTGCACCGTTCTGAGCGGCTGCGCGCAGAATCAGGGCAATGCGGAGGGTCTCTGGGTCGGCATTTCCGCCGACAGCGAATCGGAGGATTCTGCCAAATTCGAGGACGGCACCTATCTGTCCCAGACCGTTCACGAGACCAAGCCCGATCCGTACAAAGATGATACCGAGCACAGCAAGGATACCGAAAAAGACGGCGTCCGCTATGCGCTCTATCAGAAGCACGCCGAGATTATCGGCCACACCGACGATTTCAGTGCTGAAGAATTCGTCATCCCGGATGAAATCGAAGGCCTGCCGGTCACCAAAATCGCGCATGTGCAGGCTGAAAGCAACAGCATCTTTGAAATCGACAAAAACGGCGGCTTTTACAGCTGCTATTCGCTGAAAACCGTCACCGTACCGGAAGGCATGACCGATATCGGCAACTATGCCTTCTACGGCTGCAAGAATCTCAAGGAGATCGGGCTGCCGGAGAGCGTTGCCCGCATCGGCGACCGTGCATTCGCAATGTGCTCAAATCTCAGCAAAATGACGATTCCGGCCGCGATCGAAAGCATCGGGGACAGCGCATTCTCACTGACGCCGTGGTATGACAGCCTGCTGTTCCACCGCGACCTTGTGATTTTCAACGGCAAGGTTTATGACGCCGGACGGCGCTGCACCGGAACGATCACCGTGCCGGATTATGTCGTCGCAATCGGTGATTATGCGTTCTATTCCTGCACCGGTCTGCAGGCGGTTATTCTGCCGGAAAGCGTCAAAACCGTCGGAAAATATGCATTCTGTGACTGTCCGGATCTGCGCTCGGTCGTGTTTCTGAATCCTGAGTGTGAAATTCCGGCCGAAAAATCTACGATCAGCAACAAGCTGAACGGCGCGACCAGGGATTTCTACCGCGGCATCATCTACGGCATTCCGGATTCCACCGCAGAGAAATTTGCGAAGAAGCTCAGCTTCCGCTTTGAGGATACCGACGAGTTTGAGCGCCGGCAGCAGCAGGAACGCATCCGCGCACTGACGAAAGCGAACAAGGAGGAGGACGAATCCTCCGCACCGGAAACCACCGCACCGCCGGATGCAGCAGAAACCGGAACCTCTGCCGAAAGCAGCGGCAAGACCGAAACCACATCGAAATCTGAATAATGACACAGGGGGTATCCGTCCGGATATCCCCTGAATCTGCCGGAAGAAAAACCGGCAGCGGAGAAAGGGCAAGATCATGCAATTTTTTACGGAAGCCGCTGCAAAGCTGCCGGCAGTCAGGGAACTCCGGAAGGCACTTGCAAAGGGGCTCTCACCGGTTTCGCTGACCGGTGTTTCGCAGATTCACCGCGCACAGATTCTCCTGACCGTTTCTGCCGATGCGCCGGTGCTCGCCATTGTGCCGGATGAGGCCGCTGCCCGTCAGCTCTGTGAGGACATCAACTTCATGGCCGGCGGAAAGACCGCCTTTCCGTATCCGGCAAAGGAACTGAACTTTCTCGATGCGGCAGGCATCTCCCGCGAGTACGAACAGCTGCGCATTACGGCACTGTCCGCACTTTGCAGCGGACAGTGCCGCGTTCTGGCAGCCTCTGCGGAAGCGGCCATGCAGTATACGATTCCTCAGCAAATACTGCAAGAACGCACACTGCATCTCGCCTGCGGGGACAGCTGCGACCAGAAGGAACTGACGGAACAGCTCACTGCGCTCGGCTATGTCCGCACGGATCAGGTCGATGCACCCTGTCAGTTTTCGGTACGCGGCTCAATCTTTGACATCTTCTCCTCGCAGAATCCGCTGCCTGTCCGCATGGAATTCTGGGGCGATGAGATCGACAGCATGGCGTGGTTCGAGCCGGAAACACAGCGCCGCACGGAAATTCTGGAGCAGGTCGATATCGCACCGGCCGTCGAAGCGCTGCCCGATCCGGCTGTTCTCACAGAACGCATCCGCGCGCTGGCAAAGACAGTCCGCGGAAAACATGCGCCCGCACTGAAGGAGAAGCTGAACGCCGATGCGGAGCGCCTCGAAAGCGGCGTTGCGCTGCGCAATATTGACACCTACTTCCGGCTGATCTACGACACGCCCGCAACGCTGTTCGATTATTGCAGGGGCGGCATCTTTTTATGCGAGACCGGTGCGCTGCTCGATGCGCTGCAGGGCTTGCAGACCCGCTATCTTGAGGATGTCAAGCTGATGCTGGAGGACGGCACGCTCTGCCGGCAGCTTGCGGATTACTATCTGGATGCGGCCGCTGTCCTGAACGAAGCCAAATCGCATCCGCTCGTCTGCATGAATGCGTTTCTCAGCAGCACAAGCAGCTTTCAGTTTCAGAAGATGCTCTCCGTCGAGGCCGCGCAGAATGCGCCGTGGGGCGGCAGCACGCGCATCCTGACAGAGGATCTGCAGGAGCTCTGCAAGCGCGGATGCCGCGTGATGGTCTGCGGCGGAACCGAGAAAACCCTGCCGATTCTGCTGCAGGATTTGCAGAACAGCGGCATTGACTGCGCACTTGCGGACGAAAATTCCGAAGCGGAGCCAGGCAAGGTTCTGCTGATGCGCAGCGGTCTTTCCGCCGGATTTGAATATCCCGCAATTCAGTATGCCTGCATTGCGCAGAGCAAGGCACAGAGCACCGTGCTCAAAAAGCGCAGATTCAAAAAGGGACAGGAAATCCGCGCACTCTCCGAAATCTCAGAGGGCGATCTGGTCGTGCATGCCGGTCACGGCATCGGCCGGTTCATGGGCATCAAAAAGCTCGAAATGGAAGGCATCACCAAGGATTATATCACGATCGAATACGCCGGAAGCGATGTGCTCTATGTGCCCGTCACACAGCTTGATCTGGTCTCCCGCTATATCGGCGGCAAGGACGATGTTGCGGTCAGGCTGAACAAGCTCGGCTCGCAGGAATGGCAGAAAACACGCACGACCGTCAAAAAAGCAGTCAAGGATATGGCCGCGGAGCTGATCCGCCTCTATGCGGCGCGGGAAAAGGCAGAGGGCTTTTCGTTTGCGCCGGATGACGAAATCCAGCACGATTTTGAGGAGCGCTTCCCGTATATCGAAACAAACGACCAGCTGCGCGCCGCGGCGGAAATCAAAAAGGACATGGAGAACACACATCCGATGGACCGGCTGCTCTGCGGCGACGTCGGATTCGGCAAAACCGAGGTCGCATTCCGCGCCGCGCTGAAATGTATTCTGTCCGGCAAGCAGTGCGTGCTGCTTGCACCGACGACCGTGCTGGCGCATCAGCATTATGAAACGGCACTGCGCCGGTTTGAATCCGTACCGGTCAATATTGAACTGCTCTCCCGCTTCCGCACAAAAAAGCAGCAGACAGAAATCCTCAGAAAAACCGCAAACGGCACCGTCGATCTGCTGATCGGCACGCACCGGCTGCTCTCCAAGGATGTGAAATTCGGCGCGCTCGGTCTCGCCATCATCGACGAGGAGCAGCGCTTCGGCGTCGCGCACAAGGAACGCTTCAAGGAGGTTTTCCACGGCGTCGATATGCTGACGCTCTCTGCAACGCCGATTCCCCGGACGCTGAACATGGCGCTTTCCGGCATCCGCGATATGAGCGTCATTGAGGAGCCCCCGCAGGATCGCTATCCGGTGCAGAGCTTTGTGCTCGAATACAATGCCGGCCTGATTGTACAGGCCATCCAGCGAGAGCTGAAGCGCGGCGGTCAGGTCTACTATATCCATAACCGCGTGGAAACAATCCAGCAATGCGCCGCAAAGCTCCAGGATATGCTGCCGGATGCCCGCATCGGCTATGCGCACGGCAGAATGAGCGAGCTGGAAATCAGCGAAATCTGGAACCGGCTCGTCGAGCATGAGATTGACATTCTGGTCTGCACAACGATCATTGAGACCGGCGTCGATGTGCCGAATGTCAACACGCTGATTCTGGAGCAGGCCGACCGCTTCGGCCTCTCCCAGCTGTATCAGCTGCGCGGCCGCGTCGGACGCTCCACCCGCCGCGCATACGCCTATTTCACCTATCAGCCGAACCGCTCGCTGACCGAGATCGCAGAGAAGCGCCTTGCCGCCATGCGCGAATTTACGCAGTTCGGCAGCGGCTTCCGCATCGCACTGCGCGACCTCGAAATCCGCGGCGCAGGCAGCATTCTCGGCGGACAGCAGCACGGCCAGATGGAACAGGTCGGCTACGAAATGTATCTGAAAATGCTCAATGAAGCCATCGCCGAGGAAAAAGGCGAGCCGAAAAAAGCGCCGGCCTGTGCGGTTGATATTCAGGTCGAGGCGCATATTCCGGAGAACTATATTTCCAGCATGACCTCGCGGCTCGAAATCTACCGCAGAATTGCGCTCGTCGGGAACGATGACGACAAATCCGAAATCATTGACGAGCTCATCGACCGCTTCGGCGACCCGCCCCAGAGCCTCATCAATCTGATTGACGCGGCGCTCCTGCGCAACACCGCCGGCAGGCTCGGCATCTCGGAAATCTCGCAGAAGCGCGGCGCCCTGTTCTTCTACATCACGCAGCCGAACGCCAGACAGCTGCAGGCGCTCATGCGCAATTATTACGACCGCATCGCGTTCAATGACCGTGAGGTGCCGTACTTTGTTGCGGTTCGTCTGAAAAAAGGCGAGCTGTCCGTTGATCTGATGCGCGAGGTCATCGCAGTGTTTGAGAAAAATGCATCATAAATCCGCCGTGCCAAACCCTTTGGAATCCCAGTTTGATATAATGTACGTAACTGCACTTTTTTCTATCAACAGAAAGATCCTGTCCGGCTGAACCGGACAGGATCTTTTTACGCATAATAATCAGGCATTGATATAGCAGTCGAACACATATTGTGCAGGTGTTACCGCGCTCTGCCAGGAAGTCACCTTGCCGCAATTCCGGCATCTCTTGCAGTGATACTTCTGATAGATGGCCCAGTGATAGGAACCGAGCTTCGAGCCGGATCCGAGATACTTCCATCCGGTTGACGAATAGACGAACTGACCGCATGAGTGAGCATAAGCGTGTGCTGTCAGACATCTGCAGCTGTCGTGCATGTCGGCGGTGCCTGCAAAGCCGGCAGTTCCGGAGAATGCCATTGTTGCAGCCAGTGCGATTCCAGTGATGAGTTTCATTGCTTTTTTCATAGTACGTATTCCTTTCTGCGTTGTAGTGATGAATTTTATTGGTGAGCATATGATAAAATTGCTCTCCATTTGTTATTATACATACGCAATCCATGTTTGTCAAGATCATAATAAAATTTTCCACAAAAATAATAACAAAATCGCATATTCTGTTCCTGAATCCCCCGGCTGGTTGATCGTAATATAAAACTTCATACGCTCTGCTTGCTTTTTGCATTATTATATGCTATAATGGTGCTGTAGATAAGAACTGACTGCCGCTTCTGCGGCGGCGATACCATTCAGGAGGTTCCATATGCAAATCAAAAGAATCACTGCCATGCTGCTCGCGCTGACAGCCGCCGGTACGCTCTGTGCCTGCACGGCGGCTCCGCATCCGGATTCTTCCGCGGATGTTTCCCCGGTGAAGAGCACCGAAGAAAATTCATCCGCAGAGGAAAGCAGCGAGGCGGAAACAATCCCTGAAGCCGAATCCGAGCCGGAATCCTCTGACGCGGCCGAGGAAGCACCTGCTGAGCCGCCTGCAAGAGAAGTCGGCGAGGTCGCTCAGGATGCCATCACCTTTGACGACGGCGCACTCTATACCGCACACCAGATGGGCGAGGGCGGCGACGAAGCCGATATTGAGCTTTCCGTTGCAGATCTCGACGGTGACAAAAAGCTCAAGGTGCATGTCCTGCGCGACGAATCCACCGGAAAGTTCGGCGTCCCGAAGATCGTGTTCAACCTGCCGGAAATGATCGGCGTGGAGAATGTCGGCAAGATCGGCAAAATCAGCGTGGATTTCACCTGCATTGCAAATGAAACATGGCATAATGATGACGGCACGGAATCGCTGGTCGTCGGCAATTTCCTCGGTGCGCTGGCCGGCAATCTCGCCTCGGAAAAGGTCAAGGACGCTGACGGCAATATCACACAGAATTCATGGGCAACGCACTATGAATTCAAGTACGAGGACTGGGAAAACGCTGAACATACTTGGCGCTGTGAGACCGAGGTTCCCGCAAAGAAAATTCCCGCAAACGGCTACGCGGAAAACGATCCCGGCACAACGCTCGTCATCATGCGCTGGGGACAGGCAAACGATGTTGACTTCTACATCGACAACATCACCTTCTATGACAAGGACGGCAATACCATCCCGATCACCTTCACTGCGTGATCGCCCGCAGCCCGCGGACTGATCTCTGTCATCCATATGCCCGAAAGTGGTTTATGCAGCTGCTTTCGGGCGTATTTTTGTGAAATTTATACAGAACACTTGCATTTTCATGGGGTTTGTGGTATAATAATGAAGTATACACCCATATTCTTTTTAAGGAGGAAATATCATGGCTGAACGCTTTACCGTCACGCTGAAACAGATCATTGACGAGTTCCGTCTTGAGGTGCTCTACTGCCCCGGTGATCCTGCAAACATTCTCATTTCCGAGAACGACATCACCCGTCCGGGTCTGCAGCTGATGGGCTTTTACGAATATTTCAATCCGGAGCGCATCCAGATTATCGGTAAAATGGAATTCGCGTACCTTTCCACAATCGACGAGAAGGAACGCATCGAGCATGTCACGGCGCTGTTCGCACAGCATATCAAATGCCTGTGCCTGAGCCGCGGTCTCCCCTGCTTTGCGGAAATGCTGACGCTTGCACAGAAATATCAGGTGCCGGTGCTCCGTACCGCAGAATCGACCTCGCATTTTACGTCCAATCTGCTCTCCTTCCTGAATCTGCATCTGGCACCGCGTGTCACGCGCCACGGCGTCCTGATTGAGATTTACGGCGAGGGTATTTTCATCACCGGCGAAAGCGGCGTCGGAAAGAGCGAATGCGCGATTGAGCTGGTCAAGCGCGGTCACCGTCTGGTTGCGGATGACGCCGTCGAGCTGCGCAAGGTCTCGAATACGAATCTGGTCGGCACCTCGCCGGAAAACATCCGGCATTTCCTTGAGCTGCGCGGCATCGGCATCATCAATGTCCGCCGCCTGTTCGGTATGGGCGCCGTCAAGCTGCAGCAGGAGATTGATATGATCATCGAGCTGGAGCCGTGGGATTCCAACAAGGATTATGACCGCATGGGCGTGGACGAACAGTATGCCAATATTCTCGGCGTCAAGATTCCGTCCATGACGATTCCGGTCAAACCCGGCCGTAACACCGCTGTCATCATGGAGGTAGCCGCCATGAACAGCCGCCAGAAGAAAATGGGCTATAACGCAACCGAAGAGCTGCTGCACAATCTCGGCATGGAGTCCATCCAGGGCAAGGAGATTGTCAAGGACTTTGATAAATTCTGAGGCGCCGTATGCTGAATAAACTCCGAATCCGTGCAGATCTGCACACGCACACCGTTGCCTCGACCCATGCATATTCCACCGTCAGCGAGATGGCTGCCGCCGCCGCTCAGACCGGCCTGCAGCTGCTCGGCATTACCGACCACGGTCCCGGTTCCCCCGATTCGCCGCATGTCTGGCATTTCCATAACTATAAGATTCTGCCGCGCATCATCAACGGCGTCTATCTGCTCAAGGGCGTGGAGGCCAATATTATGGACGAGTTCGGCACGCTCGACATGGACGAATATGAGCTTTCGTTCTGCGAATGGGTCATCGCGTCCTATCACACGGCATGTGTACACTTTGAGCGCACGCCGGAGCTGATCTCTCAGGGCTACCGCAAGGTCTGCGAGAATCCGCTCGTCGATGTCATCGGCCACCCGACCACCGCCATGTTTCCGTTTGACTATGAGCCCGTGCTGAAGCTGTTCAAGGAAGCCGGCAAGCTCGTTGAGATCAACGAAAGCTCATTGCAGTGGAAGCAGGGCGCACTCGAAAACGCTAAGACTGTTTACGCACTCTGCAAAAAGCATGAAATCCCGATCATTCTGAATACCGATGCCCATTTTGCCGGACAGGTCGGCAAAACGCCGGTTGCAATCCGGCTGCTGCAGGATCTCGATTTCCCCGCACGCCTGATCGTCAATCTCGATGCAGGACGCATCATGGATATGGCGGAAAAAAAGCGCGGCATTTCGTTCAGTACGCTGCAGCAATCTCCGTTCGGCATTGAGAATGAATAACCATGAGAACACGGAAAGGACGCCCGAACATGACCGATATCGCAAAACTGACAGCACTCTGCGAACAGAACGGCGCACAGATTGAAACGCAGGTTGCGCTCTCCGCTCTGACAACATTCCGGATCGGCGGCCCGTGCGATGCACTCGTCACGCTGCCGGATGAAGCAGCTGCTCAAAATATCGTTGCTTATCTGCGCGAAAACAGCATCCCCTACGCACTGATCGGCCGCGGCAGCAATCTGCTCGCGGCAGATTCCGGCTTCCGCGGCGTCATTCTGAAGCTCGGCGGCAAGCTCGCAGAGGGCATTCGCTGTGCGGACGGCATCCTCACCTGCGGCGCAGGCGAATCGCTGAAAAATCTCTGCCTGACTGCGGCAGAGCACTGCCTGACAGGCCTCGAATTTGCATACGGCATTCCCGGCTCGGTCGGCGGCGCTGTATTCATGAACGCAGGTGCCTATGACGGCGAGTTTTCGCAGATTCTGCTCTCCGTCACCGTTCTGGACGAAGCAGGCGAAATCCGCTCCGTTCCGGCAGAGGCGCTTGATCTCAGCTACCGTCACAGCATCCTCATGGAGCGCGACTGGATCGTCCTGACGGTCTCTGTCATGCTGGAGCCGGGTATGCAGGACGAAATCCGCGCCAAAATGCAGGATCTCATCGGCAGACGAAAGTCGAAGCAGCCGCTGGAATATCCGAGCGCCGGCAGCACCTTCAAGCGTCCGGCCGGCAGCTACGCCTCCAAGCTGATCGACGAATGCGGCCTCAAGGGCTATACCGTCGGCGGCGCACAGGTCAGCGAGAAGCACGCCGGCTTTGTCATCAACCGCGGCAATGCGACCTTTGCAGACGTCATGGCAGTCTGCAGGCATGTGCAGGATACCGTCCGCAAACAGACAGGCTTTGTTCTGGAACTGGAGCCTGAAATCATAGGAAACGAATCATGAACAGTGCCGCCGAAAAAGACGTGCTTTTTTCCGTTGTCGTTCCGGCGCACAATGAGGAACAGTATATCGGCAAATGCCTGCAATGCATCCGAAAAGCCGAAACCGAGTCCGCAGCCGGGCGCGTGCAGATCATCGTCGCAGCGAACCGCTGCACAGACCGTACCGCGGAAATTGCAGCGGAATACGGCGCGAAAGTCATCGAAAATGAGGACAGATGCATTGCGTCCGTCCGGAATGCGGGCGCGAAAGCTGCAAAGGGCAAAATCCTTGTCACGGTCGATGCCGATACCTTTATCGACACCTGTACGTTCCGCGAAATCCGGGAGAATCTTGCCGGCGGAAAGTTTATCGGCGGCGGTGCCATGCCGGTATTTGACCGCGCATCGCTCGGCATTGCAGTTTCATCCTTTTATATTCTGCTTTTGATGCTGCCGCGCATTTTCAAAAACCGCGCAATGCTTTCCGGTGCGGTATTCTGGTGCAAAAAAACCGATTTTGATGCGATCGGCGGCTTTAACGAGTCGCTTGTCAGCCTGGAGGATCTCGATTTTGCCGAGCGCCTTCTGAAACACGGCAGACGCTCCGGCAAGCGCTACGGCACGCTGAAAAAATCCCGCATTCTGACCTCTGCACGGAAATTCGATCAATTCGGAGACTGGTATCTGCTGAAAAACCGCGCCCTGACGAAAGCAATCTTCACCGGAAAGGATCGCAGTGCGGCAGACCGTTTTTATTATGATGTCAGATAACACAGAAAAAATGCTTGGGAACAATAACATATGATGGAAATGATCTTGGTCACCGGCATGGCCGGGGCCGGAAAAACCAGCGCGCTGGACGCACTGGAGGATATCGGATATTATGCGGTGGATAATCTGCCGCTTGACATGCTGGAACCGTTTTTGCAGCACTGTCTGGAAAAAGGCGGACGGTATTCGCGCGCGGCAGCAGTCATTGATCTGCGCTCCTGTCACCGGTATTCAGAACTGGCAGAGGCATATTGCCTGCTGCGGGAACAATACCACAATGAGATTCGGTTCCGGATGCTCTGTATGGAAGCGGCTGACGAAACGCTGCTCAAGCGCTTCCGGACGCTACGCCGGATTCACCCGGTCGCAGCAAAAAAGTTTGAGGGGGATCTGGAAAAAGCCATTCGCTTTGAGCATGACGAGCTGCAGGTGCTCCGCGCTACGGCGGATTTTCTGCTGGATTCCTCACTGATCTCTGCGGCCGAGCTGAAAGAACAGGTCAAGACAGCGTTTGTCCGCAGCATTGCAGATGCGATGCCGATTCAGGTAATGAGCTTTGGTTTCAAATACGGCGCACCGCTGGAAACCGATCTCGTATTTGATATGCGCTGCCTGCCGAACCCGTACTATGTCCCCGCACTCAAGTCGCATACCGGCGTCGAGGCCTGTGTGCAGGAATATGTCATGGACGCGCCGGAATCAAAGGAATATTTTGATAAGGTCATTGACCTGCTGAAATTCCTGATTCCGCTCTATATCCGCGAGGGGCGGACGCAGCTGGTCGTCGGCTTCGGCTGCACCGGCGGACATCACCGCTCTGTGACCTTTGCAGAGCTGGTCTCAGAAGAACTGCGCAAGAGCAATATGCATGTCATCACGCATCACCGGGATTATAAGAAAAACTGAAAGGAGACGGGGTCATGCAGGAATCTTTGCAGCGCCGCATCACAGAACAGCTGGGCGAAGATGCTGCTCGCATCCGTCTGCATGTTCTGGAAACGGTCACCTCCACAAATGATGCGCTCCGCGCCGCTGCGGAGAACGGTGCCCCGGAATATACGGTTTATCTTGCGCAGCACCAGACTGCCGGAAAGGGACGTCAGGGTCGCGCATTTTTCTCGCCTGCACAGACCGGGCTTTACGCAAGCTTTCTGTTCCGTCCGCAGATGGCATCCGAGCAGACCCTTGCGATGACGCCGATGGCAGCCGTTGCTGCAGCAACGGCCATCGAAGCCTGCACCGGGCAGCCCATACAGATCAAATGGGTCAACGACCTCCTGCTCCGCGGAAAAAAAGTCTGCGGAATCCTTGCAGAAGCGAAATATACATCACAGCAGACTCCGGAATACGTGATTGTCGGAATCGGAATCAATCTGATTCCGCCGCCCGAAGGATTTCCGGCAGAGCTTCGGGAGATCGCCGGCGCTGTGTTCCCGGCCGATACAGAACCGCGGAAAGCGTTCACAGATTGCGCTGCCGAACTGATTTCCGCCATGCTGCAGGAATATAAGCAGCTCCCGGAAAAGCACTATCTTACGGGATACCGTGAGCGGCTGTGTGTCCTGAACCGGCCGATTACGGTCAACGAAAACGGTGCAGAACGTCCTGCGACTGCACTGGCTGTTGATGACGATCTCCGCCTGCTTGTCCGATATGCTGACGGCACGGAACAATGGCGTTCAACCGGTGAAATCCGCATTAGAATTTCATGACCACAAGATAACAAAATGTCCTGAATGCTTTTTCACATTCAGGACATTTTATTTTTATGAATCCCAATATCCGTTTTTCAGACGATCCATCGAGTGCGGACTGACATAGACCGGGAACCGGCCGGTTTTCTCGACCGTCAGACCGTGCAGCATTCCGATATGGACAGAAATATGACGGAACTGCATCAAAATCAGCTCCAGCCGCGTGAACGGACAATCCGGCGGACACTCGCTCAACGCGCTGTCTGCAAGCTGATCGAGATAACGGAATGTCTTTTGCTTCACCTGTTCAAGCAGTTTCAGTAATTCCTCATCACTCCATACGCGGGACATCGGTGCGAAAGGGTTATCTGAACCTTCCTCATGCTCCGGCCGCTCGGTATACTGATACGGATTAAAAAACCACTTATCCGCAGAGTGCAGCGTATGATACACAAAGCGCCAGGCCGGTGCGCCCTTGACAAGCGCGTCACGGTCATAGGTTTTCAATGCAATCATCAGATTGGCAAAATTCGCGTCTGTCTCGCGCCAGATTACTTCACATACAGGCTCCATGCAATTTCCTCCTGTCTGTTTTCATATAAAACAACAGCGTTCCGAAAAACGGAACGCCATTATTTTTTTGGGATTACCCGTAATGGGCCATCAGGGACTCGAACCCGGGACCGACCGGTTATGAGCCGGGAGCTCTAACCAACTGAGCTAATGGCCCGCAAATAGAACAAAACCCAGAGCAAAAAACTCTGGGTTTGTGCCGGCATCGATCTATTTTCCCGGGCCGTCTCCAGCCAAGTATCTTCGACGCGAATGAGCTTAACTTCCGTGTTCGGAATGGGAACGGGTGGATCCTCATTGCCATTAACACCGGCTATTTCTCTCAATACCCTGAAAACTGAAAGCAAGTGAAACCGCTGTT
>JAFRTG010000027.1 GCA_017427265.1 Oscillospiraceae bacterium | reverse complement strand
TTGTTCATGGGTTCGCCGTTCCACTTGACAAAGAGTCTGTCACTCTCTACCCACTTGTCGCCCAGGCGGAGTGCTTCCTCGTCCTGCTCGTCTTTCAGCTCTTTGAGAATACCCATGATGTACGGACTGATCTTCAGCACACGCTTCGAGCGTTTGGTCTTTGTGGTATCGGTGTAGATGCCACGCTCTGCCGTGTAGTTGCTCGTTCTCTTGATGCTGATGATATTATTCTCGAAGTCGATGTCCTTCCATTCAAGACCGAGCATTTCGCTCCTGCGGAAACCGCTGTAAGCGATCAGATAGAAAAAAGCACGGTACTTTGTGTCCTCCCCATTGATAGCTGTCAGGAGCCGTGCGATCTCCTCCTGAGAGTAGATAGGCTTCTCCTTGACCTCGCCTTTCGGAATAGTCACTTTCCTGCACGGATTGTCCGATACCAAGTCCATACGAACAGCGTAGCTGAACACGTCCGAGATAAAGCTGAGATTGTGACGTATCGTTTTCGGTGCGAGGGGCTTGCCCGTCTTTTCGTTCGCTCCCTCTTTGGCGAGAGAGTTCACAAAGCCCTGCAAGTGCCTTGCGGTTATCTTGTCGATACGCAAGTGACCGATAGCAGGATAGACACGGTGGGTAAGCTGGAGCATACGCTCGTATGTAGTGCTTCTGAGGGCGTTCTTAGCATAGTTCTCGAACCACTCCTCCGCAAGCTCCTGAAACTTCATAGCAGAAGTCTTGAAGCCGTGATTGACCGACTCCTCAAACATCACCGCCTGTCGGTTCAGCTCCTTTTCGATCTGCTTCTTGGTCATACCCTCATCGGGGCGCCACGTCATGGACTGTTCCTTGTGTTTGCCGTTTACATCGTAGCCACAGCTCACCCTGATGAGATAGCTGTCGCCACGCTTCTTTATTGTTGCCATAGATTACCTCCTAAGATCTATGACATACCCTTGTACATCTATGATTGTAGCGCAATAAACCGCCGTTGTCAAGGGGTTTGACGTACTTTTTTCGGGTATGTCATAAAGTTTCATCTTTTGTTCTGTTTTATATTATTCCAGTCCCCACGACTTTTTCTTTTTGGCGGCGGACTGCTGCTGTACTTCCTGTTCGCGCTGACTGTGAAAATACTCCTGTGCCTGCTTGACCTCAGCATACTTCTGCGGCTCTAAGCGTTTCAGCAGGCTCACGAACTCCGTCAGGTCATCGACCTCAGCTGACAGTTCAGCGTTATCACGGCGAAGCTCCGTGCGTTCTTCTGCTGCACATTTCCAGCGCTGACACACATCATCATACTCTTTCATCGCAGCATCGAGCTTTTCATGGAGAGAGTAGATCGTATTGCCGGACTTGTAAGCGTTATCATTGACCTTCTTGACAAGCTTGCAGAGCCTCTGCACCTTGGCGATGATAGCATCCTTGTGCTTCATGATAGACAGCTTACCGTCAAGCAGACCGACAAGCTCTCTGCGAAGCTGATCGCACTCATCCTCGATCTTGAACTCCTTTTCATAGTCGGGAATGTAGTTGATAATTGCATTGACCTGTGCTGTTTTCTGCTTGATCTGCTGGTCGAGATCTTCACGCTTTGCCTGCTTCTCAGCAAGCTTACTTTCGACCTGAGCCATTTCAGCATTGAGAGCTTTTATCTCATCCTGATGCTTGCCGTACTCCTCGACCGTGTAGCTGTAACCTCTGGACTTTTGCGGTTCACTGATCTCAATACCGTGTTCAGCACAAATATTGCTGAGAACAGCCCACTCCTTTAGCCTCCAACGGTTGATCGCTCTTGCATCATGACCGAAGTTCATTTCCTCAAGAGCTTTCGCCATAGCATTCCTGGTATCAAGACCTCTGTCATAGTGACCAACAGGAATGTAGTTGATATGCAGGTGCGGCGTTGCTTCATCGAGGTGCATCACCGCATTGAACACATAGAGATTCGGATTTCTTTTCTGGAAACCCTCCATGTATTCTTTCAAGCAAGCGACAGCAACTTCCGCATCGGGAGTGCCGACACCTGTATCGTCCTTCGTGCCGATCTGCACCAAGTCTTCATAGAAGCTCTTCTGCTTGTTCGCTCCGGTGATAACGCTCTTGCTCGGCTCACGGTTGAACAGGTGCTGAAAGTAGTCGTCGATCATGCGATCCTTTCTTTTCTGATGAGCGTTGTATCTCTCTACTGCTTCATCGAAAAACTGGTGGTAAGCATCACCCAGATCCTGCTGAACGAACACGATGTTATCCGCAGTTCTGGACGGGTCAATGTTCTTGGCAGTGAACTCTCTGTTGTTATGCGACAGGCTGCCTTTGCCCTGACACATTGAAATAGTCTTTGTGATCATGTTAATAATCTCCTTTATAATTATAGTTGTACCCTCTGATGAGGGAGATTGCTTGCACAAGACACAGCTATGTGCTATGCAAAGCCCTGACGGGCGAATTGGCTTGCAACGATAAGGATATCGGCAAACCAAACGGCTCGTAGAGCCGGATTTACTTGCGGTGCGCCACCAGTAACCCCATAGCACTTTTGACAGCCTACTCGGACTATCAAAAATGCTAATGTGGCTCTGCGAGGCTGAACGGTTGAGGTCACAGCCGAAAATGTGGGCGCATTTATTCAAAAATCCGCATTACATTTTTTGAAAAACATCATATCGGAAATGATATTTTTCTGCAAAAATCTCAGCTCGGATTTTGTAAAAACACTCGCTCCAAGATGATGATTCAGCTCATAAACTTTCGCTCAGATTTGAGTTAAAGTCTATGCGAATCATGATGAACTGAACTTGCTCAAATTTGAGAAAGTTCACTCTACTGAATCAGAACGGCGGCTCCTCCTCAACATCGAGAGTTTCGAGCAGGTATTCTATCTCTTTTTCATAGAGATAGCTCTCATAACCGTTGAGGTAGTGAATGCTGCGAGCAACAGCTTCACGAATATCAAGACCGCTTCTTTCTTCAAGCAGAGAAGTCAGCGCTTTTACCTTTTCCATATCGGGCATATCTCACACCCCCTTCCCGTTGAAATAGGCGATCAGGTCAGCCTTGTTGACAAGGATTTTTCCGTTCCTGCCTGCACCTGTTCTTACGGACTTCACCTTGCCCTGCTTCACAAGCTGACGGACAGTGTGTTCGGAGAGACCGCTGATGAGGGCGGCGCTCTCCTTGATAGTCAGCATCTCGACCTTGTCGGCGGTCGGTGCGGTAGTGGTCTGCGGAGCAGAATTATCTCCGTCCTCGGTGAGCTGAATGAGCAGCTCCAGAATGTTGTCTACGATTGCTTTCTTTTCTGTTGTATTCATAGTAATAAACCTCTCTCTTTCTCGGTTTTATGGTTGTGGTCTTATGAACTATCAGCATTTTCAGCACAATCAAAGTCCGAAAATGTCGATAATGTCGATTGTTCAGATATGGGGATTGATAAAAACCATGATCCCACTCTTGTTGTTGCCGTTCGCTCCCTGAATGGTCTCACGGCGGAGATAGTTGTACTCCTCCATCATCTCCATTGTCTCAGCGAAGTCAGCGGCGTTCTTGAACAGAGTGCATCGGCACAGCTTGTACAGGTCATTCTGTCTTATCAGTGTGATGTGCTTGGAGCGTATCTTGTTCAGCACACGTTCAGCCTTGATAGTTCCGAGGTCAACGTCTCCGAGACTGTAAGCGTAGATAGCCTGTTCACGGAAATACTCACCAATCTCGATAGCGTTGCAGAACGTATCCAGTGTGACACGGTTCTCCACAGGGTTCACATCATTCAGCGCACACTTGATGCAGTGAATGATACCGCACAGGCGGAGCAGCTCTCCGTGATACTTGCCGCCCCAATCCTTGCAGAAAGCCATATCCGTGACAAGGTGCGGCTCGATGAAGTTGTTGTAGTAGTCAACAAACTCCCCGTATGCCTTGGCATCGAAATGCAGATACAGCTCCTTTTCATCGTGGTAGTTGAACTTCGCTCCGAGGAGCTTGTACACAAGGCTCTTGTAGCTCTCAGCGACCTGTTCAGGCACAGCCTGCGTATCGTACTTACGTGAGCCGATATTGCTCACAGGAAAACAGTACATGAACCTCGCTATCAGACCGCTGCCCCTGAACACGGGATTGTTTATCATTCCATCGAACACATACGGCTGACAGGCAAGGCAGATGCTCATGTATGGCTTTTTCAGCACGATGCTCGCCCTGGTCGCTCTGTCGCTGATGTAGGTCTCGCCGTTCCACGATTTCAGCAGGAGGTCGAGATTCGGGACATTGTTGCTGTAACGTCCGCTGAAATTACCGAGCATTCCGGCTTCGTCCGAGATCATCAGCAGAGTGCCGTTTTCTTCAAGCAGGTTCACAAGGGATTCGGGAGTAACATCGTCCACCGCTATCCTGCGGAAGTTGCTGGGCGGAATGTTGCTCAGTTCGGTCTGGAGTTTGGCAATCTCCTCAGCAGTAACGTCTTTCTTCTTTTCAAGAGCTTCCAGCTTGCTTTGTAACAGCTTGCGTTCAGCCTGAGAAGTGAAGATGTCCTGCTTGTTGTTTTCGTTCCAGTCGTGTGCAAACTGAATGTACGGACGCTTAATCAGCGACATAACAGGCGATTTCTTGAAGCTCGGTTCTGCTATGGTCAGGGTGTCAAGCACAAGCGGCTCGGTGTGGTCACGCTTTGCCGACATACGGTATACTCCCGAAAAGCAGTAGCTCACTGCTGAGAGTATAGATGTGCCTGCCATAGCAACGTCCGTTGAGGTGGTTGTTGCTATCGCCTGTGCCATATCACCTATAATAGGTGGGAGAGCGTTCACAGGGAACGGCAGGAGGTTTGTCCCGTCAGGACGGAGGGGTGTGGGCTGCGCCCACTGGTTGTTGGACAATATAGATCATCGCCTTTCTTCTATTATTATATAAAGCGCTTTATATTCGTGGCGGTCAACATAGGCTATGCTGCTCCGCTGTCAGGTATTGTTCTCTCCTGACAATCCAATTTTACCATAACGGCACTTACCAAATCCATAATATCACGTTATAATCTATGCAAATTACGTTAATTACCTTGTTCTTATTATAACGTATCATAATTTGTACGTTATTATCTTGACTTTTTCAAGCTGTAATGATATAATTATCATAACGTATTCTATCTTGAACGTTATAGAAAAGGAGCAAAATATGGGCAAAGATAAAAAAATCCTGCTCTATCGCATCGACGAGCAGGCTAAAAGCGTGATATTTGTAGTCACAGAGGACAATGAAAAAGTTTGGGGAAATATCTCCGAGGACGCATACACCGTTATCAGCTTTGATGATGTATTCAGGGACATAACGGAGTTCAGGAGCAACTTCCTTGACTATGAGCAGCTCACAGATGAACTTATAGGAGCTATCAACGGCAGGGGTGCTGTGTTCCGTGAGATATTGGAACGGTTTGACGATAACCGCCTGAACAGCTTCAACTTCTTTACACGTTATTATTCCGACACGCTCCGTGATGTGTTCACCGAAGCGAGAGCAGATATAGACAAGGCAGGAGCTTTCTTCAATACCCGTGCCTTGAAGAAGTCCACCGAGTATGTGAATGATGTTTTCAATCATATCCGTGAAGTTATGCGTGATGACTGGAACTTCGACTTCAACTCTGAGAGCGATATGAAAGTGTTTCGGCTCAGTTTTGATAAGATAATCATACGGGGAAATGACCGTAACGATATTTACACCGTAGCAGATACAGCCCTTGTGAACTTCTTCTATGATTTCAGTTTTGCGATTCATAAGATGAAGCTATATGTTTGCAAGTGTAAGTATTGCGGTAAGGTATTCCTCGGAAAGAAAAATGCAGTCGCCTGCGAATCAGAGAACTGTCAGGCAACCTATCAGCGTGAAGTCAAGAATGCCAAAAGGCGCAAAAGAGAGAACGGTACTTATAAGGTATACAGCACAAGGCTCAGTAACTATATCGGTCAGCAGAAAACAAAACTGTCTGCCGAGGTGCTTGATGATCCTGCACTTGTGGAGAAGTATGACCAGCAGCGCAAGGTGTTCACGAAGCAGATGCAGGACAAGCTCGATGAGTATGAAGCCGAGAATCGCCTGCCCGATGAGGAGCTGAGTGCTTTCTATGAGAAGATGAAGCAGGACGTTATGAGCTTTGTGTATGGTCTGGAAGCTGAGGCGGAGTGAGAGAAACTTTGACTCCACTGGCGTCAAAGTTGGATTCATTGGTCGGTTTTACTAATTATTCAGCTTTGATTTTTAGCATCAGCCGTCATTTTTTATAGAAAAGCTATTGAATAATTCGTCAAAATGTGGTATAATTATATATAAATTTTCACCTTATAGGACAGGAGGGATATCATGAAAAAGAGTACCCGCTGCTTGTATCATAATCGTTTTTCAGCATTTTTGTCCGATGCCGAACAATCGATACTCGGTATTCTTTGTGACGGCTATCACGGTGCTGTTCAGAGCACTCAGATGGAGGCATGGAAAAGTGAAATAGCATTAATGAAGAACGTTCTACCATCATTTAAAAATGAAAGCGGAAAGATCATATTTGAATACGATATCCCACGTCTTGGAAAACGAATTGATGTGGTTCTACTCCTGAAAGGTCTTATTTTCTGCATAGAGTTCAAAACCGGTAATAAAGATGCACTGGCAGAAGCTGATGTAGATCAGGTTCTTGACTATGCTCTTGATCTGACGAACTTTCATAAATTCAGCGAGAATCGCCTGATCGTACCCATTCTGATAGTATCAAAGTATCAAAGGAGTTCCACTGTTATACAGAAATCTGTATATGATGATAATGTACTTAATCCCTTGATATCGGGTGAAAAAGGATTGCAGGAGCTCATACATAAAGTAATAGAGAAATACCCCGACCTTCCGCCGCTTGAAGAAAACTGGATCATAAGCCCGTATGCACCAACACCGACTATTATCGAAGCTGCCCGAACGCTGTATGAAAGTCATTCTGTTGAGGATATTACAAGGCATGAAGCCGATAAGGTCTCCACAGACGCGACGATCTCATGTATCCTTGATGTGATAGAAAAAAGCAAGCGTAACGGTGAAAAGAGCATCTGTTTTGTGACAGGTGTGCCGGGTGCGGGAAAAACACTTGTCGGACTGGAAGTTGCTGTAAGGCAGACATATCAGGGACACGATAAACCGGTTGATGATGAAGGCGCTGTTTATTTATCAGGTAACGGTCCTTTGGTTGCTGTTTTAACAGAAGCACTTGCTAAGGATAACTATGAAAAATGCAAGGCAAGAAAAGAAAGCAAAAAAATAACTGATTCACGCCGTGAAGTCGGTAAGTTCATCAATATGATCCATCGCTATCGTGACAATATGCTTGCCAAGATCAAAAATCCCGTGGAGAACGGAGTGCTTGAAATTGATCCTGAGAAAGCTGTTAAAATGGCTGAATCCGGTTATGGTGAAGTCGAACACGTAGCGATATTTGATGAGGCACAGCGCTCATGGACACATAAACGTCTTGCAGAGTACCTAAAGCGTGGCGGAACCTACGGAAACAAACTGAAAGTTCCGAATTTCCCGATGTCGGAAGCCGGTTTCCTGATCTGGTCGCTGGATCAGAGAGAGGACTGGGCAACCATCGTTTGCTTGGTCGGAGGCGGTCAGGAGATCAATACAGGCGAAGCAGGCATATCCGAGTGGATCAATGCACTGAATAACGATTTCCCTGATTGGAAAGTATATATATCACCAAAGCTTACAGAGTCTGAATATGCGGAAGGCAGGGTAAATGAACTGCTGAGAGAAAACAAGAATGTCACATTCTCAGCTGACTTGCATCTCAGCGTTAATCTGCGTTCCTTCCGGGCTGAAAAGCTCTCCACCTTTGTTCATATGCTGTTATCCTTTGACGAACAGGCTAATAACGTGTATCGAGAGTTCTGTGATAAATACCCCATTGTATTGACAAGAAATATGAATACGGCAAGAAAATGGCTCAGGGACAGGGCAATGGGAACTGAAAGAACAGGTATACTTGTCACAAAAGAAGCTGCACGCTTTAAGCCATTGGCTGTACATATTCTGCCTTCCGGCGATGAAAATGCTGTGCATTGGTTCCTTGAAGATAAGACGGATACACGTTCTTCCAACTATCTGGAAGATGCTGCAACAGAGATTCAGGTTCAGGGACTGGAGCTTGATTATGCCTGTCTGCTGTGGGATGCAGATATGCGGTATGAAAATGGTGAATGGCATTTTTATAAATTCAACGGGCAGACGAAATGGAATGAACAGAACGGTGACAGCGAAAGTATGCAGGAGCGTAGAAAATATATGCTTAACGCCTACCGTGTTCTGCTTACCCGAGCAAGAAAAGGTCTTGTGATCTGCGTTCCCGAAGGAAATGCAAATAAAACAGTTGGCGGATTCTGGGAAGATACTACAAGAATTCCGGAATATTATGATGGGACATATGCTTACTTAATGTCTTTAGGATTGGAAGAAATATGATTCACAATCTACAGAAGTAGAAAATTTTTGAAACCGAAACTTACAGCTTATGAAGCAAGATTAACAACGAGAGCCCGTGGCATCCAAGCTAATAGAAGATGGATCAGGAACTCTCAAAGGAGGCAGACGTATGAAACCGCAAGTACAGAAAAAGCCGGTCAGTGCTGAGGAGCATCAGAAGATGATCCGGAGCGTTGCCGGAACAATGGCGATCGAGGGGCTCACAATGAGTGAAGCGAGCAGACGCAACCTTGACCGATATGCCAGCGGTCAGGCAAATTTTCAGCAGATCATGGCAGAGCTGAAAGCAAAGTATCAGAGGGCGGAGTAATGTTTTCAAAATATGATGTGTACACCACGGTGCAGTCGCTCTACTGCTATCCGGATTCTGATGTGCTGAAAAATAAGCTGAATATCCGCGACAGGGACGAGCTGAAAAGGGCGGAGGAGGAGATCACCGCCCTTAAACAGTATATGCTGATGGAATCGCCGATCAAGGGGCGATTTTCCAAGACGCAACTTATGAATATTCATCGTTTTCTGTTCGAGGATATCTACCCGTTTGCAGGGCTTATCCGCCGTGAGCAGATCAGCAAGGGCGATACCATGTTCTATCCGCCGCATCTGATCGGTCAGGAGCTTGACAAGGTGTTTGCCAAGCTGCATAGCGAGAAAATGCTGCAAGAAACGGACAGGAAACGCCAGATCGAGCATTTGTCCTATATCATGTCCGAGCTGAATATCATTCATCCGTTCCGTGAAGGCAACGGCAGAAGCATCCGTGAGCTGATACGGTGTATGGCGATGCGCTATGGATTTACGCTGGACTGGAGCCGTGTGGATCGGGATACGATGCTCGATGCGGCGGTAAGGTCGGTGGTAGATGGTAGGGCGTTCTGTGATGTGATCGTGGCGTGCGTTGTAGGGGATTAGAGCGTCTTGAAGAATGTGCACAACACTTCTCATGCAGTTCCCGCAGGTGTATCCATTAACATGATGAAAAAACGTTGTAAACCGATGTTTGTCTTAATAGGTGAGAACTATGATTAAGAAAATAGCAATGCGTAATTGTGCCACATACGATGAAAGTGGCATAGAATTATCTGAGTGTTCAAAGGTTAATTTTATTTACGGACCTAACGGAAGCGGAAAATCAACCATCAGCAATTATTTTCAAGATATGACGGGAACAAAATATGCAGATTGTATTGTGGAATGGGAGTTTAATCAACCGTTAGAAGTGTTGGTTTACAACAGACATTTCAAGGAGACAAATTTCTCTGGTGATATAGACGGTATTTTCACACTTGGCAAAGATGTAATTGATGATATGACAGCTATAGATGCTTTGAAAGCGAGAAAAAAGGGATTATCAGATGAAGTTAAAAAGAAAAAGACTTTATTACAACAAAAGAAAGAAGAATTAGAGAAACATACACAGGATTTTCAAGATACGATATGGAATGTCATACTAAAGCAAAATGAAGCAGATTTCCAAGAGGCATTTACTGGTTTTAGAGCAAGCAAGAAAACTTTCTTCGATCAGGTAATTAAACGTTATAATGAAGATCATTCTTCTCCGCACACACGAGAAGAATTACTAAAAAAAGCAACAACTCTATTTGCTAAAAAACCGCAAAAATTCGATCAGCTATATTTAGATTATGAAGATTTACTTGCTGAATTACAATCTGTAGAGGTAAACGATATATGGGCTAAGCATATTGTTGGAAACCAAGATGTTCCGATAGCAGCATTGATTTCTCATTTAGGGAACTCAGACTGGGTGCAAAATGGTATGAAATATTTAGGCGATGATTGTAAATGTCCTTTCTGTCAGCAAGATACAATAACTGATGCATTAAAATCACAATTAGAACAATTCTTCAACAGAGAATATGAAACGCATTTGCAGGCTTTATCGATTTTTCAAACCAGTTATGAAGAGTGCGGTCAGAGAATGATTAAACTACTGACAGATATACTCACAAACGATTCATTCTTTTCAATATCAAAGGTTGATATTGGAAGAATAAAAGCACTTATTGATGCTGTGCAAGCAAATATCAGCGCTAATAAGAGTGAAATAGAGAAAAAAATAAAAGAACCAAGCCGTAGTGTGACGCTAAATCGTACCGATATTGAGTCTATTCTAAAACTGATTAGTGTAGGAAACGAAACAATTCAGAATCATAACACTATGGTTGATAACTTTGCGACTGAAAAGAATAACCTTATAGCAGAAATATGGACTTTTCTCCTTGATGAGCAAGAGGCTCTTATTTCAGGATACTTAAAAGACTGTAAAAACTTCGATAAAGCAATAACAGGGATAAGTAGTTCGATCGACAGTTTTGAAAAAGAAATCATTGAAATCGAGACACAAATAATAGAAAAAAACAAGAACATATCAAGTGTTCAGCCTACAGTTGATGAGATAAATAGATTGCTTAAGGCATATGGCTTTAATAATTTCAAGATTGTTCCTTCGCCTACAAAAGATAATTGTTATCAGATTCAACGTCCTGACGGATCATTGGCAAGTAACACACTGAGTGAAGGCGAAGAAACATTCATATCCTTTTTGTATTTTTTACAACTTACTAAAGGTGCTACGGACATATCAAGAGTTTCTACTGAAAAAATATTGATAATAGACGATCCTATTTGTAGCTTGGATAGTACAATTCTATATATCGTCAGTTGCTTGGTGAAATCATTAGTATGTGATGTCAAAAAAGGCGACTCAAATATAAAACAGATATTCATTTTTACGCATAATGTGTTCTTTCATAAAGAAGCTTCTTTTGTTGATGGTAAAATTGATAACTCAAACGATGTAAGTTATTGGATTTTGCATAAAGACGAGTCCGTTTCAAGAATAATTACGTATAAGCATAACAATCCCATTCACACTTCGTATGAACTTCTTTGGCGTGAATTAATAGATACTAACACTTCATCTTTTATTACAATTCAAAATACAATGCGGCGTATTATTGAAAACTATTTTGGTATGCTTGGAAATCGGAAATACGACCATATAAAAAAGAAGTTTCAGACTATCGAAGAACAGCAGATCTGTGAATCATTGTTCTATTGGATAAACGATGGTTCACATTCAATTCCTGATGATTTGTATATTGATAGTTATTCAGATTCAATTGAAAAATACAAAGCAGTATTTAAAGAAGTGTTTGATATTTCAGGTCACATCGCCCACTATAATATGATGATGAGTATAGACGATGAAAAGAAAAATAAAGAATGAGGTGCTAAACCATGTCAGAAGAAAAACGAGTATGGGGAATCCATACCCTTGACGATAACCTGTTCTTAAAAGAAGATGTTATAGCTATCGGTTGGAATGAAATTGGTAACCTCAGCAAGATTGCTCCGGACCGTGATGCATTCAAGAAAAAATACATCGAGACATATCCCGATGATAAGAAGATGAAAGTTGCAACCAGTGCAGGTATGCTATACCGATTTGCCCATGAAGTCCAGATCGGTGACTATATTGTATTCCCGTCAAAGAACAACAGAGAGATCAACATCGGAACTGTTGAGAGCAACTACATATACGAACCTGATACGGAAAGTTATGTTCAGCAGCGTAAAGTCAAATGGTTGAAGCATCTTCCGAGGACAGCTTTTTCGCAGGGTGCTTTGTATGAGATCGGTTCGGCTATGTCTTTCTTTTCAGTCAGAAACTACGCCGACGAGTTTCTTGCAGCTTTAGACAAGAACTTCAAGGGTACTGTTTCAGCAGATACCGCCGATGATGAAACTGTTGCTGCAACCGCAGACGAGATAATTGAAAATACAAGAGATTACATTCTTAAAGAACTGAGCCGAAATCTTAAAGGCTATGACCTTGAAGAATTTGTGGCTGATCTTTTGAGTGCTATGGGATATAGGACAACCATTTCCCCACATGGCGGTGACAGCGGTATTGATATTACCGCCTATAAAGACGAGCTTCCACCAAGGATACTTGTTCAGGTCAAGAGCCAGGACGGTGATATTAAGGAGACCACTATACAGTCGCTGAAAGGTGCTATGCGTGAGGGTGATTATGGTCTGTTCGTGACGCTCTCAAACTACACTAAGAAGGCTCAGAAATACCTCGACAATACACCTATTATCCGTGGCATCAATGGTAAAGAGCTGGTTGATCTGATATTGAAATATTACGACAGTCTCAGCGAGAAGTACAGGAAGATGATACCGTTGAAGATGGTTTATATACCTGTAATAAATGCAATAGAATGAAGTGCCGCTATTTCTGATGACTACTTTTGAAATGGTTAAGAACATATCAAACGTTGCTAAAAAAGGAGAAAAGAATGACTGAATCGGCATTTGAAAACCTGCTAAGAAGTATTCATCTACCATTTGGCGAATTGTTGCCTGATGGAAGTACATATCGAGTGACAGCAAATGATTTTATTCATCTTACTGATAAACAAAGAAATGATTTGGTAACATTAGATAAGTTTCTTATCGTAACAGATAAAGGAACTAAAATTGTTGGCGGCGTTCTTTTTTATGGAGATTATGATATACAGATAACTATCTTTCCTGAATATCGTAATAGACATTTTATGAGCCGCATTCATAAAAACGGTATCTTAAAGGCAGAATGCTACCCTAACCAACGTGTTACATTAGTACCTAATGCCATTGATTCATTCGATGATTTTAAGAAAAAACACTATCTACTTTCTTGTATACAGTTAAGAGCAGCAAATATCGAAGAAGTTTTTAAGCACCTTTCGTTCTGGAAATACCCTGGAATTGAAAAGTACACCAAAGAATCTTTTATAGCTGAATTCTCGTAATCGCTAAACGAACAAACGGCTGCACCCGAAGGCACAGCCGCTGATTCTCAAATATAAACCATACACTCAAACACAGCTTCTCTTGCCATATAGACGAAGCAGTTTTCCAGACCGAGCATCTTCTCAGTGTCACCGCTGAGGACAGCTTTCTGATAGCAACTGTCGATCTGCTTCCAAAGTTTCACCTGACGGGAGATAGCTTCGCTGACTTTCCGTTCAATATCATCGAGGTACTGCACGATCCTGCCCTCGTTGACGAGCCTACGAAGCCTGTTGGGGCAATGGCTGTCAGAGAAATGAAGATGATACCTGATGAAGTCGGCGTGGTAGGTCTTGCTCTCCTCGGTCTGCGTATCGGTATTGAAGTGTGTAACGGTCATAGTGTTGGTATCCAGTCTCCACAGCGGAACGTATTTCTTTTTCAGGGAGCTGTATGCGTTCTGTTCACTTGTGTATCTGCTCATAAAAATATCCTCCTACTTATCGCTCAGATGTATCAGCGAGCGGTAATAAAAATAGGCTCATTTTGTCCGCTGATATGATCTGCACATCGGTTAAAAACGAATAAGTACAAGGGTATGTCGAATGTTTTTTGTCCGCTATTTGTCCGCTAAGGGTGCAAAAACTTAGCAAAAAACAGCGTAAACGAATTTTTGCGTATTGTTCTAAAATGCCGTATTTTCGGGCTTTTCTGCATATCTCGATAAGTCACGAAAAGAGCGCCGAGATTTTCAATTCCCGTACGGGTCACCAAGCGTAAGGCTCTCAAATGACGACATCCCGTCATTTGAGAGTTTTTCTTTTCTCCTGAAACGGATTCCGGTAAGCGATGCCCTCAGAGTTTTCTGAGGGCATTTTTTGTTCCTTCATACTTCGATGGAAACGCAACTTACCCTCTAAAAAATACAACTTACCCGCCCTATTTTGCAGCTTACTGAAATTCTGTTGACTTCCTGTGCAAGATGATTGTATCATGACGGACAGAACAGCTCCCCTTGCGACGGCTATGCACAAGCCTATACAATGCTGCTTGCGGCAGCAAATATTGAATCCTATGTGATCAGCGCTCCGGGACACAGCTGGAACCTGGTAAAGATCGGTGAAAAGTACTACCAGACCGATGTGACGTGGGATGATCCGAGAGTCCATGATATCAACTGGAACTGGATCACAAAGACCTACGACACACCGTACTCGACTGATTATACGCACTTTCTCAAGAGTCATGCAGAAATGGTGAGTCTGCACGACAATAGGTATAAGGATTTAACATTCGACACCTATCTCTGCGAACTCCACGAGCTGCTCAATCAGTATACCGGTACCAGAGACCAAATCGTTGCTCTGGCTCTCTGCTGCACAGAATCGTATTCGGATTCAAACCATGACGGCATTCTGGATTATGACTTTGATCTGGACGGCGCTGCTTTGCAGGGATCGGACTTTAACGAGTATAACGGACTGATGCAGTTTTGTTTCGGACTCATCGTATACAGCAGGAGACGCACCGGAATCAACCGGTGCGCCTCTTGCTGTATTTTCTTTTCTGAACCCTTTGATCGCCACAAATCCCCGTAATCAAAGCAGAATATTCATTGCGGCTGCCAGAGACCGGTTCCGAAGAACACGTTGTTGAAGAACTGGCTGGTGCGCTCCTGTCCGAGGCACATGTTGAAGATCGCGGTCGAAACGCCCGGATTGCTGATCAGATTATCGACATATTCCTGCGTCTTCTCATAGCGCATCACGCGCTCTTCTGCGTTCAGATCCGGTGCGCTCAGGGACGCATCCATGGTGATGCCGAAGCTCTCATAGAGCATCTGGCTGATGGCGTCATCGTCCTTGTAGCTCGAAACCTTAAACAGACCCATCGTGCGTACTGCATCAAACCAGCCCGGTGTCGGCGGCTGATCCGGGAACTGTGCATATTTCTCGGTCAGCGGTCTGAGTGCATTGAACGCCGGGATATTCTCGTCGCCGTTGATGCCGAGGCCGTAGAATTCAATGTAGGAGATTCTGCTCTCGCCCATGAACATGTAGTCCGTGGAAATCAGCGGAAGATCCTTGTTGAACGGTGTCAGAACGATGGTGCTCATCTGCTGCACGCCGTCCGTCTTCATAATGGAGAGATTGCCGTAGCCTTCGACCTCATACTGCTTGACGTCAAAGTCCATTGTCACCATCATTCCGGGTGCCAGCGGTGCGGTCACGCTGATGGCAGAGAATTCACCTGCATCCAGCGGGGTTACGGTGTAATACTGCGAAAGCAGATTCAGCACGGTTTCTGCTTCCTTGTCCATCATGTAGCTGTTGAACTTCGTGATATAAGAAGCCTTTGTCTCGGATTCGGAGCCCATTGTATCGGCATAGGATCTGCCGTAATTGGCATTGACATTGTTCGCATTGAGTGTAATGGTATCTGCGATAATCATAACATTGTTCAGGTTGATGTTGTTTGCAGTGATGGTTACATTGCCGAGCGGCGCGTAGATCAGGCCGGTCAGGCTGACGTTGTTGCAGTCAATGACAATGTCACCGAATTCCGAATAAAGCACGGAATTGTTGAAGTTGCTGACATTGCCGCTGATGCGGATATCGGAGTCTGCCCTGAGTGAGGCGTTCATATTCACATTGCCGTTGACAGAGGCTTCTCCTGCAACGTCCATGGTTCTGTTCAGGTTGACATTGTGAGCAGACACTTCCAGTTCGTCGAATGACTCAGCATTCGCAAAATAACGGCTGCCGATCCGGCCGCTGACATACGGCATATCCACTGCTGCATGTTCGGTTTTCCGGCCGTTGAGATTGGCTTTTCTGCCGGTTACGATCGTACCGTTGGATGCAATATTTCCGTTCAGGCAAAAATTCTTTGCGTTGATTGTCAGTGCGCCGTCCGCATCCGAGGCGGCGAACATTGTATAGGGGAAGGCAGTATCACCTGCTGCATATACACCCATCATGACAGAGCATACACTGGATGCTGTCAAAGCCGTTACCGCTGCGGTAATGGCGGCTGTTGCCTTTTTCATACTCTGCGTTTTCATTTTCAAAACCCCTTTACAATGTTATTTAGCGATCTGCTCGATCACTGTTCACATGATAGCACATTTTTTGTTAATTGTCAACATCTCACGAGCAAAAAAATGGTCAATTTGGAAAGTTTGTATAGGTTGATAGTTTTTCTATCGCTATTTGTGCAATTTCCACAATTATTCTTGATTATTTGTTAAAAAATGCAGACGAGCCACAATGGACTCGTCTGCGTGAAACAATGATACCCGGTCTTACTGTGCAGATTACTGAAGCGGCAGAAGCAGGCTGCGGTTTTGCTGCATGCACTGCGATTTGGTATGATTCATGCTTTGATCCATTGCTTTGAAGAGAAGATCGGCTGAAGGATAAGTATTGGCTTTGCAGAAACAGAGGCAGCCGGCAACATTCATCTGGATTGTTGCCCCGCGGATCAGATACTGCTCAGAAAGAATGTGCAGAATCCTGTGCGAAATGCTGTTGACTCTGCTCTTCGGCAGGTTCTTGTCGAATACAACAAAGAACTCGTCAACTTCTGTACTGAAGATCTCCGACTGATTCCCGAATGACTCCACGATCTTCTGAGAAACGACCGAAATGAATTCATCTCCAAAATCGCGCCCGTACTGTTCGTTGAGGCCTTTGAAATTGCTGAAGTCATACAGTGCAACCGTAACATCTTCTTTTTTCAGGCGCTCATCGAGCATATCATCGAGTGCATACCGGTTCCGCAGACCGGTAACGACATTGGTATAAGCAATTTCTACGGCCTTCTGGCGGATATTTGCGGTTTTTTCCTTACTGCTCTGCAGCTTCATCGCAAAATCATAGTCGTGCTTTTTGATTCTGAAGATTGCATACAGTCCGGCAGACAGGGTGAGCACCAGGAACAGCAGCACAAACAGGAAGCTCTGTCCGACACGGCAGAAAAACAGGTACGTGGCTTTATCCTGCTTTTCAAACATCTGGTCAATGGCAACCTTAGCGTTTTCCCGCAGAAGCTCCGATTCCGCATCCTGCAGAACGGCCGGATCCACGCTGCCCTTTTTGATTTCGTTCAGCTGTCCGGAAATCGAATTGTAATACTGCTCGATTTTATTCATCGCCGCAGTAAAATCAACGGGAAGGCTCTTGTCGATATTGCTCAGATTAATCTCGCTGAACGCCTGTGAATTGACGAGAATCCCCTGATGGTAGTCGTTGATGCGGTCAATATTATTTGCAACAACCGTCTTATCATCAGAATAAATCTGGATTTTCAGAACGCTCTGATTGATATCGCCGAAGTTGCTGTCGATTTTGGCAATGTAGCTCAGCGCGTCCTCTGCATGCCAGAGCCCGTATCCGGTTCTGGCAAAGGCATACACAATAACAATGACATTCAAAATGGTCAGAACGGTAAACAGGAAGGAAAGCGATCGGTACACTCTGGGGTTAAAGCCTTCCATTACCTGATTCTGAATGTTTTCTTGCTCTTTCTTTTTCATGATAGTTCCCTCCGTCCGTTTACAATGTGTGATTCATGAGAAGCCGGATATTGAATTGTTATCTTCTGATGCCGTCTGCAAACAAAAATGTATACGGCAGAATACAATCATAAACGCCGTATCTAATCAAATACTTTTCTGTTCAGATATACGATGATCCCGCAGAACAAAAGCATCGTACCGGAACAAAAATCATATCGCATCACCTCTATTATGCTAAAATAATCTATTTTTTCGTTGAACACTATTGGCCATTTTCTCCAAGTATATTATAACATCTCATATATGTAAATGTCAATAGCTTCAGAAAATTTTTTCTTTCAATTTTTGTTCAAGTCGCTGTTTCCGCGTGCTGCCAATAAGATATTTGATATAATAATACGTTTTATTTTTGTCAAATAGGGAAATTTGTCAAATTGTATGCAGCGGCATCTGAATATCAGGCACAAAACTGCAGGAAACAGGGGTTTCCGCAGCCTTTCCTGCCGAACAGCCATTTAGCATTTTCTTCGCTTCATTATCTATAGAAAATAAGCACTATTCACAGAAAAATTTGTCAAACAAGGAATTCTGTACTTGACAAACGCATTTTGACGTGTTATACTAATATCACATAGAAAATATCCGGAAAGTATAAAAGCAAAGGCATCATGATTTTTGTTAAGGGGAAACGCGCAAAAGCGTATGATTCTGCGGTGTTTCTGGTTCAGCAGCAAAGAGCATTGTTATGCCTTTCAGAAAAACGCGCCGCACAGAAAATTGTGCGGCGTTTTTTCGCTTCCGGCGTTTTTTTATGTAAAACTTTCATTTCTGCAGATTCGCTGCAAATGAAGGCACATGTGTCTGCGCTCCGGCTTTTCCGCATTCAGCCGTACCGCTTCATACCGAAAGCGGTCTCCCCCTCTGCGGCGGATGCGGACAGGGCCGGACACCGGCACACAAACAGATAAAACGGAGGTTGATCGTAAGCAAGAAAAAACAAAAACAGATTGTTTCATTTTTCAGGGGGAACAGAAAAAACGGGAGCAGAGACAGAATCCCGCCCATCATTTTAAAATGATATAATCTGGGAGGTAAAAATGAAATTGCATAAGAGATTTATTTCAGCGGCATCCGCAGTCATGCTCGCTGCCGCCATGCTGCCGGCAGGCTCCGGCAGTGCTTCAGCAGCTGACAGCCCCGCCGGACAGACAGTGCCCGGCGATGTCAATCAGGACGGAACTGTCAATGCAGCGGATTTATCATGCCTGAAGCAGGGCATTCTCACCGCCAGAAGTCAGCAGGACTTGATAAAATCTGCCGATGTCAACGAGAGCGGCGCGGTCAATGAACTCGATGCGAACATGCTGCGCGACTTCCTGACCGGAAAGATCAGCAAATTTGAAAAAGGTGAATGGGACGGCCCGTCCGGTCCGAGTGAGCCGGTCGTCTATCCCAAGAGCTATAACTTCCCGGCAGTCAATCAGCTCCGTTCGAGCAACGACGTCCCGGATCCGTTCATTTTTGCGGACGGCAGCAAGGTCGAATCACCGGATGACTGGTGGAAGCGTCAGGCCGAAATCAGCTGCATGTACGAATACTATATGTACGGTGTCTGGCGTGACGGCTCGGACGATGAGGTCAGCTACAAGATCAGCGGCAGTTCCATGACAGTCACCGTCAAGCGCAAGAGCACGGGAAAGACGGCTTCCTTCAAGGCACTCATCAGCCTGCCGAAGAAAGTGCGCCATGAGGGCGGCGCACCGGTCATTCTCGGTATGCACAAGAATATTGAAGAAAAAACAGCCACGGAAAACGGCTATGCAGTCATCACCTACGACAGCGACGGTATGTTCACGCCGCCCGGAACGGCACAGGATAACAATCAGCATATCGGTGCATTCTACGACCTGTATCCCTATGGAAGAAGCTGGGAAGAGCAGACCGGTGATCTGCTTGCATGGTCATGGGGCATCAGCAAAATCCTCGATGCGCTCTATGCAGGTGCTGCCAAAGAGCTGAACATCAATCCCGACAGCTCCATTGTGACCGGTGTTTCAAGATACGGCAAGGCAGCAGCAGTCTGCGGTGCTTTTGAAAAACGCATCAAGATGTGTGCGCCGTCCTGTTCCGGCGCGGGCGGGCTTGCGCTTTACCGCTACAAATCAGCGGGCAAGACCTATGACTTTTCGAGCAAGGGCGGTTCCGCCAGATATACCTACGACCAGAATGAGCCGCTCAGCAATCTGCAGTCGAGCGGCGAGCAGGGCTGGTTCAACGGCAGATTCCTTGAATTCCGTGCAGAGAACCAGTTGCCTGTCGATCAGCACATGCTTGCATCCATGGTCGCGGATCCAAACCGGTATCTGTTCATCATCTGCTCCTGCGAGGGCGAAAACTGGGTCAATGCACCCGCACAGTGGATGACCTATCTTGGTGCAAAGCGTGTGTTTGATTATCTCGGACTGGACGATCATATTGCAATCAACGTGCATCTCTCCGGTCACGCGGTCATCAAAGAGGATGTGGAGTATATGGTCGCTTACTTTGACAAGATGGTTTACGGCATTGAACCGAAGAAAAACCTCGACGCGCTCAAGACCTCTCCGTTTGCACTGCCGCAGAACAAGGATTCCTTTGCAGACAAATTCACTGCAAACTGGATTCATTAAAGAGCCGATGCCAAACAGCTGAAAGCAGGAGCGATTTTTTCCGCTTTCTTCTGCAAAATGAGAACCGCCGTCTGTTGCGCCTGACAGACGGCGGTTTTGCTGCTGAATCAAACAGAGCATTGAAAGGATGTCCGCCGTGCAGCGCAGACCGGTTTAACAAATCATATGGTCAGAGCAAACCGTTTCTTTCTGCAAAAACGTCTCACAGCACCAAACGGCCGGCATTATTCATAAAAAACTTACAATTATGCTCTTCCATTCCGCGGCTGCCTGTGGTATACTAAAAGTGTACCGGTCTGCTGCCTGTATGATGGAGGAACGGGCGCCGGACCGGCAGGAAAACGGGTTTCATGCAAACATGAATTGAGAGGGAATACGATGATGAAAAAAACAAATCGCGCTGCGGCACTCGCCGTTGCACTGGCGATGCTTACAGCAAGTCTGCCTGTATCGGCGGCAGACGCAGACACGGGCGTGCGGATCAACGAAATCTGTACGCAGAACCGCGCATCCCTGCTGGACAGCTACGGCAAGGCATCCGACTGGATCGAGCTGTATCATGCCGGCAGCGGTGCGGCTGACCTTTCCGGCTGGACACTTTCCGACAGCAAAACGGTTTTCACATTTCCGCAGGGCTATTCGCTTGCTGCCGGCTCCTGTACGGTGATCTTTGCCAGCAAACAGAATTCTGCAGGCAATGAGTTGCATACAGGCTTTGCACTGAGCAAAAACGGTGAAACGCTGACGCTGAAGGATGCAGCCGGCCGTGTTGTGCAGGAGATCGCGGTGCCGCCGCTTTCGGAGGACGAAACCTTCGGCATGGTACCGGATACCGGTGAATGGGCCGTCATGCAGCCTTCTCCCGGAAAAGCAAATTTCAAGGCTGTATCCGCGCCGGAATTCTCCATGACTTCGGGCTTCTATGACGCATCGCAGACACACAGGCTGACGCTGTCCGCATCCGCCGACATCTACTACACAACCGACGGATCCGATCCGTCCGCTTCTGAAACTGCGGTACGCTATCAGGAACCGATCACGCTGCATGACCGTTCCTCTGAGCCGAATCAGCTCGCAGCCATGCAGTATGAGGACAACAGCACGCAGTCGATCATGCTGAAAACAAAATACCGCGCACCGGGTTATCCGGTTGAAAAGGCCAATGTCATCCGTGCTGCTGCAAAATCCGGGGACAGCTGGAGCCGGACCGTTACGCAGACATATTTCGTGCTGCCGTCAGAGCGCTGCGCGTTCTATCAGAATTTCAAGGTGATTTCGCTTGTCACGCCGCCGGAGAATCTCAACGATCCCGAACGCGGCATCTACGTCTGCGGCCAGCAGTATCTGGACTGGAAGGCAAACAAATTCCCGGATGATCCGTATGACCCGCGCCGCAGTGAATATGATTCGATCAACAAAGCAAACTTTTTCAGCAACGGCAGAGAATGGGAACGTCCAGTGGAATTCACGCTGTTTACCGGAAATACGCCTGCCGTATCGCAAAAGCTCGGCATCCGCATCAAGGGTGCATCAACCTGTGTTGCTGCACAGAAGGGCTTCAATCTCTATGCACGCGGCGAATACGGCGATACCAAGCTGAATTTCAAACTGATTGCAGACAACGACGCAGCAGATAACGGCAAGGCAATCAAAACGTATGATTCCTTCTCGCTCCGTCCGATCAATTACTGCGACAAAATGCGCGATCTGACCGTGCAGACGCCGCTTTCCGATCTGCCGGAAATGGCAACGCTCGACCAGGAACGCTGCGTGGTCTTTCTGGACGGCGAATACTGGGGCACCTACGATCTCTCCGAAAAGTTTTCCGAATTTTATTACCAGAGCAATTACGGCATTCCGGCAGAGCAGATCGTTTATTTCAAGGACGACGAGGTCAAAGCCGGTACGCAGGATGATTATGATGCCTATGATGCATTGCTCGGCTTCATCACAGAAAATGATATGTCCGACCCCGCGCAGTACCGCAGGGTGACAGAGCAGCTTGACGTTCTGTCGCTGATTGACCATTATGCCGTCTGCCTGTATACCGGCATGGTGGACTGGCCGGATCATAATTTTACGGTCTGGCGGTACAGCGGCGACCCGATTGACGGCAACCCGTATTCCGACGGCAGATGGCGGTTCGGAACCTTTGATTTTGACTACACCAGCGGTCTTTCCTATGAGATGAATGCCTTCAACGGCGGGCAGGGCTATGACTATGACAGCTTCAACCGCCTGAAAAAATCCTTCATGCAGCCCGTGCTGGACAGCCTGATGAAAAACGACTCCTTCCGCGAACTGTTCGTGACGCGCTACTGTGATTTTGCAAACATCGTCTACCGCCCGGATCGGATGCAGAAGCTGATCGCGGAAATGCAGGAGAAATATCTGGACTGCATGACAGAAAGCCGCGTGCGCTGGTCAAGCAGCGGCCGATCGGATTCCGAAACACTGGCAAGTCAGTATCGGAGCACATGGAAGCGTGAAATCGGCGTATTTGAAACATTTTTCGAGAAGCGCCCCGCGCCTGCGCTCCGGTATATGATGCAGTATGCAAACATCACGGCGGACATGTGCACGGTGACGCTGCATACATCCGGCTCCGGTTCGCTGCTGGTCAACGGGCTCCCGGTACAGGATGAAGGCAGCGGCATCGCCTGTCAGTATCCGGCGGGAACGACGGTCACGGTCACAGCAGTACCGGACGACGGCGCCGGCTTTGCAGGCTGGTCCGGCGCATCCGCAGAAACTGAAAAAACGGTCAGCATCACGCTCAGCGGCGACGTCAGTCTGACGGCTGCATTTCAGGAAGGCGTGCGCGGAGACATCAATGCGGACGGCAAATGCGACGCCGCAGATGCGGTTCTGCTGCGGAACTGGCTCCTTGCAAAACCGGACGCACAGATCGCTGACCGGAAAGCAGCTGATCTGAACGCAGACGGGCAGCTCAGTGCAACAGACCTGACCCTGCTGAAGCAAATCCTGTTAAAATGACATATCTGCAATGAATTGCGCCGCCGGCATCTGATTGATTCAGACGCCGGCGGCGCTTTTATCATCTGCGTCGCTTCAGTTCAGCCGTAAAGACGCCGTCTCTTGCCGTCACGCGCAGCCGGAGCTTCTGCAGCGCTGCAATCTGCTGCACGATGCTGAGCCCCAGTCCACTGCCGGAATGCATTCCGCGCGCAGCGTCCCCGCGCCGGAACGGTTCACAGATCGCTTTTTCGTCAAGCTCTCCCGTATACGGATTGCAGATGCGCAGCACTTTTTTCTCGGCGGTCACGGTGATTGTTCCGCCCTCTGCCGCATGCTGCACCGCATTGGATGCGAGGTTCTCCGCAAGCTGCGTCAGCATTTCTGTATTGCCCCTGATTTCCATTTTTCCGGATTCCGTCAGCGTCAGACCGCGCTGCGCCATCTGATCCGCACTGCGCTGAAATGCCGTATGCAGCAATGCCGTCAGATCGACCGTTTCCTTTCTCTCCGGCATGACGCCGTTTTCGAGCTGCGCAAGTCCGAGCACGCCTGCGATCATTTCATCTATATGCGTGACATTTTCCATGATGCGGTCCGCGTAGTCATCCGCCTGCTCCGGGTGCGTATGCGCGCGCAGATTCTCTGCATTCCCGTAGATTACGGCAAGCGGCGTTTTCAGATCATGTGCCAGTGCGCCGGTCAAGTTTCTGCGATAGGCTTCCAGATCATAGCGCCTGCTGTAAATCAGATATGCGATTACAGACCAAAACAGCGCTGCAGCGAAAGACAGGATCAGAGCGGGAAGGATCAGCAACGGCAAATAAGACAAATAATCACGACGATATTTTATTTTCGGATTCACATACTGAAAATGAAACAGCTCCCACTCTTTTCCGCGGAACTGAACAGTATCAATGCCGGCTTCATAATTTGCAGGTGCTACGTACAGTGTTTCATCCGTGCCGGGTAAGACAACATTACACGGATCTTCATACGGTGACAGCATCCTGAACTGCTCGAAAAGTTTCATCGGCAATTCACGGCAGCTCTCATCGCAGTTTTTCCTGATCTTGAGCACAAGCTCCTCACGGGTCTCTGCACCCAGCGATTCCAAATCAAACATTGTCTGATAATCGCCATAGATCGCTTCGTGAATAGAATTCCTGGCCGACTCACGTATCCTCGCATTCCTTTCCGGAATCTCCGTGCGCATCAGCTTCATCAGAGCGTCTGCACGCGGTGCATCGAGTGACTCATAGCTCTCCAGATTTGCAAGATACGGTTTTCCTTCCCTGCTCAGTTCACTTTCATCTGCGGTCTCCTGATTGTCAGCATATTCATCATAAACCCACAGAGATTCCTTGCTGCTGTCATTACAGACCTTTGTCCAGCCGGTCAGATCCGCAGGTGAGAGATCGACCCATTTTCCTTTGCGCTGCCGGCCCGCCTTCCTGAATGCGTGCGGCAGCCTGACAGAATGATCCTCAAAGAAAACCTCGCCGAGGATAAACTGATCATCCTTCACATAAATACTGTAAACATTATGAATATGGTACTTCGCCGGATAATAAGGTTCATATTTATTCTGAGATTCTGACAGCAGCTTCAGCGCTTTCCGGTCATGCAGAAAATAATACTTTTTTTCTTCATTCTGCATGACAACCGCAACTGCATAGGGCTCACTGGTTATGACCTCACCGGTCTCCGGCTGATAAAGCATCAGCGCACGTTCACTCGCACAATAATCAGTCATATCTCCGGATTCGGAACAACAAGCCAGCATTTCCGAAATGCCGGGAAAAATCAGAATGTCATGCTCATCAGTCCTTTTCAGTGCCTTTTCAATTCTCTTCTCGGTATCATCCTCATCCTGATATTCCAGCGCGTAATCCAGATAGCTTTCAGGATGCAGATTCGTGCAATTCTTCCATCCGCGATAATAAAACCTGCCGAGAATGCCGACGGCGGCCAGCAGTACAAGGCAGAACCGTCTGCGGAAAAATCTGCCGAATTTCTTTTTCCCCTGCTTCTTCTTTTTTTTCATTTCAGTCACCCCTCAGACATGGTCTTTCAGCTGATATCCCCTGGAGATGACGGTGTGAATCTGCCTGCCTGCACTGCCGAGCGCCTTCCGCAGCTTTTTGATATGCGTATCGACGACGCGGTCGCTGCCGAAGAAATCGCTGCCCCAGATACGGTCGAGCAGCTGATCGCGCGAGACCACCCATTCCCGGTGCTCCATCAGATACTGCAGCAGCGCAAATTCCTTGGCAGGCAGCGTTACGGGCTGGCCGTCAGCGGTGACCGCCAGCGTCAGCGGATTGAGCGTAATTTTGCCGCAGACAAGCTCCCGGCGCAGAACAGTTCCCTTTGCACGTTTGAGCAGCGCCTGCACCTTTGCATAGAGCGTTGCAAGCGAGAACGGTTTGACGACATAGTCGTCGCAGCCGAGCGTATAACCGTAAAGCACATCCTCCTCACGGGCACGCGCCGTCAGAAAAACCAGCGGTACGTCCGATACTGCACGGATGCTCCGGCAGACGGAAAAGCCGTCCAGATCAGGCAGCATGACATCCAGCAGAATCAGGTCATACGCCCCGCTCTGTGCAGCAGCCAGACCGTCTGTGCCGTTCTGCACCGTGTCAATCACACAGATGCATGCATGCTGTGCAGAAAAATAATCACAGATCATCTCACAGATCTGCACATGATCCTCCACCAGCAGAATCCTGTATGTCATTTGCCTCACCTCCTCCGTATCTGTATCATACCGGAACCGTGTGTACTCCGTATGTCCTTTGGTTGACTTTTCAGGGCTTTCGCCCTTATTATAGCATATCAGATGCGAAAATGCAACGAAAAGGCAGATTGAAAATACAGATTTGTCCGGCTTGACAAATCTGCCGGTTCCTATTCGCCCGACCTGTACCGGTGCTTTCCGGCGGCCTCCTCCCGGCTGAGGCACTTGTGATTTTGCGGCACCTGTGGTATAATGTAAGCAACCGAAGGAGGCAGCTTATGACATTACAGCAATTAAAATATGTAATCACGATTGCGGAGACCGGTTCCATCACAATGGCGGCGGAGCGGCTTTTCATCGCACAGCCGAGCCTTTCCAAATCCGTTGCAGAGCTCGAAAAGGAAATGGGCATCACGATCTTCAACCGCAGCAACCGCGGCGTTTATCTTTCCGAGGAGGGCACAAAATTTCTGTCATATGCGCGGCAGGTTGTCGAGCAGGCAGCGCTCCTCGAACGCGAATATAAATCTGCACCGCCGCCGAACCGTGCGTTTGCGGTTTCCTCGCAGCACTATGCATTTGTGGTCAATGCCTTTGTCGAGCTGGTACGCGAATACGGCCGCGACAAATATGAATTCACACTCCGCGAGCTGAAAACGGCAGAAATCATTGAAGATGTCCGCACGCACCGCAGCGACATCGGCGTGCTGTATCTGAGCCGCTTCAACCGCGAGGTCATCCGGCATATCCTGCAAAATGAGGAGCTGAAATTTGAATCGCTGTTCACAGCCAGGCCGCATGTTTTTGTCAGCCGCAGCAACCCGCTTGTCGGCAGAAAAACCGTAACGCTTGACGACCTGAAAGCATTCCCCCGCCTGACCTACGATCAGGGTGTGAAGAATTCGTTCTACTTTGCCGAGGAGCTGCATATCACCGCGGAAAGTCCGAAGAACATTGTGGTATCCGACCGCGCAACGCTGTTCAATCTGCTGATCGGTCTGGACGGCTACACGATCTCGTCAGGCATCCTCAGCGAAGACCTGAACGGCAGCAATATTGTTTCCATTCCGCTTGTCAGCGATGAGGTCATGGAAATCGGCTATATTGTAACGACTGACCGCCCCATGAACGATATCACCCGCCGGTATCTGGAGCATCTGCAGAGCTATATTGCAAACCGTGCATCCTGATATAGCTTTTCGCTATGGTGCCGCATTCATTTTTGATATTAACACATTTCCGACCGATGTGGTATAATAAGCATACCACAATTCATATCGGAGGAATAGGAAATGAAATCTACAATTATCGGCTACCCCAGAATCGGCAATCTTCGTGAACTGAAATTTGCAAGCGAAAAGTATTTCCGCGGCGAAATCACTGCGGCAGAGCTGGAACAGACTGCAAAGGAAATCCGCCTGTACAACCTGAATCTTCAGAAAGACAGCGGCCTTGATCTCATCCCTTCAAACGATTTTTCGTTCTATGACGGCGTGCTTGACACAGCCTTCCTGCTCAATGCCGTTCCCGCAAGATACACCGCACTCGGTCTCTCGCCGCTGGATACCTACTTTGCAGCAGCACGCGGCTATCAGGGTGAAAAGGGCGACGTCAAAGCGCTTGCAATGAAAAAATGGTACAACACCAATTATCATTATATGGTACCGGAAATCGACGATGACACGGAGATTTCCCTTACCGGAACAAAGCCGTTCGATCTGTTTGCAGAGGCACTGGAAAACGGCGTGAAAACAAAGCCTGTTATCGTCGGTGCATATACGTTCCTGAAGCTTGCGCGGTACAAGGGACAGAAAACCGCATCGGATTATATTGCACAGACCGCTGCTGCATATTCTGCCCTGCTGCAGAAATTCAGCGCGCTCGGTGCAGAATGGGTGCAGTTTGATGAGCCGTCGCTGGTCAAGGATCTGACCGCGGATGACATTGCGCTTTTCAAGGCACTGTATGAAAAAATCCTGCCGGGCAAGGGCAGCGTCAAGGTGCTCGCACAGACCTATTTCGGTGATGTCCGCGACTGCTACAAAGAGCTTTGCGCACTTGACTTTGACGGCATCGGACTGGATTTCATCGAGGGAAAGCAGTCGCTCGCTCTGGTAAGTGCAAACGGCTTCCCGAAGGAAAAGGTGCTGTTTGCAGGCGTTGTCAACGGCAAAAACATCTGGCGCAACAACTATGCGGCAACTCTGGACATTCTGGATACGCTGAAAAGGCACACCGGCAATATTGTCCTGAATACATCCTGCTCGCTGCTGCATGTGCCGTGCACGCTCAGCAATGAAACCAAGCTCGATGCAAGCTATAAAAAGCATTTTGCCTATGCAGAGGAAAAGCTCGCAGAGCTGGCTGAAATCAGACAGATTGCGGACGCAGCACAGCCGCGTGAAACGGAAATCTTCCGCAGCAATGCCGCACTGCACAGCGAGCCGCGCTCCGGCCGGAACGATGCCGTCCGCGAAAAGGTCGCAGGTCTGACCGCACAGGATTTTGTCCGCCTGCCCGCATTTGCAGAGCGCGAAAAAATCCAGAAGGAGCGCTTCCGCCTGCCGCTGTTCCCGACGACAACGATCGGTTCCTTCCCGCAGACTGCCGATGTCAAGTCTGCACGTACCGCACTGCGCAAGGGCGAGCTGTCTGCGGCAGACTATGAGAAGCTGATCGAACGCAAGATTGCGGAATGCGTCGCATTGCAGGAGGAAATCGGTCTGGATGTACTGGTGCACGGCGAGTTCGAGCGCAATGACATGGTCGAATATTTCGGTGAATGCCTGGACGGCTACCTCTTCACGGAAAAGGCATGGGTACAGTCCTACGGCACGCGCTGCGTCAAGCCGCCGGTCGTCTGGGGCGATATTTCCCGTGCAAAGCCGATGACCGTGCGCTGGTCCGTATATGCACAGAGCCTGACAGAGAAGCCGATGAAGGGTATGCTGACCGGTCCTGTCACGATTCTGAACTGGTCGTTCCCGCGCGAGGACATCTCCCTCAAGGAAAGCGCGCTGCAGATTGCACTGGCCATCCGCGAGGAGGTGCTTGATCTCGAAGCAAACGGCATCCGGATCATTCAGGTTGATGAGGCTGCCCTCCGCGAAAAGCTGCCGCTCCGCAAGTCCGACTGGCGCAAGGATTACCTTGACTGGGCGATTCCGGCATTCCGGTATGTACACAGCGGCGTCAGACCGGAAACGCAGATTCATACGCATATGTGCTACAGCGAATTTGCCGACATTATCCGCGATATCGACGATATGGACGCGGACGTCATCACATTTGAAGCATCACGCTCTGACCTGACAATTCTCGATGTACTGAAGGAGAACAATTTCCGTACAGAGGTCGGACCGGGCGTCTATGATATCCATTCTCCGCGCGTGCCGTCCAAGGAAGAAATCAAGGCAGCCATCGCAAAAATGAAAGCGCGGATTCCTGCAGAAAAGCTCTGGGTCAACCCCGACTGCGGACTGAAAACACGAGGAAACGCCGAGACCGTTCCGAGCCTGCAGAATCTCGTGAATGCGGCGATTGAGGTACGGAATGAAAACAGCTGAGTTATTTGATCAGAAAACCGTTTTTTCACTGGAAGTGTTCCCGCCGAAGCCGGATGCAGATGAAAGCGTCATCTATGAAACACTCGGACAGCTTTCGGACATTCAGCCGGATTTCATCAGTGTGACCTACGGCGCCGGCGGCGGAAAAAACGGCTGCAAAACGATTCAGATTGCATCGGATATCCAGAAGAAATACGGTGTCGAAAGCGTCGCGCATCTGCCGTGCATCAACCTGACAAAAGCTCAGGCGCGTGAAATCCTGGACAAAATGCAGGAAGCAGGTATCGAAAATATCCTGGCACTGCGCGGCGACCGCACCGGCGATACAGAAGTTCCCGGCGATTTCCGCCATGCAAGCGACCTGATTGCCTTCATCAAAGCGCACTATGATTTCAATATTATTGCAGCATGTTATCCGGAGGTGCATCCGGAAAGCACCGGCGCCGTCGAGGATCTGAAATGGCTGAAATACAAGGTAGACTGCGGCGCCGACCATCTGATTACACAGCTGTTTCTTGACAACGGATATTTCTTTGATTTTCAGGAAAAAGCGCGCATTGCAGGAATCAGTGCACCAATCGAAGCGGGCATTATGCCGGTTACAAACAAACGGCAGATTGAACGCATGGTGAAGCTCTGCGGTGTCGAGCTCCCGAAAAAATTCGTGCGCGTGCTCGAAAAATATGAGCACAACGAAACCGCACTGCGCGATGCGGGCATCGCGTATGCGATCGACCAGATCACCGATCTGATTGCAGAGGGCGCAGACGGCATCCACCTTTATACAATGAACAATTCCTATATCGCACACAGAATCTTTGACGCAGTGCAGAGTCAGATCTCTGTGGCAAACCGCGTATGCAGCTGATTCCGGAATCCGGAACCGATAATTGAACAAACCCGCAGCTCTGTGATTCAGAACTGCGGGTTTGTTGTGCTATGGAGCTTCGGGTCATTCCGCGCTGAGCGGGAACAGAATCCGAAACGTACTGCCCTCGCCCTGCACGGAGCGCACTTCGCATCTGCCGTTGTGCATCGCAACAGTCTGCCGGACAATCGCAAGGCCGAGGCCGGAAACACCCTTGCCGCGCCGCTGGCGGTTTGTATAATATTTCTCCCAGATGCGTTCCAGATCATCCGGTGCAATCCCGCTGCCGTGATCGGAGATTTCCACAGCTGCAAACTGTCCTTCCAGTCTGAGCACCACACCGATCCATTTGTCATCACCGGCATGGCGCACGGCATTGTCGAGCAGATTGTAGACTGCTCTCTGCAGCCGGGAAGCGTTGCCGGTAATCTGAATATCCGCAGCAATGTCCCGCGCAAAGGTGAATCCGTCCTTTGAATAGAGCTTTTCAAAGCTGTCCGCGGCGGAAATGACAATCTCACTGAGCTCGACCTGTTCCGTGACCGGTTCCTTGTCGGTCATCTGCAGCTCGGAATATTCCAGAATCTCATTGACCAGCGCGGTCAGCCGGTCGGATTCCTCGACAATAACGGCAACATCTGCGGCGCACTGCTGTTCGTCCTCGCGGGAAATATCCCGGATCATCTCCGCATAGCCCTTGATCATGGTCAGCGGCGTGCGCAGATCGTGCGAAACATTGGCAAGAAATTCATTCTGAAACTCTCTGTTCTGTTTCAGCTTTTCAGCAGTTCTGTCCAGCGTGCCGTTCAGATCGTCCAGCTCTGAGCGGAACCCCTCTGCAAACGGAATATCCGGCTGATTTTCACCAAGCACATGCGCTTTTTCATTCAGCTGCGCGATCGGCTTTGCAAAGCTGCGGGACAGGAACCACGCCAGTACCATTCCGACTGCCACAGAAAGCAGCGTCACCCAAAGAAGCTGCGTCCGGATGATCCGGGCTGCAGAACCGACTGCACCGAGCGTTGCACCGAGATACAGCAGAGCGTCCTCGCCGTTGAACGTGATATATCTGCCGTAAACATACAGCTCATCAGAGCGCAGCTCGGTGGTGCCGTCCTCCGAACCCCGGATGGTATGCAGGAATTTACCGAAGTTTTCCGGCAGTTCCCTGTATTGCCGGCGTTCGCCTTTATCCCCTTGTGGAGGGCGGCCGTCCCGTCCGTTCGGTTTTTTCTCCATCTTCCGGAATTCATCTGAGCTGTACAGCAGTTTCCCCTCCGTATCTGTCACATATACAACGATTGAGTTTTCTCTGGAAACCTCATCAATATAATCTGCAATGCGGGTATTCCCGTTTTGTGACACGATACTCTCCGCTGCGGAAACTGTGTTTTTGATAATCATACCGTCATAGAACCGCTGCAGAAAGACCGTTTGCAGCAGCCACAGCACAGTAAAAATCACTGCGGTGAAAAACAGAAAAAAACTGAGGAGCTTCTTTTGAAATGTGAAAACCTTACGTTTCAAATTTGTACCCCACCCCCCGGACTGTTCTGATACAATCACGGTATGCACCGAGCTTGCCGCGCAGCAGCTTGATCTGCCAGTCAACCGTCCGGTCGGGAGCAGAATCCTCATACCCCCACACGGCATTCAGAATCTGCTCGCGTGACAGCACAACGCCCTGATTCTCCGCAAGATAAAGCAGCAGTGCATACTCCTTGGCCGTCAGCTCCAGCCTGTCGCCGTCCACCGTAACTGTCATGCCGGGCGTGTCGATCACGATGCCGCCGGCTGTCAGGATTTCCTCCTTTTTTTCCGATACCTTCTGCGTTCCGCGCTTGAGAGCGACCCGGATGCGTGCCATCAGCTCCATCGGGGAGAACGGCTTTGTGACATAATCATCCACACCGACCTCAAAGCCGTGCAGCTTATCGAATTCTGTTCCGCGGGCAGAAAGCATAATGACCGGCGTTTCCGTAAACTCCCGGATCTTTCTGCAGGCGGTAAAACCGTCGGTATCCGGCATCATCACATCCAGAATAATGACATCGAACACATCTGCCTGACAGGCGCGGATTGCCTGTCTGCCGTCGGAAACACCGGTTACTTCATAGCCCTCGCGTTCCGCGTAACGGCGGATGAGCGTCACAATATTCGGTTCGTCATCAGCAATCAGAATTTTCGCCATCGTGCACCTCCGCATCGGTAATATATGTTTATTATACACGAAAAACGCCCGCTTGTAAAGACACTGCGGGCGTTTTTTCGCATTTTCAGCTGTTATAATACGTTCTGTGCATCATCGGATCCGGTGTTGCCTTTCATGTTGCCGGGCAATTCATTCGTTTCGCCTTCGGTGCCGGACTGCATCCGGTGTTTCCCGCCGAATCCGCGCATACTGCCCTGCATGCCGTCAGGTTCGCCTTCGCTGCCGCCCTGCATTCCGAATCTGCCGCCAAATCCGTTCATGCCGCCTCTGCCGCCCATCATGCTCTGCGGAATCTCAGAGACCTCCTCCCCGTTGATGATGATTGTGCCGCCGTTGAATTCGGCTGTTATGTCATAATCGAACGAGGACATCTGTGCGGTAATGCTGATCGTGCCGCCGTTGACATAGATCGAGCCGTTCGAGTCGATCGCATCCGTGTCGCCCTGTCCGACCGTCACATTCAGATTGCCGCCGTTGATCTCGATCGCGGTTTCATATGCATTTGTCGATGCAGAGGCATTGATGCCGTCATCGCTTGCAGAGATTGTGATATTGCCGTCGTTAATCTGCACGTAGGTTGCTTCCAGACCCTCAGAAGCCGTGATTTCCATTGTGCCGCCGTCGATCTGCAGCAGTGCACAGGCCTGCATGCCGTCGCTTCCGCCGCTGATTGTATACGTTCCGCCGAGAATCGTGATTGTTCCCTCCGCTTCGTCGTTTTCGCAGTGGAAGCCGTCCTTTTCAGCCCGGATATTGAATGTGCCGTCGTATACGGAGATGCTGTCATTTGCTTCAAAGCTGTCCAGTGCGGTCGTGACATTGTAAGTACCGCCGGTAATTTTCAGATCATCCTTGCAGGTGATGCCGTTTCCGGAATCGGAAGTGACATTCAGCGTGCCGGTTCCGTTCAGAACCAGATCGTCCTTCGAGAAGATAACCGCATCGGTGTTCGTATCGCTGTCCGCTCTGAACTGTCCGCTGACGGTCAGCGTGTTTTCACTGTCTGTTGTCGTGATGAACACCTTATCTGCGGAAACCACATAGATTGCAGGAAAATCGCTGTTTTCAATGCTGACGCCGTCCAGCACGAGCTGAATCTTTGCCGTGTCGTCTGCATTAATACGGAGCGTGCAGTTCTTCGCGCTGCCGCGGATTACATAAACGCCCTCGTCTGTAATGTCGATCGTCTCGCCGTCAGCGACCGTGATGCTCTGCGCATCGCTCAGATCGGCAGACTGCGCAAGATCGCGCTTTGAGAACAGTTCGCTGTCCTGTTCTGCGGGTTCTGTCTTTTGAGAAAGCTCCATTGCCGTGACCGTGTCGTCTGCTTCTGGATTCACAGAAGCAGCTTCCTCTGTATCAGCTGTATCGCTGCTCTGCACGGTGAGATCTGCGACGGTGCTGCCGGTGTTCTGCGTCATGCTGCACCCTGTCATTGTAACTGCGAGAATGGCTGCCAGTGCGGCCGAAATCATATTCATCTTTTTCATATTCATACATCCTTTCATATCGTGTTTCGGATTCGGTTTGTTTCTATGGCTTTATTATACAGAACCAATATGAGCTGATTATGAGGTGATTGTGGAATTATCCGGGAATAACGTGTCGGAATTATGATAAAGGCGGCCGTTGAGAATGCGGAACCCGTTTCAAACGGACAGATCGGGGCAGCGGCTGTATCAATAGCTTTTTCCGATAACCGCTTATCATCATTCTGTATTGGACAAATTCCTATAGGTGTGCTATGATATAGACATCACAACGACAGGGAGTGAATCCAATGAACCGAAATCCCGTTTATCTTTCTTTTTCGGAGCGAATGCGATGTTGCCTCTGAGCCGTCCGCATTATGAGTTTAGAAAAATGGAAAGGTGAATTTGATTTATGAAAAAGTATATAAGACTGACCGCAGTTCTCGTATCGCTTGCACTTCTGACAAGCTGCGGCGCACTGAATAATCCGTCTGAACAGTCCGCAGAATACAGCGCTGTGCAGACAGAGGCACCCGAAACACTCGCGGCTGATTCGGCTGAAAACAACAGCACCGATACAGCCGTCCCGGAAAAAGCTGACATCAATCTCGGCTATCTCAACTCGACCGCGCATCTGCTTGCGTTTGTCGCCGCAGAAGAAGGCTACTTCACGGAAGAAGGGCTGAACGTCACACTGACGCAGTTTTCCAGCGCAGGCGAGCTCGTCAACGGTCTGGAATCCGGCAAGCTCGACCTCGCATTCATCGGCTCCGTGCCGACGCTGACCTTCCAGAGTCAGGGACATGATGTCACGGTCGTCGGCGGCGCGATGACAAACGGTCACGGCTATGTCATCAAATCCGAATATGCCGAAAAGGATGAGGAAGGCGTCGAAATCCTCAAGGGCAGAAATGTTGCATCCGTCAAGAATTCTGTTCAGGATGCCGAGCTGCAGATTCTGCTGAAAAATGCCCATATCGAGATCGGCGAGGGCGAGGACAAAGTCAACATCGTCTACTTCGACAGCCAGAAGGATGCCTACGCGGCACTCTCCAATCAGACCATTGACGCTGCATCGGTCTATTCGCCGTATGCATCGCTTGCAAAATCACAGGGCTACAAGGTCGTCTACTACTGCGCACATGAAAAGGCGCTGGAAAACCAGCCCTGCTGCCGGCAGGTCGCGTCCACAGCGGCAGTCAAGGCAAATCCGAACACCTTCACCGCACTGGAACGCGCCTTTATCAAGGCATATCACCTGACGCAAGAGGATCACGAAAAGACGATCGCCGATGTGAAAAAGTACATCGACATTGATGACGAATTCATCGAAACGGAGGTTTACGGCGGTTACAGCGTGTCCAGTCCCGATCCGGACAAAAAGGGTACGCTGACGCTGAAGGATACCATTGTAGAGCTTGGCTATACAGAAGATTACGACATCGAACCGCTGTACAATACCGAAATCTACAAGACTGCCCTGGACAGCATTCTCGCCGAAGGCTCCGATGATATCTACAAATCATTGGAGGAGCATTTCAATGCCTACGAATAAGATCGAGATCAAGCATCTCACGGTTGATTATACCGAGCGCGGCAAAAAATTCAACGCACTGCACGATGTATCCTTCGGGGTCGGTGCCGGTGAATTTGTCAGCGTGATCGGCGCGAGCGGATGCGGAAAATCCACACTGCTGAGCGTTCTGGAAGGACTGTATCAGGCGGCAGGCGGCAGCGTTGAAATCGACGGTGCGCCGCTGCACGGAACCGGCCGGGAACGCGGCGTTGTATTTCAGCATTATTCGCTGTTCCCGTGGATGACCACGCGCAGCAACATTGCGTTCGGTATCAAGCAGGCACGGCATGAACTCAGCCGCAAAGAGCGTTTTCAGATTGCGGATGAGTTTCTCGGCAAGGTCGGCCTTGCGGAATTCGGCAAAAAATATCCCTCGCAGCTTTCGGGCGGTATGCAGCAGCGCGCTGCGATTGCCAGGGCGCTTGCGATGAATACCGAAATCCTGCTGATGGACGAGCCGTTCAGCGCAATTGACGCGAAAAACCGCGTAACACTGCAGGAACTGCTGCTCTCTCTCTGGGAGGGTGACCACAAGGACAAGCGCAAAACGGTCGTGTTCGTTACACACGATATTGACGAGGCAATCCTGCTCTCGGATAAGATCGTGGTGCTGACGGCACATCCTGGCACGGTCAACGAGATCGTGCAGGTGCCGTTTGCACGCCCGCGTAACCGTGCAGAGCTGGTCAAGACTGACGAGTACGGCAAATTCCGGAACCGTCTGCTCTCTTTGCTGTATCAGGATGTGGCTGACCGCATCGGCGGAGAGGAGGTCGTCCTGTGACACTGAAAAACCGCCTGCTCCGCGTGACGCATCTTTTGTTCGTGATTTTGCTGCTTGTGCAGCTTTTGCCTGACAGATCGACCAAGGATGTATTCACCGGTGCGCTGATTGCCTTTGCAGTCGGACTGGAAGCAATTACGCTCGGACTGAGCTTTCTCATAAAGAAGAAGGAAAGCCTCACACTGCTGCTGGATATCGTCGGCTTCATTTTCGTGCTGCTGACGCTCTGGTCGCTGGCAACGGCAAAATTCAATGTACTGAACGACCTGCTGTTCCCGGCGCCCGGCAAGGTACTGCACCAGTTTGCAGAGGACAGAGAGAAAATATTCATCAACATTAAAAGCTCGCTCGGCATCACCGTCAAAGGTTTTGTGCTTGCATCCGTCGTGGCAATTCCGCTCGGACTGTTCCTCGGCTGGAACGCCCGTCTCGGCGGTGCTGCGACCTATATTTCCAAGTTTTTCAGCTCGATTCCGCCGATCGTCTACATCCCCTACGGCATCGCGCTGCTGCCGACATTCCAGTCGGTTTCCGTGTTCGTCATTTTTCTGGCGACCTTCTGGCCGGTGTTTGCCGGAACAATGAGCGGCGTGATGCATGTCGATCAACGCATCATTGATTCCGCGAAGGTTCTGAATGTGCCGAAGCTGGAAATGCTGTTCACGGTGATTCTGCCGGCCGCACTCCCGCAGATCTTCCTCGGCTGCAATCAGGGACTAAGCGTCTCGTTCATCCTGCTGACCTCTGCGGAGATGATCGGCGCACGCGACGGCATGGGCTACTACGTGAAATATTACTCTGATTTCGGCGACTATACACGCACGATCGCCGGACTGCTGGTCATCGGCATCGTGGTCATCGCCGTGACATTCCTGTTCAACGCGCTTCAGAAGCGGATGCTGAAATGGAAAAAATAACGGAGAACTCCAGCCGGCATTTCCCTTCAGACGCAATCAACCGTCATGATCCATATCTGAAAAGCAACAGGGCGCTGATGAAATCATCAGTGCCCTTGCTTTTTGCAGCAAATGCCTTGACTGCTGTGCAGATCAGCACATTCGCCTCTCTTGTGCCTATTATCATATATGCTTGCTAGGTTTGTTTTGTACAGATTTCCGAATATAGGCCATGACTATTGACATTTATAATCCCCTGTGCTATAATGCATACATATCCGATAGGCAAAATAAGAATAAGGAGAAATCACCATGAATATGATGCGCTGTCTGCAGTGTTGCTGTTACCGGAACAATCATATACGAATGTCTCAAACACACGCGGCAGAACGGCGATGTCGGCTTCTCTCTCAGACATCATGAGTGTGATCCGCTCCGAAAGCGAAAACACCCATGACGCTAGTCGTTCACATGTATGGATACGCAGAGTGCGGTTGAGCATTCTGCGCTTTTTTATGCCCTGGAGGATCTATGGTTGATGAGAGAGAAAGCGTGACCGCAAAGCTCTGTGCCTTTGCAAGAGCGTGGCACGCGATACATAACAGAGACAAAATATTTGACGACGACCTTGCTTTTGACATCATAGGCAAAGCGGAATATGACGAAATGTACGATATTGTGAGCCGCGGACTGACGGGACTCGCAAAGCCGTATTCGCGGGAGGATACGGAACAGATCATCCGCGAATATCTCGCGCCGATCCCGCTTTCCCGCATTCATTTTGCGGAAAAACGGCTGCATGAATTTGCTGCAAAACACGGCAGAATCCAATATGTGATCTGCGGCGCCGGATCGGATACATTCCTGTTCCGCAATGACAATCCGGAGATTGAAATCTACGAGATCGACCACCCGGACACGCAGCGCTATAAGCTGGAACGCATCCGGCAGCTGGAATGGAATATTCCGCAGAATGTGCATTTTGTGCCGGTCGATTTTGAAAAGCAGCGCATGACAGATCAGCTGCTGAAAGCAGGATTCGATCCGCAGAAGCCGACGTTTTTCAGCATGCTCGGCGTGACCTATTACCTCACGCTGGATGTGTTCTCGGATACGCTCAGACAGATCGCGGAGCTGTCCGTGCCGGGCAGTGCCGTGGTATTTGACTATCCGATGAAAACCGGAAACTTTCCGGAGCGCGTATACCGGCTTGAACAGATTACCGCTTCGCTCGGCGAGCACATGCGCGGCGGCTATGATTACAATGAGGTATCCCGCGCACTCTATGCGCTGGGCTTCCAGATCGACACCTATCTGCCGCCGGAAAAGGTACAGGCAGAATATTTTGCCGGACGCGCCGACCGGATGAAAGCATTTGAAAATGTCAGCCTGCTTTCGGCGACCTATACCGCAGGCTATAACTTTGAATAAGGAGAATCATCATGAGCAGATTTGAACATACAGAGACCGCACTCATTCACGGCGGCATTTCCAGCGATATCCACACCGGCGCAGTCAATGTGCCGATCTATCAGACATCGACCTATCAGCAGGACGGACTCGGAAAAATGCGCGGATACGAATATTCCCGCACCGGCAACCCGACCCGTGAGGCTCTTGAAAAGCTGATCGCAGAACTGGAGGGCGGCTATGCAGGCTTTGCATTCGGCTCCGGCATGGCTGCAATTACGGCGGTTCTTAGTCTGCTGAACAGCGGCGACCGCGTACTGATTTCCAGCAATGTCTACGGCGGAACCTTCCGCGTGCTCGATAAGGTATTCAACCATTTCGGCATCACATATACCATCGCGGATACCGCAAACCTTGCAAAATATGAAACGCAGATCACCGATGATGTGAAGGCGGTCATCATCGAAAGCCCGGCCAACCCGCTGATGACGGTCACGGATATTGCAGGCGTTGCAGAGATTTCGCATAAGCACGGACTGCTCGTCATCGTGGACAACACCTTCATGACGCCGTATCTGCAGAAGCCGCTCGAACTCGGCGCAGATATCGTCGTGCACAGCGCAACAAAATACCTCGGCGGCCACAGCGATGTCGTCGCGGGACTTGCCGTTGTGAACAGCAAAGAGCTCGCACAGAAAATCGCGTTTATCCAGAATTCGACCGGCGGCGTGCTCGGCCCGTTTGACTCGTTCCTGCTGATTCGCGGCATCAAGACGCTGGCCGTCCGCATGGACAGACATGTGGAAAACGCGCAGAAGGCCGCGGAATATCTCAAAAACCATCCGGCTGTCAAAACGGTTTATTATCCCGGTCTGCCGGATGCACAGGGCTATGAGATCAACAAAAAGCAGGCGAAAAACGGCGGCGTCATGATCTCCTTTGAACTGCACGAGGGCTATGATATCAACAGATTTTTCGAGAGTCTGCAGCTCATTATGCTTGCGGAAAGTCTCGGCGGCGTGGAGTCGCTGGTCTGCCACCCCGCGACGATGACGCACGCTTCGATTCCGGCCGATATCCGCAAAAAGGTCGGCATCACGGACGGACTGATCCGCCTGTCAACCGGCATTGAAAACATTGCGGATATTCTTGCCGATCTGGAGCAGGCCATCGGAAAGGCGGCGCCGAATGTCTGAAATCAGGGATATTGCGCTCTGGGAAAGCGGCGAACGGAAAATACAGTGGGTAAAAGGAAATATGCCGCTGCTGCGCGGCATCGAAGCTGAATTTGCAAAGACAAAGCCGTTCGCAGGCAAGCGCATTGCGCTGTCCATTCATCTGGAAGCAAAGACCGCATATCTCTGCCGTGTTCTTGCGGCAGGCGGCGCGGAGATGTATATCACCGGCTCCAATCCCCTTTCGACGCAGGACGATATTGCAGCAGCGCTTGTGCACAGCAGCCTGAATGTCTATGCATGGCACGGCGTTACGCCGGAAGAATACGAAGCGCATACGCGCCGTGTGATCGAGGCAAAGCCGCACTTTATCATTGACGACGGCAGCGACCTTGTCACGCTGATTCACAAGGAATACCCGCAGTATCTTGCAAATGTCATCGGAGGCTGCGAAGAAACCACGACCGGCATTCTGCGGCTCAAGGCAATGGCAGCGGCCAATGAACTGAAATTCCCGATGATGCTGGTCAATGATGCAGACTCCAAGCATCTGTTTGACAACCGCTACGGCACAGGCCAGTCCGTCTGGGACGGCATCAACCGCACGACAAATCTGATTGTCGCAGGCAAGACCGTTGTCATTGCGGGCTACGGCTGGTGCGGAAAAGGCGCGGCGATGCGCGCAAAGGGGCTGGGTGCAAAGGTCATCGTCACCGAGGTTGACCCGGTCAAGGCAATCGAGGCGGTCATGGACGGCTTCACGGTCATGAAAATGGAGGATGCCGCACCGCTCGGTGACTTCTTCGTCACAGTAACGGGATGCAGCCATGTCATCACCGAAAAGAGCTTCCTCAGAATGCATGAGGGCGCGATTCTCAGCAATGCAGGCCATTTCGATGTCGAAGTTGATATGGCAGGGCTCAGAAGGCTCGCGGTGAAATCGTTTGAAGCAAGGAACAATATCACCGGGTACACGCTGCCGAATGGCGTGACGGTCTACGTCATTGCAGAGGGCAGACTGGTCAATCTGGCGGCCGGTGACGGTCACCCGGCGGAGATCATGGATATGAGCTTTGCCATTCAGGCGCGGAGTGCCGAATGGCTGATTGCACACCGCGATGCGGTTACATCCGTGCTGAACAATGTGCCGCGCGAAGTGGACGAAGCCGTCGCACGGCAGAAGCTCGCAAGTATGCAGATTGAAATTGATACGCTGACGGATGAACAGCGTGCATACCTCTATGGAGGGGAATCACATGCAGTATTATGATTCGATGCAGGCGCTGATCGGTCATACGCCGCTGGTCAGGCTCGGAAACATCGTGAAAAATAAGGGCGTGAATGTCTTTGCAAAGCTGGAGCTCTGGAACCCGTCCGGCAGTGTCAAGGACAGAACCGGACTTTATATGGTCAACGACGCCGAACAGCGCGGCCTGCTCAAAGCCGGCGGCACGATTGTCGAAGCGACCGCAGGCAATACGGGGCTCGGCATTGCATTCGCGGCGCTGAACCGCGGCTACCGCATCATTTTTGTCGTACCGACAAAGTTTTCAGCAGAAAAGCAGGCTTTGATGCGCGCGCTCGGTGCAGAGGTCATCAATACGCCGCGTGAAAAGGGCATGCTCGGCGCCGTCGAAAAGGCAGAGCAGATCAAGGCGGAAATCCCCGGCTCAATCTCGCTGGAGCAGTTCAAAAACCGGAGCAATCCCCTCGCCCACTACGAAACAACCGGCAGGGAGATCTACAAAGATCTGGACGGCAAAATCGACTACGTTGTCGCAGGCGCGGGCAGCGGCGGAACCTACTCCGGCATTCTGCGCTATCTGAAGGAGCAGAACCCGGCGATCCGCGGCATCCTTGCCGATCCGGTCGGCTCGACCATGGGCGGCGGCGAACACAGCGACTACAACATCGAGGGCATCGGCAATGATTTCATCGCAGATACAATGGATATGTCACTGGTTGATGATGTCATCAAGGTGAACGACGGGGAAGCCTTTGAAACCGCCCGTCTGCTTGCGAAAACAGAGGGCATTTTTGCAGGTTCATCGTCGGGTGCGGCGATGGCTGCGGTTCTGAAACTGACTGAGCGCGTCCAAAGCGGCAATATCGTGACGGTATTCCCCGACCGCGGCGACCGTTATTTCAGTACCGGATTATTCTGATAATGAGGTGAGAGCATGACTTTGCAGCAGCTGAAATATGCACTGATTATTGCAGAAACCGGCTCCATGAACAAGGCGGCGGAACAGCTTTATGTCTCGCAGCCTTCCCTGACGGCTTCTGTGCAGGAGTTGGAAAAGGAAACCGGCATCCTGATTTTCAACCGCAGCGGCCGCGGTGTCACCGTCACAAATGACGGCGCGGAGTTTTTGCAGTATGCGCATCAGGTTGTCGGACAGTTTGATATCCTGACGGAAAAATACAACGCCAGGGGCAATATCAAAAAGAAATTCGGTGTCTCGACGCAGCACTATTCCTTTGCGGTCAAGGCGTTCGTGGAGATGGTCAAGCGGTTTGATACGGCAAAATATGAGTTTGCAATCCGCGAGACCAAAACAGCCGAGATCATCAGCGATGTGGCGAATCTTCGCAGCGAGATCGGCATTCTGTATCTCAACGACTTCAACCGCAAGGCGATCACCAAGCTGCTCCACACAAACAATCTGGAATTCACGCCGCAGACAAAATGCCGCCCGTTTGTGTATCTCTGGAAGGGGCATCCGCTCGCAGCGCAGAAAAATATCACCCTGGCCGATCTTGCGGATTACCCCTGCCTTTCCTTTGAGCAGGGCGCAAACAGCTCGTTCTACTATGCAGAGGAGATTCTGAGCACAGCGGAATATCCGCGCACGATCAAGGCGAACGACCGCGCTACGATGCTCAATCTGATGATCGGTCTGAACGGCTATACGCTGTGCTCCGGCATCATCTGCGAGGAGCTCAACGGCAGCGACTATATCGCCGTGCCGTTTGAAACCGAGGACGAGGACGCAATGGAGATCGGCTATGTCACGCTGAAAAAGACACTGCGCAGCAAGGCCGGAACGATCTACATTGAGGAGCTGAAACGGTATCTCGGTATCGAAAAAACTGATAACTGACAATTATTCTTTCGTATTGGACAAAAACCGGAAAACGGTGTATCATAATAGCATACCAAACAGGTAGGAGAATGAGATTATGAAAGAAATTCTTTGGCTCGGACGCGGCGGCCAGGGCGCCTTTACGGCAGCAAAGCTGTTCGGCGCGGCCTACACCGCAGACAATGATGCACAGTATGCGCTGGCATTCCCGTCCTTCGGTCCGGAACGGCGCGGTGCACCGGTCAGGGCATTTACAAAGCTCGATGAAAAGCCGGTGCTTGACCGCAGTCAGACCGAGCAGGCAGATTTTATCGTCGTGCTCGATGATACGCTGTACACGCCAGACCTTTCGGCACAGCTGAAGCCCGGCGGCAGAATCATCGTCAACTCGAAGCTGCCGATTCCCGGTGCCTTCCCCTTTGACGGCGAAGCCATTGCAGCGGAATTCCGGCTGCCGACGGTCAACACCGTCATGCTCGGCATCGTGTCGGCGCTGTCGGGTTACATCACGGAAGAACAGGCGGTCAGCGCAATCGAGGGCTATATGCCGCAGAAAATTCAGGCGCGCAACATCGGCGCTGTGAAGCTGGCCAGAGAGGCGGTGCAGAAATGAAACCCTTCCTCAGAGAAAAGAAAACATTTTCCGCAGCGGAAATCCCGGAGGCAACCGCATTTGAAGCGGGCTATCTGGTAACCGTCAACAGCGGCTGGCGCAGTATCCGGCCGGTGATTGACACAGGGCGATGTATCGGCTGCGAGCAGTGCTATTTATACTGTCCGGACGGCGTGATTGCGATTCAAAACGGCAAGGCCGTCATTGACTATGATTTCTGCAAGGGATGCGGCATCTGCGCTAAAATCTGTAAAATCGGCGCAATCGGAACGGAGGCAGAGCACAAATGAGCAAACGGTTTTTATCCGGCAATGAGGCATTTGCCGAGGGCATCCGCCTTGCAAAGCCCGATGTCATCTCTGCATATCCGATCACCCCGCAGACAATCGTTGTGGAACGGCTCTCGGAGATGGTCGAGGACGGCAGCCTGAAATCGGAGTTTATCCATGTGGAATCGGAGCACTCGGCACTCTCCTGCGCGATCGGCGCAAGTGCGGCCGGCGCAAGAGCCTTCACGGCAACCTCCTCGCAGGGACTGCTTTACATGGCAGAATGTCTGTATTACGCATCCGGCGGACGGTTCCCGATCGTCATGATGAACGCAGACCGTTCGACCGCGCTGCCGTGGAACATCTACGGCGACCAGCGCGACAGTCTTTCGCAGCTGGACAGCGGCTGGATTCAGGTCTATGCGGAAAACGCACAGGAGGCGCTTGATCTTGCGCTGATGAGCTGGCGCATCGCAGAGGACAGCCGTGTTTCCACGCCGGTCATGGTCAATCTGGACGGCTTTGTGCTCACGCATACATATGAAACAGTTGAGATTCCGGAGCAAAAGCAGGCAGACAGATTCCTGCCGCCCTATGTGACCGAAAACCGCATTGATTTCGACAACCCGAAAAACATGGCGTTCTCGGCCGGGCCGGATACCAACTATATTTTCAAATATAAGGCGCATGAAGGAATGCTTGCAGCAAAAGAAGCTGTCCGCGAAACCGAGGACGCATTTGCGGAGATCTTCGGCAGACGGTATTCCGGTCTGCTGGACAGCTACCGCGCAGAGGATGCAGACTATATCCTCGTGACGCTCGGCAGCATTGCAGGACTCTGCCGCGAAACGGCCGACAAACTGCGTGCGCAGGGCATCAAAGCGGGCGTTGTGCGCATCCGCTATATGCGGCCGTTCCCGAATGAGGAAATCGCCGCAGCACTTAAAAGTGCAAAGGCATTCGGCGTGCTGGAAAAGGATATTTCCTTCGGCAATGAGGGCACGGTCTTTACAAATGTCAATTCCGCGCTGCAAAAAGCGGGAATTCAGCTTCCGGGCTATAATTTCATCGGAGGCTTGGGCGGCAGAAACATCTCCGCCGGCGATATCGCGCAGATTTTTGCAGATATCCGGAGCGGCACAGAACATGTAAACTTTATCGGAATCGGAGGTGACGGCAATGGCGAATCCAACAGCTGAACGGCTTTCCCGCGACGAATATTTCTACGGGCACAAGGCCTGTGCAGGATGCGGCGGCAGCCTTGCCGTCCGGGCAGCACTCAAGGTGCTTGGGCAGAATGCGGTTTCTGTGCTGCCGGCAGGATGTATGTCGGCGGTCGGTTTCAATTTTCCGCAGCTCTGCTTCTCGAACAACTCGATCATTTCGACCTTTGCCGGCACGGCATCCATGCTGACCGGTATTGAGACCGGTCTGCGTGCAAAGGGCTACAGCGATTTCACAGCAGTCGGCTTTGCAGGCGACGGCGGCACGGCGGACATCGGCATTCAGGCACTGTCCGGCGCAATCGACCGCAATGACAACATCATCTATATCTGCTACGACAACGAAGCCTATATGAACACCGGCATCCAGAAGAGCGGCCTGACGCCGTTCGGTGCAAGAACAACAACCACGCCGGCCGGTGCGAATATCCACGGCAATCTGCGCCCGAAAAAGAATATGTTTGAGATTGCAGCCGCGCATGATATTCCCTATGCGGCAACAGCAAGCGTCGGTTACCTGCCGGATTTCATCAAAAAGGTCGAAAAGGCTTCCAGAATCAAGGGTACAAAATATATCCATGTGATCGCGCCCTGTCCGACCGGCTGGGGCATCGCGCCGGATGAAACGGTCGAGATCGCAAAGGAAGTCGTGGACTGCGGCCTCTGGTATCTTGCGGAATACGAAAACGGCGAATTTACGCTGAATCATAAGCCGAAGGACTTTACCAGCGTCGAAGCATACCTGAAAAAACAGGGACGCTTCAAACACCTCGATCTTGACGATATCAAGACAGTCATTGAATCCCGCGACAAGAAGTGGGCATTCATTGAAAAGAACTTTACTTATCAATAAATTCTATCGCTCATTATAAAATGCCGGTATTGGACAAATGCCGTCAAACCGTGTATAATAAATGCATACCAATCCGATAGAATTACTCGATATATTAGGAGGATAAAAACAATGGGCAGAGATATTAACAGCAAATACTGGAACGAGGAGCTCGAAACGCTCCCCCGTGAAGAGCTTGAAAAGCGGCAGCTTGCCGACCTGCAGGAGATCGTGCTGTTCGCATACGATCATGCACCGTATTACAAGCGCTCGTTTGACGAAGCAGGCGTGAAGCCGTCGGATATCAAGCAGCTTTCGGATCTTCAGAAGTTCCCGTTCATCAACAAGAAAACCCAGCGTGATACGCAGGGCGTCGGCTCGTTCCTCGGTGAGCTCGCAGCCGTTCCGGAAGAGGATGTGGTCTTTATTTCCACATCGTCCGGTTCGACCGGTGTGCCGACCATGAGCCCGTTCACCAAGAAGGACTTCGACGAATTCCAGGATACGGAATCCCGCTGGTTCTGGCAGATCGGCATGAGACCGAATGACCGCTATGTGCACGCGCTGAACTTCTCTCTGTATGTCGGCGGCCCGGACGTCATCGGCGCACAGAACCTCGGCGCACTGTGCATCTGGGGCGGTACGCTTCCGAGCGAACGCCTGCTGTTCATCCTGAAAACCTATCAGCCGACCGTCATCTGGACCTCCCCCTCCTACGCATGGCAGCTCGGTGAGAAGGCACTGAAATCCGGCTACGATCCGAAGAAGGATTTCAACATCAAGAAGATCATTGTGGCCGGTGAGCTCGGCGGTTCGATTGACGCAACCAGAAAGGCCATCGAGGACATCTGGGGCGCAGAGGTCTTTGACTTCTACGGTCTTTCCGATATCTTCGGCGCCTGCGCGGCACAATGCGAATACCACGACGGCCTGCACATCGCTGAGAACCACATTCTCGTCGAGACCGTTGACCTCCACACCGGCGAAATCCTGCCGCCCGGCGAGACCGGTGAGCTGGTCTTTACCACGCTGCGCAAGCACGCAAGACCGCTGATCCGCTTCCGCACCGGCGACATCGGCCGCATCGACCAGACACCGTGCAAGTGCGGCAGAACCCACGGCAGAATCCACATTCTCGGCAGAAAGGACGATATGTTCATCGTCTCCGCCGTCAATGTGTTCCCGAGCGACATTGAAGCGGTCATCCGTGAGCAGCATGATATCACCGGCGAATATCTGATCCGCATCTTTGAAAAGGATTTCACAAACAAATACGCGGTCGAGATCGAAAAGAATGCAGATAACCCGAAGGACGACGAGACGGTTGCTGCTGAGATCTCCGCAGCACTCAAGGCCAGAATCGGCGTCAAGCCTGCGCGTGTCATCGTGCATCCGGACGGCGGTCTGAATACCCGTTCCGAGCACAAGTCCAAGCGCATCATTGACGAGCGCAAGCTTGACTATACGATCTGATTGTTGTATAATGGGTGTATCGGGTGCAAACCCGGTACACCATGTTTTTAGGAGGGCAACATGCCAACATTATCAAGCAGAACCGCGAATTTTACAGACTCCGTAATTCGCAGGATGACGCGCATTTCCAATCAGTTCGGCGCAGTCAATCTCTCGCAGGGCTTTCCCGATTTCGATCCGCCGAAGGCGATCCTCGACCGCCTTGCAGAAGTGACAAAGGAAGATTTTCACCAGTATTCGATCACATGGGGCGCTCAGAATTTCCGCGAGGCACTCGCTGAAAAGCAGTCGCATTTCATGGGCAGACCGATCGACCCGAACGGCGAGATTGTCGTGACCTGCGGCAGCACGGAAGCCATGATGGCCGCCATGATGAGCGTCACGAACCCCGGCGACAAGGTGATTGTGTTCTCGCCGTTCTATGAGAATTACGGTGCCGATACGATTCTTTCCGGCGCAGAGCCGATCTATGTGCCGCTGATTCCGCCGGCCTTCACCTTTGATGCAGATGTCCTCGAAGCTGCGTTCAAGCAGCATCCGAAGGCCCTGATTCTCTGCAACCCGTCCAATCCCTGCGGCAAGGTATTTACCCGCGACGAGCTGCTGATTATCGCTGATTTTGCAAAGAAATACGACACCTTTGTCATCACGGACGAGGTCTATGAGCACATCCTCTATGCGCCGCACACGCATACCTATATGGCGTCGCTGCCGGGCATGTGGGAGCGCACAATCTCCTGCTCGTCGCTTTCCAAGACCTATTCGATCACAGGCTGGCGTCTGGGCTACGTCATTGCGCCGCCGGAGATCATCGACACCGTGAAAAAGGTGCACGACTTCCTGACAGTCGGTGCAGCAGCGCCCTTGCAGGAGGCTGCCGTCACCGGCCTGAAATTCGGCGACGACTATTACCGCGGTCTGCAGGCGGAATATACCGAAAAGCGGGATCTGTTCCTTGCGGGACTTGATCGCATCGGCATTTCGCATACCGTGCCGGAGGGCGCATACTATATTCTGCTTGATGTTTCGGAATACGGCTATGCCAGCGACCTTGATTTCTGCGAAAAGCTCGCAGAGCATGTCGGCGTCGGCGCAGTGCCGGGTTCGAGCTTCTTCAAGGAGCCGGAAAACCGCTATATCCGGCTGCATTTTGCGAAGAAAAATGAGACACTGAACGAGGCGCTCGAACGCCTGAGCGCAATCCGCGCCAAAATGCCCCGCGCATAAATATAGCAGAAGTCGGCATCAATGATTCTAAAAGGAGGCAGCAAATGAGATTTACAACGAAAGCAGAGTACGGTCTCGCTGCGATCGCAGACATTGCGCTTCAGCACGAGCAGGGCAAAAAAGCCGTAACCTCTGAAATTGCAAGGCGTCAGAATATATCACAGAAATATCTGGAACAGATCCTGCTTCAGCTTCGCCGGTCGAATCTGATTCACGCGGCAAAAGGAAAAAACGGCGGCTATTCTCTTTCGCAGGCTGCTTCCAGCATTACCATCACGGAAGTGCTGAACGCACTGGACAGCAGCATTCTTGCGGATTCCTCGGAGCTTGATTCAGAGGACGGCATCCGCATGAATCTCAAATTCTGTCTGTGGGACAAAATCAACCGCAATATGCGCGAGTATATGGACAGTCTGACACTGGCAGAACTGCTTGCGCAGTGCGATGAATTTGAATCACGCGGCGTCTATGCAATCTAATCACAAAAAACACAGACCGGTATCAATATGTTCCGGTCTGTGTTTTTTATATGCAATTTCTATTTTATCTCAGTTTTCCTCAAACATTTCCCCGTCAACGATGCGAACAGTTCTCTGCGCCCATTTTGCCACATTCATATCATGGGTAATCATGACAATCGTGTTGCCCATTTCATGCAGCTTCGTAAACAGCTTGAGAACCTCAGTGCCGCTGTTCTGATCGAGCGCGCCGGTCGGTTCATCGGCAAGCAGCAGCGAAGGCTTGCTGCAAAGCGCTCTTGCGATTGCAACTCTCTGCCGCTGACCGCCGGAAAGCTCCGAAGGCTTATGCCGCAGACGCTCTGCAAGCCCGAGCATCGAAATGACTTCCTCGCATTCCTTTTCCGCGGTTTTCCGATCCTTGCCGCGCATCAGCAGCGGCATGATGATATTCTGCATGACTGTATAGGTCGGAATCAGATGATAGTTCTGAAAAATGAACCCGATTTCCTGATTCCGGATCTTGGTCAGTTCCTTTTCTTTTGCCGCATGAATCGGAATACTGTTCAGTTCATAGGAACCGCTGTCCATGGTATCCATGCAGCCGATAATATTCATCAGCGTCGATTTGCCGGAACCGGACGGTCCGAGAATTGCCGTAAACTCGCCCTTGTTTACTGTAAAATCAATTTTTTTGAGCACATTCAGCTTTTCTGCACCCATCTGATAGCTCTTGCATACCTGCTTCATGGAAATAACCTGTTCTGCAGCCATAATGATTCCTCACTGTTTAATTGTCCAAAATCCAGATTGCCGTAATGACATCATTGCCGTCGCTGTCCTTTGCAATGCTGCATTTGACCATATCGCCGGATTTCAGCACTTCAAAATCTGTTTCAACACCCAATGCGGTCGTGACTGTCGTTCCGACCGGAACACGGATCTCTTCCTGTTCGCCGGTCAGCGTATAACGGCTGTTTCCGCCGGAACGCGAACGGCTGCCGCCGAATTTCGATTTGTCAAAGCCTTCGGACATCTCACCGTCTGCCGGTTTCTCAAAGCCTTCCGGCAGATTGGAAGGGTCAAAGCCCTCCGGCATTTCGCCGCTGAATTTCGATTTATCGAATCCTTCCGGTTTTTCGCGCTTGGTTTCGCCGGATTGATCGTCCGAATCTCCGTCCTTTTTGGGACGGCTGAAACCTTCCGGCAGATTGGAAGGGTCAAAGCCTTCGGGCATTTCGCCGCTGAATTTCGATTTATCGAATCCTTCCGGCTTTTCGCGTCTGGAATCACCGGAATCCGTTTTTTCCTCGGAATCCGTATCGCCGCTGTCAGCGTTTTCGTTATAATCTGCCAGCAGCAGCACGATATCATTGCCGGATATGGTGTCGATCTGTCCGTAAATATAATCCGTATCGGAGGCAGCGGCGGAAGTGCCGCAGCCTGTCAGGGATGCAAGCAAGGCTGCTGCCATTGCCAAGGTCAAAATTCTTTTCATAACTGATCTCCTTTTTATTCACTGGAAAGCGCCTCGACCGGAACAAGCTTGGATGCCTTCCATGCCGGATAGAAACCGAACACGGTGCCGGTCACGATCGAGAATGCCAGCGCCAGAACTGCGCCGCTCACGGACATTTCCGTGCGGATGCTGAAACCGCTCAGCACCGGATTGATGACAAAGCTCACCAGCACACCGATGATGCCGCCGATCAGACTGATGAAGCAGGCTTCCATGATGAATTCGAGCAGAATGTCTTTGCGGGAACCTCCGATCGCTTTCAGAATGCCGATCTCCTCGGTGCGCTCCTTGACGGATACGAACAGCACGTTCATGATGCCGATGCCGCCGATGATAAACACAATCGAGGCCATTGCAATGAGCATGAGCGTCAGTGTTTCGTTGGATTTGTTTGCAGCCTCCATCTTGCTGCCTGCATCGGAAATCGTGAACTCTGCATTCGGATAGCTTGCGGCAAGAACGGTTTTCACGTTTTCCCTGACGGCTTCAATGTTGTCCACATCCGCCGCAATGACGGTAATCGTCGGGCTGATGTCGCTGCCGGTCAGATACTTGATGCCGGTTGCATACGGGATGAAGATTGCATCATCTGCGCTGATGCCGGCCTCCACAGTCCCCTGCTCTGCGAGCACACCGCCGACCGTATACGGGCGGTCATCAATATAAACCAGACTGTCGTAGGCTTCCTCTGCGCTGCCAAAGATCTGCTTTGCTGCGCTGTAGCCGAGCACACAGACCTTTGTCTTGTTTTCATTGTCTGCATCGCTGAGATAATCTCCGAACAGCATCGTCAGATTGCTCAGATCTGCATAATTGGAAAGCGTACCGGCAACGGTATAGGATTCGGTTTCCTCAATATTGCCGCCGTAGATATTCTGCTTGGTCGTGTAGGAAATGGTTGCGTCGCTCAGCCCCGGCACATACGAGGTGATGTCTTCCATATCCTCATCGGAAAGCGTGATGCGCTCCGTGTTTTTGGTATCACTGCTGCCGAAGATGCCGCCGAACATATTATTGAATCCGGAGAAGAATCCGCCGCCTCCGCGGCTGCTTTCGCCGGAGCTGCTTTCCGGTTTTTTGCCGGAAAAATCCGGTATATTTCCGCTGAATGCCGCAGCCTCTCCGCCTTGAAAACTCGGTCTGCCGCTGCTTTCGCCGGAGCTGCCGCCCGGTCTGCTGCCGCGGAACGAAAAGCCGCCGCTGTCCTGTGCCTGCTCATAGCTGATATCCAGCGCACCGGCGTTGAGATTCCGGAACTGCTCTGCGACATCGGCTTTGCCGCCGCGTCCGACCGCAATCACGATCACGATGGTCGCTGCACCGACGATAATGCCGATGGATGTCAGAAGCACTTTGAATTTATTCTGGATCAGATTGAGCTTCACAAGATTAAGTATCTCTGAAAACCGCATATCAGCTCACCTTTCCTTTGATAAGCAAGGTATCGCCCTCCGACACGCCTTCGATCTCGGCTATGCTGCCGTTGGAAAATCCGAGCTGTACTCTGACCTTTTCCTCGCTGCCGGTATCTGTTTTCCGCAGCACATAGCTGTCTGCTCCCTCGGTGATGACCGCCTTATTGGAAACATAGAGCACATCCTGCACCTGCTTGGTGATGAACGTCACATTGGCGGTCATGCCGGAAAGCAGTGTTTCCGGTACCTCGGTGATGACAACTGTAACCGGATAGCTGACCGTCTGTGAATTGCCGCTTGACGAGGACGAACCGATGCCCGAAACATAACCGGAGAACATCTCATCCGGATAGGAGAGAAAGCTCACATCGACTGTATCTTCGAGATGCACCGCCGCAATGTCATCCTCGGTGACATTCACCGTCACAGTGATGCTCTCCGCATCTGCAAAGCTGGCGATCGCGGTCTCTGCATTCAGCGTGTCGCCGGATGAATAGCCGACGCCCGTAACCGTTCCGCTGTATTCGGCGCGGATGCGCCCGTCGCTGATATACGCCTCAAACGCATTGAGATCCGCCTGCGCCGCCTCGACGGCTTCTTCCGCCTCTTCCGAAGCAGAGCCGACATTGTTCACCGAGACATCGTAAAGATCCTGTGCGTTTTCGTAATACATCAGGGCTTCTTCATAAGTCTGCTTTGCCGCAAGCTCATCTGCGGTACGCGAGCTTTTTGCCGATGCAAGCTGCGATTCCAGCGATGCGAGCTGCCGACTGTCAGTGCATTCCGCAATCTGCGTTTCCAGATCGCTGATGTTCTGTGCAATCTCATTCATCGCGGCGTTATAAACCGCCAGTGCATTCCGGCCTTCCGTCATGCGCGTATCGTAATCGTACTGCGCAGAAAGACGGGTTTCGCTTTCCTCGATCTGCGCCTGCTTGAGTGCCAGCTCCGCATCCTGAACCGCTTCCGTCAGTGCGGCACGCGCCTCGTCGATGCTCTCCTGCGTAATCGTCATAAGCACATCGCCCTTTTTGACCGTCTGTCCCTCGGTGATGCGAACCTCATCGACAATCAGTGCAACTGCTGAGGATTCCGACTGCGTGGACACGCTGGTCGAGCCGATGCTGCTCATCCCGCCCGGCATACTGCCCATACCGCCGCCCGGCATACCGCTCATGCCGCCGCCGCGGGAAGAGCCGCCGCTGCTGCTTTCAACGGAAGCGGAAACGCTGGTTGAGGTCAGCGTCAGATCATAGGTCTGCGCAAGTGATTCCACATTGACTGCTGCGCTTTCGGTGACGCCCGCGGTTACATTGCCGCGCTGAACCGTTACCTCTTTTGCGATTTCCGCTGCGCTTGTCGCAGTCGATTTATGAAATGCATTGTATCCGAATACGCCGCTGCCGGCCAGAACCAGTGCGGCAACACCCGCAACGATTCTTTTCTTCATCTTAATCATCCTTTCTTCTGCCGAAATCCGGCATATTCGACGGGTCAAAGCCCTCCGGCATTCTGCCGCTGAAATCGGGGCGTTCGCTGTCCCCGCCGCCGTCAAAATCCCTGAAATCACTCTGTTTCAGATTGCCGGCATTGAAATAGACATTGACCGATTCTCCGCTGTAAAGCTCTGCGTTTTCATCCGCTGTGACGGTCACATTGAACCGGACATCTGCAAGGCTCGCGGATTCTCCTGCGGCAATGGCCGTGACCTTTCCGTTTGCCGTGCCGGTTTCCGAGGAATAAATCAGGACGGAATCCCCGATGCTGACCTGTGTGACATCGTTCTGATCAAGCTCAACGGTCGTATAGTAACTGCTCTCATCCACATAGGACACATACGAAGTATTCAGATTCACCGATCTGCCCTCCTGACAGTTCAGCGAATAAATGATGCCGTCCTGCTTGGCACATACATAGCCGCCTGCGAGATTCTCCTCGAAGATACGGAGATTTTCCTCCGCGGTATCATACGCCGCCTGTGCCTCTGCAAGTTCATCCTCGATGGTTGCGCAGGTGATCTCATAATGGTATTCCGCATTCTCACCGGCAGCGGTGTCCGTTTCCAGCGTATGCTTCAGATCAAGCCGGTCGGTCTCATAGGATGCCTTGAGCGAATTATATTCCGAACGCAGCTTGCTGAGATTGGTTTTTGCTTTGGAGAGCGTGCTGTTCAGCGAGCTGATTTCCTTTTCGAGAGAAGAAATCCGGCTTTGCGCTTCCTTCAGTGCAGCTTCACATGCACTCTGTGATTCGGTGCATCTCTGATATTCGCTTTCCGCATTCCGGAATGCGGACTCTGCATCCGCAAGCCGTGTTTTCTGTGCTTCGTATTCTGCGTATGCAGCATCATACAGCTGTGTCAGGCTGTCATTCGTCCCGGTCTTGTCCGGCAGCGATTCCGCCGTGTTCACGGCTGCGCTCTGGAAGGTGGATTTGCTGATAAAGCCGAAATCCTGCATATCCGGCCGGTCTGCGGATGCCGCCGTATCCGGTGCTTCCCTGTCGGGCGCGGATGCCGGTTCTGCATTGCTTTGTGCAGCCTGCAGCGCTGCATTGACGTTCTCTGCAAGAGAAATGCCGGATACATCTTTGCCGAGTGCGTTTCCGAGATACCGGACAACACCGGCAGCGGCATTGTATTCTGCTGCAGTGCTGTTATACTGCGCTGCTGCGCTGCGGTATCCGTCCTCTGCCTGTCCGGCATCAGCCTTTGCCGCCTTCTGTTCTTCCTGCATCTGCTCCGCATCCGCCTGCTTGGCATCCAGTTCAGACTGCTTTGCGGCGATTTCCGACGGCAGATTGCCGATCGTATCGAGCGCATCCATATAGTCGCTGTATGCCTGCTCCAGACTGGTCTCCAGCGCGGTAATTCCGCTTTCATAGGTCTGCTGTGCGGATTTGCCGAGCTGCTGTTCCGATTCACAGAGAACAGTGGCTTTGCCCTGCTCCTCCTGATAGGAAACCTTCTGCTCAATCAGCGCATTTTCCGCCGACTGCAGTTCCGAACGCAGTGTCTTTTCCGCCTTTGCAAGCGAATCCTCAGTGATCTGATACAGCTGCGTACCAGCTGTAACCGTATCACCTGCTTCTGCCAGCACGGCTTCGACTGTCAGCCGCACGCCGGTATTCACCAGACCGAGATCATCACCGAACTGTTCGGATTCGACCGTTCCGCCTGCACTGATTGTATCGCTGCCTGCAGCCGATGCACTGAGCGATCTTGTATTCCGCTGTGCAGCTTCCGGCTGATTCCCGGCACGGGAACGAAAGGCCAGTGCGCCGGCAGTCCCGCCGCCGACAATCAGGACAGCACAGACCGCTGCGACGATGCGTTTGATTCGCTGCTTGCCTGTTTGCTCTTTCATGTACTCCACATCCTTTGGTTCATGGTTGTTTTGTGCTTCGCTTATGATGATACCATACGCGGCTAAATCTGCACTAAATTTTATGTGAAGTCTGAATGAAAAAAACGTGCTGAATTTCCATCTGCTTTTCATATTTTTCACACTTGTTCTTTAGTTTGATTTTAGGGTGATATGATATATTAGTACTGAACATCAAGATGAAAGGACGGGAAACACTATGAAACTGCTGATTGCGGAGGACGATACCAGATTGCTGAAATCGCTGCTCCATGTATTTGCGCGCAACCGTTTCCAGGCAGACGGTGTCACCAACGGTGCAGATGCGCTTGCCTATGCCAAAAGCAACCATTATGACGGTCTGATTCTGGACATTATGATGCCGGAAATGAACGGACTGGATGTGCTGCGGCAGCTTCGCAGCGCCGGAATCAACACACCTGCAATGTTTTTATCTGCGCGCACAGAGGTCTATCAGCGTGTGGAAGGCCTCGATGCCGGCGCAGACGATTATCTACCCAAGCCGTTTTCCACAGCGGAGCTGCTTGCCCGTGTGCGTGCGATGCTGCGCCGCAAGGATAATTTTACCCCTGATATGCTCGAATGCTTTGGCTTGCAGCTCAACCGATCGACCTATGCGCTTTCCTGCGGGGAAACTGCACAGCCTTTGAGCGCAAAGGAATATCAGATCGCGGAAATGCTGATGGAACGCGCCGGCACAATCGTCACAACCGAGCAGCTCCTGTCGCATATCTGGGGCTGGGATGCCGATGTGGATTCCAGTGTCGTGTGGGTACATATCTCCAATCTGCGCAAAAAACTGCATTCCATCGGTGCAAAGGCGGAAATCCGCTTTGTCCGGAATGCAGGCTATCTGCTGGAGGCACAGACATGATTAAACATCTGCGCAGGCGCTTTATTCTGATTTGCACCGTTTCATTTCTGACGGTGTTTCTGATTATGACGGCTGCGATCTTTATCACCAATCTTGTTCGGCAGAATCACCGTCTGGACATCCTTGCCGACCTGATCTCAGACAACGGCGGGAGCTTTCCGCAGCCGAAATCGGCCGCGCCGATCTCCATCAAGCCGCTGCCGGATTTCATCAACAATGATACGCCCTTTACGACAAGATTTTACACCGTCACATTCAATACGGACGGTTCCGTGCAGAACAGCGATATTTCCTTTGTTTCCGATATTACCGCAGAAGATGCGGAACAAAGTGCCGATGCCGTTTGCAAAAAAGGAAAGGAACGCGGCTGGTACGGCGATTTCCGGTATAAGGTCCGGGAATCCGACGGTCTGCAGCAGGTTGTTTTTGTCAGCGGAAAAAATCACCGGGCAACCGCAAAGGATTTTATGCGCTCAACTGTCAGCGTTTTCGGAATCGGCAGCCTTGCCGTTCTGGGGCTGATTGTTCTGCTTTCCAAATTTGCGCTGCGTCCGGCAGAGGAAAGCTACCGGAAGCAGAAACAGTTTATCACCGATGCAAACCATGAACTGAAAACGCCGCTGACACTGATTTTGACGAATGTGGATATTGCAGAATCGGAATTCGGGCAGAACGAATGGCTGGACGATATCCGTACCGAGGGTGAACGCATGAGCAGGCTTGTCAACCGGCTGGTTACGCTTTCCCGTATGGACGAGGAAAAAGAAGATGACAATTTCGCTGAATTCGATCTGTCGGCAGCAGTTGGCGATACGGTTTCTGAATTTACCGAGCTTGCCGGCATGTGCGGCAAGACGCTGACCGCAGAGATTGAACCGGATATCCGCTTCCGCGGCGATGAAGCTGAACTGCGGCGGCTGACGGCGATTCTGCTTGACAATGCGGTGAAATACTGCGATGAAGGCGGTGAAATCCATGCGTCGCTGATACTGAAAAAGCATCCGACACTGTCCGTGACGAACACCTGCAAAAACGTGGACAGCATTCAGCTTGACCGTTTGTTTGACCGCTTTTACCGCGAGGATACCGCCAGAACAGCCGGTTCCGGTTTCGGAATCGGGCTCTCGATTGCGCAGTCCATTGCTGAGCGGCACAAGGGAACCATTCAGGCCGTGAAGGCTGCTGACGGGATAATCGGTTTTACCGTAAAACTGTGAGCATAAAAAAAGGCAGCACAACCGCTGCTGCGCTGCCTGACTGAAAACTGCCTTTTGACGATTCCCGCTTTCACCGGATAATGTTATCAGTCTGAGACCCGCCGGAGTGCTTCCGGCGGGTCTTTTGCTGTGCGTTATTGGTCGCTGAAGAAGAATCCGCCCCATTCCACCATGACAGAGCCCTCGCGGGCAAATGCCTGCGGCTTTGCAGAAACGGCGGGTGTTTCGTTCTCTGCAAACGCAAACCAGATGCGTAGCACGGAATCCGGCGCAGGCATCACAGTGACCGGCATTGCGGTATCAACCGTTTCCGTCAGCTGCGGATACATGGCGTAATCGCTGCCTGCGTTGAGCTTTCCGCACCAGAATTCGTTGAAGTCTGCAATTTCCTGTGCATTCAGGCCGTAGCCCGTCAGAATCTCCGTGAACACTGCCTCGCGGTTTTCAGCAGGAATCAGGAAGCCCGTATCCCGCTGATAATACCGCTCATCGGTAAGGGATTCATAGAACAGGAAGCGGTGTGCATCGCCGTCCACACAGAGCGTGCCGTCCGGGAACGCAGTTCCCTGCCATCCTGCTTCATATAGCGGATCGCTGACGGTCAGCAGCTCCGGCCTTGCAAAGATCACGCTGAATCCGGTCTTCTCCTCAGGATAGAGGTAAATATTCGGCTTGTAAACACCGACATTGTTTGCAGGCGCTGTCGCGCCCTTTGCGCCCTTGACATAAGGTACACCGTGTATCATCTGATACCGCTTTTTCGCCTCTGCAAGCCGTTTTGCCATTTCGCGTTCCTGCAAGTAGTTCGGCACGTCATACCAGAGCATCCAGAGCGGCTGGATTTCCCAGCTCTTTGTACCGATCCAGTTTAAGCCTTTCACGGTATATTGCAGTGCCAGTTCATTTCCTTCCATTTCCGCTCTCAAGTGACTGTTCGGCGGCAGGCTGTTTATAAATTCCTTTCTTTTTCTGTACATATAATTGCCGAATTTCACGCCGGTTTCACTCGTGACAAGGTACTCTATTCCGCCCATCACAAGCGGGCCGACACCGGGCAGCACCACACCGGATGCGGCCGACATACCGCGGACGGTATTCGCACCGAACTCCATGGCGGGGTCTTCATAGCCGACCTTTGGGTTTGCACCCATATCGTAGAACGACCAGATGGCGGAAAAGATGTTGAAGGCTTTGGCAGCGCCCTTCATTTTGCCGGTTTGTTTGTATATTTCCTCCAGCAGTTTGGTAACGACATTTCCTCTTTCATATTCCTCCAGCTTCTCCTTGCCCTTTTTCAGATCCTTGAGCAGATCGTCTCCCGGTGAACCGGGCTCCGGCCGGTGATTTTTCAGTGCAGCCCGGAGCTTCTCCAGCCCTTGGACGGCCCTGTTCATATCTTTGTACACCGGGTTCAGATTCGATTCGCTCCAGCGGTATTTTATGTCTCCGATCTGGAAAATATCCCCGACCGCGGAGGCCGGCACAGCATTGGCGGAAAACGTCACCAGCATGAAAAGGCTCACGAAAAGCGCAGTCAGTCGTTTCAGTCTGTTGTGCGGCTTCATGACTCTCCCTCCAATCCTGCCTGATCGGCATACCAGACAATGGCATTTTTGACCGTTTCGTCCGTCTCATAGGCATATGCCTCGCTGAGCAGCGCAAGCCCCTTTTCGTTGTCGCCCTGCTCCACAAACGAAGCGCCCATGTAGTAGAGAATCTCGCCGTCCTGCTCATCCTTGTTCTCTGCCGCGGTGATGAGATGATAGCGCGCTGCGTCATACTCCTTGTCATAGAACATCAGGATGCCGAGCTGCTTCTGCGCCTCGCTCCATGTCTGGTGATATTTCACTGCATTCTCATAGAGCTCGCGGAGCGCTTTCCGACAGTCATTTATGTCAGGATAGCGCAGCTTGATTGTTTCCGCGCAGAGCGAGAAATAAGACAAAGATGATTTGTCGCTGAAGCCGTTCGCATATTCTTCAGCCTTGTTGACATCCTTGCGCGCCACTGCGGCAACACCCTCCAGAAAACGGATATCATCGTTCATGCCGTATTTTTCTTCGAGCGTCTGACGTGCGGCCGCGGCTTTGTCATATTTTCCCCGCTCGATCAGCGATGCATAATCTGCATACAGTCTGCCGTAATCCTCCGAGCCGAAGGGCGCAGCTCTGGCAGGAATCAGAGCGGCTGCTCCCGCTGTCACGAAACACGCAAGGATACCGAAAACGCGCAGCTTCGGCTTACGGCGGAAGATCAGGAATTCTCCGATGCCGGTTGCCGCAGCGGCAGCGGCGATTATCAGGCTCGGCAAAACCGCGCTGTGAAAGACGAACACTGCGAGCAGCGCCGTCACGAAAACTGCGGTGCTGAATATCAAGATCATTGTTCATCCCTCCAAATGTCTTTTGACGGCAGTATAAAGACCTGAAACATGGGCACTCACGCCGTAATTGTCCTCGCTGTGATCGACGCCGTTCGGGTAGCAGGCCATCACCTTTTCGCAGTATTCCAGCGCCAGCGCATACTGTTCAGTCGCATCATAGGCATTGGCCAGCGCAAACATCAGCGTCGGGTCATTGCCTTCAAGGCGGTTGGCCTGCTCATAAGCCCTGATGGCTTCGTCGTACTGCTTGGAATCGAAATAGATGATGCCGTTGAGGAACCACAAGCGTCCGGAGTTTTCCTGTGCTGCAAGCGCTTTCTTTGCAAACGGCAGCGCAGTCTCCTGATCGTTCTTCTGCTTTTCATAATAAACGGCGCGCACATAGTCGTAGAGAAATTCGTTATTCCTGAGTGCCGCCAGAACTGCCTCATCGGTGTTCCCGTCGCCGTCGTAGACGCGGTACTGATAATCTGTCCACGAAGCACTGTCATTCAGTGCGAGATAGGTCACAAGATTATACAGCAGCTCGTCGCGGCTGTCGGCGTTGTCTCCCGGATCGGTGCGCACCAGATCGGCCAGCTTTCCGACCGCGTCCACTGCCTCGACTGTATCGCCGTGCTTGAGTGCGCCGATGCAGTAGCTCCACAGTACCGTCACATCATCCGGACGCAGACCGAAGAGCTTCCGGCTCATTTCATAGCCCTTGTCCGTGTCGCCTGCCTCGGTGTAGCAGAAGGAAAGTGCCTGCAGCAGATCACAGTCATCGCCCTTTTCCGGCAGAGCCTTTTCGTAAAGCGGGATCGCAGCTTCATACTGTTCCATGTCCTGCATGATGCCCGCAACAGAGAGATTCAGATCTGTGCGCTGCTCGGAAGTCGAAGTCTCGCCGTATTCCTCTTCCCACATTTCCATGTAATGCCGGAGCGCCTTGACGGCACGTTCATAGTTCGCACCGTTGTTGTCCACGGGATTCTGCGAGGTGATATAACCGGCGACCAGCTGCAGGTTCATGTTTTGCGGATATTTTTCTGCAAGCGAGAGCAGATTCTTCGCGGACTCCACGCCGTTGATCTCGCCGCGCTGTGCCTTTGCAACGGCAGACGCGATCTCGATTTTCTCCTGAATCAGGGTGTCGGCATCGAGGACCCGATCAATTTCGGAACTATTCTCGATCAGATCGGCAGCGAGCGGATAATCCGCGGTAAAGCAGCCTTCCGCAATGCATTTTGCGATGATCTCGTCGCGGTGCGCCTGTGCCTGTTCGTTCAGCGTGCCGCCCTTTTCCTGCTCCCGATAGCGCGTCAGCATCAGCGGCCCCCACATGTCGATGTCGTTATCATTCAGCGAAGTGACAAGATCATTCCGGAGATTGTCCGCCGATGTGTTGAGCTTTGAGAGATATTTGAGCATTTTGTCATCGACAAATTTGCCGGGAACAGAATAACTGCCGCCGCCAGAGACCGAACGCCACGCTTCGATGTGTTCGGCAGCCGCTTCATAGTGATAGAGCAGCTGATTGATATTTCCGGCAGATGCCTTGAATTCGCCCTGTACCAGATAGAATTCGACATCCTTGAGCACGGTATCCGGAATTGAATACAGCCCTTCGGCGTAAAAGCAGGCCACGGCTCCGCAGACCGCAACCGCCGTGCCGAATATGCCGGCAGGCGTCATGGCCTTGCCGGAGGCGGGTTTTTTCTCTTCGCCGAGATGTTTCAGCTGAAGCCTTGCCGCAAGCGTCAGCAGCCCTGCTTCCAGAAATGCCGTGAACAGCCTGCGTCCCATGCCAGAGAAGAAAGAATGGGCATCGCCGGCCGGCGTCAGCTCTGCAAGCATGGGCAGAAAATACGGAATCAGGCCTGCGAGAACCGTAAGAAGCCATGCGGGAAACACACCGCGCCTGCGGCATTCTCCCTTGCCGGAGAACAGGTCGCAGAGCGGTCTGACCGCAATCGCCGTGAACAGCAGAAAAACGAGAATATCTGCTGCCATGAGTGCAATGGTCAGCTTGCTGTCCCAGATCTGCGTGCCCTTCATCAGTGCGAGATCTGCTGCACGCACGCCGCCCCATAGCGCAGGAAACAGAATAGCGCAGGAGAGCTTTGGCTGCTTTGAGATGCGTTTCGCACCGAAATATAAAATAACGCCCGCAGCCACAAACCCCAGAATATCAAGCAGGATGCTGACGGTATTCGCAAACGGCCCCTTGTGCGCGAGAAACAGGATTGCTTTCAGCAGATACGGCATGCATTCCATTGCCATGCATGCAAGGAGAATCACGCTCCCGACAGTCAGAACCGCGCTCTGCGGCCTGCCGTTCTCCGCGGGCTGAGCCGGTGCTGCTGCCTTCGTCTGCTGCTTCTTCCTGTCACGCTTCGGCTTCTTCTCCTTTGCGGACGGCTGCGCCTGCGGTTCCGCTGAGGAGTCGCCCGGCGTTTCGGCCGGCGCGGACTGAACAGGCGCCGACGGCGCATCCGGCGTTTCGGCAGACACGGCCGGAGCCGATGCCGCAGGCACCGCCGGTACTTCCGGAGCCTCTGCCGGATCCGGGACAGGCGGTGATACCGCTGCGGAAAGCGGTTTTCCGCACTGGATGCAGAATTTCGCACCCTCTTTGAGCGGAGTACCGCAGTTTGTGCAGAATTTTGCCATAAGCTACTCCTTTCCGGTGACATTGCAGTCAATCCCAAGTCATGCAAAGCGTCTCAATAACAACTAAATTTAATGTGGTACGTTGAATGAATTTGTTATAATTATATTATAACATATTACGAAAGAAAAATCAATAGGGAAAACAGATATTTTGTACTGTTCAGCATTTTGTTCCGTTCATTCAATAATAAGGATCATTCCGTCCGCCGCATGAAAGATTGCGCAGTCAAATCGCCGCATTCGGCCGAAAAAAGGCGAACCGCCGTCTGCCCAATATGCAGACGGCGGTGATTTTCCCGTTACTTCTATCATTTCAAACGGAGGAATTCTGATACAGATTGACCGTGAACTTTGTCCCTTTCCCGACTTCACTCTCTGCCTCGACGTTTCCGTCATGAACACGGATGATCTGTCTGGCCATGGCAAGGCCGATGCCCACACTGTCATGGGATGAGTTGCCTGCCTTATAGAATCTGTCAAAAATATGGGGAAGATGCTCTTTTTCGATGCCCCTTCCGTTATCCTCTATGACGATTGCGGTGCGCAGATTATTCTGACTGGCGGTGATCTTGACAAATCCGCCCGCATCCGTATGCTCGATGCAGTTTTTGATGATATTTGAAAGTGCTTCTTTCAGCCAGTGTACATCTGCCCGGAGTACGATTCCGTCAGGAATGCTGCAAATGTATTCCACCTCTGCGACTTCCGCCATAATCAGCAGCGGCTCAGACAAATCCGTCATCAGCACACTTAATTCCGCTTTCTCCGGTTTCATCTCCAGAACACCCGCTTCCAGCTGAGAAAGCGTCAGGAGACTCCTGAGAAGCCATGTCATCTTGCTGATCTGTGCATCAATTTTTCCGGCATATTCCAGCCGCTGCTCGTCGCTGACTGATTCGTTCATGAGCGGCTCATTCATCAGGGATATAGCCGTAAGCGGCGTTTTGAACTGATGTGAAATATCAGACATCATGCGTAATCAGAATCAGGGTCTGCTTGTTCTTCTGATTGGATTCTTTCAGCAGATCAATGATTTCCTCGCCGGTTCTGCGGTCCAGATTACCGGTCGGTTCATCTGCCAGCAGAATCGCAGGATGGCTGTACAGTGCGCGTCCGATTGATACTCTCTGCTGCTGTCCGCCGGAAAGCTGACTTGGAAGATTGCTCCGCCTGTCCGTCAGGCCCAGATGCCCGACCACCTGATCCAGTCTTTTCTGATCCAGCGGTCTCCCGTCCAGAAGATGCGGAAGTGCGATATTTTCATCGACATTCAGCACCGGCATCAGGTTATAGAACTGATACACTAAGCCGATCTGTCTTCTTCTGAAGATCGCCAGCTTGTCCTCGCTCAGACTGTGGATATCCGTACCGTCTATATAGACCTTTCCGTCCGTCGGCTTATCGACCCCGCCCAGAATGTGCAGAAGCGTAGACTTGCCGCTTCCCGAAGGTCCGATGATGGATACGAATTCTCCTTTTTCAACTGTAAAGCTCACGTTATCAAGTGCCTTTACTTGCGTCTCGCCTTTGCCGTATACTTTGGATACGTTTTCACATCTTAAAATTTCCATTTTAATCCTCCCGGTTCATGTGTCGGTCTGTTATGATATTAACTATACCCCCCTATTCTTACAGTTCGGTGACCGCAAAGTGACTGTTTTGTCACTTGTCAATCGTGCTGTCCTTTCCGTGACCATCGGCTGCACATAACCGGGTATATCCTGTGTTCTGTATTGTGCTGAACGCAGGTATGGAAAGATGAATGTCAGATACATATTGTTCCTTCCTGCGCCATCTATATTTTACCATAAGCAGCAGTGTCCGTCAAGTATTCCGGCATAAGATATCAGAGGGCAGCACCCGCTCAGCTTGCAAAATAATGTATTGCCGCTGCCGGCAGCACGCGTGCGGAAAAGTCAGAATCGGCGAAGATACGCATCCTGACGGCTCCGTCAGCTACCGGTATTCACTCTGTGATAATGATAACACTGCAAGATGTTTTATGAGAAACCGGCAGGATTACAAATCTGTAATCCTGCACCGCAGCACATGCAGATGAATACAAAACTGACTCCGCTTGCGTTGCGGAGTCAGTTCAGCGCTTTATTCATTTAGTCATTCCCATTCATGACAAAATCATTTTTTCGCATTCATAGAAAATCTGTCATCTGCATATTCTTCCGCAGACGGCGGAGGTTCGCAATCAAGAAGATTTCATCATCTTATGACTTCTCCGGTGTGCAGCGCGATCAGCTGATTTCCCATGATCTCTTTCATCATCTCAAATGCAGGAAGCCCCGTGCAGTGACCGCTGTAAAAGACAGTTTTCATTTTTGACAGCTCCTGCGCGGTCTGTATGATAACCGCTTTTTCTGCTTCGGTATGCGCGCCGTCCTTTTTCATCATGTGGAAGCCCGTAACCACATAATCGGGAGCATTCCCGAAAATCTCTTTGTACCGGTCAAGGATATTGAGAATGCCGTTGTGTGCGCAGCCGGACAGCAGCCAGTTTTTGCCGTCCTGCTGAATGACAAGGCATTGCTCATGGGCAAAATCATCCGGAATCTGTACGCCGTCTACTATACGGGACAGCTTGCGGTTGCCCTGCGGATAGCACCGTCTGCCGGTAATGCCGCTGAACAGAAACAGCTCCTCATCAAGCTGCAAATCGCCGTCAATCAGCCGCACATTCGGCAGGGCAAAGACCGTGTTCTGCGATGCATTTTTCATGTCCGCAGGCGTTTTCTACAAGGGTTACTATTCTCATCAGTGATTCCCGCAGCCGTGATTTCCGCAGGCGTGATCTTCGCCGTGACCGTGGTGATGATCGCAGGTCGGATTCTCGTTCTGCACCAGTGTCTGTGCAAGATAAGCTGCAACCGCATCATCTGCACTGCCGGAATTTCCGCCATAGAGCGTAATTCCCGCCTCCTGCATTGCCATCTGCGCACCTCCGCCGATTCCGCCGCAGATCAGCACATCCGCCTGCGCATTTTTGAGGAATCCTGCAAGTGCGCCGTGCCCTGCGCCGTCGGTGCCGACAACCTGCTCCCTGATGATCTTTCCGTCAGCAACATCATAGAGCTTGAACTGTTCGGTTCTGCCGAAATGCTGAAAAATCTATCCGTTTTCATAGGTGACTGCGATTCTCATAATCGTGCTTCCTTTCCGTGCGATCTCCTCAGAGAACGTGTTATCAAGGGTATAGTTTCCGCCGGAAATGACGATGCGTCTGCCCTCAACCAACGCCCGCGCGAGCTTTTTTCTTGCGGCGTCATAGATCGCCGTGACGGTCGTTCTTGCCACGTTCATCTCCTGCGCGCACTGTTCCTGCGTCTTTGACTGATAGTCAATCAGACGTACCGTTTCAAACTCGTCAAGCGACAATGTGACCGTATCATTCGCTGTGTCCTGATCGGGCGCAAAGCTCCAGTAATCCGGATAACAGCAGATACGGCGCGCTTTCTGCGGTCTTGGCATAGCAGCATCTCCTTTCTGACTTATGTCAAGTACAAATCATGGGTATTTGCATTGACGAATCACCCCGGATCTGGTATAATAAGCATATAAAAACCAAAGGAGTTTTCTCATGTTTGAAAGTGAATTTGCGGAAACCAAATATATTGCCAAGGACAATGCTGTATTTCACATCTGGAAAAAAGAAGCGCACTTCGACGATTACAGAACCCCTGTGACGGCTTCCCTGGAAATGCTCCGGATGCATCCGGACAGTCTGTTCATTGTGGATGCACGCAACGGTTTTGAAGATGTCCCGGAGGATGTGGAATGGGGCTTTCAGTATTTTCTCCCTGAACTAAAGAAAACAGGATGCAGAATCTGGGGCTTTCTCCTGCCGGAAGTATCCGATATCGAAGGCGAAATCGACTTGTGGACAGCTGAGATTGAAAAGAATTTCACTGTCATCAGAGCAGAATCATATGATGAAATCATCGCCAAAGCACATGAAATTATCAACGACCGCAGAAGCGGAAATGTTCAGCTCGTTCCGCTTGAAGCATCAGACCGTGCGCGGTTCATCCGGGACAATCAGGATGCATTCAATTACGGCGCGCTGGCAGAATTCGGTCAGCGTGATGACCATTTTGAAGAAGACGGCGAGATCATCTCCCATGACACGATTGCACATGCAATCGACGAAGGCGCGGCGTACCGCATTTTGCAGAACGGCAAGCCGGTCGGCGGTGCTGTCATCCGGACAGAATACGATCAGGGCGAACTGGAACTGCTGTTTGTATCGCCTTCCGTTCACAGCAAGGGCATTGGCTATGCAGCGTGGTGCGCGATCGAAGCGATGCATCCGGAGGTCACGGTCTGGGACACCGTCACGCCTTATTTTGAAAAGCGCAATATCCATTTCTATGTAAATCGCTGCGGGTTTCATATCGTTGCGTATTATAACGAGCATTTCTGTGCGCCGGATGATGATTCGGGTGAAATGTTCGATATGTTTGCGTTTGAAAAGATTCTGCCAGATACGCCTGAATCCGTACAGGCACAGATTCAGCGCGTCACATATTATGAGAATATCATGCAGCAGGCGGAAAGCGGTGCGCCGGAACTGCTGCAGCAGCTCTCTGACTATTACGGCAGTCCTGCATGGAAACGCGATTTTGCTGCGGATGAAGCGGGATTATTCCCGAAGGACCTGAAACGCGGCGTGCTTTCTGAGGACGGTGTTTACAATCTGCTGGAACAATTCGGCAGTCACAGGTCTTGAAATCCTCTTCCGTTTGTGCTATAATACTTACCGGATGAAAAATAAAAACGGAGTGTGATGCATGAAAAAGGCATATCTTCCGTTGCTTTGTGCAATGCTGCTGATCGGCGGCATGGTCGGCGCAGCGGATATTTTTCAGAATAATGAGATTATTTTTCCGGAGATCGCTGCGATTGCAGCCGGCGCACTGCTGACGCCGCAGCTTGCGTGGCGCACCGATGATCTGCACACGTTTGCGGCAATTACAGTTTGTGCAGCACTGGGGCTCGGTATTGTGCTGTGGCTGCCCGGCGCGGTATGGCTGCAAATGAGCATTGCATATCTGCTGGCATCGGTGCTGTTTCTGCTGTCCCGCACCAGCTTTGCACCGATGATATCGGCGGCAGTTCTGCCTGTTCTTCTGCAGACCGAATCAGTTGTTTATCTGATTGCTGCCTGTATCCTGACTGCTGGAATTCTGTGTGTGCGCCGGATTCTGGTCAGAAACGGAATCCTGACTGAAACGGCGTTTGAAAAGGCACCGTTGCCGGATAAAATCAGTATTTTTCAAGCTGTGATCCGCTGGCTGATTGCAAGTGCAGTCATCTTCACCGCACTGCATTGGAATGTCCGGTTTGCCGCAGCACCGCCGCTTCTCGTTGCCTTTACGGAATTCTGGAAGCCGGCGGCCGTATCACGCAAGCGTCCGTTTGCTGTCATTTCCCTGCTTTCTCTTTGTGCAGCCTGCGGCGCAGGGATTCGGTTTCTGTTTTGCGAACGGTTCGGGATTCCCGCCTGTATCGCTGCAATACTGACGGTTCTGACAGTGTACGGCATCATGAAAGCGCTCCGGTTGATGCTCCCTCCGGCGGCAGCGATTGCGATTCTTGCATTTCTGATTCCGGCAGAAGCGTTGCTTGTTTTTCCGCTGCAAATATCGCTTGGCATTTCTGTTTTGGTCGGCGCATCGTTCCTATACAGCGAACAGGCTGCGCAACGCACAATCAGGAACGGCAGACGTCTGGTTCACGCATTCCATAAATAAACAAGAACACCCGGTTCTATTTGGGGGTGAAATCTGCCAAGGCACAATGCACCGGGAACTGAATAGACAGTGCACCGCCGTCTGCGAGATTTGCAGGCGGCGGTTTTCTGGGTTTGAATGTGAATCCGGCTTTTGTTACTGTAAACGATGTTTTCCGGCAGTGAATCTGTCAAGGCAGGCAAGAATGCCGGGCAGAATGAAAACAATCAGCAGAATGGCGCTTGTTGCACCGATTGAAATCGTCTGGCAGATCTGCTCCACCGTCGGTTCTCCGAAGCACTGTCCGAGAATTGCCGTCACGGTCACGATAATGAGACCGGAGGTCAGAATGGTATGAATCGAGCCGCGGAACGCCATTTGCAGTGCTTCCGCTCGCGGCGCAGTCCTGCGGCATTCCCGGTAATAACTGCTGAACAGGATGCCGTAGTCGATCGTGGAACCCATCAGAATACACTGCACAATCATCAGCGCAAGATAATGGATGCTGTAGCCCTGGAACCCGATGACCGTGACGGTGATATACACACCGCACTGCACGAGCAGTACAAGAATGACAGGAACCGCAAATGAGCGGAATGTCAGCAGCACCACAAGGAAGATTGCTGCGGCAGTCAGAAGCGTGATGAACAGATATTCTCTGCCGAAGGTACGGCTCATTTCATCGTTCATCGCAGAGGAGCCGATCAGATGACAGTCCCCGCGCAGATTGCTGCACGCCGCATTGATCTGATCGTAAAACGCCCTTGTTTCTTCGCCCTCCTCCGGTACGGTGACAGACAGAATCAGGCGGGAATACCGCTCGCCCTTGAGCTGCCGGATGCCGTCATTCAGATCGGCAGCATTCTGTCTGATATCTGCAGCCGTTTCATCATCGAGCATTGTTTTGAATGTATCATCATAAATCAGCGTATCGTTCAGGTAGTTCATGAGCTGTTCGATTGACATGGTCTTTGTATTGTCCGGTGATTGATTTGCGTCGTGGTACAGATACAGCATTTCGATCGCATTCGCATCCATATCCTCGGTCATGCCGTCAAACAGTGCCGCCATTTCCCTGCCGGAATACTGCTTTCCGGACAGCACCGCTCCGATCACCGCAGATGCGCTTGTGAGCTTTTTGCGGTCGTCTGTGCTGATTCTGTCTGACATTTCCGGATCGTTCAGAACTTCATCGGAAAGAAATCTGATGAATTGTTCCGTCGAGAGCTTCCAGCCGGCAGTGTCACCTTTTTTGTATGTATAGAGAAGGGAAAGCTGCTGCGCCTGACCGGCTTCCATGCCTGTCAGCTCTGCAAGGCGCGCTTCATCCAGTTTTTCGTCCGCCGAAACCGCATCCGTGATATTTTTCAGCAGACCGATCTTTTCCAGCATTGCAGCATCTGCCAGTGCAGAAAGTGTTTTCTGATTGTCGTTCAAAAACGCAACAATCTCTGCCGGCGTGATTTCCCATGCCGCATTCTGCGAATCTTTCAGCGTATAGAGCAGCTTCATGGTATCGGCATCCATGCCGAACACGCCGGCTATATCCTGATAACGCAGTGTCTTGCCGCTCAAAGCCATATCCATGATATTTTTGAGCATTCCGATTTTTTCTGCTGCACCTGCATCCATTTTCGCGGCAATCATCGGATTTGGCAATACATCTGCTTGCAGATAGCTGACAAAATCATAGAGCGACATGGTTCTGTCATCGGTGCCGTAATAGAGTGCGAAGAACAGCTTGATCTGACTTTCATCCATGCCGAACATCTGCGCATATTCATAGGAACGGAACGCATCGCCGGAGGATGCCGCACGGCAAAGCTGCTGCATCATGCCGAGATTTGCAGCGGTTTCCGCATCAAAATACGGCGCATAATCCGGATTCGGCAGAACAAAGTTCACCAGAAAATCAACAAAATCCGTCAGCGGCATTGCAGTGATATTCTGCCCTGTCTGTGCGGAATATCCCATGAAAAGCTGTGTAATCATGCCTTCATCCATTTGCAGAATCTGCGCCAGTGCAGAAGCCGGCAACGCCTGCCCGGATGCAGCGGTGTCCGTGATTTGTTTCAGTCCGGCGAGCTTTGTGCGTGCTGCTTCATCAAAGCTGCTCCCGAACGTCGGATCCTGCATCATCTGTTCCAGAAACGCAGTAAATTCCGGTATAGTCACGGTTGTTCCGCTGTAGTCCCAGATGCTTGTGTCCATGCGGAACAGCTGCTGCACATACGCGGTTTCCATGCCAAGGTACTGTGCGAGTGCGGCAGCATCGCGCTCTGCTGTGATCTGCGCCGGATCGGTAAAAGCGGCAAGCTGTCCGAGCTTTTCTGCCGTATCTCCCTGAAAATATGCGGAGAAGGTTTTGTCCGAAGCAACATCATTTTTCAGAAATGCTGTCAGATTCTGTATTGTCATCGCTTTCGGCACATAGTCCTTCTGCTTTGCAAAATAATAGACAAACAGCAGCTTTGCATCATCCTCTTTCATACTGAGCATGTCTGCGATCTGCCTGACAGTGCATTTTTTCTGCAATGCGTCCTTGTCCGTGAAGCTGTGCAGCATTTTCATCTGCGATAGCTTGTCTTCGTCAAACATATCTGCATAGGTTTTGTCCGCTGCCAGATCATTGAGCACAAAATCCACAAACTGGCTGACTGTCATCTGCTTTGTTTCCGCGCCCTCATGCCTGATGAAATAATACAGGAAAAGCTGCTCGCAGTCCGCCTGCTTCATACCGAAGAATTCTGCAAGCTCCGCCGCATTCATCGGCCTGCGGAGTGCTGCCGCATCGGAAAGCCTTTCGATCATATCCGTGTTTTTTGTCATTTCATCGCTGAGATAGTCTTTGAATGTTTCATTTGTCAGCACATCCTCCGTGAGAAAACGCATGAAATCGCTCGCCTTGATTTTGCCGGTTTTGCCGCCGTAATAATGATAATACAGCATATTGAACAGGCTTTCGTCCGGGTCAATATCCCGCTTTTTGCCGCTGCCCATGTTTTCGGACAGGTCATTGATCGCATCGACCATATCGGCTGCGGTATGCTGCTTTGCAAGCGTGTTGGAGTAATTCGAGGCGCTTTTGACATTGTCCTGCTGTTCGAGCTTCTCTGCGAGTTCCGTGATCTGTTCGTCGTCCCGATTGTCATACAGCAAAACGACTGTGCTGCCGGTCGGGAAAATCTCTGCGATCGGATCCTCTTCGCCCATATAATAGCTGATTGCAGTACGCTGCTGGAGCAGATATGCACCGGCGAACAGCACAACAAAACAGACTGTCAGCGGCACACGCAGCTTGTTGCAGAGCTTGGCCAGACCGCCGGTCGGAATGTTCGGGGAAGGCTTGGCGGTTTTTTCCAGCAAACCTGAAAAAAGCAGGAGCAGTCCCGGCAGCACCAGAAACACGCAGACAACGCTCAGGAACACGCCTTTTGCGAGTACCACGCCCATATCAAAGCCGATTTTGAAGCTCATGAATACCATTGCGAGCAGACCGACGACGGTCGTCAGGGAGCTGCTGGAAATCGAGGAAAACGCCCCGGCGATCGCCGCTTTCATAGCTTCCTTTTTGTCACTCGTTCCGGCAAGCTCCTGACGGTAGCGGTTGGTCAGGATAATGGAATAATCCATCGAAAGAATCAGCTGCAGGATTGCCGCAACAGAAAAGGTCTTTTCGGAGATTTCGCCGAGAAAGATATTCGTGCCGAGATTGACTGTGACGGCAATGCCGATCGTAAACAGGAATAAAAACGGCTCAATCCACGAACCGCTCATAATAATCAGAATCACCGTCAGCAGTACGACTGCCGTAATCACAACCCATGTCGGCAGATCAGGTCCGTCCGTGCTGTCGTTTTGATACTGCATTTCATGCTGTGCAAAACCGCTTTCGAGTGCCTGCTCAATCGCAAGCTCCTCCGCAGTACCGTAATCATACTCCGTATGCAGCAGATACTTTGTGTATTCGCCGCGGTTATAGTCCTCGTCATCCGGCTTATAGTCAACATCCGTCACATTGCTGATGCCCGCGAGCTTTTCCTGCATAGCGGTTTTCTGCTGCGTTGTCAGGCCTCTGAACATCACACGGATCGTATAGTCCGGATCTGCGTCCGGAAATTCTTCGTCCATGATGTCCATGCCGATTTTCATAGAGGAGCTGTCCGGCAGATATTTCGTCATGTCGGTATTGATCCCGACCTTGGGTATCAGAAAGCCGCACACACCGGCCAGCAGCAGAACGGCAATCAGGATAATTGTTCTTTTCTCAACAATAAAGTCCGCAATTTTCTTCATAAGAACACTCCTTGACAGTTTCTGATTCATATGATATAATATAACATACATCAGTTGCAAAGTCAACCAACTGTTTATTTGATATTGATGTGCGGCATACAGAACAAACAGTTTTTGCCGCATAGTCAACACATCCGGGAAATTTGTTGAGGTGATCGCATGGAAAATCAGCGGATACGACTGACCAAACGAATGCTGAAGGAAGCACTCGTCCGGCTTATGGATCAGAAATCCATTGACAAAATCACAGTCTATGAGCTTTGCAGTGAGGCAGAGATCAACCGCACGACCTTTTATAAATACTATGGGAGTCCGCTCAATCTGCTGGAAGATATGCAGGCGGATTTTCTGCACGAGCTGGAAAACAGTCTGCGGGAAAACAATCACCCGATCAGCCTGCTGAATATCCTGACTTATATTGATACGCACAGAACAGCCTGCAGGGCTCTGCTGCGTTCCGCATCTGACAGCGGTTTTCTGCATAAAATCCTCTCTCTTTCGCTGATTACGCAGCAGCTTGAGGAACAGTTTGCACCGCGTTATACCGGTTTCAGGAAAGAATATGCAACGGAGTTTGTAGTTTTCGGTTCGTATTCGGTCATCAAAAATGGCTGCTGTCAGAACAGCCGGAACCGCCGGAGGATATTACCGCACTCATTCTGGAAATGATCGGAGATATTTGAATCTGATTTGATAATTGCTGCGGATGATTCATGCGGAAAGAAACCCTTTTGTCTCCGTCAGACTGAAATGTACGGGTTGACATTTTTTCGACTTTGTGCTATAATGATAACAGACGCAAAACAGCGCGTCCGGGGTGTACCACCGTCGGTGCAAACTCCGGGCGTGCTGTCTTTTTTTGCGGATTTTTCGGAAAGGAGTGATCGGAATGGTCACGGTCAACGGGGAACAGCAGGATACAGCCGGCAAAACGGTTTCAGATCTGCTCTCAGAAATGAAACTTATGCCGGAACGCACAGCTGTCATGATCGGCGGAGAAATCCTGCCGAAAACAGAATATGAAAGAATACTTGCCGACGGTGATGAGGTTGATATCATCGGCTTTGTGGGGGGCGGCTGATATGCAGACAATTACAGAAGCTGAATTTGCGCAGGCCGTCGATTCCCGCAGTGACAAGCCCATTTACAGCATCATGAAACAGGCACGGGTCGGAATTGCCGGACTTGGCGGGCTCGGTTCCAATATCGCGGCAGCGCTTGTGCGCAGTGGCATCGGGCATCTGACGCTTGCGGATTTTGATACCGTCGAGCTTTCCAACATCAACCGGCAGCTTTATACGCTGTCCCATATCGGGCAGAAGAAAGCTGAAGCACTGCGGGATATTTTACGGGAAATCAACCCATTCTGCGGGATTTCTGCCCATACGCTCCGCGTCACTGCTGAGAACTGCAAGGCGCTGTTTGCTGACTGTGATATCATCATGGAAGCATTTGATGTGCCGGAGCAGAAGGCCATGCTCGTGAATACTGTTCTGGAACAGATGCCGGATCAATATCTCATCAGCGGCAGCGGAATGGCAGGCTTCGGCAATGCAAATGCAATCACCACGCGCATGATCACAGAGAAACTGACACTCTGCGGTGACGGGATCACAGATGTTGCAGACGGTGTCGGTCTGACAGCCTCGCGCGTGATGATCTGCGCCGGACATATGGCTGCACGCGCAGTCGAAATCATTCTGCAAAAAGGAGTATCAAACAATGAGCGATAAACTGGTGATCGGAGGACACGAATTCTCCTCCCGTTTTATTCTGGGTTCGGGCAAATTTGACCTTGACCTCATTCATGCGGCGGTAGAACACGCAGGCGCAGAAATCGTTACGCTTGCGCTGCGCCGCGTCAACAGCTTCAGCGGCAATATTCTGGAACATATTCCGGCGGGTGTGACGCTGCTGCCGAATACATCCGGTGCCAGAAACGCCGAAGAAGCGGTAAAAATCGCAAAGCTGGCAAGGGAAGCAGGCTGCGGGGAGTTCATCAAGATCGAAGTCATCCACGATTCCAAATATCTGCTGCCGGATAACTACGAGACTACAAAAGCCTGCGAAATGCTTGCAAAGGAAGGCTTCATCCCGATGCCGTATATGTATCCCGATCTGTATGCAGCGCGTGATATGGTCAATGCAGGTGCTGCTGCGATCATGCCGCTTGCCGCGCCGATCGGCTCCAATCAGGGACTTTCGACAAAGCAGTTCATCCGCATTCTGATTGAGGAGATCGACCTGCCGGTCATCGTTGATGCAGGTATCGGCAAGCCTTCGCAGGCATGTGAAGCAATGGAAATGGGCGCGGCTGCAATCATGGCAAACACAGCCATTGCGACCGCCGGCAATATCGTCGAAATGGCAAAAGCATTCCGTCATGCAATCATCGCCGGACGAACCGCGTATCTTGCCGGAACAGGCCGTGTGCTTGACCGCGCATCGGCATCCTCGCCGCTGACGGGCTTCATTCAGGAATGAGGTGCAGTATGGAGCGAATTGACCATATGCAGTATCTTCCGGATATGGAAGTGCTGGAGGATTCCGATATCGGCAAACGGGTTGTCCGTGCAATGCAGAACTATGACTACAACCGTTATACCGCAGCCGATGTGAAACGTGCCCTTGCCGCAGAATACCTTTCGCCGGATGATTTCGGCGCACTGCTCTCTCCTGCCGCCGAACCGTTTCTGGAGCAAATGGCAAGGCGTGCCGCGCTGGAAACACAGAAGCATTTCGGCAATTCCGTTCTGCTGTTTACGCCGCTGTATATCTCAAACTACTGTGAAAATCACTGCATTTACTGCGGTTTCAACTGCAAGAACAGGATACGCCGCGCAAAGCTCGATGAGGACGGCATCCGCCGTGAAATGGAAGCCATTGCGAAAACCGGCATGGAAGAAGTGCTGATCCTGACAGGCGAAAGCCGGAAGATGAGCGACGTGGAATATATCGGGCGTGCCTGCAAAATCGCGCATGAATATTTCAAAAATGTCGGCATTGAGGTCTATCCGATGAACACCGACGAATACGCATTTCTGCATGAATGCGGCGCAGATTATGTCACTGTTTTTCAGGAAACCTACAACAGCGACCGCTATGCGGAACTGCATCTTGCCGGCCATAAGCGCGTATTTCCGTACCGCCTGAATGCGCAGGAACGAGCCATACGCGGCGGGATGCGCGGTGTGGCGTTTGCGGCATTGCTCGGACTTGCGGATTTCCGGAAGGATGCGTTTGCGGTCGGTACGCACGCTTATCTGATACAGCGGAAGTATCCGCACGCAGAGATATCGTTCAGCTGCCCGCGCCTTCGCCCGATCATCAACAACGACAGGATCAACCCGAAGGATGTGCATGAACGTCAGCTTTTGCAGGTCATGTGTGCATACCGCATCTTCATGCCGTTTGCAGGACTGACGATCTCCACACGCGAACGCGCCGGTTTCCGTGATCACGTCATCGGCATGTGCGCGACAAAGATTTCCGCAGGTGTCAGCACGGGCATCGGCAGTCATACAGAGGAGGAAGATGCGGGCGATTCACAGTTTGAGATCAGTGACGGCCGCTCGCTTGATGAAGTCATTGCTGCGATCAAAGGACGCGGGCTGCAGCCGGTATTGAATGATTATGTTTACATTTGAAGGATTAGAGATCATTGCGGTGACAGCGCGGTATCTGTGCCCGCGTCCGCTGCGGGAACAGATACCGCGTATCCGGGAAGCGGGGATTACCCGCGTAATTCTGCGCGAGAAAGACCTCTCTGCTGATGATTATACTGCGCTGGCGGAAACGGTATTGCGGGCTTGTGAAGAATGCGGTGTCGCGCTTGTGATACATCGTTATCCCGAAGCTGCACGAAAACTCGGTATAAACGCGCTGCATATGCCGCTGCCGTTTCTGAACGCAGACATTTGCCGTGAATTTCATACCGTCGGAACTTCTGTCCACAGTATCGGACAATTACAGCAGGCGGAAGAATGCGGCGCGGATTATGTAACGGCAGGGCACATTTTTGCTACGGACTGCAAGAAAGATCTGCCGCCGCGCGGCATTCCGTTTCTGACGGACATATGTATACATTCATCCGTTCCGGTATATGCAATCGGCGGAATTGATTCTGAAAAGCTGCCGCAGATTGCAGAAAGCGGTGCAGCTGGTGCATGCATCATGTCGGGAGCCATGCTGCTCTAAAAAAATCCTTGAACAGCCGTTCTGTATTTCACGGAAATATCTGTCAACTGCATATTTTTCCGCATGCAGCACCATGCGACTGTGCGCCCTCACTGAAAACATTGACACAAGATATTCGGTTCTGCATGGAGGTGGAATCGGCAAGAGAACGGTACATCGGGACGTGAGCAGACCGAGAGAACACCGTCTATTCGCGTATTCATTTTAAAATGCCCGACAAAAACACACGGTTCATTCATGATTCTCACATCAAACAAACAACCAGATGCGGTATCATAAAGATACCACAACAACGGTGGATCACAAATCAAAGAAAGGACTTGAGAATTATGAGTGATGAAATGAAAAGACCGCAGCCGCCGATGGGCGCAGACGGAAAACCGCTTGCACCGCCGGACGAATTCAAACCACCGCTGGGTGAAGACGGAAAACCGTTGCCGCCTCCGGACGGATTTAAGCCGCCAGTGGGTGAGGACGGAAAACCGCTGCCGCCTCCGGACGGATTCAAGCCTCCGATGGGAGCAGACGGAAAGCCTCTGCCGCCTCCGGACGGATTTAAGCCGCCAAACAAAGACTGACATAGTCATTCTCCCCTCCCGATGACTTTGAAGCTCTGGTCGGCGATGATACAGAACAACAGGAAACAGACAGCCTTCCACAGACTGTCTGTTTTTGTCTGCATACAGAAAAGCGGCTGAGTCATTTCAGCCGCTTTTGCGTTGTTCATTCAATTCGGCAGCGTGACCGTGAAGCTGACGCGCTGCTCCTTTTGCTGTGCTGTGATCTTTCCCTTGTGCAGACGGACGATTGTATCCGCCATGGAAAGTCCGATGCCGTAGCCGGATTTCTCGGAATTGTGTGAGGTGTCGCCGCGGTAAAACCGATCAAAGAAGCGCGTGCAGTCGGTCGGTTCGGAATGTGTGTTGGAGACCGTCAGGCTGACAGAATGCTTCTGCTGTTTCAGCTCTGCCCGAATGCTGCCGCCGTCGTCGCAGTATTTCACAGCATTGTCCAGCAGAATAGAAATCAGTTCCTTCAGCGTCTTTTCATTGCCGCAGACCGAGACAGACGGTGCAATATCTGTTTCAAAGCTTTTCTGCTGCTGTTCTGCCAGTGTCCGGAAATCTGCGGCAGTATTCTGCATAAGGGCAGACAGATCAACAGTCGTCATAACTGCATCACGCCGTTCGGCGGATTCGTCCAGCCTTGCAATCGTAATCAGATCGTTGACAAGCCCCGTCAGACGATCGACCTGATGCCGGATGCTCTGCGTCCATTCGCTGTTCTCATGCAGCGTTTCAATGACCTCAGTATTTGCAGAAATGATTGCCAGCGGCGTTTTCAACTCATGACCGGCATTGGTGATAAACTGCTTCTGCTTTTCGTAGTTTTCCGCAAACGGTCTGACCGCACGTCTTGAGAAAACGGAAATCAGCAGTACAAACATGAGCAGACAGCCCGCACCGATCAGGATGGAAAACGTCAGCATCGAGCGTATCCGGTGAAACCGGTTGGAGCAATCCATAAACAAAATCAGTCGGTAGTCGTTGTTTTCGCCGGGCTCCTTGCTGCTGATTTCTTTGACCTGATAAAGAAATACTCTGTCGGAAAGATTCAGCACACCCTTTGACTTGTTTCCGTCAACAACTGACTGATACATCTCCGCCGCTTCGGCATCGCTGACTGCGGCGATATGCTCATTATCCGAGTCAATATAGTTCCCGTCCGCATCGGTAATCACGCTGAAATACCGCGTTTCAAACCGCAGTTCCGGTGAGACAAAGAAATCCACATCGCCGCTGTTCGGGTTTTCATCAGGCATTCTGCCGTTATGGTCGGCAATATAACTGAGCAGGGACATGGATTCCTTATAGCCGGAATAATAGCTGATGACATTGATGCAAGTCAGCACTACGGCTAATATCAGAAAAATGCAGATTGACGCAAGCAGGATAAATTTTTTTCGCAGGGCGCGGATCATCCGAAATCACCTGCCGTCTGATGCAGCGAAAAGCTGCCGTTCTGTTCGCCGTCAATCACAAGATCCGCATTGATGGCACGGAGCTTATTGCGCAGAAAGCTGATATACATCCAGACGATTTTCGGCTCGGCATTTTCATCCCTGCCCCAGATATGCCGGAACAGTTCCTCTGTCGAAAACGCTTTGCCTGCATTATGCATCAGATATTCCATCAGCCGCGCTTCCTTGCCTGCAAGCCGGATGCTGTTCTCGCTGCGCATTTCCTGCTCCTCTGTATCAAGTATCACAGAACCGACCTGCAATTTTGTCGGTGTATAGCTTGTACTGCGGCGCGTCAGAGAGCGAAGTCTTGCCAGCAATTCGCCCATTGCAAAGGGCTTTGTCAGGTAATCGTCCGCACCGGCATCCAGTCCGGTAATGCGGTCGTCGATCTCAGATTTGGCGGTCAGCATGATGACAGGGGTATAATTGCCGCTTTGCCGGATCCGCTTCAGCAGTTCAATGCCGTCCATTTTCGGCATCATGATATCAAACACCATGACATCATATGCATTGTTTTCCGCATACGTCAAAGCTTCTGCGCCGTCATATGCCGCATCCACCGCATATTTTGCGTGCTCCAGAATTGCCGTCACTGCACGCGACAGCTCTTTTTCATCTTCAGCCAGTAAAATTTTCATGATGTCCTCCGTTCATTCCGCGTGTTCGATCAGATCACGGATCGTTGTCATGGATAAGTCGCAGGATGCAAGCTCATCCGCACAGCGTTTCAGTTCCGCAACGATCATCTCCTGATTTGCAATATTTTTCTTGTATTTGAGCTTGTGTTCAAGCGCCGCCCATGAATCCATTGCAATCGTGCGCAACTGAATCTCAATGAAGAATGTTCCGGGATCATTTCCGTCTGCATCAGCAAAGGGTGCAGTATATTCCAGAATCATGTGATAGCTGCGGTAGCCGTTTGGCTTTGCGTGGCGGATATAGTCTTTTTCCTCGATGACTCTGCAATCCGGAAAGGCGCGGATTTTTTCGATATTCGCATAGATATCATCTATGAACGAGCAGACGATGCGGATGCCGATGCTGTCTGTCAGCACCTTCATGGCAGAATGCGGGGTCTGCGGCAATCCTTTGCGTTCACACTTTTCCAGAGCACTTTCTTCCGATTTTACACGCGCAATCAGATGCTCATATATTTTTATCCCGGTTTTTTTATATTCTTCAGCAGTGTATTCCGTGATTCGATTCTCAAAGGTTTCCTTGATCTGTTCCAGCACAGGGCGGAATCCACCGTAGATTGATGATTGCTCCATGAAAGCTGCTCCTTTCCTGAATATAGATACAGCTTATCATAAAAGCATGGGCAAAATAAGAAATATTTGTGATAAAACTGAAAAAGCAGTGGAAAGTAATTATTCCCCTGTGAAAAATGCTTATTTTCACTAAATTATCTGCTTTCAGCTAAGCGTGTGTTTCTGATTTCTCTTTCGCATGAAAAAATACAAGTGTATATATTTACACATACGGCAAACAATACCTGTAGCTTTGAAAAAGCGAAGCTATCCCAAAATAGCGAAACACAAAAGGAGGCACAAAATGAAAGCAACAGGTATTGTACGCAGAATCGACGATTTAGGGCGGGTGGTGATCCCGAAAGAAATCCGCAGAACCATGAGAATCCGGGAAGGAGACCCCTCACTGAAAACATTGACACAAGATCTGGTGTTCTGCATGGGTTTGGAATCGGCGAAGGAACGGTACATCGGGAAATAAATACAGCGAACCGCCGTCTGCGTAAATGTTGCAGGCGGCGGTGTTGTATTACAGATACCAAACCGGTATCGCAAGGATATTCTCTCTCAGGACACCCGGCTGCGGGCACATACAAACAATCGCACCGGTTCCGCGCTTTTTGTCAGGGATTTTGTCAAGAACCGTAAAAGCACTTGTCATGTCGGCAGTGACATTGGATGCCTGTTTGATCTCAATCGGATACAGAACGCCGTTCTCTTCGATGATGAAATCAATTTCACTTTCGACGGCAATCTCCATGCCGTCTTTTTTTGTCTTCTTTTTGTCTTTTCCGCGATAATAGGAAACAAAATACCGATAGTCCAGTCCGCGGTTGGAATAGGATTTCAGAATTTCAGTAATCACATAGGTTTCAAATATTTGACCGCTCATTGCACCGCAAGCCAAGGCATCCGGCGTCAGCCATCTTGTTAAATACGCAGCAAGTCCCGTATCCCTGAAATAAATCTTTGGCGTTTTGATGGCTCGTTTCAATGCCGATGCAGTGTAAGGCTCCAGAATATAAATAATTCCCGTTGCTTCCAGAATGGACATCCAGTGCTTGACGGTCATTGCATCCTTTCCGATTTCATCCGCAATATTGGTGTAATTCAGCATCTGTCCTGTTCTTGCAGCAACTGCAACCATAAATCTGCGAAAATCGTTCAGATCCTGTACGGCAGTCAGCTTTCTGACATCCCGTTCCAGATATGTTCTGATATAGCTGCCGAAGAAAAGCGACCAGTCAACATCTTTGTTCTGCAATTCCGGATATCCGCCGCGATGAATCATCTCCCAGATGTTTGCGACCGGAACGGCTGACTGATTCCTGCTTGTCAGATATTCCATCGTGGGGATAAACGGCTCTCTGAACGGACAGTTTTGCAGTTCTCTGAGGGAAAGACCGCTTAATTCCAGAATTCCGACTCTGCCTGCCAGGGATTCCGATGCCTTTTCCATCAGTTCAAGCGGCTGAGACCCCGACAGGCAGAAAAGCCCGCGTTCTTTGCTTTCATCACATTTGATTTTGATGAACCGGAATAAGCCCGGTGCCCGCTGCACCTCGTCATAAATGACAGGCGGCGGATTCAGCATCATAAACTCATTCGGGTTTTCATTTGCCTGTGCTTCGATAAAAGGGTCATCAATCGAGACATATCTTTTATCAGGAAACAGTTCCTTAAGAAGTGTCGATTTTCCCGTCTGGCGAGCGCCGGTCAAAAGTACACCTTTGAAGGTGCTGTTCGTTTTCATAACGATGTCTTCGATATGCCGGTGAATAAAATCCATACAGTCTCCTTTTCGACTAATCCAGAATCACTTTCTGCTTTTGTCACTATTATATCATTTTCTGATACAAAAGTCAAGATGGTATTGCTGAATTTGAAATCCCGAATTTTAGTTTGACTTAAAAGCTTTCACATTCAATATCAAATATCTTGTGCTTTGAGTTCGGATGTGATACAATAATAGCAGAAATGTTGCAGAGGTGATTCCGTGAAAAGACGGAGATACTGCTTTCCTGATTAACAAGCTGCTGTACCGTCTGCAAGGCGAATACAAGATCATTGAATGCTATGCGGCAAACATCTCGCCCTGCGTTGACTGCCGATGCTGCCGTGAACGGTTATACTGTCCGCTCAGGGATAAGATGCAGGAAATCTATGCATATCTTGCAATGCCGATATCATGGAGCGGTACGCTGTCGCAGTATGTCGGTCGGTTGCATCGTGATTATCCGGGCAAAAGCAGTGTGATGATCTATGATTACGCGGATATCCATGTGCATATGCTTGAAAATATGTATAAGAAGCGGCTGCGCGGTTATGCGAGGCTCGGCTATGAACCTGAACTGATTCATCAGGACGGATTCCAGACCATTTACACAGAGCATTACGAAAACGATCTGTTCAGAGAAATTGCCGCTGCGAAGAAAACAGTCATTGCAGCAGGGGCATATTTCATCTCCGGAAAGCTCAGTATGCTGATGCGTGCGGCAGATCAGTGCATGATGAACGGCGCAAAAGTGGTCATCATAACGAAGAAAGCCGATAATACTTATGCAGAGAGAATGCATCAGATGATGGTGGCACATGGTGTTGAACATCACATCAAAAACAAAATCCCAAGCAGTTTTGTTGTGATCGACAGAAAAACAGTCTGGTATGCCAGCGGCGAACTGTTCGGAAATATTGGGGATGACTGTGTGCTGCGAATCGAGGATGAGTTGCTTGCAGGGGAATTGACTGAAAGCATCCATGAGTTCCGTGTTCAGTGATAGTGCTTTGCACTAAGACTGCTTCGCATAATTCTCCTGAACCTGCAAACAATATCTACAGCAGTATTCTGCAAATAATTTTGTAATAGGAGAAAAGAGTAATATGAAAGCAACAGGAATCGTCAGGCGAATTGATGATCTTGGCCGCATTGTGATACCAAAAGAAATTCGTCGAACGCTCCGGATCAGGATGGGCGACCCCCTTGAAATTTACACGAGCCCGGACGGAGAGGTCATTTTCCGCAAATACTCCGTGCTGGGCGAGATGAGTGAAAACGCGGCACAGGTTGCAGAGATCATGCAGCGGCTGGCGGGCTGTGCGGTACTGGTATTCGACCGCGATCATGTGGTTGCAGTATCGGGCACGCAGAAGCGGGAATTTTACGAACGCCGCGTCTCGCCGGAGCTGGAGGAGCTGATGGAAAACCGCCGCAGCTACGCAGCCCCCGCAGAGGCCACACAGCATATCCGGCCGGCGGAGGGCGTGCCGCGGAGCGCCTTCGCGTGTATGCCGATTCTGACCGCCGGAGACGTGACAGGCGCAGTCGCATTTCTGGACGCTGCGGACGCACTGATCCGCCCGACAGATCTGCAGCGCTCACTGATCTCAGCTGCAGCGCAGTTTCTCGGCAAGCAAATGGAAGCATAAAAGAGCAGCAGGGAAGAAAGCTCTTCCCTGCTGTTTTTGCGTATCTGCGTGAAATCAATGTGCAAACTGTGACTGGTGCAAATTGGCATAGAACCCGCCGAGCCGCAGCAGCGATTCATGATTCCCCTGCTCAATGATCTGCCCATCCTTCATCACAAGAATAAGGTCGGCTTCCTGAATTGTCGAGAGCCGGTGCGCGACGATAAACGACGTCCTCCCCTGCATGAGCTTCTGAAAAGCAGACTGAATCTTCTGCTCGGTACGTGTGTCAATCGAGGATGTTGCCTCGTCGAGAATCAGCATCGGCGGCAGACAGAGCATCACGCGGGCAATGCAGAGCAGCTGCCGCTGTCCCTGAGAGAGCGCGCCGTTTTTATCGCTGATAACGGTATCATATCCCTGCGGCAGCCGCTTGATAAAGCTGTGCGCGTGGGCAGCCTTGGCAGCAGCAATGACCTGTTCATCCGTTGCATCGGGCATACCCATGCGGATATTCTCACGGACAGTCGCGGCCTTGAGCCATGTTTCCTGCAGCACCATGCCGATCTGTGTGCGCAGACTGCTCCGCGTCAGATCGCGCAGATCATGTCCGTCAATGCGGATGGCGCCGTCATTGACATCATAAAACCGCATAATCAGATTGATGAGCGTCGTTTTGCCGCAGCCGGTCGGCCCGACGATTGCAACGCGCTGCCCCGGTCTGACATCAATCGAGCAATGCGAAATAAGCGGGCGCTCCGGCGTATACGAGAAGGAAATATCGTCAAAGCGGACAGTGCCCTCTGCCTGCTGCAATTCCAATGCGTCCGGCTGATCGGGCGATTCAGCCGCCTCGTCAATCAGTGCATAGACGTGGTCTGCACAGGCCAGCGCATTCTGGAGCTCGGTCACGACGCCTGAAATCTCATTGAACGGCTTCGTATACTGATTCGCGTAGCTGAGGAAGGTCGAAAGCTGACCGACGCTGATGCTGCCGCGGATGGCCGCCAGCGCACCGGTCACACCGACTGCTGCATAGACCAGCGCATTGACAAAGCGCGTGCAGGGATTCGTCAGCGAGGAGTAAAATGTCGCCTTGCGCGAAGCCGTTTCCAGCTCGCGGTTGACCGCATCGAATTCGTCCATTGTCAGCTGCTCATGCCCGAAGGCCTGCACGACCTTCTGATTGGTGATCGTCTCGTTAATCATCGCAGTCTGGGCAGCGCGGGTCTCGGCCTGCACGCGGAACATCGTATAGGTACGCTTTGCGATAAACGCCGCGACAAACAGCGAGAGCGGCGTCATGACAAAGACAACGACCGTGATGCCGGGATGAATCCGCAGCATCATAATGAGCGTGCCGATGATTGTCAGGACACCGGTGAACAGCTGCGTAAAGCCCATGAGCAGACCGTCGGCAAACTGATCGACATCCGAGATCATGCGGCTGATTGTCACGCCGGTCGGATGGCTGTCAAAATAGGCAAGCGGCAGATGTTCGAGCCGTTCAATTGCGCGGTTCCGGATATCCTCAACAACCTCATAGACAATTTTATTCTGTACGATGCTCATGACCCACTGCGCGAGCGCAGTCACCGCGACCGATATGCCGATTGTCAGCAGAATCCTTGTAACAGCGTCAAAATCGACAAATCCCGCACCTTTGATTCCGTCGATGGCATTGCCGACGAGAATCGGCACCCAGAGCGTCAACGCAACGGTCAGAACAGCAAGCAGAAGCGTCAGAACAAGCCGGAACCAATCGTGCTTCAGATCCTGCAAAACGCGGCGCAGCGTCTGCATCTGAACGCCGGTTTCTTTTTTATCCATTGCTGCGCACCTCCTTCGAGAACTGGGATGCATGAATCTCGCGGTAAACCTCACAGCGTTTGAGCAGCTGTTCGTGCGTACCGATTCCGGCAAGCTGCCCGTCATCGAGCACGAGAATGGTATCTGCATGCTGAATCGAGGCCGTCCGCTGCGAGACAATCAGCACCGTCGGACGGTCTGGCAATTCCTGCAGCGCCTTCCGGAGCGCGGCATCGGTTGCAAAATCGAGCGCAGAAGCGCTGTCGTCGAGAATCAGGAACTCCGGCTTCCGGACAAGCGCTCTTGCGATGGTCAGACGCTGCCGCTGACCGCCGGAGAGATTGCGGCCGTTTTCGGTAATCATCTCGTCGAGACCGTCCGCCTTTGCTGCAACAATATCGAGTGCCTGCGCGGTTTTCAGCGCATCCAGAATCTCATCGTCAGAAGCGTCTCCCCTGCCCCAGAGCAGATTCTGCCGGATGGTTCCGTGAAAGAGCACAGCCTTCTGCGGCACCGTGCCGATCCGGTTCCGGAGTGCTCTGCGCGGGAATTCGGTGCTCGGAATGCCGTCGATCGTGATTGTTCCGGCTGTCGGCTCATAGAACCGCGGAATCAGGCTGACAAGCGTCGATTTGCCGGAGCCCGTGCCGCCGATGATGCCGATGACATCGCCGCGCTTCGCGGTAAAGGAGATATCCTTCACGGAAGGCTCTGCTGCGTTTTCATAGGTGAACGAAACGCGGTCGAAGGTGATGGTTCCACGGTTTTCCGGGCGGATCTCAGGCTCGCTGTCATCGTCGGGAACGGGATGACCGCTTTCAAACACGGCCTGAATCCGGTTTCCGCAGGCGACGGCCTTTGTCACGGAAATAATAAAGTTTGCAAATTTAATCAGTTCCACCAGAATCTGCGACATATAATTATACAGCGCAATGACCGCGCCCTGTGTCAGCACACCGGTCTGCACGCGAAGTGCTCCTGTATAGATCAGTGCGACCACGGCCAGATTTACAATGACATAGGTCAGCGGATTCATGAGCGCGGAAAGCCGGCCGACGCGCTTCTGCATCGAAACGAGCAGATCGTTCTCCTGCCGGAATGCCTGTGCCTCTGCTTTTTCGTTGCGGAATGCGCGGATCACGCGGACGCCGGTGAGGTTTTCGCGGGTTGTCTCCGTCAGAACGTCAAGCTGCTCCTGCACCCTGCGGTACATCGGAATTGTCAGCAGCATGATGCCGAATACGACAACCGAAAGCAGCGGAATCGCACAGACAAAAATCAGCGCCGCCTTGACATCGACGGTAAACGCCATAATCATCGCGCCGAACACGATAAACGGCGAGCGCAGCAACAGACGGATTGTCAGATTGACGCCCGTTTGCAGCTGATTGATGTCGCTTGTCATGCGCGTGATGAGCGACGATGTGCCGAGCGTATCGAGATCGGTATAGGTCATGCGCTGAATATGCTGCATCAGCGCACGGCGCAGCTTTGCGGAAAAGCCGGTCGCAGCCTTCGCGGCAAAATACTGTGCAATCAGCGTGCAGCTGAGGCCGACCGCAGCGAGCAGCGCCATCAGCAGGCACATGCGGATAATATGACCGCGGTCAGCGTTTCCGATTCCGCGGTCAATCATGGATTTGACAACCAGCGGCACAAACAGTTCAAAGGTTGCTTCGAGCATTTTGAACAGCGGGCCGAGCATGCATTCTTTTTTATAGTCTGCAAGCAGACGCAGCAATTTTTTCATATTCTGTCCTTCCGGGCGGAGTCGCTCCGCATCTCCATTGGATTGATGCTATTATCTTATCATATTTTGCGTCAAAAGTCAATGTACGCTGTGCTCCGGCAGAGATACAAAAATGCCGCCTGACTGTCACAGACACAGTCAGGCGGTCACGGTATATTATATATCAGTCATCTGCAATCGCAAAGCAGCCGCGGTAGACAAGATATGTTCTTCCGTCCACGGTGACGGCGCCGTTCTCAGTAAACTGACAGACCGGCGTACAGAACGCATCCGGAGAGAAGGCCGCCTGCACAGGATCTGCCGACTCGGAAACAAACGGAACGAAAAGCGTCGCATTTTCGCGCTGTACGGGCGTCAGCACCAGATTCACCGGATAGCTTCCCGCGGGCACATCGCCGTAGGAATGCACGCGCAGATTGCGGAATCCTTCCGCTTCGGTCTCTTGCTGCCAGTCGGTCATAACCGTGAGAATCTCCCCTGCCTGATTCGTCGTGACAAGCACCGCGCCGGACACACAGTCAAAGATCACACCGTTTCTGCAGGCATAGAGCCGGTTGACTGCAAACATCTGCACCGTCGCCACAGAACCGCTGTTTGCATAAGAGCTGCTCCCACTGACGTAAATGCGGAACAGCGCATTGGGCGCACCGAGCGCGTATCCCGTTTCAATGCGCAGCCGCGGATTGCCGTCCGCACCGCGGCAGATCAGAACATGATCTGAGCTGTCATAGCTGACCGCATGGAACAGCCCGGAATTTTCAAGCACCGAAACAATCTGCGCCAGATCGTTTCCGACCGTATATACCTGAATCGCCATTACATACCTCCTGACTCTGAAAGCGGCGTAAAGCTGCCGCAGCCGCAGATGACACCGGGTACGGCCCGCACACAGCGCCGCACATTCCGGACGGCCGTTTCCTCCGCAATATCGCGCAGATAGCTGAGCAGCTGCGCCGCAAGCTCCGGCGGCGGATCATCGGGAAACGGCACCATATCGGTGATGGCCTGCCGGCAGGGAATCCACGCAGGTGAGGTCGTGTGCAGATCGCCCGCGTACACCCCGACCGCGACCGCATGGGTATCCCGCATCACAGGCGCCGTGACCGCACTGCCGTCAAACAGCAGCTCAGTCATACGCGGTGTGCCGCTCGGAATATCATACCAGAAAAAGCGTGCGGTTTTCGTCCGGTACGGCGTCCACTCCGCATCGAACTCGAAAACAAGCGTATAATCGCCGTTTCCGCAGACAATTTCGGGCAAGCCCTCTGCCGCGGCGATCTTATCCCTGACCGCAATCCGAATCTCAGGCATCCTGCACCTCCGTTTCTCCGGACGAACAGTCTGCGGAATCCGCATCGTTCTCCCCCGACTGTGTGTGCATTCCGCGAACAGACGTCGGCTGCAGTGCCGCAATCATCTGATAAAGCTGCGCATTGGTCGGCGCATAGGGCACAAACGCCTCTGAAAGCGCCCAGTCGGACTGCGTGCAGATCATCGCCTCGCTCACGGTGACGGAATAGCCGGTATAGATGTTGATAAACGCGGCATCTGCTGTGATTTCAAATTCTTTTTCGACGACGGTCTGCGCACCGGTGTTCAGGCTGTAGATCCGGTTTCCGCCGCTGTCCAGCAAAGACATGGAGGTCGCAGCGGCATTGTCGCGCTTCAGCGTAAAGACGTATTTTCCGGCGGGCAAAGTGATTGGCAGCGTATTGACAAAATAACCGTTGCCGGAACTTGTTGTACCGCTGTTCACCGGCAGAAAATTCTTCGCACCGCGGTCGGCGAGCGATGCAGCGGCCTCCGTGAGCACATGGTCAGCATCCTCACGGATTGCGGCTTCGTCATCGACCTCCGTTTTTCTGGCATAAAGCGTAATCAGATCTGCCCGGATATCGGAGATCAGATACGTCAGTCTGGAATCGCCGCTGCTGCGTTCCGCCGCCTCGGCATCGACAAGCGCAAAGATCTGCGCATCGCTGAGATCTCCGAGCGCCCTGCGGAAGGCCTCAAGAATTTCCGCTCTGGAATACGGCGTATAAAACTTCTCGTCCATTTGTTCACTCCTTGCAAATGATGTAAGCGCCGTCCGCCGTGCAGATAAAGTCGCCGCCGGAATCTGCGAGTGCGCAGAATCTGCCTGCAAAGCCGCCGCGGATCTCAGCAAGCCGCTGCAAAATCCGGCAAATCAGCGAGCCGGAAGGCTGCTTGCGCTCCCCTTCCAGGTCGGAAATGCAGCTGATACACGGAATCCGTGCCGGCGCTGATGTTCTGAGCGCATCTGTCCAAACGCCGAGTGCGACCAGATCAATCCCGCTGAGCACCGGAACCGTGCAGCAGTCACCGGCAAAGGGTACGTCAATGCAGCATTCCTGCCCGTTTTTCCGGAAGCGGAAGCGGGCATGTTTCGGGGCAAGGGGATCCCATTCCCCGTCAAAGTCAAAGCGAACGGTATAGTCGCTGTTTCCGCATACAATCGCGGCATGACCGGCGTCTGCGCACCGGTTCCGGACCGTTACGGGAATCTCCATCGCATTCTCCTTTCCATGGACACAGGCCGGCTGATTGCCGGCAGACGGAAACTGCTCCCTGCAAAGGGGTCAGAAAACAGAAAAAGTTGCACGTTTCCGTACAACTTTTTCAAAAATATTTTTGTTTTAATTTAGTTCATCTGCTTCCGCAGCATCCGATTTCCGGTTGCCGTCCTTTTCCGCTGAAACGGTCTGGAACTTTGTTTCATTCGCATCTGCGCTGATTTCAGAGGCAAGAGTCTCTTTATATGAATCGCTGTCCGCATCCTTCTTCTCAGTCAGAGCCGCCAGAACACCGGAATAGTGTTTTTCCTCAGCCAGTTCGCGGATACCGGGCAGAAACGCATCCTCATAAAAAGGACACGCCGGAATCACCGGATGCGCCTTGCAGCGATTCACAAGATCGAGCAAGTTCTCCTCATCCATATACGGAATCGCCGGCGCCAGAACCGCATAATACACGCCGTTCAGCAGATACGGCGTAGCAAACTGATCGCTGAAAAAAATTGCTTTCACAACCGGATGATAGAGCGACGCAGCCCCGCGCTCCGCGGCAAACTCGTACATCTGCCGCACCGGTCCGACAGCTTCCCAGACTTCGGGCTTTTTGACGCCTTCCGCATATGCTTTCAGCGCAGCAGCATGTTCTTCAAGCGATTGATAAAAACAGTACGCACGCCATTTTCTTGCAAGTCTGAGGTTATTCCAGTTTTCAACAACAGTCCGGATATCATCTGTCCATCCCTTCACAATGTCCGGAAAATGGAACGCCAGGCCGGAGATGTAAACCAGACGGGAATGGGATCTTCCGAGTTTTTTGGCATCCGGTTCATCCGCGATATCCTTCAGCAGCCGTTTTTTCAGCGTATCTCCGCTGAATTTGTCGGGATTCTCACACATATACTGCACAAGCACATCCTTATCCGAACGGATCAGTGTGCGCATTGCAATATAGTAAGCGCGGCGGTTTCCGTCGCTCTCCGGTTTGTCCTCCAGAAAGGTCTTATACCAGAGCGGTGAATACAGCAGCCGCTTCTTCTCGTCGGCAGTCATTCTTTTATAGTAGGTTTTCAGCAGATAATCCGGCAGCTTTTCCTCACCGAACGCCTGATAAACCTGCAGCAGATCGGCATCAAAGCCGTTCAGAACGGTTTTCATCACGCTCGGATCCTTCAGGAACAGCAGTTCAAACATCGTCCGGATCTTGGCGCGCACCTCATCACGGTTCGGCATATACAGCTCCGCAGCCCCGATGCCGGCCGCATCAATGGACGGATGCGCGCAGTCATGCCGGAGCGTCCGGAGCTCCTCGACCTTTCGCTTTCCGATATCGGTCAGAATCTGCAAATTGGTAGCTTCCTGAATGATCTCCTTTTCCAGATCAGAATACTTTGCATCCACACCGGGCGCAGTTTTTCGCTTAAAATCCTCCATAAACCGATGCGCTTCCGAATTTCCGTACATCACATCCAGAATCCGGATGCGTTCCAGCAGATCGTAAACGGTAACCACATACAGCGTCACAATGCAGCTGCGGTAATCCCCGTGCTGATAGGTCGAAACGATCTCACGCAGATAGTCGCGTGTTCTTGCGTTTTTTACATTGCAGATCTGATCCTCCAGAATAAATTCCGTCATAGTATGCTCCTTTTATTTTCGTATTCCTTACTGTATCTGCAGCGGTTATCCCTCCGGCTTGTTTTCGTCCTCCTCCGGCGCGCCGCCGCCGTCCTGCGGAATCAGCTCCAGCAGAATGCGCTGCACGCGCTGCTCCTGCATCTGCAGAACGGTCATGCGGAACCATTCACCGCTGACGGTCTCCCCCGGCTCTGCGATATGTCCGGCGAGCTCCGTGAACCAGCCGCCGACCGATGTGCATTCCGTTTCAATGCTGCGCTCCTCAAGCTCAAGCGCGTCGCAGATATCGGCGATGGAAAGCTCACCGGAGACTTCCCAGCTGTTTTCGGAGATTTTCGTCAGCATGGGGACAACCTCGTCCGCCTCGTCGTAGATTTCACCGACAAGCTCCTCAATGATGTCCTCCAACGTGACAATGCCCTTGGTACCGCCGTACTGATCGACGACCAGTGCAATATGCGATTTGGCACGCTGCATCTGCCGCATCGCCTCGCTGATGCGTGCAAATTCGGGCAGCCGGAGAATATTTTTCAGAATCGGCTTGATGGAAGTGCCGCGCCGTTCGAGCAGACCGAAAAAGTCCTTTTCCGTAATAAATCCGATGATATCGTCAATGGATTCATGATAGACCGGCAGTCTCGAATAGCGCTCAGAGAGAAACAGTGATTTGATTTCGCTGATCGGCATATTCTGCTCGATTGCGGTAACGCGCACACGGGGAACCAGCACCTCATCGACGGAAATTTCGTCAAATTCCAGTGCAGACCGCACAAGATCGCTTTCCTGCTCCTCCAGCACACCCTCCTCCTCGATCTGTTCGACGATGACCTTCAGCTCATCCTCGGTCACAGACGGCGCGCCGCTCTTGTTCTGCACGAGTCTGGAAAGCTGATTGAGCAGAAAAATCAGCGGCGTCAGCAGAAAGATCAGTCCGCGGAGCGGTCCGGCAAAACTGACAGCAATTTTTTCGGCATGTGTTTTCGCGTAGCTCTTCGGCAGAATCTCACCGAAAATCAGGACAAGCACGGTCATCGCAGCGGTGGAAATACCGACACCGCCCTGCCCGAACCATCGCGTAAAGAGAATGGTACCGAGCGAGGCGGAGAGAATATTGACAAGATTGTTGCCGATGAGAATGGCCGTGAGCGCGCGGTCAAAGGATTCGGCCAGCTCAAGGGCCTGACCGGCGCGCTGATTGCCCTGCATCGCATCAGATTTGAGGCGGATCTTATTGACACTGGAAAATGCTGTCTCGCAGGCAGAAAAGGCCGACGAGAGTACAAGCAGCAACAGAATCGCAACAGGATAAAACATGAACAGTTCCTTTCTGGATCAATCGGATAGGTAGCTCTATTATAATACATTTCCCGGAAAAAAGCAAGCGGCAACAGAAAGCGATCAAGCCGGTATTTCCAAAGCAGGCCGCCGCGGAATCCGTTCCGGTATATGAAGCAAATATGAAACCTTGTTGAAAACCGTCCGTATCAGATTGACAAAATCAGAATCATATGTTATACTATATGCGAAAAAAATATATCGGAGGAATCAGTATGAAAACATTTATTCTGCGTATTGCCGCGATTTTCTGCGCAGCAACCGCCTGCACGGCGGCCGCAGCACCGGCAAGCGCAGCGGAAAGCGCACCCGCCGACGAGGCAGCGCCGGTTGTCACGGTTGTGGAATCCGTCATCAGTGACTATGTCCCGACGAGCACGGACGTCATTGCCGTCCACGGAAAGAGCGGCACGCCCCTGCATATCAAGGTCGTGCAGCATTCCCCGGAACGCGAAAACCTCGTGATGTACGACAACCAGTTTGAGCAGGCTGAAAACCCGGTCTACATGTACCATGTCGAGCCCGGTCAGTATACGGTCACAATCAATTATCCGCTTGTTTACAGCGGTCCGATGATCGGCAGCTACGTCAGCGACTTTACCATCGAAAATGCGGATTACTCCGCAGAACCGGAGATTTTCTCCCAGACACAGTACCACATTGAGCTCGAATCGAAGTTTATTGAGGCGCAAAAGAAGGCTGAGTCCGTCCTGACGAATACCGAGACGCAGTTCAAGGCCGGCGCCAAGCAGATCATCAACAGTGTCACGCTGGAGCGCTATGACTGCCACCGCGGCGACTATAACAATGACACCAAAACGGATCTGCATGATTCCCGTGATACGCTCAAAGAATATGTCTATAATTTTGTCGGCACCGAGCGGGATGATGCCGCAAATCCGATGCAGATTGCTTCCTGCGACATCGACGCGGACGGCAAGATCGGCCTGCGTGATCAGCGCTATATTCTGACGTTCTACACCACCGCAATGGTGAAGCTGAAGCCGACATGGCCGGACGGCATCGAGGATGTCCGCTTCAAGGATTTTGTGGAATAAACGATTCCCCCCCAGCATCATTTCTGAAATGACGCATTTTGCATAAACAAAAACAGCGGACACTCCGCATCAAAGCGGAGCGTTCGCTGTTTTTTTCATATTATTTCCCGGTTTGCTGAGGAACAGCCCGCCGGAGAATGCTGTTGCGCGTATTGCTTATAGGCGGGGCAGATTGATGAGAATCAGAAGCCCCAGCGCGGCCAGAAACAGACCGACAATCAGCGATGAGACAAAATTTTTCTTTTGCTCCCTGTGTCCGCTGACCGTGCTGATCTGATACGGATCCTCTCTGCTGACATGCAGCCGGACGGTATCTCCGACGGCGGTCAGCGGTGTGTTGACGGAAAAATCCTGCGCACAGGCTTCGTACTGCATCCCGTCATACTCGTAGCGGTAAACGGGCGCGGCAAGCAGGGCGCGCTGTATTTTGCTGAAATACCGCAGATATCCGATGCATTCTGCAGGCGTTGCATTGGAGCCAAGCAGAGAGATGCCTGCATTGTGCAGCACGAACCGGACAATGACTGCGATGCCGCCGGTTATCATAACAAGCGCGAAAAAGAGCAGGATGGATTTTCCGTAATAGCCGGAAAATGCGATAAACGCGCTCGGAATCATGCAGATGCCGAACAACAGCATAAAAACCTCGCGCTTTCCGAAGCCCTTGCGCACGCCGTCTGCATCCTTTTTCAGTGCGCAGCACAGGGCGGTCAGAATCAGCAGAATGCCCATCGCAAGGAAGATAATGCCGGTCATCTTTTCAAGATGATCGCTGAACAGCACAAATGAAAGCACCGTAATGCCGAGCATGGCTGCCCCTGAAAGCAGTACAGGCGAGGCGGTGAACCGGACTCTGCTGCCGTTTGACGGGATTTCCCGGAACTGCAGCTCAGATATGATCGCACGGGCTTCGTCCGGGAAAATCCACTGGCGCTGACTGTAATGAAAGCTCTGGTCATTCGGATTCAGTTTCATGATAATTACCTCATTTTATTTCTTCGTTTCGGAGCAATGGCTGCAAATTCTTCTTTTGCAGCATCGCAAGTGCAATCGCAGCAAAAATGCCTGTGCGTGCCAGCAGCGTGAGAACGGTCGTGAGCGGCTTTCCGGTCAGATCGCCGGCCGATGACGAGATGACCTCCTCGACCGTTCCGCCGTCCGCAATTATTGCGACCTGAAACATACCGGTCAAATCAAAAAACGCATGCACCAAACTCAGGATCCAGATATTCCGGCAGCGCGCATACAGCGCACAGAGAATCCAGCCCATTGCCCCTGCGCCGACTGCCTGTACGGCAACTGCCGAGAACGGGATGCCGGAAAAGACATTCATCAGGTGCAGCAGGCCGAACAGCGTGCCGCAGAGAAACACGGCTGCGCGGATGCCCGCTTCCTGCTTGTCACGGAATGCATCCTGCAGGAGATTCTGAATCAGGCCGCGGAACACAAGCTCCTCGGAAACGCCGATCATCAGCATACTCAGACAGAACAGCACGATTTCAGTCACGGGACGCAGACCGGAAGCGCCGCGCATCTGATACAGCCCGGCAATCAGCCGGAAGCCGCAGAAAAATATCAGAATGAGCATCAGGGGCAGACTGTATTCGCTGAAAGGTCTGCCCTTTTCGCGGAGTACCGGCAGCTTCCGGAACAGCGCCAGCAGCCCGATGCCGATGGCCGTACCGATACACTCCACAATCAGCTGCTTGGTCCAGTAACCGGGGATGCTGCTTTTTTTGACTGCAAAGCCGATCAGCTTGAACAGAATCAGATAGCCTGCGCCGATCAGCACGGAAAATGCGATTGCTTTGGATTTTTGCTTCATGGGGGTCCTCACTTTTAATTGAATTGAACATTGCGCAGAATGACGCGGTGCATCCCGTCCGGGAGAAAACCGTCGGACGCGGTGCCGTTATAGCCGAGCTGGAATTTCAGATCGACGAACATATCCTGCTCGACACTGACCGGTATATCAAAATGCATAACCGCTGCATCCGGTGTTACCTGAATCCGTTTTTCCACAATCCGGTTATACGCGGCGTCCTCTGCGGTGATAAGAATTTCGCGGTCGATCGTGCAGAAACAGTCGAAGCTGAGCGTTCTCGGTTCATTTGCATAGACAAAGCAGTTTTCAAGCAGCGCCATGACGCCGTATTCCTTTTCGCCTGTATGTCCGAGCACGATCTCAGAGCGGTCGCCGAAGTTCAGCATTCTGGCGTCGGCGTCCTCGGTGTAAAGACGGAGCGGCGCGGATTTCGGCGCATAGGATGTCACATGCGCCTTCGGTTCCTCCACGATGACATAGTCAATCTCGAAGGCCGGTGTGCGGCCGTCTGCAAAGGTTGCAGGATCGGCTGCGACGCCGTCGATTCCGTCAAACGTGCCACCGACGGCAAGATTCAGAATCAGATAAAATTCCTGGTCAAACGGAAAAGCGGTTTCAGGCGTATCCGGGAAGTATGGATTCAGGTCGGCCATCCAGTTGCTTTCCTCGTGATAGAGCCTGCCATCGACATACCAGCGGATCGCATCGTTCTCCCATTCGACGGAGTAGACATGCCAGTCCTCCGTGGAGGTGCCCGCCGGGAACTTGTATTCCTGGGTTCGGTAGGTATTATTCGGCCACGGATTGCCGTAGTGGATTGTGCCGCAGATGCGGCTCGGATCGCTGCCCCAGCCTTCCATGATATCGAGCTCGCCGGAATTCGGCCATGTGCCGTAGACATTCTCCGCCGGTAGCATCCAGATCGCAGGCCAGAGCGATTTTCCGGAATCGCAGCGCGCACGCACGGAGATTTTGCCGCCGCAGACGGAAAACTTTCTCTTTGTGGTCAGCCGCGCGGAGGTGTAGGAGAATTTGCCCTGATTGTAGTGTGTAAAGTCTTCCTGCCGTGCTTCGATGCGCAGAATGCCGTTCTCTATCGAGGCGTTGTTTTCGGTGTAACACTGCTGTTCGTTGTTGCCCCAGCCCTCGGTGATCTTGTTGCCGTCGGCATCGAGCAGCCAGTTTCCGGTTTCGTAATCCCATTTTTGCGTGTCCAGCAAATCGTCGTCAAAATTATCCTGCCAGACTGTTCTTCTGCCGCCGGAGCGTTCGAGCAGCATCTGCTTCATCAGCGTGAGGTCGCGCGCATCGAGGATTTCGTTATCGTCGCGGTCACGCTGCAGTGCGCTGTAGGCAGTCAGCGCGCTGTCTGGCTTGCAGAGCATATATGAAAGCATATAGCCGATATCAGCGTTTGTAAAAAAAGAATCCTCCGGCTTGGTAACCGGTACATCAATCTGATTGCCGCTCGCGTCATAGGCCTTCCACGGAGAGGAGGAGGAAAAGATTTCAGGCTGGAAGGCCATGTCCGAAATCCTTACGTTATTGTCCGTTCTGTCAGAGATGACGCGAACATCTACCTCATCGCATTGTCCGACCGGAAAACCGCACTGACGCAGTGCCGTAAAGAACGGGGAAAGGGAAAGCTCATACTGACCTGTGAATGTACCTTTTTGGGACGTATTTTCATATCGGACACACCAGTATTCCCAGTAGGGGTCTGCGCCGGGTGTCTCCGGTTCAATCTTCGTCCGATATACTTCATACCGGTTTCCCCTGGGATCGACAATTGTCGGAGAGGGCTTTGCGTTATTCGTCGGCCGCCACATCGCCCACCCGTCGATCAGGTAGAATTCGGCGTGCGGCTCTGAGAGCGTGCCGTGGAATCCGTAATAACTGAGACCATGAATTGAGGTATCCGTCATCGAATACCGGAATGCGTAATTCTCAAGGCTGCGCGTCTCGTTGGGTTGCCTGTATCCGAGTGAAACATAGCCCTCAGCTTGCTGCCACGAAGCGGAAAGAGTGCCGCCGGTTGAACAGTGGCATGTGATGTTGTTTTGTCCCTCCGGTTCGGCACGTTCCCAGAAAAATCCGGAAGATTCGGATAAATATTCCCGTTCGGGAATCAGCACGCTCGGATAGGCTGCCGGTGTCATCCGGAGACCTGCCGTGCAGAGCAGGGCGGTCATTCCGCTCAGCAGACACGATATGAAACGCATTTTCTTCAAAACAATACACCCCTTTAATCTGAATTTTTTCTGTTTTCTGATGAAATGCGCCCTTCATTATACCCCCAGGCGTATTCCTGTTTTATTATACCATATAATTTGTTTTTTTTCAATAGCGGTAAGCTGCAAACTGTATGACGGTTCACCCCCGCAGCGGTCAGCGGCGTGCGCAAAGCTGCACGATCAATCAAAAAGCCATAGTACTTCTGACTTCCCATCAGAAATACTATGGCTGAAATCATCAATATGCGCGCAGGCCTTTCACCGGCGCTTTTTTCCGACTGCTTTTCACGCCGCACCGTCGGAGCATACGAGCCACTCCGTCAGCCGGACTGCGTCATTCACGGTGACACTGCCGTCTGCATCGAAATCCGCTGCGGCAAGTGCTTTGCCCTCCAGCGTTCCCTGCTGCAGCAGATGCCGCCGCAGAAGCGTCAGATCCCGCACATCAACTGACCCGTCTCCGCTGATGTCGCCGGCTGTCACGCTGCCGTAGTCCTCCTTCACGATCACTGTATAATTTGTGCAGTAAGACGACTGCCCGTTCTCTCCGAGCTCCACGGTCTCCCCTGCCGCAAACGCTTTTTTATAGATCACATATCCGACATTGTCATTGTTTCGGGCGGTCAGACCGGTCAGTTCCCAGTCAGCAAGCCAGCCCGGACATTTCTCCACGCGGTCATCGAGGATGACATAGACAATCTCGTCCGCTGCAGCCGTAAAGGACGCAAGCGTACCGCTCAGCTTTTTGCCGTCGCAGGGCGTCACCACTGCTTCGCCGTCCGAGAGCACCTCAGGCAGAGACTCAAATCTGAACGTGCGGTCGGTATAAAGCAGATCGCCCTGCTTTGTGTGCTCACGAATCTCCCACGGATACACCGCACTCACCGGCTTCAGATCCCTGACAAGCGTACCGCTGATTGCCGGAACCTCATACGGCGTTCCGCCGTTGCGGTAAGCAGGCACCCACGGATCGAGATAGCTTTCCGGGTCAAGGCCGTTTGCAGAATACTGCACCGTGCCGCGGACTCTGCCGGAGGTGTTGACCGGTGCGCCGTTTGCCGTTGTGCCGTACTCCTTGAATTTTGCATTTTCAGGCTGATTGCCGCTCATCGACGTCCAGCCTGCACCGGTAATAATTCCCTCATACTGCAGCTGCGTATTGACAAAGGCAACGTCCGCCGATGCGCCCCACGGTCTGCCAAAATAGCCCGCGCTGACCTTCAGCGAACCGGCCGTGACGCTGCAGTTATAAAAGAGCGTGCGCTTGCTGTCCTTCATCGCGGTAATGTATCCGCCGACGGCATTGGAGCTGTATCCCTTGAAGCGCAGCTCGCAGTCCTCAAACACGTAGGTTCCGCCCTGTCCGAAAATATAGTCTGTGTTGCCTTCGATCATACAATCCTTGAAATAGCCGGTCCCGCCGCCGATATACAGCGTATCCTGACTGCTCATAAAGCCGCAGCCGGAAAATTCGCAGTAATCCGCTTCGATTGCAAGCGCCGCAGCACGCTCCGTTGCGGCCTTGGACTGGACATCTGCGCCCTTCGTGCGGTAGAAATTGATGTTCTGGCTTCCGGAAACCTCAACGCCGTCTGCAAGCTCCTCATCCGTGACATAGCGGTTGAAGGAATTTTCAAAGGTGATGTTCTGCGCACGGAAATAATCGGCATTCCCGCGCAGCCGCACGGAGCAGCCCCAGCGAACCGTCGGCTCATTTTTTGCATTCTTCGCCCGTGCAGCATCAGCGCTGTATTCGCCGTTGCTGCCGACGCTGTAATATTTGTATCCGATGCCGTAATACCATGTCAGCATCACCTGCTTGGAAGGTTCGTCGTTCACAAAGCTCAGATACGGCGTATTGACCGTGACCTGCTCGCGGTAAGTGCCCGGTGCAATGTGAATCGTCACACGGTCGTTTTCTGAGGCAGGCTTCCGTCCGGCCGCGGCATTGACCGCAGCCTGCACCGTACTGTAATTATCCTGTTTGCCCGGATAACCGACATACAGATCGGCACCTGCAGCCGCTGCGGGCAGGGAAGGCAGTGCGTGCAGCAGCAGAACAGCAGCTGCCGATACTGCTGTGTATTTCAGTGATTTCATATGCAGTTCCCCCGTTTTTCTGTTCGGCGGAGTCCGCCGTTTTATTTATTGTAGCACAAGGGAACGGGGGTTTCAATACCCAATGATAACTTTGACTGTAACATTGTAGCCTTTTGCAGAACTACCATTTTATAATTCAATAAATATGCTTCTGCAACAGCGGGCAGTGCCCGCCTCCATTGATCTAAAGCTCGCCGGAAGCGTCATGCGCATCTTTCAGCGCGTTTGTTTCCGTCAGCCTATTGCGATAAATCAATATTTTCATCCTTAATCCCATTCATTAAAAATAATATTTCCAACAGAAGCCGGATTCCAGTATTTTATTTGTGCCAATTCTGCTTTGGATAAATCGTGTTCAATATCAATGAACGGAGCATTTAAGATATCTGCATTCACCGTATCATAATTCATAAGATAAACAGCGTTTTCTGAAACATTGATAAATACTTTATTCGTAAATGCAAGTTCATTTGTAAAAGCAACAAGGGGGTAATACTTATTCAGGAGCATATAAAAATCCTGTCCGTTTGTATGAAAATGAGCATAATAATAATTCGCGTGATCCGGTCTGCAAACATCAAGCAAATGAAAATGAGCTGTATTCGTCTGGATGCAATAACAGACTTGTTTGAACGCTGTAAAGTCATTTTCGGCGAAAATATCAGCATCAAAAAAACCCGTAATACCTCTTTTTAATATCATAGTTTTTCTCACTTATATTGATCTTAGCAGCATCATTCCGAAAAGGAACTTGCTGAAAAATGCCGTCCGGCATCAGTCTGCATTCTCCAGCTGACTGCTGAGTGCCGGTACTGCCCGGCGGACACGGCGTGCAAGCAGCATCGAAAGCGCCAGCTTGCCGAGATCCGGCAGAATAAACGGCAGCACGCACCACGAAAGCACCGTCCCGACGGCGACTGCACCGCTGTTTCTCGTATAAACAAACAGAAACCACGCTGTTCCGAATGCGTAGCACAAAATCAGACCGACTGTCAGCGCAGCCGCTTCCGTCGGGATCTTCTTTCCGAACAGCCGCGTCACGATACTGTAAACCGGGCCAATCAGCAGAAAGCCGAACATATATCCGCCGGTGCTGCCGAGCAGAATCCCGATGCCGGATGTGAAGCCTGCAAATACCGGAATGCCGGCAGCGCCGATCAGCAGATAGACAAGCACGGAAACGGCACTGCGCTTTCCGCCGAGCAGCACCGTCAGGAAAAAGACTGCAAAGGTCTGCAGCGTAAACGGCACGGTCAGCGGAATGCTGATCCACGAGCAGACCGCAATCAGGGCTGCGCCGGCGGCAATCATCACCGTATCAATCGTCCGGCTCCCTTGTTTCCGGGAATATGTTGTTTGCATAAAAAACCTCTTTTCCGGCGGTTTCGCGGCAAAGTGCATACCACTGACAGTCACCGCAGACCGCGGCAAATCTGTCCGTTTGCAGAATCCGTTCACGGGCAGCCGCAGAAAGCATCTGCCATTTTGCGGACTGCCCGTCGTGCAGGCCGCATTCGTGCAGAACGGCTGCATCGAGCCGGTTCGTTTTTTCCTGTTCGGTGCAGACGCCGCTGCGGTTATGCGGGCACACTGCGCAGAGATCGTCGCAGCCGCATTGCAGCAGAATCTCCGTCTGCGGATCTGAACGCAGCAGCGAAACGGTTTTTGTCATATGTGCCGTAAATGCTTCGTCATAGCCGTGGCCTGTAAACAGCTGAATGCAGAGCAGATGATGCGGACGCAGCTTCATCTCCGGAACCGCCTTTCCATAAAATCTGTCTCCTATTATAACACAAACCGCACCGATTGTCAACCTTGATATAAGATAAGGGTGACAATCAGCGCGGTGCGCTTTTATTCCGGAAGGATGCGGATTTCTCCGGCAGAAAGCGTCTGCTCTGTGCCGTCATGCATACGGATGCGCAGATGTCCGACGCTGTCGATTCCTGCTGCGACCGCACGGAATTCCCGCTCCCCCTGCACGACCGTAACTTCCTGCCCGAGCAGCATCAGGCGGTCTGCATAGGCGGCAAACAGTGCGTCCTGCTCCGGCGGCGTACCGAGCAGCCGCGTCAGAATGCCGGCTGCGATGCGGTTTTTCGCATCCGGCTGCGATGCGTCCGGAAAAACCGGTGCCGCAATGCTGCGCAGCGGTTCCGGGAATGCCTCCGCCGGCGTACTGACATTGATGCCGATCCCGACCGCAACCCATCCGAGCGCGCCGGTCTCCAGATCGGTGACGCCTTCCGTCAGGATGCCGCAGACCTTTTTTCCGTCCAGAAAGATGTCATTGACCCATTTGATCTGCGGTTTTCTGCCGGAAACCGCCTCCAGCGTCTCGCAGACCGCGACCGCCGCAAAGGCCGTCACTGCGGTGATTTCAGAAAAGCAAAGGCGATCCGGGTGCAGAATCACGCTCATATACAGTCCGCCCGGCGGGGAGAAGAATTCCCGTGCACAGCGTCCGCGCCCCGCCGTCTGTGCGGCTGCTATGACGGCTGTGCCGTGTGCGGCGCCTGCAAGCGCCAGCTCCTTGGCCGTGCGGTTTGTGGATTCCAGCGTCGGATAAACCTGCAGAAGCGATGCATATGCGCTGAATTCCGGCGGCAGCAATGCGCGGATTCCGGCGGCTGAAAGCACATCGTTTTCCGCTGCAAGACAGTAGCCGCTGTTTGTCGCTGCCGTAATGGCATAGCCCTCTGCACGCAATGTGCGGATGGCCTTCCAGACGGCATTCCGGGATACAGACAGCGTTTCGGCAATCGTTTCTCCGGAAATCCGTTCTCCGCGGTGTGATTCCAGCAGTTCAAGCACCCGTTCCTTTATCTGCATATGCGTCCCCCCCTCTCATCAGAATCCTGTTCAGTATTATTCTATCATAAATCCCTGCAAAATGCAAGCCGGGAGCAGCTGCTTATCTGCATAAACCGGACGTTTGCAGAAGCCACATCACCAGATTTCACCGCACAAATCTACGAATAAATATCCAAAGCTACGAAATTTCAAAAAACGAACCATTTCCGCTTGATTCTCACGATATTTCGCAGTATAATATCTAAGCATTCAAAATTAACGGAGATGAAAAAATGAAACAAAACAGCACTGTTCAGCCCGCAGACCGCCTCAAACCGAAGCTGTTTTCAGTCATGAAGCAGTATACCGGTGCACAGTTCGTTAAGGATCTTGTCGCCGGTGTCATCGTTGCGATCATTGCCCTTCCGCTCTCGATCGCGCTTGCACTCGCTTCCGGTGTCAACCCGGAGCAGGGCCTCTATACGGCAATCGTCGCAGGCTTCCTCGTATCCCTGCTCGGCGGCAGCCGCGTCCAGATCGCCGGCCCGACCGCTGCCTTTGCAACCATCGTTGCCGGCATTGTCGCCACGGACGGCATGGACGGACTCGTGATCTCGACCGTGCTCGCAGGCATCATCCTTGTCATCATGGGATTCTGCAGATTCGGCGTGCTCATCAAATACATCCCGAACACGATTACCGCCGGATTCACCTTCGGCATTGCCGTGACCATCGTCATCGGACAGATCAAGGATTTTCTCGGTCTGACCTTCCGGAACGCGCCGATTGAAAGCGTGGACAAGGTCGCGGAAATCTGCCGCTGCATCGGGACAATCAACCCGCAGGCTGTGCTGATCGGCGTGATCTCGCTGGCCGTCATGATCTTCTGGCCGAAAAAGCTCAGCATCATCCCGTCCTCGCTTGTCGCGGTCATTCTCTGCGCCGCGATCGTGCAGCTGACCGGTATGCAGGTCAACACGATCGGCAAACTCTATACCATTTCCAATTCTCTGCCGAAGCTCACGGTTCCGGCCGTCAGCTTTGCAGGCATCAAGGCAATGCTCCCGAATGCCTTCACCATTGCAATTCTCGCTGCGGTCGAATCGCTGCTCTCCTGCGTCGTTTCGGACGGCATGATCGGCTCGAAGCACCGCCCGAACATGGAGCTTATCGCACAGGGCGCCGCCAATATCGGCTCTGCGCTGTTCGGCGGCATTCCTGCGACCGGCGCAATCGCAAGAACCGCTGCAAACGTCAAAAACGGCGGCAGAACGCCGATTGCCGGTATCGTACATTCGATTGTCGTGCTGCTGATTCTCGTGCTGCTGATGCCGCGCGCTGCACTCATTCCGATGCCGACCATCGCTGCCATCCTGTTTATCGTCGCATATAATATGAGCGGCTGGAAAAACATCCGCAGCATGTTCAGAACCGCACCGAAAAGCGATATCCTCGTGCTGATTGCCACGATGGTGCTGACGGTCGTGTTTGATCTGGTCGTCGCTATCGGCGCAGGTCTTGTCCTGACGGCACTGCTCTTCATCAAGCGCATGGCCGATGTCACCGAGGCACACGCATGGATCGACGCAGACGACGAGGACACCGATCCCGACAGCATCCTGCGCAAAAAGATCCCCGCACGCACCAGAGTTTACGAAATCAACGGCCCGATGTTCTTTGCAGCATCTGAAAAGTTCCGCTATATGCTCGACGACCGTGATATCGACGTTCTGATTATCCGGATGCGGAATGTGCCTGCGATCGACTCCGCCGGCGTGGAATCCCTCGCTGAGATCGTCCGCCGCTGCGAGCGGCATCATGTGCAGGCTGTGTTCTCGCATGTCAATGAGCAGCCGATGCACGCGATGGAAAAAGCAGGTCTCATCGAGGCCGTCGGCAAAGAGAACTTCTGTGTACACATCGACTCTGCTCTGCTCCGCGCAGAGGAACTCGAAAAAGCAATCGCTGCAAAATAAGCGGATGCTCCGCCGGACTGACACCGGGAACTGCATCATCACCGCACTGGCAATACCGGTTTCAACAAACAAATCAACCGCCTGACGTTCCGTACAGAACAGTCAGGCGGTTCTTTTTTGATAAAGTGATTGAAACGCGGTCACTTTCTTTTGGCAGCTTCTCTGGCATCGTCCTGCGCGCCGACCGGAAGCACACGGAAGCCGGGTTAATGTACGTATTCTTCTCCGACAATGCCGACACTAGCATCCTTGCCGTTCATATATTTGATCTTGAAATGCTGCTTATCCATAATAATCTTATAATGCGTATCCGTCAGGACATTCGGTGCCGCAAAAAGCTCAAGCGCCGCCTGTCCCATGCCGTCATTGAGGAAGTCGCAGCGGATGGACGCTGTCCGGTATGTTGTTCCCTCGTATGTCTCCTTCCCGAACGACATCTCCCCGACCTCCTCCGAACGGAAGCCTTTGCTCAGGCGCACCTTATACAGCGGGAGATCCTCGGTGAAATAAAATTTCAGGCTCATGCCGCACAGATCGACTGTCATCGGCACGGAATACGTATATTTCAGACAGCTGCATGTATTGCCGTCCGCATCCGTCGTCTCTGCCTGCACCGATTCCTCAACCGTATACCGCTGATACGAGTTATAATGATCGAGCACAGAAATCTCCACGGACTGCGAAAACTGCTGTCCGCCCTCCGTAATCGAGGCGGTAATCCGTGCGGTTCCTTCGCTCACTGCAACCAGCTTGCCAGCCTCCTCGTCAACCCGCAAAACACCCGGATCCGAGCTCGTCAGGGTCATCGGATTTTTACCGGTCGATTTGTAATCCACAAGCAGATACCGGCGGTAGCTCATCAGGTTGATTGCGCTCGCGCCGCCCAGACCGCTGCCGTGCTCCATTACTGCATAGGTAATCAGCAGATCCAGCTCATCACCGCTGAGCATTTCCAGATTCTCAGGCCTCATTGTCATGCTGATCTCCGGTTCACGAACCGTGACGCGGTATGTCGTGATTTTTTCGCCGTGATAAAGCACATCGACATCAACCGTTCCCGGCTGCGTGAGCACCTGCGGGCTATAGCTGAATCCGCTGCCGACGGTTTCCGATGTGCCGTCGTTATAGGTGATTTCCAGCTTGGCCATATCCGGATCGACAGATTCGCCGATATAATATATGTCTCCGCCCGGTGCCGGCGTATAGACCGCGCGCACCGGCGCTTTCGCAACCACATGAACCTTACAGACCACTTCGCGTTCCAGCGTTCCGTTCATCATGCTCACACGCACACGGATTTCCGTATCACCGGGGGCAATGGCTTTGATGATGCCGGCCGCTGAAATGCGCGCGACATTGCGGTCTCCGCCGATGTACGATATATTGGATATCGGAATGCCGCTCGGCATGATCGTCACATTCAGCTTGTAGGTAGACTGATCGCCCTCCGGGTACAGCGTGATTTCATTGCTGCTCAGATTGATATCCGGTTCAACTGTATACTTTTTGCCCTTGCTGATGACCAGCGTAACCGTGCTGCCGCGGGTGACCTTTTTGCCGGAAGCAGGGTTCTGCTGCATGACTGCGCCCGCTGCGACGGTATCGCTGTACTCCTCGCTGCATTCCGCGCGCAGACCGCTCTCCGCAAGCGCAGATTCCGCTGCACTCTTCGATTTGTTCACGACATCCGGCACTGTGACCGGTTCGCGTCCGCGGCTGACCGTCAGCAGAATATCGCTGCCCTTTTTCTGGGCGCTGCCTGCCGCCGGAGACTGTGCAATGACCTTGTCCTTTTCAACCGTATCGCTGTAGGCAAGATTCGGGTTGCCGACCGTAAAGCCTTTGCTCTTCAGCAGAGAAACCGCTTCACTTTCGCTCATGCCGGTGACATCCGGCACACTGACAAGCTCCTCGCCGGTGCTGACTGTCAGAATCACGGCATCGCCTGCACGGACATTGGTTCCGGCAGAAACGCTCTGCCGCAGCACGATGCCCGGCGCCGAGCTGCTCCGCTCATACGCAATGCTGACGGACAATCCCTTGCCGCTCAGCAAAGACTGTGCAGCATCTGCCTGCTGTCCGTTCACATCCGGCATTGCAAATGCGGCCGCGCCCTTGCTGACGACCAGCTTCATGACCGTGCCGGAATCGCCGGTCGTTCCCGCTGCGGGCGTCTGCGAGATGACAAGCCCCGCACGGATATTATCGCTTTCGGTATAGCTGATCTCCGCTTTGATGCCGAGACGCTCCGCCGCGGATACCGCATCCTGCTCTGTTTTATATTGCAGATCGGGAATTTTGACAATCTGTCTGCCGAGCGAGACAGTCAGCTCAACCGTCGAACCGCCCGGAACCTTCTGTCCGGCAGGCGTCAGCTGCGTCATGACGGTGTCCTTCGCAAATTTGTCGCTGCAGGCTTTCTCCTTTGCGACAATCAGCAGCGATTTTTCCTGCGCAAGCTGCATCGCTTCCTGATATGTCATGCCGGTGAAATCCGGCACTTCTGTTTCGGTTTCCTCATAGGTCTTTGACGGGTCGCGTCCCATCGAAACCGTCAGCGTGATGACCTCGCCGGCCGCAAGCTCGCTGTCCGGCTCTGCGCTCTGCTTCAGCACGCCGCCGATGCCGACCGCATCGCTGTATTCCTCCTCAAACCGGCAGAGAAATCCGGCTTCGGTCAGGATGCGCTCCGCTTCATCGCGGTAAGTGCCGATCACATTCGGGACAACGGCTGTCTCCCGGCCGCCGCTGATAACCAGATCCAGCACGGAGTTCTGCTGCACGACTGCGCCGCCTTCGATGCTCTGCGAGAGAATCAGATCGGCAGGAACATTCTCCGAATAAGTCTTTCCGCTGATAGCGTACAGCAAAACGGCCTCGGTCAGCCGCGCTTCGGCGTCCTCGACCTGCGTATTGATGACCGACGGCACACGCGCCATGCCCGACGGCACAATGATCTCCTTCTGTGTCCGGTCGCGGAAGCCGATCACGCCCGCTGCAAGCAGCACCGTGCAAATCACAATCACTGCGGCTGCGGCCGGCAGCGCAATCTTCGCCCAGCGCGGCCACGAGAAGAAATCGACCGCCTTGATTTTGCCGCTGCGCCGCTGCACGGGACCGTCCGTCGTCAGCTCCTGAATAAAAGCCTCCGCGGACTGCGTTCTGTCCTCAATCCGGACATTCATTGCATTGAGAACTGCGTTCTGCCGGTTCTCCGGAACATCCTTTGTATATTTGGAAATCGGCGTCAGAATATCTTTTTTCTGATTCTCAAAATATGCGCGGCGTTCCAGCGCGTCCGGCGGAACGGTGCCGGTAATCATGTGATACAGCACTGCGCCGAGCGCGTAGATATCCGTATACGGCCCCTGATCGCCGCGGCTGCGGTACTGCTCCTCCGGAGAATAGCCCGGCTTAATCAGCACCGAAAGGCTGCGGCTGTGCGAGGTTGTCGCAAAGCGCGCGGCGCCGAAGTCGATCAGCTTGACCTTGCCGTCATTCGTCAGAAAGATGTTGTCCGGCGCGATATCGCGGTGAATGACACCGTCCGCATGAACGGTTTTCAGCGCCTCTGCAATCGGCAGAATGATGCTGATCGCCTTTTCATACGGCAGCTTTTTCTCACGTTTCAGAAGGCTGTCGAGCGTTTCGCCCTCAAGCAGCTCCATCACGATATATGCCGTCTGATTCTCCTCGAAGCTGTCATAGACGCGGACAATGCCGTCATCGGTGTTGAACTTGGCGAGCTTTTTGGCTTCCTCGTGGAACTTCTGCTTGCCGCTCTCGAACTGCTCGGCCTTTTTGCCGCCGAACACCGTGACCTCTTTCGTGCCCATCGAGCGCGTCGAGAATTCACTCGGCATGTATTCCTTGATTGCAACCTTGTGCTCAAGCAGCGCGTCCCAGCCGATGTAGGTCACGCCGAAGCCGCCCCAGCCGATCGCCCGGCCGATGATGTATCGCTCGTGCAGTACCTCGCCCGGCTCAATATGGATGGCATTGTCCTCCTTTGTGCCGCGGACATAGCCGCAGTACGGACAGACCTCCAGCGCATCGTCAAACTGCTCCATGCAGCCCATGCAGAATTGGCTCATGCTTTTTCCCTCATTCAGATGCGAACTGACATGCGGCAGGATCAGAGAGAAGCTGCTCCATGTCGTTCCTGTAAACATCCCGGTAGACATCCAGTGCTGTCCGGTTCAGCGGCAGCCCCGGCACCGTGTTCCGGATATAGCAATAATCCTGTGCGTTGTCGCTCAGCAGATACGCAAGAAACCACTGCGCGACCTTGGCCTCGCCGGGGTTCTCCGTGCTGCCGAGGCTCCAGCTGTTCACAAAGCGGCAGGATGCCCCGTCCGCGCCGACAATCCGGTACTGTCCGGGCAAAGCCTCACGGACAGCAAAGCAGACTGCGGTATCTGCAAACATCAGATCGGCCTCCCCTGCGTAAAACGCTGCGGGATCCGTCTGCGTACAGCCCTCGCTGCCGGAGAGCGCCGCAAACTGCGCACGCTGCTCCTCCGCGACAGCAGCCGTGCCGCCTTCCGTCAGCGCGGAAAGCTGTGCCGGGCTTTCCCCGTCATAGCCGCAGCGCGCCGTATTCAGATAAAACACAGGCATGTCAAAGCCGAGCGGAATCCGCTTTTCCGCAAGCAGCTGCTCCCGCCTTTCTTCGAGGAACCAGACGCCGGAAAGATCTGTCCGTTCCAGAACCGGCTCCAGCGGCGCCGTGCTGAGTACGGAGATGTCCACGCCGTCCGACTGAAACAGCACAGGCATCTGCTGTGCGCGGTCTGCCTCTGTGAGCTTCGCCTGATATTCCGCGTCCGGGATCGCCAGCAGCTCAATGCCGACGCCCTCGTTGTTCTCGCAGAACACATCGCCGATCTCGCCGAGCGCTTTGCCGAGCGCCGTCTCCGATGCGCGGTACCAGACCTGCACCGAGACCGGCGGCAGGGTATTCGCCTTTCGCTGCCGGAACCAGCCGGCTGCAAAAACGCCCGCACCGACCAGCACCGCAGCAGAGGCCGCAGCAATCCCGCGCAGACGCTTCCGCTTCCGCAGCCGAATCGTTTCATCCACTGTCACAACTGCTTTTTCCTGCTTCAGCACCGCCTCGAATTCCCCGACCGTCTGAAAACGCAGATGCGGCTCCACGGCCATGGCACGCATGACCGCATCGTTCAGATACTGCGGGACAGACGGTTCCAGTTCCTTCGGCGGTTTCAGATCGTCCCGGATCTTGCGGTTCATGGATTCCACAGGCTTCACGCCTGTCAGCATTTTATAGATCGTTGCACCGAGCGCGTAGATATCCGTCCACGGCCCCTGATTGCTGACCTTCGCATCCTGCTCCACATACTGCTCCACCGGCGCATAGCCCGGCTTCAGGATGACCGTCAGCAGCTTGTCCTTATCAATCGAGAACCGCGCTGCACCGAAGTCGTAGATCTTGATTGTATCGTTCAGGCACAGAAAAATATTATCCGGCGAGATATCGCGGTGAATGACGCCGTCCTTGTGAATCTCCTTCAGCGCATTGCAGACGTTCAGCGCAATATCGACGGCCTGCTCCACGCTGAGCTTTTCCGTTCCGCCGGTCGATGTTTCCAGAAACTGCGCCAGATCAATGCCGTCGAGATATTCCATGACAATATATGCCGTTTTGTTTGCCTCGAAATAGTCAAATACATTGACGATATTTTTATGCGAAACATACCGCGCCGTCATGCGCGCTTCGTCGAGAAAGCGCTGCAGGCCGTAGCGGTATTCCTTGAGGCGGTTGCCCGTAAACAGTACGACATTTTCCGTTCCCGGCACGCGGTTGACCGTGCCGTTCGGGAAGTATTCCTTGATTGCAACGATATGCTCCAGCTGCGTGTCAAAGGCCTTATAGGTGACGCCGAAGCCGCCGAAGCCGCAGATCCTGCCGATGATATAGCGGTTCTGCAGAACCGTTCCCGCAGGAAGATGATTCAGCTCGCGGTGATCCGAGCCCGGCACATAGCCGCAGTGCGGACAGACCGCGTTCTCCGAATCGTAATCCTGAAAACAGTCATTGCACTTGATAATCATGTTGCCGAACACTCCGAATCCTTATTTTCTTCTGTCATTCCTGATAATCCTCCCAGCGGAAGCGCTCACCGCAGAACGGCACAAAGATCAGCAGCGTATCGCCGATGCCGATCTGATCGTAGGCGGAAAGCGCCGCCGGTGCAAGCAGCGGATCATCGTTCAGATAGGTGATGCCCGTGCTCTGCCCCGGCATCAGGAAGAAGCTGCCCTTTTTCGGCTCGAACATCACGGCCGCATGATTTTCCCGCGAGACGCTCTGATCGTCCTTCAGGACGATGTCCATTGCGAGCGAACGGCCGATGAAATTCTGTCCGGCGTGCAGCTCGAAGCTCTCGCCCTGATACATGCCCTTTGCACAGACCAGCCAGCCGACAACCGGCTCTGTGCTGCCGAAATGATAGTATGCAACAGTCTTGCCGGAGCTTTCCTGATGCGTTTTCTGTACCGCGGCAACCGCAGAGGCAAGACTCCCCTCGGCAGGCGGCGCAGCCGGTGCCGGAGCGGGCTGTACGGGCGCAGATACCGGCGGAACCGGTGCGGAAACAGGCTGCACGGGCGCAGATACCGGCGGAACATATGCAGCAGGCGCCTGCTGCTCTGCGAGCTTGTCCTTTTTGCCGAAAAGCCGCTTCATCAGGCCGCCGTGCTTCTGCTCTGCCGCAGGATCCTGCTGCGGAACCGGCGGTGCCGGCACAGGAACAGGTTCTGCCGGAGCAGCCGTCTGCACCGGGAGATCCGGCACGGTCTCCGGAACCGAAGCAGCAGATGCCGGAACCGGTTCCGCTGCGGGCACTGCAGCCGGTACATCCTGCTGCGGCGCTTCCGGTTCATCGCTGAATATCTCCGGCGAAAACACCGCATTCAGCGTGCGTTCTCTCCCGTCAACCGGCACAAATGCCTGTGCGGGCGCATTCGCGCGCAGTCGCTTGCACTCCGGGCATTCACCGTACAGATCGCCGTCATAATAATGGCGGATTTCTCCGCTGCACCGTACCAGTTTCATCGCGGCAGGCCTCTCTTTCTTATTTCTTCTCCGAATACTGCAGCAGGATAAACGTCGTGTTATCGCGCTTGACAGTCGGATGCTCTGCAATCGACTGCAGAATCTTCTCTGCAATCTCCGCAGGCGTCTGCGATGCAATCTCTGCGATGCTGCGGACATCAAAGGCGTGATACAGACCGTCCGAGGTCAGCAGCAGCAGATCGCCGTCCTGCAGGATCAGCGGCTCTGTACTGATATCGTAGATCTTGACGCCGCCGATGCCGAGATAGCTGGTCAGCGCAGCATGCTTTGGTATCTCCTCATCATACTGCTCCTGTGTAATCTCACCGTCCGCAAGCAGCTGATCGAGCATGATACCGTAATTATGATCGGCCGTCGCCTGCACCATCTCGCTGCCGCGGAACAGATACAGCCGGCTGTCACCGACCGAAAGCCAGTTCAGCTTGTCGCCGTAGATCAGCACGGAAACGATCGTCGTGCCGCCGCCGAGCCGCTTGCCGTTTTCATCCTTCAGGAAGTAGACCGCTGCGTCCGCATCATCCAGATGATCCATGAAAAATGCCGCGCCGGTCTCCGTGCTGCGGTCAAAAGCATCCGTCAGGCATTCCGCAGCCGCACGGCTCGCCGCTGCACCGCCGCGGATTCCGCCCATGCCGTCACAGACCGCGGCAAAGACTCTGCTGCCGTTTTCCGCAACGGTATAGTTATCCTCCTGCGCCGAACGGTCCCCGATATCCGAATGGACACAGACCGAAATCACGCTCTGCCCGCAGTCATACTGCAGGGTCTGGTATTCTTGTTCTTTCATATCGCGCTCTCCAAACCGGTCTCAGAATCGCACTGCGACCGCCGTATTATTATCCATGTCGGAACCGGCTCCGTTCCGGTTCACCTCGTCTGTCATCAGCTGCAGCCACTCTGCAGCCGTTTTGCTTTTTTTCAGATATCTGCACATGCGCCGTTCCGTGATGTATTCCCAGAAGCCGTCTGAGCAGAGCAGAAACGCCTGACATGCCGAAAGGCTGACCGGCTCTGCAATCTCATATTTCCGCTCGCCCCATTCGCTGCCGAGCACGCGCATCAGGCGGTTTCTGTCCGGATGCTGCCGGATCTGCTTTTCGCGGATTTCGCCCGCGAGCACGAGCATCTGCGGAACACTGTGATCAAGCGTCCGCAGCACAACCTTGTTTTTGTAAAACAGATAAAGCCGGGAATCACCGACATGCCCCCAGAGCGCAGACTGTCCGTCCGTCATCAGCACGACAGCTGTTGTTTTCATCTCATTGAGCGCGTGCAGCGCCTCCTGCTTTGCAAGCAGCTCCGACTGTGCAGCCTCGAACGCCGCGCTGAGCTGCTCCGCCGAAAGCGTCGGATTCTCCGCAAATGCTGCAAGAAAGCGGTCTGCGGCTGTTTTCGATGCAACCTCGCCTCTGCCGTGACCGCCCAGACCGTCGCACAGTACAAAACATGCTGCGCTGCCGTTCACCGCGGCTGCCGCACAGTCCTCATTGATCTCCCGGTTTCCCGGTGCAGTATAAATTTGATAATCCATATACCGATCCGCTCCGTCCGATGCGGCGCATCGCAGGATTTCCGTCCTTTCCGGATAAAATACACATTAAAATTTTAGCATATTTCTGTGAAAAAGTCAATCATGCATTTGTTTCTGAACAGCAGATAAACTGCACGCAGTTCAGGTCTCTGTGCCGGATTCTTCCTGAAAGTACGCAAATGCACTTTCTTCGAGCTCACCGCATTCGTTGAGCAGCGTGCCGTCCTCGTCCAGAACCTGATAGGTCATCTGCGTTCCGCCGAGAGAGGCCGCGCCGTCCAGCCCCAGAAGCAGCCGGTACCAGCTTTCGGTCATGACAAGGTCAATCAGCGTAAGCAGCGCGTCCCGGTCGGTTCCCGAAGCAATCAGCGCTCTGATCCGCTCTGCCGCCTCTGAACCGGATGCCGGACTGAAATATTCCTGCAGGATGTCGTCCTTTTCGGCACGGCACAGCCTGACAAATTCCGCACCTGTCATGTGCATTCACCCAAGCGCCGGATCGGCAATGCCGTTTGCAGCAAACGCCGCTGCACGGTCGCGGCAGGTGCCGCAGCAGCCGCAGGGCTTCCCGCCGCCCTCATAGCAACTCCATGTCAGATGATACGGTGCGTGCAGACGCAGTCCCTCTGCGACCACATCCGCCTTTGTTTTTCCGATAAACGGCGCCTCTACCCGCAGCTGTCTGCCGCTGCCGAGGTAAATTGCGCGGTTGATCGCATCATTGAAATCTCCGCTGCAGTCCGGATAGGCATTGCCCGCAGCGTCATCGGCATGGGCGCCGTAATAGATCACGCCGCAGCCGTTCGAGAGCGCAACGCTCGCCGCCGAGGACAGGAACAGACCGTTCCGGAACGGCACATAGGTCGAGACCGGCTTGCCGTCTGTTTCGCTGAGCTGCTCTGCATAGCTCTCTTTCGGAATCTCCTGCGTACTGCCCTTGAGCAGGGAGCAGTCTGAATCCGCAAAGATTGCAGCAAGGTCAAGCGTCATCAGTTTCACGCCGTAATACGCGGCAACCGCCTGCGCCGCTTCGATCTCCTTTGTGTGCTTCTGTCCGTAGGACACCGACAGCGCGAGCACCTCGTCCGCGCCGTACTGTTCGACTGCAAGCGCCAGACAGGTTGTGCTGTCCAGTCCGCCGCTGAATAAAACCAGTGCTTTCATCATTTGACTCCTTCCGTAATCAGTCTTTGCAGATTCCAGTCCTCGCGGAATTTGCCGCAGAATGTCTGCGTGACCGTCCGCGCAGAGGCATTGCGGATGCCCCGTGCCGTCATGCAGCTGTGCGTACCCGCAATCACCACGCCGACATCCGGCGTGCCCGCTGCATCCATCATGATCTCCGCGATATCGGAGCCGAGACGCTCCTGCAGCTGCAGACGCTTCGCCGCCATGTCGCAGATGCGCGCAATCTTTGAAAGGCCGATGACCTTTCCCTGCGGCACATAGGCCACATTGACCGACATGTCATACATCAGCGCCATGTGGTGCTCGCAGTAGGAGAATACCTCGATATCCCGCACGACAACAGGGCCTGCGTTCTGCGGCGCCTCAAAGGTCTTGCCGAACATCTCCGCAATCTCATGGTTTGTATAGTTGAGACCGTCGAACACCTCTGCATACATTCTCGCCACACGCGCCGGCGTTTCGAGCAGTCCCTCTCTGTCAGGATTCTCACCGAGCGCCGCCAGAATGCCGCGGATGTGTTCTTCGATTGCCTTCTGATCAATCATATTACCGTTCCTCTCCGTCCGTTCACGCACGGACTTTTCACTCCAGAATCTTCCCCATATAATATTCATCGGCATATTCGCCGTTGATCTTCATCACCTGCCGGCGCACGCCTTCCACGGCAAAGCCGAACTTTTCATATAAATGCACCGCAATGCTGTTGCTGCATACGACCGAAAGCTCCAGACGGCGCACGCCGTTCTCTCCGGCCCATTGCATAAGCCGCTCAAAAAATGCACTGCCGATGCCCTGACTGCGGTACGCCTGCCGGATGCCCGTCACAATATACGCCATATGCTGCGTCCGGTTCAGGTTTCCTCTGTTCGCCCAGATATATCCGGCGATTTCGCCGCTGTCCGTTTCCGCGACAAGCAGCAGGTCGCCGCCGCTGACTGCACGTTCAATATTGCCGCGCAGCAGATCAAGCCCCGGCGATGTCCGTTCCCGCTCGCCCGGCTCGTACATCATATAATCCGTTTCCTCATCGAGCCGGCACATCATCTGAAAAAACGGCTCGGTATCACTCGTTCTGATTGTTCTGATTTTCATAGTTTGCTCCGTTTGTCAATCTTCTGCATCAAAAATGCATCAGCAGCGCACGGATGTCCTCCGCGGCTGTCTGCACCGCACCGGCCGGCACGCCGCGATGACGCCGTTTCAGCCCTGCAGCATAATCCGGATGCGCAAGCAGCCTGCTGAACAGCACATCCAGCGTTTCGCCGCTGCCGGAGGCAACCATCCGGACAGTGCCGTTCTGTACCCGCAAATCAAAATGTGAGATTGCTTCCACGTCATCCGGCGACTCGGATACGTCAATGAGCCAGCAGTTCCGGAAGCATTCCGGCTCATAAGGCAGGATTCCCTGTGCAAGCAGCGTCAGATAACTGAAATATGCCGCACAATATACGCCCGTTGTGCTGAAGCACTGCAAAATATGATCTATAACATTACTGCCGTATTGCAGCTCCGGCGGAAGGCTCTGCACGAATTCCGTTCCGCAGTACGGCAGCAATTCGTCTGCAAATCCGCCGGGCTGCCTGCTGTAAAGTCCCAGACAGGAATCATGCTGCTGCTTGCAGTATTTCCTGCGCAGAGAAAGCGATTTCAGCGCAAACGGCTCGGCAAAATTGCGCACGGACTGCATGTCCGGCAGACCGTAAGCCGTGATCTCCCGCACATACCGGAACAGACGGTGAATGTCGTTTTCGCCGTTCGCATAATCCGGCTCGTCCGCTTCGCGGGTCTGCTTATTCGCAAGGCGCTGCAGGTCAAGGCCGTATACAGTCCGGCTGCGGCGCATGAGCGCTGAAACCAGCGCAAAAACGGTTATCTCCATTCACACGCCCCTTGCCGCCGGATCCCAGATAAGCTTATGCAGCTGTAACTGCAGCCGGAAACTGCCCATTTTCTGCTCCTTCATGATCTCGACGATCTCCGCAGGGTCAATGCGCCCGAATACCGGGCTCAGATACAGCGGACATTGCGGCTTGTACTGCTCTGCAATCTCCTTGGCCCGAAATACATCCGCCCGCGAGCCGCAGACGAATTTGACCGTATCCCACTCATGCAGCAGCGCGAAATTTTCCGTGCACATGTGCTGCTCCATTTTGCTGGACGGCAGCTTGTAGTCCATCGTGAACTTCGGACGGTGCGGCGCACAGAACGCTTCGAGCGGTACAGAGCCGTTTGTCTCGATTTCCGGCTGCATTCCCAGCCCCGAAAGCCTGCCGATTACCTCATTGATATGCGGCTGCAGAAGCGGCTCGCCGCCGGTCAGCGTGACATTGCGCACGCCGTTTGCAAGCGCATCCTCTGCGATCTCCGCAATCCGGTGCAGCGAAACAAGCGCATGCGGCGCGTCCTTGCCGCAGGCCCATGCCGTATCGCACCAGTCGCAGCGGAGATTGCAGCCCGCAAACCGCAGAAACAGCGCCAGCTCTCCGGCGCACTGTCCCTCGCCGTTGATGCTGATGAAATGCTCAGCCAGTTTGAATGTATGTCCCATCTCACACCTCGTAGCTCGCGCAGTTATCCGGCGTTTCATAAACTGTCACGCGCAGCACCGGAAGCCCCTCTGCTTTGAGTGTCTCATAAAACGCACGCGCAAAATTTTCTGCCGTCGGCCGGTACGGCACCTCAATCAGCCGGAATTGTTCGTCCCGGAGCGCTGCAAGCGTCGTCTCCTTCAGCGAGCCGGTCTCGTAGATCAGTGCGTGATCGCAGCTGTCCGCGAGCGCACGCACCGTCTTTTTCAGATCACCGAAATCAATGACCATGCCGCGCTTTTCACCGGCCTCCTGCAGCGTATCCTGCCCGGCCTCGACTTCGATTACCCAGTGATGCCCGTGCAGATTCGCACATTTTCCGCAGTATCCCGCCAGAAAATGCGCGCTGTCGAACGCGGCCGTCGTTTTCAGTCTGTACATGAATGCAATCCTCTCTCCCTGCCCGTTTATCCGGGTTTGCAATATCAAAAAACGCCTGTCCGGCAATCGGACAGGCGCAGTGATGCTCTGTGATTTGCCCTGGTTTTGTTTTATGACAGGATGGCGCAAGCGAACTGTCAGCGGCGCACTGCCGCGGGAATCCGCAGATTCCGGATCATAGTATACCATATATATGAAAAAAAGTCAAGACTTTTGCGATGAATCTGCATTTCCGGTGCGGCTTTCATATAGATCATACACACTCTTGCCCTGATCGGCCGGGTTGATGTCCACATCCTTCGCGTTGTTCCGAAAAGGTGAATCATCCGAAAGCAGCTGATACGCGATATTATGCTGCTGCCATTCATAGGCCATGTCCTCAGCGGTGCGGTACGAGACAAGATCTGCGCCGTGCACCGGATGTTCGTCCGCAAGCGCCTGACAGATCAGTGTCATATCCGCCGCATTGCGGATCTGATATGAGTCGATGATTTTCCAGTTGTCCGGCGTATATTCCGCGCTGTATTCCGTGTCGTTATACGTGAACAGATAATGCTTTCCCTGCCCGTCCGTATCGTGCAGCGCAATCTCATCTGCGGAATGCAGCAGTGCCGGGTCATGAGCCGGCGCGGTCTCTGCGGCCGACGTCTGCGGTTCAGCAGTGACGGCTTCTGTCACAGGAACAGTCTGCGATGTCTCCGCCGCAGAAGTCTGCGCCGGCACGGATTCAGCTGCGCAGCCCGTCAGCAGCTGTCCCGCACAGACCGCGGGCAGAATCATTTTTCTGATATGCTCCATGCGCATCTCCTTTCCGGTTTCTGTTCATTGTAGCACAGAATCACCGCCATGTCAAGGCATGAAAAGCGCTGCTTTTATGCGAATGATAATGCTTTGTTCATGAAAAAATAAGGAAACTGTGCTATAATAAAGTATCAAATACAGGATGCCCGGCTGCCGCCCCGCTTCCGCGCACCCGTGAAAGGAAAGAAGAATATGAAAACTGTACTTGGTTCCATCCGGCATTTACTTGCAACGGGCAACAAAACACATATGCTGTGGTGCATCGGCATTTTGCTCCTTCTGCTGATTCTGGCAGTTCTGCATCACCGATGGCGCGACGATCCCCAAAAGCTCAAAAAATGGCGCTGGCTCGCACTGCTGCCGTTCCTTGCAGCACTGGCGCATTTCCTGCTGTACAGCCTGAGCTATCTTCAGGCTGCAACGGTGTTCATCTCAATTTACTTCATCGGCATCATCTCCCTGATTCCGGTTCTGTTTGCAAAACGCAGAATCGGCTACCGCATCGTTTCAACACTCACCGGTGTGATCATCGCCTTCGCGGGCACGCTCTTCATTCTGCAAAGCCCGAACTTCTTCAACTATGTACGAAAGAGCTATACAGAATCCTTCCGCGGTCTTATCACTGCGATGGACCGGCACTATATTCTGAAGGAATGGAAGGAAGTCGATTTTGCTGCACTCGAAGCAAAATATATGCCGCTGATTCAGGAGGCTGAAAAAGAGCAGAACCCCGGCAAATTCTATGATGCGATCCTGCAGTTCAGCACCGAGATGCATGACGGACATATCTTTGTGGAGCGTAATTTCGACGAGAAAGCATACCCCTCGCAGTCGCAGCTCCACGAATACGGCCTCACGATTGTCCGGCTGGATGACGGCAGCATGATTGCTGTCTGCACATCAGAGGAAGTCAACAAGCTCGGCATCACGGACGGTACTGTCATCACGAAATGGAACGGCAAGCCCATTGAACAGAGTGTCGAAGAGGTTGTCGTAGATGAAGCTCTGCCTGTCAAAGCCAACCAGGACCGTCTTGCGCCGATGAACCTCGACTGGGTCGGCGGCGAAACCGTTGAAGTCGCATTCCTCGACAAATCCGGCAAGGAAAAGACCGTTACACTCTCTGATCAGGAAGACAAGCATACGCACAACGAAGCGTTCCAGGCGTTCGCACAGATTTCAGATATCGGATCCCCGGATTCCTTCCGGAAGCTCCAGGAAGAGAACTTCAGCACCCAAATGCTGAACGACAAATGCGGCTATCTGAAGATCACCATGGAAGGAACTGCCAACACCACGCAGGATATGCTCGGTTATGTCAGCGGCAACCACAAATGGGCACGCGAAATGTTCCGCGGGAAGCTGCGCGATCTCAAAGCGCAGGGCATGGAGTATCTCGTGATCGACATGCGCAACAATATGGGCGGGTTCGATGAGATCGGCTGCGCACTGTGCGATCTGCTGACAACCGGTGACTGGTTCGGACAGGGACTCGGCATCCGCAGAAACGGAACCTATACCTGTGTTTCCGAGCACGGCATTCACGGCGACGGCGAATTCGCTGACCTGAACGTCGTTACACTGACCAATTACGGCTGCGCAAGCGCCGGCGACGGCACCTGCCTGTATCTCTCCAGGCTGCCCAACGTCACCGTCGCGGGCATCACAGACCCCAACGGCTGCAATCAGGAGACCGGCGGCACCTGCGTTCTGTCCGGCGGTGTTGTCACGGTCGGCTTCCCGACCGGCCTGATTCTCGATGAGAACAGCGTGCCGAATGTCGATACCCGCGCAGACCGCATCTCCCGCAACCCGGTCGAGGAACGCATCCCGTTCGACCGCGATGCTGCCATGAAGATCTTCCGTGACAAGGAAGACTATGAACTCAACTGGGCGGTCACCTATCTGGAAGCTCAGGCGGCCGGATAACCGCATCCAGCATGCAGGATTCCCTCTGCAATTCGCAGGGGGAATCTTTTTGTCCTCCCCGGAGAATCCAAAACGGAAAATACGCTCCGTCACGGAAAGAACATGCGTTCTTGCACGGCATTTTTCTATACAAACTGTAATTGATAGACCGTCTATTATTGCGAGTATTATATTGCGCTCCCAAGGCCCGTTCCGACACCCCCGAAAATCGCTTTCCGGAGGCTCTTCCGCAAAATATTTTTGAAATAATTTTCACATTAAATGTTTTTTCAGGTTCTCATTCTGTCCGATTGTCGCAATTTCCTCAAAGATAGTCTTTTCTATCATCGAGCATCGTTTTATTTGTATTTACGTATTTTTCATATATAAATAAGCGTTTTAATGTTTATTATTTTATGATTGCTGTCAACCTTAAACAATTACAATCTGCTTTCCTTTTGTGCAAATTGTAGCAAAATTATGCGAATTATTATACATAAAATGACTTGACAATTCTCCCAAAGTATGGTATAAATTTATTGTAAGAGCATGCACCGAATTTCCGGCGATTCCACCCGCCGATTCCGGTGTATCCATCAAACGGCCGATACAACGGCAGCGGAAAATCTGCCTGAAATTATACTCGCAGTAATAAAACTCTGACGTGATGCGGCCATTGTCACTTTCCAAACTTTTCTCAACTTTCCCCAAACCCCAAATCCTTTTTTATTACCTCAGTGAAAGGAGGAATGCTACGTGATAGATTTTAACCAGATTTATAAAATGGCCATTGACCTGATCAACTATACGGTTTCATCACGCGGATTCATTGAACCGAATACAACCGTATGTATCATACTGGCCAAATCCGGCAGAGTCTTCAACGGCGTAAGCCATAATGAGGTACATGCTGAGGTCGAAGCGGTTCGCAATATGCAGAGCTTCAACGAAAATGCCGTTGAATCTCTCATTCTGGTGGATGCGAATACGCGCGTCGCGCTGCTGCCGTGTATAAACTGTATCCGGTACATCATCTCGCTGAATCCGGTCAACACCGGTGCAATGGTGAACATGCCGGACCGCCCGGTTCCGTTCCAGGAAGTCATGGCACAGAATCAGGCACAAGCTTATGCATCCGTGCATCAGTCCGTTAATCTGGTTTCCGCAACAAGGTCATCTATGGTTATGACAGGCAAATCAAAAAGCGCACTTCTGAGCGGCAAGGTCAACGGCCTGCTCGCAGCGACAAAGGAAGAAGAACAGACTGATGAGGATATTGACCTCATGAACGAACTGGCCGACAGTGTCAACAATAAAAAGAAGGGTCTGTTCGGCGGAATATTCGGCAAGAAAGAAAAGTAAGAAAACAAAAAGAAACATTAAACATTCAGGAAGTAAGAAGTAAGCAAAAGTAAGTTATTAAGGAAAGGGTGAATGAACTGTGGCTAAATCCATTAAGAAAAAGAAGAACATAACCTTCAATTTCTTAAACCGTTTCATGATTATTCAGTTTGTTTTGATGCTCGCGCTGTCCCTGTTTATCACAAAGAAGGTCAGCGACAGTGCAAAGACAAATGCAAACGAACACCTCAGTGCAATCGCAAATGAGCGTGCGCTGATTGTTACCGAGTTTATCAGTCAGGCAGAAAGCAAGCTGCGTCTGTTTGTTGAGAACCCGGATGTCAGAAAGCTGATTGAAGAACCGAACGACCGGTATACTCAGATCAATACGCAATCGCTGATCAAGGAGTATGTTGAAGAAATCACCGGCTGTGAAGGTCTTTACATCGCCAGCTGGGACACAAAAATCCTGATGCACTCGAATGAAGACGTCGTCGCAACGATCATCCGCGAAGCAGGCGATTCCCGCGCGGAACTGCAGAGCAAGATCAGACGGCGTGACAATAAAATCTATAACGCCGGCGTTGTGGAAACTCCCACTTCGCAGAGAAAAGTTCTCGCACTGTACAAGGGTATCTATAAAGAGGACGGCACACCGATCGGCTTTGTCGGTCTGGATCTGAATGCTGACTACGTCATGCAGAAGCTCGCTGAAATTCAGACGCCCGGTCTGCAGCATTCCACCTATACCATGATGGATGTTATCGAAGCGGCTTACGTCTTTGACCAGGATGACCCGAGCAACTGCGGCAAGCCTGTTGTGCTGCCCGACCTGATCCGTACCTGTGAAGACTACCGTTCAGGTACAAACACCGATATCACGACCACATATGAATACGCCCTGCCGGGTCTCGGCTCCTTCGTCGGCGCTTCCGTCTGGATGCCGGAGCAGGAATGGGTTCTGATGATGAACGACCAGAAGTCTGAGGTTTACTCGCTGGTGAACGCCATGAAGATGTTCCTCGGTATCTTCTCCGCTCTGATTCTCGCGCTCATGATCTTCTTCGCACTTCTCAACAAGAAGCAGGAAAAGGTCAACCAGAAGCTCGTTACCTCGATGGAGAGAATGAACCAGGCAAAGCAGTCCCTCAACTCCGCTATGTTCAATGACGTTCTGACAGACGCCGGCAACCGTGTCAAGTTCACGATTGCAGTCTCTGATATCACGGACGGCACAACCAATCCGTACTACTTTGCAATGTTCAATCTCATGGACTTCAGCAGCATCAACACCGCATTCGGAAGCGATACCGGTGATGAAATGCTCGTCCGCACCGCAAATCAGCTGGCCAAGGCCTTCCCGAACGGCAGCGTTTACCGTACCGGTTCCGATGAATTCGTCGTCATGGTACGCTCCGAGAACGGCAAGCCGCGGACAGATGTCATGATTGCCGATGTTGACAATGCACTGAGAACGCTCGTCGTTCCGCAGAACATCGAAGGTGTCGGCACACTGTATCCGAAGTACAAGGTCTCTGTCATCAGAAAGACAAGCGGCATTGATGCTTCCGTTATCACGATCCTGAAGGAAATGACCAACGCCAAGGGCGAGGCCATTGTCGGCATGATTGACTTCTCCGATCTTTCGGACTAATTACTTATTGCCAAACTCGTGTAATCGCTTTTCTGAGAAGGTGCAGCGCACAGCGTGAGAAATTACGCTGTGCGCTGCGCTGTCTGCCGGAAAATCTGCTCTCAGCTCAGAACAGCATTCCCATAAAAGCAAACCGGAGAACCCGCGCAGGGCTCTCCGGTTTATTCGTCAGAATATGTTTGACGGGATTACATGATATACAGATTTCTGTACTGCGTATAGTGGCTTCTGTCTCCGCCGCAATTCGCGCATTTCGTATAGACAGTTCTTTTTTCCTGCGGGCACCGAACCAGAACGCCGTTGCGATAGGTATAACCTATGCCGGCCGGCTCCCACGGATCGTAATCATACGCATAGTGTCTGTAATTGTGCGTGCATCTTGCTGCATGAGCAGCAATCATGTTGTCACGCTTTGCATTCTGAGCCGCGCTCTGCGGAACGCCGAGGACAGTCACAAATGCAAATGCTGCTGCGAGAATGCCTTTTGCCAGTCTTTTCTTCATAGTTGCTTTCATTGTACCGGATCCTTTCTAAATTGTAATGTCAGAACGACAGATCAGCTGCATTTTATATACGATTGGGTTCAATTTGTCAGGTCACTGCACATTTGCGGAAATATCGGAGAATCAAATTGCATCATCCAGCATCTTCCAGAAACTGCTGTCCACCGTTTTGTATTCTTTATACGATCTGCGGTCTCCGCCGCAGTTCACGCATTTCGTATAAACAGTTCTGCAAGCTATATTCGTGCTTCGGTTTGCACACCACGAACTGTGTTTATACGCATAATGTCTGCAGTTATGGCTGCATGCTGCATGTGCGACGATCATATTTTCGCTTTTTGCGTACTGAGAAGCCCCCAGAACCGTCGTAAATGCCATTGCCGCTGCGAGAATGCCTTTTGCAATCCTCTTTTTCAACATAGCTTGATTCCCTCCATCGTTCTGTTATGTGCGCATCAAAGTTTTGAACTGAATGCGCTGAATCCATTATAAGGGATTTCATTCAATTTGTCAAGTCAGAAATATTTTTGACAGCTGAAAGCGGAAAAATCCGGCAAACCGCTTCATGCGTTTCATTACAGATATCTGAATGCAAGATACGCGAGAACAAACGCTGCCGCTCCAAGCAAAGCCGCCCGGATCAGCATGGGAATCATCACATTGCTGTAAACTGACGGACGGATATCGGCCTGAATCCCCGGCTGCAGTGCATTGCGGAACTGTTCGGGTGCCTGCGCGCCGCCGAGCAGCTTGCCGTAATGCACCGGAATGACCGTATGCGGCGCAATGGTGTTTGCAAGCTCCGCCGCCTGCACGGCGTCCATCGTATAAAAACCGCCGACCGGCAGCAGCGCGATATCACAGGAAACGCGCTTGCTTTCCTCAGTGACGTCGGTATCGCCGGAGATGTAGACCTGCGTCGCCCCGATTGTCAGCAGATAGCCGAGCCAGTTCATCAGCTTCATATGAGAGGGTTTTGCTTTGTTATATGCTGCAACGGCCGTCACCGGAATGCCGGCAAGCTCTGTCTGCTGACCGGGCAGCAGTGTCACGGGCTTTTTCTGCAGCCGAAGCGTGCAGAGCAGCGCCATACTCTTCGGTGCGGCGATCACGGTGTCCGCCTTCATGAGCTTTTTGACATCTTTCGGCGAAAAGTGATCGAAATGCGGATGCGTAAACAAAATCAGATCCGCATCATGCGGCTCTCCGGCAATCCCGATCGGGTCAATATAGATCACAGTTTTTCCGGCAATCCGGATGCTGCTGTGCGTGATGACCTGAATACGGTCAAGTACATTCTGATCGAACATCTGAATTCTCCTTTTACTTCCGGTCGTGAGAAATGATACCGCAGATCTGCTCCCCCGATAAAGGAAAGCAGGCGCGCAGTACGAATGCTGCGCATAATCGTGCCGCAGTTTGATGACAGCACTGAGATGCATAGCTGTTTCCGTCTGCATCATTATCTCCATTATACCACCTGATCCCCTGTCAATGTCAAGTGTTTTGGAAAATTTTTCAGCCTGTTCCCGATCACAGCAGTCAAAAACGTCCGCTGAAAGGGCGGTACTTCTTACTGCCTGCCAAGATAATCCAAAGCCCAGCTGAGCTCATAATCCTCTTTGTCGCAGAAAATCTGCATCGCGGCGTCCTTGTCAAGCGGAATTTTCTCCTCGACGGGATTGCGGCTGATGCGGTCGGCGCCGGTGTCGATGTTCGGTTCTCCGCTTTCATTCAGACAGAGACCGATCGGATAAGAGAATGAAACAAATCCGCAGTTGATATCGCCGCCGGTCAGCTGGCCGCAGCCGCACGGGTTCGTGATGCCTGCCAGCGTGACGTTCGGCAGCCTGGAAAGATAAAGTGCAGTCCCGTCTCCGGCGCTCTCGCACCAGAAGTTTGTCAGCGCAACGACCTTCAAATCAGCAAATTCGCCGTCGCCGTGAATGCCGTGCTCTGCGACACAATGGTACTGCCCGTTCCGGCGAATGCCGAGTCCGTATCCGCAGAAATCCTGATCGGTCAGAAGCTCCGCCAGTGCGATACCGACCTCATGGAAGCCGCCGCCGTTCGCACGCAGGTCAATGACCAGCGTTTCCATGCCCTGCGATTTCAGATCCCGCAGCTTTTTCCGGAACATTTCACGCGCAAACTTATGATTGCCGCTCCAGAATCCGGCAAGATCGTGAATTGTGTCTGTGTTTTCGCTGTTGACCCGCAGATAACCGCAGGTATCATTCAGCATTTTCGTACTGTAATTTTCATCGTTGCCGTCCTCGCCGGATTTATGCGCGAAAGCAGCGGCCATTTCCTGCTGTGTGTGCATCTCACCGAGATCCTTCAGCACCGCGGTCTGCTCCCTGCCGGATTTGTCCCTGAATGCAACTTCGACGGTGTCCCCGCCGACAGCGGCAAGATTGCTGACGCGGAGAATGTCCTCATTTTCCTGCACAGGGCAGCCCTGATCGCGGACATCCTCCTGCGCGGCCTGCTTCACGGGCTTGCCGTTCCATTTCGTGATGACCGTGCCGTCCCCGATACCGAGCTGATTGACTTCCTCCGTCGTGCAGACTGCAATGACCTCGCCGCTGTCCAGCGGAATCAGGCCGAGTCCGTATTCATGCTCCTTGTACCCGGACTGGGATTCATCGACTTCATGGGAATAGCTGACCCAGATATGGCCGTCGTGGAGCTCTGCACCGAAATCCTCCAGTGCATCAATGAATTCCATCTGATTCTGCTCCTGCTCTGCTTTTTCAATGCGCGGCAGATACTTTGTCTCCAGCGCGGACAGATCCACGCCTTTCCATTCCTTGAGGATATAATTCCGGTCAAGCTCCGTGACAATCCCCTTGAAGGTCTCCGTATAGCTTTTGTCAAACAGGAATGCAACCCGCGGGATCATGGGCGACAAAAAAATGTAAATCGCAAAGATTCCGGTTGCACAGATTGCAGTCAGTGCAGCAAAATAGCGGTAACCGAAACGGCGCTTTGCCAGCAGCATCGGAAAAAAGCCGCCGAACGCGATCAGATAGACCCAGATATATAACCCGAGCTTCTCATGTACATGCGGGAAAACAAAAAGAAAGAAATGCACAGCGCCCAGCACCAGAGGCAGCAGCGCGAACACGCGCCAGCGGCTGAGCATTCTGTCGTCGTCCCGCCATTTGTGATGCAGAACGGCCAGTACCAAAAGCACAAGCAGCAGAATCACACACGCAGCCGTTATGAAAGGATTGACAAGCGTGAACGCATAACGGAGCATACCGAAAAAGTTGACCATATCCATTTTCTTTTCCCCTCAGTCTTTCTTTGTATGCGGGCTGTGCTGAAACAGCAGTCCGCATACGATGCCGTGCAGAATATCCGTCTTGATGCGGACATCCAGCTTTTCGTAATGCAGCACGGTGTACACCGTATTACCGCTGACGGTCTGTTCGCCGAATGAAATAAAATTGCCGCAGGGTTTGATGTGCATCTCCCACGCAGCGGAAAAAAATTCCGCCGGATGCATACGCATATCCGCGCAGAGATGCGTTTTCAGCTCCTCAATGCGGCATTCGCGGATGAGATGCGCGCACGCCGCCGCAATTTCTTTGAGCTTTTCCGGATCCTCAGCCGGTTCAGGCTCCTGCAGGGCACTGTAAATGTTCCTGCCCTGTTCCGCCGCAAGCATGACCTCTTCGAGCAGACCGATGCGCTCGATCATTTCACGAACCTGCGCTTTCAGCTCGGAAGAACGCTCAAAGATCAGCTGCGCCGCCTGTGTCTCGCTGTCAATGACCGCAGCAATATCTTCGAGCGAAAGGCCGAGCTGCTTGAGAAAGCGGATTTTCCGCAGACGTTCAATGTTTTCCGCATCGAGCCTGCGCGGCGCGTTTTTGCTGATGCGCTCGGTGCAGATCAGCCCGCACTGCTCGTAATAACGCACGGTGCGTGACGTTATACCAAGCATATCGCAAACCTCGCTGATGGTTTTCAGTTCATTCATAATCATCACCTTCTCTATTGTACCACTTGACGTTACGTCAATGTCAAGTGTTTTTTGAAAAAAATTTTCCGGCCCGCCCCTGCCGCAGCAATAAAATCTCTAAAACTGCTTGACACTGCATGAAAAATCGTGTATAATCTAATATGTTCGATCAGAAAAGATAAGAAAAAGACAATATATTTATATTATCCTCCATCCAAACGACACTGCTTTCAACGGCACCCCGCCCTGTTCCGCTGCATACCGGTCAGGGCTCGGTATAAAACATTTTTCAGGAGGAATCCCCATGAAGAAACGCAACATCATCACCGCACTGACTGCAGTCATGACAGGCATCTCTGCAGCCGCACTCCCGCTTGCCGCGGAGCTGCCGACAGCACTTGTCGCAGAAGCAGCATCCACCGTGACCGGCACCACCGCGGACGGCTTCCGCTATTCCTATCAGTCCGGTTCCAGCAAGGCAAAGATCATCGGCTATACCGGTACCGCAACCAGCATCACGATCCCTTCAAAGGTCGCAGGCAAAACCGTAACCGAGATCGGCGACGAAGCATTCTCCTATCTCGACGATCACAATGTCCGGCGCGGCCTGAACATTACATCCGTAACATTCCCGAACACGGTCAAAACAATCGGCGAATATGCCTTCTGCAAATGCCCGCTGACATCTCTGACTCTGCCGGCAAATGTTACAGCGATCAAAGGAAGTGCTTTCTCTTCCTGCTATGAGCTGACGTCTGTCAATGTACAGGGCGCTGCAGCACTGTATTCGAGTGCATTCGCAGCGTGCACAAAGCTGCGGAACGTCCGCCTGAATGCCGGCTGCACACGGGCACAGGGCGCAGCTCATATTTTCAACAGCTGCACTTCCCTCGTGAATCTGAACGGCAATCCGGTCGTGCGGAACAGCACGGATGAAAACGGCAATCCGATGCCGGTTCTTTCCGTCAGCAGCACAACAGCCGGACTCATCCGGACATTTTTCACTGACACCTCGAAGGTCAAGTTTATTGACACCTATTGCAGCGCGATCTGCAAATATGTCGTGGATACCGAAACCCGTTCATGGATGAGCGAGACCGTCAAGGCACGCCAGCTGCATGACTGGCTGGTTCGCCACTGCGAATATGAGGACGGATACGGCTGGAACGGAACCGGAACCGAAACGCTCGGTGATGAAAACAATCACATTTATTCCTCTGTGTTCCTCAGCTACGGTCTCAACGAAAGAGGCTCAGGCGTCGGCGAAACGGTCTGCGAGGGCTTTTCAAAGGCGTATACAATGCTGCTGAATCAGGCCGGCATTGAATCCTATGTTCTTTCAGCAGGATTGACTCCAATCGGGCGCCAGCAGTATCCCGATCAGACGATCAGCGGTCATGCATGGAATCTGGTGAAAGCAGACGGAAAATACTATCAGTGCGATATCACTGCAGATGACTGCGCTGCATGGCAGACCGGCGCGACCGGCTCGTACAACACAATCTATACGTGCTTTCTGAAAAACCGGGCCGTCATGGAAACCCTGCACAGCAATGCACAGGGTTTGCTGTTTACCGCACCCACGATTCCGGTTATTTACACCCCTGAGCACCCGCTGCTGAATTATAACAAGGCACAGGGCGATGCCGCACTGAACCAGTGCATCTATACACTCAACGATACAAACGCAGACGGCATTCTGGATAACGACTGGGACTTCAACGGCACAGTCAATCAGCAGGATACCCGCATCCGGCAGAATCTGGTCTCCATGTACGGCGGAAACATCACGCAGTCATGGTGGCTCCGCACCCGCATCCTGACGACCTGATTTCCGGCTTATAAACACATTCTAAAAAAACATCACCGGTCAGAGCATTCGGTATCTGACCGGTGATGTTTCTGTTTGTATCACCTGCGGCGCTTACAGCAATTCCAGTGTACTTGATACATAGTATCTGAAATGATGTGCACGGCAGTATTCCTTGATCTGTTCAATCAGCTTGGCATCCTTGGTATATTCCAGAAGATAAATGTCGCCGCCGTTTTTCGCAACCGTTTCCACATAATTCTGGAAATAACCACGCTCTTCTTCATCGTGCTGCAGGAAACGCTCATTGTCAAAGTCAATCGCGCTGAATATGGTCTCCTGATTCACCGCGTCTGCAACATCCGTAAACTTTCCGCCCTTTTTGATATAGTCCATGACAAATGTATCGCCGCCGTTGATGGACACATAGGTATCCATCTCCTGCAGACCCTTCAGGATCTTTGTGACACCTTCAAAAATCTCAGGCGTCTTTTTAATATAATAAATATCCACATTGTCAACGAACAGACCGTCTACGCCCTTGGCAAGAATCTTCGGAGCGAGCTTTTTCAGGATAAAGTCTCGCCATGCCTCCTGCGAAACATCGACCCAGCGTTCGCCCTCCCAGTTTTCATAGTCTGCAATGGTATACTTGACATAGTCATTGTAGTACGAGCGGAAATCCTCGACGGAACCGATGTTGATATAGCTGTACACGGTATGTCCGGATTTATGCAGCGCGTCGATCTGCTCCGGTTCAAAATACTGCGCATCAATCACGATGGTATCATAATCCAGCGTCCGTTCGATGTCTTCCGGCTCAATGCCGAGAAAGACGCCGTAGGAATGATCCGTATATTCCTTCGGTGCAGATGCGGCGCGCTTCATCAAAGTGAAGTCGCGTGCGTCCAGTTTGCTGTCCGCGTTATAGTCTGCCGCCTGCCAGTCATCTGCCTTTGCATCCTTGTTTCCGAGCAGCCATTTCTGCAAATTCAGAACATCGTCTGCATCGAATTTGCCGTCGCCCGTCAGATCACCGGTTTCCGCGGCCAGAACCGGCGGAAAGACCGGACTGCGCAGGGTCAGCGGTGCAAGCACGATTGCCGCCGCGAGGAAGCAGGCCATTCGCATTTTCTGGTTTCTTTTCATAGTATCCCCCTGATATCTGTAAATTTGCAGCTTTTTGCTGCTTACCGTCATTATAGCACGGCAACATGCAGAATACAAGGGATGCGCCCGCAATTTCATATTCTTTTAAACTTTGCCTGTCTCCGTTATCCGTCCGCAGCGGTCACAGCTGCGCCAGAATGGACGGATCCTGAATTTTGCTGTCCTCGGAGAGCAGCAGAATCTTGCTGAGAATCTCTGCCGTCTTGGGATCGTCATCGGCAAACGGCAGGAAGATGCGTCCTCTGTGCTGCGAATGCACCGGCAGAATATTCAGCATCGTGCCGCCCTTGAGATGCACAACACCGCTGCCGAGGTGAACCGTATAATCCGCGCGCGTGCCGTGAATATGCGCGTGATGTCCGCTGATTTCGACGTTTTCCAGTTTCAGCAGCGGCTTGGTCAGTTCCAGCAGCGCTGCACGCATCTCGACTGTCGAATGACTCGTTTCCGGATCGACGCCGCCGGCATGGGCAACGCTCACTGCCATATCGACATCGCGCATGACCTCGGAGAACAGCACATCCGGCACCTCGGAAATCTGCCGCGGCTTTCCGGTTTTTCGGTCATAAAACGCGACATATTCCAGCGTCGGGGATTCGATATCCGCCGGAGAAAACCAGTCTGCCAGTGCATAGATCGTCACGACCAGATTCTCCCGGTAGAACACCTTTTGCAGTCCGTCCTCGACATCTGCAATCCAGCGGCGGGTTTTCAGGCAGCCGAGCGTCTTGGCCGGCTGAATCTGATTGCCCGCATAGCGCATCGACTTCGTGTTTTCCGCTTCATCCGGCGTTTTGACATAGAGCTCCCGGAACACCTGCTTGAACGGCTGCACCAGCTTCTCCCGGAAGCAGTATGCCTGATAATCCGCCCAGACACCGGCCTTCCGCATTGCAAACGGATGCGCAGCCGTCAGCTGATCGTCCGGCTGCAGCGTCAGTGGCTCACCCTCTGCCGGTACGAGCGCATTGCCGCGCAGGAAGCCGAATTTCCCGTCATGCGCAAACACCAGCCGCCCGATCACCGGCGCCGCGACCGGATTCTGCATCAGCGTCTGCAGCTCATCAGCACGCCAGAGCGTCTCCTCTTCCATCGCCTGTTCCAGCATCTCGCGCGTGCGGCGGTACTGCTCTGTCAGCTTCTTTTTCGTCTCGGTCATGGCCGCGATATCCGGATGCTTTTTGTATTTCGCAGGAATTGCTTTCAGCGCCTTACCGTTCTTTTCGACGCCGATGCTGACATCGCCGTCCGCACTGACATCCAGGCGGACAAAAAGATCGTCGATCTGCAGCCCGTCGAAATACGCTTGGCTGTCGTCCAGCAGCTTGGTCTCCATGCGCAGCGTCAGACGCATCACATCTGCGTACCCTGCGTTCATCGCCAGATTCTGCAGTGCGATATCCGCAGCCTTGCGCTCACTGGCACTGCGCTGCGCACCGAATTTCTTCGCTTCCTTCCGGTACTCCACAATGCGCAGATACCGCTTGCAGAGCGCGTCCTCGTCCTTGAAGGGAATCAGCGCATACGCCATAATCAGATCCTTGTTGCGCTTGTCCGCGATCTGTGCCGCAGTCTTTTCCGGATCGAGCTTGCCCTGAACGGCATCGGCATATTTCTGCGCGCGGGTATGCTTTGCACCGTCGGAGATGTACTTTGCCGCGTCATAAATCTGCTTGAAATGCTTTGTGCCGAGCGTTTCATACGCCGAGCGGAACCAGTTGATATCAAATGCACCGAGGTTCAGCTCCTCCTCGGTCAACGGGGTGTATTTTGCAATCATCGCACGGCGGCGGTCATCAAACCGCTCATTCATGTGCGCCATGAAATAGTAGCAGCCGGAGACAAAGCCTTCCCAGCCAAGATGCGCCGCAATCACCGGCAGCCATTCCGGCGCGTAGAGTGCCGCTTCAATCAAACGCTGCTCTGTGATATCGGTCTGTTTCAGCTTCTCCGTGAACACAGCGGGATCAAGATCCCCCTCCGCCGGAATACAGACCGAGAGCAGATAGCTCAGATTGCTCTTCTTGGAATCAGAATGATAATAGGTTGCACGTTCCAGCGTATCCTTGCCGAGTGCCTGCAGAATCGCAAGGAAGTTGTCCAGCCCGTAAATGCGCTGCGTCCTGCGGATACAGGAAGAATACTTCGTCGGCGTATCGCCGCGGTGCAGCTCGACCGGCAGAATCACCGCGATGATGCGGTCAAACAAATCCGCTGCATAGCAGAGCAGCTTTTGCTCTTCATCCGTAAACGGCTCCTGATAGCCGCGCGCCCTGCCGGCCAGATCATTGCAGGCGTTCCTTGCCCAGTTCGCCTGCCAGTAAGAATTGCCGCCGCGCTTGGCACGCTGAACGCCCGCATCCCGCACAAAGCCGTTTGCAGAGGACAGCAGGAACAGTCCCTTGCCGAGCGTTTCGTCATCCCGGAATACCTCCCGGAGCATCGCTGCTTCCGGCATACTGCCGCGGTATACCATGCGGATGCGTTCCTCCAGTCCGACGAACAGATAGCGCACATAGGTGCTGTAGGAACGGCTGTACGGCTCGTAGTGTTCATCTGCACGCACGGTGCGCTCCAGCTGCAGCCGCAGATCAACCTCTTCCTTGTCATGCGGACCGAGACCGCTGTCCAGCGCTTTGATCCAGTCGTAGAACATCATGCTGTCCAGAAAATGCACATAGCGTTTTTGTTCCGGTTCCGCCAGGAAAAGCTGCTCCTCCTTCGGATATTCCTGCATGAATCTGCAGCCGACCGCATACGCGACCATCCGGGCATCATCGGCGGGAATCTCTGCCAGACTGCGCAGAATCGAGCGCATCTGCTCCGGATATGTCACCGTCAAGGATTTGGAAAAGCCGCTGCCGAAAAACGGGTCTGCATACTGCGGCTTCTGATGGCCGCTGTACAAAGCCGTCTGCATCCGCGCAATGATTTCCGGTGTGCAGCCGTTTTCTGCATACCACTTTTCCCAGTCCTCATAAAACGGCACATGCCGCTTGCCGTCCTCCGAGATTACATAGAAGTCATACGACCGGCAGTCGATCGTGAACGCCTCGCCGTTCCGCGTAAATTCGCGCGTGCGCATCTGCACGAGCCGGTCGTCGAGATCATGCAGCAGCCGGACTGCTTCCGTATATGTCGCGCAGTCTCCCGCCGGCTTCTTCGCGGCGGCCGGGAAATGCTTCGCAAGCCGTTCCATCGCGGATTTCAGCGCAGTTTTCTTCTCTGTGCCGGGAAGCGGCGCCGCATCCGGATAATACCGCCGGTACACCGCAAGGCATTCTTCGAGATACGCGGCATCCGGCTCTGCGGGCTCGTAGACATCCGCTTCGGTGAACAGCGGATTTGCAGCGGCGGCCTGCTCTGTCTCCCCTTCCCCGATGATCTGCTGCAGCAGAATCTGCTCCTTGTCAGAGGGAAGCTCCGCCTTGGCTGCAAGACTGCGGCACTGTGCCGCAAGCGTCTGCCGGTTTTCATCTGCAGTCACCTGCAGCATGAGGTCAAGCGCGGCCGTGCGCTTTTCTTCCTTTTTATCACCGAGCAGCCGCTCAATGCTTTGCAGCAGCGCTGCGTCGTCCTGCCGCAGCAGCAGCTTAATCAGATTTGAACGCGCATCTGCCGCCTTATATTTCAGCAGCTCCTCCATGATGCGGTACTGCGCCGGCGTAATCTCCGTATCCGAAATGATCGCAAAAGCGGTCTCGCGGGTGATCGTTTCCTTGTCGCAGAGCGCCTCTGCCAGTGCCGCACGCTGTGCATCCGTCTGCTGCCGGTACAGCAGCACGCGCAGCACCTGTGAACGGTCATCCGGAGATACATGCGGAATCAGCGGCAAAAATGCATCTGTCCTGTCCGGGTCACCGAGCAGAGATGCCGTCACGGCAAGCCGCGCAGCAATGCAGCCGCGTGTCAGCACTGCGCTGTACCACGGGAAGATACACGGCGAAAAGACAAGCTCCTTCTTCGGAACCGCTTTCAGCAGTTCCTGCAGCAGATCATAATACTGCGCCGCTTCCCGGTTGTCTTTATAGTATGCCGGCGCAGACCAGTCCGGCGCTGCCGCATAGGATTTGAACCTCCGGTGATAGCGCCCCGGAACAGCGCTGCTCCAGTCTGACATGAAATGCGGCAGCATGACCGCCATGATATCCGGCTCGGTGTGATGCGACGCAATCACCGTTTTGGCAATCTGATGCGCAAAGGTTTTCATTTCAATATTGTTGAGGAAATAACCTGCGGACAGCAGCTGATGATGCGTGCCGGATTCCGAAATCATCCGGATCTGCTTGCAGGCATCCTGCACCTCATAGAAGCCGTAGCCCCAGAGTGCCATGAAAATCGCCATGCTGTCCTCAGAGTGCAGATAAGTCTGCCTTGTTTCCTCGGAATCCAGCACCGCATTCATCATGCCGAGCACTTTCTCGCTGATGCGGTCAACATCCTTTTCGTCCGGCGAAAGCAGACCTGTCCATGTGCCGATTGCACGCTTGACAGAGGAATAGCGCAGCATCTTTTCCTCTGTGATCGTCCGCAGGATTGCGCGGAACGCATCTGCATTGCCGGCATCGGCGTTTTCACAGACTGCCTGCCGCAGACCCTCCTGCAGCTTGGCTGCTTTCAGTAATTTGCAGAGCTGCTGATGCAGCGCCGGATCATGACAGCGCATCACGGCGCGGATGATCTCCGTGTTCAGATCCCATTCGCCCTCGCCGTTGATGATATCGGTGACGGCGCCGATTACCTCAGAATCGCCGCGGTCAATCGCGTAAGCAACCGTTTCCGGCAGATATCCCTTCCGCGGATAATTGGTGACCGCGCTGTATGCAAGAAACCCTTCCGGGCAGCGCTTCAGCAGCACATCTGCAGCCGAAAGATCCGGGAACAGATCCGAATGAAATGCGCGGATCAGTTCGACCAGCCCGGCCGTATAGGCACTGTAATCCTTCGTCCGGAGCGAGCGGCGGTACCAGCCCGCTGAATACTGACGCTCCGTCATGCGGTCAGCAGCATCATAAAGCACGTCACGGTAACGCTCATACAGGAAACCGGATGTGAACAGCCACTCCATATTCTTTTTCAGATATTCAGACGGGCGGACGCCGTTTTTCAGCGCCTGATACAGCTTTTTTCCCAGCGCAATATCGCAGACCGAATCGCCGTAATAGAAATGCTTCTCCGCAAAATCCTTCTGCTCGGGGTTCAGCTTGCCGATTGCCTCCTTTTTCCGTCTTTCCGTCTCCGCATAAAACGCATCGCTCAGCGGTTTCAGTCTTGCGGTTTCTTCCTTGCTCAGCGGCATATCCTGTTCCTCCTTTACCACATTCTGCCTGCCAGAAAGGTCAGGCGCAGAAATGTTACGGTATCATGCTCGTGCAGGCGGATGCTGTTATCCGGTGCACCAAGCTGCTCCTCTCCGATGAAAATGCGGACAAGACCGTCCTCATAGGCCTGCAGCGCATCAGCCTTGGCCTGCTCCGGATCAATTTCCTCATTGCCCCAGTGCACGCCGAATGCAATTTTGCCGATTTCCTCCATCTGACGCATCTGCTCCTCTGTGAGCGGCTGCTCCCCTGCCGCGCCGCGCTGCCGGAAGGCTTCCGTACAGGTCTGCACAGCAGATACAATCAGCTCCCGCACAGTTTTCGGCTCACCGGCAAGCACAAACGGCACTGCCTTGATCTTGTCGCGTTTTGCACCGAGCTGCTTCATATTGACCAGTATTTCCATCGCATCACCCTCTTTTCATGCTCTTGGCCGGCGCGTTCCCGCTCCCGGTCTATGCTTGTAGTATATCATATATTTTCACAAAAAGCAAGCCGGACGCTGTTGCAGCATCCGCGCAGCGGATCCCTCTTTTTATATATCCCCCGATTGACCGCTCCCTTTTTCATCAAAGCACTTGACAAATTCTGTCAACTGTGTTATAATATGGTACTTTCCCGAAAACAATCAGAATGTAACGATAAGGAGGGCACGTTATGCTTTACGATCAACTGCTTTTTTCCGAGCTCCGGCTCGTTTCCGTTTCCATGAATGCGGTTCCGCTCTGCGAAGAAAATATCCTGCGGGCCATGACAACAAATGAAGAGCTGCTGGCGCTCGGCTATACGCTTGCCCCGAAGGATATTGTCACACTCGCAAAATCTGCCGACCTGACCGATTTTGCTGCGCGCGTCCGATCCTATCTCGGCGACGTCAAGGCAAAGCCGATGTATCCGGATTTCCCGTCTCAGGTCATGGAAATGGATGAAGCCGTGTTCCGGTTTCATCAGATGATTCATTATCTTTCGACCTACGGCATCGAGGAGATCACCGGCATGTCCGTCACCAGAGGCTGGCTCCCCGAAATGCAGGAGACCGAAAAAACAGAGCCTGACGATAAACTGCTTGCAGCAAAAACAATCGCACTGATTGGCAGTGACGAAAAATATACAGCGCCGTTCCGCAGAATCCTCACCAAAACCGAGCGCATGAACAATAAAGAGTGCATGATGATTGCGGAATGCGCAAAGCATCTCACCGCAGAGGAAATGGCCGGTGTGCGCGTGACCTTCAAGCAGAATCTGCTGATTGTGTTCCATACGGTTTTTGCGGATGAAGCACTTTCTTCCGCTGAAAAGGCCGCTTTCCTCCGCGCCGTCTGCCAGCATACAGGCGATGTCTGGAAATGCCTTGACTATACGCTGACAAGATCACATTTTCATCTCCGGACTGCACAGAAGCGCCTGACCGTCAAGCTGCTGGAGAGTTTCCCGCTGTGGGATTTCCGCTCGAACCTCATCCTCTCCGGCAAAAAGAGAGAACGCACGCTGCTGATGCTCAAGTTCATTGATTTCAACGAATATTCTCGCAAATCAGACTACGCAAAAGCCGTCGCAGATCTCAGGGCAGGCAAACTGCGCTCATGGGAATCCGAGGTCAAGGAAATGGTCAGCCGCAAGGCGCCCGAAGCGCTTGACGCCTACGCGGAGCGTCCCGGCATGATGCTGCGGCATCTGACCTATCTGCTGCGGAACGGTTATGCGATCAAGGATCTCTTTGACAAGCTCCTGCCCCATGCGCCCGAACTGAGTCCGCAGACGCTCACAAGTCTGGCGGCGTTCTTCTCGCGCCCTGAAATCAATACGCTGGACGAGATGCGCTATCAGGAATCTGTCCGGCTGAAGCTCATGGTGCAGCATCTGCTGCAGACGCGCCTTGCCGCAAATGAGACCGTGCTCCGCGGCAAAAAGATTTATCTTGACATGCCCCAATTTGACCTCGATCTCTCCGCGCTGCGCATCGCGGACAAATCCGACGAGGGCGGCTATATCCGCTCCGGTCTTGCATACAAAATCCCGGAGGATGTCACCTGCATCCGCTTCTTCGTCTACTGGAACGACAGCGAGCGTGTGGATGTCGATCTGCACGGTGCTGCAACCGGCATCAACGGTGAAAAAATCAATATCGGCTGGAATGCCTGCTTCAAATCCGGCGAACTCGTTTTCAGCGGCGATATCACACACTCCGACGCTGCGGAATATATGGATCTCGATCTGGTCAAGGCAAAGGAAACACTCCGCTGCGTGACGCTCAACATTCATCTCTTTTCCGGTTATAATACCTTCGGGGAGATCGACGAATGCTTCGTCGGCATCATGGGCGTTTCCAAAACAGGAACAGAAATCAAGCTCTACGACCCGAAAAACTGCTTCTTCACGCATTATCTCAAAGGCAAATCCCAAATGCTCAATTACGGCTTCATTGATGTGCAGAACCGCGTGCTCGTCTTTGACGGAACACAGAACAACCAGAGGAACTATTACGCGGAAGCCGTGCGGAACAATTCGTTCAGCCTGCGCAATTATCTTGATATTCTGTTTACATCACAGAATGCCGCACTCACCGATTCTCCGGACGATGCAGACATCGTTCTCGTGATGGGCAAGCCCGCTTCGGACAAAGAGGTCAGCCTCATTGACCACAATTTCTTCTTAGAGGCTTGACACCGGGCAGAATCCGTGTTATACTGAACATGCAGCAGGCGTATGCCTGTACGTTATGACAGCTTCCTTTTATGAAAAAGTTCGTCACTTCTTCAGTACAGGTTTTTGCCGGCTGTCAGATTGCCTGCTGCAGCGATACAGGCGTTGCGCATGGAGCTGAACATGTTTTTTCAGCGGCTTCCTTTTATTGCATTCGCAGTGCCATGTGCTCCATTCACGCAGCGTGCCGCTGGATAGCCTGTATCACACGGTTCAGGCGTTGCTTCGGGACAGCAGCTTCGGCTGCTGATGTGACTTCCTTTTACAATCAAACTTTTAATTTGACAAGCCCGGAGTATGTCAGTCACAGGATGGCCTGTACCAATTTGTTTCGCAAGCGTTCTCCGCTGCATCCCGCAAGGGATGATGACTTCCTTTTAATTTCTATGATTTTGAAACCCGCGGCGGAAGAGTCTGTCATCAGATTGCTTGCTCAGATTATGAAAAACCGGTTCGGATCCGAAGATCTGAACCGGTTTTTTGTATGCAGATTACTTGCGCGCGCCGATCTCGGTGCCGCCCCACTCCACAACTGAAAAGCCTTTTCTTTCAAAGGTTTCCAGCTGCTGCGGTTCGATCTCCCTGGCCTCATCCAGCGGAATATACGCCATAAAGACACGGCAGAGGCTGTCCGGTGCCGGGGTGATGCTGAGCTTTGCGGAATCTGTATAGGCATCGCCCTGGAATGCAATCAGATTATACGCATTGTGCTCCATGCGAGGAAGCCAGTACACGATAAATTCGTTCATCTCCTCTTCCGTCAGTCCCATGTACGTGAGCTTCTCCTTGAGGAACTGCTCGGTCTCGCTGCCGGCAACGCAGAATCCTTTGGAGAAATCAAAGCTGGTGGTGCTGTCGGTGCTGTCCCAGAAGAGGTATCTGTGATGCGTGCCGTCCGCTTTGTTCAGCAGCGTGCCGTCCGGATAAGCCGTGACGTCCCAGCCGTCATTGTAACGCGGATAGGTTGTCGCCAGAGTGGATGTCGTCAGCTCCAGCTCCACATGCACATCCGTCTCCTGCTCAGGATACAGGTAAATGACAGGCTTGTCATACGCCAGATCAGTAAACCGGATATTCGGCGCATCGCTGTTGTCGCATTTTGTCTTGATCCAGCCGTTTCCGACATAAACCCAGTCGTCATTGCCCTTGTTATAGCCTCTTTCAAAGAAAAAGGCGCCAAGTTCAAATGTATCAATCACCGTATAATCGTCGCCGGGGCCCGCATACAGTTTCAGATTGTCGCCGATGACATAGAAAGAGTTATAATCATCACTGACGGTATCCGGCTTTTCAATCTTTGTATGCTTCAGGATATATGCGCGCTTCATCATAGTGAGGTCTGCCGCATTTAGCGTGTTGTCGCGGCAGAAATCAGCAGCGTTCCAGTCTTTGATTTTGACATCCTGTCCGGAAAGCAGCTTTTTCAACAGGGTAATATCTGCCGTTGTAAAATCATCCGTACCGTTCAGATCGCCGCTCGGATTCCACTTCATTTTACAGGTCATGCAGGTCTGATATGCGTCATACTCTGTGGTCTCAAATTTTGTTTTTTTGTAATAGCCGCCGTTCGATTTCGGATAGTAGAAGTAGTCATCTGTCTGAACAATGTCACTGCTTACATCAAATCTGAACGGATTTGATGTGATTTTGAATGTTTTCGTGACATACGGATCTATCGGATCACCGACTCCGGATTGTCTCATCAGCACATCCTGCCCTGAAGATGTATCTATCATCTCACCGGTATCCTGATCGAGAAATGTTACGACAATGCTCTGCTTCTTATGCTCTGAGTTGTCATAAACGAACGCACAGTCATCTTTTGCCTCATACAGTCCGACAGTCTGCTGAAACGGCTCCTCACCGGGAATATCCCGCTCAATCGTCCATTTGACTTCGACTGTACCGTCCTTGACAGGCTTGTACAGAAGGACCGAAGAGACACCTGTGCCGTCCTCGTAATTCAGCAGAAACGGTATGCAGTCAGATTCGAGCACCTGCTTGATTTCGCAGCCGTCATCGCTCTCCTGCGTCATTTTGAGCGTTTCCCCTGTGCTGCCGTTCACGTCTGCGCAGTAAACAATGTAATTGTCATAAACAGACGCCCTGCCGTAGTGATCGAGAAACGCCTTGTATTCCGCATCGCAGTCCGGCAGCCAGCCCCAGATATCGGTCTCATACATATTGCCGTCTGCACTGCCAAAGCGGAACTCCTCTTTTTTATTGAGCTCCCCGCCTTCTTTTTCCAGCCAGGTCACAATCAGATCCTCTCCGTCCGCCACGCGGAACAACTCCACTTCCAAGGCGGTCTGTGTCCTGCACTCTGCATAGCGTTCAAACACGCTGTAATCATGCGTATAGTTTCCGACACTGTCGCAGAAATCCTCATAGGCCTTGACTGCTTCCGCATCTTCCGGATCCGGCTTTTCCGGGATTTCCAGCTCATAGATTTTCGGCTGGGTGCTGGCCGGCGTGTTCACCAAAGCCATGCTTCCGCCAATTTCATACTGATAATCGTCCGTCCGGAAATGCGCCATCGGCCGCACAAGACAGATGATGCCGTCGGATACATAGGATTTTCCGTGTGTGTTTAGAAACTGCATCGCGGATACAAAATCATGCGGAACCCAGTCCGGCAGCGTGCCGAACAGCGGATCCGTCACCCCGCCGTCTGTACCGGCAGCCTGAGCAGGCAGCATCCAAACAGCGGATGCAAGCATTGTACATGCCGTCAGACATGCCAGCTTTTTCGTTTTCATAGAATATTCCTCCGTTCTGTAATAAAATATGCAAAGGCAGGAAAGGATACCTCTGCTGTCTGTTCTTATGTACGGAATCAGCGGCAGCTCCGGCGTGCTGCAGTACATCCGGAACCTGCTGTTTTTATCATATCATAATAAACCGGCTGTTGTCAATGCAACTTACCCCTCAAAAAACGCAACTTACTTGCTCCACAAAGCAACTTACAGATACATTTTGTTATAAAAAAACAGACGCTCCTTCCGTTCCGGCAGCAGCGCCCGCAAACAATGTGTACTATTTTGCAAACCGGTTGTTAATACAAATCATAATCATCAGAATCTGTGCAAGAGATGAAAAAAAGATTTCATTTCTATTAAGATAAGCAGAATTATCTATGAAAATCGGCTTGATTCGATTGACACAGCAAGAAAATCGTGATAGAATTTCCCCAGGCAAAGCGCTGCGCCGAATCTGATGTGAAGAAGTAGGAATAAGACAATATTGCCGGAACCCCGCCGGCAGTATGGGAGGTATATTATGAAGAAACCGTTTCGTAACATGACATCTTTGGTTTCTGCAGCAGTAATGTGCGCAGCGTTTGCTGCACAGATGCAGGTCAGTGCTTCGGCAGCCGGCAATTTCTGTGAAAATGAAACCGCAAGATTCAAGTACACAATCCGGGACAACACTGCTGAAATCACGGATGTTGCAGGCAAGGGCTTCACGGATGAAACCGGCAGACTGTGCATCAATGTTCCGTCTGAGATCGAGGCACTGCCGGTTGTGATCGGTTCGTTTGCTTTTTCTGAAATGAACGAACCTGTTCAGATCAACTGCGCGGACGTAACCGCAATCAGAAACAACGCATTCTTCTGCTGCAGCGGCATCTCCGAATTCGTTGTGGGCAAGAAGTGCGAGAAGATTTCCCCGTGCGCATTCTATGACTGCGATAATCTGGAAAGTGTTCTCTTTGACGGAAGCGAAACCGCCGTCGAGGACGATTCCAGACTGGAGATCGAAAGCTATGCCTTCAACAACTGCGACAATCTGCGTTCGATTCAGTTCAAGTGCCGCGATGATATCATCATCAAGCCGAAGGCCTTCTACGGCTGCATGAACCTGAAAGACCTCGACGAGAACAGCGTCAGTCAGGATCATTCCTCTCTGTATGTACAGGAGGGTGCATTTATCGGCACCGGTATTGTGAACAACCCGAATGCAGTCAGAACAGCTGATTACATGAAGGAGCACAATGCAAGATACAACCGCGGCGATGCAAAGAAGCTGAAGGGCAATGTCCTGATCGTGAATCTGCTTGTCGCTTCTCCGGATCACAAGACATGGAATCCGGACAAGGCGAAGAGAATGCGCGACGATGCAACCAATGACAGCCTCCTGCTGGAACAGGAAGCCGAAAAGTACGGCGTAGAGGTCAGCATCGACAATGCTTTCATCGAAATGTACAGCGACAAGGACCGCTATGACAGAGCGGAAGACTTTGTGGATACAAGTAATGAGGTTCTGAATGCTGTGAAGTCGGAATATCCGTTCCTGTACCGCTACAAGAACATGAAGGATGCAACGCAGGCTCTGAAGGCGTTCCTCGGTTATGACGAAATCGCCTATGTTGTATTCGCAGAGGGTAACTGGCAGTCGGCTGCATATGCAAAGCGTGATTATGAATATGATTACAGAGAGCTTGCATATGTATACACCGAATGGAGCAACAGCCGCAACCATGAATATGCATGGATGCATGAGGTCTGCCACCTGTTCGGCGCTATGGATGTCTATCCGATCAGAGACGTTGATGCCGATTATACAGGCACATATATGAACGGTGACGTAATGGAAAAGGACAAGTGGCCGAATATCGGCTGGTTCATTGCCTGCAATCTCGGCTGGACCGACACCGTCCTGACAAAGGATTACAACGCTGTGATCGGAGAAAACACACCTGCATGCAATTTTGATTAAACTGTGCAATTTCTCAAAATCCTCCGGAAGAATTTCATATCCCAAGGAAAAAGCATCTCTGTCCCTGACAGGGGTGCTTTTTCCGTGCATCGGGTTGACAACAAAACAGAAAAGCGTTATAATGAAAATGAAGAAGAACACCGGCACCATCATATCACAGGAGAAAAACATATGGACGACAATCAAACCGTACAAAGAGAACTGACCGAGGAAGAAAAGAAAAACCCGGTCTCCAGCGGCGCAGTGGAATGGCATGACCCGCTGGACAAACCGGTTCCGCAGCAGAAAACGCGCCCCGGCAAGCTGGCAATCGCCTCTGTGCTGCTGGGACTGGCCGGGATCTGCACATCCTGCGCAGCGCCCGCAGCATTCATTCTCGGCATCGCAGGGATCGCCTGCGGCATTTTGTCCGATACCGCGCATGAAAATTCGGACAAGCTGCGGAAAATCGGCATTTTGCTTTCCGCTGCAGCACTCCTGACCGCGCTCATCGTGCTCATCATCAGCATCGTTGTGAACAGCGGCAGTCAGAAAATCAGCGACTACTATCAGACTTTTGAAGGAAGCGCAGGGGTATAACATCTGCACCTTGCCCGTATGAACAGAGGGAACAGGATCCGGACGATCCTGCTCCCTCTTTTTTTGTGAAGAAAGGAACCGCTTCTCCTGCTGCAAAAGCAAGTTATTTCTAATAAAATCCGATATTGGCAAACGATTGTACGTATTCGCAAAATGAAAGTTTTGGCCTCGCAGCTGCATTTCGCAAGAAAAAGTTATTGACATATACAAATATGTGTGGTATGATAGCATTATCCGCGGAGCAATATTTCTGCACAAATATACTATACGCGGAATGCCGTTTTCCCGGCATCAGAAATCCGTCCTGTGCAGCCAACTACAGTAGAAAGGAATGGAACCCCATGAAGAGGCTATTTGCTACCATTGTGTCAGGCGCAGTATTGTTATCAGCATGTTCACTCCCGTCCTTTGCTGAAGAACTCCTGACAGAGACAGAAATCACAGACACCACCGAAACTGAAACAGAAGAACCTGCAGAATTAACACCGGAAGAACAGCAGGCTGCGGAATTTGAAGCACTCAAAGAGCGTGTTGCCGAAGGCCTCCGCATTCTGGAAGAACGGCAGCAGGAATGCATCGAGCTGGAAAACAAGCGGCCGGATCTCGAAGCAACAGAAAACCGTTGGGCTGCTTTTTACGCGGAGGAAGCCGGCGAAACATGGCTCCCCTTTTCAATCATCGCGGATTATGCAGGACAGCTTGAAAGGGGCGAAGTTGAACCAGTCGATTATTCCGATAAATCCCAATTCGAGGCAAGACTGAATTCGGAAATTTACTCACTTGATGTTCAGCAGATTCCGCGCGATATCATTGCACCGTATCTTTATGAAGCAGTCAAGTGTGCCATGCCGGAAGAAGATTTCGAAAGAATGTGCGCAATTGAGCCGACAGAATCTGATCCGGGTTTATACCGTCTTTATTTTCTGGACGGTGCATTCGGCATCATCCGCTATGAAGGCACTGATGAGATCAAACAGGTTATTCCGCTGATGCCTGAACGAATGGATTTGTTTCCTGTCGCTGAAGTATGTGTAAAACTGGCAGATGAGCTGGATGAAACATTTGATCTGGGTGATTGGTTCAAGGGCTATGCAATGATTACGGCGGCTGCGCTCCGCGGAATCGCTAACATCGCATTTGCAAACAATGAGATCTTTCGGGAACTGATGGAGATCGAACTTTCCATGACAGAAATCGGACTCTGGAATGTCAGTGATGATACTGCAACGCTCGGTGAAGCGGATATTCCGGAAAACAGAGACAGTGTTCCGGTTGGACAGAAATTTAATTATGTTTCTGAACTGATTGCCAATCTGTATGCGGGCGATGACACCTATATCGTACCTTCACCGGAAAACCGCAGCACGCCGCTATATGCTGTCATTCAGGAAAAGAACGGAAACATGGGCAAGAACGAACTCGGTGACACGATCTATTTTGATTACGGCGTCACCCCCGATGACATCGAGCTGATCCGTTCGGGCGATGATCTGTTCATCAATGATCTTGTCAACGAGCGCTATATCTATATCCCGGACGAGTTTTCAACGAACACAACCAACCGCATTGAAAACATCAAATTCGCGGACGGCACCGTGCTGCACTATGAGGACATCCTCTGGCGCGTCAATTACTTCATCGGCACGGAGGAAGCAGACGAATATACCGGCTACCGCGAAAAGTGCCGCATCTTCGGCAAGGGCGGCGACGATACGCTGACCGGCCTGTCCGATACAAACTACATTCTCGGCTATGACGGAAATGATACCATCAAGGCCGGCAGTCTCGCACCGATTTTCAACGACGGCGGAGCACATTATCTCTACGGCATGGACGGCCACGATATCCTGACCGGCGGCGGCAATACAGATTTTCTGTACGGCGGCAAGGGCGATGATACCGTGATCGGCGGCCCGCAGGATGATCTGTTCTATTACGCACTCGGCGACGGCAACGACACGGTTGACGAAACGACCGGCACAGGCACCTATCCGTATGACGGCTACGATGTTCTCTGGCTCGGCGGGGGCATCAAACCGGATGAAGTGCGCGTGACCTTCTCACCCAAGGATGGCACCTATGCATTTGTCCTGCATATCATGCAGACCGGCGAAACCGTTACGCTGCCGGGCAATATGTATTCCGGCACCTCCCCGGTATTCCCGATCAACGCGATCTGGTTTGAGGACGGCACCAAGTGGACACGGCAGAATCTGCTGGAGCTGACCTGCAGTCTGTACGGAACCGACGAAGATGAAGAAATCACAGCGCTGGTGGACGGCGACGCGCAGTTCTGGAAGGAATACAGCGGCGATGTCACGGTATACGGTTACGGCGGTAATGATACACTGTACGGCGCAGGCGGCAATGATACCTTCTACGGCGGCACCGGCGATGATTACCTCAGCGGCCGCAACGGTGATGATACCTACCACTACAATGCCGGTGACGGCGACGACACCATCGACGAGCAGAAGGGCCAAGGCTATTATCCTTACGGCGGCCATGATGTTGTGATTTTCGGTGAGGGCATCAATCCGGACGAAGTGACGGTTGTGCTTTCGCTCGACAAATATTCCTTCACGCTCTGCTTTGATAAGGTCGGCGGCTCCGTTACCATGCCCGGCAATCAGATATCCGGCTTTACCAACATCTTCCCGATCGAAGAATTCCGCTTCGCAGACGGCACAGTCTGGAACGGCGTACAGGAACTGATTGACCGGCAGGTATTCCGCGGCACGGACGGCGATGACGTATTCCGTGACACCGACGATGCGGATACCATCTACTGCGGAAAGGGCAACGACTCTATCCGCGGCACAACCGGCGACGATACCTATATCTATGAATACGGCGACGGCTACGATTCGCTGACCGATTATTCGATCTGGGGCGATTCCGATGACACGCTGAAATTCGGCGCGGATATCAAGCCGGAAGAAATCTATGCGGAAAAGCTCGGCGATTACTATACGCTGTATGTCCGTGACATGAGCGGCTATGTTTCGATCTACGGCATTGAGAATATCGTCTTTGCAGACGGCACCGCGTGGAAAACCGCAGAGCTGCTTGAGAACGCAAAGCCCGCAGATGAAATCCGCTCTCAGGTTCCGGGCGATGCAAACGGCGACGGCGAACTTACTATCGCAGACATTGTGTGCCTGCAGAAGTATCTGTTCGGTTCCGGCATTCTCCCGAATTATCCGATGGCAGACTGCAGCGGCGACGGCATAATCAATGCACTTGATCTCACCCTGATGAAGCGCCTGCTGCTTGCATAAAAACAGGCACGCAGCCGGTCTTTTAACGGAACTTGTGAACGGTTATGCCGAATTTCTCTGTTTTATCAGGTATTTTTCTTCCCAACAGCGAAAAAAATAAGATTTTCTATTGACAAAACGCCTGTAATGTACTATAATAAGGACACTGCAAACCATCACCCCTGAAAACTGAAAACGGAGGAATTCAAAATGAATAAGGCAGAACTGATTGAAGCGATCGCAAATGAAACCGGCATTGCCAAAAAGGATGTCGATGCTGCGCTCAAGTCCTTTATCAATGTCGTATCGGATACGCTCCAGAAGAAGGACAAGGTTCAGCTGATCGGCTTCGGTACCTTTGAGACTGCTGAAAGAGCCGCAAGAACCGGCCGCAATCCGGCAAACGGTGAACCGCTCAAGATCGCTGCTTCCACGCTGGTCAAATTCAAGGCCGGTGCAGCGCTCAAGGAGAAGGTCAATACCAAACCGGCAAAGGCTGCAAAGAAATCCAAGAAAAAGTAATCATAATAACACAGAACCGGCTGACCGTCATCTGACAGTCAGCCGGTTTTCGTTTTCAGACCCGCACCTTATTTCAGCAGTGCACGCTTCAGCCCGGAAAGATCGCGTGCATCAAGCCGGTTATCCGAACAGAAATCGGCAGCCTTCCAGTTTGCAGGATGGGTATCCGGCACGGAACGCAGCCATTTTTGCAGCAGAACCGCATCCGCAGTGTCAAACGCACCGTCCGCATTGATATCCCCGGCGACCGGTTCCGTCTGCACGAGCTTGAATCTGTTCGTGGACAATGTATTCTTGTTGTCAAAGCGCACCGTCGGATTTTTGCCCTGACAGAGCGGATTGTCACTGTCGTACAATGCAAGGCAGATATCTGCATTTGCATCCAGTGTGCCGTCGTATTCAAACAGATATGTCTTTTCAGAATTCTCGCGGAAGCTGCCGGCTTCGATCCTGACCGGTTTCCCGAAATCCGCAAGTTTGCTGCCCTCGGCATCGGTGATTTCCGCGCACAGATCAAGATTGAAATACGCAGGCGCAAGACCGGTATTCTTGATTTTTACAGCGAGCTTGTTTCCGTACCGCGCCGCAGAGGTCACGGTAAAATTGTAGCCCAGTCTGTTGCACATTTCGTCAATGACTTCCTGCTGCTCCTGATAGAATTCATAGCTGCAATGGCTGTCCTGATCGAGCGCAAAAACCGACATGTGCGGAATCTCAATCGTCTCGCGGAAGCGCTTCTGCGTCCAGTTCACAAGCGAATACTCATTTTCCCGAACCGTGTCGCGCGCCCACGCATACGGCCAGTAATTTTCGCCGATGACCGGCATATTCGCACGGTAGGCCGGCAGCAGGCTCCATTCCGCATTCGGCGTCGAAATCAGACCGTCGTCGCGCTTGGTGATGCCGATTGACAGCGCATAGCGGTAGATTTCGCCCCGCGCATTGGACGGCAGTACCAGCAGAGACTTGTGAAATGCCGCCGCATAGCAGTCCAGCATATCCTTCTGGATATCCAGAGCCGGCATATATTTCTCGTCGCCGATTGCAAACGAATTATGCCATTCCCCGTAATCGCCGAACGGTCTGACATCTATAAATTCCACTCTGGGGTCGCCGTCATATTTTTCCGCCAGCGCTTTGACAAAATCCTTGTGCGCCTGCAAATAGACCGGGTCGTCCCACTTCGGGAATACGATCTCCTCCCCCGGATTGTCCCGCGACTCCGCCGTGTACTTCTGTGCGCCGGCATCATAGATCCACTGCGGCACAAAATCCTCCGCAAGATACGACGAATACGGCATAATGCGGATGCCGTAGGTCAGCCCGTGCGCCTCGCAGGCGTCGAGCATTTCGTCAATTTCGCCCCAGTTGTAAACACCCTTTGCCGGATTGAGGTCATTCCAGTGCGGCGAGCCGCTGACGATCGTCACCACATCCCATGCGCGGTTGCCCGCTGAGCCGCCGATGCCGTACTGATAACCCTGTGTCGAGTCGATCATATACGGCGCATATGCGGTCATCACAAAGCCCTTGTGCGGATTGGAGACCGGTTTGCCGGCGGTTTCCGTTTCGTAAACCGCGGTCGGGATGCCGAGATCATAGCCGTCATCGCCGGTCTCCGCGGGAAGTGCCTGCGGGAAAAGCTGCGCACTGACCATTTCCGCCATTCTGTCCGCACCGAGCGCATTCAGATACAGTCCGTCCGCGGTATAATAATCCTCCTGTGCATAATACCGGTTCTCCAGACAGAGCTCCAGCCACGGGCGGGACAGATCAATCACGCCGGTCTGTTCGGCCTCTGCAAGCCCGTCCAGCACATTGCCGAACCATTGGGATTCCGGCAGCGGATACTTGTAAAGGTCACTTTCCTGCCCGTGCTGTCTCACCGGATATACGGTCATTCCCTTGGCCTTTGCACGCCGGATCATATCTGTCATATTTGTGATATAATCGCCTGCATCGGGCGCATCCGGATTCTTTTGATGCGCTTTGATATAGTCATTGATGCCGACCGGCAGCAGCAGAATATCACCGGGTTTGCCGTAATGCTCGGCAGTTTCAAATGAATAACCGCGCAGATCGCCGGATGTGATACCGCTGACCGAAATATTCCGCACATCATATTTATCTGTATCCACATAATTGCAGAGATACTGTCCCCAGCCGTGTACGGCATCATCCGCGACATTGTAGCAGCTTGCAGCCGTGGAATCGCCGCCGACCCAGACCGTCGGTTTGGTTGTCGTGCCGGATGATGTCTGCGCAATTTCAATCGCACTGATCGAAAACGCCGTCCCCACGCCGGAACCGGCATAGATATTCAGCTGACCGTCCGTGACCGGAATCGTGAAGGTATCCGCCGCATTGCTGCCCGTCAGGAAGAACAGCTGCGGAAGTCCCTCCGCGGAAATCGTCGTTGAACGGACATCACCGGTTGTGACCGTGATTTGATAGACACCGGCGGGCAAATCCACATTGAAAATATGATTCGGGACATCCGATTTGAAGCGCACTGCGTCTGACAAAGCGCCCGTGCCGCCTGCCGCAACATCTTCAACCGCATTCGTATTTGCAAAGCCGTAGCCTTTTGCAGTATCATAGCCGTCTGCTGCGGATACGCCGATATAGCCGTCTGCCGTACCGAGTCCGCCGAGATCAAATTTCATTGCAATCCGTGAACCGGATTCTGCGGCTGTCTGCATCGGCACAGGAAGCGCTGCCGCAGCAAAAGCCAATACAGCTGCGAAAAATCGTTTCATAGGACACATCTCCTTTCCCTTCGCCGGAAGGCTCACACATGTTTATAATTTTATTGTAACATGATAACATGCGGTTGTCAATGCAACTTACCCCTCTGAAACGACAGCTTACCGGTAAAAAAGAACCCGAAAGCCTCTGCCTTCGGGTTCTGTGTTCATTGTGATGCGCGGATACGGGTTTCATGCCGGTCTGTTCCGGAAATTCTGTGTTACCCCTTCGGGCGGATGGTGACAGTGCAGCTGTCATCGGAAATCCGGCCGACCGTTATCTCCAGCCCCGTCTCCACGGTTTCGCGGTTCTGTGCATCGTACCAGTGAAAACCTGAAATGCTGCCGTCAATCACCTGCCCCGGATGATAGAAATTATCCGTGTCGCGGTCATCAATGATCCGGATCATGCGTCTGCCCATGTAATTTTCCGTAAACTCCGAACCGTTGCAGTATTTGTAGACGATTCCCCAGCCGTTGTCATGCAGCGTGGTGTCCGCATGAAAGACCCGCACGCCGGAGCCGGTCTGCACCCACCATTCCGGCTGACTGTTGTTTCCGGTCTGCGTGACGTACTCCAGCATCATGTATTCGCCGTGATAATTGCGGATCCCGCTGCTGTACGGAATAATGACGGTATTGCCGCTGTTGGTCTGTGCATTATACAGCGTAAACGTCTTTTCGCCGTCCTCCGGCGAATAGGTCAGAATTTGCTCCGGACTGTACCAGCCAAGCTGCAGCTTGGAAACACAGCTGAGATCAGTGGAGTTGTCCTCCATCAGCTCAAATCCCGCCTTGCCGTGCATACCCTGATTATCCTCATTTTCCCCGACATAGAGATAATAGTCCGGCAGCCCCATGCAGTGACCCATTTCATGCACGAGCTTGGAATTAAAATTGTAGCAGCTCGTACTGCTTTCAATCTGCGCATTGCCTGTGATGAAGTGCCCGAACATTTTTCCGTCAATACGGAAATCATCATGCCCGTAGGCACCGGCGCAAGGCCACCAGTTTTCGTTGCCGGCTTCCGTCGGGACAGAAAGCAGCGTTGCGTCAATATAGCCGTCCTGATCGCCGTCAAATTCCGAAAAATCGTACTGCGCATCAAGCGCTTGACAGGTCTCTGCCAGAAGTTTCTGTCTGCCGGCCACATCCGGATAGGACGAAACCGGATATTTCGCAGTATAGCGGAATGCCCTGCCGCTCAGCTGCATGGCACCCTTGGACGCACGTTCATAGAAACCGCGCGCGCTGTCAAAGGGATAATTCGCGTTCTCCGGATTACTTTCACCGAACGCAGCATTTTCAATCTGCGCGGCAGTCGGTTCAAAGCGATAGCGGCAGTCCGGGAAATCGACGTAAAGAATCAGCAGCTTCGCATTCCCCTGCGAAGGCAGATATTTTGTGACGGGCGCGACCGGCGGGGCGATAAAGCCCTCCGGCGGATCGGTCTGATGCGGTGCCTGATCTTCGTACCAGCGCCAGACAATTTTCGGATCGTTGTTCAGCAGCGAACGCTTCTGCAGCGTCAGGTCAACGGCATCAATCCGGCCGCTTTCATCCATATCAGCGGTGACAAAATAATCGCCGTACTGCTTGCCGTCCGCCCCGTGAATGCCGATGAAGGAATTTTCGATATAATAGCTGTTTTCATCCGTCAGCGGCTGCCGACCGAGCAGATGAGAAACCAGAATCTCCGAATCGGCAGCTTCCAGTGCAGCGTTGTTGTTCAGATCGCCCATATAGCCGATCTGATGCCACGACCGGGCTGCCTGCACGGATGCCGCAGGGAACGCATTCAGCAGCAGAAGCGCGCTGATACTGCATAAAACAGATTTGATGAATTTCATTTATTCCTCCCGAATCCCATACGGCAGAATCTTTCCTCTCTGCCGGCGCCGGAGCGGTTTCAGCCAGGCATACATGCATTGAAGCAGGCTGTCAGTCGAGCTTTTTCTGCAAATACTGAATATCCATATCCACATCGCCGTCAATTCCGGGGATGCGGCCGTATGCGCTTGCCTGCCAGATCGCGTATTCTCCCTCGTAGTTGGTTTCGTCTACATAGTGCGCCAGCCATACCGGAGAAGATCTTTTCGTATATTCGCTCCAGATCGAATTGAGAAAATTCTTACTGCTGTAAAGCATCGGCTGATAGCCCTGCTTTCTGACCTCGTCTGCAAACGCTGCATAGACATCGTTCAGATCGCGGATGCTCATGCCAAACTCCTGAAAATGGGAAAACTCCTCCCAGTCAAAGACAATCGGCAGATCGAGCTTCTCACCGTCCAGCTGCTCTGTGATCCAGCGTACATGTTCACGGACTTCTTCCTCGCTGCGGTCGGTCGTGTAGAAGTAAACACCGACATCCAGACCGGCAGCCTTCGCATTTTTCAGGTTCTGCTGAAAGAAATCGTCCGGTTTGACCTTGCTGTAAAAATATCCGACACGGATGATGACAAAAGTGCATCCGGCCTCGCGCACGGCTTTATAGTCAACATCGCCCTGCCATGCAGAAACGTCTATACCGAACCGCACATCACTGCTGTCGTAACGCGCGATAAAATCGCTGTAATTCACACGCGGGTTCGTATCGGCAGATTTCGGCACTTCCTCGACGACATTGACCGTGAGATCCCATGTCGTGTAATTTCCCGAACTGTCCGTGACTGTCACGGTAAGCGGATACGCACCGACGGTCTCCGGATCTATCTCGCCTTCATAGGTCAGCTGCGGATTGCTGTCGAAATTGTCCGCATAGCCGATGTATTCTTTGAGATCAAATTCCGTTTCAACCTTGTGGTAGGAATTCACGCCCGGATTGATGATATGGGGTTCTGTCGTATCAATCACCTGATATGAAAGCGTCTGCGTGAATTCTGCTCTGTGATAAAGGTATGTCACCTCAGCCTCGTGATAGCCGAGCGTGGCAGTATCGAGCATGGCAGAGCCGTCTTTCAGTGCAACATTCCGGTCGGTGATGAAGTCATCCAGCGTCAGCTGCGCGCCTGCTTCAACGGTATCCGGATAAATCATTTTCAAATCCTCAGGCGGATCAATCTGTTTCGGAGCCGTCGTAACAGTCGTCGTGACGGTTGTTGCCGTGGTAAGTGTCGTTGTTGTGACAGAGGTTGTTCCGGAAGCAGTCGTAACTGCTTCTGTCTGTGAATCGGTGCTGCTGTTCTCAATCGGTTTGAACATACATCCTGTCAGCAGAAAGGCAGAAAGAGCAACAGCACAATAAAAAAAGTATTTCATTAGGTTTCCTTCCAAGAAGCGGGATAACGACGTCACAGAAAGATGCATCATGCTGCAAGACTGCGCAAACGGCCTTGCCGGTTTTCATGACACATTTCTGTCTATATGAATTATATCACAGCTGCGGGAAAAAGTCAATCTGCGGAGATGCGTCCGTCAGTTTCCTGTTTTCACGCAGAATCTGTAAAACTGACACGGATAAAGCGCGCAGGGACAGGAATATTTTTGCCGTCATTCAAAAAAGCAGGCTGCGTAAAAATACACAGCCTCAGTCTATAGATAAAGAGGTATCTCCGATGGATTGATCATGGGGCGCTGCCCCAAACCCCGCCAAAGGGTCGGAACCCTTTGGAATCCCTATTTGATATATACAAAATGGGGTCTGGGGATACGTCCCCGGTGGGAGTTTGAGGACAAAGCCCTCATCAAAAATCATCGCGCAGCGATACCTTTTTCTACAAGCTGAGGCTGCGTAAAAATACACAGTCTGCTTTTTGGTCAACTGCAGGGCAATTCAGGAACCGGAAGATCTGTCATGCTTTTCAATCCGATTGCAAGGGTTGAGGCATTGTGCAGGAAGGCGGAGGTCGCCGGCGGGAGAATGCCGGCTGCACCGAGCAGAATCAGTCCGAGACTAAAGCCGATTATGGTGCGGTAATTCCGGTGAATCCGCAGGATCAGTGCATCGCTCAGCTGTTTCAGCGAAATCAATGCATAGAGATCATTTGCGGAAACTGTGATATCTGCAATTTCTCTTGCGATTGCAGCGCCTGTGCTGATGGCAATGCCCGCATCGGATTCACTGAGCGCCGGAGAATCGTTTACGCCGTCTCCGATCATGATGACGCGCCTGCCCGCTTCATGCTCTGCACGGATAAATGCCGCTTTATCTTCCGGCAGAACTTCCGAATAATATGCATCCACACCGACTTTTTCTGCGACGGCTTTTGCAGTCCGCTCGTTATCGCCGGTCATCATCACAATGTTGGAAAGCCCCAGCGCATGCAGCTGCTGAATGACCGTTCCTGCTTCATCACGCATCGGATCCTCAATGCAGATCACCGCCGCAATTTCGCCGCCGATTGCAAGATACAAGTGTGAATATTCTTTCGGGAGATGCCGGAAAACATGCTCATCCGGGATTTTGCAGGCTTCATCCTCCACCACAAAATGATGGCTGCCGATTACCACACGTTCGCCGTCGATCATGCTGGAAATGCCGTGTGCGACAACATATTCCACCTTTGAATGGCGTTCCTCATGCAGCAGACCGCGGCGCGCCGCCTCCGCCACAACCGCGTTTGCGATGGAATGGGGATAATGTTCCTCCAGACAGGCAGCGAGCCGCAGCATTTCCGCCTCATCGCGCCCGCCGAACGGAATGACCTGCGCAACACGCGGCTGCGAATGCGTCAGCGTACCGGTCTTGTCAAAAACGACCGTATCGGCTTCTGCGATCGCTTCGAGAAATTTGCCGCCCTTGACCGTAACACCGGCTTCCGCACACTGCCGCATAGCCGACAGCACGGAAATCGGCATGGCGAGCTTCAGTGCACAGGAAAAATCAACCATGAGAATCGACACAGCCTTTGTCGCATTGCGTGTCAGCAGATAGGTCAGCAGCGTGCCGCCCAAACACCACGGAACCAGTTTATCCGCGAGATGTGCCGCCCTGCTCTCCGCAGATGACTTCAACTGCTCCGATTCTTCGATCATTTTCACAATGCGGTCATATCTTCCCGTACCGGCTGTGTTCTCAACCTTCACCGTGCATTCGCCGTCCTCGACAACCGTTCCGGCGTAAACATAGGCACCCTCAGATTTGTGCACAGGCACAGACTCGCCGGTCATCGACGCCTGATTGACCATTGCATCGCCGGCGAGCACTTTGCCGTCCAGCGGGATCATCGAGCCGGTGCGCACGATCACACAGTCACCCTTCTGAATCTGCGAAACCGGCACGAGCATTTCCTGACCTTCTGCCGTCTGCATCCAGACCTGCTCTACGCCGAGCGACATCGTTCTGGCAAGATCACCGACCGACTTCTTGTGCGTCCATTCATCGAGGATATCACCGATTTTCAGCAGGAACATCACGCTTCCGGCGGTATTGTAATCGCCGCGCAGCAGGGAAACTGTGATTGCAACCGCATCGAGCACCTCAACTTCCAGAGTGCCGCGCAGCAGGCATTGCAGTCCCCTGCGTATATATTTCAGCGCCTTGATGACGGAAATAAAACGGCGGAACGGCAGCGGCAGCAGAAAATTATGCAGCACACGGCGCATGATTGCAGATCCGAGTTTTTCTTCATATTCACGGTTCAGAGCTCTGCCGGTCTGCGCCGGCACAAATGATTCCGCTTTCCTGTCATAGCTGAAATGTGCGAGTGCAGACAGCACGGCTTCGCGGTCGCAGCGGTAATACACGACTGCATCGCAGGTACGGTCAAATACCTGAACCTTCGTGATGCCGCTGACAGCAGACAGCGCATATTCTGCCGTATCTGCCTGATGCAGCGTCATGTGATTCTGGCAGAAATGTACGCGGATACGCCCTTTTGACTCATGCAGAATTTTGCATTTCATGTTCTTTTCCCTCTATGAAAACAGACCGCATGTGTGCGGTCTGCTTTTGATTATTCTTCGGTCGGTCCGGTTTTGTCAGCAGCTTCCGCAGCATCTTCGATGACGGCCTCAGCTGCATCGTCAATGACGGCTTCCGCATCGGAAGCGACACGCGCTGCGTTGATTTCCTTTGCATCGCAGAGAATATCATCGCAGTTTTCACGCACGGTTGTGACAGTTTCCATGACGCTGTCCTTTGCACGCAGAACAGCAGCCGTCGCGTTCGTATAGCACTTTTTCGCATCCTGACTGCTCAGGATCCGGATGCCGGCTGTACCGAACAGTACACCGCCTGCAAACAAACCGAGTTTTCCCCATGGCAAACGGCTCATACAGATCACCTCTTTTGAAATTCCGGAGCATCTGCTCCATTTAGGCTATTATAACATACACGGTGTCCGTTTTCCACTCCAAACAGACAACTGCGGTGTCTGTTCAGAGTTTATTTTTCCGGTAGCTGCAGGGCGTCTGTCCCATAACGGCACGGAACGCTGCGGAAAACTTGCTCGGATTGTCATACCCGCAGGCCTCTGCAATGTCAATCACGCGTGAGTTTGTTTCTGCTAACTTACGGGCAGCCCAGTACATTTTTTCTTTCCGGATATGCGCAAACAGCGGCGCACCGAACGCTCTGCGGAAAACCATTTTGAGCTTTGTCGGGGAGACACGCGCTCGGTTCGCAAGGAACTCGATCGTGAAGCGTTCCTGCATATGCCGCATGCAGAATGCATAGGTATCCGCGGCAAGCTGCTGTTCAGCCTGCGTACACGGTCTTACCGTTTTCTCTGTAGATATAGACATTTTCACACCTCTTATCGTTTGATTCTGTTCAGCAGAAGCTGCGTACAAAGTCCGGTGAATACGCCTGCAAGGGACCCTGTCACAAGCAGCAGCGGCAGATAGGCAATCACACTGAAGCTGCGCATGATAATGATTGCCGCCGTGATCTGTCCTGCGTTGTGCAGCATTGCGCCGATGACACTGCACAGCCAGATCTGCTTTTCCGGCAGGACGTTCCGCAGCGCCAGCATCCCAAGCAGGCAGCAGACCGCACCGGCTGCCGAATACAGCAGCGCCGACGGATTCCCGCTGAACATTGCGCCGAGCAGCAGGCGGACAGAAACAATCAAAGCCGTTTCAGCCGGCTGATACCGGAACACCGCATAGACTGTCACGATGTTCGCAAGTCCCAGCTTCACGCCCGGAATCGGAAACGGATTCGGAATGCGCAGCTCGATGACGAAAATGATGAGCGCGACCGATGAAAGCAGCGCAAGCTCGGTCAGCCGTCTGATATTCATGATCCTTCCTCCGCAAACCGCACAATCAGCTTGTGCGGCAGGCAGACGATCGGCAGATAATCAGATTGCAGTTTCCCCATATTCACACAGGTCTGATCGGGACAGTCTGCCTCTGAAATGCAAATCGTTCCGCTGCGAATCTGCACAAGGTTATAACCGCCGTCCGGGGCGGAAATGCGAATATCCCTGTCCGCTGTGCTGTTCAGGTCAAATGTATACAGCACCGCCCCGTCCTGCACGATCTCAACCGCCTGCTGATCGGAATGCCGAAGAATCAGAACGGATAAGCACGCAGATACGAGGATAATAACAATCACAGCAATCAACGGTTTACGGTTCCTCATTGTGATGCACCACCCTGCAAGGCATATCTTTTTTCGCAGTGTAATCTGCTGCAATGCCGTCCGTCATCAGCAATTCGCCGTCCGACGTGACCAGAATCATCTCAAAATCACCGACGCTTCGCCAATGCTGCACGGCGCGTTCCGTACCTTCTACAAACAGTGCAGTGGAAAGCGCATCACATCTCGCACCGCAGCTGCCGATTACCGTGACCGATACAAGCCCGTTGTCTGCCGGACATCCCGTTTCCGGGTCGAGAATATGCCAGTATTTCTGCCCGTCATCGCCTGTGAAATACCGCTCGTAATTACCGGATGTAATAACTGCACAATCCGTCACGCAGACTGTTCCGAGCAATGAATCCGGTGCAGACGGATCGGTGATGCCGACCGTCCATGCGGTTCCGTCCGGTTTGCTGCCGAGCGTCTGCACATTGCCGCCGAGATTGATGATTGCAGAAGAAATCTGATGCTCGCGCATAATCTCCATCACCGCATCGCCGGTATAGCCCTTTGCAACAGCGCCGAGATCAATCGCATAATTGTTCGGGATTTGTACTGTATCATCCGCAGCGGATATTTTCGTATCATCGCAATATTTCAGCAGATTTGAAATCTCATTGTCCGCCGGAATCCTGTATTCCCCGGTTGTAAATCCCCATGCCCGCAGCACCGGATACAGCGAAATACAGAGCGCACCGCCGGATTCCGCGGCCATCTGCCGGGCTGTCTGCAAAACGGAAACCGTGTCCGCGGAAACCGTTACAGGCGCTCCGTTTGCACGGTTGATCCGCCCGATGTCACTCGTCTCATTTGTAACAGCAAAAACCTGCTCCAAATCCATGATCCGCGCTTCGGCTTCCGCAACCGCCGCTTCTGCATCCCGGCCGTATGCCTTGAGATTCATGTACGTATCCATTGCAAAAACATCCGCGGATTTCATTGTGTCAGCGTGATTTGTGCAGGCAGTCAAAAGCGGCATCATACAGATACCGCTCATGACGACTGAAAATGCTTTCCTCATATTCTTGCTTGCTCCAATGCTGCGCGAACCGCTGCCATGATGCCGTTTGAGCTGTAGGTCGCGCCGGAGCAGGCATCCACATCCGCCGCCTGACTGCGGATGATCGCCGGAATCACAACATTTTTTGCGTCCGCAAAATAGCTGTCATCGGATTCCTCTGTTTCTGCTGTAATGTCTGTAATCGTGTCATTCTGAACCGTCACATGCACCGTGATATTGCCGTCGTAGCCGTAAGCCGAGGCGGTAAATGTTCCGTCCTGATAAACGCGGACGGGTGCGGGCGGTTCGGTCTCCGCCGGCTCACCGGCAGGTGTTTCCGTAGGTTCTGACGGCTGCGAATCCTCCGGTGTTTCGGATGATTCATCCGTGCTGGTTGTTTCTGCCGTGCTGTCCTCATCTGTTGTCGCCGCTGTGCTCTCAGGAACGGTCATTTCCGCGGCGGTTGTTCCGGTTGTCACGGCCGTTTCACCGGTCTGTGTCAAAGCTGTCGTCGCTGCAGCAGCTTCGGAATCAGTCTGCGAAGAATCTTCACGAACTTCTGCTTCTGCCGAACGGACGGTCTCCACCTGTCTCTGCTGATATGCAGCCGCAAGAAAAACAGCCGTACCAAAAAGAAATACACAGACGGCTGCGGCATTTGTACCAAACAGACGCTCCGGCTTTTTCTTCACAATATAGTATTTCCGTACCCTGCACACGGCATATCCGAGAAATACGGCCAGATAAACAATCAGGCTGAACAGCACGCCCGTCCTGCCGCTGCGTGCCTTTGCAATGTTCAGAATGATAACATGAATAGGGATCAGCGCATAGAACAGGTAAGCCCATCGCTGTACGGATTTCCATGTTTTCGCTTTCATTTTCCTGCGGATCTTCTTCACGGAAATCACGGTCAGCGGCAGCATAATCAGCATCAGAACAATACAGACCGTCAGATTCAGCGCATCGGCTTGTTTAATCCAGCGCGGGAGCATCGAAATGCCGAGACCGGCTGCATGGCCGAGCGTCAGAATCGCCGCAAAGATCGAAAGCCGGCCGCGCTGCGGCATCAGCTTTTTCATCAGCGATGAACCGTTCGGGAGCGCGCCTGTCCACATCACAACTGCCCAGAACGCCGCCGCGAGAACGCCTTTGGTAAACAGCGCAATGACATTTTGCTGCACGAATGCCGGGATTTCCGGCATCCGTATATTTGCAAGTATTGTCGTGCCGATACTCAGCACCGCCGCCGACAGATAAAACGGCGCAGGATGCTTGCGGATCGCCTTCCCGCAGAGTACGGAGAAGGCGGCCGCAACCAACAGAGAGAATAGAAACAGCATATCAATCCATGCGCTTTCTGCGCGCCAGAACAGCAGCTGCAGCAGCAGCAGAGATCATGGCGACAGCCGCGCCGACGCCGGCATCGCCGGTTTTCGGTGCAGAGGAGTTGTTATTCGATGCGGTTGTAGTAGTGGGTTTTGCAGTCGTCCGGGTCTGCGAAGCGGTCGTCTGTGCAGTCGTCTGTACGGGCGCTGCAGTTGTTGCGACTGCCTGCGGTGCAAGCTGAACGGTCAGCGGGTTCCGGTAGCCGTTCGCGGAAATTTTCAGCGTATAGGTACCGTTTGCACCGTCCGGAAAGACCTTTGCATTCCGGGACTCTGCATTATAATTGATTGCATGGTTCTCGTCAAAGATCTTGACAGCGCCTCTGCCGGATGCATTGTACGCAGTCTCACCGACCTCGACCTTCGCAAGATTCTTCAGGAAGTTCTCAGCTTCCGCTTCTGTCGCGTCATCCGCCTTCACGAGCTTGCCGTCCGCAAATTTCACAGGAACAGCATCTGTTTCCAGCAGGAAGGACGCTGAAACATCTGCATATTTTCCGGCTTCATCAGAGATGGTCAGCTTATAGCTGCCGGGCATTACGCCGGTATAGCTGATCTTGCCGTCCGTCACATCGAAGCCGTCCGCGACCGCGTACTTCTTCTGATAGTCAGCCGGGATGCTGTCAGCAGCAAAGGTCGTGCTGCCGGTACCGGCCTCAGCGTTCTCAACCTTCACTGCGCCCTCAAATTTCACCGGGATATATGTGTCAGTATTGACCGTGATATAGCCCTTCTTCGTGATGAGAACAATCTCCTTGACCGTGCTGCCCATCAGACCCTGATACATCTCGTACCGGAGCTGATTTCCGTGCGGCTCTTCCTTTTTGATACCGGAAGACCATGCAATTTCGCCGTGCCAGATATTTTCCAGGTGACGGAACGCATACGTCTTGCCGTCTGCGGTTTTCATCAGTGCACCGCTGTACTTCGTATCAAAACCCTCCGGCTGATTCGTCAGGTCGATCAGATAATCGCCCCACGCAGTTTCCGTTGAGAGCTTCACACCGAGATTCAGCGTTTCCGGCTCTGCATCCTGCACTGCGGAAAAGACTGCCTTTCCGTCAGCAACAGTCACTGTTTTATATGCTTCCGGTGCATCGTCCAGTCTGGTGAAGCTATAGTTGTTTTCACCGAGCGCATCCAGATCAGCCTGTGAAATTGCTACCGGATAGGTTACGCCGAGCATGGTGTCCACGCCGTTGTTGTAGGTACCCTCAAACATATTGCCTTCGCCGTTCATCAGCACCTTGCGTTTTGTCGCAGAGGTTACAGCGTCAACCTCGCAGGCCGAATCCCCCATTTCCGCTGCGTAGAACTCGGTGTAGGGAATGTTCATTGTGCCGTAAATCAGCGTATCCTCCGCGGATACGTTCAGCGGCGCCGCGGCGGTGACTGCAAGCATTACAGCCGGAATCATTGCGAATTTCTTCATACATTTTCTCCTTCTGGTTAGGTGAGGCTAACTTCAATTCAAAACATAAGAGCGAAACGCATTCGCCCCCATGCGATTACCATATGCTAACCGCATATATTATACCATAGTCTTATTTGTTTGTCAAGCGGTTTTATTGTGTCAAAATACCGGTGCTTTGAGCTCCGGCGGTTCAATCCCGCTGCATCATCTGCTGCAGATCCTGCTCAGGAATCTCAGCCAGCAGCGCAAGGATTGCGTTCTCGCGGTTTGTAAAATCCGGAAAGCATTTATGCATCATGGTGTCAATCGTACTGTAATATCTCTGATACTGAACTGCCGTATCTGCGCCCTTTTCACTCAGATAAATGATATTGTCATCATCCTTCTGAATCATGCCGATCGAAACCAGTGATTTCAGCATCGAGTGAACACTCGATTTTTTATAGTGCAGATATTCCGCCAGATAGGCATTGCGGATCTGCTTGCCGGCATCAGCAAAGGCTTTCATCGTCAGCAGATAGCGGATATTCGCAGCAGTGAGCTTCTCATTCGTTTCCATATTCATTCTCCCGAAAACGGGCGGCAGATTCCGGTCTGCCGCCCGTTTGTCTTACTGCTTATGGCATGAACCGCAGCAGCCGCAGTGTGCGCAGTTGCATCCGCAGGACGATTTTCCTTTTTTCTTATCGCGGATCATTGAAACCACGATTGCAGCCACAATCGCGGCCAGAATCAGTGAAATGATAATCGTTCCGAGGTTTTCTGCCAGCCATGCCGCCATACAGATCAGCTCCCTTGCGTTCTGAGTTTTTCAGTCAGCGTTGTGGATTCCTTATACTTCTTGACAAACAGCATATAGATGATCGCCGCAAGAATGATGAGCGCAGCAATCAGACCGACCGGATTGACATTGCCGGTGAACAGATTGCCGAACTGGTTAATCATCAGCGAAATCGCATATGCAAAGCCGCACTGATAGAGAATTGCAAACCATGTCCACTTGGCGTTGTTCATCTCCCGCTTGATTGCACCGATTGCGGCAAAGCACGGTGCGCAGAGCAGATTGAACACGAGGAACGAGAAGCCGGTTATGCCTGTAAACGCCGCGGCAAGCGTCTGCCAGACCGTCTGATCGCCGCCGCCGTACAGCACGCCCATCGTACCGACAATGTTTTCCTTTGCGACAAGTCCTGTGAACGATGCAACTGCAGCCTGCCAGTTGCCCCAGCCGAGCGGTGCAAAGATCCATGCGATGCCGCTGCCGATCCTTGCGAGAATCGAAAGATCAAGCTCATCTTCGCTGAGCATCCGGAATCCCTCGTCTGTGAAGCCGAAATACGAGGTGAACCAGACAAAGATCGTCGAAAGCAGGATAATTGTACCCGCCTTTTTGATGAACGACCAGCCGCGCTCCCACATCGAACGCAGGACATTGCCGAGCGTCGGCATATGGTATGCAGGCAGCTCCATGACGAACGGAGCCGGCTCGCCGGCGAACAGCTTTGTCTTTTTCAGCATGATGCCGGATACAATGATTGCAGCCATGCCGATGAAATAAGCAGATACCGCAATCCACAGAGAACCGCCGAAAATCGCGCCTGAAACCATAGCAATGAACGGCAGCTTTGCGCCGCAGGGAATGAATGTTGTCGTGATAATCGTCATGCGGCGATCGCGCTCATTTTCGATTGTGCGGCTCGCCATGATACCCGGAACGCCGCAGCCCGTGCCGACCAGCATCGGAATGAACGATTTGCCGGAGAGTCCGAATTTGCGGAACACTCTGTCAAGCACGAATGCGATACGCGCCATGTAGCCGCAGGCTTCGAGGAAGGCCAGCAGCAGAAACAGGACGAGCATTTGCGGCACAAAGCCAAGCACTGCGCCGACACCGGCAACGATGCCATTGAGGATCAGACCTTTCAGCCAATCTGCCGCGTTGACCGCATCCAGACCGTTTTCAACCAGTGCCGGAATACTTGGCACAAACACACCGTAATCTGCCGGATCGGGCTCGTCAAAGCCGTTTTCCTCAAAATATCCGACCGCTTCCTGATAGGACACGCCGATGACATCTTCCTCATCTGCGCCGTCCGGTACAGACTCGAAATAGACTGTCTTTTCGAGCGTTTCCTTGGTGTCATCATTTTCCATCGTAATTGTTGCCGATTCTGCACCAGTGACCGTTTTCATCTCGGCGAGTACAGTGTCGGCATCGAAATCCTCCGCCCCGGTATCCAGCTCATAATAAGCGCTGACAGCGTTTGCAGCATCTTCATATTCGCCTTTTTTCTCGTCATATTCTGCAGTACCGATGCCGAACAAATGAAAACCCTCATCAAAGAGATTGTCATTCGTCCAGTCCGTCGCCCATTTGCCCGGTCCCATCATTGCAATCAGATAAACAAGGAACATGATCGCCGCAAAGATCGGCAGGCCGAGCACGCGGTTCGTTACGATTTTGTCGATTTTATCAGAAGATGTGAGCTTTCCGGCGCTGTGCTTTTTGTAGCACGCCTTGATGACCGATGCGATGTAAACATAGCGCTCATTTGTGATGATGCTTTCGGCATCGTCGTCAAGCTCTTCTTCCGCAGCGACGATATCCTGTTCAACGTGTTTCAGCGTCGATTCCGGAATATTCAGCTTTTCCAGCACCTTGTCATCGCGCTCGAAAATCTTGATTGCATACCAGCGCTGCTGCTCCTCCGGCATATCGTGAACGACTGCTTCTTCAATATGCGCAATCGCATGTTCAACCGGTCCGGAGAACGTGTGCTGCGGAATGGTTTTCGCATTTTCAGCCGCCCGGATTGCAGCATCCGCCGCAACATGGACGCCGGTTCCCTTGAGCGCGGAAATCTCGATGATTTCGCAGCCGAGCTGCCGGGAAAGCTCCTTGGTGTTGATATTGTCTCCGTTCTTTTTGACAACATCCATCATATTGATTGCGATAACAACCGGAATACCCAGTTCAACCAGCTGCGTTGTCAGATAAAGGTTGCGCTCCAGATTCGTGCCGTCAATGATGTTCAGGATCGCGTCAGGGCGCTCCCCGATCAGATAGTTTCTGGCAACCACTTCCTCCAGCGTATACGGCGAAAGTGAATAGATGCCCGGCAGGTCGGTAATCGTCACGCCGTCATGGTTTTTGAGTTTGCCCTCTTTTTTTTCAACGGTAACGCCCGGCCAGTTTCCGACGAACTGATTCGAGCCGGTCAGCGCGTTGAACAGCGTGGTCTTGCCGGAGTTGGGGTTTCCGGCAAGTGCAATACGGATATCCATATTTCTGCTTCCTTTCTGCGGTTAGGTATGCCTAACCTATATTCACAGTAAACTCTCATGGGAGAAGTACGCGACAGATTGTTGTAGTTCTGCATGGGAGTTAAAATGGAAGGCGGCACTCCGCCTTATTCGACCTCGATGAGTTCCGCGTCCGCCTTGCGGAGCGAAAGCTCATAGCCGCGCACCTTCAGCTCGATCGGATCACCGAGCGGTGCGACCTTGCGCACATAGATCTCCGTACCGCGGGTAATGCCCATATCCATAATGCGGCGTTTGATTGCACCTGCACCGTGCAGCTTCACGACCCTTGCCGTTCCGCCGATCGGAACTTCCCTGAGCGTTTTCATTTCGGTTTCCTCCTCACACCATAATTTTTCTTGCCATATCCGCGCCGATTGCAACGCGGGATTCCTTGACCTTGACAATCACATTTTCGCCGAGATTACTGATGAGCGTAACCGTTTCGCCGACCGTGAAGCCAAGGTTTTCAAGATGTTGTCTGAGGGCCGAATTTCCGCCGATTTTCCGGATCGTCAGCGGTGTATCGGCATCTGCAAGACTAAGCGGCATCATACATTCCTCACTTTCTGTTAGAGATAGCTAACATCATCGCATAAGAAATGGTTAGATTTCGCTAACCGGATATATTTTAGCACGTTCGATGTGATTTGTCAAGACGCTCAGATGCGGTTCATGCAATTTCGTGTGATTCCATAACAGTTTGCTTACCCTAACTGACAATTTTGTGCCGTTTGACAATTCCTGTTTGTCATGACAGACAAAGCGGCCGCCTCAGCAGCCGCTCACTTCTTTATGCCAGCTCTGCGCCGATTGCCTTCAGCTTGGCAAGGTCATCATCGGAAGGCGCTTCATTGACGGTAAAGCCCTCGTCGCCGACCAGTTCCGCGCCCGCTGCCGCAACGCGCTCCTGCCAGTTCCGCATCCATTCGCCGTCGCCCCAGCCATAGGAGCCGAACAGGAAAACCTTTTTGCCGCTGAGCTTGCCTTCAATCTCAGTGAAGAACGGCTCAAATACATCCTCCTCCAGCACCTCTGCGCCCATGGCCGGGCAGCCCAGTGCCAGCGCGTCAAATTCCTCGACGTTGCCGGAAAAATCCGAAACGGCCACCGCATCCGTGCCGGCGCCTTCCGCGACTGCGTTCGCCATCGCTTCGGTGTTGCCCGTGCCGCTCCAATAAACCACTGCTGTTTTCATGATAGTTCCTCCTTAGAAAGTTCCAGCGCGCGGAAAAATCCGCAGCCCTGCTGTAATTTATCGCACAGAATATCTCTGCACCGATCATAGTTTGCAAATGTCCGCCGCGCAGACTCCGGGTTGCTGTATACCTTCCAGCAGCCGCACAGCAGGCAGTTTTTGCCGTGATTGGCTATGAATCCCTGCACATCCGCGAGCGGATAGCCAAGGAAAATGCCGATCTCATGCGGAAAATGACCGCATTGCATCCGCGCTGCGAGATGGGACAGCATTTCCGGAACCGTCATATTGTTCCGGTAGCCGTACTGTGCCAGAAAGCGCAGAATCTCCGGCTGCCACAGCTGCATTTTCAGCAGCATTTCATGATAGACATAGAGCAGACACCTGTCCCGGCACTGACACAGCACCAGCATTTGCATTCCGCTCCGGTTTTCAAACTCCTGCTGATATTCGCGCATATCCCGTTCATCCATGGCCACGGAAATCAGATTTGCGCATTTGATGCCGAGCAGCGCCGGCGCGGAATGAACCGCCAGCGTGCGTTCAAAGCTCTGCCGTTCAAGCTCCGACATCTTGTTTTACCTCGTAACATTCCAGCAGCTTTTTCAGCGCGCTGACACTGGCGCTGTGAACATGCTTCACCGGAATGCCGCGCTTCTCCGAACGGTTTTTCACGCCGGCAAGCATTTTATGCGAACAGGTGCTTGTGAATACGACCAGCAGATCGGGCTCGCCGATCTTGTTTTCAAAGTCAGCCGGAAGCTGGGTAAAAACCTTTGATTTCCATTTGTACTGCTTGCAGATATCCTGATATCTGGTTGCCATGCGGTCATTTCCGCCTACAATTACAACGCTCATACAGACCTCTTTTCTGTTCAGTCTTGTGTTAGCGGATGCTAACTGAAATCGAAATAATACAGCGGCATTCATTTTTCGGCCGCCGGCAATTAGCATGCGCTAACTGCAATAAAATTATAGCATATTTCTCCCGGATTGTCAAGCGGTTCAAAAATCTATCCTCAAAACCGTCATTTTGAACAATCGCCCGCGCTGATTTTTCACAGTTACAGTTATATATGCCGGATAAAACTGACAACAAAGCATAGCAGCGCGGTTCGGCCGACCGCACAGCAGTGATTCATCCCCCATAAAAAAGCAAGAGGACAGGGCGCAAAACCCTGTCCTCTTTCGTCTGATCGGTTCATGATGCTCTGAGCTTTTTCAGCAGAGCGTAGACATCGAAAAGCGTCACAAGCCCGTCGCTGTCATAATCCGGCTCTGCGTGAAGAACCCCGTCAATCTGCCCGTCTGTCATCGCAGTATCTTCGGCAAGGAATCGTGCCAGCAGCACTGCGTCCGCGATGTTGACTTCGTTGTCGTTGTTGTAGTCACCCTTCAGCGGCTGAGACGATTGGGTCGTTGTTGTAACGGTCGTTGTTGTTGTTTTGCCGGTCGTCGTCGTTGTTTTACCGGTTGTAGTCGTTGTTTTGCCGGTTGTCGTCGTCGTTTTACCAGTCGTAGTCGTCGTCGTTTTGCCGGTCGTCGTTGTTTTACCGGTCGTCGTTGTCATTTTGCCGGTCGTCGTTGTCGTTTTGCCGGTGGTCGTCGTCGTTACACCAGTCGTGGTTGTTGTTTTACCGGTTGTGGTCGTTGTTTTACCGGTCGTGGTTGTTGTTTTACCGGTCGTGGTTGTTGTTTTACCGGTCGTCGTCGTTGTTTTACCGGTTGTAGTCGTTGTTTTGCCGGGTGTCGTCGTCGTTTTACCGGTGGTTGTCGTCGTTACACCGGTCGTGGTTGTCGTCGTTTTACCGGTGGTCGTCATCGTTTTACCGGTCGTCGTCGTTGTTTTACCGGTGGTTGTCGTCGTTGTTTTACCGGTCGTCGTTGTCGTTATACCGGTCGTAGTCGTCGTGAGCTTCGGAATCTCAATCACCTTTTTCTGCTCTGCAAATGCTGCATTCGTGAATTTTGCAGTATACGTGATGCTTCCGGCTGTCTCGTAGGTCGGGTCCTGTACCGTTTTGACGGTATCTGCTGTCTCCTCCTCCACATGCGATGCATCTGTCCTGCAGACGCGCTTCGCTGTGACCTTGCTGTTATCCTTCGACCAGCTGTAAACCGCCTTGCCCCAGTCATGTCCCAGCTTCGCAGTCAAAACCGCAGTGTGATCTCCGATCGGCTCGATGCCTGCTTCATCCGCAAACCATTCGCCGCAGTTGTCACAAATATAGTATGCTTTGTTTCCGTTCTCTGCGCAGGACGCTGCTTTCTCCGGCACAAGCGTCATCTGATGCCCGGTCGCCGGAATAAAGAAGAAGTCAATCGTCGGCGCTTCCATTGCACATTCCGCATCCGAGAACATTTTTCCGCAGCCTTCGCAGTAGTAGTATTCCACATTGCCCGGCAGCAGACAGGTCGGCTCCGATGCCGGAATCAGACGCCCATTGTGAACATGCTGCTTCCACTGCGCCTTCAGCACAACATCTTCGGTAACGATAATCCGGTCACCGGGGCAGCCGAGATTCCAGCAGTCAAATTCTAATCCGGAGCCTGCCGTAAATTTGCACGCGGGAAGCGTGTACAATCTGCCGAGCACCGCGGTATCCGGCTCCATGGTACCGAATCCGCCATTTGCATCAAAGCGCACCTGCACTGTCTGCGAAACCGTAACCGGAACAGCGGAGACCACTTCGGCATCGCCGATCTGCATCCGCACATGATAGAGATAGTCGCCCTTGACTGCGTTTTTCGGCACCGTGATATGAATATTACCCACTCCGTCATCGGTCAGCGTCAGATTGGATAAGCCGCTGCACTTCTCGAAGCCGAGTATTTTTACATCCGAGCCGTTTGCCTTTTCCGGATAGGAAATGTCGCAGCTTTCACCGGGCAGCAGAACCGATTTCTCTGCAAGCTGCGGCATCACCGCAAATTCCGCCAGAACGGCATTGCCGTCGCGTATGACCGGCTTGACAGGTGACGCGCCGTTCAGCGTGATTTTCGTCAGCAGATTGCCGTCAGAATCCTGCTCCCATTCATAATCGCTGCCGCAGTCCGTCGCACAGACCAGCGTGTAGATTTTGCCCGCTTCACAATCTGCGGTCAGATCTCCGTAGGAACCGTCCTCCAGCACGGTTTTCCACTGCAAAACGCCGTTCAGCGTATCCTCGTAGCCGTCGGGGCCTCCCATTTGGGGATCATCCGAAAGAATCTTCTCATTCGCTTCCGGAATATCCATTGTGTAATTCAGCGAGCGCAGTGTGCTGTCCGCCGCGGTCAGCGTGAGATCGCAGGGCGGCACTGCAAGATAGGCCGTGGATTCATCCACCATCAGGAAATCGCGGAGCAGCGCCGGAACCATGCCGCTTGCATCCTTGGCAATCCAGCGCTTGAAGCTCTCCGGATTGTCCGCCGTGATTTTCAGGATTGTACCGGCGGACAGATCCACAGAGGAACGCAGACGCGATTCAAAATCCTTCAGCGTCTCGTCATAAACACTGATTTTTGCCCCCTCGGCACTGACATGAATCTTCTCACTTGGATATGTAATCTGCGAACTCACCGCGATCATGGCGGTTGCAAGCTCGCCGTTCTCCCCCGGAGAGGCACTCATGACTTCAATCACGTCATCCTTTGACGCTCTGCCGTTCATAGCGATTCCGACCGGATTCGGCTTGATGGAAACGCGCATATCATCCAGTACCTTAACGGTATAATACTGTGTTGTTTTGGCAGTTGCACCGAGCAGCACCGTTACGGGATCTCTGCCGACAGACTGGATACTGACAATCTGTTCTTCCGGCTCCTCACCGAAATGAAAGCTGAAATTGATCTTGGATGTCTGCGCAGCAATCCGGTAATCCTTGCCGGAATAATCAGTTTTGCGCATTTCGATCTGTCCGCAGCGTTCGCATTCGTGCACGACCAGACCCTTCTGGCGCGTCGTAGCAGGAATCAGCGTTTCCCATTCAGAGAAATCATGCACGCCGTAGGGATTGATGCGTTCACCGTATCGGATTTCGCCGCACAGTGAACATTTCCAGTCAGTTTCCTTTCCGGCGGATTTGCAGGAATTCGGATAGGCATTGTCCAGAGAGACCCAGTCGTGGTGATACTCACCGGCCTGCTTCTTTTCCTTTCCGCATTTCGAGCATGTGTGGTGCTCAATGCTCTTGTGATAGCAGTCGCCGTCCTGAATTGTACTGTCATGCACCATCTGATGCCCGACAGGATCCACGCGCTTTGTCTCCTCTAAAATCTTGTCACACTCGCTGCACCGGAGCACATCGCCGCCGTAGCCCGTACAGCTCGGCTCAATATAATCGGCATAGGTTCCGTATCCTTTATGGTCACAGTCGTGAACCATAAAGAGCAGCGCGACCGGGCCGTCCGGCATCGTGAAGGTTGCCGTGCCGAACACATCGGCCGTGAAGTCCTCCAGTTCATAATTCTGATAGGCAATCCATTTTCCCTGCATCTCGATGCCTTCCTGCGAGGTTACCTCGTAGAGTGACCAGCCGTTATGATAGCCCGACACATCGACATGGCCGCGGTCATAGGTGCAGCCCTCAGCACATTTTACATTCAGCGTGACCTTCTGTCCCGGATCAGCAGCAACGGCACCGTCAATCGTTGCGCCGCCGTAACCGTTGGCATTGCTGCCGTTGTAAACCCATGTCAGAATCGGATATTTGCCGGCGTATTGCTGCTGCACCTCATAGCCGCATTCCGTGCATCGGCGGTAGGCAGTGCCCTTGTGAGAGACGCCGTTCTTGTCCGTGAACGGGCTGTGCAGAATGTGCCATTCACCGAATGTGTGCGGTTCAATATGCTTCGATGTGCAGCCGGTGCAGTAACGGAAATGATGCTCGTCTGTAAAGCCGCCGTTGGGCGGGTCGTAGGCGCCGAGCAGCTTATTCTTGTCGTCCTTGGATCTTGTTTTTCGCAGATCGGTGAAATTGTGGGTATGCGGCAGTTTTTCGATGTCGGCATGCTCCACATAGCTGCAGGTTTTGCAGCGGCGGGTCTTCTGACCTGCTTTCAGCTCAGTGGGCTCCCGTGTTGTTGCCCATTCATCAAAGACATGTGCCTTCTCCGAGCCCTTCTGCTTCAGTCCGCAGACGCACTCCTTCCAGTGTTTGGTCGGGCCTGCGGCATACTGATTGAATGCATGTGCATGTCCTGCTTCGACCTTCGGAATGGTAATGTCCTGCGTCTCGCCGCAGACTTTGCAGACCTGCCGCCGGATGCCCGTTTGCTCGGCGGTCGCAGTGCGGTATACGAACCACGCATCGTATTCATGCGGGTGCGGATGCGCCTCATGGGCTTCACAGCCCTCGCCGACACAAACCCTTGCGTGCGTGCCGTCGCTGAGGGATACATATTCACTGTGCTCGTTGAACACATGATGCGGCCGCTCCATTGCCGTCCGGCTCTGGACGCTGCCGTTCTCATTGCTGACAATACAGTAATATCCGACCGGTTCAAAACAGGCATCCGTATGAACTGTAATGAACAGCGTGTCGGAATTTGAACCGTGAATCTGCATGAAAACCTCCGGATCTTCTGTATCAGTCAGCAATCCGGATTTTCCGGTTTTCGGAGAATAACTGTACCACTGATATGTGAGATTGCTGCCCATCGCAGACACATGAAATCTTGTCTGTTCCGGCTTATCCGCCATCGTGTCGCTGACCTTTCCGGTATAGTCATGCGGCTGCCCGATGATGTACGGCGTCCCGTCCGTCGGAATATCCGTATAAGGGATGCTGACCGTTCTGATAAAAGCGCCGCATTCCGCACAGCTGACACGGGCAATGCCGTTTTTGCGGGTCAGCGGATCGGGCGCAGCAACCAGAACCGGCTCCTCCTCCACATGCGCTGCCGCATTGACGGAAACGCCGCAATCCGCGCAGACATACCAGTGGGAAGCGTAATCCCATGAGAGCTCCTCCGAGAGATGCAGGTGCTCGCAGCTTTCGTCATGATTGCAGTATTCAGAGCAGCGGCCGTCCGCGAAGCAGTAATGCTCCCGGAACGCTGCTGTATTGATGCAGCGTCTGTGCGTGCAGCCGAATTCCCATGCCGCAGCCTGACAGCAGTCCAGGCAGAGCCCGCAGGTTTCGCAGATCTCATCCTCCTCGAAGCACTCGCCGCAATCATCGCAGAAGATATGCTCATCATTTCCGTAATCCTCCGGACAGATACCATGCTCGCAGTGCGCATTGCATTCCGGGCACATGTGGCAGTATTCACAGAGCTCCTCCGGATCAAAGCATTCGCCGCAGTTGATGCAGAGATGCTCCTCCCACTCCTGATCGTTGTCCGGGCAGATTTCGTGAATGCAGTGATAATCCGCAGCGCAGTTCTCGCAGCGTCCGCAGTAATCGCATGCCGTGTCGTCCGGACAGATGCCGCATTCCGGGCAAAGATGCTCCTCATATTCTGCGGATTCCACGCAGTAGCCGTGCGTACAGCCGGCACTCTCGCTTGCTGCTTCGCAGCATGCGGCACACAGGCCGCAGTCAGCGCAGAGCTCCTCGCCCTCCGCGCCGACACATTTGCCGCATTCCGGGCAGAGCCAGTCATTATCCTCACAGCAGAGGACACAGTGGTCGCCGCCGGAGGCGCACATCGGAACTTCGCCGCCGAAACAGGTGTCACATTCCGGGCAATGCGTAAAGCCGGGGTAGGATTCTTCACACAAACCGCATTCATCACAGAAGGTGACCTCAGAGCTGCAGGCGCCGCAGTCCCAGCAGTGGCCGGTGCCCTCCAGACAGCCGACATCCTCCAGACACCTGCCGCAAAGCTCGTGCTCTTCGCACCAGTCCATTCCGAGTTCTGCGTAGATCTGGTATTGTCCGCCGCCAAACGAAATATAGTTTCCGCAAAGCGTGCATGTTACGTTGTCTTCAAAGCAGTCATCACAGAGATACATGTCCAGATTATGGAGGAATGCGCCCTCCTCAAGATCTCCGTTCTCCTCAAGGCGGCATTCTCCGCAGAGATCGCAGTAATAATCACCGAGATGGCAGTTTACACAGAGCATGGAATTGCAGCTGTCACACTTCTCAGCATCGCCGAATTCAAAGCATTCGCCGCAATACATACAGTGATAATCCTGGGCGCAATTAAAACAGTGACCGCATTCGTACATGTCATCGTCCAGCATATCAGCGATGCAGCCCTCGTGGTCGCTGTCGTCAAACTCTCTGCCGAAGCCCTGCCCGCAATACTCGCAGTGATAAAAGCAGACGCCGGCACCGTGTTCACTGTCGCTCCATTCGACGTAATAATCAAAGCCGTCATACTCATATTCTGAGATGCCGCCGAGTGCCAAAACATTCAGCGGATTGACATGCGGAACCACTGCCAGTGTGTAAACAAAGGCAATCAGGATTCCAAACAGCCTGTGAAAGGTCCTTCGGTATTTTGTCTTAACGATACGCATGCAGTTATCCTCCTGTCCTGTATTTTGAAATAAGTGCGTATACCCCACATTATAGTTATATCACAAAAAAAATCGCTTGTCAAGCAGTATTTCATCTCAATCCGGATATCTCAAAACATTCGCTGCTGCGTGCAGACCGCGCTGTGTCCGCAGACGCTGAGCAGGGCAAAAAAGAGGAAGCCTTCTGACAGGCTTCCCCTTCTTTGTATTATGAAATGTATTGTGATTCATTCACGCATCTGCCGCAGTACGGCAGGAGCGGCATTTGGCCATAACAGGAATGCTGACCGCTTCCTGAATCGAGCGGATCATGGCAGGATCACTCATTCTGGATACACCGCCCGCAGCACGGATATCCGCAGGGATACGCTCCAGCGCCATGACAGCGCACGCACCCGCTTCCTGCGCAATTCTCGCCTGTTCGGGCGTTGTGACATCCATAATCACACCGCCCTTTAACATCTGTGCCAGTTCTTTATTCAGCTGATACTGTTCATTCATGGGGATTACCTCATTTCTTGTTTTTTTACAGTATAGCAGAAATTGGCCTGACTGCATATAGCCAGTTGCGTTTTATTTTATCATGCCAGTTTAACGTATCATCGCTTCCTGCCCGTGCAGCTGCGGCAGTCTGAGCGGCATGCAGGCATTGTGCCGGATCAGAGTTTCATACAAACTGTCCAAGTGATGCCGGATATGGCACCGGTTTTCCTTGTTTATATTTCACAAAAGTAATCTGAACGCATTTTCCAATTTAGAAGGGAAATAGAATGTATCGGAAAAGATTGACAAAAGCAAGATCGCCATATATAATATAAAATTGGACAAAGCGAAAATGAAATTGAGAATCGTTTTTGTTTTGTGTGATGGGGGTGATTCAATGGCAGCATACAGCGAACCGGCATGTGGTCGTTTCCGGGAACAAATACTTGTTCCGCACCGACTATAGAAAGAGCAGAATGGCTCTTTTCAGTGCGTCAAGATTATGTATTCTATTATTCAATACGGAGGTTCTGTTATTATGTTTCAGAAAAAAATCGGCATCTATTCCCTGACACTTGCAATGGCTGCAATGGGTGTGACAGGTTGTTCATCGGACGGTTCCGGCAGCTCTTTTGAGAACGCAGCAAGCAGTCTGACAGAGGCAGCCGCGCAGCCTGACGGCCAGACAGATTCTGAATCGCTCAGCGCAGCATCAGAAAAAAAGAATGAAGTGATCGCAGTTGTGAACTCTGAACCGAGTGCAGGCTGGAATCCTGTCACAGGCTACGGCCAGCGATATGATCCGATCCTGCAAAGTACGCTGACAAAGGCTTACGGCGGCGAGATTACAAATGACCTTGCAACAGGCTATGAAATCAGCGAGGACGGAAAAGAATGGACGTTTACAATCCGCGACGATGCTTATTATTCAAACGGAGAAAAGGTCACCGCATCTGATGTGGCATTTACATACGAAGCCGTGAGAGATAACAGTACAAGTCTCGATCTGAGCAATATTGCATCTGCTGAGGCGCCGGATGATACCACGGTAATTTTTCATCTGAACGAGCCTGACTATACTTTCCTGTATGTTACATACAAGGTCGGCATCGTACCCGAAAAAGGCTATGACGAGAACTACGGCGAAAATCCCGTCGGTTCCGGACCTTTTAAGATGGTACAGTGGGAAAAAGGCCAGCAGTGTGTCTGGGAATATAACGAATACTATTACGGCAACGAGCCGGAGATCAAGCGGATCGTTCTGCTGTTTATGGACGATGATTCCGCTTTTCTTGCTGCGCAGAAAGGTGATGTGGACATTATTTTTACAAACCAGAATCTCGCTGTTCAGCAGATCGACGGCTACCACATGGAAAACGTGGAGACGATCGACAATTACGGCATTATCTTCCCCACAACGCTTGACGAAGGAAAGACCTCTGAGGACGGCAGAGCCATCGGCAACGACGTAACGGGCGATCCTGCTGTCAGAAAAGCGCTGAGTGTCGGTCTTGACAGAGATGCCCTTATAAACGATGTGTTCAACGGCTACGGCAAGAAGTCCTTCTCCATGTGCGATACAATGCCCTGGTTCAATGAAGAAACTGCTCTGAATGAGAGCAATTCGGGCAAAGATGTTGCTGTAAAGATTCTGGAAGAAGCAGGCTGGACCGATCATGACGGTGACGGAATCCGTGATAAAGACGGCGTTGATGCGCAGTTCACACTGCTTTATACGTCCAGCAATGCCAACAGACAGGCTATGGCCATGGCCGTTGCTGAACAGGCAAAGGAACTTGGTATTACTGTGACGCCGGAAGGTGCATCGAACGATGATATCACAAAGCGTGTGTATTCTACCCCTTACGTTTTCGGCAGAGGCGACTATACGCCGAATGAATTCTACCTGATGACTTCAACCAATACCATCGGTTCAGGCTGGAGCAATACAGGTTATTATTCAAACCCGACCGTTGATGACTACATGAAAAAGGCAATGGCATCAAAGAAAATCGAAGATGTATACAAATACTACAAGCTCGCACAGTGGGACGGCGAAACAGGCGCAAGTCTGATCGGTGATGCCCCTGACTGCTGGCTCGTCAGAGCAGACCATTGCTATTTTGTCCGTGACGGTCTGAATATCGGCGATCAGCCTGTGCAGCCGCACTGTGCAAACGGTCAGGTCATCCTCAGCAATATCTGTGACTGGAAATGGGAGTAATATGGCAAAGAAGTTATTGCTGAGCATCTTAAAGATGATACTGCTTTTGACAGCGGTCAGTATCATAACCTTTGCATTGGCAGAGCTTTCGCCGATAGATACTGTAAACGCCTATATAGGCGAAAACAGCATCTCCGCCGAAAAACGGGCGCAGATAGAAGCATACTGGGGACTGAACGAACCCGCGGTCACAAGATATCTGAAATGGGCGGGCAATATCCTGCACGGTGACATGGGTACTTCCATGATATACCGCAAGCCTGTGGCTTCGGTCATAGGCGAAAGGTTCAGCCTGTCAATAAAGCTCATGTTTGTTTCATGGGTGATGTCTGGCGTATTCGGGCTTCTGCTTGGTTTGATTGCTTCGGCATACAGAGGTTCTGTCATTGACAAGGCGATAAAGGTCTATTGCCTGCTCCTTGAATCATCCCCGGCTTTCTGGATCGGAATGATACTGCTGCTGATTTTTTCAGTCAAACTCGGCTGGCTGCCGCTGGGACTTGCTTCGCCCATAGGAATGACCGTAGAGGAAGCACCGCTTTCCGACAGAATCAGGCATATCATACTGCCTGCACTGGCGCTGAGTCTGACAGGAGTATCCAAGATCACATTGCAGGTCAGGGAAAAAATGAACCAAGCCGCAGAAAGTGATTATGCCCTTTTTGCAAGAGCGAGAGGTGAAAGCAAGTGGCAGTTTATCCGCCGCCACGGGCTCAGAAATGTCATGCTCCCCTTTATTACGCTTCAGTTCGGTGCGCTCAGTGAGCTTTTCGGCGGTTCCGTTCTTGCCGAGACCGTTTTCACCTACCCCGGTCTTGGAAATGTTACGGTGCAGTCGGCACTGAAAGGCGATATTCCGCTGTTTCTCGGTATCGCACTGTTTTCGGCACTGTTTGTGTTTGCAGGAAATCTGATTGCAAATATCCTCTATTCTGTTGCAGATCCCCGGATCAGAGAAGGAGGGCACAGTATATGAAAAACATGCGCAAACACGGTATCCTGAACAGGCGCACACTGACGCTCATCATCATCGCCCTGTCCGTGATAATCATTCTCGCGGTGACGGCCGCAGGGTTTATCATGGATGAAGAACTGTATGCCCCGCATTTTGCCGAAAAGAATCTCCCGCCGTCCGGTCATCACTTATTCGGTACGGACTGGATGGGCAGAGATATGTTTGCAAGAACGGTGAAAGGACTGTCCGTCAGCATCTACATCGGACTTCTTGCATCCTGTGCAACATCAGTGATTGCACTGTTTCTCGGTGTCATTGCAGGCACATTCGGGAAATATGCTTCCGGGATATTCAACTGGTTCGTGGATATTTTCATGGGCATTCCGCACCTGATCCTGCTGATTCTGATTTCACTGCTGCTCGGCAAGGGCGCGAAAGGTGTTGCGATCGGCGTCATCGTGACCCACTGGTGTTCCCTCGGCAGAATCGTTCAGGCGGAAGTGCTGGCACTGAAAGATTCACAGTTTGTAAAAGCATCGGAAAAGCTCGGCAAAACAAAGCTGTGGATTGCCTTTCACCATATTATGCCGCACGTCGTTCCGCAGTTCATCGTCGGGTTGATACTCATGTTCCCCCATGCGATTATGCACGAATCGTCGATAACCTTTCTCGGTTTCGGACTGCCTGCCGAACAGCCTGCCATCGGTATCATATTATCAGAAGCAATGAAGCACCTCACAACCGGGATGTGGTGGCTCGCCGTAATGCCCGGAATCAGTCTGCTGATTATAGTTGTATTGTTTGAAGCAATCGGCTCCCATCTGCGGATGCTTCTTGACCCGTACAGTGCGCAGGAGTGATATATGAACAAGGATAAAATCATACTTGAAGTTGAGGATATCTCCGTGAGCTTCCGAATGTACGACAAGGGACTGTCCAAGCACGACCTGACGGTGATAAAAAAGCTGAATGTCACAGTTCACGAGGGTGAGATCCTAGCAATAGTAGGTGCAAGCGGAAGCGGAAAAAGTGTCCTTGCGCACGCAGTTCTTGGGATACTTCCGTCAAATGCTTCCGTGGGCGGAGAGATCCGCTACTGCGGCAAACAGCTCACCAACAGTCTGCGAAAGGAAAAGGTAGGCTCGGAGATCATCATGATCCCCCAGTCGGTAACATATCTGGACCCGCTGATGAAGGCAGGAAAACAGGTCAGAGGCCTGAAAGGAACCAAACAGCAGCTTGAAGAAGCATTCCGCAGATACGGACTGGATAAAAGTGCTGAAAAAAAGTATCCCTTCCAGCTTTCGGGCGGAATGGCAAGGCGTGTGCTGATCTCAACAGCGGTGATCTCAGATGCAAAACTCATACTTGCAGATGAACCGACCCCCGGTCTGAGCGAAGATATGGCTGCTGAAACCATGCGGCATTTCCGCGAACTGGCCGATCAGGGCTGCGGCATACTTATGATAACCCATGACATCGAAGCAGCACTGAAAGCAGCGGATACCATCGCAGTGTTCTATGACGGTGAGACGATCGACTGCTGCACTGCGGACGATTTCCGTCAGGGAAGAGATGCACTGAAGCACCCTTATACCAAAGCCCTGTGGTCTGCACTGCCTGAGAACGGATTTTTAAGTGCAGATGCCTCTGAACTCATGAAAGGAGCATTATGACTGACAGTGCAAAACATGACGAGATACTGTTAAGCTGTCAGAATGTCAGCTTCAGATATCACAAAGGACCGTGGATACTAAGAAATATCAATCTTGATATCAGACGGCACGAACGACTCGGACTGATAGGGCCGTCGGGCTACGGAAAAAGCACGCTTTCAAGACTGCTGGCAGGCTACGATTCTCCCACAGAAGGCGAAATCCTCTGGAAAGGAAAGAAACTTCCGCAAAAAGGGTTTTGCCCGGTGCAGATGATATATCAGCACCCCGAAAAAGCACTTGACCCGAGATGGAAATTAAAACGATCCGTCAGCGAGGGATGGCAGCCTGATGAGGAGCTCTTAAAGAGGCTGAATATCAACAGTAAGCTGTGGTTCAGCAGGTATCCGAATGAATTGTCAGGCGGAGAACTCCAGCGGTTTTGTGTTGCAAGGGTACTTGCTCCCGATACGGAATTTATCATAGCCGACGAAATGAGCACAATGCTCGACGCCATTACGCAGGCGCAGATATGGAATGTCCTGCTTGATGAAGTAAAGAAAAGAGATCTGGGATTGCTTGTGATCACGCATAATAACAGCCTTGCAGAGAAACTGTGCACAAGAATCGTTGATCTGAGGGATATCAACGGGGCATTCTGAATCAGATCTGAATGAAAGCGGAAGCCTCACATGACAGAAGATATGTGCTTTTTCCCTATTCAAAACAGAGCACCTCACGTTTCGTGTTTCAGCAGGCATTTTGCCCACACACTCACAGCATAGCTTGCAGGGCACGATACCAATGGCTGATAACGATACTGTCACGAAAGACAATCCCCTACTATAGTTTAAGGCGGGTTTTCAAATCTATACAGTGAAAAGGCAGGACGCACAGTGACGTCCTGCCTTTTACTTTATTATTCTGTGGTTACAGTTGTCACTGCAGATGTCACGGCGCAGGCTGCATTATGACAGTATATCCTCACGCCCCAAGCAAGCGAACGGGCACCGCCGGCTTGAACAAACTGAAGTACGCCGACGGCTCCCTGACGAAAGTAATAACAATCGGGTTCAAAACGGTCAGCATCGCAGTTCCGGGTGTTCCCCTTCTGCCCGCATATAGATAATATAGATATTTAGCATTGACAAGTGTTCTGAAATACTGTATAATGGAATCAGACAGTGCCGCACGAATATCGCTTCAGTCAGATTTCGTAAACGAAACGGAGGGATGACGTATGCATGAACTGCTTGAACGCCAAAACGGCTTTCACAGAACGGTACTCATTGTCGATGATGAATTCATCGAACGGGAAATGCTCGGCGCGATGCTTCAGGATCTGTATGAAGTCATCTACGCCGAAAACGGTGCTGTCGCGCTGAATCTGATCCGGAAGGAGAAGATGCGGCTTTCTCTTGTTATTCTGGATCTGCACATGCCGGAGCTGGACGGCTACAGCCTTCTGAAAATCATTCGCGCGGACAGTGAACTGCGGCGCATACCGGTCATTGTGCTGACTTCGGAAAAGGAAGCAGAGGTCACCAGCCTGCAGCTCGGTGCCGCAGATTTTATCACGAAGCCGTATGATGTCCCGGATGTCATCCGTGCCAGAGTTCAGCACTCGATTGAGCTGGCAGAGGACAGCATCATCATCCACGAAACAGAACGGGATGAGCTGACCGGTTTGTTTAACAAGGAATTCTTTTTCCAGTACGGCAAACGGCTGGATCAGCAGAACGATCAGCTCCCGATGGATGCGCTGGTATTTGACATCAACCGGTTTCACATCATCAACGAGCTTTACGGAAAAGCCTTCGGGAATATGATTCTGAAAGAGATCGGCACACGCATTCATGAGATTGTCAGCCGCACCGGCGGACTGGCGTGCCGTCTCAACAACAACTGCTTCGGTATCTATCTTCCTCATGTTGAAGATCTGCATGAAAAGCTGCCGCAGTATATCAACGGACTTTCCGGCAGTCTGGGAGAATGCAAAATCAGCCTTCGCATGGGCATTTATTCCGATGACGGCAGCGGACTGGACATGGAACAGCGCTTTGACCGTGCAGCTCTGACCTGCCGGAAGCTCCGCAACAGCTATACGACCTGCTTTGAATTTTACAACGCGGAGCTGCACAGCAAGGAACTGTATTCGGAACGGCTGCTTGAGGATATGGACCGGGCACTGACAGAAGAACAGTTCCGGGTGTTCTATCAGCCCAAATACTGCATCTGCGGCGGAACGCCGAGGCTTGTCAGCGCGGAAGCACTGACGCGGTGGTATCACCCGGAATTCGGCGTCATCCGGCCGGATGTGTTTATTCCGCTGTTTGAGGATAACGGTCTCATTCAGAAGCTGGACAGATATGTATGGAATTTTGCGGCGGCACAGATCCGGCAGTGGAAAAAGGAATACGGGGTCGATATCCCGGTCTCGGTCAATGTTTCGAGAGTAGATGCCTTTAATCCGATGCTTGGAAAAATCCTGAGCGAAATCACAAGCAGAAACGGGCTTGAAAACGAAAAACTGCTGCTTGAAATCACAGAGTCTGCATACACGGATGATTCCCGTCAGATCATTGACACGGTCGTCAGACTGCGCGAGCAGGGCTATAAGATCGAGATGGACGACTTCGGCAGCGGATATTCCTCTCTCAACATGCTGACATCGCTGCCCATCGACGCACTGAAGCTGGACATGCATTTTATCCGGAACATCTGCGGAAATAAAAAGGACTGCCGTCTGGTCGGGATCATGATTGATATCGCAAGACTGCTGAACGTGCCGGTCATTGCGGAAGGCGTCGAGACAAAGGAACAGATGGAACTGCTGAAGGAATTGGGCTGTGATATTATTCAGGGCTACTATTTTTCAAAGCCGCTGTCCGCAGAGGATTTTTCCGCGCTGATCAGAGCGGAGATCGGAGCGTGAGACCATGATGACTGTTGAAGCACTGCGTGCATTCGGTGCAGATGTGGATGACGGACTTGCACGCTGTATGAACAAGGAAGATTTTTACCTGATGCTCGTCAAAAAGGCGACAGAAGACCAAAGGCTTTCGCTGCTGGCAGAGCAGCTCGAAAAAAAGGATTACGCCGCCGCATTTGAGTCGGCGCATGCACTGAAGGGCATGTACGCAAACCTCTCGCTGACGCCTCTGATAAAGCCGGTCAGCGAAATGACAGAGCTTCTTCGCAGCAGGACGGACACGGATTATTCTCCGCTTCTGGAAGAAGCCTCAGCACAGTTCGCACGGCTCTGCAGTCTGTGAACTGAAAAAGAAATCATATCGGATACGGATTCCCGAACCATTGACAGATCAGGATGTTGCAGATCATGCAGCCGGATCGTCTGCGGCTGCTGGGGATCCGTTTGTTTTCTGACGGAAAACAGACTGCGGTACAGTCGCGGATAGGGAGGTTTCAGTATGGTATTCGGAGAGAAATTTGCACTGAATGCGCAGAACATCGAAGTTGTCAAGGAAGTGGGGCAGTATATGCCCGGCGGCTTCCTGATCTGCCGGCAGGGCGGGGATCATCCCCTGCTCTATGCCAACGCCGAGGTGTTCAAAATCTTTGGCTGTGCAACAGCAGAGGAGATGGAGCAGCTGACCGGAAACACGGTCCGGGGCATGATTCATCCGGATGATTATGCCGCCGTCGTAGCAGCCGTTTCATCGCAGACAAACAGCAGTGAGGACGGCCTTGCCTATGCGGAATACCGCATCATCCGCAAAGACGGCGCCGTTCGCTGGGTGGATATCCACACGCATTTCAACGAGACGGCGTTCTACGGCGGCATCTACTATGTCTTTATTTCAGACATCACCGCAAAGCGGCTGCAGGCGGAACATGTCACTGCTGTCCGCGATGCCGTCATTGATACGCTGACCAATTCCTACAACACGGTCTGGCTGATCAATGACGTTGAAACAGAGCGCTGCTCGCTTTATCACGGCGACCTCAGCGGCGAGAGCGTTCACGCGGAGCCGATCATGAACGCGCTGAACCGTGCAACCTATACAGAAACGCAGGTGGAGTATATCCGGACAGTGGTCGCGCCGGAGGATCAGGAACGCCTGATGGAAGAAATCTCTCTGCCCCGCATCATCCGTGAGCTGCAGGAAAAGGAGCAGTATTCCGTGACCTTCCTGCGGCAGTTTGAAAACGAAAAGCGGTATTACCGGATTGACTTCAGAAAGGTCAGAATGCCGGAGGGGCGCATGGGCGTCATGCTCGGCTTCCGCGATATTGATGAAGAGGTTCGCGCACGTCAGCAGGAAACGGAGGACAGGCACGCGCTGCAGGAGCAGCTTCTGGCGGAGGAAAACCTGCGGAAGCAGCAGGACAGAATGATTACCGCGCTTGCTTCGGACTACCGCAGTGTGTATCACATTGACCTGGATGCCGACGACGGCGTCTGCTATCGCGCCGACCTTTCGGATCCTGAGCAAACCAGAGAGGGCGTGCATTTTCCGTTTCTGGAACGATTCCGCTGGTATGCGGAGCACTCCGTAGACCGGGATTACCGCGAGGATTTTCTGCGGTTCATCGACCCGGAGAATATCCGCAGAGGGCTTGCCGAAAGTCCGATCATCGCCTACCGTTATCTCGTACACCGCGGCGGAAAGGATTACTATGAAATGATCCGCATGGCCGGTGTACGCCATGCCCAGGACCGCGATGACTGCACGGTACATGCTGTCGGCCTCGGACTGACCAATATCGACAGTGAATACCGTAAAGCCATGGCGCGGAATCAGGCACTGCGCGAAGCACTCCGCGCCGCAGAGGAAGCCAACAACGCCAAAACCGTATTCCTCTCAAACATGAGTCATGAGATCCGCACGCCGATGAATGCGATCATCGGTCTGGACAGCCTTGCACTGAAAAAAGGCAGGCTGGATGCAGAAACAAAGGAATATCTGGAGCAGATCGGCAGCAGTGCCCGTCACCTGCTTTTGCTCATCAACGATATCCTGGATATGAGCCGCATCGAATCGGGCAAAATGGTGCTGCGGAAGGAGGAGTTTTCCTTCCGCGCCATGCTGGAGCAGATCAATGTCATGGTCCGGACACAGTGCAGTGACAAGGGGCTGGAATATGAATGCCGCGTGGTCGGCGGTGTTTCCGATTACTACGTCGGCGATGACATGAAGCTCAAGCAGGTTCTGATCAATATTCTCAGCAATGCCGTGAAGTTTACCGATGCGCCCGGCAGCATCAAACTGACGGTTGAACGGACAGCGGCATTTGACGACCAGTCCACAATTCGCTTCACAATCCGGGATACAGGCATCGGCATGGATGCGGCGTTCCTGCCGAAAATCTTTGATACCTTTGCACAGGAGAACAGCAGCCGCAGCAGCAAGTACGGCAGCACCGGTCTCGGCATGGCGATTGCCAAGAGCATTCTTGATCTGATGAACGGCACAATCTCCGTCAAATCCGAGAAGGGCGTCGGAACAGAATTCACTGTCGTCGTGACACTGAAAAACTGTCAGCACAGCTATACGGAGGGCGTTGTGATCGACCCGAAGGATCTGCGCGTGCTGGTCGTGGACGATGATGCGGTCGCTGCAGAGCATGCAAGACTCGTGCTGGAAGAGGCGGGGATTCATGCCGATACCTGCCTGAGCGGAGAAGCAGCGCTGCGTCTGCTGGAAGAACGGCAGGCAAACTCGGATCCCTACCATCTTGTGCTGCTGGACTGGAAAATGCCCGAAAAGGACGGCATTGCGCTCGCGCAGGAGATCCGCAGCCGCTTCAGCAATCATACAATCATCATCATTCTGACTGCTTTCAACTGGGATGACATCATGGACGACGCCCCGAAGGCCGGCGTGGACAGCTTTCTGGCCAAGCCGCTTTTCGCCTCAAATGTGATTGATGAATTCGAGCGGATTGCCCGCAAAAATAATCTGCAGTTTGCAAAGAATAAGCAGCGTGCCGATCTGCACGGCAGACATATCCTGCTTGCAGAGGATGTCCTGATCAATGCAGAAATCATGCGGGAGCTGCTCCGGCTCATGGGTGCCGAAACCGATCATGCCGGGAACGGCAGAATCGCACTGGAAAAATTCACGGAAGCACCGGCGTGGTATTACGACGCGGTGCTCATGGATGTGCGGATGCCGGAGATGGACGGTCTTGCAGCCGCGGCGGCGATTCGTGAGCTCGGCAGAGATGATGCCAAAAAGGTTCCGATCATCGCCATGACAGCCAATGCCTTTGACGAGGATGTACAGCGCTCGCTCCAGGTTGGCATGAATGCACATCTTTCTAAGCCTGTGGAGCCGGAGCGGCTCTGCAGGACACTGGAGGAGCTGATCTGGGAAGCTGAGCAGCACCGCTGAAAGGAGATGACAGAATATGAAGAATCTTCCGGATCAGACAGCAGCAAAGCCGTATCTTTCGGAACTGGATGTCTGGGCGATGGCATTCGGTTGCATGGTCGGATGGGGCGCATTTGTCATGCCCGGCACGACTTTCCTGCCTGTCGCAGGTTCGGCAGGCACGATCATCGCAATGGCGATCGGCACCGTAATCATGCTGGTGATCGGCTTTAACTTTGCCTTTCTGATGCAGCGGAGTCCCGGACCGGGCGGTGTTTATTCCTATACGAAGGAGGTTTTCGGACGCGACCATGCTTTCATCAGTTCATGGTTTCTCTGTCTCTCCTATCTCACGATTGTTTTTCTGAACGGTACGGCAATGTTTGTCGTGCTGCGCACCATACTCGGCGATTCCGTTCAGACAGGCATTGCCTATACAGTTTCCGGCAACCGGATTGACATCGGAGAAATTCTCGTGTCCGTCAGTGCGCTGGCAGGCGTCGGTCTGCTGTTCATATTTGCCCGGCGAAGCCTGCACAAGATTCACACTGCACTCGCCGTTATCATGGTGATCGGGGTTTTTATCACAGCACTGATCTGCATCCCGCACGCCGTTTCCGCGCATACCCTCGGCGATTTCGGCTCACAGAATATCTCCCCTCTCTACGGCATCTACAGTATCGTCTTTCTGGCGCCATGGGCATTTGTCGGCTTTGATGTGACCGCTTTTGATACCGTCAATTTCCGGTTCCGCATCGGAAAGACCCGCCGCATTCTGTTCATAGCGATTATTGTTGCCGCACTGGCCTATACCGCCATGACGATTGTCGGCGTTTCCGCCGTTCCGGACGGCTATGCGAGCTGGCAGGACTATATTTCCTCGCTCGGACAGCTCTCCTATACAGAGGCCGTTCCGACCTTTTATGCCGCGCGGACGATCATGGGGCAGCCGGGGCTGATTCTGATCGGTATAACGGCATTGGCCGGCGTTCTCACAGGCATCATCGGAGGATACCGTGCCACAATCCGCGTGCTGTCAGCCATGGCAAAGGACAGAATCCTGACCGATCTGTTTTCCAAAACCGCATACAGTACGCTGTTCATCATGATTTTTTCGATCATACTGGCGCTCTTCGGCAGAAACACGCTGAGCTGGTTTGTCGATCTGACTTCGTTCGGTGCGATTGTCGGCTTCGGATATACATCAGCAGCTGCCTATAAAATTGCAAGGAAAGAACATATCCGGACGGTGCGGCTCACCGGTTTTGCAGGCACTGCGGTTTCCGTCATTTTCGTCATTGTGCAGCTTGTCCCAAGACTGACCGCGATGGAGGCTATGGGCAGTGAGGCGTTTCTGCTGCTTTCATTCTGGTGCCTGCTCGGCTTTGTCTTTTACTGGCGGACAATCACACGCAGCACGATCACTGAATACAGCGGCATCGTGACCTCCGGCGTTGTCCTTTTCGCACTGCTGCTTTATTCCGCCTTTTTATGGCTCGCCAAAAGCATTGCAGCAAAGGACAGCCTTCAGGCCGCTCACAGGTCGCTTGCATCAGGCGGCTTCGTCCTGATGGCGATTGTGTTCACGGGACTGATGATCATGCTGTATGTGCAGAATCTCGTGCGGAAGAATCAGGAAGCTGCCGAGCGCGAAAAAATCCGTGCGATGGAAGGCAGCAAGGCCAAGAGCCGTTTTCTGTTCAACATGTCGCATGATATCCGCACGCCGATGAACGCCATTATCGGCTACACAAAGCTGGCACTGAAGGAACCCGCATCCGCAGAACTGCACAATTATCTCGTCAAAATTGACCGATCGAATCAGCATCTGCTCACACTGATTAACGATATCCTGGAAATGAGCCGGATCGAAAACGGAAAAATGGAACTGGAAATTATTCCGGCTGACCTCTGCGGCATTTTCCGTGATCTCTATGATCTTTTTGAGGCACAGATGAAGCAGAAGAAGATGCAGTTTGAGATTCAGACAGATCAGATCAGAGACCGCTATGTGCTGTGTGATGTGAAGAATCTGAACCGCGTTCTGATTAACCTGCTGAACAACGCCTACAAATTCACACCGGAGAACGGCCGCATCATCGCTTCGATCAAGCAGACGGAATGCGCAGACACCGGCACCGGTGCCTATGAAATCCGGATTACAGATAACGGAATCGGCATGTCGAAGGAATTTGCGGAAAAAATGTTCCGGCCCTTTGAACGGGAGCGGACTTCTACTGTCAGCGGGATCGAAGGAACCGGACTCGGTCTGTCCATCTCCAAAAGCATCATCGACCTGATGGACGGCACGATCGAGGTGCTGACAGAGCCGGACTGCGGCACGGAAATCGTGCTGCGGCTGCGCTTTCAGCTTGCAGAAGCATCCGATCCGGAACAGACGGATGCAGATGATGAAACAGCAGAACCGTTTGATACATCCGGAAAGCGCCTGCTGCTTGTCGAGGACAACGCGATCAATATGGAAATCGTGAATATGATTCTGACACAGGCAGGTTATGCCGTGGAAACCGCCGAAAACGGACAGATCGCACTGGACATGATCTCCGGTTCCGCAGACGGATACTATGACGCTGTCCTCATGGATATCCAGATGCCGGTAATGGACGGCTATACCGCAACAGGAAAAATCCGCAGCCTTGAAAACAAAGCACTTGCGGAAATACCGATTCTTGCCATGACAGCCAATGCGTTCAAAGAGGATGCTGATGCTGCAATAGAAGCAGGGATGCAGGCACATATCGCAAAACCCATTGACGCCGATCTGCTGCTGAAAACACTTGCAGCAATTCTGTCGCGCAAATGAAGTCGCGCAAATGAAAAAGGTATCGCTGCGCGATGATCTGTAATGAGGGCTTTGCCCTCAAACTCCCACCGGGGACGTATCCCCAGACCCCGTTTTTGTATAAAAAGGTGCAGCTGCGTATATTTCATCAGATTGAGATGCCAAAGTGCTACGAACCCTTGGCCATGTTTTTGGGGAGCACCTATTATAAATCCAGCGGAGATACCTTTTCAATGACAAACTGAAATGCCCGGAAATTTCCGGGCATTTCACATTTACTTCTGTTCCGACGCAAAGAGAAACTTTTTTTCGAGCATTCACATGCAAATGAAAATCAAAGAATCAGAAAGCTCAGGATCCCGTCTGTGATGTAAGGCGCATCGCTGCCTGCATGATCTTATCAACCCATTCTTCATCCGGCGGGCCGATCAGAAACACGCGGAATCCGTAATACTCCCCGTTCTGATACACAGACCGGTCATCATCTACATGCAGGTCAATGCGGTAATGCGCGGGATACTTCGACGGCATCGGATCCTTGTGCTTCGCCTGTACCTCGCTCTCGTGCCGCGCACCGTTCACGACCTCATCAATCTGAATGCCGTAATGCCGGAACAGCGACCGGATATAAAGCGGCGACCGGAATGAGGTCGTATAGACCCAGATCTCCCAGCCCGCTTCCCGCAGCCGCCGCATCAGCTCCGGCGTGCCTTTGCGCAGGCGCTCCTGAAACACCTTGTTCAGCGGAAACCGCAGCGGCGGCTCCAATGCAAACCCGTCTTCTTCCGCGACAAACAGCGTGTCATCCAGATCAAATGATATTCGCATACAATCGTTCCTCCTGCGTGTAATCCATGCTGCGATCTGATAATCCGTGCAGTATTATTTGAGCTCTTCCTTCCATTCATCCGACATGACGCCCTTTCGGCGAACTGACGCGACCGAGCTGCTCATGGCTCTGAACAGGCTTCTGGTACCGCATTCAGTTGCTTCATAATTGGCAGCGCGTTCACGGGAAATGCCGATCTTTGCAGCTTCCGTCGCTGCGTCGATATTTGCGCCGAGATACAGGAATTCCCAGCCCTTTTCCTTCGCTGCTTCGATCATCTTCTTCACATCGGCATAGCGGAACTGGCTGCTGGAATTCTCATGGCCGTCCGTTGTGATAATGAACACCGTATGTGCCGGCACATCCTCCGGGCGCGCATACCTGTGAATCGTTTCGATCTGCCGGATTGTCGTGCCGACTGCATCGAGCAGTGCCGTGCCGCCGACGACATAGTAATCACTGTCGGTCATAACGGGAACCTTGTCGATCGTCAGACGGTCATGCAGGACACTGTGCTGCGTATGGAAGAGCACTGTCGTGACGAATGCCTCACCGTTTTCCTTTTTCTGCTTGTCGATCATAGCGTTGAAGCCGCCGATCGTGTCGGCTTCCAGGCCGGACATAGAGCCGCTGCGGTCCAGAATAAAGACCATTTCCGTGAGATTGTTTTTCATAGTGATTCCTCCTTTGACTTGCGGGCGGTTTGTTTCTGTATCTGTATCATACCACAGATCAAAGGAGAAAAGGTCAACCGGCAGTGGACGTTTTCCATACACTGCCGGTTTTTGTTTCAGTCAGAGCCGAGAACCGACTGATCGTATGTATACAGCGCTTCATTGATGACAAACACATTGAAGATATGCTGACTGATGAAATACTCAATGATGATATCGGATTTATTGCTGTGCGTGAGCGAATACCCTGCCGTTTTCAGCAGCGCATTCGTTTCGTCCAGATCCAGCTTCAGCGCAAGCGCAAAGGCCAGAACGGTTTCCTTTTTCGGCCTGTAGTGCGGGTCGGAACGGATCTTGGAAAAGAGCTGTTTGGAGACATTCGCTTTTTTATAGCACTCGGAATCCTTGATGCCCGCTTCGTCGATCTTGCGCAGCAGCATTTCTGAAAATCCCTCATCCAGCTGTTTCAGACGTTCCTCCAGCGGTACGGCTGCTTCTGCGCATACAGCACATTCCGGCATTTCCGACTTCTTCGATGCAAAACTGTGCCGCGCTGCACCGAGCAGACCTTTTCTCTTTGATTTGGCATGATCCGATAAGCTGTTTGAAGCTGCCGCTGCAGCCGCTGCGGGTACTTGCATGGAGCGGTTGATATACCGTTCCAGATCCAGAATTCTGTCTGCATGGTCGCCGTAACTGCGCCAGTCAAATGTAATCAGATACACATCCAGTTCATGAATCTTCGGATACTCCAGAATCGCCTGCACGGCAGTTTCCCGTGCAAGTTCTTTCGGGAAGCCGTAAATGCGGGAGTCAATCAGGCTGATGCCGATTGTTTTGCAGCCGAGTCTGACCGCTTCATCCAGACTGCTCCGGTAGCAGCTTTTGAGCAGCTCGGTCTCGTTCTGTGTACCGTCCTTCCAGAAGGGGGCTGCCGTGATAATCAGGTGTTCGCAGCGCAGACCCGAAAGGTGCGCACTGCCTTCAATATGGATCGCCTGACCGGTCACACAGCCGCCGGCTTCACTGAGTAACGCATGCAGAGTCGGGCCGCCGGCACTGCTGCATGCACCGAATACGCTTCCGCCGTATTCAAGGTTTTCGTCTGCGGACAGAACAGCAGCATCACAGGGGAAACGGGTCAGATCGGTATGAATCAGCTTCAGGGACATCGCCATGCACCTCCGGAATTTGATAGCATTATTGTACCATATTCTGCCCCTTGCGTCAAGAGTACGGCGGGCAGTATCCGCACCCATTTCCCTCCGGGCGGGGTGCCCCCGCGGGCATTTTCCTTCGGAGGACTGCAGCAGAGCTTCCCCAATATAGCAAGTTCACGCCGCTGACGCGGCTTCTGAAAACACCGTATACCGCTCGGATACAGATACGGTAAAACATTGGAAAATGTATTGACTTGCTGTCCAAAACGTGCTATACTGTACATGCATCATACGTCATTTTGCACGAAAAATCGCAAGAAGCAGATACTGCGTTTGATCACGCCGCAAAACGCATGATGAAAAAATATTATCATATTGCAATGGAGAACACAGTTATGAAACGATGCAAAAGACCGCTTGCACTGCTGACCTCCTGTATGCTGCTGACGAACGGCATCTGCACGGACATGCTGTTCAGCAGGCATCAGCCGGCAGAAACGAAAACATTGCGCGAATTTGCAGCACAGCTCACAGAGGAATCCGATGCTGCACCGCACCGGGAGCTGTTTCGCACGCTGCGGTTTTCAGGGCGTGAGCAGCAGCTTTACCGCGACGGCGAACCTGTCGGGCAATCCTACGCCGGATGCCGGATTGAAAACGGCAGGCTTGTGATTCTCAACGGACGGGCAGAATGCGCTTACACCACAGGAGGCTGCGGCGCAGATCGGCTGCTGCGTGCTGGAGCAGGACGGTGATCTGACCGTGACATTTCCGTTCCAGACCGCAAAGCTGATCGTCAAAGCAGAGCATGAACCTGCACTGCACGGCGGCAGACTGCTTGCGTCCGGTTTTCAGAATCTGTATGTGGTGCAGTTTGAATCCCAGGAGGCTGCATACCGTGCCTATCAGGCGTATCAGCAGGACCCGGATGTGGAATTTGCAGACTGCGACAGCGTGCTTTCGGCAGCGGAACTGCCGGGCAGCGGCACGAACGCACTGGACAGCGAGCGTACTTCATGGGGCGTGCATGATATCGGCGCGGACGATTACTGCGCATGGCTCACCGAAACGAAGGAGGCCCTTCCGGAGGTCTGCGTGGCAGTCGTCGATACCGGCGTGAACGCAGCGCATTCATGGCTGAACGGACGGATTCTTCCGAACGGCGCACGCTTTTCGGAAGATGCGCCCGGCGGCTGGGAGGATGATTTCGGCCACGGCACACACTGTGCGGGCATCATCGCATCGTGCACAATGGACAATGTGAAGATCCTGCCGATCAAGGTGCTCAACCGGGAAGGCATGGGAACCACACTGGAGGTCTACTGCGGCGTGATGTATGCACTGGAACAGGGCGCAGATGTCATCGGCATGAGTCTCGGCGGACTCGGCATCTCACCGCTGCTGAACACAGCGGCGGCGGCTGCGTCGGAGCAGGATGTCACATTCTGTGTGGCAGCCGGAAATGAGAGCATTGACGCCAAATATACCGATGTTGCGTCGGCGCCCGATGTGATCGCGGTACTGGGCAAAAACATCTTCGAGCCGGAGCGGTTTGATCCGATCAGCTATGAATCACTCATAACGGAGCTGTGTATCAGGGACGCGGAAGGAGAGGAAATCCCCGCTGTTTCTGCTTCCGATCAGACCGCCCAGCAGGCAGCCATGACTGCGATGCTGGAAGCAGGTCAGACCTACTCTGTAACCGTGCAGGCAGAGACGCAGAAGGACAGCGAGCGATTTATACTCGGTGTGGAACAGGAACGCTGCCCGCTTGCAGAGACAAAAGTTTATTTTGAGGAAACAGTCTATGCCGGTGACGCGGAACAGCCCGCGCCCCGTCTCTGGAACGGCACGGAACAGCTGAAGGAAAGGTAAGCGTAAATCATCCCGCGTCCAACACGAACAGACAAAAAAGATAACGCGCCCGGAATCACTCTGATGACTGTGTAACAGAAAGGTTTTGCAAGATACTGCAAGGGAAACCGCCTGACACCTTCGCGCGAAAAACATCTATGTGCTTGACTTATCTTACATAAAATGTTATAATAGAAAGGCTTTTCAGCAATCATATTTCACATTTAGGAGGAATTTACTATGTTTTTCAGAAAAGCCGCTGCGGGTGTCGCTGCTGTGATGCTCGTCGCCTCATCCGCAGGCATGACTGCATTTGCAGCCGGTAAGGATGATGCCAAGGAGCAGTCCTTTACAGAAGCCAAAATGCCGGTCATCCTCTATGCGCCCGATCAGGTTGCAGAGATCGACTGCCGCTTCTTCGAGAACACGCCCAGCATCCCCTACATCAAGCTCTCGGATTTCTACGAGTGCTGGTCCGGCGATCAGCTTACCATCAAGACTTTGCAGGACGGTGTCTTTGAAGTCACGACGCCTCTGGAAGTGACAGGTTCGATCGATACCAAGAAGGATACCATTGCGACCGACTACCGCGCAGCTTTCTACATTCCTTCCGCGGATGCATCCAGTGATAATTCCCTGTATAATCTTTTCGTAAAATTTGACTTAAATAACAGCAAGACAGTCGGCGGCCCTGAATCCCCTGGTGAAACGCTTGATCTCAGCAAGTATCACATTGATATGATCGCGGGTGACAATGATGTCTGGCTTCCGGCAGCGACTCTTTGTGATCTCTTTGCTACCAGCACGAAGATCGGCGGCGTTGTGGAAAATATGCTGGTGTTCGGCGGAAGCCATGCGGAGCCGTTCTCGACCGTATCTGTTACTGCAACCCCGCAGCACGCAAATGCTTTCGCTGATGCCAACAAGGAAAGCAGACCGGAAGATCTGGCAGAGTTTAATTACAATGAGCTGTGTTTCTCCTTTGATCGGACCTATGGCTTCCCGGGCAGACCCACCTATACCGATTTGATGCACGAAAAGGGTCTGGACGGTATGCTTTCTGAGGCAAATGACACGACCAAGGCCATCAAGCAGCTTCTTCTCTCCACAGATCTTCTGGACTATGTCACCGGCTTCTCCGCACTGAATTACTATCTGTGGGACGGCGGTCATACCATGTTCCCGGATGTGCCGTACATGAGCTCGTATATTTCAGAAAACATCGGACCGGCGCAGCAGAAATTCTATCAGAGCGGTCTGAGCTTTGAGGGCGCATCCGATTTCATCGGCGACCAGCAGTCAGTCGGAATGAGCGCTGAATGTGCAAAGGCTGCAAGAGATGCACTGTTTGCACAGGAGGGCGTAAATACCGAGAAGCTCGCAAATGCAACCTACGCTGAGGTGGGCGATATTGCATTCTTCTCCTTCGATCAGTTCATTATGGACATCCAGGGCTGGACTGCTTACTATCAGGGCGACGGCGAGATGCCTGAGGATACCGCTTCTGAATTCTACTATGCAGTCAGCAAGGCAGACGCGAATCCCCAAATCAAGAGATTCGTCGTGGATCTCGGCTCGAATATCGGCGGCGTGACGCTGACAACACAGTACATCATCAATATGATGGCCGGTCTGGAGCAGACTTCTACCGCTGATAACATTCACGGCGGCATTACTACCGTTGTATACAAGATCGACAAGAACTTTGACAAGGTGATCGACGAAAAGGATGCGGCATTCAAGCCTGATCTGGAATTCGGCATCATCACCTCGAACCGCTCCTTCTCCTGCGGCAACTGGCTGCCTGCCCTTGCAAAGGACAACGGCATCCTGCTGATGGGCGAGCAGAGCGGCGGCGGCGCCTGCATGGTCGTTCACCGCATGACTGCTGACGGTCTGCCCTACTTGCTCTCCAACGGTTCCTGCTTCCTCAATAAGGACGGCAACAGCATCGACAACGGCGTTGCGCCGGACTTCACCTACAACAGCCTCCAGCCTGCTGAGGACGGCACGAAGGACTTTACCCCGGTCTATGATCCCACGAACATTGACAACTGCTTCAATGAATTCTACCGTGATTCTGAGACCACTACGACTCCGATTGAATCCACGACCACAGAGACCACCACTACCACCACCACTACCACCACCACTTCTGCGATTGAGGTGACCACTACTTCCGAAGCATCGGAGCAGACCACTACCACCACGACTGCCACAACCGAATACACTGCAAAGCAGTATTTTGCACCGGTCGAGAAGCTCGGCGGCATGGCTGTGAAGGATTATGAATCCAAGAACAGCGGCGCAAAGGTCACTTCCGAGACCATCGAGAACGAGGACGGCACTGTCAGTGTTGTACTCTCTGATGAGAAGGGCAATGTGGTCGATACCTATACGATCGACCCTGTGACCGGTAAGGGCACCGACAGCAAGGGCGGCACGGTCGATCTCCCGCAGACCGGCAACAACTCCGTCAAGACTGCTGCTGCTGCGGCTGCTGCACTGTTCCTGATGCTGATCGGTTCTGCTGCTGTTGCAGGCTCCGGCGTCCTCCGCAAGAAGGATGAGGAGTAATTCCTGCTCTTCTGCTCCGGAAGAAGTAATCATATGCTACAGAGCCGGCGTATCGTAAGCGTAAACCGCCAACATATGCAATCAAAGAAACAGACTCACCCCGAAGGTGGGTCTGTTTCTTTGAATATCAAGTATTGGATGGCAAGCTGAGCGTCCCGGCAGACTGCGAGAACAGCTCCGTCAGGTACTGCTCTGTGTTCAGCTCATTTGCTTGTACCGATCAGCATAGCGCTAAGCTCTCAAACCCGTGGATCACACGGGGGGCCGCCTCTCAGCGGAAGTATCATGATCATCTGCGTTTCATCGCCAACCGGACGCTGCTCCGGTCTCGAACCGCCATATTGATCGCTCGCGTGATTGATGCACGGTCGTCGCGTATGGGTTCTGTGGCTGTCAGGCATCACCCGACCGCAGATTAAAAGTTCCCTGCATGCTGCTATTCTTTTTTCAAGATTCTGTCAGGCTGTTGTTTGCCTGTGAATCAATAATAGCATATTTATAAATAGAATACTATGACATCAGATGTCATAAACTTTTCACTATCAGCAAATTGTACAACGGTGAAAAAGCAAGTAAAATCGAATGTTTGTGTGCAGACTGTTTGGAGTTCGCATCTAAGATTCAGACAAAAACGACCATTTCTCCTGCTGCAGGCGGTTTTTCTTTATGACATAAGATGTCATAAAAAAAACATTTTTTGGAGTATTGCTCAAGAATTGATTGAAGGCATAAAAATGCACCTGCCGGCGCAAGTGCTTTTATTCTAATATTGTAGGTCGAGTGTTTGCAGACGATTTGGTAGAAAAACAGGCATGACCGAAATCTCTTTAACATCGGTTATTCTAAAACAGCGCAAATTCTGGTAAAACCGATATTGAGTGAGAGGCTTCAAAAAAAATTACCGCCATGTGGCACAAAAAATTTCAAAAAAGGCTTGACAAACGAAGTCTTTTGTGTTATAATCCAGACCATAAGCTGTGAGGAAGACACGCAGAGGATTGCCAATGTCTCCAGAGAGCCGGCGGGTGGTGTGAGCCGGTGATACGCAATTCGATGTATCCCTTCTGAGCCGGAGTGCCGAAAAATACAGTAAGCGCTCCCGTGATTCTGCGTCAAGGAATAGGGCTTGCTGGAGCCTGAAGCGGTGTAACGCAATAGCGGCACAATTTGAGTGGTACCGCGGGTATTTGTTTAGAATGCTCGTCTCAAAGTCTATCTTTGAGACGAGCTTTTTATTTTATTATTTTTTATAAAGGAGCGATTGTAATGAGCAAGCAGACACAGGAAATGAATGCCGAAACCAGAATCAGGGAGGTTGCAGAGCGCATTATGCGTCTGCGCGAGGACCTCGGCATCTCGGTTGAGGAAATGGCAGCCCATACAGACTACTCAGTTGATGACTACAAAAAGTTTGAAGCAGGCGAAAAAGATTTCAGCTTCACGTTTATCTATAAATGCGCAAATGCGTTTCATGTGGAGATCTCCGATCTGATGGAGGGCAGCAGCCCTGCACTGAGCGGCTACACCGTCACGCGCAAAGGCGAGGGCGATCCGATCACCCGCAGAGAGGGCTTTGTCTATAACCGCCTTGCCGCAAAATTCAAGAACAAGACCGTTGAGCCGTTCCATGTTGTGGTTCCGTATTCCGAAGAAGCACTTTCCAAGCCGCTGCATCTCGCAAGCCACGCGGGACAGGAAATGGATATCGTCCTGAAAGGCACGCTCCGCATGATCGTCGGATCGCACACCGAGATTCTGCATGAAGGCGACAGCATCTACTACGACAGTTCCATGCCGCATGACGAGGTCGCGCTCGGCGGTGAGGACTGCGAGATCTATGCCTTTGTCATGGCACCGCACGGCGGCGTTTCGGAGTATAAGGAAACAGTATTTGAGCATCATGCAACGAATGTGGATAAGGCAGGTCTGATGCATCCGGTCGCGGAGAAGTTCGTCAGCTGCGAAACCAATGAAGCGGGCGTGCTCACCGGTGTGCATTTTGAGCATCAGGATGAATTCAATTTTGCCTATGACATTGTCGATGCAATGGCGGAAAAATGTCCGGATAAGACCGCGATGATCTATGTGGACCGCGATCATCATGAGCGCCGTTTTACATTCAAGGACATCAAGAAATACTCCTGCCAGACCGCAAACTATTTCAAGTCGCTCGGCATCAAGAAGGGCGACCGCGTGATGCTCGTGCTGAAGCGTCACTATCAGTTCTGGTTTTCGATCATCGCACTGCACCGCATCGGCGCACTGGTGATTCCCGCTTCCAACATGCTGAAAAAGCATGATTTTGAGTACCGCTTCAATTCCGCAGAGGTGTCTGCGATTGTCTGCACGGCAGACGGCGATGTTGCAAATGAAGTCGATCTTGCCTGTGCCGCATCTCCTTCACTCAAAACGAAGGTGCTCGTAAACGGTCAGCGCGAGGGCTGGCGCGATTTCAATGCGGAACTTCCGGCATACAGCACGCACTTTGAACGTACAGCAGAAACACCCTGCGGCACCGATCCGATGCTGATCTTCTTCAGCTCCGGTACATCCGGCAATCCGAAACTGGTACTGCACAGCTATCAGTACCCGCTCGGCCACTATGTCACCGCCCGCTACTGGCAGAATGCAGACCCGAACGGTCTGCACTTCACGATCTCCGATACCGGCTGGGGCAAGGCGCTCTGGGGCAAGCTCTACGGCCAGTGGATGTGCGAATCCGCCGTATTCGTGTATGATTTCGACCGTTTCCACGCAGACGACATCCTGCCGATGTTCAAGAAATATCATGTCACAAGCTTCTGCGCACCGCCGACCATGTACCGCTTCTTCATCAAAGAGGATCTCGGCAGATATGACCTTTCTTCGCTGAAATATGCGTGCATTGCAGGTGAGGCGCTCAATCCGGAAGTATTCCACCAGTTCTACCGTGCGACCGGCATCAAACTGATGGAAGGCTTCGGACAGACCGAAACCACGCTGACGATCGCAAACGTCGTCGGCATGGAGCCAAAGCCCGGCAGTATGGGCAGACCGAATCCGCAGTATGATGTGCAGGTGCTTCTGCCGGACGGTAAGCCGGCAGGCGTCGGCGAAACCGGCGAGATCTGCGTTAAGCTGAAAAAGGAAGGTGTTCCGGGACTGGCGCTCTGCTACTACGGCGACGAGGAAACAACTGCTGAAACATGGCGAGACGGCTTCTATCACACCGGCGATACAGCATGGGTCGATGAGGACGGATACTTCTGGTATGTCGGCCGAGTCGATGACGTCATCAAGTCCTCCGGTTACCGCATCGGACCGTTCGAGATCGAGAGTGTGCTCATGGAACTGCCCTATGTGCTGGAATGCGCCGTGACCGGTGTGCCGGATGAGACACGCGGTCAGGTCGTCAAAGCGACGATCGTGCTGACCAAGGGAACAGCACCGTCCGAGCAGCTTGTCAAGGATATCCAGGAGTACGTCAAGCGCGGCACTGCGCCGTATAAATACCCGCGTGTCGTGGAGTTCGTTGAAGAACTGCCCAAGACCGTCGGCAGCGGCAAGATACGCCGTGCCGCGATCCGTGAAATGGACAAGGCGAAATATCAGAAGTGAGATGAATAAAACCTTTGTCACAAAAATGCCGAATCACATCGGCGCATTCCTGAAAGCAAGCCGATGCTTTGCGGCGCTCGGCATCAATATCACGAGAGTCAGCTATAACAAAGCGGTGGATTCCCATATGCTGTTTATCGACGCAGAGGGAACACCGCAGCAGCTGGCAAAAGCGACCGAAGAACTGACCGCGATCGGCTATCTGCAATGCGACGAGGATAACCGCAGTGTTGTGCTGCTGGGGTTTCGCCTGAAAGACGAACCCGGCAGCGTGACCGCGATTCTGGAACTGATCAGCGCACACAGCTTCAATATCTCCTATATCAGCTCACAGGAAAACGGCACCGAATATCAGCTGTTCAAAATGGGGCTGATCGCGGATGATCCGGAGAAACTGAATGCGTTTCTGGATGCGGCGAAAAAGCTGTGCAGCGTGCGCGTGATCGAGTATAATCACGCTGACAAGATATACGACAACAGCTTTTTTTACAGCACATTCGTCAGTGAGCTTTCTTCTGCAATGGATATTTCTGCCGAAGCAAAGAATGAACTGATCGTCAATACCAATCTCGCAATGCAGATTCTTGACGAATCGGGCGTTTCGCCGTACCGCACGTTTGACAGCATCAGCCGTTTTGCGGAACTGCTGGCTGCTTCACGCGGCGAAAACTTCACACCGCGTGTCACCGTGCATCCGATTACCGACAGCACTTCTGTGACGTTGATCGAACCGCCCTGTGGCAGCAATACCGCGATCATCCAAAGCGGCGGAGATTATTTGTTCATAGATACGGGCTATGCCTGCTACAAGGAAGAAATGCTGTCGGTGATCCGGAGCATCGTTCCGGAATTTGACCGCATCGAAAAGAAATGCCTGATCACGCACGCGGATGTTGACCACTGCGGACTGCTGCCGCTTTTCGATACGGTATATGTGAGTGCAAAAAGCGCAGAATGTCTGCGGGCGGAAAGCAGCGGCGCAGACGGTTTCCGTGAGCAGAATCCGCTGCATAAGCCGTATGTCCGCATCTGCAAGGTACTGACTTCCTATGCTCCGGTGCAGCCGGAGAAAATCACTGTCATCGGCGCGGAGAAAGAGATTCGCCAAATGCTTGAGCAGACCGGATTCTTTGATTTCGGCGAACTGCATTTTGAACTGTATGAGGGAAAAGGCGGGCATCTTGCAGGAGAATCGGTGCTGATCGACTTTGAACATCACCTCGCATTTACGGGGGATATCTTCGTCAATATGAAAGACATGACCGCACAGCAGGCAGCATATAACCGCTATGCGCCGATTCTGATGACCTCAGTGGATACCGATTCCGCGCTCTGCGCACAGGAACGGCAGGCGTTCTTTTCGCGGCTCGGTATCGGAACATGGCAGATCTTCGGCGGGCACGGCGGAAAGAAGACCTACAAACTGTCTCCGGAAGAATGAAACGGGCTTCCGATGCACATTGCGTGCGTAGTATTGATGTCACGTAAAAAGGGTATAAGAAAAGTGCCGAATCAGATTTTCGGCACTTTTTCTCTTATGTAGGGATGGTGCGAAATAAGTTGAGCGGGGTTTCATCGCTCGGCATCTGTATTTCCAGGCATATAACTCCAGCCGTTATCACCGTGATAAATCATCTGTCTGGTCATGCCCCCGTCAATGCAGATGTTTTCACCGGTTATGAATCCTGCTTTGTCAGAGCAAAGGTACAGCACCATGTTGGCGATATCAAGCGGATTGCCGACTCTGCCGGCAGGTTGCTGTTTCGCATCGGCTCCGCTATAGATTTTGTAGCTTGTGTCTATCCACCCAGGTGAGATAGAGTTCACGCGCACCTTGCCTGCCAGACTGACGGCAAGAGCATGGGTAAGCGCAGCGATGCCGCCCTTTGCAGCGGTATAGCTCTCGGTCTGCGGCTGACTCATACGATCACGGGATGATGAGATATTGATAATACTGCCGCCGGAATTGAAATGCGGTGCAAATAGCTTTGACAGGTAAAACGGAGCGGTAACACCTACAGACAGAGCATACTGAAACTCTTCATAGCTGCATTCATCAATGCCTTTCATCACAGGCAGAGCGTTGTTTATGAGGCAGTCAATCTGTCCGTACTTGGCAATCACGCTATCCGCAAAGGCTTCCAATACTGCTTTCTCAGAGATATCTCCGACAAAATGGTCACCCTTGGCTTTGTCTATGACGCAGACAGTTGCGCCGTTCTTGCGGAATTCCTCTGCAATACATTTGCCGATACCGTGTGCGCCGCCGGTGATGACGGCGACTTTGTTCTCATGCTCTTTCATACAATTGCTCCTATCACAGTGCTTCACCGTCAAATCCGTCAAGTATATTATCCCTGCTGATGAGATTGGTTTTGTCACCGGAATAAAGGACTGCATGAGGGCTTGTCTTACGGAAGAAACCGTCACTGATCAGGAGCTTTCCGCTGCGATGATCTATCACAGTCACATTATCCATCTTGTAGGTGTAATTATTGAAGTAACTGCACCCTAGCAGTCTGGCGTTTTCTGTCACAAGAAATCCTGTCATACCTGTATCAGCATAGCAGTCAGTGAGGATCGCATCATAGGAGCTGAGAACATAATTCACTGAATCTACCAGCATTTCGGGAAGTTCGCCCTCTGCCCGCGGCGGAATGGAACCGCCCCATACATGGCATCGGGTGAGACGGTTTGAACCGCCGCCAAGAAGTTCTATGCCGCGTGTATAATCTACTACGATGCAGTCAATAAAATGGCTGTCGCCTCCGTTAGAACTGATACCCGCATTGCCTGCAAGTCCGGGAAGCGTACATTTCAGATACAGATTTTGCGCTACGAGCTCGTAAGTCCATGTGCTGCCTTCATCTTCGATCCGCAGACCGTATTTCAGACCGTTTCGCAGCGAAACATCCCGCATTGTGAAGTGCTTAAAGCTGTTCAGGCAGATGCAGCTTGCCATGCCTGCGCCGTCAACATAGCCGCCTGTGAAGAACAGGTTCCAGTCCTCGGCATCCGGATTATCAGACGGAACAAGATGGCCGTCTTTTTCCTGTACGTCTGGGTAAGAAGCTGCTGCGCCGATCATGACAACAAACGGCATCTCCCTGACTGCTTTGAGAACTGCCGATTTATGAAGCAGGAACGAACAGCAGTTGACAACAGTCAACATTTCAGCAATCTCATAAGTACCCTTTGGGAAATACAATACGCCACCTGCACAATTCTGTATGGCTCGCATGATTCTCGGGTCATCAGAATTCTCTCCCGGAAGCCGTGGATAATCTGTAATGATAATATCATACATACTCCCGCACCTCCTCAGAACGGATAGTCTTCATCCAGATTCGTAATAAATCTATGGCCGTCAAAATCGTTGCGCTTTTTCTCGAACAGTACTCTCAGAATCTCAGCTGCCTCATACGAAGACAACGGTGCCGGATTATCTGGCTTTCCGTCAGTTCTGATCCATCCCGGATGAACACAGAAGATATTGACCTCCCGTTCATCCTTGAAGGTGTTGAAAAGGTTCATGGTCGCCATATTGAGCGCTGCTTTCGCCATACCGTAGTCAAGCAGATTGGTGCGGTAGCATTTTGAGATGCTTCCGGCTTCTGAGGAAATGTTCATTATCAAAGCGGTCATATCACTCTTTTTCAGGAGCGGATAGAAAGCCTTGATTACACGCATAGCTCCGACAGCAGTGATGTCAACAGTTCTTGCTATATAGTCAAGGTCAGCGTCAAAAAAGCCCTTGTCACAGTCCGGGGACACAGACACGGCGTTGTTGATCAGCAGATCAAGATGATCGAGTTCCTGCGAAAGCGTATCTGCAGCTTCCTGAACAGATGCTGTACTGCTGATATCCATAGTCAGAACAATCAGCTTTTTGCCGTACTGTGTTTTTAACTCTTCAAGTTCCGGACAAGGTTTTCTGATCGTAGCAACTACCGTATCTCCTGCTTCAAGGTATCGGAGTACCAGATTGTATCCAAGACCGACAGCTTTTCCGGCACCTGTTATCATAACATTCTGAGGCATAAGCATTCCTCCGCAACAATTACCAGTTGATCGTGTCCGGGTCTTTGGAGAGTCCGACACATCCGGTCAGACCAGCGATCAGCCTGACATCCTCATCAGAAAGCTCAAAACCGAAGACATCCATATTTTCACGGATTCTCTCAGCTGTTACCGATTTCGGAAGCGGAAGGAAGCCGTTCTGCAGGCTCCAGCGGATACAGATCTGTGCGATGCTCTTCTGATATTTTTCTGCAAGTACCTGCATTTCAGGAACCTTGAAGATCTGTCCGGTACCAAGCGGACTGTATGCTTCAAGCAGAATATTCCGTTCTTTACAGTATGCAACAAGTTCATCCTGTGTCTCGCCGGGGCAAAGACGGATCTGATTTACCATCGGGGCATTAGCAAGTGTATACTGTTTCATGATCACATCTCCTGCGATTAAAGGTATGTGACTGTATCAGTCAGCGGCTTTCTGCTTTCGTGATTCGGGAGCGGACCGGCTCCTTCTGCGGCATAGCCCAGATCAAGAAGCATCAGCACTTCTTCGTTCTCAGGTAAACCAAGTGCGGAAGCTGCTTTGTCGGGATCAAAATAATTCAGCCAGCAGCTGTCTACGCCTTCATCAGCGGCAGCGAGAATCAAATGTGTCGCCACGATAGCTGCGTCCTCAACACCGGAGTCTCTCTTTTCACCGGGATAAGTGAACACATTGTTTTTGTCAAACGCAACAACGAGAACGGTGGGCGCACCATAACGGCAGGGCGTGAGCTTGTCGATAGCAGCAAGCTTTTCAGCGGACTGAACAACATAGATATGTTGCTCCTGCAAATTCTTTGCAGTCGGTGCAAGACGTCCCGCTTCCAAAACAGCGTTCAGCTTTTCCGCTTCGACCTGACGGTCACTGTACTTTTTGCACGAATAACGATTCTTGACAACGTCTTTGAATTCCATAGTTTTTCCTCCATTTTATTATTTGTGGATTTCTGCCGGTTCTATAATGCCATGTGATAATGTCATTCTGTCGCTATTCAAATGCAGCCATCATCTGCAATGTCATATCGCATGATAGTTGTATCTGTCACATATTTTTGCTTCAGTTCGCCCAGTTCTTTAAAGTGAGGTGTCTGTCCATGCTCCCATACAGCTTCCGCTGACGTCCACAGTTCAATCAGCAGCAGTTCGTTGTCATTGTCCGGGCTGAAATAGTAGTCATACTTTTCATTGCCTTCTTCAGCCCTTGATGCCGCCGCAATTCCGTTTTCCATGATTGCTTTGTAGAATTCGTCTCGCATTCCGTCTTTTACATAATAATGCACTTCCACAAATTGTTTCATCGTAACCCTCCCTTCTAATTATTAAAGCCGCTTTGCAAAATTACTGTGTTACGCTTCCGCTATACGGCTGACATGGACTGCTGCCAACAGGCGAAAAGAAGTATACATCTGTGATGGTCACGGGATCCTCACCCTCAAAGTTGCCCTTGCAAGCAACAGTGAGAACATTTCCAGGTACGAGTTCACCGTTATAGATGCCGGGATCATATGCATCCATGCTGAGCCTGTATCTGACATCTTTCTTGATCTGTGGAAACCGTTCGGACTGGGTATCCGTTTTCACTATAACGTAACCGTCATCTGTGACCTCATCGACTGTTGCCATGAACTGCATAACTCCCTCCGGAAGATAGTCATCCTCAGCTGTATACGATCCTTCTGCGGCGAAGATGCAGAATTCATTACCAATCTGAACATCGAGGGTGTCCTTCTCGAAACCGTACTGCCAGCCTTCTGCATTGAAGTTGGCTTCGCCGTCCTCGTCCGGTATCTCACTGCTGTCGATAACTTTTTCAATCGTTCCATCAAGCATGCCACAGCGCATGAGGCTGGAAACATAGCCGGTATCAACATACCGTGTTCCGTTGACCATGATTGCTCTCCTCGGCAAGGAATACCTCGGTGATTTATCAAGCGCTGTCGAAGTAAGAATACCTAGGTACTCGAATTCTGTTCCCGAAGAATTTTTGATTATTATTCCGTCAGGCGGCTCATGTGAGAATGTAATTGTGCAGTTCGGATAGGTAAAGGCTTCCGTAACAGTTTCATCTTGTGCCGGAGCTGTTTCCTCTACGGTCACGATCACTGTACCGCAGTCTAAGCAGTCAAGGCCAGTGACCTTGATTCCATATCCGCCGGTGGAACGCTCTCCGCTACATATGATGTATCGATACTTGTTGTCTATGAAATCAATGCTGTATCCTCGCTGCTTATACTTTGAATTATAGGAATCTCCCTTAGCAATCTCATATTCAAGATCGTTCATCAGCGTTCCCATGTTTGAGAGAGTAGCTGTGGCTGGCTCAGAAACGACAGTGACCTTCTGAATACCGCTGAACAATGCAGGATAGATTTCTAAAATAGAGCCATCATAAGTGATTTCGAGAGTCATCCCGATTTGCGGCTGTGCGCCGTCATCAATTTGTTCTGCTGATAGCGTAAACTTATTTGCCGAACTGAGTTCCCATGATCCGTCCACAGGAGTAACAGTAATCGTATTACCGTTGATTTCTGTGATAGTGGCTCTGCATATTCTTTCAGTGGGGACTGTCTGCTCAGTTACCTGGTCAGTCGGCTGCTGCGCAGGAGTAGAGCTTGAGTCCATGCCGCAAGCTGTCAGGGAAAGGCATAGCGCAGTTACTACGAGCAATCTGGTTTTCATTAACACGGCACCTCCTATAAGTATTCCGGAACAACGGATGCCAATAGCTTACACAGGGGCTCGTCCATTTAGGCGAAATCATCAGGGATCATTCAAATCTTTCCCTAGTATAATTGAATTGTTCATAAATCGTGAATCAAAGCTACACCCCTGATATGTTCATTATAGCATACCAAGGGCTTTTTTACAATAGGAAAGCTCTCAAAATGTAATGGGCAGTATCGATATAATTAAACGTACTCTGTCGTCATACTCAAGCAGCAATAAATCTTGATTATTCAGTAAAAGTATGATATAATGAAAATGCAGTTCTGTATCCTTGCTCAACAACTGAAAACACGCTGTTGATTCCAGAATTGCTAATTCAGAAGGAAGGGATGAATTGATATGAAGCTGAAAAAACTGACTGCCTTACTGTCGGCAGCCATAATAGGGATGACTGCCTGCCTTTCATCAGGGTTCCCATCAGCGGCGGCGGAGGATTCGGCAGATGCGCAGGAAGCCGTCAGCCTGGATGACATCTATGCGCTGCGGTCTTTTTTGTTGGGAGACGGGTATGCGGAAGACTGTCAGATCCTGGACATGGACGGAAATGGTGCTCTTGACGCGAGAGATCTGACACTTGCCAAGCGTGTATATCTGAGCGCCGACAGGCTCTCCAATCTCCGGGCGGATATTCCGAACATCCTGCTGAATGAGGAGGAGACCGTCACCTTCACAGTTTCCGCAAACCGTCCCGGCCTGTCGAAAACGGTTGTTCTTTATGACGGCGAAAATAAAGAACCTGCCGCCTATATGCACGACGACGGCAAGGACGGAGACGAAACCGCGAATGACTGCATTTATTCCGCGCAGCTGAAGCTGATCTCGGATGATTTCAAAAATGTCGATTACTACGCTGCATCGGGCGCCTGCAAGAGTGAGCCGTTCCGCATCTGCTTTTTCAGAGAGCTGACTGAAGATGAAGTAAACGGATACCTTGCGCTTGCGAACCGTTTTCAGGAAGCGGAGACATTTGAGGCTGCATATCAGCTCGCAGAAAGCGCAGATGAAATCACAGATTATATCATAGATGACACACAAAAAACAGTCAGTTACCAAACAATATATCATATTTCCGGATTCTGGGAATTGCCTTATGAAGAAACAGATGTACTGGGAACCGGGCCGTTTGCAATTGATCCGGATGAAATGAGCTGGTTTCGGTACGCATACACTTATGCAGAGGATATGCTCCCAAATTGTCTGATCACCCCTGCGCATCCCGAGAAAAAGGATGTAATTGTACTTCTTCCGTATCACAGTGCTCCAAAAGATACCTTGGAAGGCACCGACTTCAGGGGCACCGGCAGGGTGCTGGCTGACGGGCTGAACAGTTCCTTTACATTGAAAAATGACGATGAAGTATCTGTATATCAGCTTACAAAGCTTGCAGATTACGGCTGTGTGATCTGGTTCGGTCACGGCAGCTTCGCTGATATACCGGCGGACAGCAAAGCGTATAAAGTGCCTGTTTTGATAACCGGTGAGCATCTGGTCTACAGTCAATTCAAGCATGATCCGGAGGTTTTTTATAATCACAGGTCTTATGCTGCTGATTTTGCAAGCGGACGTATCGCCTGCCTGGGAGATCGTATTATCGTTGCACAGGATTTCTTTGATTACTATTATCCGGAAGGCTCTCTGAATAATTCTCTTTGGTTTCTGGGTGCCTGCTGCAGCATGACAACAAATGATCTGGCCGATACGCTGGTCCGGAAAGGCGCTGGGAGCGTATTTGGTATGTCTGAACCGTCGCGTGTCAATTATGCAGATAGTGTTGTATTTGAAATTCTCCTGAACAGTATGCTTTTATCTGCTTCTACCGCCGGCGAAGCAGAGAACGAAGCCGTCAGAATCTACGGCCGAAGCAAACCGATCAGCGAGAAAAAATGGCCCGGCGGTATCGGCGCTTCCATCCTGCACGCTGGCGATCCGAATTTCCGCCTTGTGGACAACATAGAGCCTGTCGAACCGGAGGACGGCTTCCCGGATGATCCGGATTTTGTGGTGGACAACGAACCTGTCTATACCCTGTATACAGATGAAGACGGCACAGAGACTTATCGGGTACACGGAAAATCCGGGAATGTCAGTGTTGTGATCCCGTCTACTTACAAAGACAGACCTGTGGTCGGATTTGACAAAAACGGCTTCTGGGGGCTGAAGCATCTCAGACGGATTTCCCTTCCTGATTCATTTACGGAGATTCCGGACGATGCGTTTACCGGATGCATCGAGCTGCAGCAAGTTTCCCTGCCGGCCAGTATAAAAAGGATCGGAAAGCAAGCATTTGAACGCTGTTACAAACTGAACAGCATCCGGCTCCCTCTGGGTTTAACTTCGATCGACAGTCATGCTTTTACACAATGCAGCGACCTTTCTGAAATTATGATTCCGTCCACCATATCTTTCATCGGAGATAACGCTTTCAATTCCTCCGGCCTGAAATCCTTTACGCTGGATTGTCACCCCCTTGAGGAGCTGAGCGGTACATTTTACAACTGTCAGAAGCTGGAAAGCGTCTCTCTGATATCGTCCGTTGAAAAGTTGTCAGGTACCTTCAGCAAATGCCCTGTGCTGTCGCATGTTGATCTTCCGCAGGGGGTAAAAACAATCACGGATCGTGCATTTTACGATAATTATGAGATGAAGGAAATCTGTATTCCGGGCAGCGTGGAAACGATAACTGAGGAAGCATTCAGCTATTGCAGGGCGCTGGAGACCGTGACACTTCCGGACTGTGTGACGACACTCGGAACGAAGGCGTTTTCCAACTGCATCAGCCTGAAACAAGCAGTTCTTCCCGACCGGCTGAAGGAGATCGGAAGCAGCGTATTCTATTCCTGCGAAGCGCTGACCGATGTACAGCTTCCGGAGAATCTGGAAACAATCGGCGGCATGGCGTTTGCATACTGTCATGCACTGGAACAGATTGATTTCCCTGACAGCGTAAAGGTAATCCAAATGCAGGCCTTCGATGACTGCACAAAACTGACCATAACGGAAATACCGCCGAATGTCGAAGAAATCTACAGCAATGCTTTCTACCGCTGCCGGTTTGCATATAAAGATTCGCGCTATCCCTATGTCGTTTTGCCGGCGTCTCTGCAAAAGCTGCATCTGCTCGCTTTTGATTCCGTTCACGTCAGCAGATTGGTTGTCAATAATCCGAATATGGAATTCCTTGAACCCACCAGTTCTGAAAAGGCCGAATTCAAGGTGAAGGCAGCAAATATGCGGCTGTTCGGTTATGAAGGCAGCACGACACAGGCATTCACAGAAGACTCGGCGCATCCAGGAAAATTCTTCCCGATCGAACAATACTATGCCGATGTGAATCAATGAGCAAACATAATAATTCTCATTTCGTCACAAACAAAGGCAACGAATCATAAGCAATGAGAGCGCTCCCGCAGGGGCGCTCTCATTTTGTTCACACAGAGTTAATCACATCCGGTCGTGAAATGATGAGATATTGATAATACTGCCCACAGGATTGAACGTATATTAATAAAGCGATTCTCCTAACGGTTTCACCTGCTGCAATTCCAAAATGCGATTACACTGAGCGATTGAATAATAACCTGAAAAGAAGAGAAGTTGTAAATATGCCACATCTTGTTGCGTCGAATGAAATGAATTTCCAGAGCGCTCCATGAGTTTGATTGATAACTCAAACGGCAATTTCAGCCCGATACAAATCTTCATAACAATTTGAGGTGAGGGCTTTTCTGTTTCACCGGATAGCAAGCGTGCCAGCGTTCTATGCGTTATGGCAGCTTGTTCAGCAACCGCTTCCTGAGTCAACCCTGTCCATTCTATGACAGATCGCAATGCTTTCGGAAACGATTCCGGTAAATCATCCATAACATCTGCTTAAAGATTGACAGATCACCGCTGCGTACATTGGCATAAAGGTTGTTTTTTCCTTTTTCGCCGGAGAAAGCAATGGGGATACCATACTTTTTCGCGGTTCGGGCAATCGCCTTGCGATCCTCCTGCGAAAATCCGTGCTGTGAGACAGACAGTGCTTCGCCGGTCTCTCTGGCATTTTCGGCAAGGTCTTTCAGGGAGACTTCGCCGGGCTTGATGCCGGTCAGGTTCGTTGCGGTGACATTTGGCGGCTTTGTTTTCTCCGGCGCAGCGCTGCCTTTCGATGCCTTGATCTGCGCCTTTGCGCGGGCGCGGTCATGCTCCATGCCGAGCAGCTCGCGGAACAGCCTGCCGACCGAATCCAGCACGGACTTAAATGCCGCCAGTGCGGCATCTGCTGCCTTTTCCGATACCTGCATCGAAACGGCAGTCACATCTTCGCTCATGTTCAATGGCTCATTCCTCCTCAAATGGGCATAAAAATAGCCCGTTATTATAATAGTAGATAGGATTTGCGCATCATAATACCGGGCTTGAAAAGAAATATTCAGTTGTCAAGGTGCAATTACCGGCAAGAATCTGGGCTGTATGCAGGAGCAATTTTGCCGGTAGATGTATGCGGTCAGTCATAAAGTATGAGTTTCATAATCATTTTCCTCCTATTTCTTGTTCATTCCAGTTCGGAGCGTTATCTTCGATTACCTGTGATGATGGCAGGTGTCTGACCAAGGCTTTTGTCCTCCGTAGCAAGGCAAAAAAAGCCCGATGATTTCAAGGTTGAAAACATCGGGCGGATGAAGATTATTCTATTGTATGGAAGTAATTTTCCGTAGTTTTGTGAGAACAGTGGGTGTGTTGTGTGAAATAAAGCTTTTCATTTAGATAAATATGTTTTTATATACGCTGCTGCATTTCAGGGACTCTCACGAAAAACATGTAAATACAGGATGCCATGTACGCCAAAAACAACTCGTGTGAAGTTTCGCGTGAATTTTCGTGTGAAGTCCCGTGTGAAGTGGGGGGAAAATCGCCTGCAAAATACCAAAAAAACATACACAACACGGTATATACTTGCAGTGCGGTAAAAACAAAAGCGACGTATCTGCGAGATTCTCACGCAAACACGTCGTTTTTGAAAAGTGGAGACAGAGGGACTCGAACCCGCGACCTCACGGATGTGAACCGTGCGCTCTAACCAGCTGAGCTATGCCTCCGAATTGACTACCTGATTATTATATCACATTCGGGCGGATTTGTCAAGCCCAAAATAAAAGAAAAATGCTCTGCCGCAGAAATCCCCTGCAGCAGAGCATAAATCAGACAGAAAGTGAAGAATCTGTGGGCTTTTCAGACGTTTCGGCATCCGCCTGCGGTTTGCCGATAACCCACCCGAACAGCATACCGCAGACACCGCCGATAATGTGCGCCATCTGCGAAACGCCGTCGTTGGGCTTGGCAACCGCATTGATGATCTCGCCGCTGAGATAAATAATTGCAACGAGGATCAGCGTGATCGGAATATTCCCTTTCTTATAGTTCGCAAAGGAACTGAGCAAAATCAGCATAAATACAATGCCGCTTGCACCGAGCAGTTCTCCTTTCGAGTTGAAGATCATATGAATCAGGCCGGTTACACAGGCAGTCACCGCTATCATTTCAAGCAGCATTTTGGAGCCGTATTTTTCCTCCAGCATCGGGCCGACGAGCAGAATGATCGTAAAGTTATTGATAAAGTGCGTATAATTCACATGGCCGAGCACATGCGTAAACATCCGCAGATAGGTCAGCGGATTGAGCAGCCCGCTGCGATAGACGGAAAACAGCGCATGATTGCTCCATCCGCCTGTCAGATAGTTGAGCAGCAATGCCGCAGCAGAAACAAGTGTCATAGTCAGAATGACGGGGGAATTGTACTGGAATTTGATTTTCGGCAATTTCATTGTATTTTCTCCTTTTTTCACATAGCATAACGGCTGTACAGACATCACCGGAGCAATGCCTGTACAGCAATCATTCAAATCAGTTTTACAATTATTTTCAGAATCTGCGTGATATCGTCATCATCCGGCGCACCGTTCTGATTGACATCCGCATTCAGTTTGCCCTGATCCCTGATCTTTGCGGAAGCATCACCAGAGACAAACTTTGCGAGCAGGACAGCATCCGAAACATCAACCGTTCCGTCCAGATTGGCGTCTCCGCGCATACCGTCAAAATGCGTAGTTGTCTGTACCGTTGTTGTCAGCGTTGCGGTCGTTGCCTTCGGCGTCGTGGTGGTAACCTTCGGCTCAGTCGTCGTCTGCGAAACACCGCTGTAGACGTAGAGCGTATCCGGCAGCTCATCGAGCGTCAGCACACTGTCGCTTTGATAGAATTCCTTGAGCAATGCCTTGGGATTGTTGCTCTCATCCGTGATATATGTGTCATACCACGGGCAGATGTATGACCACCATGCGCCCTCATTTTTCATTTTGCCGATTGCCGGAATGCGGTCACATTCCGCAAGCGCGACCATCTTGGTATCGCCGGAATATCCGACAAGCCGCAGGAAAACGGATGTCGCCGGGTTATCTTCCCATTTTGTCGGAGAGCCCTCATACTTGTCATAGGCGATCATATCGACATATTCCGCGCCGGGGTACCATTCCTCAGAGACATCGGTCTCATAGAGGTTGATTTCCCAGATCAGGTTGTGGAGACCGTAGGTTTCGGTCAGCTCGGAATAGAGCAGCTTCCAGAGCTCCTTATAGACCTCCGGACCGCGGTCGCCCCACCAGAACCATGCTGTACCGGAATCGTACCGGCCGTAATTGCCCTGCGCCTCATGCAGCGGACGGAAAATCAGCGGCACACCGGCATCCTGCAGGCGCTTGAACTGCTCTGCAAGCATCTTCACGGCCTCATCAAAATAGGCACGCTCCTTGGAATCCTTTTTCAGAATATTGGCTGTATTGAACGTGCTGTTTGAAGCCTGATAGTTCTTATAGCTGCACTGCTGCCAGTCCACGGCATCTCCGAGCTGATAGTTCGCAAAGTCGATCGGCACATTGAGGTGCCAGCTGGCAGTTGCGATGCCGCCGCGCTCGCTGCACCATTCGATGACGCGCTCCGTGGTGTTGTCGTCCCAGCCGTAGAGCGGATTGTAGTTCATGAAGTCAAAGCCGCGCACAGCGGGATACTTCCCGGTCGTATCCTTGAGATAATCGAACTCGTACTCATAATTGCCGTCGTGGCCGCTGCCGTAGATCTCCTGCTGACCGGAGAGAATCTGCCTGCCGTAGTTCTCCGTGAGGAACTGCATCAGCGCTTTGGTCTCATCGGTCGCCTTCGGATCGCAGGGCGTCGGATCAATTTTCATATCCGGCATCTTGGCATAGCCGAATGTCACGGTATCGTAGAGGATATAGCCCCAGCTGCCGGACGAACCGATCTCAATCGTGTGCTTGCCCTCGGGGATATAGAAGAACCCGAAGCTGACGTCCGTCCAGCTGTCCGTCTTGAGGAAGTTGACGGTTGCAGTATTCTCGCCGTCGATGGCAATATTCTGCAGCCGGTCGCCGAGATAGCTCAGGCTGCGGACAGTCACCTCATACATGGCGCCCTTTTCCAGGTCGACCTCGAAGCTGACACCGCCGCTTCCGGCCGCCCAGACAAATCCCTCGCCGGAATAGCCGGGATATTCGTCATTATAGACCTTGGTTGCGACCTGTCCGCCGGTTGTCACAGTCAGCGATTCCGCTTCCGCCTGCAGCAGCGGAGCGGCCTGCTCCGCACCGGCTGCCGGCAGTGCACCGAGCGTGCTTCCGGCCGTCACAACAGCGATTACAGCCGCAATCAGGCTGACTTCTGATCGTTTCATATAAATAGCCCCCTTTTTCCTTACACGTCCGTTTCGGACTTCCCGTATTTTCATTATATCAGAAGTGCACAAAAAAATCAAGCGTTTTTTCGATTTTTGAACGAATATGCAAACAAAAAGCAGAGAAACAAATTCAAAGCTGTCACACTGCACAATCATAAATCATTTAAGGCCGGCAGTTCTGACGGCGATTCCCCTTCGGTCGCCCGGTACATCCCTGTCTGCGGGGAAAACAGGCAAAGGACGCTCCCGAAGGAACGCCCTCTGCGATATCATGAAAAAGGTTCTGTCAGTTTGCCCGCTGCGGAGCAGTGAATGTGTACAGTCCCAGCGCATCGCCGGAAGCATAGGCAACCGTGAACTGATCGTTCTTTCGGGTGATACCGCTGATTCCGTAAAGCGGGGCGGTGTCATCGGCCGTATACTGCATGGATTCCTGTGCAAAATCCGGCTGATTGACATAGATGCTCTGCGATCCGGTCTGAAGATCGGGAACGATTACCACGCCGTCCGTCTCATACCAGCGGCCGCGTGCAATTCTGACCGGAGATACATCCTGAAGCAACTGATTTTCGCCGGTTGCAAGGGAATACCGGAAGTACTGACCGGATTCCGTCTGATAATACATCTGACCGTCATATATTGCCCAGTCCTCATAGGAAACAGTTATACCGTCTGCAAGCGGGAGATCCATTTCTGTTATGATGCTGCATTCTCTGTTGAGAACGACCAGTGTTTTCAGATCCTTCAGCACATAGACATTTTCCGTATTTTTGTCATCTGTTTCGACCTTGTCCCAGTCGATTCCGTCAGCGTAGATACCGTCGCTATTATTTTTCTCAGCAAGGAACGGACGGGTGCTGTTGCTGGTGCAGTCATAGACAGCAAGTGTTCTTGTGCCGCCGATGCCGTCGTCTGAACCAATCAGATATTCCACCAGAAACGTGGTGATCCGGCCGGCGCCTGTTCCGCCGCTCACCTGCAGCGGTGTAATCTTCCGAATCAGAACTTCGTCCTGTCCGAAGGGCTTGCCGTCGGGCGATTGGGTGATTTCCATGCAGAGTGTCTCTGTTCCGGACAGCGGATCAATGTACCAGCACTTGCTGCCTCTCACGCCGTATACATCGGAGCCGCAGGTCAGCAGCTTGACATTCTTTTCCTGCTGATTGAGATCCGCAATGTTCCAGCGATAAGCAAAGCACTTGTCGCTGTCATGCTGGCAGCCCGGCTCGGTGCAGATGAAGCCATCCTGCTCCATAAGACCGGAACCGGATGCCGGCTTCTTCCAGACATTGCCGCTCTGCAGATCGTAAACGCGGGTATCATCCGCACAGAGCATCGAGTTACCGAATGCTTCCAGCACGCCGGTACCGCCGAGGTAATTCACGTTGTCACGGATGACAGTCGTCTGAGAGGTGGAATCTGCATCCTTATTGTCAGCGGTTGTTGTCACTGCAGAATTCTCATTCTGTCTGTTATAGTCTCTGCCGCTGTAGAGCACCTTTCCGGTGAAAACATCGACAACAGCCATTGCTTCGCCGTGCAGCGTCGGCACTGCATCGCCGTTATACTGAACGGTCGGCAGCGCGATCAGGAGCTCGCCGTCTGCCTCAGCAATGTTCATGATATCAACACGCGGCAGCGGATAATGCTCCGTATCCCAGAGCTCGGATGCCGTTACAGCATAAACGGTTCTCTGGTCATCCATATCAAGCGTATATCTGTCGATCACAAATCTGCCGTCCTCGAAACGTGCACGGTAGAGCATTTTACCGATCAGAATATTTTCATCCGGATCCGCCGAAATGGTGGTTTCGTCACCTGAAGCGATATCGTAAATACGGTACTCTTTGCGTGTTGTCTCATAGACCGTCTCACCTGTTGCAGGGTCAATGTTATAGTCAGCATAATCCAGCACTGCATAGAGCTTGCCGTCTGCATATTTCGCATACATCAGCGAAGCATCATCTGTGAATGCCCAGACCGGCTCATTCCCCTGAAGTCTGCCGTTGAAATCATAGCGGTGGATGCCTCTTGATGTGTAGCTGTAGGTATAGAAGCCTGTGTCATCGCTTCCGATAACCATGGAACTCTCTGCACCCTCCATTGTATTGGCCGAGCCGTCCTTCAGATTGACGCAGATGACGTCATAGCAGAATGCACAGCAGTTCAGATTCTCATCGTCAGGGCACTCAAGGTCAGGGTTTTCATCGTCAAAAGATACCTCAGCAACCGCGCTGTCCTGTACCTGCGTGCTGTAGCATTCCAGCAGCAGTGCATCGCCGACCTTCTGGATTCTGTCAAGATTCTCAGCAATTTCGTACAGACCGCCGTTTCCGTTCTTCCACTGATTCATGTCCACGAGCTCAGTCTCATTGCCGAAGCCGTCTGTGACAAAGATCTTGCCGTCATACACACGGTAAAGCTGCTGATCGTCCGCATAAAGTGTTTTATTCTGAATCATAGATGAAACAGTTGTACAGGGCAGTGCCTCGCCGCTGCTGCGCACAGACCACTTCACCGTGCCGTCATACCAGTAATCGTCATCCCGGTAGAAATTGTCACACCACAGGCTCTTAATGACTTCAATGTCACCGTGACCGCCGAACAGATTCAGCGTTGTGTCCTCAGTAACGGATTCCGTTTCGGACTCCTGCGAATCCGCCGCAAGGAGATCATCCTTCCGTTCCTTATAAGCGATGGTACCGACAACAACCGCGATCGCTGCTGCAACCGCACCGAAGCCCGTTGTCATCCTGCGAATCTGACGGATGCGCTTCCGCTCAGAGCCGTCCCACGAGACAGCTTCTTCAATAAATTCTTCCCGAATGCCGCTCATAATATTCATGTATTCATTCTCCTTCACAGCAATCCCTCCTTTTCAAACTGTTCTTTCAATTTATTGCGGGTGCGGAGAAGCGTCATTTTGACCTTGCTCTGACTGACGCCGCATTTGTCAGCAATTTCTTTGATTCCGAGATTGCCCCAGTACCGCAGCACGAACATTACTCTCGTTTCCGCCGGAAGCTCCGCAAGGAAAAGATTCATTGCGTCCGTCATCGCACGGGCATCCAGAGCAGCCTCGGGATTATCCGGCGCGGCAATCATCTCCTCGATCTCATTGAGCGCGACAGCAACCTCTCCGCCGCCGCGCTTGGCCGCACGGTGTGCCGCTCTGCGGTTACAGGCCAGATTGCGGACAGTGACAGTCAGAAATGCGGCAAGATTCTGCGGCTTCGAGGGCGGAATCGCCTCCCAGATCTTCAGCAATGCGTCATTGACACATTCCTCAGCGTCCTCGCGGCTGCCCAGAATGCTTTTTGCAATCGTCTGACACAATCCGCCGTATTTCCGTTCCGTATGTACAAGCGCCTGCTGATCGCGGTGAAAATACAGCGAGATGATCTGATCATCAGCAATGTTCTGCATACGGTTTCAACTCCTTTCGTGTATTTCATGAGGTCCCTCTATCCATTACGACAGCATCGGCACCCGATGCGTCACAAAAAAAGCAAAAATTTTTCGCGCCGGCCGGTTTTTGTCCTGTTTCCGCATGCCGGCATATCGGCAGAACGCTGTCTGTGCCCCTGCCGCTTGATTGACATTCGGCTGATTCTATGGTATAATAATCGCACAGATTATTATAGTATGCAGGAGGACAATCACATGGCAATGGGAATTCAGCCGGAAGAGCTGATCGCGGAATACTGCGATCTGGAGGCCGTCTCCGGTGCACTGCAGCGAGGAGATGCCGCCGCCGCAGACGCAGAAATCGACAAGGCAATGCAGGCCTTTCTGGCAGAGGAGCCGGATGCGGAAACCCTGCCGCTCTTTGTAAACTGCCTGTTCGTCGTCCTGCAGTACCATGTTTTTTACGGCTATCTGGATGCAAAATCGCTTATGCTCGGAGAAAGCAGCGACGACCGTGCCGCGCTGCAGCAGGACTGGGATGTATGGAAAACCGGCGGTTCGCTCTCCGACGCAAACTGGCTCAGCGATCCGGCTGAAAAGGAAGCCGTCCTTACGGCGATGGACGCGCTGCATCTGACCGCTGCGGACTTCGACGAAATCCCTGCCCCGGAGATTTGTATTCCAAAGTGGCAGAAAAAGACCTTCGGAGACTTTGAGCTGGTCACAATCGCCGATGCGGAAATCACCGACGACGGCGGACTTGCTGCCGACCCGGATCCGGCCGGCAAGAGCTATGTGCTGCGCGATGCGGACGGCGCAGTCTACTATCTGAACAATATCCGCAAATCCGCAGTACCCGGCGGCCTCGATCCCGAAGAAGAACATCTTTATACCGCAGACGGCCGCATTGAAGGCTATACGGGCACACAGCTCCGTGAGATCGAATTTGAGATCTATGACGGCGGATTTATCTTCACCTACAGCACCGACGGCACAGACGATGCCGCCGCTGTCAATCCGCGCTGGCAGCCCTATGAGGACTGGGTACAGCAGAGAATCGCCGGACGCCGTTCCCGGCAGGCAGCATTCCTTGCAAAGTACCGCGCAGAATAATCCCGCACGGAACAGGCACAGCTGCCGATCCGGCAAAAAGGGGGATACGAATTTGGCATCCTTTTCCAATCAGACCAAGCAGGAAATCTGCGGCAGCATCCGCAAACCGGCAGACCGGCGGGCTTTTCTGACCGGCCTGCTGCTCGGAACGCGGCGCTTTTCCGCAGAGGAGCTTGTGATTCAGAGTGAATGCGAAGCACTCGCGGGACTGTTCCCGCAGCTGATCCGGACAGCGGCGCCGGAGATTCGGTTTGATACTGAATTCCGCAGCAGAACCGGCAAGCTGCCCGTCTGGTGCTATTCAGTTCACGATGCCGCTGAAATCCGTGCGTTATGCAGCAAGCTCAATATTGACGCGAATGACCGTGCGGCGGCTGTCAGCAAGCTCCCGGCATCGGCATTTGCCGCAGCACTTGCAGGCTGCTTTGTGATCTGCGGCAGCGTCACCGACCCGGAGCGCCGCTATCATCTTGAAATGGCCATGCCGGACGCTGCACTCGCGGAAGCAATCCGCGCACAGCTGGAGCTGTTTCAGCCGGCAATTCCGCTGAAAATCACGGTGCGCAAGGGCGATTCCGTTCTCTATCTCAAGCAGAACGAGCAGATCTGCGATGCGCTGACCTATTTCGGCGCGCCGAATGCCTCGATGGCACTTGCAGAGCAGCAGGTCTACAAGAGCTTCCGCAGTCAGACAAACCGCCGCATGAACTGTGATCTTGCCAACATTGACAAGACGATTGCGGCCGGTGCACAGCAGGTTGCAGATATCGAACTGATTCAGCAGCGCGCCGGACTGGATTCCCTGCCGGAAACGCTGCAGGAGATTGCATCCAAGCGGCTCAGCGATCCCGAAGCAAGCCTCAGCGATCTGGGAGCACAGTGCAATCCCCCGCTCTCCCGCTCCGGCGTGCATCACCGGATGCAGCGCATCTCGGAAATCGCTAAAAAGCTCCGGGAAGCATAACAAATTATCGGAAATACATAATTCCGGCACCAAACACCTGCGGCGCAGCGAAAAAAGGCTGCGCCGCATTTTTATGCATTATCGTTTGCTGCAGAGCTTTTTGACGGCCGTATAGCCGAGCACCGGCAGCGCAATCAGGGAAGCAATGCCGATCGTCCGGATCAGAAAAACCGGCAGCTCCTTATCCGCAATATAGGAAATTGCAGCAGTCAGCCCGCAGATTCCGAGCACGGCCAGACTGATACAAAAGAGAATTTTTTCCGTTTTCATTCCTGCGTTACCTCTGTTTCCTGCAGCTGCGGCACGATCTGATCCAGCAATGCCTTTGCACGGCGATATGCTTCCTGCATTTCAAGCTGCGTATTCATCGTTTCTTCGGGCTTTCGCAGTGCCAGATAGCTCCCCTCCTTGAGCGGGCTGGAAAGACCTGCCAGCGAAGCAAAATTCGTCTGATCGACATGCAGCTTTACGCCGTCTGCAAGCGGGCATTCCGGATAGAGCTTTTCCATGCTGACGAACATCTCGTCCGGCTCCAGATAGGGCTCAGACTCCGCGTCAACCAGCACCAGCATACAGGTATCGCTCTGGAACTGCACATAAAGCTGTGTTGTATAGGCAGCGCCCGTATTGCCGCCGACATCCATCGTTGCTTCACAGACCGGAATATAAACCGATTTCACAAGCACCTCGCCGTCTCCGTTGAAGTCCTCGCTCATGGTTGTAAGCCAGCTGCAGAGCTGCGGGGATTCATAATCCAGCTCGTTGCTCGCGGAGAGCAGCAGCACACTCAGATCGGGATTTTCCCGCGTCACGATATCATAAATCAGAAATGCGCCCAGCAGCACCAGAAACGATGCGATGCCGAGCCACCACTTGGCATGATAGAACCAGTTTCCGATCCGCTGCAGCAGCGTATAATGCTTTTCCGGTGCCTCCTCACGAAAGACCTTGTCGCTGTCCTCAATGACGCCCTGCTTCAGACGGATGAGATCGACCTTTTCCTCCGCAAGCTCCTTTGCATACTCCTCGCGTGCATGATAGGCAGCATCCTCGGCAGCAGCCTGACGCTTCCGTTCACGCAGCTCCGCCTCGCGTGCCCGCTTCGCTTCGATCTCCGCGGCATTGCGCAGCGCAGAGACACTGCCGGAAGGCTTCTTTTCGCCGGATTCCGGCTGTTTTTCTTTCCCCTGCAAGACATTTCCCTCATTTCCCGTGTGATTCTCTTTGTAAGAGCCGTACAGAACAGCCCTTTTCCGGGAAACATGGAAGCACCCGGCAATTTATATGTCCGGCAGACAGAAGCGCTGCCGGGAACAGACTTATTTTATGGATTCTGCAATCTTCGGCGCAATCACAACAGCCAGTGCGATAAACAGGATCTGCAGAAAATTGATGGAAAAACGGAGACCCAGCGTAAGTGTGAATGCACTGAATGCGAGTGTCGTCGGATCAAAGCCGAATTCGAGACTCTTGCCCAGCCAGTCGAGCAGCGGCTCGTTGAGATCCAGGCAGACCAGTCCGAGATAATGACCGCTCAGAATTGCAGTAATAATGAGCAACAGATATACCAGTTTCTTTTTCATGGGTTCGTTCCTTTCTTTTGTAATTGTTCTCTTTTTATCTATTGTTTATCTGCCGGTTGAGCCAAATCCGCCCGTACCGCGCACAGTTTCCGGAAGCGAATCCGCCTCTGCTGTTTCGGGCAGCAGCACCGGAACAACAATCAGCTGTGCAACGCGCATTCCGTCCGTGATTTCAAACGGCTCACTGCTCTGATTGATGAGCGGCACACAGATCTCCCCGCGGTAATCCGAATCCACAATGCCGACGCCGTTCGCCATTGCAATGCCGTGCTTTGATGCCAGTCCGGAGCGCGCACAGAGCATCAGCATGGCGTCATCGCGGTCGAGCGCAGCGGCAAGGCCGGTCGGAATCATGCGGATCTCATGCGACGGAATCACAACAGGCTCCGTGAGGCACGCAGAAAGATCGAGTCCTGCACTTGTTTCGGTTGCGCGGGCAGGGATCACTGCATGATCGCGCAGGCGTTTGAACGTCAGCTTCATAACAATTTCCTTTCCGGTCACCGGGCAGATGCAGGGAATCCCTGCGGCCGGGCGTTCTCCGCGGCCAAAGCGTTCACGCTTCGCCTTATCAATTTAGTATAACACAAACCGCAGCTTTTTGCAAGTGCTTTCCGCGAAAAAGGCAGCACTATTTGCATTTTTTTGCAATAGATGGCAAAGCGCAGCGCAGAAAGACAGAAAAAGGCAGATACCTCGCAAAGAAGTATCTGCCCTGATGATTTGTTTCAGCGATAGGTCGCAATGATTTCCTCTTTGTGCGTTCCGACGCGCCCCGAACAGTCATATTCCTCATAGAACAGTCTGACCGGCTGATTCCGCAGCACCGTATGCCGTCCGCCGGCATGCTGATACTGCGTAATGCGGAAGCAGACACGCTCCGGATCGCAGGCATCCAGCATCACAGACATGTCACGCTCGGTCTGCTCATTGCCGATCTGATGCGGCAGTGCGGAGAACTGATAGATCTCCGGCAGACCGTAGGACTTTGTGTGCATAATCGTCAGCACGGGCTTGCGGATCTCCGCGATCCGCTCCTGCTGCGGCGTATTGACAAACGCATCCAGCGCAATCAGCTCCGGCATGGAGGCAACGCGCAGTGTTTTGAGTCTGGCACAGCCGGAAAATGCCCCGCTGCGGATTGCGCGCAGAGAGCGCGGCAGCGTAACCGATTCCAGTGCAGCACAGTTATGAAACGCATTTGCACCGATGACCGTCACGCCTTCGGGAATCGTAATCTCCCGCAGAAGGCCGCAGCCTTCAAAACAGCCGATGCCGATCATGCCGCCGGAACCGTCCGGATACCGCATTTCTCCCGGCATCAGAATATTTTCCAGCTTGTCGCAGTCCCGGAACGCATAGGCGCCGATCTCGCAGACAGAATTGGAAAGCGAAACTCTGGAGAGCTTTCTGCACTCCCGGAAGCCGCTCTCGCCGATGACCAGAACCGAATCCGGCATCTCGAGCTCAGACATCTCCCGGCCGCGGAATTCTCCGCGCTCCACACGGTCCCGGTAGCGGTACTTCACCCGCTCCGGCGCAGTTTGCTGCCGTCTGAAAAATCCCATATTCAATTACCCCAATCAACAATTGTATTTTTATGTGAAACGGCTGGTACGCCGTTTTCCCCGATTGTATTTGATTTTCAATTCATTCGTCGGCACCTCCCCAAGCATCCGGCAAATGGCCCCGAAACCGAAAATCAGTTGATTACGATTGTATAAACAATCTGCGAAACGGTGTTGCCGGTCAGGAAGAAGCGCACGGCCTTGCCCTCTGTCTCATACATTGCGTAGGCCGGTGTTTCCTGCGACGGCTTGCCGTATTTGGCAATCATGTCCTCATACGTGCTACCGACTGTAATGCCCTCGTTTGTCGCAGCGGTATCGTTATTCAGGTCAACCTCATAGATGCGGTTCAGCGACTGGTCGTGCTCATCCGGATAGGTGATGACCTGCACGCCGCCGTAGGTATAGAAATAGCTGACGCCGGTGAACGCACAGGACGGCGCCTCAAAGGTCGCATCCGCCTCACCGAGCTTCTCGATGACCGGATCGGCCTCCTCGCCGACGACGATCTTTGTGCCGTTCAGATTATAGTCAAAGTCAATCTGTACAGCCTCGTCTGCCGGCGTATCTGCAGGCGTCTCGGCCGGTGATGCATCATCATCCGGTGCAGCTTCCTGCGATTCAGCGGCTGCTTCCGTCTCAGCGGGAGCGACCGAATCGGTCGGAGCCGCGCTCTGCGAATCTGCGGCCGGCTGCGACTGTGCGCCGCATCCGGTCAGTGCTGCCAGCATGGCCGCTGCGGCCAGAACAGAAATCATACTTTTTTTGTTCATTTGAAATCTTCCTTTCTTATTAAACAGAAGCATCTGCTTCACCCTTAACGTTTCCGTACTGCTCCAGATTTTTGACCTGGCGTTCCGTTTCCGCATGATAGCGCCTGCAGATATCCGCCCACTCATTTGCGAGCGCAGGCTCACTGCTGCGGTCACGCAGATCAAACTTGCTGATGAGATACTGCCCGAACCAGTCTGACAGCTTCTCCGCGCCGTAGACATTGAGGTGCAGACCGCCGTCATAGGTATCGGTTTCAAAGTCGAGGCCGGTGGCCGCGAGCTTGTCCTCATCGAGGAAGTTGACATAATGCAGCTGATATTTCTCCGCATATTCGCGGATCTGCTCGTCCCATTCCGGATACCAGTATGGATAGAGCGACGGCGCCTTGATGAGCACCAGCTGAATGTGGTTTTCCGCACAGAGCTGCATCATTCTGCCGAGGTAATCCCAGCAGGTGTCGCTGAAGGAATAATCGGTCAGCGGAGTGCCCTTCGGAACATTCTGTGCAGGCTTTGCATCTGCGCGGAGATAATAGCCGGAAAAGAAATTCGGCTCCGCTCCGAAGTAATAGCGGAAATCGTCCTCTGTCAGCTCGCTCCAGCGGGAATGATACCGCAGAACCGGGAAAACATAAGACAGAAAGCTCTCCTCCTCGGTCATGGACGCCTTGATATTTGCAATTTTGGATTTTGACCACTCCATGCCCTCGACGGACATGCGGTTATAGGCCTCATTCTGCGGCTCGCCGTACTTCATCGAAAGCACATTGAACACGACAACCTTCGGCTTTTCGCAGCGCAGGGTATCCTCCAGCAGATAATAGGACTGCCAGATCAGCTGCTGCGCGGAACCGCGGATATAGGACGAAATGCCGTAATCCTCCCACAGCTTGACCGGGGAGAAATTTTCATAGCATTCGCAGTCGCCGATAAAGAGCACATCGTGATCCTTGCCGCTGCGGTAGTAATCGGCAATCAGATTGCCCTCGACCACATCGGACATATATTTCGGCTGCACCAGCCGCTGATACGCCGCAAGCAGAACGCCTGCCGTCAGCGTCATGGCCAGCCCGGCAAAAAGGACTTTTTTGTTCGCCATGATTTCTCCTGTAAACAATTCACAAGCAGCTTCTCAGAACTGATTGTAAATAAACTGACTGGAATCATATCCGATGCCGTAGGCACCGAAGATCAGCACGATCAGCACAAGTGCGACGGTCATGCAGCAGCTGAGCACGCGGGAGCGTCCCAGAATGCGCTTGCGGACACTGCCCTTCCGGCCGATCATACTCGCCGTGAACAGCACCAGCACGCCCGTCAGCAGCACGCCGTAATCCGCAAGGCTGAGATTCAGCTTCATAAGACTGCCGTCCCAGAAGATCTGCACATTCCACTTTGTGAACATCGTGCCGAACATGCGGAAGGTCAGCGGCACATCGCGGTAGCAGTCAAACATACGCAGACAGCCCATCATGAGCGTCGTGCGGATTGCCATAAAGCCGTCATAGGCGCGTGTGTTGCTCCAGCCGCATTTGGCGTGGAATTTGCCGTAAAGTCCGGTCAGCCGTTCGGAGATCAGAATGATGACCGCATTAAGCATACCCCAGACGATGAAGTTCCATGCCGCGCCGTGCCAGAGTCCGGTGACAAACCAGACCGCCAGCGTGGAAACATAGACCGGCAGATATTTGCCGATGTTCTTGCCGAGCTTGTCGCGGCTCCACTTGGAGAGCTTCAGCATCGGCTGTGCCACGCTGACCGGGTAGAACAGATAATCCTTGAACCATGTTCCGAGCGTGATATGCCAGCGCCGCCAGTATTCGGTGATGTTCTTTGAGAAGAACGGGCGCTGGAAGTTCTCCGCAATCGGAATGCCGAGCACCTGCCCGATGCCGATCGTGATATCAATGCCGCCGGTGAAATCGGCGTAAAGCTGCAGGGTGTAGTAGAGCATTCCGAGCAGCGCGTACATGCCCTGATACTGCTCCGGATCGGAGATCAGCAGGGTGACGGCCGGCAGAATGCGGTCTGCCAGCACGACCTTCTTGCAGTAGCCCCAGAGGATGCGCTGCACACCGAGATGGACGCGCTCTGCCTCAAAGCCGTTTCCGGCATAGAGTCCCTTTGCAAGATCGTCATAGCGGCTGATCGGTCCCTGCACCAGCTGCGGAAAGAACGAGACAAACAGTGCCAGTTTTGCAAAGTTCTTTTCGCAGGGGTACTTTTCGCGGTAGACATCAATCGCATAGCCCATTGTCTGGAACAGATAGAACGAAATGCCCATCGGCAGCAGAAAATCCGGTACCGGCAGTGTCCCGCGGTTCCCGAACCATCCGATGATCGTGTTCACATTGTTCATCGTAAATGCGCCGTATTTGATAACGGCCAGCATACCGAAGTTCAGAATGAGCAGCAGTGCGAGCCAGCGGCGGCGCTTTTTCTTTTCATGCTCCTTGAAGGCCTTTTTCTCATCGCGGCTCCACTCGGATTTGTGCGCGGAGACGGATTCCTTAGCCGCTTCCGCCATTTTCTCCATTCTGCGCGTGATGAGAAACGTACTGAGTGCCGTGACCGCAATATAAATCAGATTGAACACGCCGGAATAGGCATAGAACGCGATGCTCGCGCCGAGCAGCAGCATCCAGCGGTACTTCTGCGGAATCAGGAAGTAGACGAAAAACAGCAGGATCAGCCCGAAAATAAAGAGCGAATCGGTAAACAGCATTATTCGTCCTCAAGCTCCGTAATCATCTTGGTCAGTGCATCTGCGGAGTTGAAATTCTCCGGAATGATTTTGTCAGCGGGGATCGTGACGTCAAATTCGTTGCTGAGCTCGGAAATCAGCGTCACAATATCAAACGAATCGAGAATCTTGTCGTCGATCAGTCTGGTTTCATTTTCAAAGTCAACATCCTCATGCAGATCCTGCAGGATCTCAATGATCGTTCCGCGAATTTCATTCATTTTCTGTTCCTCCACATTTTTTGTTTCCCGTGACCGGGATTATTCGGTTTCGTAAAGCGCCGTCAGTGCCTTTCTGTCGAGCTTGCCGTTCGGTGTATGCGGCATTGCGTCAATCTGACGGATTCTGTTCGGCTGCATATAGCGCGGGAGCCGCTGCTTCAGATAGGAAGCAAGGGCTGCTTTCTCCGCAGGGCCGGTATAGAACAGGACGATCTTGCCCTTCTGCTTGTCGTAGATACAGCCGACGGCCTCGACGCCGTCGAACAGGCCGCAGTTGATCTCGATCTCACCGAGCTCGATGCGGTGTCCCATATGCTTGATCTGGTAATCCTTGCGGGAGACGAACACGAGGTCGCCGTCCGCATTGTAATGCGCAATGTCGCCGGTGCGGTAGATCAACTCCGGGAAGCGGGTCTGCAGCGGATTCTGCGTAAAGACCTCTGCAGTCTTTTCCGGCTGTCCGAAATAGCCCATTGTCAGGCAGGTGCCGCGGATGCAGATTTCGCCGGGTTCGCCGAATGCGGCCTCCTTGTTGTTCTCGTCCAGCAGAATGATGCCGGTGTTCCGGAACGGTCTGCCGATCGGAATGGCCTCGGTATCCCCGAATTCGCGCTCGACATGGTAATAGCAGCTCATGCCGGTCGCCTCGGTCGGGCCATAGAGATTTGTGAACTTTGCCTCCGGAAGCACCTCGCGCCACATGCGGAACTGCTTAACCGGAAAGACCTCGCTGCCGAATGCCACCGTATGCAGCGTCTCCGGCCTGACGGTCCTGAAGGTTCCCGTCGCGGAGATCATTGTCAGCGCAGAGACCACCCAGCAGATCGTATTGATGCGGTGCGCATTCAGATATTCGACCAGCTGAATCGGGAACGAGAAGCACTGCTTCGGGACGAGCCATGTGGTCGCACCGAATTTCAGCGTCGGATAGAGCTCTTTGAGACATGCATCAAAATAGAGCGGTGTCTGATTGCCGAATACCGTCTCGCTGTTGAAGCCGAGCGTCTCCGAAAGATTTTCGATATAGTCGATGACCGAGCGGTGGCAGGCAAGAATGCCCTTCGGCACGCCGGTCGAGCCGGATGTAAAGACAATATAGATCGGGTCGATATCGAGCTGCTTTGCACGGATCTGTGCAAGCGCCGCATCGTCAACCGGCGTTTTCACGATCTCGTCAAAGAGATAGGATTTTCCGGTATAGCCGAAATTCTGAAGCTGCGGCTGCGTTACGGCATCACAGATGACCGCACGCGGATGCAGCTGCTCCAGAATCATCTCAATCCGGAATGCGGGCATTTCCACATCCAGCGGCACATAATAGCAGCCCGCATAGATGACGCCGAAAAAGGCATTGATCGCCGCGGGTGATTTTTCCATAAACACAACAACAGGCTCACCCGAAAGGCCGTCCGCATGAAGCGCCGAGCCGACGGCTCTGGCATTCTGCGAAACCTGCGCAAAGGTAAGCTGTGTGTTGTCGTCCGCGAATGCGACCTTGTCGGGCACCCGCGGGAGCGTCTGCTCCAGATATTCAAGAACATTGGTCTGCATGTGCATACCTTCCTTTTGACCGGAATCCGCAGGGATTCCGGGATTCCGCGCGATGCAGTTTTTCCTGCATACACGCATCTGTTTTCATTGACATGCCGCGACAGCCGCAGCGCAGACCTGCTGCTCCGGCTTGACGCGGTATCCGCAGGCTTCGATCGCCCGCTCTGCAAGCACCTCCATTGCATCGAGGAAGCCTGCGCCGATTTTCTGTGTCTGCCGGATGACCGAAAGCTCGGTGCAGCCGAGAATGACGCATTCCGCCCCCTGCGCACGCATTGCATGTGCAACGGCATGGAAGCGCTCCATATCTGCCGGTCTGCCGGATTTGACATCGTCATAGATAATGCTCATGACCTCAGCCTGATGCACACGGTCCGGGACGATCGGTTCAATGCCGCAGCCGGAGAATGCCTGCTGAAAGGTGCCGACCTGCAGCGTGCCGTCCGTCGCCATGATGCCTGCCTTCCGGACGCCGCGCGCCCTGAGCACAGCAGCTGTCTCCAGAATCGGATTGACAAGCGTCGCCTGAAAATCGTCCTTCAGCTGCGGATAGAAGCTGTAGGCCGTCATGCAGGGCATCACGAGCACCCTGCAGCCCATAGATTCCAGCATTCTGCCGGAATCCAGCAGCACCGGATACGGATTATCCTGCGACTGTCCGAGCAGGAATGCCGTTCTGTCCGGCGTCTGCGGGCGGCTGTAGAGGAACACCTCTATATGCTCCTGATCGGTCGCTGCATCGGTCTTGTCCGTCAACAGTTCAAGGAACTGTGCAGAAGCCATCGGGCCGAGTCCGCCGATGATACCGAGTTTCTCCTTCATGGGTACGCCTCAGTTCGGTGTCGGCGGGTAGAGGCTCTTGTCGCGGTTGAAGCATCCGCCGTTCCACGAGGAATACGCATCCATCTGCGCATCTGTCCACATGAAGAAATCGGAGACATCAAAGCGCGGCGTTGTATCAAAGTGATACCATGCACCGTTGATCTTGACAAGGTTCCAGTAATGGGCATTCTCATGCTCCTCGACCTTTTCCTTTTCAACGGTCATATTTTCGATATCGGCGCAGGTGAGCAGCAGTCTGGAGAAGGCATAGTAGTTGCGGCAGTCACCGTAGCCGTTGAACATCGCAACGACAGCAGCATGCTGCCAGTCGAGGATATCCTTGTTGTCGCTGTAGAACATGTGCTCCTGCACATAATTATAGATGGCTCTTGCAAAAGCCTTTGTATCAGAAGGATCGGTGTTTTTCTTGAGGTTGTTGATGACATAGTCACCCATGCGGAATACATCCGCGGAGTTGAGCTTGCTGACATCGTCAAGCGACGGCAGTACGGTCAGCTTTGCCTTGACCTCGCCCTCATTGCCGACCTGATCGGACGCGGAATAGACGATCTCATAGGTGCCCGGCATCCGGATGTTGAAATCCTCCGGTTCGGTGACCGTGACCTCGACATCGCCGTCCGAGGCATCGGAAGCGGATACGCCGCGCATATAGTCGATCGGGATGCCTGCAATGGTCTGCATATCCGTCACGCCGGTAATCTCAGGCGGCTGGCCGTCTCCGGAAACGAGATACTCCAGATCGTAGGTAATGCTGTTTCCGGCCGCATCGGTGACGATCAGGGAAATATCCTTGATGCCCTCGGTGACGGTCAGCGGCTCGTCGGAGAAATTGTATTCCACCGGCGACATATCCTCACAGCTCTTGACAAAATCCTTGACGGTCAACTTCTGATTCACGTAGAAGCTGAGATTATCCTGAAATGTAACGACCGGCTTCTGGGTATCCTGCACAATCAGCGTGAATTCCTTTTCCTTGCCGTTGTTCAGCACCGTGACCGGATAGGAGCCGATTTCCGTAAACTCATCGAGCGGCTGGGAAAGCGTTGCGGATTCGTAGCCGCGGCCGAGCAGCTCCTGCGCGGTCGTATCGGAGCCGAGCTCCCAGCGGATGACCGGCTCACGGATCGAGAGCACGGCATTTTCGGTTCGTGTGGTACCGTCAAGCAGCTGCATCAGAATCGCAATATTCTGATCGCCGACAGTATTTGCAGGCATCACAACATACTGTGTCTCGGCAACCAGCGGGCGCATCTTGTCATAAAGAAACGCATCGGCAGGCGGGATATCTTCGCCCTCCCAGACATCCAGCTGTGCCGCAGCATAGTCAAGTCCTCCGGCAGCCTGAACCGTCGCGCTGTCATCCTTGTTATAAATCACAGCTGCGGCCACGATTCCGAGCACCGTGAGGACGATTGTTCCGCCGAGAATATAGGCCGTTTTCATCATATTATCGCCGGAGAGCATATCTGCTCTTTTCTTCTTTCTGCGCTTTTTGGATTGATTCATCACAAAGCCATTCCTTTCGGGATCAGAAAAAACCGATGTATTTCGGTACAGTCGTACATTTTATTATACCGCTTTTTCTGCTGTCTGTCAAGATTCTTTCGCTTTTTAGGGTAAATTCCAGATTCTTTTGTTTTTTCCGAGACAGAAAACGTCTATTTTGCCGGAATCTGTCAGTATCTGCCGGATTTTCAGCATGTTTTTTGCAGACAGCCCTGTCTCCGCGCAGTGCACGCAGAAACAGGGCTGTGTTCCGTCGGTTCTTATTGATCCTTTTTCTCTTTGCTCTTGGCAAATTTCCTCAGCGTATACCCCTCTTTGATATGGAGCGTGCCGCGGTCGATCGCAAGCGCGTAATCGGGAACATCGGTCGTCACGGTCGCGCCCGCCGCAGTATAGCAGTCCTTGCCGAGCCGCACCGGCGCAATCAGGTTCGTGTTGCATCCGACGAATGCATGGTCGCCGATCTCGCAGCGGGATTTTTTCAGGCCGTCGAAGTTGACGGTCACGGTGCCGCAGCCGATATTAACATGCTTGCCGATATCGCTGTCACCGAGATAAGCAAGATGCGCGATCATCGTACCTTCGCCGATTTCGCTGTTCTTGATCTCGACAAAGTCGCCGATCTTCGCACCGGAGCAGATATGGCTGTCCGGGCGGATATGGACATACGGGCCGATCTTGACGCCGCTGTCAATGCGCGAATCATACGCCTGCACGGTATTGAGCTTGACGTTGTCGCCGACCACGGTATTTTCAATGACGCAGTTCGGGCCGATGACGCAGTTTGCGCCAATCACAGTCCTGCCGCGGAGAATGGTGCCGGGCAGAATCTCGGTTCCCGGACCGATCTCAACATGCCGCTCGATAATGATGCCGTCTGTGCAGACAAAGCCGACGCCGTTTGCCATGTGCTTGTTGAGCACAGCCATGCGTGCAGCCGTATTCAGCGCGAGCAGACCCTTGCGGTCATTGGCGCCGAGCACGACATCCGGATTCTGCGAGCAGAATGCACCGGCGCGCAGATTGCTTTCGAGCGCGATTGCGACGGTATCAGTCAGATAATATTCCTGCTGGGCGTTGTCATTGGTGATGCGGCCGAGCAGGTCAATCAGGTCGTGCGTGCGGAACCAGTAGCAGCCGGAGTTGATCTCCTTGATGGCGCGCTGCGCGTCGGTTGCGTCCTTCTCCTCAACGATGCCTGCGATACCGGAATCAGTACGCAGGATTCTGCCGTATCCGGAAGGATTGTCCACACAGGCCGTAATCACCGTGACAGCATTGTGTTCCGCGATATGCCGCTCCAGGGACTGCCGGATGGTATCGCTGTCGATGAAGGGCGCGTCGCCGCAGAGAACGAGTGTATTGCCGTCCGTATCAGCATTCAGGAATGGAAGCGTCTGCATGACGGCGTGGCCTGTTCCGAGGCGTTCCGCCTGATAAGCCGTTTCACATCGGTCTCCGAGATATGCGCGGATCTGGTCAGCCTCATAGCCGGTCACGACGCAGATGCGTGCGAGTTCTGCACGTTCGCAGGCACCGAGCACCCATTCGAGCATCGGTTCCCCGAGGACCTGAAACATCGGCTTCGGGATCGGCGCGTGCATGCGCTTTCCCTGTCCGCCGGCAAGAATAACAGCCTGATTCATAGTCATTGTGTCCTTTCTTTTATTTCGCAGCCTGCGGCGTTCTCCGCAGTAATTGTATTATAGCACATTATAAAGAAAAAAGCAAGTTTAGAAAAGAATTCTTTGCCGGGCGGACTGACTGTCAAATCGCTTTCGGATATAGGCTGCGGGCATCGCGGATTGCTCCGGAATCCGTCTGGGGTCGCCCTCTATCGCAGGGCTACCTTTTTGGAAAAGGTCGACCAAAAACTTTCATATTAAGGTAATGCAGCGTGAAAATAAAGAAAGACGCCGATTTCAGCAATCGACGTCTTATTTTACTCATCACGGGATTCCAAAGGGACACTGTCCCTTTGGTCAGGTTTGGGCTGAAAGCCCACTATAAAATATCGCGCAGCGATACCGCTCCCCCCTCACCAGTCGCGGCGGATTGCGGCGGCGTCCATGGAACGCACACGTTTCGAGAGCAGCCGGAACAGCGGCAGATACAGCACATAGACGACCAGCGCCGCAAGCACTGTCCGGAGCGACACCTTCACAAGCAACTCATGCCAGAACACCTCGCGCCCCGGCGTCCGGAAAATACCGACATGCAGAATCCACCGCAGAACGCTGTGCAGAAACGCACATGCCGCCGAAAGCACCATATAATGCAAAAAAGTGCGGCGCAGAATCTGTTCAAACAGCAGGCTGACTGCCGTGCAGCAGCATACCATAAAAATCGCATTTGTGCCGAGCGCACTGCCGCAGGCAATGTCAATGAGCAGTCCGGCGATGACACCCGCGGCCATCCCGAAATACATATCCTCGTTCATGCTGATGCAGACTGCCGCCGGAAGCACCCACAGCGCGTGCAGTCCGCCGCCGAACATCGGAACGGAACACAGCAGCAGAATCAGCAGGCTCAGCGTCTTGCGGATAAAATTCCGCCGGAGCGTGCGCTGCTCTGAGCGCGTGCGCCGCTGTCTGCGCGTTTTTTTCTGCTTACTGTTCACCGAAGGTCTCACCCTTTCCGTTGAAATCCAGCAGAACCGTCACGGCTTCCAGCGAGGAAAAATCGACCGACGGCGCAAGAATCGCATATTTCGCAAGGCCGGTATCCTCGATGCCGGTCTCGGTCACATTGCCGACCGGCAGTCCGTAAGGAAACAGACCTGTCGTGCCGGCGGTGATGATGAGGTCGCCTTCCTTGGCAGTGCTTTTTTCGTCCAGATACATCATTTTTGCGCGATCCTGCGACGCGGCGCGCAGATCGCCTTCGACGATGCCGCTGTCACCGGTACGCAGCACAACCGCGCCGACCGACAGCTCCGGCGCAAGAATTGTCGTGACCGTCGAATAGTGCGGGCTGATCTCAGTGACAACACCGATCAGGCCATGCGAGCAGACGACCGGCGAATTGAGCGTAATGCCGTCCTCCTCGCCCTGGTCGATCAGAAAGCTGCGGGACATGTCATTGGTTTTGGGCATCAGCACCTTGCACGGCTCAGAAAGCACGAAATCGCTGTGCTTTTCCTTGACGGCAAGCTGATCGCGCAGCGCCTCAAGCTCTGCCATTGCATCGTCATAGCCGATCAGCTGCTCGTTGAGCGAAGCGATTTCGTCGCGCAGACGGGCATTCTCGTCGCGGTAGGCCTTTGACTGATAATAGGTATCGAGCTTTTCGCTGACGCTGCCGGAAACAGAGGCGGAAAATCGGCGCACCGGGCTTGTCAGGCCGCGGAGCGCTCTTGTGAGATAATCCGTTTGTGCGCCGGATTTCAATGCATAGAGCATCATGCCGGTCAGCACGGCCAGTACGCAAAGCAGCACGCGAAACCTTGTGCTGCGGAAAAATGCGTTGAGATTCATGGATGCTGCTCCTTTTGTTCTTTCTGTTTGCGCTCTTATTTATATAGTATAGGCTCAGCTTTTTTCAAGCCTGATATTCGGATGCGACTGCCGCAGATGTTCCTTCAGGCATGCAAAGGACTCCATGCTGATATCGTGTTCGAGCTTGCACGCATCCGCCGCTGCGACATCCGGGGATACGCCGATATCCGTGAGCCACTGTGTCAGTACAAGATGCCGCTCATAGATGCGCTCTGCAACCTCAGAGCCGGTTTCGGTCAGCGTGATATTGCCGTCTGCGGCAATCGAGATGAACCCGCCGTCCCGCAGAATGCCCATTGCACGGCTGACGCTCGGCTTGGAGACGTCCATTTCATGTGCAATATCAACTGCCCGGACATAATTGTCTTTCAGGTGTAAGATAAGGATTGTTTCGAGATAATCCTCTCCGGATTTATATAGCTTTGCCATCAGTCAGTATGCTCCTTTCCGTCTGCAGTGACAACCGCGACAACCCTGAGCCGGTTTTCCGCTGTGCGGAACCGGATGTCAAATCCGGCAAAATGAACGCCGTAGATTCGTTCCGGGTCATCGGAATAGCCCGGTCTCGGATCCTGCTCCAGCAATGCGATTGCGGCCTGCCGTTTGGATTCCGGCAGCAGGGAGAGCAGCGAAGCGGGAAAATCCGCGCAAAGCCGATGCAAACGTGTCTCCGCAGTATAGCCCTCTGCGGCATCCGGTCTGCAGTCCGCGACCGGAATATAAGGCTTGATATCATAGACCGGCGTCCCGTCCAGCAGATCAATGCCGGAAACGAGCAGCTTCACGGGCTGTTGATCCGCGCAGACCTGTTCCAGCTTTACGCAGGAAAGCCCGACCGGATTCGGCCGGAACGGCGAACGCGAAGCGAATACGCCGACGCGGGCATTGCCGCCGAGCCGCGGCGGACGCACCGTCGCAGACCAGCCCTTTCCTTCCGGTCTGACTGCGGCATGAAAGCCCCACAGCAGCCAGATATGTGAAAAGCCGCTGAGTCCTCTGACGGCGTCCGGCTGACTGTAGGCCGGTGTAAAAACGACCTCGCCGCTCAGTTCCGGAACCAGTCCGCTCTGCCGCGGGATTCCGAATTTATCGGAAAAATCCGTGCGGATATAGGCAACCGGTTCCATCGTCAGACTGTTTTCAGTCATACATGATATCGCTCTTGGAATAGTAAGCGTTCAGCTTGTCGCTCGTGGACATCACGAAGGTCACGGTCAGACATCCGATCACCGCGAGAATATAGGCAATGACGGAGGTCAGGCCGCCCTCTGCGCCCTTTTTCGCGGAGATCAGCTCGACAATGCCCGGAATAATCAGCAGAATCGAGGTAATGATGAACGCGAAGGACGTCAGGCCCTTGACCTTTTTCAGACGCGCAACAATCGACAGCGACAGAATCGCAAGTGCGATGCCGAGGAACATATAGCATTTGTCGAAGAAGCCGAACACGCCGCCCTCACCAGCGAAATCGGAGTGCGCGCCCATCGAGAACACGACCGTTGCAACGCCCGCCAGAAATCCGATGATGGTCATGACGATTGCGACAACAAAGCCCTTTTCCGCAAGATCGTCGAGCTGCTGCTGACGGAGTGCGGCGAGCTCCTTGCGGGCACGCTGCTGATCCTCAGCAGACTGCTGCGGAATCTCCTTGAGACTGTCGCTGGCACGCTTGGCAGCGGCCTTCTTGGCGGCCTCAAGATCCTCCTGATTGAACGCGACGCGGTGCTCCGGCTGCGGAGCAGGTTCCTCAAGCAGTGCGCTGGCATCGACCTGCGGCAGCACCTCATGCACGGTACGCTTTTCCGGCGCGTTATAGTCCTCCGGCTCAGAGAGCAGCGCTGCGGCAGCGGCCTGCTGTGCGGCAGCCTGTGCAGCCATTGCGGCTTCCTGCGCCTGAATACGCTGGCGGTTGATGAACTCCGCCTTCAGATCAGCGATTTCTTCTTCGGTATAAGGCGGCAGACCGGCAGCGGCGCGCTGCTGCTGGAGAATACCGACCTGTTCTTCGGTCAGCTCCTGATACTGCGGCTGAACCGTCTGCGGTGCCGGAGCCGGCATACCGCCGCCCATATCATCAAGAACCGGAACGCTTGCGCCCGCAAGGCGCGGGTCAGAGGAAGGCGCAGGTGCATGCTTTCTGGGATCATCATATGTCATATCGCCAAGCAGCTGAGCTTCCAGATTTCTCGGATCATCCATTGTACTGAGCTCCTTTTTCTGTTATAATAAAACGGAACGGCCGCATTCCGCGGCAAATCCGTTTGCATATCACTATTATTATACCAGAATCATATCAAAATTGCAAGAGAATTCCAAAAATTATTCCAAACCGCGGCTTTTCAGGCCGGTCGGGAATATAAAAAAAGGAATACCGCCTCAAAAAAATTCCGCACCGCGTTACCCCGGCGCTGCGGATGCCGTCGAATAAAGTGAAGGCGCCTGAATCTATCGGGAAGGAGAGAAATATGACAGAGGACGAAAAACTGCTGCAGCTGTTCCGTATGCGGAATGAAAGCGCACTGCAAAAGGTCTCCGAGCGCTTCGGCAGACTCTGCAGCACCATGGCCTGCCGCATACTCGGCAGCCGTGAGGAAGCAGAGGAATGCACAAACGACATGCTGATGAAGCTGTGGGATTCGATCCCGCCGAACGAGCCGCGCTGCATGGCGGCGTATGTTTCACGGATTACGCGCAACCTCTGCCTGGACCGCTATGCAAAGCTCCATGCGGAAAAGCGCGGCGGCTCGCAGATTCCTGCGGTCATCGAAGAGCTTTCGCCGTATCTCCCGGCGGAGGGCACACCGGAGGATCTGCTGGAAAGCATCGCCGTGCGGGAAGCACTGACGCGGTTCCTGCGCAGCCTTTCCGATGATGCAAGACGCATTTTTCTGGCAAGATATTATTCGTTCCAGACCGTTGCGGAGATTGCAAAGGAACACGGAACAACGGAAGGACGGGTTAAAATGATTCTGAAGCGCAGCAGAGACAGGCTGCGGAAGCAATTAGCGGAGGAGGAATTACTATGAACGAAAACGAGATGAAAATTCTGAAGCAGCTCGGTCAGGTTCCGCAGGATATGCTGGACGATCTGGCACAGTGGCAGGAGAACCGCACGCCGCTTTCCGAGGAACCGGACATCCGGATGCAGGCAGCGGCAAAGCAGCAGGCATCCGCAGAGGATTTCGGCGTACCGGAACGCAAGCGCGGCGGCATCAGGCGGATTCTGCCGCTGAGTCTCGGCGTCTGTGCAGCAGCAGCAGCCTGCCTGATTGTCGCTGTTTCCATCGGAAAGGATGCGTTCAGGAACCCGCAGCTGCAGGCAGGTTTTTCCGATGAAGGCAGCATCGAGACCGAAAATCCCGAAGCAGAACAGGAATCTGCACCCGCATCGGAATCCGAAGAGCAGATCGCGGAGAGCGCCCCGGAAGAATCCGAGCCGCCGTTTACGGTCACGGAGGAAGGAATCCCGGTAATGTGGGCGGATTATTTCGACAGTGATATCGACATTCCGGAAGGCGGGCTTTGCAAAACCGTCTGCACGGCAGAGGACGCACAGTATTATCTGAATCTGCCCGGCAAACGCCCGGACAATGTGAACGAGGCATGGCAAAACGTCATCAGCGGCGAGTATGATATCATTCTGCTTGGCTTCTCCAGCAGCGACGCTCCGATGGGCGCAGCATCCTTTGCATTCCATGACGGAACCCTGACCCCGGACGGCACTCTCACCGTCGATCTCAGTGTATTCACCAATGTCTGGCTGTCCGGCCGGATGGCCTATGAAAACTATTACATGATGCTCATGGTGCCGGACGGTTCCCTGCCGGAGATTACGGACTGGCAAGTGACCTTTGACAATTTCCGCGCGCATCTGCCGATGAATCTGCAAGCGGCAGATTCTGAGGAAGATGCAGCAAAATATACACTGGACATGCTGATGAACGGCCAGTATGAATACTTCCCGAATTCACAGCTGTATCAGGAATTCATCGCATCTGCAATCGGCGGCAAGCAGATCCGTTTCGTCAGCAGCGAGGCCGATCCGAACACAGTTCCTGTCAATGACTGTGCACTGACCTACACGGTCTTTGATATCCCGGAAGCCTATGCCGTACTGCTGCACAGCGCAGATGAGCTCGATGCACTCCGGCAGGACAGCGGGAATCCCGATCTTGCGTCAATGGTGAAGCAGCTTGACTGGCACGATACCTACAGCAAAGAAGCAGGTGAATGGGATGCCTCTGAGGAGGATTGCCTGCTGATTATGGCGCCGCTTTCCGGCGACTGCATGACCGCGCTGAGCGATATTCATATTTCGGAGGAAGGCGTGGTTTCCGCGAAAATTCATTACTTGAAGTACAATGATCTGCTGAACGGCAAGGAGCTCCCAACACCGCCGCCGGAGATGAAATCCGCAGTATTTACAGTGTTTGTACCGAAGAACGCAATCACAACCGGGATTACCGGCACACAGCTCCTGCAGGGCGATTACGGCGTCACATCCGACAACATGTCCGATGCTTATGAGCAGTTCTACGGCATCTGCAGCCAGAAGCAGACAATCACATTGGACTGAAATGAAGCATCCTCAATGAAAAACCGAATCACCGAAACACCCGGCTGTTTTTGCAAACGGCCGGGCGTTTTTTACGGTATCCCGCGGCACTGTCTCCGGGCGAAGAATCCTTGCAGAGCCCTTGTGACAGATTGACTTTTCCGCGGATTTGTGGTATGATATATGATAGGTGTCTTATATCAGACTGACGACAAAAAGCGAGCGGGGTGAGTACATGACGACCGGAACACAAAAGCTGAGCAGCCGCGTCGCACTGGGCGGCATTGTGGCGGCGCTCTGCATCGTGATTATGTTCACGAGCGGTGTCATCCCGGCGCTGTACATCGCCGCACCGATGGCCGCAGGACTGCTGATGGTCATTCTGGTCGAAGAGGTCTCCGTCGGCTGGGCATGGCTCACATATCTGGCTGTCAGCCTGCTGGCGCTGATCGTCACCTTTGACAAGGAAGCCGCGCTGATGTTCATTCTGTTTTTCGGGTATTATCCGATTCTGCGGCTGTATCTCGATAAAATCAAGGGAAAGCTGCTGAAAACCGTATGCAAATTCGCAGTTTTCAACCTGTTTCTGATATTGGATTATCTTGCGACCGTCTATGTGCTCGGTCTGCCGACATTTGAGGATACCGGCGCTGTGATGTTCGTTGTGCTGTTCGTCGCATTCAATCTGGTGTTCTTCTTCTATGACAGGGTGCTCTCGCGCATGAGCTGGTTTTATCATCAGTTCTTTGTGCGGAAGATTCTCGGAAAGCACAGACGGTAATCATCTGCGGAGCGCAGAAACAAAAAAGCGTGGAGGGATTTCAATGGCGTTTATCACAATGATCTGCCCGAATTGCGGCGGACAGGCTCAGATCGAAGCCGGACACAGTGCCATGTGTCCCTACTGCGGCAATGAAATGGCTGCGTCTCCTGTGGATACAGGCGCCGCATTTGCACAGGATATGCAGTTCGCCCCGCCGCCCGCACAGGCTGCCGTACAAATGCAGGATCCGTTTCTGCAGCAGGCAGCCATGCCGATGCAGCAGCAGGTCATGCCGATGCAGCCCGGCGGCTATGCAATGCAGGCACCGCAATATACGCAGGAGCAGCTTGCACAGGCAAAGAAAAAGCGCGGTTCCTGGCATTTTATGAACCTCGCTATGCCCGCGGTACAGGCGGCGGTGCTCGGACTCGGCGTCATGCTGTCCGACTACAATGAGGATATCGGCGTTCCGATGATACTCGCCTGGCTGATGTCGCTGCCGGTCTGCGGCATCATTTCCGGTGTGCTGCGCCCGGATCAGGCGTATCCTGACAAAAGGCCGATGTTCAGAAGCAAGGTTGTTCAGGGCATCATGCAGTTTATCATCGGAACGGCCGCTTCCGCAGTCGGCGGCGGCATACTGTACGCGATTCTCGAAAGTATGTTCGGATGATCCGGCGCTCTCAGGGATTGCTCCCGCTGAAAAATCAATAATATACTCTGATATCGGAGGTATGACATATGGGCTTGGTATCCCTGGTTTGTCCGCAGTGCGGCGGACAGGCGCAGATCGAAGCGGGCCGGAGCGCGATGTGCCCCTACTGCGGAAAAGAACTGAATACATCGCTTGACCGTCAGAGCTTTGCCTATGCGGCAGACCCCGCATTCGGACAGGACATGCAGTTTGCGCAGGATACACAGTTTGCACCGCCCCCGGCGCAGCAGATGCAGCAGCCGATGCAGATGCAGCAGCCCGATGCAATGCCGCTGCAGCAAATGCAGACCGGTCAGATGATGCAGCAGATGCCGCAGTATTCGCCGGCCATGCTCGCAGAAGCGCAGAACAAGCGCAAAAACTGGTATGTGATGAATTCGGCGCTGATCGGCCTGCAAACGCTGATGCTGGCGCTCGGCATTCTGCTCGAGGAGAGCGGCACCCGGTTCGGTGTACCGCTGATTCTGACATGGGTGCTGACCCTGCCCGGCTTCGGCGCATTATCCGGCCTGTTTCGTCCGGATGACGCATATATTGACAGAAAGCCGTACTGTAAATCAAAGTTTAAGCAGGGCATCACGCAGTTCTGGATGAGCGCTGCGATTTCCGCCGGCGCGGGCGGCATTCTGTTTGCCATACTTGCAGGTCTGCTTGGAATGCTCTGACCCTCTCCCTGTTTTTCTGCGGGGCGCCGCTCCGATGGGAGAAGCACATCACTGACACATCCGCCAAGCGGATACACTATTAAATAATTTCAGAGGTTTGACATATGGAATTGGTGACTTTGGTATGCCAGAACTGCGGCACAAAAGCACAGCCGGAAGCCGGACGGGGCGTCATCTGCCCCTGCTGCGGCAATGAAATGAGCCCGATGCCGGCAGATACCGATGCGGCTTTTGCGCAGGATATGCAGTTTGCCCCGCAGCCCTTGCCGGACGATGAACAGACACATCCGCAGTTTTTGCAGGAGACACAGCCCCTTCCGGAGCTGCCGATCCAGCCGGAACAGTTTGCGTCCACGGCTCCGCGGTATACGCCGGAGCAGCTTGCACAGGCAAAGAAAAAGCGCGGCTACTGGCATTTTATGAATATCGCAATGCCCGTGATTCAGGCCGTCGTGCTGGGCGCCGGCGTCACGCTGAACAACGCTGACAACAATTACGGTGTCCTGCTGATTATGACATGGCTGATGTCCGTGCCGGTCTGCGGATTTCTCTCCGCTCTGCTCCGCCCGGATGACGCCTATTTGGACAAGCCGCCGGCATTCAAAACGAAAGTCATGCAAGGGATTATTCAGAGTATTGCAGGCACGATTATTTCCTTTGCAGGCGCCGGCTCCTTGTGCGCAATCTTTGAAGACCTGCTTTAAGATGTCTCTTTGGCACTTTGAAAGGATCCCGTTGCAATATGTCCGCAAGCGAATCCGTTATAATAATATTAGAGGATTAACAAATGGAATTAGAACCCCTGATTTGCCAGAACTGCGGCCACAAAGCAAAACCGGAGGCCGGGCGGGGCGTCATCTGCCCCTGCTGCGGCAATGAAATGAGTCCGTTGTCGTCAGACAACGCTGCCGCCTTTGCGCAGGATATGCAGTTTGCGCCGCCGCCCGTACAGCCCGTACAGGACGACGAGCAGACACATTCGCAGTTTCTGCAGAAGTCAGTGCCGCTTCCGGAGCTGCAGATCCAGCCGGAACAGTTTGCGTCCACAGGTCCGCAGTATACGCCGGAGCAGCTTGCGCAGGCAAAGAAAAAGCGCCGCTTCTGGCATATTCTGAATATTGCAATGCCTGTGATTCAGGCCATCGTGCTGAGCGTCGGCACCGCGATGTACGTGGCTAACAAAAAACAGGTGCTCGGTCTCATGCTGATTAGTGCCTATCGGTTGTCCACGCCGGTCTGCGGAATTCTCTCCGGACTGCTCCGCCCGGATGACGCCTATCTCGAAAAAAAGCCGCTGTTCAAAACCAGGGTTGCACAGGGCACCATGCAGTTCGTTCTCGGAACGATCGCTTCTGCGATTGCAAGCGGCATCCTGGCGACTCCCCTGTGTCGGTTTTTTGAATCATCTTTCTGAATCGGAACAACGTAAATAACGGAGCAAAGCAATATGGAAACACACACACTTTACTGCCCGAAATGCGGGCGGGAACTGACGGTTCCCTTTGATACGGATGCATTTTACTGCACATACTGTGCCGCACCCCTGAAAATGGAAAACGGCACGCTTCATGCCGGATTGACCGGTTCGCTGCCGCAGCATCAGGAACAGAACCCGTTCAGACCGGACACGAAATGCATCAAATTTTATCTGCTTTCGTTCGCGGCCGCAGCCGGATTCGGTGCGCTCAGCAGTTTTCTGGGTGCAAAATTCAGCTGGATTGAGGCTCCGCTGTTTGCGGTTGGCATTCTGGCAGACATGATTCTTCTGGTACCGACCATTTCCTATGACGGCAAACATAAAAACGATATAGCCCCGGCCGTAGCATTCGGATTGGTAATCCTGCTAATGAATCTTATTACATCCGACTTTGTCAGACGGCTCATCAGGGACGCAATCCTTTACCGATAAATCATCCCTTCACGGGATTCCAAAGGGGCGCAGTCCCTTTGGCAGGTTTGGGCGGAGCCCATTCAGAATCATCGCGCAGCGATACCTATAATCATCCGCAAAGCGGATACATATATTTATATATTCATAAAGGAGTAATGAAAACAATGGACAACATGCAAGGAATGAAGCGCACCTGCTACTGCGGTGAGGTGCTCGAAGCGGGCAAGACCGTCACAGTCGGCGGCTTTGTCGATACCGTCCGCGACAAGGGCGGCATCCTGTTCATCGTCCTGCGCGACCGCACGGGCGTGGTACAGCTGACCTTCGACGACACGACCGACAAGGCGCTGTTCGAGAAGGCTGCATCCTGCAAGAGCGAGTACGTCATCATGGCAAAGGGCGATGTGCGCGAGCGCGAAAGCAAGACCGACAAGATCGCAACGGGTCACGTTGAGATTTACGTCACCGAGCTGCGCATTCTTGCCAAGGCCAAAACACCGCCATTCGAGATCACCGCGCAGACAAAGGTCAACGAGGAGCTGCGTCTCAAATACCGCTATCTCGATCTCCGCAGAGCGCCGCTGCAGCAGAACCTGATTCTGCGCCACAAGATCGCACAGTGCGCACGCCAGTATTTCTATGAAAACGGCTTCCTTGAGATCGAAACGCCGATGATGATGAAGTCCACACCGGAAGGCGCAAGAGATTATCTTGTTCCGTCCAGAGTGCACCACGGTGAATTCTACGCACTGCCGCAGTCTCCGCAGATCTACAAGCAGCTGCTGATGGTCGCGGGCTATGACAGATACATCCAGCTGGCACGCTGCTTCCGCGACGAGGATCTCCGTGCGGACCGTCAGCCGGAGTTCACGCAGATTGACCTGGAAATGAGCTTTGTCGATGTCGATGACATTCTCGACATCACGGAGGGCTTCCTGATCCGTCTGTTCAAGGACGTCATGCACCGCGAGCTGAAAACGCCGCTCCCCAGACTGACCTACACCGAGGCGATGAACCGCTTCGGCTCGGATAAGCCGGATCTGCGCTTCGGCATGGAGCTGACCGATCTTTCCGAGACTGTCAAAGACTGCGAATTTGCAGTATTCTCCGGCGCACTGGCTTCCGGCGGCACGGTTCGCTGCATCACCGCAAAGAACGCCGCCGGCACGCTCACCCGCAAGGAGATTGACAAGCTGACCGAGATGGTCAGGGGTATCGGCGCAAAGGGTCTTGCATATATCCGCTGGGTGGATGCAGAGCCGAACTGCTCCTTCGGCAAGTTCCTGAAGGACGGCGAGCTTGATGCGATCCTCAAAACCGCGGGCGCAGAGCAGGGCGACGTCGTGCTGATTGTCGCGGACAAGACCTCTGTGACGCTGCCGGTTCTCGGCGCACTGCGCAATCATCTTGCAAGAAAGCTCGACCTTATTCCGGAGGGCGAATTCAACTTCCTGTGGATCACGCAGTTCCCGTTCTTTGAGAAGGACGAGGAAACCGGCGAATGGCTTGCAATGCATCACCCGTTCACCATGCCGATGGACGAGTGTCTGCAGTATCTGGACACCGCGCCGGAAAAGGTCTTTGCCAAGGCCTATGACCTCGTGCTGAACGGCACGGAGCTCTGCTCCGGCTCCATCCGCATCACGGATTACGAGCTGCAGCAGAAGATGTTTGAATCGCTCGGCCTGACCGATGAGGAGATCGAAGCAAAATTCGGCTTCCTTGTCGAGGCATACAAGTACGGTGCACCGCCCCACGGCGGCCTCGGCATCGGCCTCGACAGACTGACGATGACGCTTGCGCAGGTCGATTCGCTGCGTGACGTTGTGGCCTTCCCGAAGGTACAGAACGCCCGTGAGCTGATGAGCGGATGCCCGTCGCCGGTTGACAAGGAAAGCCTCGATATTCTCGGCATCGCAGCAATCGAGGAGGACTGAATCCGTCAGCGGCGGGATATAGACGCATTTATTCCGCCGGAAGCAACCCAATTAAAGGAGGTACGTACCAGTGATTTGCAAACAATGCGGCTCTCAGATTTTCGACCATGCAACATCCTGCCCATTCTGTTCTGCCGCCGTCGGCGGAGAGCAGGAATCCGCTCCTGCGCCGTCGGCGCAGAACATGCCGGATCTGTCATCCGCGATGCCGGATCTGTCAGGCGTCATGCCTGATCTTACCATGAATCCGCAGGCACAGTCACCGGTGCCGCCTTCCCCCGCCCCGGAGCAGACTGCTCCGGTTCAGCCGACCGCGCCGCCGCAGAGCAATCCGTTCGGCAGTACGACGGTTCAGCCGCCTGCGCCGCCGCAGAGCAATCCGTTCGGCAGTACGACGGTTCAGCCGACGGCACCGCAGAGCAATCCGTTCGGCAGCACAACGGTTCAGCCGCCCACACCGCCGCACAACAATCCGTTCGGCAGCACGACGGTTCAGCCGCCCGCACCGCCGCAGAGCAATCCGTTCGGCAGCACATCGGTTCAGCCGCCCGCACCGCCGCAGAGCAATCCGTTCGGCAGTACGACGGTTCAGCCGACTGCACCGCAGAGCAATCCGTTCGGCAGTACGACGGTTCAGCCGACGGCACCGCAGAGCAATCCGTTCGGCAGTACGACGGTTCAGCCGACTGCACCGCAGAGCAATCCGTTCGGCAGCACGCAGCCGAATTCGGAGCTGGAATCTATGCTGTCCCCGATGATGCCGACGCCGCCCGCCGCAGAAAAAACGGATGCTGCGCCGCAGCCCGCGGCATTTGCGGGTGCCGGTATGCAGCAGCCTGCCGCAGCCGGTGCAACGACGTTCAGCGAGGCCGATTTCGCCGGACTCCCGCCTGCCAAAACCGGCTTCCTTGCGGGCGTTCCGATGCGTCTGGTCGGCAAAATTGCGATTGCAATCGCGCTGGTATGCTTCTTCCTGCCGTTCGTCACGGTATCGTGCTCGACGGGCACCTACGGCACGGAGCAGGTACTCGGAACCTTTACCGGTATGCAGCTGATCGCAGGCAATCTCGAATACGACAATCCGAACGGCACAACGGCCGCAGACGAAGATGAAGGCGGCAGCACGGGCAATGATTCCGTTTTTGACTTCAACAGCTATGACTGGTTTGCCGGGATGAACGGTATGGATTCCTCATCCGAGCTCAGCAACACCGACGCCGCATCCAAGCAGAATTATTACGTGCTCGCTGCAATGATTCTCGGCGCAGCCGCATTGATTCTGCTGTTCATCAAGGGCAGAAAGCTGGAGATCATAAGCGGCATTCTGAGCGGACTTTCCGCGCTGCTTGTGCTGAGCGCGTGCGGTACGTTCAAGTCATACTATGAGCTGACTGCGAATGAAGAGACGGCCGAGTTCATCAAAATCCATGCGCGATACGGCCTGATCCTATGTGTGCTGTGCTTCGGAATCGGCGCATTTGCGGCATTCCGGGAGCACAAAGATCAATTCTATTAAACCGCTGCTGTGCAGCAAAAAAGAAAAACGAGAGGGATTTCCACATGAATGTTACCGAACTGATGGCGCAGATCCGGACAGAAATGACCGGCGATCTGGAAAAGGATATTCAGCATTTGCAGGATATTGCGACTGACCTGCATAAGGAGGAAAACTCCAAAGAGCTGCTCGAAGCGGTCGCGGAATACGCATTCAGCCTGATGCCCGACAACGCCAGAGACAAAATGGTCGAGATGACCTTTGTCAACGGCAAGCGGATGGATCAGGTTTACGGCGAGGCCGTGAAGCTGCTCGAATCGGGCGACACCGACGGCTCTGCCGCGCTGCTCTCTGCAATTTCGGATAAAATTGCGGAGAAATTTGAAGGCGGCAGCGTGAAGTGGTTCAGCTTCCGCAACCCGTTTGAATACCATATGTACCGGTATCTGTATCCGGACGACACGGTCTTTGACAGAGCTCCGTTCGATTTTGCGAAGTATCTTGCGATGTACGGCTATGTGCTGCTGGAGCAGCGCAAGGCGCTCGATGCGGAAAAAGCAATCGAACGTGCAATCAAATTCAATCCGGTCGGCGCGGATATCCGCTTTGAGCTGGCCGAAATCAACAAGTTTGCGCACAATCAGGAGCGCCTGCTGAAGGTCTGTCAGGATACGCTTCCGCTGTGCACGACTGCGGACAGATACGCAAGAGTGCTTGCAAACATGGGATTTTATTGCTATGTTGCATCGGATTACGATTCTGCCGCCGTGTTCTACTTCGAGAGCCTGCGCTTTGAGCAGTCGAAGGCTGTTGAGCTGGAGCTGCAGGATGTGCTGCACCGGATGAAGACCTTCGGCATGAAGTTCGCACCGCCGACGCACGGCAAAATCATTGACACCTATGAAAAATACGGCCTGACGCCGCCGCCGGACAGCCGCATGGTCAATCTCGCACTGACGCTCGCAGACAGCGCCCGTCAGCACGGCCGGATTGATCTGGAGCTGATGTTCCTGCGCACGGCCTACGACATGACGCACGAAGCGGCCTTCCGGGAACGGATGGAAACGGTCGCAGCGGAGCTTCAGGAACAGCAGAACACTTCCGGAACCTGAGCCGGAGGACGATCCGCACGCAGCCGCAGCTGCCGTCCGCTCCGTGTCTGCAGTACAGAGGGCGCATCGGCAGAACAGCACCGATGCGCCCTTTTCATACATCCTCTGCCGGATGATACTGCCGGTAAATCCGCGCCGCAATCCGGCAGCCGAAACAGCAGAGCAATACCCATATGCACGAGAACAGCGGGCAGATCTGCCCCAGCAGATTGAACGGCTGATCCGAATAATCCCAGACCTTCCAGCCCATGATAAGATTGTCGATCACCCCGGCAGTGAATTCCGCCGCCGTGACAAACATCGCACCGAGCAGCGCGCGGATCAGAAGCGGCTCCTGCAGGCTGTGCTCCATGCGGTAGAGCAGACAGAGTGCCGCCCCGCCGAGAATGCCCATCGACCAGTGTGTGCGTCCGCGCCCGGCAATCTCCAGAAAGGCGTAGAGGAAAAAGCCGGTCAGAAAGACCGCGGCATATTCTCCGGGTTGCTTGATTCCGTGCACAGCAGCACCCCTTTTCCTGTTTTTCTCGGTTATCATTTGCAGAAATATGCTGCATATACATGCAATTCCGCCGCAGCAATCAGAAGGAGGAACCAATGGAAACCGTACTGATACAGCTCGATGCAGGCAAGCTCAAAAATCCCGATCTGGACATCCGGTATGCACTGCCGGAGCGGATCGAGGAATATACCGGCGGCGCAGTTTCGGATAACGGCTATGATTTCATCAACGGCCATGTGCTGGGGATCTGGCTTTCCGCTGCGGACGCGGAACAAGCGGCAGAAGCGGTCATCCGGCTGCTTCAGACCGAAACCTTTCTTGACAACGATCTTTCCGCCGCGGCAGAAGTCTGGATCTCGGAGGAGGACAGCGCCGCGCCGGAGCAGTGCAGAAAAATTTATCCCGCTGCCGGAACATCCCGCAGCGACCGGAGCAACTGAAGGAGGTTCATATGCGCGAAAGCGGAATTCTGCTGCCTGTCACATCGCTGCCGTCCCGACACGGCATCGGCAAGCTCGGACAGGCGGCCTATGACTTTGTTGATTTCCTGAGCGGCGCCGGCTGTCATTACTGGCAGGTACTGCCGCTCTCCCCGACCGGCTTCGGCGATTCGCCGTACCAGTCCTGCTCGGCCTTTGCCGGCAATCCCTATCTGATCGACTTTGAGCGGCTGCAGGAGCGCGGCTGGCTGACGGCGGCGGATTACGAGGGCATTCAGTGGGACAGCGATTCCGAGGAGATTGACTACGCGCTGCTCTATGAGCAGATTCTGCCGGTGCTCCGCAGAGCATACGAAGGCTTCAAGCTGAAAAAGCCCTCGGATTTCCGGAAGTTCTGCACGGCACAGAAAGACTGGCTGCCGGATTATGCGCTGTTCATGGCGCTGAAGGAAGCGCATCAGGGCAGACCGTGGTACGAGTGGGAGCCGGAGCTCGCATCCTGCAAAAAAGAGGCCGTCGCAGAGGCAAAAAAGCAGTATCAAGACAAGATTACATTCTACAGCTTTGTGCAGTACTGCTTCTTTACGCAGTGGGAGAGCCTCAAGGCCTATGCGAACTGCAAGGGCGTCCGCATCATCGGCGATATTCCGATCTATGCGGCATATGACAGTGCAGAGGTCTGGGCAAAGCCGAAGCTGTTCCAGCTGGACAGCGATAAAAAACCGACTGCCGTTGCAGGCTGTCCGCCGGACTGCTTTGCCGTAACCGGTCAGCTCTGGGGCAATCCGCTCTGGGACTGGGACGCCATGGCAAAGGACGGCTACAAATGGTGGCTCGGCCGTCTGGGCTTTACGCTGAAGCTGTATGACGTTGTGCGAATCGACCATTTCCGCGGCTTTGAGCGGTACTATGCAATCCCCTACGGCGACAAGACCGCAGAGCACGGCAAATGGCGCAAGGGACCGGATTACGCCTTCTGGAAGGCGGCGAAGGAGACCTTCGGGGAGATGCAGGTCATCGCAGAGGATCTCGGCAATATCACGCCTGCGGTCATACGTCTGCTGAAGCGCACGGGATTCCCGGGCATGAAGGTGCTGCAGTTTGCATTCGACAGCGGTGCGGACAATCCGTATCTGCCGCACAATTTCAGCACCGCAAACTGCATCTGCTATACCGGCACGCACGATAACCACACGCTGCGCGGCTGGGTCAAGAGCAATGATGATGCGGTCAATGCCTATGCAATGGCATATCTCGGCGTCAAAAAGAAGAAAAAGCTGCCGAAGGCAATGCTGCGCGCTGCATGGAGCAGTACGGCACGGATTGCGGTCGCTCCGCTGCAGGATTTCCTGAACGCACCGCCGTCTGCGCGCATCAATACGCCCTCAACGCTCGGCGGCAACTGGATTTACCGCACAAAGCAGTCGGATTTTTCAGAGAAGCTGAAAGCAGAAATCCGCGAAATGAATACGGTCTACGGCCGGCTGAACACAGCAGAGGAACAGGCGGAGTAAATCCCCCAAATGAGGAACCCATGAAGATTGAGCATATCGCAATGTACGTAAACGATCTTGAAGCCGCGCGCGATTTTTTCGTCCGGTTCTTCGGCGGATGCGCAAACAGCGGCTATCTGAATCCGCGCACGCAGTTCCGGTCATATTTTATCAGCTTTGACGACGGTTCGCGGCTTGAACTGATGACAAGGCCGGACATGTCCGATGAAGCCAAAACCCCCGTCCGGACAGGTTATGCGCATATCGCGTTCAGCGTCGGGAGCAAAGAGGCGGTTGACCGCCTGACCGAACAGCTCCGGGCGGCGGGCTACTCCGTCATCAGCGGCCCCCGCACCACCGGAGACGGCTGCTATGAAAGCAGCATTGCGGCGATTGAAGGCAATGTGATCGAGATTACGGTCTGAAACCGGCCGTAAAACGAAGGAGGAGAGAATTTGAGAGCAGCAGCGATTTTCACAGACTGCATGGTGCTTCAGCGTGAAAAGCCGATTACGGTCTGGGGCGACGGAAAGGACGGCCGCAGGGTGACCGTCACACTGGCCGGATACAGCGCAAGCGATACCGTCAGAAACGGCGCGTGGCGCGTAACGCTCCCCCCGATGCCCGCCGCATCCGGGCTGACCATGACAATCCGCAGCGGTGCGGTCGTCCGGACATTCCGTGATATTGCAGTCGGCGAGGTCTGGCTCTGCGGCGGACAGAGCAATATGGAATTTGAAATCCGCAATGAGAAAAACGGCAAGGCACTTCTGGAATCGCTCAGACCGGAATGCGGCGTGCGGTTCTATGCCGTCCCGAAGCAGCGCAGCTTTGATGGTGATTTCGACCGGAACGAGCGCAAAAGCTGCTGGGCGGCAGCATCCGCAGAGAACGCCGCGGCATGGTCTGCGGTCGGGCTTTATTATGCGCTGGAGCTTGCGCAGTGTCTCGGCGTCACAGTCGGCCTGATCGGCTGCAACTGGGGCGGAACCTCCGCATCTGCGTGGGTTTCGCGTGATGTGCTCGAACAGGATCCGCTGCTGCTGCCCTATCTGGACGACTATGCAAAAGCGACCGCAGGCAAAACGGAAGCGGAGCTCAATGCCGCATTTGACGACTATGCCGCCAAGCAGGAGGCCTACTGGACAAAGCGCATTCAGCTGAGTGAAGCGCATCCGGAGATGACCGAAGCGGAAAAGGAAGCCGTCCTCGGCCCTGATTACTATCCCGGCCCGATGGGACCGAAAAACGAGCAGCGTCCCTGCGGTCTCTATGAAACGATGCTGCAGCGCGTCTGCCCGTATACGCTGCGCGGATTCCTGTTTTATCAGGGCGAATCCGACTGCTTCCGCGCCTCAGCGTATGCGCATCTGCTGACGGGACTGATTACCTGCTGGCGGCGTGACTGGAACGATCCGGCGCTGCCGTTCCTGAATGTACAGCTCCCCGGCTACCGCGATCCGGATTTCCCGGAAAGCGAGGGCTGGGCGGAGCTGCGGCAGGCACAGTACGCGGTTTTCCGCAATCTGCGCAATACAGGTCTTGCAGTGATTCTCGACTGCGGCGATCCTGACGACATCCACCCGGCCGATAAGGCGCCGGTCGGACACCGTCTGGCGCTGCAGGCACTGCACACGGTTTATCATAAGCTGCCTGCGTGCAGGGCGAATGCGCCTGCATACCGCGCCGGTTATGTCAGCGGAAAGAGCGTGACCGTCCTGATCGGCGGCGCCGACGAAGGCTTTGTGCTGACCGGTGAACCGGAGGGCTTTGCGCTTGCCGGTGCAGACGGAATTTTTCACCCGGCGCGTGCGCAGTTCGGCCGCGGACAGATTACGCTGTCGGCTGACGGCGTTGCCGCACCGGTCACAGTCAGCTATGCATGGGAAAACAATCCGTCAGCGCATGTGTTCGGCACAAACGGACTGCCGCTGGCGCCGTTCAAAAACAAGATTGCTGCGCGATAAAATCCACAGACCGCTTTTAATATGCAAAACAGCCCGGAACCGGTCAGTCAGACGGATTTCGGGCTGTTTGATTTAATGTGCGTGACGGTCGCGCTGCGCAACAGCAAGCCGGTCGCAGCGTTCGTTTTCCGGGTGTCCGGCGTGACCCTTCACCCAGACGAACGTCACCTGATGCTTTTCGAGCAGCGGGAGCAGGCGTTCCCAGAGATCGACATTGAGTGCAGGCTTTTTGTCCGATTTGATCCAGCCCTTTTTCTGCCATGCATAGACCCAGCGCTTGGTGATGCTGTCCACGACATAGCGGCTGTCGGTGGTGAGCGTGACGGCGCAGGGCGTCACGAGCGCTTCCAGCCCGGAGATCACACCGGTCAGCTCCATGCGGTTATTCGTGGTATGGGGCTCACCGCCGGAGAGCTCTTTCTCATGGAGCCTGCCTGCGGGATCGGTAAACTGCAAAATGGTACCCCAGCCGCCGGGGCCGGGATTGCCGCTGCAGGCACCGTCCGAGAAGATCATGACCTGCGGTCTTCCTTTATCAAGTATCATAGAAAATGTATCCTTTCTTGCCTGCCGCATCCGGCAGTTTCCGCATCATTTATGGTATTTTCCGCCGGTGCTGATCTGGAATGCCCGGTAGATCTGCTCTGCAAGCAGCACGCGCGCAATCTGATGCGTAAACGTCATCGGGGACATGGAAAACTTCATATCTGCGCGGCTTTTTACCTCATCGGAAAGCCCGAAGCTCGAACCGATCACAAAGCTGACCGTGCTGTCTCCGGACACCGCCGCACGGTCGAGCATCGCAGAGAATTCCTCGCTGCTGCAGAGCTTTCCCTCAATGCAGAGCGCAATGATTCTGCCGCGGCACGCCTGCAGAATTGCTTTGCCCTCCTGCGCAAGCGCCGCAGCGGTTTCCGCCTCGGACGGCACCTCCGGCAGTCTGGCTTCCGGCAGCTCGGTCAGGGTCAGCCGGCAGTAGCGCTGCAGCCGCTTTTCGTATTCCGCATAGGCCTCGCGGAGCCACTTTTCTTTCAGTTTCCCGACCGTAATCAGGTGTATCTGCATCAAAACACGATCATCCTTCCGTCTGTTTCGGGCGATGCCGCCCGCAGCGTATAGTCCCGGCCGCGGACGAATCCCGCAAGCCGCTGCTCGACCGTCCGCTCGGCCAGCTCCGGCAGATTGTTGTGCTGACTGAGATGTCCCAGCACAAAATGCGCCGTTCCCTGCTCCGCGAGAACCCTTGCCTCATCTGCGCAGTCATCATTAGAAAGATGCCCGTTCTTCGAGGCAATCCGCAGCTTGAGCGGCGCCGGATACGGCCCCGTGCGGAGCATCTGCATATCGTAATTCGCTTCCAGCAGCACCAGATCGCAGCCTGTGAGCGCCGCAGCCGCTGTGTCGGATATGTAACCGAGATCGGTACAGATCGCACAGATGCGCCCGTCGGGCATCTCCATGCGGTAGCCGCAGCTCTGTACGGTATCGTGCGGCGTGGCAAACGGCGTTATGCGGATGCCGGCGCATTCCGTGCTGCCGGTGAGCACCGTGCAGTCCTGCTCCGGTTCGAGCCGCCCGCAGCGGTAAAGGCTCTCCCGCGTCAGAGGCTCTGCAAAAACCGGAACCGGATGCTGCTTTGCAAACACCCGCAGACCGGCAACATGGTCAGAATGGTCGTGTGTGATAAAAATCCCCTGCACCGCCTCAACCGGAATCCCGCAGCGCGAAAGCGCCTGCTTCATCCGCCGCGCCGAAACGCCGCAGTCGATCAGGAATCCGCCGTCCGGCGTCCCGACAAACACCGCATTGCCGCTGCTTGAGCTGAACAGCGGATAGATTCTCGCCATGCCAGCATCCTCCTGTCAGTCAGGGAACCGGCATCCGGCTCACCTGTTTTTCGTATCATCTTCAGCCGGGGACGCATCCGTACCCGGCGCACTGCCTTTCATTATCCCCGATTTTGCCGGAAATTGCAAGAGAATTCCGCAGATTTGTGAAAAATGCCAAAAATCGGGGCTGAAAGAAAAAGTTTGGGCAAAGGACTGGATTTTTATGGATTTATATGGTATAATAATGCTATCTCCGGCTTATGGGGTGAACTGCGCCCGCAGCAAACCGTGTTCCGTCAGCCGGTATTCAAAGAATGGAGGTTTTTCCAATGGGCAAAAAATATTGTTACCTCTTCTCTGAGGGTAACGCAAACATGCGTGAGCTCCTCGGCGGTAAGGGCGCGAACCTTGCTGAGATGACCAACATCGGTCTCCCGGTTCCGCAGGGCTTTACCATTTCGACCGAGGCCTGCACCCAGTACTACGAGGACGGCCGTCAGATCAATCCTGAGATCATGGCTGAAATCGAAGAGTACATCGTAAAGATGGAAGGCATCACCGGCAAGAAGTTCGGTGACAAGGAAAACCCGCTGCTCGTTTCCGTCCGTTCGGGCGCAAGAGCATCCATGCCGGGTATGATGGATACAATCCTCAACCTCGGTCTGAACGAAGAAGTCGTCAAGACCATGGCTGAGAAGTCCGGCAACGAGCGCTGGGCATATGACTGCTACAGAAGATTCATCCAGATGTATTCCGACGTCGTTATGGAAGTCGGCAAGAAGTACTTTGAAGAGCTGATCGACAAGATGAAGGCTGAGCGCGGCGTCAAGCAGGACGTTGAGCTGACCGCTGCCGATCTGAAGGAGCTCGCAGAGCAGTTCAAGGCAGAGTACAAGTCCAAGATCGGCGAGGACTTCCCGACCGATCCGAAGGCACAGCTGATGGGCGCAATCAAGGCAGTTTTCCGCTCCTGGGACAACCCGCGTGCAAACGTCTACCGTCGTGACAACGATATCCCGTATTCCTGGGGTACTGCTGTCAACGTGCAGATGATGGCATTCGGCAACATGGGCGATGACTGCGGTACCGGTGTTGCATTTACCCGTGACCCGGCAACCGGCGAGAAGAAGCTGATGGGCGAATTCCTGAAGAACGCACAGGGCGAGGACGTCGTTGCCGGTGTCCGTACCCCGATGCCGATCGCTCAGATGGAGCAGGAGTTCCCGGATGCATATGCAGAGTTCATCAAGGTCTGCAACATCCTCGAAGAGCACTATCACGATATGCAGGACATGGAGTTCACTGTTGAGAACAAGAAGCTCTACATGCTCCAGTGCCGTAACGGTAAGAGAACTGCTCCGGCAGCTCTCAAGATCGCTTGCGACCTCGTTGATGAGGGCATGAAGACCGAGCAGGAAGCTGTTCTGATGATCGACCCGCGTAACCTCGACACCCTGCTGCACCCGCAGTTCGATGCAAAGGCTCTGAAGGCCGCAACTCCGCTGGGCAAGGGTCTCGGCGCATCTCCCGGCGCTGCCTGCGGTAAGGTTGTCTTTACTGCTGACGATGCAGAGGCTTGGAATGCACGCGGCGAAAAGGTCGTTCTGGTTCGTCTGGAGACCTCTCCGGAGGACATCACCGGTATGAAGGCATCTCAGGGTATCCTGACTGTCCGCGGCGGTATGACCTCTCACGCAGCTGTTGTTGCCCGCGGTATGGGTACCTGCTGCGTTTCCGGCTGCTCCGAGATCAACATGGACGAGGCAAACAAGGTGTTCACGCTGGCCGGTGAGACCTTCAAGGAAGGCGATCCGATCTCCATCGACGGCACCACCGGTAACATCTACAAGGGCATCATCCCGACTGTTGACGCTCAGATCGCAGGCGAGTTCGGCCGCGTTATGGGCTGGGCTGACAAGTATCGCAAGCTGAAGGTCCGCACCAATGCGGATACCCCGGCTGATGCAAAGAAGGCAAGAGAGCTTGGCGCTGAGGGTATCGGTCTCTGCCGTACTGAGCACATGTTCTTTGAGCCGTCCAGAATTGCAGCATTCCGTGAGATGATCTGCGCTGACACCGTTGAGCAGCGTGAGGCAGCTCTGGCAAAGATCGAGCCGATGCAGCAGGCAGACTTCGAGGCTCTCTATGAGGCTCTGGAAGGCAACCCTGTCACCATCCGCTTCCTGGATCCGCCGCTCCACGAGTTCGTTCCGACCGAAGAGGCTGATATCAAGGCACTGGCAGACGCACAGGGCAAGTCCGTTGAGGACATCAAGGCAATCATCGCTTCCCTGCACGAGTTCAACCCGATGATGGGTCACCGCGGCTGCCGTCTGGCTGTCACCTATCCGGAAATCGCAGCAATGCAGACCAAGGCTGTCATCAAGGCTGCAATCAATGTCAAGAAGGCACATCCGGACTGGACTGTTGAGCCGGAGATCATGATCCCGCTCGTCGGCGAGGTCAAGGAGCTCAAGTTCGTCAAGAAGGTTGTCGTTGAGACTGCTGACGCTGTCATCGCAGCTGCCGGCGTGGATCTGAAGTATCAGGTCGGTACGATGATCGAGATTCCGCGTGCTGCTCTGACTGCTGATGACATTGCGAAGGAAGCAGACTTCTTCTGCTTCGGCACCAATGACCTGACCCAGATGACCTTCGGCTTCTCCCGTGACGACGCAGGCAAGTTCCTCGGCGCTTACTATGATGCCAAGATCTTCGAGAACGATCCGTTCGCAAAGCTGGATCAGACCGGTGTCGGCAAGCTGATGAAGATGGCAATCGAGCTGGGCAAGCCGGTGAATCCGAAGCTCCACTGCGGTATCTGCGGTGAGCACGGCGGCGACCCGACTTCCGTTGAGTTCTGCCACCAGATCGGTCTGGATTATGTATCCTGCTCGCCGTTCCGTGTGCCGATCGCAAGACTGGCTGCGGCACAGGCAGCACTCCGCTGATCTGACCGTTCAGATAACTGAATCACGAAATCCCCTCACAGAGCAATTTGTGAGGGGATTTTTTCGGGGCGGGGAGCCCCCGCGGGCAATTTCCTCCGGCTGCGGCAGCAGAGCTCCCCCAATCCAACAAACACACGGCGCTGATCGCGCCTTCTCATAGGCATACTCTCCCAAAATCTAAAGCAATCTGCATTATATGCCATAAGGCGGCAGTGCCGCCCTCCATGATCTAAAGCTCTACGGCAGAAAACCCGTATCAGAAAGATTCTGTCTCTCTGCTTGCTTTTTGCACTATTATATGCTATAATAGCAGGGTAAAAAAAATACGCATCATTCTCTGCTTTCATGCAGAGAACGATACGCAAAGGCTTGTTTGCTCCCTCCGGTATGAGCGAAGGAGAGCAACATGAAAAAAGGGGGATTTCGGGAGCAGCGTTTGTCTCCCAAAAGGAGGTTATCGAACAATGCGAACCGGGTGCTCAGTGCACCGGATGATATAGGAATCTGCCGAGCGCCATGTTCAGCTTTTGCTGTTCGGCTTCGTCGGTGACGAACGCCTCAAGCTGAATCGGCTGCTCACGGTCAAGGGTGAAAATGCCCATAATGGACTTGGCGTCCACGGCGTAGCTGCCGACATGAAGCTGTGCTTCAAAGCGGAAGCGGCTCATGATGTTGACAAACTCAGCAACATCTGCGATCTCGGGGAGATGAACGGTGGTTACGTACATCAAAAATTACCTCACTTTTCGCTGGGCCGGTTACGGCAGAATGGTTTGAAAAAACTGTGGTGACGGGGCGCAGAGCTGTACAGGGTGACGAGAGGGGGGAAGCACTCTGTATCGGAGATCTGCTCCCGCGCACCAGGTAATCGTTTTGGAGGGTTGTCATGAATTACCCTACGCTTAATATACACTACCTGCGTGAAAAAGTCAAGTAAAATCGCGCCGATTTGTACACCTGACCGATTTTTCAGGCGGGACTCGCATTTCTTTTTTGCAATCCTGATAAACTGTAAGGATTGCACAAGGCCATTATGTTGAATTTGTGCACTATCAACAGGAGATTTTATGAAATTCAAGATCATGACATTGGGCTGCAAGGTCAATCAGGCGGAGAGCTCCGGCCTTGCAGAAATACTGCGTCAGCGCGGACTTGCGGAAGCCAAAACGCCGGCAGAGGCAGAGCTTCTGCTGGTCAACAGCTGTGCGGTCACGGGCGAGAGCGTCCGCAAGACAAAGCAGCTGCTCCGGAGCCTGAAGCGCCGCAATCCGGATGCGAAGCTCATCCTGACGGGCTGCTGGCCGCAGGCCTTCCCGGAGGACAATTTTGAGGACGCAGATTTTGTCACGGGCACGAAGAACCGCGAAGCGCTGCTTGAATGGATTGACGGTGCAGCAGCCGCGGACACGCCCGCAGAGCGCGTGCTGCAGATTTCCCCGTATCAGAACGGCGATGTCTTTTCCGCGCTTCCCTGCGCCGATACGACGCGCACACGGGCATTCCTGAAGATTCAGGACGGCTGCAACCAGTTCTGCAGCTATTGCATCATCCCCTTTTCACGCGGCAGATGCCGTTCCATGCCGCCGGAGCGTCTCGAAGCCGAGGTGCGCAAGCTCGCGGAGGAGGGCTTCCGGGAGATCGTGCTGACAGGCATCAATCTCGGCTTTTTCGGGCTTGATACCGGGCAGACGCTTGCAGAGGCCGTCGCAGTCTGCGCGGCGCAGCCGGGTGTCCTGCGGGTACGTCTCGGCTCGCTGGAGCCGGAGCGCATGGATGTGCAGACGCTGGAAGCGCTGGCCGCCTGCGAAAAGTTCTGCCCGCAGTTCCACCTCTCGCTGCAGAGCGGCTGCGACAGCGTCTTGAAGCGTATGAACCGCCGCTATACCGCCGCGGAATACCGCGCACTGGCAGAGCGCATCCACAGCATTTTCCCGGATGCCGCCCTGACAACGGATGTCATCGTCGGATTCCCCGGCGAGACTGCGGAGCAGTTTGAGGAAACGCTCCGCTTTGTGCAGGAGATCGGCTTTGCCAAGGTGCATGTATTCCCCTATTCGCAGCGCGAGGGCACCCGCGCCGCCGCATTCCCGGATCAGGTTCCGCAGGACGAGAAGGCGCGCCGCGCCGCCCGCCTGACCGCCGTTGCCAATGAAATCCGCGAAAAGCACTTTGCCGAACGGGTCGGGCAGACCGCCGAGGTACTCGTCGAGGGCGAGAAACAGCAAAATGCACAGCGGTTTTACCAAGGGCACACGCCGGATGGTACACTTGTGAAAATTTTTCCGGAAAATGCAGAAAAGGGTTTGCAGAATTCCGTAATTTGTGTTACAATAGAGGGGTATGAGGATGACTGTCTGCGCGCGGTGCTGCCGCAGTGCTGAGGGTGCGTCCGAACCTCACTCTATACTATGACAATGGAGGCTGATTTGTTCATGGCTGTTTATCGTATTTATACCGAGAAAAAGCCGCAATATGCCGTAGAAGCACAGTCTGTGCTCTCCGACCTGCGCACTGCGCTGCGTCTGGATGTACAGAGTATCCGCGTGCTGAACCGCTACGACGCTGACCGGATCGACGCGGAGGATTTTCAGCGTGCGATTCCGACTGTTTTTTCCGAACCGGCAGTTGACTATGTATATGAAAAGCTGCCGATGCTCTCAAATCAGGAGCGCGTGTTTGCCGTGGAATATCTCCCCGGCCAGTTTGACCAGCGTGCGGATTCCTGCGAGCAGTGCATCCAGATTCTGAACGGCAAGGAGCGCTGCCGCGTCCGCAATGCCAGAATCTACATCGTTTCCGGCCTGCTGACGGACGAGGAGTTCGACAAGCTGAAGGCCTATCTCATCAACCCGGTCGAGAGCCGTGAGGCGAGCCTTGAGCCGGTCGATACGCTTGATACGAACTATGCACTGCCGGAGACCGTCGAAACGCTGGACGGCTTCTGCGCACTCGACAAGGGCGGCAAGGAGGATTTCCTCGCACAGTACGGCCTTGCAATGGACTATGACGATATCAGCTTCTGCCAGGAATACTTCCGCGATACCGAGCACCGCGATCCGACGATCACGGAAATCCGCATGATCGACACCTACTGGAGCGACCACTGCCGCCACACCACGTTCCTGACGACCGTGGACAAGGTCAAGATCGAAACGCCGTATATCAAGGATACCTATGACGAATATCTGCGTGTCCGCAAGGAGCTCGGCCGCGAGAACAAGCCCGTCACGCTGATGGACATGGCAACGATGGCCATGCGCAAGCTGAAGGCGGACGGCAAGATTCCCGCACTCGATGAGAGCGAGGAAATCAACGCATGTTCTGTCAAAATCAAGATTGATACCGATCACGGACAGGAGGACTGGATCCTCATGTTCAAGAACGAGACCCATAACCACCCGACCGAAATCGAGCCGTTCGGCGGCGCAGCAACCTGTCTGGGCGGCGCCATCCGCGACCCGCTCTCCGGCAGAAGCTATGTCTATCAGGCCATGCGTGTGACCGGTGCGGCAAATCCGCTGGTTCCGGTCTCCGATACGATTCCGGGCAAGCTGCCGCAGAGAAAGATTACCGTCGGTGCAGCCAACGGCTACAGCTCCTACGGCAACCAGATCGGCCTTGCAACGGGACATGTCTCCGAGGTCTACCATCCGGGCTATGTCGCAAAGCGTCTGGAGATCGGCGCGGTCGTCGGCGCAGCCCCGGAAGAAAATATCCGCAGAGAGCGTCCGGTGCCGGGCGATATCATCATTCTGCTCGGCGGCAAGACCGGCCGCGACGGCTGCGGCGGTGCAACGGGCTCTTCCAAGTCGCACACGCTGGAATCCCTGACGCACTGCGGCGCAGAGGTTCAGAAGGGCAACCCGCCTGAGGAGCGCAAGCTGCAGCGTCTGTTCCGCGATCCGGCAGTCACAAAGCTCATCAAGCGCTGCAATGACTTCGGCGCAGGCGGCGTCTCCGTTGCCATCGGCGAGCTGACTGACGGTCTGGACATCGACCTCAACGCGGTTCCGAGAAAATATGACGGTCTGGACGGCACGGAGCTTGCAATCTCCGAGTCGCAGGAGCGTATGGCCGTTGTGGTTGCGCCGGAGGATGTGGATGCATTCATGGCAGCCGCCGCAAAGGAAAATCTGCTCGCAACAGTCGTTGCAAAGGCGACGGATACCAACCGCCTGCGCATGAACTGGAACGGCAGAACAATCGTCGATCTCTCCCGTGAATTCCTGAACTCCAACGGTGCGGAAAAGCACACCGATATCATCGCAGCAGCCCCGACTGCCATGCCGAAGCACGACGAACGCTTTGAGGATACGCCGGACGGCTGGCGCGAACTGATGAGCAGCCTCAATATCTGCTCGCAGAAGGGTCTTGTCGAAAAGTTCGACTCCACGATCGGCGCAGGCACGGTTCTGATGCCCTACGGCGGTATTTATCAGCTGACACCGGCACAGGCGATGGCCGCCAAAATCCCGGTGCTGAAAGGCGAAACCTCTACCTGCTCGCTGATGGGCTGGGGCTTCAATCCGGTCATTTCGGAACACTCCCCGTATCACGGCGCAATCTATGCCGTCATCGAATCCGTTGCAAAAGTCATCGCAGCGGGCGGTTCGTGGCATCAGTGCTGGCTGACCTTCCAGGAATACTTTGAGCGGACACAGAACAACCCGAAGCGCTGGGGCAAGCCGTTCTCGGCACTGCTGGGCGCATTCCGTGCACAGCTGGAGCTCTCCTGCGCGTCCATCGGCGGCAAGGACTCCATGTCCGGCACATTTGAAAATATCGACGTTCCGCCGACGCTGGTCTCCTTTGCAGTCTCCACCGCGGATACCAAGCGCGTCGTCTCCACGGAGTTCAAGGAAGCCGGCAGCACGGTCATCCGCATTGCACCGGAATATTCGAGCAGCGGTCTGCCGAACTGGGACAGCGTCCGCACGGTCTTCGATCAGGTCGAGCAGCTGATTTCCGACGGCAGAGCAAAGGCAATCTGGACCGTCGATAACGGCGGCGTCGCAGAAGGCCTCGCCAAGATGGCATTCGGCAACCACATCGGCTTTGAGTTCACCAAGGTTCTGCCGGAGCGCATCCTCTTTGAGCCGTGCGCAGGTTCGTTCATCATCGAGCTGAACGGCGCTGCAAAGGCCGGCGAAGAGGTCATCGGCCGCACGACTGAGCAGTACAAGATTTTCAGCGATACGCAGACAATCAGCCTCGATACGCTGCAGAAGGCATGGGAAGGCAAGCTCGAATCGGTATTCCCCTGCCGCATCAAGACCGCATTTGCAACGATCGAGCCGTATGCCTATCAGGCAGCGACCCGTCCGGCACCGACGATCAAGACCGCAAAGCCGCGCGTCCTGATTCCGGTATTCCCCGGCACAAACTGCGAATACGACACCGCACGAGTCTTTGAGCGTGCAGGCGCCGTACCGGAGGTGCTGGTCATCCGCAACCTCAGCGCATCGGCCATCGAGGAATCCGTCGAAGCAGCAGTGAAGCTGATCGACAACTCGCAGATGATTATGATTCCCGGCGGCTTCTCCGGCGGTGACGAACCGGACGGCTCCGGCAAGTTCATCACGGCATTCTTCCGCAACCCGAAGGTTACGGAGGCGGTGCACAATCTGCTCAAGAACCGCGACGGTCTGATGCTCGGTATCTGCAACGGCTTCCAGGCGCTGATTAAGCTCGGTCTGGTACCTTACGGCGAGATCACCGATATGAGCGAGAATTCCCCGACGCTGACGTTCAACACGATTGCGCGCCACCAGAGCATGATGGTCACGACGCGCATTGCGTCGAACAAATCGCCGTGGCTCGCAGGCTGTGAAGTCGGCGATCTGCACACGATTCCGATTTCGCACGGCGAGGGCAGATTCATCGCATCCGGTTCGCTGCTGCAGCGAATGGCTGCAAACGGCCAGATTGCAACGCAGTACGTCGATCTGTCCGGACGTCCGACGATGGACATCCGGTTCAATCCGAACGGCTCTGCGGATGCGATCGAAGGCATCACCTCGCCCGACGGCAGAGTCCTCGGCAAGATGGGACACAGCGAGCGTATCGGCAGTCTGGTTTGCAAGAACGTCCCCGGCGAGAAGGATCAGAAGATCTTTGAGAGCGGTGTGCGCTACTTCGCAGACTGATATTCAAATGCATAATATGCAGGCCCCGAAGCATTTACGGATTGCTTCGGGGCTTGTTTTTGTTCGCTATCCGGTATCCGATGTATCATTTTGCCGGGCGTGACAAGGCGCTGAACTTGACACAAAACTTTGTTTGCCCCTCAGTCAGCTTCGCTGACAGCTCCCCTTTCAGGGGAGCCTGAACATGGGGTGAAGTGCGTAAACAGAAGGCGCGATCAGCGCCGTGAAGATGATAAAATTGGGGGAGCTCCGCTGCCGCCCTCCGAAGGGAAATGCCCGCGGGGGCTCCCCGCCCTCTTGTGTCGAATTATGGCGCTGCCGCATACAATGCACTGTGCGGCAAGCCCGCACAATCCAATAGAAAGGAGTATGCACATGCTGCAGGATCAAACACTTCCGGTCGTGCCTGAAGGCACATTCCCGCCGAAACTGACGCTTGCAATGGCCTATGTGCCGTATCAGTGCTGGGAAACAACCTATCCGGCGGACGAAGCCCTTGATGCAGGCACGGCATTCCCGTCGCTTGATAAGCCGTTTTTCATGGAGAAAGGAGGACGCAGCAATGAGCGAGATGCGGCAGCAGTCTTTGGCAGCAATGGGAAAGGCTGAGCTGCAGCGAAAGGTTCAGGCGCACTGCTTTATGATGCGTGACCTTGCGCTGTACCTCGACACACACCCAACGGACGAAAAGGCTCTTGCGGAATATCTGAAGCACAAGGAGGCCTATGCGCAGTCCGGCGAGGCCTATTCCCGCAGATTCGGCGCCCTCACAATGATGCACATTGACGAAGAGGACGGCTGGGTCTCATGGAGCAATACGCCGTGGCCCTGGGAAAAGGAGGCGAACTGAATGTTCCAATACGAAAAAGCACTGCAGTATCCGGTCAAAATCGCACGGCCGAACGCCCGGCTCGCCAAAATGGTGATGTCCCAGCTCGGCGGCCTAAACTCCAAAAAGATATAAACCGGCAGAGGAGTAATCCCCTGCCGGTTTTTTCTGATTATCCGTAAAGTTTGGCCTGGGTCAGCGGTCCGCATACGCCGTCCACGACGAGACCGTTTTCAAGCTGGAAGCAACACACGGCGCCCTTGGTTATCCTACCGAAGTCGCCGTCCACCTCAGTCTTACGCATGAACCCCTTGCCCGCAAGACGACTCTGCATCAGCTCGACCGCTGCGCCCTTGTCCCCCTCGCGGATGTACTTGATCACCTGCGCCGGAGTTGTGCCGGGCTGAAGAACAAAGCCGATAAACGTGTACCCGGCTGCGTAAGCGTAAGGCGGCTTGTACGTCCTGTTCACCCACGCTCTCCCCTGCCACTCGCTCTCTGCGGTGTGGATCGTACCATCAGCTTCAACGTCGGTCACGAATGCGACATGACCGTTCTTGTTCTTCAGCGTCAGCTCGCCCTTTTTCCAGACGATCAGAGCGCCCGGAGCGGGCTGGGTGCTTGTCGGTAGGCCGAGCTCCTGTGCGTAGGTCAGAATGCCACCTGCATTAGGAGGCCACAGAATCGGCCCCCATTTCGGCTTGGTCAGGTTCGAGCAGGCTGCTTTGTTGTAGGCACCGACGATGGATACGCAGTTTGCGAGACGGTCGCAGTTCGGATCTGTCGGCTGGCCTTTGATGCATGTCGAGATCCCGCCGCTCTCTGTGCCTGTGAACCACACATCACCTTTACTCGGTTTTTCCCTCTGAATGAACATCTTTATTCCTCCTTATCCGATTTATCCCTCAGTTGCTCCAGAAAACTCTTTAATTTCTTCGGCAGCGGCAAACCGAGCTTACCGGCATTTTCGATGATGCTCATACCCTCGTTAGATATAAACATGCAGCATACAGCCGATCGAAAGACTGACTTACTGCCGCCGAGGACCTGTGAATCTATGATGTGGGCCATCGCAACGATAACCAGAATCATAGCCTTTTTACACAGGCCTTTGTATCCGATTTGACTGCTGAGCTTTCGTTTCGAGGCCCCGACCAAGACCCCCGAAATGTAGTCAAGGCACACGAACGATATCAGTGCGATCAGCAGCCCGTCTGTCTCCCCGAAAAGGAAACCAGCTGTCCCGCCTGCGACGGCAGTCAAAATCTTAATTACACTCTTCATCTCTGCTCCTCCTGCGATTCTTCTTGTTGTGTTTCTGCTGTAGTTACTGATCTGTTGCTAGCGTATGGGACAAATGCCGGGGAAATATCGTAGTATGCTTTTGCGCAGACCATTGCATCACTTACAGTGACATTGTTTCCGACGTACACGCTGATTTTTGCACCGTCCGCGCTGATCGTAATATCTTCCGAAACAGATGTCACACCGCTTGCGCGACTCCATCGTGCAAGCTCGGTGTTGTCAGCCGCCTTGATGACAAAGGTAAGCTGTCCCTCATCCGCTCGCTCCATGCTGACATGATACGATCCTGCCGGCATGGAGATCGGCAAATTTTCGCAGAAATAACCGTTCGCGGACGGGGTTGTACCGCTGTTGACGCTGATCAAGTTTTTTTGCACCGCCCCGTCCACGTCGATCAGCTGCGTGAGCGCTGCGATCAGCTTGTTGTCAGCCGTTGCTCTGGTTGTTTGCTCTGCTGTCAATGCACTTGTATCCGCCTTGGAAGTCTGCATGGACGCGATTGCCTGCCGGTTTGTTTCTGCTTGATCCACCGCAGCATCAATTTCCTGATAGCTGTGGGTCATAAATCCCATCTGGCTTTCATCAACCATTTACACTCATCTCCTGATATAAGTATTTTCCGTTCCGGTCAATCAGGCCAACACCGTTCTTGTCCCGGATCCAGAGCAGCGCACTGTCTACAGTTGTATTGCCAACAATCTGTACCGGAGCAGTTGACGGACGTGTAAAGCTCCTCCGATTGCCGACGGTGAACCTGATTGTCCTGCCCGTAATTCCATCTGTCTCAGTTTCTGTTATTCGCAGCGTAAAGGATCCGCCGATGCGTTCGTCATAGATCGTTCCGCTGTCTCCGACACGATAACGATACAGCTCGTCGATGTCGTCAAATGTCGGATTGCCTTTGCCGTCAGCGATGTCGAACGTATAGCTTACGATTGGCTGACAGCACGCGCCGAAATACGCGAAGCACTCACGCACCAAGGCATTCCAGTCAGGCTGTTCAAATGTAAACCGCTTGCTGCGCACGATATTGTGCGGAAACTGCCTTGTCAAAGGGGATGCATACGACACACTAATACCATTCCCAAAATTGTCGTAAGCGGTAAAGTGTGTACACATGGTAGTTGTGTCGATTATCCTCTTTATGCCGTGCAGGTTGTTGCCCACTCTGAGGTTAAACGCATTCTGGTTGCTGTCCTCCATCGGATTATTGATAGATAAATAGAAATTATCTCTTCGCAAGAGTCCGCTGCATGCAGCACATAAGCCGCCGGATCCGATAATCGCTTCGAGCGGCGTCAAGCCATCACCGCTGACTTCCTTCGAGAACGGCGGTGAGAGCGTTTCGATATCGGAGTAATATTCGAACGGATATATGATATGGCCGGGCGCTGCAAGGTATGTTGCTTTTGTCATAATATCCTGCAGCACTTCCGCCGGACGGTCGCCTTCGATCTTGGACCCGTCGTGCGGGAAGATCCATGCATCTGCGAGCTGGTATGATATATGTTCGGCATATACGGAGACCTTTCTTGCATCATAGTCCGCGTCCAGCTTGCGAATCGTAAAGATCTGTCCTAAGATCTTCAGATAGTTCCATTCCTGCAGAAACTCGTATTTCCCGTCCGCATCCATCGGATGCACGAGTGTTACGTTGTACTCACTGTTTTCCGCTTCTTTCACCCTGCCCGACGTCGGCGCGAGAATCGCCAGGCCGTTACAGTTGAATCCCTCCCTCGAAGTTTCTGTATCATAGACGCTAATGTACTGATTTTGACGTACAATACTGAGACGCAGCTTAGGGATTGCAGGCATAAGCTCACAGTATGGATAGCCTGCATTTGCGAGGCCGTTTATAGTCCAGCAACCAAACGGCACTTCGTTCTTGAGCGGCGCTTCATACGGCGGCCATGCAAGGTCTTGCGTAAGAGTTCCGCCTTCCGGCACGATCCATGCCACACGACCACCTCCTTACACGCCAATCGGGAATCCGATCGACTGCAAGTATGCTGCATCCTTTAGCTGTGTCTCTGTCACGCCGACAACTCCGTTTGGATTCGTGATTGCGTCCATATCAGTTGTACAATACAAGCTCATATACGTTCCTCCGCAAGCAGCACCAAAGCCACCAAGCCTTTCTTTCCTTCCACGAAAAACACACCCGTCTGCATATGCTGTCGAATAGTCGTTTACGCAATTCGGCGCTACAGTTATGACATTGCTAAAATAATGACCGAATCCGGGTCGCCCCTGCCCAGCATATGCATGTATGGTAGATGCGTTTGGAAGTTGTGCTATAAAGTTTGTATACTGCATTTTCGCAGGCATATTAAACGTCCCAGCTGGCGATTCAATGTTGATTCCGCAGCGATACAAAACAAATCCGCCTATCGGATCGCACGGATATCTACTGCCGTTAAAGGTAAAATACCCAGAAATCCTACACAAAACCATTTGCGACAATCCAGTCGGAGATGATACATCGCTGTTTGCGCGATTAAAAAATGTCTGCTGATTTCCTGAATTGGCAATGATATTTTCCCAATGCAGATCCGACATTATGCCAAATCCACTGTGGAAATTGATATTTCCGTCATATTTCAGATTTTTGATTGTGCAATTATGCCCATATACATTTGCACAATCAAATCTGATAGTGCCGATGAAACCATCCGGAGCAATCTCGTTCATATCCCAGACGGCGTTTTCTGGGCAATGGACATCATCGCCGGAAATCTGAATTGCTTGTAAAAACTCAGGCCACGAGGAAACTGTTACAGCTGCCATCTTAGTAATTCCTCCAATTCCCCACGATGCCGACGCTCGAAATGTTGCTGCTTACTGTGATCTGATTATTCCCAGTCGCAAGCATCGGGAGCGGGCCGTCAGTGTATTGCGTGATCGCAGTATTTACGCCGTTGTGAGTCTTGTAAACAATCATTCTTTCGCTGTCGATTGTGATTGCGCCGGATACGGCGCCAAAGATCTTCAGCTGCTGGCCGTTTGTCGTGACGGTGGCCTGATCAGATCCGGTTTTCTGCAACCGTATAATCGGTTTGCTGTACCTTGTACCGGGGTTTACGATTATGCCGCCCTGGGGCAGTGCAATCTCATCATTACTTTTATGGTACCTGAACGGAGCAAGCGTTAACCTGATCCGGAAATCCGCTCTCGCTCCGTCGTACCTGATTTCAGGGGTAATGCTGTCAACGGTTCTGATCTTGTAGAAATAATCTTCATCGCGCGAGATTTCAAGCCGCTGCGCGTTTTGCATGAATGCATAAATATCGCTCACATCGTAGACATTACCGAACTTATACGCTCTCAACGTATAAGGAACATTTTCAAATGAATCGTCTGAAAACACGCCGTCTTCGTCCGTTCCGAACTGAAACACGGTAAAACGCTTTTTCGCCATCGGAGGGATGGGCGGAGTATCACAATACAGATCAACGGCGCTTGAAAGAACGCCGTTGATGCTGAAATAATCCGGAGACTGAATGCTGCCGCTCATAATATCACGCTCCCCTGTTATGCCATCGAAGGCAATCCGATTCCGCGGTTCTCACGGATCTGAAGTTCTGCAAGCTGCTCAGAGATTTCGGAAATCATTGAATTAACAGCTTGCTTAACGCTGTAATCGTCTGCCAGTTCATCTACATGCACATCCACAGTCAGGTTTTCGATGTGAACGCCGCCTCCGCCGATCTTAGCCGCGAGCTTGTCCATCCATTCTGTGTTGGATTCTAACGGAAGTAAAGCCTCGGCGCCAGATTCGCCGACTTGGACACCGCTGAGGATAGTCGGACGGTTTGCATAGAATCCCGTTGCAAATGATTTTGATATGCCAATGGATTTGAGATACTCGTTAACAGCGATAGCCGGAGCTCCGCTCGCCTCCATCTGCCTGACTCTCTCTGCAACATTTCCGGGCAGCATTCTTGTTCCTGATTGATAGTTTTTTACATCTTTCTCTTTTTCAACTTCTTTTTCTGCTTCTTTTTCAGCCTCACGTTCTTCCTCGATCCCATGAGATATATCATAAATGAATTCCCCAAGATGAGAAGGACCTCTCTTAATATTATTTACAAACGCTTGGCCGAGTTTACTCAAAATCTGCGATGCTGTTCCATCATAGTCAATGTCTCCGATGAACATTTCGGCCCATGCTTCTGCAAGATCTACGATAAACGGAGCAAGATGTTCTATGCTCCCAATAAGGCCACTGCCAAGTTTTATGAGAATCTGTTTTGCAGTTTCCCAAAGCCTAGCACGGTTTTCCTCGTCTTTAAGATAATTACCGATATTCTTAATGATATCGTCAGCAGCATCCTCCAATTTATACACAAAATGCACAAGCGCATCGACAAGATTTTTAATGACCGGTCCTACTCCTGTTTCTTCATCGAAAAACGCATTGAGTGTATCCGATGAAGTCAAACCGGATATAAGTGCACCAATAATATCAAATGCTTTATCCGTCAGCTTGTTCAGGTTTTGTGGAGCAGTCACTGCAGCTGCGAATTCTGTTGCAACTGATGCTGCACTTGTTATGAAGTGGGGAAGTTTACTTATATCTGTCGGCAACACAGCGGAAATAAGCCTCTTTCCAGCTTCCAGCAGTTCATCCTTCTTGCTCCATATTGTACGGACGATGATCGGGATGGACTGCGAAAGAGATGTAACAAGGTCCGGCAGAATACTGACAAGCGCTGTCGATACACTTACAACGCCCTCAGACAGCGCTGGAAGAGTTGCAGAAAGCAGATCAGGGAGACGTTTCGCAAGCCCTGTAACAAGCGTACTCGCACCAGTAATAAAGGACGGAAGTGTCTGCTCGATTATCGGCGGGATTTCCGGCGCGATCTGATCAGCCAGCGCGGTTAGACCGTCGGTCAATCGCGGAAGGATTTCATTTAGGTTTGTCCTGATATTTGTCACAACATCTTTCAGAATTTTAGTGAACTGCGCCGGGCTCCCTGTACCAGTCAAAAAGTTTTGCCATGCAGCCTTCATAGATGCGATTGAACCGGATATTGTCTTTGCTGCTTCATTGTGAGTTGTGCCGGCAATGTTCATGTGCTTCTGCATGACACTGATCGCATTGACGACATTCCCGAAGCTCATGGAATCAGCATCAACCGTTATACCAAGCTCGGCCATCTCCTCATTCATCTGGGCGGCATCCTTGATCAGGCGAGCCATCTCTTCCTGCGTACCACCATAGCCGAGTTTCAGGTTGTCAAGCATTGTGTAGTTTGCTTTTGCGAACCCTTGGTAGGCATTCTGCACGGATTCCATGCTGCTGCCATATGTGTTGACATTATCAGCCATGTCAATAATCGCACGATTCGCGGCATCAGCTGCTGCGTCCGTATCATTTCCAAGGGATTGCAGCAGAGAAGCAGAAAAGCTTGTGACCGTTTCCATATACTGATTGGCAGACAAGCCGGCTTCAGAATAAGCCTGATTTGCATATTCCTGAACCTTCTTCGATGATTCCCCGAAAATCTTATCAACACCGCCGACAAGCTGCTCATAGTCAGCAACTGCATCAAGGCTCTTTTTCGTCAGCGCCGTGAGCGCCGTACTCGCAGCGCCAACACCTGCGGCAGCTGCCTTTCCGATGCCTGCAAGCACATCTCCTACTTTGCCGGCTGCACTTTTCAGGCCGTCTGCGAATCCGGAAAATTTGCTTTTTGCGCCCTTCAGACTGGCTTCATATTCCCTGGTATCAAGACCGATTTTTGCGAAAAGACTAAATACATTCATTCGTTGTCACTCTTTTCCAGAATTGCACCCAGACCGTCAATGATCGAAGCTGCGATTTCAGATGTTGAACGTGTTTCAATATCATCCGGTGGCTCCTGAACATTTAACGGAACAGGCAGAAGATTATATGCTTTATCAGCCCAGCGTTCCTGTATTCCTGCGAGGAAACCCAGCGCATCTGTGACATACGAGCGAAAGCAGACCTCGCGCAGCCTGGAATCGTACAGCATGTACAGGTAGTCGATGCCGATCAATTCCAACTTTGCGAGGTCTGCGCCGATCACAGTCTCTTGATAAATCCCTGCGCCCGAAGCAGCGCATCGAAAAAATGCAGGCACCTCTCAGAACTCAGCACATCCAGAACAGCGGTGACACCGTCCTCACCGTCAGCCGGATCCAGAGCGGCAAATTTCTCACCGCTCATGAAACAAACCGCACCGCACAGCTCCATAGTGCCGTCCACATTCGTTTCCATGCACCATTGCAGGATGTCGAAAAAGTTTTCGATGCCGGCCTTCTGAATATCCTCAGCAGACGCACCCTTCGGGAGTTTCGGCATCTTTGCGCGAATGGCCCGAACGCCGTCAACATACCGACGGACGATTTCGGCAATCTTTACTGTCTGCACAGCAAACTCCTTCGGTGTGCAGTTCGCAAGTGTCTTCATCGTGATGCCTCCTTATGAATGCGCAGTTACAGTCGCATTGCCGGATGCCAGAGCACCGTTCTGCCCGACAGCCGCAACAGTGATCTTCTTGCCGGTTTCCGCAGTAATGTCGGAAGTGCCGTCCCACTCCGTCCATGTGTAATCAGGCATCTGACCATACGTGACGGAAGGAGCGGTTCCGGATGCTGTCTTGTAGACATAGGTCGCGCCGGCAGGCTTTGTGTAGTTGGTGATTGTCAACTTGGTCGTTCCGGATGTCGTACCCGCTGCGGACGCAACCGTGATCGAACCGAGACTTGCATCCGGATTTGCAATGCGGTACAGTTCGATCGGCTCGATCGTGTTGTCAGCAAGCGATTTGTAGCCAGTGACCGTGCACGACAGCCCGCCGACCGCCGCCTTGCTTGTGGAGATGCTCAGACCGCCGGTGCTGTAGCCCTTCGGAATCAGTGCGATCACATAGCCACCGTCTGCAAGCGGCAGGATCAGAGCGAGGTTCTGGAAATCGGCTGCTGCAATTTCGTACTTGATAGTGATCTTGTCACCGTCGATCGTTGCGGAGCCGAGCGCCATTGCCAGATCAGTGATGCTCATGCTTGCGAGCGTAAACGTGATCTGAGTTGTGACCTTCGTCGTGACAAGGCCCTCCATATAATCGAAATGGACATTGTTCAGGTCACTCAGGATGTTGATGGTTTCGCGGTTGACATTCACGCCGAAGCTGTCTTTCGTGACAACGCCGACCTGACCGTCAAGCAGGGACTGACGGAAATCCTCGATGTTAAAGTTTTTCACAAGCAGACCGCTGTCAAACTGGACGCTGCCGGCCTGCTCGGGTGTGATCTTTTCCAGCTTTGTGAGATCAATTCCCATTGCTTTATCCTCCTTAATTCGTGATAAATGTCAGATCAATGTGCAGCAGCTTCCGCCTGTCGTTATCAGCTTCGGCGGGAGCATTCTGCGCAAACGGGGTGCCTTTTGTCACGCAAATGACGCCTTCATCACAGATCAGCCGCTTGAATCTGCCGATGGAAGCGGAAATAGTTTCTGTGAGTTCGTTCAGCATTTGCCATGATCCGGATCTGTCCCAGAGGTTCACCGCAATCTGCACAGGCTCGCCTCTGAACTCATCCGTCGCCAGCTCATACGTGAGATACGGCGGGGCGTTCTCCACAGTTTGCACTGCATCGAGCCACGCCGGGACGCTGCTTTCCTCATACGCCCGCAGACCGAAGCTCGAAAAGAAGGCGTGCAAGCATTCAGCTTTCGTCATTGTCTTCCTCCGTTTCTGCCAAGCTGCTGCCGTCAGGAAGCCGCCATTTCTCAGCTGCATGCATACGCAGGTCAAGAAGGGATCCCTTCGGCGTTTTGGCGTCCTTGGCATCACTGGTGATCCGGAAGATCATCCCGTCACCGGCGCGGCGTACAACTGCATGGAACGGCAGAAGTGTGGCACGCTTGGTCAGGAGCGTATACTCAGGATCAGCAGCCGGTGCTCCAGCGTGCTTCGCGGTCTGGTCCTTTGCGTTTGCATGCGCTGAAAGAGCAGAAACAGCCACGCCTGAGAATCCTTCTCCGACCGTCCATGTATTACGCTGTCCGCCCTGATTGTCGTCTGTTTGCGCAGCAATCAGGATATTGAACGGCTCAAAATTCAGATCAAGCAGACTCATCTTCCGTCACCTTCCATGGCTTTTTTCATAATGGCGGTATACTTTTTCCGGTGGCCGCGAGCGGCATTTCGGATGAAGTGCAGCGGCTTTACGCCGTATTTTTCACTTGCGTGCGGTACGGTATAGTGACCGGTTCCGAGCTCATGAAACGCAGCGTGGTCGTTGTCGGTTCCGACGTATACTCCGTCGTGACCAAGCGAATACCGGATTGAATCGCGCAGATCACCGGTATCAACAAGGTGTTTCGACTGAACCGTTTTCCGAGCCTGTTTCACGGCTTCTTCTCCGATCTCCTGCAAACCTTCCATGCACTGCTCGCGCAAGGCACGCATCACAGCATCGGAGTTATCAGTGATAGTAAAAGACATCATTCAGGCATCACCCCATAGAGGTCAGCCCATCCGACTGTCTGCCTGGCGATACCGAGCTGCTGCATTTCGGATTTCTTGTAATAAAGGAGCTGCCCGGCGTTTAAGTAGGTAAAATTATACTGATACGGTCCAAGTGATTCACTGGCCGACTGTACGGCAGCACCCTGATCGGCTGCATCCAGCGCACGACAGACTGCCTGCACCACTACCATTTTGACGGCGAGCGCAAAATCCTCGCCGGTCTTCTGGTCTCTGATCATGGCATCAATGTCTTTGTCGTAGCTGTTTGCTTCGAGCCGAAGCATGGCGGAAGCCTGCGTGAGCAGAACTCCCGCCGCCTGCTCCTGCTCTGCCGAGAGCGTGCGCCCGATCGCCGTGATATCACTCACCTGTGCGTACACGGCGCCGCTCATGATCAGGTACCGATATCTGCGGCTGTAACAGTCACATACGCGACCGCCTTGACCTTGCTGGAGCTGAGGTTGACAATCTCCAGAATGTCACCCTCAGAAACCGCAATCTTGGTCGTACCGGAGGTCAGGGATGTGCCGCCATACGCCGTGGAGGTCTCATCGAACGTTGCACGGCTTGCAGGGTTCTTCTTGTATGCGTAGGTCGTGCCGGTGTTGCCTGCGGTAACGGTTGCGATCGTCTTACCCTCATCGGACGCAGCGAGCGTAACGGTCAGACTGCCAGGTGCGTATACGGCGCGGATCGCAGTTGCACGGAGAACACCGTGACCGTAGACACGGCGACCCTGCACAGCGCATGCGCCGATGTACTTGCCGGACTCTGCGAGATCCTGTACATGAACCGGAACACTCCACTCATGCACACGGGTCGCATAGCGCGGATGGCCCGCGATCATGGCAAGGTTAGCAGTGGTATCGTTCCACTCCTTGACCAGGAAACCGGCAATCTTGCCGAGAATGCCCTGCTGCTTAACAGCATCGCCGAGATCGGAAGCGGAGATGAACTCCGGCGACTTCAGGATCAGCGCGAAGGTGTCCGGCGTGACCAGCAGATAACGCTTGCCATCGTCCGGAACATTCGCCTTGCTCATTGCGGTACGGATGTCCACAATGTTGCTGTAAATGTTGGCATTCGTCAGGCTCGCAACATTCATGACGGTTGCGCCGCCAAGCAGTGCAGTCGCACCGTCGGTGTCGAGCTGACGTGCGAGGGAATAGCCTGCGGAATCGAGGCGGTCTGCAACGAGGTTATCCGGAACGGATGCCGCGTCATAACCGTCGATGATTTCATTGACAGCCTTGTCCTTGTCGATCACCAGTGTGGTGTAGGTAGTGCTGCCTTCGGTCGGAGAGATACCGTTCGCCTTGTCGTAGCTGCTCACCGTGACTTCAGTGTCACGGGTCGGAACCTTGACGGCGCCGGCCTTCGGGTCGCCCTCATAGTCATTGTTGAAGACAAAGCCGTCAGCGAGTACGAGCTCAGCACGCAGCTTTGCGAGGACGAGATCGGAATAACGATCCTGTGCGGTATGTGCCATACTTCATAGCTCCTTTCACTTTTTCAGTTCGGGGTTCTTTGCGTAGAACGCCTGCTCTACGCCGGAAAGGCCTTCCGTGCGCTCAGAAGAGAAACGGTGCTGCTGATGCTGCGGTGCTGCGAATTTCGCGAGCAGTTCCGCATCCTTGCGCAGTTCTTCCTCTGTGCTGCCGGTAAGGCGTTCAGCCAAAGCGGAAGGGAGACCGGTTTCCAGTGCGATTTTCAGTTTTGCCGAGCTGATCTCGTTTGCACTGATCTTCGCGGTCAGGTCAACGACCTGTGTTTCGCTTGCCTTCAGCTTTTCGGTGAGTGCTGCGATCTGATCAGCGGACTTCTTTGCGTCATCCGGCGAGATCCAGCCCTCATATTTCTTTGCGACCTCAGCGGTCACGCTGTCGGTCACGCTCTTAGTGTTGCACTCCAGACGGTTTTTGATGATAGCGTCGAGCGCTTCCTGTGTTTCGATAGCCTTGAATTCTTCAGACATAATAAACTCCTATCTTTCCGTGTAGTTACGTTAGTATTCGACAGTGTACTCAGGTTCTTCCCTGTCGTTTGCACACTGCCACACTGCCAGCGCAGCAGCTTCGAGCAGTGAGATGTCCGCACCTTTCAGAACGGACGTATACCCGAAGCCGCCGTTTGAACCGATGGCTCTGTGCTCACAGTTCACCGCAGCTTGCCGCAGTGCCGGCTGATTCATGTGACACAGCTTCCCGGCAAAAAGCTGCTTCTCAAAGAGTGCGTTGGCTTCCGGGATCTGCTGCACACGCGGCAGCAGTGCTGTGCATTCCGTTTCCGCATCATTCATGTCAGATTCAAGAATGCTCTGATTGCCTGCACCGTCAATGACAGCGGTCACCGCATGCGGATTCCGCAAGTATGCAATGATCCATTCATTGCCGTCACGGACAGGGCGGCAGTCGATCGCTTCCAGGAAAATCTGATCGTCATCTGTTTTGACTGCGACTGCGAGAGATACATTGCCGGATTGCTTTGCATACTTCACGCCGAAGAAAAGGCGCGGTGTATCTCCGAGTTCCGGCGGCGTGTGCAGTGCGCAATGTTCCCAGTCTTTCTGCGTGATCGCGGATTTCTGTGAGTATTTGAGCCAAAGGCCCAGACGCTGGATATTGTCATCGACCTGGTCATCACCGAGCTCGTCGCGGATCTTGCGCTCCGTCAGGATCGTGCCAAGCGAGGGATTTGTCTCGTACCAGAGCTCCGGATCGTGCGCATCAGTCAGATCAGGCACGGACCATTCTGCCCAGAATGAGCTTTCACGTCCTGCCGTCAGCACGGATTTCCGGAATCTCAGGAACACATCGCCGGAGCTGACTGCTGTCGGCGGTGTGCCGCACATGAGCGTCTGCGGGTTTGGAGAGTCAGTGACGACATATTTCAGCGCAGATTCCTGATCGGAAGTGTATTCCTGCGCTTCGTCGATGATCAGCGTGTCATAGCCTTCGCCAAGACCGCCTTTTCCGCTTCTGGTGCGGAAGTTGGCAACAGCTTCCGAACCGTCTTTCAGCCATTCAATGCTAAGGCGGCCGGCTGACTTGTATGATTTGAAATCCTCATCCTCTTTGTAACCGATCTTCTTGAGCAGCTTCGAGACTTTTTCCCACGTACTTGCAGAGGTCGATTCGCGGTGCGCGGTGTAAAGGCATCGTCGTTCATGGAGCAGATCCCACAACACGCGCATGATAAGTATTTCAGATTTGCCATTCCGTCGCGGAATGGACCAGCCGCATTTCATGTGGATCCACAGCCCGTCGTCATCAACGGCCATGATATCTTCAACCATGAGCGCCTGCCAGTCCTGTGCGGTGCGGTCTGAGCGATTGTATAGGTCAACGGCTTCCGTTCCGATAGATTCGGAATACGGCTGCCGGATGCAGATGGTAGGAGTTTGTTTGCCCAGACGAACTTCGTCCATGCAAAAAGCTCCTTTCTTATACCGACTTCCAGTCGTATGCGAGTGGCAGCGCACGGTTTGAAACCAGCTCAACACCGGTCGAAACTTCCCGTGTCGCTGTCAGTTTATCGGATTTCTGCCGGTTGCAGGACATGTGTGCGAGCTGCATGTTGGAGATGTCAGAAGGGTGCCCGCCTTTGGCAACCGGAATGATATGGTCAATGCATGCAGACATCGGATGCGGCCATTTCAGCCGGAAGTTGACTTCCTTGCCGCAAATGCCGCAGACTGTCTGCGTCGCATAGATTTTCTTCTTGTTCGACTCGAACTGTGCCCGCTGCTGGCCGTTGTGATCGGGGCGGGTGTTTGCTTTGGGTCTGTCTCTGGGCATGGTGTTCTCCTTTCGGGCATGAAAAAAGCACCCGGAATCCGAGTGCTTTGGTGTATTCTGTTACGGTTTCAGCTCGACGCTGAACACATGGTCGAAATTGTAGATGCCGATCCACGCGCCTTTCAGCTTCACGCTGATCGCCTTGCCGTCATAGCCGTAGTCATCCCATTCGCCTTCGCGGTAGGTGATCGTGTCGCCGCTCTTGAAGGTGATTTCAAGTCTGGTTGCGTTTTCCATGCTCTTTCCTCCTTTTTACAGCTCGATGTTCTCCAAAGCAGCACGCAGCTCCAGAACGTGCAGGTATTCGCCCATGATGCCCTGCTGCCGCTTCATGAGATCATCGCGGTAGTTTCTGATTTCGCGTTCTTTGGCATCAGCCTCGCTGCAAATCGGCGTATGCGGTTCAATATGACGCGAAACATCCTGCCGCACATTGTAGGCTTTCAGCTTCTCGTAGCGCTCTTTGGTCTGCGCATACTCGGCTTTCAGGCGTTCTTTCCAGTCTTCCATGTGATAAACTCCTTTCGGTTTTTGGGTATGAGAAAACCCGCTCATTTCTGGGAGGGTTATAATCGTTAAAAGGCTGCCGTGGTCCGCAGTACGTTATAGCCGCCTGATGCGTGACAGCCTTTGCGGCAGGCGAGAATCGAACTCGCTACTTAACGGCTTTTACCGTCGGCATTACCAGCTTGCTCCATGCCGCATAACAAAACCGCCTTGATTACTCAGGGCGGTTTATTCTTTCTTTGGCTTCGAGAAGCGCAAGATATGAAATCATAAGCGGTCGCTGATGATGATAGATTTCTTCATCACTCATATGAGCTGAAATGCTCTCAATAGAGGCAATGGATTCATCAATAAGATCAATGTCAGGCGACAAGTCCCGACAGTATCCGCTTTTCAGGCGCTCAATATCGAGCATGGTTTCACCTTCATTTCTTGATTACTCAGGGCGGTTATTCTATGTCAATAGCAGGCGTATAATGCGCTTCATAATTGCATTCCGGACATGAAAAAGAATGTGCTTTATCATATGTTGTCCCGAAAGGCTCAAGAATAGCCTTTTTACATCGAGGACAGGTTACCTTTTCACCGCTTTTCAGGTGGTCTATAATGGCTTTGACGTTCTCCATTGATAAGACCTCCTTTCCTCCAATTATATTCAGGATACCCTTCCTGTACTGCTTTTATTATACGCTTTTTTTCATCAAATGTCAAGTAATCTCGCTTGTATTTATGCTTTAGCTCTTGTGCAAAGCATACGCACTCAGCCCATTGACTTCGTCCTATTCCATATCTACGATGCGTACATTCATGAATTACAGTTCGGGCTGCCCGTTCAGCATTTTCACACATTAGGAGATAAACCACTATATCTCCTTGAACCTCTTCTCCATAAATAGGTTTATCATTTGCATCAACGCGAACAGTCTTATGATCTAACCGAATAAAGACTTCATCAACACTTTCAATATAATCTAATATTTCCTTTCCTATTGAAGTAGTTTGCATATTGTCAATAATGCTTTGGGAAGTTATAAATGCGCCATCCGGAACTTCATAATCATTGAAAATGCTGATTGCGCGGGATTGATTACTGATTCTTTCATTATTCAGTACACTGAGCTGCTTTTCTTTCTGCAAAGCCTCCGCCTGCTCCTTCGTGAACACAACCGGATCACCGGCACCCGCGCCCGGCTCCGGCGCTTCCCATTCCCGCTTGCTCCACACATCCTGCCGCTTGCGCCCGTTCTCAAAGGTCACGGTGCAGTCGCAGTTGTCGTGCCGCCGGTAAACGTCGTCGGGCTCTTCGCCGTACTCATAACGCCCTGCCATTGCCGTACACCATGCACAGCAGCCGGAAACCGCCTTGCGCGTGATGTAACATTTCAGTCCGGCACGGCTGCGGAACTTCGCCTCGGCCTGCATCCTGTCGTCGTGCATGGATCTGGTCATGGTTTCGGTTGCCGACCTGCTCCTGCGCTGCTGCGTCTTCTCCGGGACGGTCTGATCAGCAGTCGAGTGCCCGATCTTGTGCGCACGCGCTTCCTCAAACGGAGCACGCTGCGGTTTCAGATGCAGGCCGTTTGCCTGATCCAGCGCTTTCTGCACGGCATCGCACAGATTGTTGATGTCCGTGTACCGGTCACGCAGCAGCTCCACACACAGCGCCTCACGCTCTGCCAGAGGGATGCCGGGAAGACGTTGCGCGAAGATCTCACCGAGCAGCCTGCCGGCGCGGTCGCTGTACGCAAACGAATCATCGAACGTGCCATTGCCGCTGTCGATCTTCTTCCGGAGCCTGGCAAGCAGAACATCACTCTCGATGCGCTGCCGGACTTCTTCCTGTACTGTCATTCGGCATCACTCTCCAGACCCGTGAGAGATTTGATATTCCTTGCGCCGAGGAAGCCCTCAGACGCCTGGTTGATTTTCAGGATCGAGTCACCGATCGCTCCGAGCGCAGCTGCATCCGGCTCAAAGATCGGCATCCATTCCGGCTTCACTTCCCGGAATGCGCTGCGGTTATACGTTTCATTGTCACGGAGGCACGCTGCGAGGTAACCGGCATTGAGGAAGCCGGTGCCGAAGCTGCGCTGTGCCTTGCGTGCAGTCAGGCGCAGGCTCTCGTGCGAGGCGCGGATTGCGTCATAACTCGCCGGGTTGTCAGTCGTGAATCCGAGATCGTCAAGCGTCAGACCGGTTTCGCCTGCAAACATGGATGCAAGCATTTTCATGTGCTCCATGTGCGGCGCCATGCTCTGCTGCTCAAACTGTCCGAGCGTCGGCTTGTCTGCATTGCCGTCATTCGTGATTTTCAGGAACGAGGAAAGCGAAGCCTTTTTGTTGTCGAACTCCGTCTTCTGCGAGATGCCGACAATGTACTTCTGCGGTACACTGTAAAACTCAGCGCCGACCTCGGAGCGCAGCAGTGTGCGCCTTGCGGTCTGCACGATATCCATGCACGCCCGGCTGATCCGGGAATGCCCGAACGGACGCATTGCGTCAGGCCGGTAGATCACCGGCACGAGCAGCGGCGCACCCGCCGGATGCACCACCGTATCATAGAGATCGCCGGACACATAGTATTCAGTGCGGTCCGACAGAAAATATGCCTCACGCAGCGGCGCGCCGGTCGCAGGATCATTCTCCAGGATCGCATAGCCTTCCGTCAGCAGATTGGTCGCGGTGTCGATGATGCCGGTCGCGCTTGTACCGTCAATGCATTCGATCACCGGGTAATCACCGTCGCCATAGCTGATGTGGAGGAAGCAGCAGGCGGAGATCGTCGCGGAGAGCACTGCCGAATCAAACAGCACATCGGGGTTGTTCATCTTGAAGATCTCGTCAAATAAGAAATCGTCATTCTCAAACCCCGCAAAGATCAGACGGTCCGCAATGGAATCCACAGCCTTCGCGCACCATCCGAGTGCATAGGTCAGCGTCGCAAACTCCGGAGGAATCAGCGCGTTGATTTTCCGCATCTGATTCTTCATCTCATAGAACTGGTACCGCAGGTTTGCACGATCCCGCTTTGCGGCGAGCTTTCCCCGCAGGTACTCCAAACCGTATTCCTTCACCTTTTCACTTCCTTCTATCCATCATATCGCACCTCAGCGAGAGAAAACGAGCAATGAGCCGGGTAGTCCTGGGGCAGGCCCGCAAGGGGTACCCCTCCCCCCGTATACACCGAACGCCCGGCCTGAGCCGAGCGTCTGAGTGACGGAGAAGGAAAAGGGCGGCACAGGGGTTGTGGCTGTACCGCCGGAAAAGCACTTCAAGCTCCGTCGCTTTTCTCAGCTTAATCATAGCACACTTTTTATGTGGCTTTCAATGGTCAATTTTATTCTGTACTTCCTGCAAGGCTCTTCCGTGCAGTCTGAGAAGCCAGCGATACTCGATGTTCAGTGCCACCGCAATGACTTCCCACTTATCGCCGCAAATGTAACGGCGGTAAAGGATATTGCGCAGCCGCTCATCCTCCACGGAATCAATCGCCCGTTTGATTTCGCGTTCGGTTGCAATCAGCAGTTCGATTTCAGAATCGACTTTCGTTTCTGCATCCACGATCTTTGCGACGGCTGCACCGAGACGGTCGCCGGTCTGATGTGTTCCGCCGCCACTGGCGCCGTAATTCGGCGTAATGCGCTCGGCCATTGCCCGCAGCTCCGCAAGGTGTTCCTGAGCAGCGGATGCCCGTCGTACTGCATCACGGTACTGCAACAGATATTCTTTCGGTGTCATGTCTTAGCCTCCTTCATTGCACGTTCGATCTTTTCCTCCGCTCTTCGGCGTTCATAGCACTTGGGGCAATAGCACCGGCCATTGAGCCAGAACATTGTATCCCAGTCTGTCCGCTGCTTACAATCCGGACACAGCCGGTATAACGGCGTGTCTGTCGGTCTATGCGTTGAATCCATCATTTTTTACAACCTCCTTTGAGATCGGTGAATTTTCATGTGAGGTAAAGTCGTTTTGGGTCTGCATCCAATGCAGCGAACCAGAGCTCTCGGCGGCTTTGTCCTGGTCTGTTCCTTCACGACATCGACAATATCCGGAATCAGATCAACGACGATGCCTGCGGCCTGACGGATTGCATCCGACAACTTTCCAAGAGCATCCGCCGCCTGCTCTGCAAACGCCTTGGCGATTTCTGTGCATGCATTGAGAAGATTGCGGATCCGCTCTTGCGTTTCGTCGTCAAGTGTCATTTCCGCGTCACCTCCTGAATTCCTTGTCAACGACTGCCCATACCAGCGACTTCAGCACCAGGATCATCAGTGCCGTGTCCGGGTCTCTTGCGATGCAGGCGAGAATAATCCATGCCCACAGGATTGCGCTGAGGATCTCCTTGCCGATAATTCCGACTGCGTACCAAAACTTCTCATGTCCCATGATTTTTGCCTCCATATTCAATTTCCACAAGCGGGCACCATTTCGGCTTGCCCTGTTTCACTGCTTCATCGACTGTCGGAGCGACACGCTCGTCGATCTCCGGCGGCGATGCTCCGCACCAGCCTCCGAACTGAAGCGGACACTCGATACAGTTGTACGGCATCTGAAAGCCCTTGATTGCGATCAGCTTTTCAGGCATCGTTGTCTACCTCCTCCAAAAGATGCTGTTTCGTTTCCTCGATAGCAGCGTGTCCCTCTTCTGTATCCAGTAAGACATTTACATACTTCTCGCCTTCGTCCTTCGAGTCAATCAAACCGCAGCCGAGCAGATTTCCGGAAAGGAACTGCGCTGCCATAACGACAGCCATTTCGTCAATAGACAGTGATTTGATTCTTTCATATCTGGTCATCCTCCGCACCTCCATCCATTTTCGCGCCGCAATACGGGCAAAACTTAATCCTGCTGCTCGGATCAAAAAGATAGCTGCCACATTCTGAGCAATATTTATATTTTAAGTTTCCAACCGGCACATCTATCCACCGCCCATGCCGAACAAACGTGATTTCCATGATTCCAGACGGATTTGCTTTTTGCAATTCGTGCTGAATCTTAAACGCCATATCGTCAATGTGAACAATCGGCTGACGCTCGACCGCTGCAAGCAGCGATGTCGGAAATTGACAGTTCGGCAGCACATCTTCCAGGAATGTATCCTTATCAATAAAATCAGACATTCTCAGCACCTCCCGTCGTAGGCCATAGCGTAGGCGAGCAGCTCCATACGGATGCCGGTTTCATCTTTCGGCATCAGGCCGCTGATGATAGCTTTCATGATATCAGGTATTGTTTTCATTGGTGGCCTCCTTCCTTGCAAGCCGTACCGTATTATATTTGCGAATGATATCAATCAGCCGGATCGCCGACTGATACATCCGCGGGATCTCTTCCGGATCGTCTGTCACAAACATCCGGTTCATGCAGCCTTGCAGCATATCATATTCGTTGTGAGCCGTCTGGCTTTTAATTTCGGTTCCCTCGCATGTGATCTTGCGGATCTGCCTGCTGTAGAAGCTGGTGTCGCCGATCAGCAGCCCGACAGCCTTGCAAGCCTTTTCAGCAAGCTCGAATACAGAACTCGTTTTCTCGATCTCACTGGTCAGCGTGCCAGCAGTGCGAACAGCGGTCTGATACTCGGCGTAGATCTCCCGCGCGCGGTGAATCTCCTTGACCTGCTCGTCATACGCCTTGCGGAGCAGCCGCTTGCGGTTCTCCGCATCCTCCTTCGGCATCCCCTCAAAGCGGAATGCGCGATATACGGCTTGCAGCTCGGAGAAATACTTGTAGGCGGGCGGCGGCAGAGGGAGCAGATTCACAGTCCCGTCATACGCCTGCCGTTCGAGTGCCGACCAGACCGTAGGGTCTCTCAGGTCGATTTTCATGTTCTCACTCCTTTGTACTTGAGGGTTATTGAGGGTTTGGAGGGTTTCTATAGGAGTATATATATAATTTCACTTCAATTTTTCATATGATAGAATAGGAATAACCCTCAAACCCTCAACTACCCTCAATTCTTACTCCTGATAAAAGTCTGCATCGAGCGTGATGCCGACATAATACCGACCGTCCGGCATATTCTTTTTCACAATGCCCTTGCGCTTCAGCTCCGTGCCAAATTTTGTGCTGGACATCAGGTATTCATTGTGCTCCTCTGCCCATTTCGCATATACTGCGTAAAGCCTTGACGCTTTCGTTTCACCCTCCCCGAGCACACAGCAGGCATCGAGGAATGCGGAAATCACATCCATCTCATGCTGGTACTCTCTGACCGCGTCCAGGACTTTAGCCGGCATGGACAGACCCTCGTTTGACCATTTGATGCAGCCCTGCACAGCCCATTTCAGAATACCCTCTGATTCCTTGACCAGTTTGTACTTCAGCTTCTTGTCAACGCGCTCGATCGGGATCTGAACCTCGAACGGGATCAAGTGAATACGTCTCCAGATACCGGTATCGGTGCCGCGGATCAGAGGCTTGTGGTTTGTGGCCATCCAAAGCTTGAACTCTGGTTTGAACTCGAATTCCTCTGAGAACATCTTTCGAGCGGTCACGACATCGTCACCGGTGAGCTGCTTCAGGAGTCCCTCATCGAGCCGCATCCCCTCATTCGGTTCGACCGATGTCACCAGTCGCGCACCCTTTAATCGCGCAATGTCCGAGGACGGCGCATTGCCGGACTTCGGGTTCACCATGATCGTCTGCGGCTGGATATTGGTTGCATAGTCGCCGAGGATGCCGCGCACGATCTCCAGAAAAGTGGACTTGCCGTTGCGCCCTGTGCCGAACAGGAAGAACGCGCACTGCTCGGATGTCGAGCCTGTCAGCGAATACCCAACGCACTTCTGGATGTAGTCGAGCATGTAAGGATCTCCGCCGAAGATGTCAGAAAGGAACGAGAGCCAGAGCTTGGGATCAGGCGCATCCGGATTATACGGCACTGTGGTCTGCTTGGTGATATACGCCTCACGGTCATGCGGGAGCAGCTCACCCGTTTTCAGGTCGATAATGCCGTTCTTGGCGCCGATCACGCTCCGGTTTCTGTCGAGGTTCTGCGGCAGGATCGGAGCATAGTGCTCCGCCTCCCGGATCATGTTGGTCTTGCCTGCAAAGCTGCGGGATTTCTTCAGATGTCTGTCAAACGCTTTCAGCATATCATCATCATGCGCATACAGCACGCGCTCCTGCTCTTGCAGCATTGTCGCACTGTCCGCCAGCTGCCTGATATAGCCGATATTGTCGGTGTACCATTTGCCCTCGTAATAATAGAGCCATTTCTTGTCAGTGTAGCAAAACCGCAGCATGTCTCCGAATGCATCAAACAGGCGCTCAGCGTTGCCGGTATCGTCGAAGCGGTACATTTTGCCGCGCACGCTCGGAGCAGCGGTCTCTGCTGTCTGCCTGATGCTGATCGAATAGCCGGTGTCTCCGCTGCTGCCATTGCCGCTGTATACTGTTGACAGACCGTCGATCGCCTTCTGCAAAGTAATTGCGCCGTATGTTGTTCCGGATTGCCTCCGGTCCCACTTTTCGCGCATCAGGCCGGAGCTTCGGAAGATCTCATCCATTTGCTGAATATCGCCCTGACACCAGAATGCGAGCATATTACAGAATGCCATATCCGCTTCTGACGGTGAAGTGTAGTCTGATGTATCACCGCTATACAGTGCCGCAAACTTGGCGCCCTGGCGCGATGCCTTTGCACGGTCGATGATCTCCGCAGCAGTCATTGAACGCTCAGAGAGCTGATACTGACCGACCGGCTCGGATTGTGTCTTGCTTTTTGATTTCGTGCGGTATTTTTCATAAAACGGCTTGACCGCTTCTGTGATATCACTGATATCCACATAATCAGTGCAGAGATTTCCGGTCATAACGAAGAACCGTGCGCCGGTATACATTTCAACGCCCATGTCGCGGTTATTGAAATCCTTGTCGGGCAGTGTTCCGCGGCCTATGAAATGAATGCCGTTACCGGATTGCGAAAATTCTGCATAGGTTTGCAGTGCGTCGTTCATCTGCCCGAAGATGTTATCATAGCTTCCATGCCGGTAGTCCTCGATTTCACCAGGACGATCGTCAATGTCAATAGCGACATATCCGGAGCCGGAAAACATGAACCCGATGCCGGCATAATCAACCGACGCGGCGACAGCAGTTTCAAAGTCCGTCCATGTCTGCGGATTGTTTGACTGAGCCATTCCGCCGGTTCGCGGGTTTACCGGCTGTTTGGAAATGCCGGAGTGAGCTTTCGGGTCCGGGACAGCTCGCCAGCATATCCAGCGCGGCATAGCTTTCATTTCGTCTGGGATCAGCTCATACATTCGCATTCCTCCTGTCTTTGTGATACGGAGGCGGGATTTCTCCCGCCCGTATCATTCCGATCAAAACGGAACCTCTCCGTCTGCAAGAATCGCTTCAAACTCGTCTGGATTCAGATTCATCGGCGGCGCAGACGGAGCAGCCTGCTGGAGCTGCGTATAACCCTGCTGCATCGGCTGCTGCTGATAGGACTGCTGCGGCGGCCTCTGCGTATTGCCATGCTGCTGGCGAGGCGCAGACGAACCGTATGCAGGTGTCTGTGCCTGCGGACGCTGTTTCTGTACATGGCGGCAATCCGGGAACTGTGTCGGTGCAGTATTGAGAGAATCCACCCTGATAACCGGTTTGCCGTTGTATTCCTCGTGCTTAACTTCGGCTATCAGGAGCCTGCCGGTCAATGCTTTCAGGAACTGTTCCAGTGATTCAAAGTTCTGTCCGCTTGGGATCCGTGTAGCACGGCTGACTGCCATGAGCTGCGCGAAGTTGAAGCCGTCAACCTGATCGTCTGCCGGTGTCGGTTCTTTCTTCCGCCAGATATCCAGGAACAGCACACGGTTCGCGCATTGTTGCTGGATGTCGTTGCGGATCGTCAGCATAAAGCTGACCTTATACTTGCCGTTCTGCGTCTGCCTGATTTCGGCGTTCGTGATGATGCACTCATAGTTGCCCTCCGGCACCAGACTGCCGCCCTGCGGGATGTCTTCGTAATTCGTACCAAATGCCATTGTTTTAGCCCTCCTGTATGAGTTTGATTGCTTCCTCCTCAGACCGCGCAACACCGGCGATTGCGCCGTACTCACGCATCTTTGCGAGGAATTTCTTTTGCTCCTTCGACACCCTGCCGGATGCCGTTTTCACCTCAATGTAGACCGCCCGTCCGTCAGACTTCCGCACGCCGCTGAGATCGGCAAAGCCCTTCGGCAGACCGTCAACCTTCCGCAGATTGATGAGAACATACTGCCCGTATTCGGCGCAGTACACTCTGTCTCCCTGCCAGAAGTCGCCGCTGTTTGTCCGGAAGATCGCACATTGTGGAGACACAGCAGCGCGGATGCGGTTCTGTATTGCGTGTTCTTCGGTCATCCTGTTAGCAGCCCCCTTTGCTTTGCCTGATAATACGCCCATCCGGGCTTGTATCCCATCATTCTCGCGTATTCAAGCAATTCCTGATAGCTGCGGCATTCCGCCGGTGTTTTGGTGTTGACGGTGAAGCCGGTGATCTTTGTCAGCTCTGTCTTGATGTCCTGCTCGATCTCCCTGCGTGCCTTGTGTTCAACCTCTGCGCCGCACTGCGGACAGCATTCAACCGGCTCGCCGTTCTTTACCAGCGGGAACACCGCAAAGCATTCCTTGCAGGTGTAAAACTTGTCCTCGTCCTCAACCTGCTCCTGCTTCATGCCTTTTCGCTTCGGCTTTCCGGCAAGCGTCCACTCTCTGTCATCGTCCGGCATTCCGTGCCGTGCGTAATTGCCCACATGATCGAGAATCACAGCACGCTTGCCCTTGCGGTACCGCATACAGCGCATTGCCTGCTGGATGAACAGCGTGAGGCTCTGCGTCGGACGGAGCATGATGACGCAGGAGCAGTCCGGGACATCAAAGCCCTCGGAGATCAGGTCAACATTGCAGAGAATGTCGATCGCGCCCTGTCTGAATTCCTCAACAATTTTCGCACGCTCCGCCTTTTTCATCTGCCCGTCAATGTGTGCAGCATCAATGCCCGCTTCGCGGAACTGCGCTGCCATTGCCTGCGAGTGCTTGACCGTTGTGCAGTAGCAGACCGCCTGCTGCCCATTCGCAAATTTGCGGTAGTAGCTGATGACATCGCCGTAGACCTTGCTTTCCAGCATGATTTTCTCGGCGGATTTCGCATCGAATTCACCGCGCCGCACCTTGACGGTCGAGAGGTCGGCAACATCCGGCGCATAGTAGTCATACGGCGCAAGGCAATGATTTTCAATCAGCCATTTCGCGCTGACGCCGACCACCAGATCATCATTGACATCGCTGAGGCCGCTGCCGTCCAGTCTGACCGGCGTTGCCGTCACACCGACACGGTATGCATCATGGTAATAGTCATAGATCTTCTGGTAGCTGCTCGCCTTGCTGTGGTGATTCTCGTCCGTGATGATCAGCGCAGGAGGCGGAATCTTGCCCAATCTATGGCAGGCAGTCTGCACCATCATGATGCGGACAAAGCGCATATCGACGCCCCACCAGAGGAAGGTACGGAGAATCTGCTCGCACAGCTCCTTGCGATGCACCAGAAAGAGGATGTACTTGCCGCCGTATGCCGTGCGCTTCGCCATTTCTGCAACGATTACAGACTTGCCGCCGCCGCACGGCAGGACGATGCACGGAGCTTTATGCCCTGTGCGCCATGACCTGCTGACCCGCTGTACCAGCTCCGTCTGATACGGCCTGAGCTCCGGCATTTGCACCCTCCTTTCTCTGCTTCATGCGCTTACAGGCACAACCCCAGCACAACGGCCTTCCGTAGGTCCGTGCAGTACCTTCGGCAATCTGGCCGGCGGTCTTTCCGCTGAATGCCTGTACCGGTCTCCCACAATCTCCACAGAGGATCTCCGGTTCCATGCCGTAGTAAACGCGTAGCGCACCGTCAACTGCTTTTAGGTCGTTGTCGATATACATAGACTGGAACAGCCCGATCGGGGACTTGCAGCTGTCGCGGCCGTCTGTCTGCGTTGCAAACAGATACCGACCGTCAACGACAACCGTTTTCAGGACTGTTGTGAACATACCCTCGACAGTGATCTTTTCGTCGAGCAGCTTGCCGATCGTCTTGATCTTCTGCCGCCCGTCCTCATCCGTGTCAATGTGGTTCAGGAAGTATACAATTACATCCGGCGGAAGATCCTGCACCGATCTGACCAGTTCCCAGAAGTTTTTTCCGATATCGGTGAACTTCTGAAAGCCGGTCTCTTTGGCGCGGCGCATGAACTCGTTTGCCATAAGGTACTGCGTGTCGTCGATAACAATGACTTTGTGTGTCTGCTGCTTCATGCAGCGGTCAATCTCAGGATACTGGTCGGAGCAGAGTACCGTCCGGAACTGTGTCCGGAACGGTAACTGCTTGCCGTTGACATTGATCAGCGTGATTTCATCCTCGCCGAAATTTCGCATGGATGCGGACTTCCCGCTGCCGGAATATCCGAGAATCAGAATCGGTAATCCCATATCGCACCTCACTTAATAATCAGTGATTCCGTTCTGACGAGCGATGCTCCTTCAATCTCCGCGCCATCCTGCAAGCACTTTTTCAGCGCTGTCTTGTCCAGCTCCGGCGTCTTGATGCGGAGCAGATCAGAACGGCCATTCAGAACAAGCTGACCGATGAGCTTGCTCTCATCCGCAACCTGCACGCTCTCAGCGTTCCTGCGGATTGACAGCTTGCACTTTGCCGTCTCGATCTTCTCCCGGTGAATGCGCTTCATGCACATCATGAGATAGTCGGTCAGGCTCTTGACGCGCTTTTCCTTTGCCTTCCGGCGGGCAGATAACGCCTGTTCCTCCGCTTTGATGTCCTCTGCTTCAGCCTTCAGCGCCTTGATGTACTGCGCGACATTCTCCGCTTTCAGCTCGAATTCGCCCTCGACGCCTTCCAGCGTATCGAACCACGCCTGCTGCGCGATCTCACGCATATCGGCTTCCTCGATCTCGTCAAACGATTCAAGCTGATCGAACAGCAGCGCGAAGTCGTTTGCAATCTCAAACAGTCTGCTCATTTTCGCACCTCCTTCCAAATTCTCCCACACAGCGGGCAAGTCGCATTCGGTTCTTTCGGCGTGTACCCGCACGCTTCACAGCACATTCCTTTTGTGCCGGGTATCAGGCGTGAAATGGGGCTGTATTCCTTTGGCAGATAATTGATGCACCAACTGCCTTCATCCGTCGGGCACTCATCCTGAAAGTCATAATAGCACATACCTCTGCCATTATAAGTGTTGAAAAAACGGCAGCTCGCGCAGGTGTGGCCGAGACGCTGCTTGCGCTTCTTTCTTGCACTCATGCTTGTACCTCCTTCATGGCCGTGCTAAAGAACCGCTCCGCCTGTGCTCTGCAAGCGTCGTTCGGATGCGCTGCAAGAAATGCCATCATGCGTTTTGTAGCGTCAATCGCATTTGCAAGGTAGGCTTTGAAAACCTCCTTGCTGTCCGGCTCCGGCGCTTCGGCGGGTGCGGCTTGCGCTGCCGCAAGTTTCTCCTCGTATTCCGCACGCAGGGCATCCGTCTCGGCGCGGTGCTTTCGGTTGATCTCCTGAACCTGCTTGATGTGGTCATCCTGAATCTTCGCTGACCATTGCTCATGCTCCAGATTGATCCGTCGCATCGCGTCCTGCATATTCTGCAATTCGTGGGAAGGCTCAGGAACAGCGACCTCGACCGGGCGGCTTTCCAGCTCGTTAATCTGAGCCTGCATATCATTCATCTGATTTGTCCGTTCTTTCAGCCGGGCTTTCAGATCGTCGATCTCTTCTTGACGCTCCTGCACCTCCTCATAGCTTTTCTGGGAGTCCTCTCTTGCCTGCGTCAGCAGCTTGTCCTTGTTCGCCGCATCGGCCTTCATCGCTTCAACCTGAGCCTTCAGCTCCCGCACCGTCGTGCTTTCAAGGTCAACCGTCTGAGTAATCTCCTCACGCTGGTCGTCGGTCAGGGCGGTGAGAAGTGTCAGCTTTGTCATTCCAATTTGTATCCTTGAGGATACAAATTCTTCCGAAAGTTTATCTGCAATAGCAATGTACTTATAAGCCTGATTTCGATTCATACCGAGCTTTTCCTCGGTGTACGCCTCAAAGGTATCGAAGCCAAGCGCACGATAGAGCTTTGAATCGCGCATCTGCTTGATCGCGGTACACATCCCGTACAGCGACTGATAGATCACTTCACCGTAGCCGGTGATCTGCTTGTGCAGGGCTTCTGCCTGCTGCTTTTCGGTCAACATGATTTCCTCGCTCATGCCGTAATCCTCACTTTCTGTTTTTTGCCGAATACCTCGGCAAGATAATCCTTGTATGCTTCCATGAATGCATCAACCTCCGGCGTTGTCTTACAGTTTCGCAGGCCGCGAACCTGCACGATCTTCCCGAACAGGTCAACCTCGACCGTGTAGAACGGCACATCGGGCTTTTCCACTGTGCGGATAAACATGATATGCAGCTTGCCGTTTGCGTGCCGCTTGGCATAGCCGCCTACGCAGTGATTCAGGCGCTTCCCCTCGTTGATGATCTCGGTCATATTCTTCGGCTGTCGGATAAACAGACCTCCGAATGCGAATTCAAGCTGATTGCGGTATTCCATGTTCTCCTTGAACTGCTGCCGAGCTGCCTGCGTTTCGTTGTAATGGATCATCTCTGAAAGCCGGGCATGCATTGCCATGAAGTCACGCGGCATTGAGATTGCAGTATCGTGCAGGTTATATTTGAGCTGCATGCACTGCCGGAGATAATCATCATAGTCGTGCTTTTCTACCTCGTGTTCCAGGAGATACCGTGCGATCCGCTGCGGCTTCAAGCCGGTTGCTTGGACGAACCTTTCCATTGTGCCGTATTCATATCCGAACACGCCGCCGATCAGCAGCAAGTCTTTCGGCTTGCACTTCGGATAATGCTCCCGCCACATGACATATTCATCATACAAATCCTCATGCCCGGTGAACAGCTTGAATTCATCGCGGTTCAAGCCGAGCATTTGCAGGAGATTGTTCGATTTCCAGTTGATATGCCGGTTTGTGTCAAGGACATATCTGCCGCCCCAGTAGCCGGTGCAGCGTTCAATGAGCAGATTGCTGTATCCGGATTTCATAATGTATTCCACATTCGGATGCTTGCAATATAAATGCAGGTATTCCATCAGCAGATCACCGGTATAGAGATCATATCGGCAATATTTCAGGCAGGATTTCTCAATCGCTTCGCGGTTCAGCAGCGTGTAGCTGTTGTCGAAGCTGTACCCGTAACAAGCCTGACAGAACACCGGCTCCCGGAACTCCTTGCGGACTGTCCACGGCTGACCGTCATCCCTGCCGTACCGGACAGAGCCGTCCTTTGCGAACACATACCGCTGACGCTCTACCAGCTGTCCGCCGAAGTACCTGTGAAAACATCGAGCAAACAGCTCGTTGCCGTTCGTCAGGAGCACAACATAATTCCCTGCGTACTTGCCCTTCATCTTGTCCATGAGGTCTGACGGGATGACAGGGAAGCTGTGCAGCAGTGCATCTTTTCTCGCCTGTTTCATGGTCTCACCTCAGAAGTCCAGCAGAGAATCAAGCGAGAGCTGCATCGGCTCCGGCTTGTCCTGCTTCGTCATCGTGATCGGCGGATCGACCGCACCGTTATCGCCGCAAAGGTCGATCGTCATGTGGAACCGCACCGCCGCCACAGGAAAGTAAAACTTGACTGCGCGGGTGTAGATCTCCAGATCGCTGATTGCCTGACCGATGCCCTTTGTGATCGCAGTCAGGCAGTGGTCAAAACTCTTGCCGCTCTGCATGATTGCCTGCTCGAACTCCGGCTCCTGCCGGCAGAACTCCATGAGCGCGTCCGCCGTCGGCTTGGCGATCACCTGCGCGTGCCTGCCTTTCGGCTTCACATCAAAATAACTCTTATCCATTGACAAAACTCACTTTCTATGCTACAATGAGCATACAGACATTTTTGTTTGTGGCCGTGTCCGATGTGCCAGATCGGATGCGGCTTTTCCTTTTACTCGGTGCTTTCATGCAAGACCTCTTTTCTGCGCCTGTCCATTGCCTGCTTCATACCTGCGCAAAACGCGCCGGTCATCATTTCAGCGATGCGCTTGTATTCGCTGTCTGTGTTGCACGGTTTCAGAAAGCTGTGCATCAATGAAGCAGTCATATAGGCATACTCGCTGAGAAGATCAGACATCGTGCCTTTTGCCTCAATTTCGACAACTGTCCCGTCGGCTTTCATTTCGAGCATACTTTGTCTCCTTTTTTTCTTATGTAAGGTAGGCATCGACATACTGCTGCGCAACATCGTCCCCGCCGCGGCCTGCGATAATCGCCGGGCCATAGACGTCCGTCCTGGCGATCAGGGACGCAAGCTCGTTGCGCATCATGCCCGCTGCTTGAGCTTTGAGATTGTGGTACAGCACGCCGTCATCAAGCATGATGATGTCAATATCCTTGCCGGAAGCACAACCGAGCTCAAACATAACAGAAAATTCATTATGGCGCATTTCAATCAGCTTCGGTACATCGTCAATTCTCAGTGCTTTCATGTGTCAACCTCCTTCCATTTCTCATCGTGTGCATCGAGCTGAGCTCGCATTTTCAGCCGGATAGCAGGGTATTCTTTAGACACATCCGGCGGAAGCGCGTCAAGCAGCACAAGTAATCTGCAAACCTCATGCCGCGTTAGTTTCAGCGTCACAGTGCGGAAATTCGACAGAGTTTTCACGGCATCGCCTCCCTGTACTCGTCCGCCGTCATACCGTACACCCCGCAAAGCGTGTCCCGCAGTGACGGATCCGGTGCCATACCACCGCTGAGCTGCCGGTACATGTCCGGGATCAGCAGCCCGGCCTTCTGAGCGACCTGTACAGCCGTCAAACCGTGCTCATGCAGCCAGCGTTTCATGTTCGGCGTCATGTGCTTTCTCCTTTCCGTCGCCCCAGTCGATGTCGCTCTCGTTTACGAGCGTCACCGGCACAGTCACGCGCAGGTGCCGCAGCATATCCACAAGCTGCTCCTGTGCCATCATCTCGGCATGGTTTCGCGCCCAGATCCGCAGCTGTAAGCGCTCATCGCGCAGAATATCCCGCATGATCGAGCGCATGTGCAGGCAGTAAGCAACTGCTCCACCGATCGCACCGCCGCAGACGATAAACAGGCAGGCGATGATCTGGCCGTCAGTCATTGCCCTGCACCTCCCGAAAAGCGTTCCGGACAGCAAGCGTCATTCCCGTTGCGAGCACGGCCGAAACTTCCTGCTGGTCCTCCGGAGCTGCTGCGGAAATGATCTTCTTGCAAACATGCTGCACGACATGCGCGAGTTCTTCTGCCAGCTCGTTCGGTGTGCCAAGGCAGGACAGTGCGGTCTGCCCGGACGTTGCTTCAATTTTCAGCATACTGCTGCTCCTTTCTCCGGCGGATCCGGGATCAGGCGGACACTCTGGCAGCGGCTCAGCGGCTCGATTTCCTCCGGATGCTCCGAGAGGTAACGCCCGATCGTCTTGCCGACATTCTCCGCGATCTTCTCACGGACATGCCGCTTTTCTTCCTGCGTGAGCGCCGAAAACTCTATCAGGTTGCCGTCCGCTCCTCTGATGTAGCTCACAACTTCCAGTTTCTTGCCATTTTTCATAAGATCAGCCCCTTTCCTTGTAGTCTATGCGGGCAACGGCTTGGACGGTGCGCGTTATTATGAACCAAGAAGAAGAAGTCGGAATGTTTCGCGCCCCTTCGGTGTAATCAAAGCCTGATTACTGCTGAATCCAGTCTTTTCATTCGTGAACTCCTTGATCTCAAACAATCCGGTATCAATATGTTTTGCATAGGGCATGAGCTTGCCTTTCTGATTGCGGAACATATACTTCTTTTCAAGCAGAAACTGGACAAAAGCATTCTGCTTGATATGCAGCTCCTTTGCGGTATCCCGCAGATTTGTCAGCAGATTCCGGTCAACAAGCTGATCGAAGTAGTCAGCTTTTGGCTGCATAATCGCCTTGTCCACAGTCAAAGCCGAAACTTGTACGGTAAGCTGGCGGCGCTCGCTTTCCTCCTCGATCCAACGCTTTGCGCGCTCGATCGGGTCCTCGATCTGGTAGCTGTCGCGGACAGAATAGCTGCCGGTCTTGCGGATAGTGGGCAGCACCTCGTCGAACACCCACGCCTCAAATTTAACTGCATCTGGCAGCTTGCTGTTTGCGATCAGGCGGTAGACATCGCCTTCGGGGATAAAGGACATCTCAATGGTCTTGTCCGAAGACTGCGGGTGAGGTGCGTCACGTTTCGTTACGCACCGGCAATGATCTGCAAGTGCCTTTCTCGGATTGCTGTATCCGAGCGCATTTGCAATGTCAGCACCGCAGAACAGCACCTTGCCGTCCTCGGTTTCGAGTGTCCGGATATTTCCGAATTCCGGATTTGTGAAAATTGCGGGTTCTTGCATTTTAGGTTTCCTCCTTCTGTTTTGCTTCAAGTTCGGTCAGCAGTGTTTCAACTGCTTCACGAATACGATCGTGTTTGCGCTGCGCACCGACGCCATTAAGAGCAGCGGACAACTCTGTCACATTGACAGGCATCCGAAGCAGTTCTCTAACACCCGGAAGAATGGCTGTCTGCGTCATGCCCAACATAGCAAGACGTGCTTTGTACTGATTAGGCATAATCTTTCCTCCTCTCTTGACATTTTTCCATTTGCATGATATAATAGAGATACAAACAAGAATTTTCATGTTTGTGTTTTCATTTTATCATGAATATTCTTGATTGTCAATAATAAATCAAGAATTTTCGTGATTTCTGTTCTTTTAATAATATCAGCACTGGAAAAGAGTGATTTTATGTCTATTTTTACCGAAAGATTGAAATCGGAGATTAAGCGTAATGGTATATTGCAGAAAGATTTTTTGAATCAAATGAATTTGAATATCAATTCCATTGGGGATTGGGCTAAACGTGGTAATATTCCTAATGGAGAAGTTGTTCAAAAAATCGCCGATTATTTCAATGTTACCACTGATTGGCTTACTGGCAAATCACAGTTTCGTACTATTCAAGAAATGAGTCAATGCTTTTCTAGCTGGGAGTATAGTGGTATTGACAACTTCAATCCGCCGTTCGACTTTTGTAGCCTGTTAAAACCATTGCGTGAGGAACTGAATGTTTCAACTGTTGAAATGGGGTATGTGATTGGCTTGACAAAAGAACAATACGAGTTATGTGAAGATGGATTTGAGCCAATTACGCAAGCACAAGCTGAGGATCTGTGCAAATTCCTTGAAACAAATATCGAACAAGTACTCTATGAAAACGGTCAATATATTTTAGATGAAGACATCCCATATGAGGAGCAAGGCGATATAAAAGGATATTTGCAAAGAAAGCATGAAGCCGAAGAAGCAGATAGAGAATGGGATGTCCGACAATCGCAACAATCACCGGAACAAAAGCGGCTCCAACTAATCGCACGGCATCTTGAAGATGTACCAGAAGAAGACCGTGAACGGTTAATTAGTTCGTTTGAAAGCACCATAGATATCTATCTCCGCGCAAAAGGTTTGACTGGAAATAATAAATAGGGAACTTAAAATAGGGGGACAGAGAATGAGCAGACCTGATTTTCAAAAAGCGCAAAACTGTGCTACCGATTTCCTATTACAATGTCGAATTAAATCATTGGTTTTTGAGCCTCGTGATTATGATTTTTCATCATCCGGAATCATCATTGATACAATTCAAAATTACGCTAAAATTGTCCGTGGAAATGTAACTGACTTTCAAGGGAGGAATATAGACGGATGCTATGTTGTAAAATATAATGGTTTCAATATAATTCTATATGACGAATCACTTGACCATAATACAGAGCATACGGTATTCGGACTAACGCATGAATTGGGGCATATTTTTTGTGGACATCGTGATGATGACGGAATTGAAGATAGTGTTAAGGAAGTTGAAGCGAATTTCTTTGCTGCACAAGTCCTGATGCCTGAAATTGTGGTCTATCATATTTTGCAACACTATTGTTCACAAGGTATTGATTCATTTGATCTGATGGGTTTATTTGGCGTTTCTTACGAAGCAGCATCAAAAAGAATTAAGACATTCAATAACAAAGGGTTTTGGAATGTGTCCGAAAGAGATCAACTACTTCTGCAAAGATTCATACCGTTCATTAAAGCGCATTATGCAAATGTCATCTCTTCGCGTTCACCTGCATCATAGATAAAGGAGGTACCCCAATGGGATTCTTCGATGAAGCAAAAAAGTTTTTGGATCAGTACAAAAACGTGCCCGTCTCTTCTGTGAGACAATCGAATGTTTTGAACACAGAACTTATTCTTCGCGAACTCCCATGCTTTGCTGTTAAACTCGGCGGGGCTCCGCACAAACGAAATTTCGGAAAAGACCTTGCGAGCTTCAAATGCAAAAGCATCACCGCTCGAACGACGCTGCGTACATTCCAAACATTTGTAGCCTTCGATACGGAAACAACCGGACTGACGTTAAGTGATGATGTGGTCGAGGTTGCCGCTATCCGTTTTGTAGATTTTGTTCCGAAATTACAGTTCTCAACGCTGATCCGTCCGCGAAGACTGATTCCACCTGATGTAACCGCTGTGAATCATATCAGCAATAATATGGTAGCAAATGCTCCGTTATTCCATGAACTGATTCCATCGTTTGATTTTGTGTTCCAAAATCATCCTCTTGTCGCACATAATGCAATGTTCGATGTAAAGATGATGTACGTCAACGGATATGACGCTATGAGCGGAAAGAAAGTTTATGATACCTGTGCAATGAGCAAAAAACTGTGCCCGTCACTTCCTAATCATAAACTGACAACACTTTGCAACGCACATGGAATCGTGAACGGGAATGCACACAGAGCCGGATCCGATGCATTGGCCTGCGGCTTAATGTTCGTACAGTTCCTTATGCAGCATTATGAGTGCAGAAATACCGATGAACTGCGTGCAAAATTGAACACATAAGAAAGGATGAGTGCGCATGAAAACTGCTGCGGCATATATCCGTGTATCTACAGAGGATCAGATCGAGTTTTCGCCGGACAGCCAGCTCAAGGCAATACGGAAGTATGCGAAGGAGCATGACCTGATCCTCCCGGAAGAATTCGTCTTCGCGGACGAGGGCATCAGCGGGCGCAAAACCGACAAGCGCGTGCAGTTCCAGCGAATGATCGGCACCGCCAAGCTGAAGCCGAAGCCCTTTGACGTCATCCTCCTGTGGAAGTTCAGTCGGTTTGCCCGGAACCGTGAGGACAGCATCGTTTATAAGTCAATGCTCAGGAAGCAATGCGGCATCGAGGTCATCAGCATCTCCGAGCAGCTCACCGAAGACAAGACCTCTATCCTGATCGAGGCGCTGATTGAGGCTATGGACGAATACTACAGCCTGAACCTCGCCGAGGAAGTCCGGCGCGGCATGTCGGAGAAGTTCTCACGCGGCGGAGTCGTCTCACAGCCGCCGTTCGGCTACCGGATGCAGGACGGCATCTTCTTCCCGGATGAGACAGCTGCTCCGATCGTGCAGATGATCTTTGAGGACTATCTGAGCGGCGTTCCTGTGCGTCAGATCGCGCGCAAGCTCAATGAGATGGGTGTCATGTCCAGGCACGGCAACCCATTCGAGAATCGCACGGTAGAGTACATTCTGACGAACCCCGTGTATCTTGGCAAACTGCGCCGCAGTATGACCGGTGACCGCTCGGACCGCTACCATGAGCAGGACCAGTGCGTTGACGGTCAGCATCAGCCGATCATCACACAGGAAGTCTTTGACGCTGCGCAGGCCAAGCGCGCCGATACCAAGAAGATGTACAAGAAATACGCCCGGCACGATCAGCCGGTGCAGTTCATGCTCAAGGGCATGGTCCGCTGCGACAACTGCGGCGGCACGCTGGTCATGTCCTCGACCGGCAACGGCCTGCAATGCCACAATTACGGCAGAGGCAAGTGCAAAATCTCGCACTCGATCTCAATCGCCAAGATCAATGCAGCAGTGCTCGAAAAGATCCGCGAGGATATGTCCGACCCTGATTTTGAATCCCGCGTGATAAAACAAAATGTGCCGAAATCGGCTGAATCACCGATCCCGGCACTTATCGAAAAGGAAGAGCGCAAACTGGAGCGCGTCAGAGAAGCATTTGAGGCCGGTATCGACACGCTGGACGAATACAGGCAGAACAAGCAGCGCATCACAGAGCGGCTCTCTGCGCTTCGCACAGAGCTTGCAGAGGTCGCACCGGCACCAGATACCACTGCATTCATTGGGCGCGTAGAAACGAGCCTGACGACGCTCACAGACACATGCGCAAGCGAAATCATCAAGAACCAAGTGCTGCGCACCTTCGTCGAACAGATCATATTCATGAAGCCAAGCGGTCGCATCGAGATCGTTTATCATTTGTGACGCTGATTATATCTATTTGGTATTCGGCGGACCGAACGGCGAACTCGGTGCGTCCATGCGCTATCTGAATCAGCGCTATACCATGCCGCTGCGGGAGCTGCAGGGCCTGCTGACGGATATCGGTACGGAAGAAATGTCTCACATGGAGATTGTCTCCGCCGTGATCTATCAGCTGACGAAGGGGCTCACGCCGGAACAGCTGGAAGCACAGGGCTTTGCGGATTATTTTGTCGATCACACGGCAGGCATCTATCCGGTATCGGCTTCGGGCGTGCCGTTCACAGCGGCGACCTTCCAGTCTACCGGCGATGCGATTACCGATCTGAACGAGGATCTTGCCGCAGAGCAAAAAGCGCGTACCACCTATGATAACATTCTGCGGCTTGCAGACGATCCGGACGTCCGGGACGTCATCCGGTTCCTGCGTGAACGCGAGATCGTGCATTATCAGCGGTTCGGCGAGGGTCTGCGTCTGATTCAGGAGCAGCTTGCAAAATATGCGCGTGACCCGTCGAATCCGTATGCGACAAACACCTCGTTCGATCCGATGCCGCAGCGTCCGCAGCCCCGTTCCCGCACCCGTTGACCGAAAGCAAACGGAGGCAATGACAGCATCCGGCCGTGAAAAGCATCTATGTGAATGAAAATGCAATAAAAAGCCGTCTGACTGCCGCAAACAGCAGTCAGACGGCTTGCTTTTCAAAAAGGGATTGCCTCCCGAAGATGATTATAGGTTCTGCACAATCCTGCGGAAGATGCCGCTGTCACAGGCGGAACTCGCGGCGCATCAGGGCAAGGTCAATGGAATCGAGGATGCAGTCCTTGTTGAGATCACCGGCCTTCCACCTGGTAATCTCGACAGATTCGTTATCCAGATACTTCCGCAGCAGCGTCATATCCGCAACGTCTAATTTACCGTCGCCGTTGATATCGCCCTTGACTGCAGATTCCGTAACAGACGCAAGCTCCTTGCAGTCATTCGTCTCAAAGCAGTATTTCCAGATGCTGCCGTCCGTGCGGACAAAATACAGTGTGGTCTGCCGCTGCGAGGACGAATACTCCGCGCAGATCACGGCCTCGGCTTTTGAGACGGAAAAACTGTTGTTCCCGCAGCTGACGCTCAGAACCCGGCGCCGGTTGATGGCATACGTACCGGAAGTACCGTTGGAGAGCTTGAAGGTGCCGGATGCGATTTTCGTATTCAGGACATTCTCCGAGCTTTTCAGATTCGAGAGCACCTCATAGCGCTTGTCATCATTTTCTCTTGTGTATCCGTAATTGCGGTAACCGTTTTTGTCACCGATGTACTCAAACGAAGTAAGCGATGCACAGATGCGCTCCGTGCTTGGCTGCTTTGACAGCGTCAGCCGGTACAGCGTGTTCGCCCGGTCCAGATAAAGATCGCCCTCGATCCGGGTCGGATTCACGATTCCGAGCTTTCGTGTATTGATCGAAATCTGTTCAGATGCGTCATATCCGTACTCGAACCAGCAGATTTCCCTGTCTGTATTATAGTATAGATTCTGATCCGGATAATCGGGAACGAAATACTTGAAATCTTTCAGAATCAGGATCGGGAAGAAGTTATCGTAATACGGCAGAATCGCAAATGCCCTGCCGTCCGAGGTGACAGCAAAATCGCGCTCCAGCGAGGAAAATTTGACATCCTCGATCGCCTTGTCATTGACAAGCAGCGTCCCGTCACTGCGAAGCAGCAAATCGGCGGGCATAACCGTTCCGGCCTGATCCTTCGGCTCAATATGCGCAAAGCCGCGGACATTCTTTTCTTTCAGCGTGGCCTTGCCGTTGCCGACGATAAACAGCGAGCCGTTGACAAGCACTGCATGCTGACCTTTTCCGTAGTAGCTGCTCTTTGCAGTATACGCCTCATCCATCCAGATATTGTGCAGTGACGGATTCAGCGCAGCGTCAGCTTCCAGCGCCGTAATATCAACGCCCTCGCCGGTAAAGAACTGTGCAAATGTATAATCACAGGTGTCAGTTTCCGCGGTTTCTTCCGTCACACAGGGCTCCGGAACCGCAAAGTTAGATTCGGCAGCTTCGGCTGCCGCAGAGATCGGATGCGCGGCTGTCATCAGTACAGCGACGGAGAGAAGAACGGAAATGGTGCGACTTTTCATGGATGAAAATCCCCTTTCGGCAGAATGTTATACAGGCAGCAAACCGGATGCGGTTCTGAAGATTCGGGGTACCTCAGGGAAAACGCATCCGGTCGTGATTCTATCCATAACATTCCGTTTCATTTGCATCAGTTCTAAAACTGTTACAAATACATTATACCACAGATATCACAAAATGTCAATGTTCCACAACACATTTTCAAATATTTTTTGAACAAACTGTGAATATGTACTGGATATAGTTATATTTGTAGCACAAAAGACAAAATGAAACCGTACCGGCGTACAATCCGGTACGGTTTCATTTGCTTTTCCGGAATGTTGTGCGACGAATTGAATTAAATAAAAGAATGACGTTTTGAAAGAAGGTAAGTAAAACTATTTTGCAGTATGTAGAATATGGCTTGGATATTACATTTTCGAGATTTTTTTATAATTTTATTGCGAAAAAATTTTTTTGTGAAAATTGGGGTTTTTTCGTTAAAGATCAGCGTGCGATTCAAAAAAAGTCAAAAACCGACCCGTTCCGCGGTGATTCCGTGCGGCACGGTCAGAACGGTCTCTGCAAACGGAAGGCCTGCCTTCCGGAGTGCTTCGGTGCAGCGATCCGCCTGCTCCCGGTCGGTGCACCCGCCGAACACAGCAGCGCCGCTTCCGGAAAGCACAGGACGTATGCCGTGTGCCCGCATAATCTCCCGGATCGTGCAGACCTCCGGCAAATCGGTCACGGCATCAAAATGGTTGCCGCAGACTGCAAAGAGGGCTTCTGCGTCCCCGTGCAGCGCGTCCAGCACCGCATCGGTCGTGTCCGGCAGCGGCGTACCGAGCGTGTCAATTCTGCGGTATGCCTCCGGCGTTGAGATGCCGCTGCTGCCCTTTGCAATCACGAGCTGACAGGGCTTGAGCGGCTCCAGCGGGGTCAGCACCTCACCGATGCCCTCTGCGAGCACCGTGCCGCCGTGCAGAAAGAACGGCACATCCGCACCGAGTCCGGCCGCAGTCTGCAGGAGCGCTGCATCATCGGTTTCGGGCGAGAACATCTCCCGCAAAGCGATCAGTGCGGCCGCACAGTCAGCACTGCCGCCGCCCATGCCGGCCTGCGAGGGAATATGCTTTTCAAGCTGCATCGAGAAACCGCAGGGCGCATCGCCGAGCAGACGCACCGCCGCCTTCCAGACGAGGTTGCGCGCATCGCAGGGAACGGCGCTGTCCGTGCAGGTCAGCGTCATCGGTTCACCGGGCGCGGTCTCCGTCACCGTCAGCGTATCAAAGACGCCGACCGTCTGAAAGACGCTGCGCAGCGTGTGATAGCCGTCCGGCCGTCTGCCGGTAATATCGAGCGACAGATTGATTTTCGCAGGAATTTTCAGGATTATGTTTCTGGCCAAGCAAATACCTCCTCCAGAGGCGAAGCGTTTCAGTCCTTCATTTTGATTGCCGCAATGGCAGTCGTCGTACAGAACAGGCACGATGCCCCGAATGCGATCTGCGCAATCAGATTGTCCACTTTGAACAGTGAAATGAGAAAGGATACGCCGCAGGCAAATGCGCCGACGCTTGCGATCCCCGCAATAATTCGATCCGATTTTTTCATATTTCCTCACTTTTTCGATTCAGAGACAAACAGCACGGGAAGCTGCGTTCGCGGTATGTGTTTATCGGGCAGAGCCGGCTTCTATGGCGCGGGCGAGCTTCGAGGCCTTCTGCGGCTCCAGCGAAAAACGCTGCTGCAGCTTCTCCGCATACGCCTGAAATGCCACAGCATCGCCTGATTTCAGCTCAAGCTCCAGCTCCTCAAACGGCAGCATATGCCCCGTGATGCCAAGCGCACCGACATCGATCGCAAGTTCAGCAGTAAACCACGCCTCCAGCTGCAGCAGATAATAGTTCCGGATAAACTCCGTCCGCGCAAGCTCACGGAACGTCCGGTTCTGCAGCAAAATACAAAGATTACGCGGTGCCCCCGCTTCCGGCAGCTTCTGCAAGCCCTCTGCAAGCGTTTCCGCCTCAACCTCGTATTCCTCACGCAGCGCCTGCGCGCCCGCTTTCATCACGGTGCGCTTCATGCAGCAGACCGACCGGTCATTTTCCCGCCGGATGCGCAGTGCGGCGCCGCTCCGGTGAACCAGATCGTCCGGCGTATCGTAATAGACGGCCGCCATCCGCAGCATACCATGCGCAAGACGTCCGGGCATCTCATGCAGATAATCCGCAAACTCTGCCAGAGTCTCCGTCGGCATCTGCCATTTGTATTCGCGTTCCATCGCCCTGTGTTACCCCGCTTTTTTTGCGTGATAGCTTGTGAAATCAAACTTGACAAGGCTGTTGACGAAGGTCAGCAGATCGGTCGTGTCAACGATCAGCCGCTGCACGTTCTCCTCATTCAGCGAAAGCAGAAAGTCTGCCGGATAACGAGATTCAATGTAGTAATGGTTGATCTCACTGGCAAGCGGCAGACGCGCAAGAAAATTGCTGTCCTCCGTTGCGGCCTGCTTGCAGAGGAACGGCAGGTTGTGTCCGTCAAAGAGACGGTGCTTCCGCCAGAGCAGATAGCCCTTCAGTGCCTTTTCGACGCACTGCTGACAGTGGAATGAGATAATATTGTAGCAGCGCGGATCGTCGAGCAGGAGCTTGGCCGCACGCAGATCGAGCGCGGCATAGTAGAGCCAGTCGAAATAGCGCTTGCTGTCACCGTCACGAAAGCCTCTGCTCATACAGCACCCTCCCCTTTTCTCTGATTGACCACGCAAAGGTCCGCGGGTCCTCTGAAAGCGTTTTCCATTCGGTTTCCTTATAAAGCACGAGATCATACGGATAATCGCAGTCTACGGCTGTATAGAGGAAGCATTCCAGCTCCGAAATGTTCGGCGTTTTGTCAGGAACAATCAGCGCCAGCTTGAAGCTGATGAGCTCACTTGTCGCATGATCGGTCTTGTGACTGATGAGATAGATCTTCAGCGGCCTGCCGAGCTTTGCAATCGCATCGGATGTTGCCTGAATCTGCGGGAAATCCATGTAAAATCACTCCTTTTCGGTATCGGTTATGTCAGCAGCCCGCAAGGAACTGCAAGACGTCGTTCAGCCATACTTCGGGTTCATAAATCAGAACCTCGATATGGTTCTTTCCCGGATACGCTTTGATCTGCATGTCCGGATACGCACGCTGCATGGCGGCAGCGGATTTCTGCGAGAGCTTTTCAGCAGCCTTTGTACCGTGCAGAAAGAGAATCCGCGCAGGCGGTTTGACAGCGCAGAACTGCGGCACTGTCGAAAAAACAGAGTGCAGCATCGCACGGACGGAATCCGGCTCCATTGTATCGGCAAATTTCAGAAAACTGCTCAGATATTTTTCCGGCAGAAAATCCCGGCAAAAGCGCGCCAGCGTTTTCGGGTCGCGCTGCTGCACCTTCCGGATGATCGTCAGATAATTCCGCGTCATCCATGAGACAGCAATTCCCGGCACTCGCAGCAGCGGCGCGCCGTCCAGAACGAGATGCCGGATCTCCGTATCGCCGCGTTCATAAAGGCAGTCCGCAATGAGGCCGCCCATTGACATGCCGCAGACCGCAAAGACCTTTCCGCCGCATTCTGCCTGCAGATATTCCGCAATCTGCCGCGCCTCGTCCTGCACGGATGCAAAGCGGCTCGGATGCTCCTCGATATGCGCATCCAGCGCGGGAACGATCACACGGTACTGCGCCTGAAAATGTGCGATCTGCGGCTCCCAGACCTGCCACGGCGTCAGAACACCGTGAATCAGCACGACCGCCGGCGCATTCACATCCCCGAATGTATGGAATTCCATTTGACCCTTTCTAAAACGAACAGGGCGAAACAAACCGTCCGCCCTGCTTGCACTTCTTATACAGCGTCCTGATCCGGCTGCGAACCGGTCTCATTCTGGATAATTGCTTTCTTTTCGATGCATGCGCCGAGTGCGCGCAGCTTGCCCTCCATATCGGAATAACCCCGCTCGATATGGTAGATATCCTCGATGGTCGTAACGCCCTGTGCGGCGAGTCCGGCAATCATCAGTGCCGCACCTGCGCGCAGATCACATGCCTTGACCGGCGCACCCGTCAGATGCCCCGTTCCCTCAATGACAGCGACCTTTCCGTCAACCTGAATATCCGCGCCCATTCTGCGAAGCTCATCGACATACTGGAAGCGCTGCTCGGACACGCCCTCTTTGATCATGCTGGTGCCTTCCGCCAGACAGAGCAGTGCTGAAATCTGCGGCTGCATATCCGTCGGGAAGCCCGGATGCGGGCGCGTTTTGATGCTTGTTTTGACGAGCGGGCCGTCCACCGAAACACGGACGGCATCGTCAAACTGCTCGATCTTGACGCCGATTTTTTCCATCACGCTGATGATGGATTCCAGATGCTTCGGAATGACGTTCTTGACGAGCACATTGCCGCCGGTCGCAGCCGCTGCAACCATATAGGTTCCGGCTTCGATCTGGTCGGGAATGACGGCATAATCCGTACCGCGGAGATATTTCACGCCGCGGATCTTGATTGTATCGGTACCGGCACCCATAATCTCTGCGCCCATCGAGTTGAGGAAGCTCGCCAGATCGACAATATGCGGCTCCTTGGCAGCATTCTCGATCACGGTCAGACCCTCTGCCTTGACGGCGGCCAGAATCGCATTCATGGTCGCGCCGACGGTCACGCAGTCAAAGAAAATCTGGTTGCCCTTGAGGCCGTCCTGCGTGGTGATATCGACCATGCCGCGGTCAACCTTGCAGGCTGCACCGAGCTTGGCAAACGCCTTCAGATGCTGGTCGATCGGGCGGTCTCCGAGCGGACATCCGCCCGGCATGGATACACGGCAGTGGCCGAATTTGCCCAGCAGTGCGCCCATGAAATAATAGGAAGCGCGCATTCTTCTGGCGCTCTCATAGGGCACGCAGTGGCTCCGGATCGCGGTGGTGTCGATCCGGTAGGTATGGGGCGACAGATACTCCACGGTTGCACCGAGCTCCCGCAGGATCCGGAAACTGATCTCAACATCGCTGATATCCGGCACATTTTCGACAACGCACGGTTCATCCGCGAGAATGGTTGCAGGAAGGATCGCGACGACTGCATTTTTCGCGCCGCTGATCTCGACCTCTCCGTTCAGAGTCCGTCCGCCCTTGATGACGAATTTTTTCGGTGTCTTCACGGCATGTTCTCCTTGTTCTTCACATTGTATTTCAATCGTGTTCCGCAGTGCCTTATTTTCTTTTTTTGTGACAGACACTGCGCACTTTTCAGTTTCCAAAATGGCTCCATCATCCTTCGTCGTTTAATCCCGAGGAACCGATCTGCAGTTCCTCTCCCGCTGCATTCAGATAATGCGGCGGTTCACCGTCGTATTCGGCAATCACTGCTTTTTCTATTACGACCGCAGATTTGGGCTTGCTTGTTTCGCTGTTCACTGCGACCTTCTGGATTTCAAGACATTTGTCAAGTCCGTCAAAGACCTGACCGAACACCTCATAGCCGCCGTCGAGGAACGGCTGACCGCCGCTCTGCTGATACAGCGCCTCGACCTCAGGCGTAAAGGTTTTGCCGTACTGATCGCGCAGCACACCGAACAGCTCCGGCGTAACTTCCTCGCCGGTCACAATATAAAACTGCGATTTGTTCAGCTTATCCTGCCCGATCGCATAGGCCAGCGCACCTGTGACATGACAGAGATGCGGAGAAATCGTCTGGGCAAAGCCTTCCTGACTGCCCCACGCATCGACACCGCCGGTGCCGTCGCCCTTGGGATCGCCGCCCTGAATGACAAAGCCGTCCACGACACGGTGGAAGATCAGCTCATCGTAAAAGCCGGTCTCCACGAGTTTTTTGAAGTTTTCAACGCCCTTGGGGCACTGCTCCGGAAAGAGCTTGATTTTCACATCGCCGTAATCCCGGATCGTCATGAGGACAATTTCCTCACCCTTTTCGGGCAGCGTATAATTCAGAATCTGGTCCGAACCGATCACCTGACCGTCCGCACCGCCGTTTTCCAGCACGACCTGCTTCTGCTTGCACGCCGTCAGCGTTCCGAGGAGCGCCGCGCAGCTGAGCAGCAATGCCGTCTGCTTTTTGAGAAGCTGTGTTCGCATCACCAGAAAAACTCCTTGTTTTGCGCCGGCAGATTCGCTTCAGGACATACTGCCGCACTTGATACGTATATTATAGCATGTTTTTTGCTATTTGTAAAGCGGAAATTCATAATTCTGTCATCTTTTTCTAAGATTTCGGAACCGCAATTTCCGGATTTTATGTCAAAAACGAGAAAACACGTTCGTTTTATGCATTCTGTCTTGGAGATTTGCACAAAATTTTTACCTTTTATTCAAAGCGCTGCTTCAGGAAACCGTGCCGATCTCCACGGATGTAATCAGGATATCCTCCTTCGGCCGCGTCGCATCCTGCTCACCTGTCACCTCTGCAGAAGTGATCGCGTCCAGCACCTCGAAGCCTTCGGTCATCTGGCCGAACACTGTCATCTGCTGCGCATAGTTCGGGATGCCGCCGTGCTCGATAAACGCCTCCGCGATCCGCTGCATCGCCTCATTATCGCCGGCGCGGAGTCCTTCCTGAATCTCATCGGTCATCTCAATCGAATTGCAGACCAGAAACCGGCTGCCGGAAAAATAATCCTGCGTTTTGGTCAGAATCTTCCAGAATCCGCCCTCGGTGCCGGTCGGCAGTGCACAAAGCGCGCCTCTCAGCGGCCAGAGCTTCGGAGAAAGCTCCTGCGGAACATGCTCCTCCGGACGGGATGCCCAGTCCTCCGGCAGTTCCGGGGAAAGCTCCTTGGAGCCGGCTGCGAAGAACACCTCCGGCGCCGTTTCATATACATACGTATTGTCATAGTATCCGCTCTCAGCCAGCCGGCGGAAATTCGCAACGGTCTCCGGGCACTGCTCCGGATACAGCGTGAACTGCATATCTCCGGCGGTCGTATGCACGGTTGCGCAGGGCATTCCGGCGGACGGCGCTTCCAGCTGAAGCAGCTCAATCTCGTTATAATCCAGAACAGCGGTATAATTTCCGGTCAGACTCGACCAGAGTCCGAGACCGAAGGAGCTCAGCAGCGTGATGGTACCGACAATCATCAGACCTTTGACCATCTTCGATTTCTGCGTCTTCTGCACGGGCGGTTTGACTCTCATTGTATCATCCTTTTTGATTTGCGGCTTTCATCGGGAATGCCCCTGCATTTTCCGTTTCGGGGCAGACACTTCTTTATTATACCACTTTTTCTGCGATTGTCAAGAGATTTGCAGGAGAAGTTTTTGCAGCCGCAATCAAACCGGATTTTATTGCCGGCGGCAGCAATTCACGCTCCGATCTGCGCCGCGCTGCCGGTACGGGCGCCGCGGGGAATCAGGCCGAAGCTGATTTCCAGCGCGTTGTCTACCTGCTTCATCACATCCCGCGGGATTTCGCCCATGCATTCCCGCAGACGCTGCTTGTCAATCGTCCGGATCTGCTCCAGCAGGATGATGCTGTCCTTGGTCAGGCCGCAGCCCGCCGCAAACAGCGAAATATGCGTCGGGAGCTTGGCTTTGTCCCGTCTGCTGGTGATGGCTGCGGCAATCACCGTCGGGCTGTAGCGGTTTCCGACATCGTTCTGTATGATGAGCACGGGGCGCACGCCGCCCTGCTCCGAGCCAACGACCGGGCTCAGATCCGCGTAATAGATTTCTCCGCGTTTGACTGTTTGCATATTCATCTGCTTCCTTTCATTCCGCCGGATATGTGTTTTTCTGCGGCGCTCCTGCCGCATTTCCGGTTCAGCTATATTCTGCACCGGTTTGCAGAGATGTAAACACTGCTGATATGGTATTTTATGCCGGCTGCTGTCGGTTTGTGACGATTCTTGTTACGGAGCATGATGTACGCTTATATTGCGTAAATACGATTATTTTCATACATTCGCCGCGCTGCTATATAATTAAAACAAAAATATTTCTCAAAAAGTTGTACGCGGACGTACAACTTTTGCCGGTTTCTGCACCGTTGTCAGACGGCATACTGCTCCCCCCGCATACAGCTGTCTGATCTGAATTTCAACACGAAAGGTGGCTGATTTCCTATGGACCGGTTCAAAGGCAAACGCATCCCGTTCTGCAGATGGTACCTCGCGCTCGGCAATCCCGCCGAGGCCGCCCGCCGCGCCGGCTGTGACCCCAAAACCGCTGAGCAGGACGGCCTTGAACTCCTTCACTCAACCTACTGCAGAAGCTATCTGAAACGGCTCGCGGAGGCGCCCCCGCTCCCGCTCCGGCAGCTCGTCACCGCTGGGCTCACAAGGCTCGCCTTCGGCTCTGCAAACGATGCGGCCAAACTTTGCTTTGCCGAAGAGCTCTCTGACGATGCGCTCCGCGGGCTCGACCTGTTCCATGTCGTCAGCATCCGCCGCGACCGCAACGGCTTTGAGGTCAAGCTCGCCGACCGGCAGCACGCGATGGAAAAGCTCCTCGAATGCGCTGCTGAGGCCGACGGCGCAGACGCTGCTGCTGCACTCCTCGCTGCACTGCAGGGGCCGCAGGAAGGAGGGAATGCCGATGATGAACTTTTCCCCCAAGCAGCGCAAAGCGATGAACTGGTGGAGAATGCCGGAAACCCGGAATCTTGATGCCGTCATCTGCGACGGCGCTGTGCGCTCCGGAAAGACAACCGCTATCTCCGTCGGGTTTGTGATCTGGGCGTGCACCTGCTTCCATCAGCAGAACTTTGCCCTCTGCGGAAAAACACGCGCCTCTCTGCGGCGGAATCTGCTGCTGCCGCTCTATCAGTTTCTCTCTGCGTTCGGATTTCAGGTGACAGACCGGCCGAGTGCGGGCTATGCGGACATCGAATTTCACGGTCATCGCAACCGCTTCTACTGCTTCGGCGGCAAGGATGAAGCCTCTGCCTCGCTGATCCAGGGAATCACGCTTGCGGGTGTACTGCTGGATGAAGTCGCGCTGATGCCGCGTTCGTTCGTCGATCAGGCGCTTGCAAGATGCTCGGTGCCCGGTTCCAGAATCTGGTTCTCCTGCAATCCCGACCGCCCGTCCCACTGGTTCTACCGCGAATGGATCTGCAAGGCGGATGAGAAACACGCGCTCTATCTTCATTTTACGATGGACGATAACCTGACGCTGAGACCCGCGATCCGCAGGCGCTACGAACGGTTCTATCAGGGCGTGTTCTATGACCGCTATGTCAGAGGCATCTGGGTCGCCGCGCAGGGGCTCGTTTACCCGATGTTCCGTCCGGAATCCCACACAGGTTCGCCGCCCGAAACGCCGGAACGCTATGTCATCTCCTGCGATTACGGCACGGTCAATCCTGCATCGTTCGGACTGTGGGGCTATTCCCGCGGCTGCTGGTACCGGCTCTGCGAAAGCTACTACGATTCCGCGGTCACCGGAGTTCCCAGAACCGATGAGGAGCACTACGAGGCGCTGGTACAGCTCGCCGGTGACAGGCAGATCGAACAGGTCATTGTCGATCCCTCTGCGGCCAGCTTTATCGCCTGTATCCGCAGACACGGAAAGTTCCCGGTCGTCGCGGCGAAAAACGATGTGCTATCCGGCATCCGGCGCACCGCAGATGCGCTCCGGAACGGCGAGATCCGCATCGGGACATGCTGCACCGATGCGCTGCGCGAGTTTTCGCTCTATGTCTGGGATGAGAAATCGCAGAAGGATGCACCCCGCAAGGAATACGATCACGCGATGGACGATATCCGCTACTTTGTTGCGACAGTGCTCGATCAGCCGGCTGACGGCGCGTTCTTTGTCGCATCGCTGCGCAGAGAATCCGCCGGAATCACGCGATCAAACAGGAGGTGATAACTTGACAAACCGCTTCTTTCACCGCAAAAAATCCCGCGGACAGCATCCGGCGCCGCTGCTCGTGCCTGCTGCGCACAGCGCCGGTCAGCTGACGCTGCCTGTCCCCGCTGCGCCGCGGCAGGAATGGCCGCTCTATGATGCGCTTCGCTGCACCGTTCCGGTCGTCGATGCGGCACTCCGGAAAATCGTCCGGCTCAGCGGCGGCTTCCGCCTGACCGCAGACGATCCCGCGGCACAGGCGCTGCTCGATGCGTTTGCTGCCGATGTTCCCGTCAATGGTGCGGGCAGCTCCCTGCAGCTGTTCGCCGATCAGATACTCGACAGTCTGCTCACCTACGGCAATGCGGTCGGGGAAATGCTCACCGACGAGGACGGCATCCCCGCCGCACTGATGACCGCGCATCCCCGCGTGCTCCTGCTGGAGCCGGAACCCGACGGCTCATGCAGAATGCTGCGGTGCGCCGGCGACGGCAAGCCCGTTCCGCTCCGCAATCCCGAACGGATTCTCTTTGCCGCGCTCGATCCCCCCGCCGGTTCCGCCTGCGGCGTTTCCGTGCTGCGCGGTCTGCCGGCCGTCGCGGATATCCTGCTGCGCATCTACGACTGCATCGGGAAGAACTACACCCGTGCGGGCAATGTGCGCTATGCCGTGACCTATCAGCCGGACGGCGACGCCGCCGCTTTTGCAAAGGATCACGCAAAGGAAATCGCAGAGGCATGGCGCGACGGCATCCGTGCCGCCGAATACGGCGAGGTGCAGGATTTTGTCGCCGTCGGCCATGTCGATATCAAGGTCATCGGCGCAGAAAATCAGCTGTTCGATACGAATATTCCTGTCCGGCAGCTGCTTGAGCAGATTGTCTCAAAGCTCTCGATTCCGCCGTTCCTGCTCGGATTTTCATGGTCAACAACCGAACGGATGTCCGCGCAGCAGGCCGATATCCTGACCTCTGAGCTCGAATACTTCCGGCGGATCCTGACCCCGCTGCTCCGGAAGATCGGAACGGCGGTGCTCCGCGGCGCAGGCTTCGACCTCGTCCCGCAGGTCGAATGGGAGAATATCAATCTGCAGGACGAAACCGAGCTCGCCGAGGCACGGCTCAAAAACGCGCAGGCCGCCGAAATCGAACTGCGTCTCCGGACGGAAGAGGTATCGCGGCGCGATGATTGAGAATGGGCTCCGCCCAAACCCGCCAAAGGGACTGTGTCCCTTTGGAATCCCATGATGGGGATATTTGAGTGTATCGGATACTGTGCGGTTCACAGTATCTCTGCGCAAGATTATAGTGGGCTTCGGCCAAATCGGCCAAAGGACAGTGTCCCTTTGGAATCCCGTGATGGGGATATCTGAGTGTATCGGATACTGTGCGGTTCACAGTATCTCTGCGCAAGATTATAGTGGGCTTCGGCCCAATCTGCAAAAGGGACAATTCCCCTTGGGAATCCCGCTTCGGACAGGTTTCCCGTCCGTGAAAGGAGTTTTTTATGTACGATCAGATCAAACTCGAAAAAGGTATGTATCACCTCGCAAACCGCACATTCACACAGGCACTTGAGGCCGCCGATCCCTCCGCACAGTACGCCGGCACCGAGCTCGCTGCCCTCGACGCCTTTGAGCGTCAGCTCAAGCGCTTTGACATCCACGTCAGCGGCGAGCACTGCGATACCGTCGAAAAGTTCTTCACCACAACCGAAAGCGCCGTGCTCTTCCCGGAATTCGTCCGCAGAGCCATTCTCCGCGGTATGGAGGAATCCATCCTTCCGGAGCTGACCGCCGCTGTCTCCGGCGTCCGCGCAACCGCCTGCAAGGGCTTTTCCATCGACGAGACCGACGGCGCCTATTCCGTCACCACCGATGAGGGTGAGGTCATGAAAAAGACCGTCATCACCGAATCCGATGCCGTTTCGCTGCCCAAATACGCAAGACTCATCTCCGCTTCCTACGAGACAATCCGGCAGCAGCGCATCGACGTCTTTGCGGTTATGCTCCGCGCTGTCGGCCATAAGCTCGCCGGGGCTGCGGCAGGCGCGGCACTCACTGTCCTCAAAAATTCGGTCACACCGTTTGACTCCGCAGGCACCGAAATCGCCTACGCCGATCTCGCGGAGCTCTACGGCAAATTCTCTGACTACGATCTCACGACTGTCATCGCGTCGCCTGCAAATATCGCAAAAATCCTCGCCATGACCGAAATGCAGGAGCGTACCCTCGACAGCAGCGGTCAGGTGCATCTGCCGTTCGGCGCAAAGCTCCTGAAAGACGCTTCGCTCGACAATCAGACGGTCATCGGTATCTCCGGAGACTTCGCGCTCGCCTGCTTCAAAGGCACTGACGTCGTGCTCGAATCTGACCGGCTGATCGACTGCCAGCTCGACCGCATTGCAGTCTCTATCCGCCTCGGCTTCCAGCCTCTGATGGCCGGCGCTACCGCCGTTCTCAACATCAAGACAGAATGAGGTATCGCTATTAAGGTATCGCTGCGCGATGATTGAGAATGGGCCTTCGGCCCAAACCCGACCAAAGGGACTGTGTCCCTTTGGAATCCCGTGATGGGGATTATTTGAGAACGTCAGATACGTTGCAGTCCACAGCATCGCTGCGCAATATTATAGTGGGCCTTCGGCCCAAACCCGACCAAAGGGACAGTGCCCTTTGGAATCCGGGGATGAAGAATCAAGCCGTTCCGTCTGCCCGCGCTCTCCCGTTTTTTTCGGGAAAGCGCGGGGGCGGATGATTGCAGATATGCTTGATAAAAGGAGGTCAGATATGGAACAGAATCAGGATGCGCTGCTCCGGCAGCTCAATACCTTTACACGCAGAAATCACACGATCGACGAGGTCTATCTCTTCGACCTCATCCTCTGTGACAACGAAATCGACCGCGACGGCGACTGCTTCTCCGATGCCGCACTCGCCGAGCTGCAGAAGCGGTTCGTCGGCGTGACCGGTATCTTTGACCATAATCCGCAGTCGAAAAATCAGAATGCACGTATTTTTCACACCGAGGTCATGACCGATCCCGACCGAAAGACAAAAACCGGTCAGCCCTACCGGTATCTCAAGGCAAACGCCTATATGGTGCGCACGGACGGCAATGCCGATCTCATCCGCGAAATTGACGCGGGCATCAAAAAGGAGGTCAGCATCTCCTGTGCCGTCGGCAGACAGGTGTGCTCGGTCTGCGGCGCCGACCGCCTGAAATCGCCGTGCAGACACATTAAGGGAAAAACCTACGGCGGAACACTGTGCTACACGACGCTCGACGCCGTCACGGATGTCTATGAGTGGAGTTTTGTCGCCGTTCCCGCACAGCGCAGCGCCGGCGTCACGAAAACCCTCGGCGGCGCCCCCTGCGATCCCGAAAAGGAAATGCTCCGCAAGGCCTGTCAGGAAACCACGCTGCTGCTCGATAAACTGACAGAGGATCTGCGGAAGGACGTGATCCGGCTCTGCTATCGCTTCGGGGACAACGCCTGTGCAAAGGCACTCGCAAATTCGACTATCCATATGGACGCCGACGCGCTCTGCAGGCTGAAGCAGTCGCTGATGACGGGAATCCGGGCGGCGGAGGCTTGCTCCCGTCCGCAGCTTTCCGATGCGCCCGCCGCAGAGCCGGCCGGCACAATGACTGCGTATCAGGTTCCGCCGCCGCGAAGGGAGGCTTAACATATGCAGAAGGCAAAGGTCATGCAGCTGTTCCGGCTGTTCGCCTTTCTTGATGACGCCAGACCCTATGAGGATCTTGCGGATGCTGCCATGCTGCGCGTCACGGCGATGCTGAAGCCGGACGCCGACCCCGATGATGTCCGGCTGTGCTATTACGCGGCAGCAGAAGCCAATCTGCAATACCGCAGACTGCTCGCGGCCGGAACCGTGACGCCGACCTATGCAGGCTCTGCGGCGGGAACACGCGCAGATACCGAGCAGTGCACACTCGCAGAACGGCTCGCGGCGGCCTATCGCAGTGCGGCGGCTGAGCTGCTCCGCGATGAGGGCTTTGTCTTTGCGGCAATCTCTTCATAAAGGGGTGAAAATATGACTGAATTGCTCTGCAGTGCAATCATGGATGCGCTGCGGGAAAAAGGAATCCCCGCCTTTCCCGAATTCCCTGCACAGCTTCCGCCGGTTCCCGCTTCCGGATGGTTCGTCACCGTCAGCGCAGCGCAGACCGAATCGGATGAACCGGTTTTTTCCGGCCGGACGTCCCCTGCAGTGCCGGTCACGGTTCGGCTGCGGCTGCGCGTGCATTCCCGGACAGACGCCGATCTCCGCAGAATCTCCGATACGGCTGCTCAGACTGCGGCGGATACCCTGCAGGACATGCACTGCGATGTCCGCAAAACCGAACGCGGCGAAATCCGCTGGCAGAAGCAGCTTGACCGGCTCGAACAGGAGTATCTTGTAACGATAGGCGGGCTGCTCAGACCGGAGGAGGACGACCATGCAGATGACACTTGACCTCAGCCGGCAGGAGACTTTCGTCCGGCTCGGAGCAGTCGTGCTGCCTGTTTCAAGCTATGAGATGATGCTCTCTGTGCCGGTTGTGCGCAAAACCTGTGCGGACGGCAAGCCGTATACCCGGCTGCTGGAGGAAATTCCCTGCACGCTGACGCTCTCAGGCACAATGCTCCGCGCAGAGGCGGGTCATGCGGCCGGCCTGCTGCAGGATGCACTCGCTGCACATACAGAATATGCTTTTTCGCTTGATGATATGTGCTTTCAGCATATGCAGCCCACAGAGATTCAGCTCACCGGAAGCGGAAATGCACATACTGCGAAATACCGCATCACGATGATCGGAGGGATGTGCCGTGCAGATTCGCTGTGAATGCACCGCCGCAGACAGCACCGTCTGCTCGCTGACGGACTGCCTGCAGTTCGTCCTTGTGCGCGACCGCTATCTGCCGAATGCGGTGCTCAGGATCCGCACCGTGCTCCCCGAAGCAATGGAGGAGCCGGTGCGTATCCGGCTGTTTCTGGACGATTTTGCCGTTCACGACGGAAACGTGCAGACATGGGCCTGCGAACGGAAAAACGGACAGCTGCAGGCGCGGATCGAATCCCAGAGCTTTGCTGCCGCTCTGATGAAAAACCAGCTGATTCCGGGGCTCTATACCCAAGTGACGCTCGCCTCCCTGCTGGAGACCTATCACCTGCCCTATATCACCTGCGAGGATGTGCCGAGCATCAACTACATCGTTGTCAAGGACAACACTGCCATGTGGGATTCCATCGTTGCATATAACTACAAGCTCTGCCACAGTTATCCGTTTGTGCGGCTGCCGAATCTGCTTTGCATGATGCCGCGTCAGGATCAGAATGAAATCATCCTGCCGGAACAGGCCATCCTCTCCGAATCGACCGGCGGCAGCACCGCAGACATGATCAGCCGGGTCGATATGGCCGATGAGATCGGCGAATACGGCAGCTTCACGCGCTCAAATCCGGAGGCTCTGCGCCGCGGCATCACCAGAGTCCGGCAGATTCTGCTCGACAGACAGTATCTCTATAACCCTTATGATGCGCTGCAGTTCCGCATTGACGTCAGCAACCGGAGAATGCACAGCAAAACCGTCCGCTATGCCGGATACTGCGGCGAGGATCTCGAAGATCTTGCGTCCTGCAGCTTCGTCCGCGGGCGCGTCAGCAGAATTGTCATTGCCGGCGACCGCTCCGGCATCACGACAGAGGACACCTTCTGTTTCGATCCGTTCTGCAACACTGCAAGCTGACAAACCCGCCGGAGACGTATCCCCGGATCCCGTTTTGTATGAAACAATATAAGCTGACCCGCAGCAGTTTTTTCTGCTGCGGGTGTTCTGTATCTGCGCGGAACCTAAACGAATATTCAGTTGATTTTTTCCGGTATTCGTGCTATAATGAAAATAATCTTTCCGGGCTGACGCCGGACAAAGAATCGTCATTCAGATTGGAGTACCATTCATGAAATTTGTAATTTCTCATCTATCCAAACATTTTGAAAAAAAGGAAGTTCTGCGCGACATCGACTTTACATTCGAGGAGGGCAAAATCTACGGTCTGCTCGGACGGAACGGCGCGGGCAAAACAACGCTCTTCAACTGCATCAACAGCGATCTCAAAACAGACGGCGGCAGCTTTTATCTGGAGAACGACGGACAGCAGCAGCCGCTTGCATCCGACGATATCGGCTATGTGCTCTCAACTCCGACCGTGCCGGAATTTCTCACCGGCCGCGAGTTCATCAAGTTTTTCCTCGATATCAATCAGGGGAGCATCAAACAGCTGCGCGAACCGGACGCCTACTTTGATTACATGAGCATTCTGCCGGAGGACCGCGACAAGCTGCTCAAGGATTATTCCCACGGCATGAAAAACAAAATGCAGATGATCGCCAACATCATCTCGGAGCCGAAGCTGTTTCTGCTCGATGAGCCGCTCACCTCTCTCGACGTTGTGGTCGCCGAGGAAATGAAGCAGCTGCTCCGCGCCCAGAAGAACGGAAAGATCACCATTTTCTCCACGCATATCCTCGATCTGGCGCTCGACCTCTGCGACGAGATTGTTCTGCTCAGTCACGGTATGCTGGAGCCCGTCGAAAAGAGCAACCTCGACATTCAGGGCTTCCGCGAAAAAATCATCGAAGCACTGCGGGAGGAAGATCATGTTTAAATCATTCCGGCAGTCCTTCTCGCTCAAGTGCACGATGCATACCAATATGCTCATCCATGCACTGCGGCAGGTTCCGCTGCTCAAAAAGCTCCTGACCGGCGATCTTTACGCCGAGGAAGGCTTCAAAATCGTTGCAAGAGTGCTGGTGATCCTTTTTGAAATTGCATCCACGTTTGCAGTAAAGGCACTCTATGTCGCCGCCATGATTCTGCTTCCGACGCTGCTCTATTCCGAAGCAGGCATGGACAGAAGCTCCGTTTTTCTGCATTTCATGCTGCTGCTGACGCTCGCCGGCGGCATCTCGAACGGAAAATTTCTGATTCTCAAGCGCATCACGGATTATGCAGTCAATCTGCTGCGGATGGATGCACGCCGGTATACGCTTGCAAACTTCCTTTATACGCTCGTGCGCGTGATCGTCGGCTTCCTGCCGTTCACGCTGATCTTCGGTCTGCTCTGCAAGGTGCCGCTTGCGGTCTGTCTGCTGCTGCCGTTCTGCATTGCAGGCTGCAAGATGATCTTTGCTGCAATCAGTCTGAAATACTATCAGAAGTTTGATATTCTGCCGGATCAGTCCAAGCTGAGCCTGCTCTATATTATAGTTCTGACGGCCGGCGCCTATGTCATGCCTGCATTCGGACTCACCATCCCGAAATTTGTTTCTGTTTCGGCGCTGCTGCTGATGATTCCCGTCGGCCTCGCCTGCTGGCGCGTTCTCATCGGATTTGACAAGTACAAGGAAATGCTGAGCCGCTGCCTCCGGAAGAACCAGGAATTTATGAACAAGTCCAAACACGTACAGAGGGATGCCTCACGGAAGGCGATTTCCGCGGACACCGGCATCACCAGCTCGCGCAGCGGCTTTGAATTCCTCAATGAACTGTTCATCAAGCGGCACAGCAAGATTCTCTGGAGCAATTCGCTGATTATCTCCGCCGTGCTGGTGTTCATTCTGGCTGCCGCAATCATTGTTATGATCCGCTACCCAAAAACAAAGGAAACGCTCAATTCCGGCGTGCTCGGCATTCTGCCGTTCTCTACGTTTTTGCTCTATGCACTCAACCGCGGCACCAGCTTTACGCAGGCATGCTTCATGAACTGCGACCACTGCCTGCTGACCTACTCGTTCTATAAAAAGCCGAAAAACATTCTCAGAATGTTCCGCATCCGGCTCCGTGAGATCATCAAGATCAATCTGCTGCCCGCTGCGATCATCGGCATCGGCTATGTGACCGTGCTGGCGTTTTCCGGCGGCACCGAACGGCCGATTGATTATCTGCTGCTGCTCGGCGCTCCGGTCTGCATGAGCATTTTCTTCTCGGTGCACTATCTGACGATTTATTATCTGATGCAGCCCTATACTGCGGGCAGCGAGCTCAAAAACGGCCTCTACTCCGTTGTGACCACGGTTACCTACATCGCTTGTTACTTCCTGATGCAGCGGCATCTTCCGCTGCTGCAGTTCGGCATTGTCTGCATGATCTTCTGCATCAGCTATTGCATCATTGCGTGCATTCTCGTGTATTTCCTCGCACACAAAACCTTTAAGCTGCGCCAGTAAGCAGGCAGTGCCCGCTCCCGTTGACCGAACGCTTTCAGATCACTTGTTTCCGTCAGCTTCCTGTGACAAAGATAAAAAAAGTGTCTCCGACGGATTAGAATTGAGGGCAACGCCCCATTATCAATCCATCGGAGATACTTCTTTATCGGCAGACTGAAAAGAGCATGTTTGTTTTCGCAAACATGCTCTTTTTTATCTGTTGTGTGCAACTAAAGTTCTGCGAAGCCAGAAGAAAAGAGGTAAGGAAAGCGGGGGCGAAAACCTAAGGAGAAAGGGGGATAAGCCGCGCAGCGGCGCTTTCCCCTGTCCCCTTTGGTTGTCACCCCCGTTCCAAGGGGTGAGAAGAAAGACTTTTTGTTTTTTAAGCACGATAATTGGGAGCGATTCCACAAGATACGCGCAGCGCTCCCGGAATGCTTTCCATCAATGGCAGCAGACTGCGCCGCACCTCCCTTGACAGTCTGTCTTTTTCAAATAACAGGTAAGTTGCATTTTTTCGGGGGTAAGCTGCGTTTTCAGAGGGGTAAGACGTATTGACAATATAATTATATTGTGTTATGATATATATATCAGTATCATCACAGCACCAAACGCATCGCGCAGCATCCCGCGGTTCAAAAAGCTATGCACCGCGCGAAAACTGCAGTGCAGAATCAATCCCGACTGCCGGCTTGCATTCTGCTTTCCACGGCTGATACCGGACAGCTGCCGCTCCGTCTCTGCAATATCTTCCCAACAGAACGGACGGCATTCCGGATCGCAATATCATCATTTCAACACAGGAGGAGAATTCTATGAAACAGCGCGTCAAACGATCCGCAGCAGCCCTCATGGCAGTGTGTACCTTCGCAGCAGCTTGCCCTGCAGCGCTCATTGCCCAGGCTGCAACCTACCCCGGCGACCAGAATGTCTACTACTACAGCACATCGTACCAGCGGCACAACGGCGGCTCCGCAAATGTCGTCGTCTCCAGACAGAACAATTCCGGCAACATCTGGATGGTGGACAAAAACCGCAACATCCGCGTGATCAATTCGCACGGCGGCAGCTATCACGGCATGGGTCCGTTCGTCGTGGACTACAGCGACAAGACGCCGATCAGAAAGCAGGACTGCGGCAGCAAGTGGAATGCCAGAGCCGAAATGATGGACAATGTCGAAAAGGTCTGGGATTATTTCCGCTATACGCTGAACGTCACCGATTTCAATTTCAGCGGCAGCGGCGATTCCGCGATCTATGTCTCCGAGTATAACAAAGACGCTGACGCACGCTCCGAGACAATGTACGGCATGAACTTCATCGGCTTCGGCGAGGAAGGCAGCCTCACCTATAATATGGGCGTTGACCGCGGTGCCGTCGGTCACGAATTTGCACACCTGCTGACAATGAAGAAAATGGGCTGGAATACCTCCATGAACATGCAGACCTATGCTCTCATGGAAGCATACTCCGATATCCTCGGCGAGCTCAGCGAGGATAACCCGGACTGGAAGGTCGCTGCAAACGTCTTCAAAAACAGCAATCAGGGCTATTCTCTGCGCGATCTTGCAAACCCCGGCGCGACCAATAACCCGCTGCAGGACGGCTACTACTATTATTATGACAACTATACCAGCTTCATGTCCAACCTGATCTATATGCAGGATCAGGGTACCTATCCGGCCTATTACGGCTCGACCGTCGTCTCTCATGCTGCCTATCTGATGTATACAGGCGGCATTTCCAAGTATGACCTTGCAAGAATCTGGTGCAACTCGCTTGACTATTACAGCTCGTATCCGTCCGATGCCAAGCTCAACGCTTCCTTCATGGACTGCCGCGATGCTGTGATCTACGCTGCACAGGATTACTTCGGCAGCAACAGCGACTGGGCACTGAATATCATCAAAAATGCCTTTGATGCCGTCGATATCACCCCGCACACAACGATGCCGGAATTCACGCAGGGGCAGGCTCCCCTGACACATGACATGGCCAGCTTCGTCACACAGGAAAAGATCAAGTTCCCGACCGGCAAATACTGGACGACCGGAAACCCCGATACCTGCGGCAATACGCCGGTCTATGACGATCACAGCACCTTCGTTCCGATGGGTCCGACCGTATATTACGGATTCGGTTCAATCGGCTGGCAGGACGAGGAGGAGTACTTCCAGTGCGCGGGCTTTGCCAAGAAAGTTCAGATGGACCGCTATCATACCAATATGTTCACACAGGATGACCGCGCATCGTCCTATACACCCAAAGCCGGCGACCATCTCCGCCTTGAGGTGATCTACAAGGGACATCTGCTCAGCGAGCACAGCGTCTTTGTGACTGCGGCAAACAGCAGCACTCTGACCTATGCAGAATGCAACTACGACGGCAATAACCGCATCCGCTGGGACCAGAGCGCTTCCTGGTACCGCGATGAAAACAGCAAGGTCTGCTTCAGCCAGGGCAGCTATACGTACCGCTTTGTCTGGGTCGAGCGTGCAATTCCGGTCGGTGATACCAATGCCGACGGTGCTGTCACCTCTGCTGACCGCACTATGATGAATGCGCTCATCAACAATTCGGCTTCCACACATTATGTCAACACCATCATGCGCCGCTATGCCGCTGACATCAACCGCGACGGCTGGATCAACAATGACGATCTGGTTCTGCTCAACAAGCTCATCAGCAACACCAGCGGTATCCGTTCCTATTACGGCTTTATCAAATAAGCATAACAGCAAAAAAAGCCCCGCTCCGGTGCCCTCTCCGGAGCGGGGCTTCCGCAATTTTTACGAAACGGAAAATGGCAGCTGAATATTGCGGTTTGTAATAATTCTTTTGTCAAAAATCATCTTCCTTATATTTTTAGTTAAGTCGTATGTTGCAACAATAAATTCAGAAATCGCGCATTGCAAAACAATTATTTTTTGCTTTTGCAGCGGAATCACAGCACAAATACTTCCGCAATTCAAGCCTTGCGGATAAAATTATATTTGTGATATAATGAACGTATTCGGCAGGCAGCCGGACATAGGGGTGAAACCGGACGCCGATTGATGCCGAATATACGCCACTTATCCATACTACATTCAAAAAGGAGAGAAAGTATGAAACACACCATGAAAAAGGCCTTTGCAGCGGTCATGTCCGTCTGCACACTTGCAGCTGCTGCACCGGCAGCAATCAGTGCATCGGCTGCCAGCTATCCGACATGCCCCAGTGACTCCAGCCTGACAAGCAGAAGTGTCAGCTTTACGAATCACAGAGGCTATTCCTCCTCTGTGAACGCTTCCTACAGTTCCAGCCAGAATCGCTACTGGATGCTGAACAAGAACAAGAAAATCCGCCTCATTACTTCCAGCTACAGCTCCCGGCTCAACTCTGTAACATATTATAAGAACCAGACAATCCCCAAGCCGAAATCCAATGCAGAATGGAATTCCTGGCTTTGGAGTTCTTCAAACCCGACAAATTATATTTACGGCACCTGGAATGATTATGCCGAGACCATGCAAAACGTCGAAGCTGTCCGTAATTACTATCAAAATACGCTCGGTGTCACGAATTTTGCATTCGGCAGCTCCAGCGATCAGACAATTTATGTTTCTATTTTCGATCATGCCGGAGATGCAAAAAGCAATAACAGCAACGGCTACGGCTGTATCGGATTCGGCATGGCAGACAGCACCCGTTACTGCATGGGTGTTGACAGAGGTGTTGTCGGACATGAATTCACACACCTCTACACAATGAAAAAGCTGGGCTGGAATCAGACCGGCGTATCCATTGAAAAGGGTGCTGTCACAGAAGCATATTCTGACATTCTCGGTGAGCTCAGTGAGGATACCCCAGACTGGTATGTCGGTGCTCAGACCTACAAGGGCTCCAGCGGCAACCACTATGCACCGTACTGCGTCAGAAATCTGGTCAACCCGCAGAACACCAACACACCCAACGGCACAGCAGGCTCCGCATACTACTCGAACTATAATACCTTCATTACTGCTGTCAACAACGGCAGCCTGAACAATGTAAGCAATGCATATGCACTCGGCTCCACTGTGCTTTCTCACGCCGCATACAAAATGTATTATAACGGCATCAGCAAAAATGAACTTGCAAAGATCTGGAACAATTCTCTGAATCTGATCAACACCAATTACAGCATCACAATGCCGGTCGTTGCAAATGCCGTCTGCTCTGCCGCAAGTGAATACTTCATCAATAAGTACAATACCAATCCGAACGATTACTGGACAGCAATGTACAAGGTATTCAACGCATTCAGCGACGTTGGCCTGTAATTCCGCAGACGCCCGAAACACTTTATTCAACACAAACTTACCGCCGCAGAGCACATACTCTGCGGCGGCTTTTTTCATATTGACTCAGAGCAGTCCGAGCGCGTGCTTGGCTGCAATCATGCCGAAGGTGTAGCAGCGGCCGAGCGAAAGTCCCGTCTGATGGAACGGATAGTCGGCGCCGCCGTAGAACGGGCCGCCGAGATTGCCGACACAGTACAGCCCCGGAATCGCTGCACCGGTGCCGTCCAGCGCCTGTCCGTTTGCATTGATCCGCACGCCGGAGCAGCCCGCAGATACGCGGATATGCTTGCGTGCGCCCCAGAACGGCGGCTTGCTGATTTTGTGCAGATATTTTGCAGGCTTACCGAAATCCGTATCGCAGCCCTGCTCACAAAGCGCATTGTACCGCGCAACCGATTCCAGCACGGCGTCGCACGGAAGATCCAGCTCTGCCGCCAGCTCCTCCAGCGTATCGCAGCGGTGCAGGTCAATCAGGTTCCGGAACACGCCCTGCGGATTTTCCACCGCACCCGGAATAAACTTCTCCATCACAACAGGCGGCACCATGCCGTCCACAAATTCATCCTTCGGCCAGTTAACATAGTCGCTGTCATAGATCGTGCAGTACCAGCCCTTTGAGCCGTCCTTATGGTCGGCATCCAGCATGGATCCCTTGTAGGACGGCTGGAACTTCAGCAGGTTGCCCATGTAGACAAAGCCCGTGTATTCGTTCGTAAAGCGCTTTCCTTCCATATTCAGATAAAGGAACGGCTCCTCAAACATGAGCGCGGAATCAAAGTCGTGCATCATCTTGGTGTGGCCGAGATTCTCCATCTGCGCGCCCGCACTGATTGCAAGGATATGGCCGTCGCCGGTCTTGCCGAACTGCTTCTTGTCAAACGCTGCAATATCCGGGCACCAGCGCGCAACCATCGCCGGATTGTTCGTATAGTCACCGGTTGCGAGAATCACAGCCTTTTTTGCAAGGAACTGCACATATTCTCCGGCAGCATTCCTGCCGATGACACCGGTCACGCGGCCGTTCTCCGTCACCAGCTGAACAGCAGGCGTCGAATAAAACACCTTGAAATTCGGATGCGCCTTCGAGACATTGTCCACAACATTGCGGAGCGCATTGCCGACATTCAGCGGCTTCGGCCCGATCCACGGCGCCCAGAAATAGCAGTGGTCATCACCGTAATCATAGCTGCTGCCGCGATCCTGCCAGAGCCCGGTGAAATCGCCGCTCGTGCTCCGGAATGCGCAGAGTTTATCGCCGTCATTCAGCAGCTTTGCGCTTTCCGTATTGCTGTCAACCTTGCTGCCGTCTCCGTATTCGGTCTCCGAAGTCAGACCGGCACGGTTCAGAAACCAGATCATCGCCTCCTCGGAATGCTCCGCATACGCACGCAGCTGCCCGGTATCCGCACGCCAGTCGCAGAGACTGTTCGTATGGTGAATCCACTTTGCGATGCCCGCTTCCGTCGAACGGGAACGGATAATCGCAGAACCGCAGTTACCCTGCGAGACAACATTCGGCTCCTTCTGCAGCAGCGCCACCCTTGCGCCTGCTTCTGCGGCAAATCCGGCCGCCGGTACGCCCGATGCACCTGCACCGACAACCACGATATCATATTCTGCGGTGCGGTCCGGCGTAATCTGCTGCAGCTCGCAGCGCGAGCCGGCAACCTCCGGCTGCGTCAGTCCCTCCGGAAGCGTACAGTTCATGTTCTGTTCTGACATGTAAACCATTCCTTTCTTTTCGGCCTTGCCGTTTGCTTTGATTACTGGAAAGATGAGCGTCTGTATCGGTTGGGAAGAATGGCGTTCACATTTCTGTTTTTCATCATACCACAAAACCGCCGCGGCGTCAAGCTATGCGCAAAAAATTGCGCACTTAAACGATGCGCCCGATGCAGCTTAAACCGACTGAAATTTCAATTTTTTTGTTTATTAAGATGTATTGCTGCAAGGAAGCAGAATCATACATTTTCATCATTTTTCACAGCTTCTTCCCCAATCGCTAAGTATGATTGTATCATGAATAAACTATGATTGACAAACATATAAAAGTATGTTACAATATACTTATTGCAGAATCCGTGGGAGATTCTACAAAGGCTTATCATATTATTACAGATGGGAGTGATTCAATTTGATGAAGAAATTCATCGCCGGTGTGCTCAGCGCAGTCATGTGCACATCGGTCGTACTGTCGGAAGCCGATTCCTTCAGTACACGTTCTCCGGAATCTGCTGCGGGTCAGGCCGCAAGCAGAGAAGAGGGCCTGCAGGGAAAGAATTCCTTTGCAGACTACATTGCCAAAAAGGCCTCTGATCCGGCGAACCGCAGCGGTCAGCAGGCCGTTCCGCTCGCACAGCCTGCCGGTCCCGCACTGGAGCAGACCTTCGCTGTCACCTATGTCGATTTTAACAGTGAGACAGGTGATATTCTGGCTGCTTCCACACAGTCCACAGACTGCAAGCTGCTCATTTCGTTCACCAACCAGGACGATCCGTCGGATGTTTACACCGTCGAAGCGGATGTCAAGGCCGGTGAAAGCATCATGACGGAGCTGAAAGCTGACCTCTCCAGAATCCCGGAATTCTACACGATAAAGGGACAACTGCTCAACCGTCTCGGCCTGCCGGTCGGCGACAGCTATCTCGTCAGCGACAACACCAGACAGGTGCAGGAAATCCGCGCAACGGACATCACTGCATTTGATGAGGAACAGGTCATCAACCTTGACGAAAGCAATGACACCAACTTCCTTGTTCTGAATGAGGAGACCATTCAGGCAGAATCCACTGACACCGTCAACACGCTCGTTTCCGCGGACTATGACAACAACATCTATGTGTTTGACAACATCGACGACACAGTCCGCAATCTGGAATCCGGCTCCTATTTCTTCGCGCAGCCGTGTCCGGAAGAAATTGTTGCGCTGATTGTCAATGACATTCAGATCGACGGCGATACCGCAACCCTTTCCGGTGAGGACGCCGTTGATGAAATGTTTGATTTTATCAAGATCGAGACAAGTGATGACGATTATGAGCTCATGAAAGATGTCCCGATTCCGGCAGATGAAACCATTTTAGAAGACGGAACACTCCCGGCAGAAACTGAGAATACTGCTGGTACTGAAAACGCAGAGACTGCTCTTGCTGCAGATGCATCTGATGAAACTCAGACTGCAGAGACAGATGAAAACACAGAATCTGAAATGCAGACTGCAGATCAGGATTATCTCAGTATGAAGGCAGAAGCAACAGATGAGCTTCCGGATCCCTACTGGACAGGTAATCTGTCCACCAGTCGGGTTGTTTCCCTCAAGAAGGATTTCAAGGGTGAAAAAGGAATCCTTAAATTCACCCCCAGCATTTCTGTTTCATTCGGACACAAACTGAACTTCTATAAATCGTTTGGTTACCTGAATATTACATTGAACACAGAATTTACAGTGACCTACGGAGTTACCGTATCAGCTTCCACTCCCACGATTCATAGCGTGGATTTAGCGGAGGATCTTGCTAAACATCTCGCGGAAAACACAGATGACATCAAGAAAGAGGTTGCAAGTGTCACTATTCCGACCAGCATCCCCGGCGTAAGCTTTGAAATCAAGGTTGACATTAACATAGGTGTATCCGGCTCTATCTCCCTGACCGAAACCAAAAAAATCGTTTCCGGATTCAGCTATGACAGTGACCGTCCGGACGGAGCTAAATTCCAGAAGCAGAGTGCTGAATACACCGTAGAAGATACGTTCAAGCTCGAGGGTAAACTCTCACTGACTGTCACTGTCAGTGTCGAGGCGCAGCTCATAAAGCTGGTCAAGCTCGGTGTGTCTTTCTCAATCGGGTTTACTGTTACAGTTCAGCTCAAATCGACAGAAAAAATCAAAAACGGTAAAATCACTTCAACGGATACATTCTTATGCGTAGACACCTCCGGCAACACGCAGCACGCCTGTGATGCCAGTTTAGAGGGCGAAGTGCTCTTTGAAATAACTTTATCAGTATATCTGAACATTGGATTTGAAAAATGGAAGGATCTATGCTTCCAAGAAAAAATAGACTTATATAAATTAAGTTTAAAGATATGTGATTGGCACTGCTGCTTTGATGAAAGCGGCACACCGTATTTCGGACTCGGAAAATGCCCGCGCATCGGCTATAAGACAACTTTCAATCTGAAAAATGCAGACGGTGCCAGCTTCTTTGATCTGAGCGGACACACTGCAGTACTGCATGTCGATTCCAACACAGTTGACTTCCAACACTCCGTTCTGGAGCTCTATTCCAAACCGGGAACACATTCCTATTCTGTTGATGTTGACGGCAAACGTGTTGCCAGCGGCTCATATACTGTTAGAAGTTCCCCGATCACGATTGACTCGAGAGTCAGAATGATCCTTGTCGGCCCGGAGGATAATCAGCATTATGAACCGGAAGGCGACGGATCTTCTCATGAGGAAGGTCCTGAGGTCACAACAGAAGCTCCGTATACAACGACGGCAGGGCCCAAAACTACAATCACACATTTCCAAATTCTGAAATCGCAAAATAATGTCGAAGCCATGAATAAGGATGCAGAAGGCAACCTGCTCAGACTTGGTGAGAATATTTATTCTGTTCTCTCTGAAGACGGTTATCTCTCTATTGTCGGATATGGTGATATGTATAACTTCGCAAGTTCACCGTTCAAGAATCCGAAGCTGATTAAAACTGTCGAAATGGACGATCAGGATCCTGAGCACGGACTGGTTCTCACCTCCATCGGCAGCCATGTCTTTGACGGAGCCTCCAACCTGAAGGAGATCTACCTGACCAATTCGGTCAAGACATTCGGCGAATACGCCTTCAACGGCTGCAGCAGCCTCGAAATCTTCCGCTACGATCAGCACGATGACCGTGAGGAGCTCATTCTGCCGAACGGCATCACCGAGATCCCGACACACTGCTTTGCAGGTTGCAAGTCTCTGCAGATCTGCGAGCGCACCATCCCGGCATCGGTCAAGACCATCGGCACATACGCATTCTCTGAGTGCGCAGGCACCGGTCTGATCTACATTCCGGGTACTGTCGAAACAATCAAGGAACGCGCATTCAACGGCTGCTCCGGCATGACCGAAGCCATCATCTGTGACGGCGTCAAGACCATCGAGCGCTATCCGTTCTGGGGCTGCACATCTCTGGAGTCCCTGACAATCCCGTTCATGGGTCCGACACTTGAGGACGCTGAATCCGGCGAATATCAGGTTTACTCCTGGTTCTTCAACAGCAATCAGTATTATGCACCGACAGGTTTCTACTACGCTAACAGTTATGTCATTCCCTGCGCACTGAAAAACATTACTGTAACACAGGGCACCATCGTTTCTGACAACAGCTTCAAAAACATGTCTACCCTGAAGACAGTCACCCTGCCGGACAGCATTACCCAAATCGGCGTTTCTTCCTTTGAGAACTGCTCCGGCATAGAAGCATTCCGCATCCCACCAAAAACCGAAAGCATCGGCAATTCCAGCTTTGCCGGTTGTACCAGTCTGACATGGGACGGCATTCCGTTCCCGGCTGCACTCGAAACCATCGGCGACTATGCTTTCAGCGGCTGCACCGGTTTTGAGGAAATCCATGTGCCGGGTACTGTCAAGACACTCGGCGAGCGCGTCTTCAACAACTGCTCCAATGTAACTATCGCTTCCATTGCGGATGAAGTTGAAACAATCAACCGTTATCCGTTCTGGGGCTGCATCGCACTGAAAGAGCTGACCATTCCGTACATGGGCAAATCGCTGAAGGATGCAGAATCCAACGAATATCAGGTTTATTCCTGGTTCTTCAACAGCAATCAGTACTATGCACCGGATGGATTCTATTACGCAAACAGCTTCGTGATTCCGCGCGCACTGGAAACCATTCATGTCACACAGGGTACGATTGTCCCAGATAGCTGCTTCAAAAACATGGCTTATCTGAAGACAGTCGAACTGCCGGAAACAATTGTCAAGATCGGAAACAACTCCTTCGAGAACTGCACAGGGTTCAAGTCCTTCGATATTCCGAAAAACGTCAAGAGCATCGGCAAATACTGTTTCTCCGGTTGTACCGGGCTGACATGGAAGAGTATTCCGTTCCCGGCTGCTCTTGCAGATATCGGCGAATATGCTTTCAACGCCTGCACCGGCTTTACGGAGATCACTGTACCGGGCACCGTCAAAACACTCGGTGAACGCGTCTTCAATGACTGCACCAATATCAAAAAAGCCACGATCGACGATAAGGTTGAGAAGATCGGCCGCTATCCGTTCTGGGGCAACGTCAAGCTTGCAGAACTGAACATCCCGTACATGGGCGAGACACTGGAAGATGCTGAAGCGGGCAAAAATCAGGTTTACTCCTGGTTCTTCAACAGCAATCAGTACTACGCACCGGATGGGTTCTATTACGCAAACAGCTTTGTGATTCCGAATGCGCTGAAAACCATCAAGATTTCTCAGGGCACCTTCGTTCCGGATTCCTGCTTCAAGAACATGTCCTCCCTGACCAATGTCGTTCTGCCGCCCACAACGACAAAGATCGGTAATTCCGCCTTTGAAAACTGCACCGGCTTTGATAGCTTCACCATTCCGAAAAATGTCAAAAGCATCGGCAATTCCTGCTTCGCAGGCTGCACCGGTCTGACATGGGAAAGCATTCCATTCCCGGCTGCACTGGAAACAATCGGCAATTATGCATTCGATAGATGCACAGGGTTTACCGTCATCTCCGTTCCGGGTACTGTCAAAACACTCGGCGAGCGTGTCTTCAACAACTGCACCAATATCACAAAGGCTACCATCGCAGATGAAGTTGAAACCATCGAACGCTACCCGTTCTGGGGCTGCATTAAGCTGACTGAGCTGAACATCCCGTATATGGGCAGAACACTGGAAGCTGCAGAAGCGGGTGAAAATCAGGTTTACTCCTGGTTCTTCAACAGCAATCAGTATTATGCACCGGATGGGTTCTATTACGCAAACAGCTTTGTCATTCCGAATGCACTGAAAACCATCAAGATTTCACAGGGCACCTTTGTTCCGGATTCCTGCTTCAAGAACATGTCCTCCCTGACCAGTATCATTCTGCCGCCGACAACAACAAAAATTGGTAATTCATCCTTTGAAAGCTGCACCGGGTTCAGCAGCTTTACCATTCCGGCCACAGTCGAAAGCATCGGCAATTACTGCTTCTCCGGCTGCACAGGCCTGACATGGGAAAGCATTCCGCTCCCGGAGGCACTCACGACAATCGGCGACTATGCCTTCAACAGCTGTACCAGATTCACTGTCGTCACCGTGCCGGGTACTGTCAAGGCACTCGGCGAACGTATCTTCAACGGCTGCACCAGCATCACGGATGCAACCATCTGTGATGAGGTCGAAACAATCGGCCGTTATCCGTTCTGGGGCTGTATCAAGCTGACAAACCTCACGATCCCGTACATGGGTGGAACAATGGAAGCTGCGGAAGCAGGTGAAAATCAGGTCTATTCCTGGTTCTTCAACAGCAACCAGTACTATGCGCCGGATGGATTCTACTACGCAAACAGCTATGTCATTCCGAGTGCACTGAAAACCATTCATATCACACAGGGTACATTTGTACCGAATACCTGCTTCAAGAACATGTCTTCGCTGAAGACAGTTGAACTTCCGGCAACAATCACCAGCATCGGTGATTCTGCATTTGCAGGCTGCACCGGCTTTAAGAGCTTTGACATTCCTGCAGCTGTTGAAAGCATCGGCACATCCTGCTTCGCTGGCTGCAACGGTCTGACCTGGGAAAGCATTCCGTTCCCGGCTTCACTCAGGACAATCGGCGGTTACGCATTCGACAGCTGCAGCGGACTTACAGAGATCTGTGTTCCGGATACTGTCAAAACACTTGGCGAGCGCGTCTTCAACGGCTGCGCCAATCTGAAGAGCGCTGTCATCAGCGACGGCGTGGAAACAATCGGACGCTATCCGTTCTGGGGTTGCTCCAAGCTGGAGTGCCTGACCATTCCGTTTACCGGTGAAACAGCAGATGCTGCTGAAAACAATCTTGTTTATGCATGGTTCTTCAACAGCAATCAGTACTATGCACCGGAAGCATTCTACTACGCAAACAGCTATGTCATTCCGAAATCCCTGAAGGTCATCACCGTGACCGGCGGAACCGAGATTCCGGCAAACTGCTTCAAGAACATGTCGAGCATGACGACGATCGTGCTGCCCGCTTCCGTAACCGTCGTGCGCAACGGCGCATTCGCCGGCTGCAGCGGTCTGACCGATGCGTACATCATGAACGAAGAGGACAACTGGGATAACGTCGAGATCGAGGCCAACAACGAACCGCTTCTGAATGCGATCAAGCACTTCAATGAAGTCTGCATTCTGATTCAGCCGGAGGATGTCACGGTCACGGAAGGCGAAACCGCTGCATTCCGCATCGAGGCTGCCGGAAAGGGTCTGACCTATCAGTGGCAGATTTCCTCTGACAACGGCGAAAACTGGACAAACACCGACTGCACCGAACCGCTCCTGCAGTTTGAGGCAGAAACCGCTCAGGACGGCAATCAGTACCGCTGCATCGTGAAGAACCGCTATCAGAAGCAGGCTGATTCCAATGCTGCAAAGCTGACCGTCGAGACTACTACAACGTCCGAAACCACAACAGATACCACGACAACAACGACTACGACCACCACAACAACTTCTACTACCACAACAACTTCTACTACCACAACAACTTCTACTACCACAACAACTTCTACTACCACAACAACTTCTACCACCACAACAACTTCTACTACCACAACAACTTCTACTACCACAACAACTTCTACTACCACAACAACTTCTACTACCACAACAACTTCTACTACCACAACGACTTCGACCACCACAACGACTTCGACCACCACAACGACTTCGACCACCACAACGACTTCGACCACCACAACGACTTCGACCACCACAACAACTTCTACTACCACAACGACTTCGACCACCACAACGACTTCGACCACCACAACGACTTCGACCACCACAACGACTTCGACCACCACAACGACTTCTACCACCACAACGACTACCACAACCACAACAACTACCACAACCACAACAACCACTGAAACAACCACGACCTCCGCAAAGACAACAACAGAGGAGTCTGCGACAGAAACAACGACATCAACCGTGACGACCGAAGCCGTAACCGAAACGACTGCACCGGTCACCACAGAGCCGACACAGCACACCGAGCCTGAACAGCCGCACGAAGCCGGAGACATTGACGGCGACGGTATCGTCTCGATCGACGATGCGATGAAGGTTCTGACGTACTACACAGAATCGTTTATCGGGCTTGAGCCGAACCTCTCTGACGCAGAGCGCGAGGCGGCCGATGTCGACGGCGACGGCAGAATCACGCTCAGGGATGCACAGTACATCCTCGTCTACTACGTTGTCAACACGATCGCGCACCTGAATATTCCGTGGAGCACGATCACAGGAAAATCGTAACGGTCCGGTTCGCCGCTGACCGCGCAAATCTCAAAGTGTATCTGCTGCTTCGGCGGCAGATACACTTTTTTTTGCAGGCGTACAGACCCGTTCCCGGCGACGCTGCCGGATGTTATGCTTCGGAATTCAGATGCACCGATATAAAAAGACGCTGCCGCTCTGTTTCATGCAAGCGACAGCGTTTTTTATTTGATTTCGTTTTTATATCGGGCTTCTGCCTGAAATATGACAGAACATCTGCATCAGCCGGTTATAGCTCAGGAACGGATTGGCGCCGATGTAACCCATGACCGGCACCCCGATCACGGCAAGCGCAGCGGGAAGCACCGTCAGGCTGAAACCGGCGATATATGCCGTCAGCGGCGTCCGGCAGAATGCTGAAAGCAGACAGAGCAGCATCGCAGTGACTGCGGCACTGACCGTCCGCACAAGCAGAAGCAGAATGATCTCCGTCCGGATTGAGCGGATCAAACGGCAGTCGGAAAACTCTGTCATGCTCTGCAGCGGTGCGGAAAGCCCCTGCGTACCGTACCGGCTGAAAATATGCCAGATATACGGCAGCTGAAAGGCCAGACAAACCGCAGCGCCGCAGAACGCACTGTAGAACAGCAGCTTTTTCCAGTAGCCGCGTTTTCCGGCAGCGGATGCATAAAGAATCTTCACCATACCCGTTTTCTGATCCTGCGCAGCATAGGGCAGCAGCAGCAGACACAAAAACACCAGAATACAAAGGTTCATAATCAGATCGTCCGTGTTGCCGTCCGTTCCGAACAGCCGCGCATAGCCGGAATCGTAGAACAGCTCTCCCGGTGCGCCGCTCACGCGGATCGCATTGCATCTTGCACGGAACTGCTCAAATGCCGACCGGTCATTCATCTGACTGTAAAGCTCGGAGATTGCAAACATATTCGGCTCCTCGGTCATCTGCAGGGCCTGAATCTGCTTTTCGATTTTCGCATATTCGACCTGCTTCTGCATGATAAACTGATAGGTCTGCTCCGTTACAGCCCCCGCCTGCTCCGTGGTAAATTTTTCGTAATACAGATCATGTGCGGAACAGATCCGTACAAAGCCGGACGACCAGAAGGCCGCGGCAATTCCGACGGCCAGAACCGGAACAATTCCCTTCTGCAAAATCAGCGAGCGGTAACAGACATAATAAAACTGACTGTGCACGCGGTGACGCCGCTTCCGCATGAACGGAAGCATAAACCGGCGATACTGCAATACGCTGTGCCTGAGACTGAAAACCACAGTAAACACGACCGCAGCCAGCAAAAAGATACCGGCCGCAATCAGAGCCGCCGCCTTTAAGGAAAACGGCATCCCGAACACATTCACATTGCGGTAGGTTCCGATGATATCGTTCACACGCAGAAGCTGAACCGGGCTCAGATCACGCAGCATACTCCACACCGACATCTCCGGTATCAGCTTGTAAAGCAGATACGAAATGCCGCAGAACACGCCGGAAATGCCGTAAACGGCCAGATTGCTGCCCGACGCCGTACAGACTGCGGCAAACACCATGCTGAATACCAGAAGGGCAGCAAATTTCAGCGCGAAAAACAAAACCAGATAAACACCGGCAGAAACCGGAAGATTACAGGTATACAGGCTCAGAACACACTGCACCGGACGGGACAGATCTCCCAGTCCGTACATGGCTGCTCCGATGAGCAGATTCTCTCCGAACAGCAGCAGAACAATCCCTGCCGTGCAGCCTGCAATCAGCAGCAGCTTTGCGCGCAGCAGAACACCGCGGCCGTTCGGCATGGCGCAGAGCAGCGGCATCATCCCCTGCTCCCTGTCCCGGAGCACCACAGCCGTCACAATAAAAAACAGCAGAATCACACCGAGAAAATCCGTCACCGGATGCTGCAGGGCATCCTCCATTCCCAGTGAGGGTTCCAGCCGCAGCACTGTTCCGTGCAGCGCCCGGTATGCCTCCGGCGTTTTTTCAATATTCCGGTAAGAAAACGTGTCCTTTCCGCCCCAGATCGAAAGGCCGAGCTGCTGCTCCTTCTGCGCATCAATGCGATCCAGATAATCCGGATACTCCCGCACCTGCTGAAGCGCATCCTGCACCTCCGCAACAAGTGCATAGCGTTCGTAGGACATGCTGCCGGAAAACGACTCCTCCATTTGCTTCTCAAGAAACTTATCCGCCTGCTCCGGCGTTCTCGCATTAACCTGCTGAATCAGGATCCGGTAATCCCGGCCGGAGAATCCGCGCGCATTTGCAGTCGAAATCTGGATGTATCCGTTCAGGCCGAGCAGACAAAGCAGCAGAATCCAGAGCAGCCGGAACCCGCAGAGCTTTTTCCACTCATACCGAAGTATCCGCATAATCCCCTCCGTAATACTGCATATAGAGATTTTCAAGCGTCTGCTCGCCTTTCGTGACCTGCTGCACAAGCTCCGGCACGCTGCCGTGCGTCAGCAGTCTGCCGTCGCGGATCATGACAACCTCCTTTGCAATATGCTCGATATCCGAGACAATATGCGTGGAAATCAGAATGATCTTGTTCTGCCCGAGCTGCTGCGTCAGATGACGGATCATCACGCGCTGCTTGGGATCCAGACCGGCAGTCGGCTCATCCATGATAATCAATGCAGGATCGCCGAGCATCGCGCCGGCAATCAGCACGCGCTGCTTCATGCCGCCGGAAAAGCCGCCGATCTTTTTATCCGCAGCATCGGAAAGCTCAACCTGTTCCAGTATATTGCGGATCTGCAAGGCGGCTTCTTTCTTCGGGATGCACTTCAGCGCAGCAAGATACCCCAGAAAATCCCACGCCGACATATTGCCGTAAAGCTCCTGCTGCTGCGGCATAAAGCCGAGCTGCTTCCGGTAATCCCGGCCGAGCTTCCCGATCGGTTTGCCGTTCCACAGAATGTGTCCGCCGTCTTTGTCCGGCGCAAGATTGTCCGTGATCAGATGCATCATCGTCGTTTTGCCTGCGCCGTTCGGCCCCAGCAGACCGTAAACGCCGTCCGTGAATGTAAACGAGAAGTCCGCAAGTGCATGTTTGGTTCCGTAGTGCTTGTTCAGCTTCACAAGTTCCAGTTGATTCATGATTGTTCTCCGGTTATTTCAGCAGTTCCTCCGCGGGGATTTTTTCAAAGTTACCCTGCATACCGTAGTCTGAAATAATATAGGAATCGCCGTATTTTGCAACGACAGATTTTCCCTGTAATTTCGGCATTTTTCTGTCTTCTTTTGTGTTCAGATCAAATGCACAGTCAAAACAGAAAAGCATACCGTCAAAAGCAGTTAATGAAAAGGTGTCCTGATCAAAGCGTTCATCCATCAAAACAATCGCCTGATTGTTCCCGCGTTCCCATACATGAGCCTGTCCCTCTTTGCAGATTACAAGGTAATCCTCCGAGCAATACGTCACACTGGAAAAATCAATGTTTCCATAGTCCTCCGGCGTTCCGTGATAAGTGCCGTCATTCAGATCATAATATGTGGGGTACACGCGGTATTTTGGATTATTCTGTCCATCTGCGTCATCAACAAAGCATACATTAAAATAGATTTTGTTTTCAAACAATCCTTTCATATACACTTCGCCGGAATTAGGCGTCAGCGGATAATATTGTGTTAGTTTATCAACATCGTATAAGTCGCACAGCTTCTCATTTTGCAGATCTGACAGCCGGAGCGCGTGCAGCGACAGAGTTCCGCCGGTGTTGCCGTAGCTGAGATCATTTCCTGCCTCATCACGGTTTACGCCGTAAATGTTTTCAATATAATAGATTGTTTCACCATACAGCATCCAACCATAGCACGAATCGGACACAGAAGCGTCAACATGCAGTAGTTTTTTTTCGGTGTTGGTCTGAAAATCATAGCAGCAGAGTGACGAACCGAGTTTGAGCTTTTGTTTTTTCTCATCATTATCATAAATTATGTCCGGTTTATCATCCACAAAATAATATGCACAGTTTTCTCCAAACATCGGATTTTTTCCATCCAGGCGGTGCGCGATGCAATCATCCCCTTTATGATTACAGTTTGGTTTGCTGCACAGCGAAGCATTTTTCATGCTTTCATACTCCAGCACCATTGTTTCACCTTCAAGGGAACAATAACAATAGTAGTCTTTTGCAGAACAGTTTTGAAAGGCATCCGCAAAAGAATAAACCATGCTTTCTTTTTCTTGCCGGATCAAATTGCTGTCTTCTGAATACTTTTCTGCACAGCCTTGCAGACAAAAGGAAAGCAGCACCGATAACAGCATCGCAGTTTTGGTTCGTTTCATACGCACTTACCCGGTTATTTCAGCAGTTCCTCCGCGGGGATTTTTTCAAAGTTCTGTGATACATCGCGCAGAATAAAACTATTCTTGTATTTCGTAATAACTTCTTTCGCCAATAATTCCGGGTCTGGTTTCAGAAGTTTTGACTCCCGAACCTCTTTTGAATTCAGATCATATATTTTCCCATCACAAAAGACCTTATCATCAAAAACAGATATCGAACTGCAATCGTTAATGCTCTCATCCGTTAGAGTTACCTGCTGATCAGAGCCTTTTTTCGTCACAGAAATCTGATTATCCCTGCGGATTACAAGATAATCATCTGACAAATACATGACCTGAGCAAAATCAATGTGTTCATAGTCCTCCGGCGTTCCGTGATAGGTACCGTCCGACAGGTCATAGTATGTCACATAAAAATTATAATAGTAATTACCCGCTACAGTCGGATCTCCGCTCCCCTGCACAAATGCAACATTATAATAAATTCGATTATCAAACAATCCAGCCATAAAGATATGAGCTGAATTCGGCGTCATTGGATAATATTTTGTTAATTCTACATAGTTGTACAAAGAGCCAAGATCCTCTTGCTTTAAATCCGGCAAATGAATTGCCGCAAGACTGACATCTCCTCCTGCACCCACAAAACCGACTGCAGCGCCATTTTCATCTGTCGCAGGATGGAAAACTGTTTTGGAATAATAAAGCGTATCATCATGCAGCAGAAGCTCGCCGTTACCATCTGATACAGAGGCATCTTCTATGTGAAGCAGCTGCTTCTCTGTTTGCGTTGTAAAATCATAGCAGCATAAGTTAGAACCTTGCTTCAGTTTCACATTCAAATCTTTATCCTGAACCATTTCCGGCTTATCATCCACAAAGTAATATGCACAGGTATCATGGAAAACAGGAGCGTTCCGGTACAACCGCGTCATGATACAATCATTGCCCGTATGCCGACAGTTCGGCTTGTTGCATAACAAGGATTGCTCCATATTTTCATAATCCAAAACATAAAAGCGGTTATCCTCCTTGCAATATGCAAGCATATCCTGTCCAATATTCATTTGAATATTTGAATACGAATCTCCGGACGCATCTTGTTTGAAAGAATCAGATTTACACCCGCAAAAAGGAAACAGAACTATATTTGTTGTTAGAAGTATTCGCATGAATTTACAAAGACGTTTATCCATTTTCCCTCCATTTATCTTGAAAACCATTCCGGTGAAACACAATCAAATAAGGTGCTTCACCGGAATAAAAAAGCATACAATCAAACCGGCTTACGATCTAATTTCAAAATAAGTACTTCCCAAACCATTTGCGCCTGTTGTTGTTGCAGAATGCGATGAATAAAAGTAATTTATATATCCAATCGAATAAGTATTGCCAATGGGTACTACCTCAGCCCATGCAGGGCGGTTATCATAACCATACCCCCATAGTGTCACGTTGTTCCACATGCCTTCAGCATAAACTCTTACCGCCTTATAACCTGAGCACGTTCCTTTTGTTTCCGCGTAATAACGCTGCCTCAGAGTATAATCAAGCGAAGCCATAGCTGTTTCTCCAGTCGGCAAATAAATCGGCTTCATTCTTAGAGTAGCACTCGCAGTCAAACTGCCCATTCCGGCAGCAGCGATTGCCGCTGCCATCAGGCCTGCGGCGATTTTCTTGATCTTTTTCATGATTTTCTTTTCCTTTCGTAGTTAGATTGTGGAATGTTGTTGATATGATAAACTGCTGCATCGGTACAGCTCCGCGGCTGCCGCACCTCTGCCACAGTTATATCCTGAGTAAAATAAAAAGAATCAGCTGAATATTTAAGAATATAAATTTTAGTGTATATGTTCTTGCACAAGGCAAAAAGTCCTCTGCCCTCCCCTTCAAAAAATTGACACTGGCAATATTATAGCATACAGACAACTTGGTGTCAAGCACATACAGACATCTTCTATTCATTTGACTATATGGTTATTTTTGCAATTTCTTTACATTCTGTAAAACTACTTCTGCATGTCCCAATCAAAATTTTTCCGTTTTCTATTTCAATCTTATCACATACTATTATATATAATAAGATTGATTGACAGTTAGCCCTGAATATGATATAATATACTTACTGCAATATATGCAGCGGATATTACCACATTATACAGAACAGGAGTGATTCAGTTTGATGAAGAAATTCATCGCCGGTGTGCTCAGTGCTGTCATGTGCACATCGGTTGTACTGTCGGAAGCGGATTCCTTCAGTACAAGATCTCCGGAGACGGCTGCCGGTCAGACAGCTGACAACGGGGATTCCGGTCTGCAGGGGAAAAACTCCCTTTCGGACTACATTGCCCAAAAAGCTGCAAACCCCGAAAACCGCAGCGGTCAGCAGGCAGTTCCGCTTTCACAGTCTGCGCCGCAGTCTCAGGAACAGGTCTATGCCGTCACCTTTGTCGATTTCAACAGCGAGACCGGTGACATTCTGGCTGCGTCCACACAGTCGGCAGCGTGCAGACTGCTTGTATCGTTCATCAACCAGGACGATCCTTCAGATGTTTACACGGTCGAAGCAGATGTCAAGGCCGGTGAAAGCGTCATGACAGAGCTGACCGCCGACCTTTCAAGAATTCCGGAATTCTACACCATTAAGGCACAACTTGTCAACGCGCTCGGACTCCCGATCGGTGACAGCTATCTCGTCAGCGACCATACCAGACAGGTGCAGGAAATCCGCGATACTGACATCACCGCTTTCGATCAGGAACAGGTCGTCAACCTCGATGACAGCAATGACACCAACTTCCTTGTTCTGAATGAGAACACCGTCAAAGCGGAATCCACGGACACGGTCAATACCCTTGTTTCCGCTGACTATGACAACAATATCTATGTCTTTGACAACATTGACGATACCGTCAGAAATCTTGAATCCGGCGCACATTTCTTTGCACAGCCCTGTCCGGAAGAAATCGTCGCACTGATTGTCGATGATATTCAAATCGACGGCGATACCGCAACTCTTTCGGGTGAGGATGCCGTGGATGAAATGTTCGATTTCATCAAAATCGAATCCAGCGACGACAATTACGAGCTTCTCAAGGATTACCCCATTCTGCCGGAAGAAAGCGATTCCGAAGATGAAACGCTTGTGACTGAACCCGAAGAAGCGACTTCGGATGATCCGGCAGAAGAATCGGCCGGAACGGAATCCGAAAACGCCGAAGCAGCCGATCCCGCACAGGCGGAAAACGCCGCTCCGACAGAGGACGAAGAATTTTCTGATGATGCGGAAACTGAAATGGAAACTGCAAATCAGAAATATCTCGGTATGCATGCTGCAGAACTAGATCCGCTGCCTGATCCCTACTGGACAGGTGATCTGTCACAAAGCAATACCTTTACACTCAAGCATGATTTCAAGGGCAAGAAAAAAATTCTCAAAGTCACGCCGAGCATCTCGTTCTCGATCGCGCACAAACTGAACTTTTACAAATCGTTCGGCTATCTGAACATTACACTGAACACCGAAACCACTCTGACTTACGGTGTCACCGCAACTGCCTCCAATGAGGAAACCGCAACGCACAAGAGCCTGAAATCTGCGGAGCAGCTTGCAAAATATCTTACCGACAACACCGACGACATCGAAAAGGATCTCGGCAGTGTTACGATTCCGACCGGTATTCCCGGCGTAGACTTCAAAATCACGGTCGGCGTAAAGCTGCTTATTTCCGGCTCGATCACTTTGAGTGAAACAAAGAAAATCGTCGCCGGTTTCAGCTATGACAGCGACAGACCGAAGGATGACCGCTTCCAGAAACAGAGTGCGGAATACACGACGGAAGACACCTTCAAGCTCGAAGGCAAAATCACGATCGCAGTCACAGTCAGCATCGAAGCAGAACTTGTGAAGCTGGTTAAGCTCGGCATTTCCTTCTCAGTCGGCTTTACCGTTACGGTTCAGCTCAAAGATACTGCAAAAATCAAGGACGGCAAAATCACGACAACCGACACGTTCCTGTGTATTGACACATCCGGAAACACCAAGCACAGCTGTGATACCAGTCTGGAAGGCGAGCTCTTCTTTGAAATGACAGGTACGATTTATCTGGATGTCGGATTCAAGAAATGGGAAACCCTGCACTTCCGGGTTGACAAAAACATATTCAAGATAAACCTGAAGATCTGCGACTGGCATTGCTGCTTTGACGAAGGCGGCACACCGTATTTCGGTCTCGGCAAATGCCCGCGCATCGCTTATAAGACAACCTTCAATCTGAAGGACGGCGACGGATGGTTTGATCCGAGCGGCCACACGATCGAGCTTCATGTTGATTCCAACACCTATGACATGAGATACGCCGCTTTGAGTATCTATTCCAAACCCGGTACACATTCTTATTCCGTCGTGGTAGACGGAACATGCACAGACAGCGGCACATATGTGATCAGAAAATCCGCAGTTACTGTCAATGCAAATGCGAATCCGGATAACAGTCAGCCTCATGATCCTTCCGACAAACAGGTGGATGGACCGGAAGAAACAACAGCACCGCCCTATACAACAACAGCAAGACCCAATACGACCGTGACACACTATCAGATTCTGAAAACACAGAAGAACGAACAGTATATCAAGCTCGGCGACCACATTGACGGAACGCTCTCCGGAGACGGAACGCTTTCTGTCATCGGATACGGCGATATGTATAACTTCACAAGTTCGCCGTTCAATAATCCGAAGCTGATCCGTTCTGTCGAATTTGATGATTATGATCCGGAGCACAATCTCTACATCACTTCGATCGGCGACTATGTCTTTGACGGCGCCTCCAACATGACAGAAATCTATCTGACCAACAAGATCCGTCGAATCGGTGACTGGGCATTCCGGAACTGCTCTTCGCTGCCGGGATTCCGCTACGGCGGCCAGAAAGACAAATCCAATGTACTCAAGCTCCCGACTGATCTGCAGTACATCGGAAACTACGCATTCGAGAACTGCTCATCCGCGAACTTCGGCGATGTTGTGATCAGCGACATTGTGACATATGTCGGCACGGCAGCATTCAGAAATTGCCAGGGGCTCACGTATATTGAGATTCCCGGTTCTGTCACCGCTGTCGGCGCGCAGGCGTTCCACAAGTGTCAAAACCTGACAGAAGCTGTGATCCACGACGGAGTCGGCGAGATCGGACGTTATACCTTCAATGAGTGTATTTCGCTTGAATCACTGACAATCCCTTACGCCGGCAACACGCTGAAAACCACAAACGACGGCTCTGCAGAGCCTGTTTACAGCTGGTTCTTCAACGGCGCATATGCGCCGGAAGGCTACTACAATGCAAACGGTCACGGCATCCCCGCAGGCCTCACCAGCATCACAGTGACCGGCGGCAGCATCATTCCGGACAACAGCTTCAGCAACATGATCAATCTCGAAGAGATCATCTATCCGGATAACATCACAAGCATCGGCGAATACGCATTCTATAACTGCAGCAAGGTTCCGAATCTGCCGATTCCGGAGACTGTTACCAGCATTGGTCATTATGCATTCTACAACTGCTCTGCTGCACAATTTGGCGAAATGAATTTCTCGGATAAGCTGACCGTCATCGGCTTACAGGCATTCAACAACTGTCTCGGCATTACGGCTGTCGATATTCCTTCCTCTGTCCGG
>JAFRTG010000026.1 GCA_017427265.1 Oscillospiraceae bacterium | reverse complement strand
TCCATTGAAGCAGGGGTGAATACGGTCTTGACCGTATACAGCGTATGTCCGATCTTGTACTCGGACACAGTTTCTGTTGCCGTATTTTCTACGGCAATATTATCTTTATTATTCATAGCGAACTTTCTCCTTTGCTTGTCTATCTCTACGCATATAGAGTGAGGGCTTCGCCTTCTCTATCTTACCCTCGTTTTGTTGTTGCCTTATACTTTTATGATAGCTGTGCGGAACGGCATTGCTGCCGTCCCGATTATCACAGCTATCACTTCTCAATCCTCATAAGGATTCTTCTTGTCAGTAAAGCACATCTGCTGACCAAACTCATCATCGTCCTGAGCTGTATCTGTATCGCTCTCGAAAATGCTGTCCTTTCTGAGCTTTGCAAGCTGTTCAGGGTGCTTGGTGATAAGCTCAAAAAGCCCCTGCTCATCACAGCCAAGTGCGTCCCTGATCTTAGCGAGCTGGATAGCATTCAGCTTTGCATTGATCTTTTCGATCTCAGCCTTGTCGTTCTCGATACGTTCAAGCACTGCCTGACGCTTGCTCAGGAGCTTTTCTGTCTGCTGTTCATAGGTAAGCATACCGTCACCTCCTTACGTTTTATTCTCTCCTTGTTTTGTTTGTGTCTGTTGTGGTATCCCCACAATCAAATTATAGCGCGCAACAGAGCAGTTTGTCCAGCCGCAATTGCGCATGAACTTTTTGTCAAATTTCAATTTTCCCCAGTGTAATTTGTCCAGAAAAAATAGCACTAAGCAAATATATACTTAGTGCCCAATAAAAACAAGTGTTGTTGAGAACTCCTGCGACTTGATCTTAGATGTTATAAAACAAACCGTCAATATCTACATATCCAGAAGGAATAACATCAATACAATCTAAAATAGATGGTAACTGATTTTCAATTTTCTTAATGAAATCCAGCAGATAGTCCACATCATCCAAAAAATCTGTTGGTGTACCGATTTCCTTATATATGAAACTGTGTATAGCATTGCGCTTATGTTGTACAGAATCTACCCATTTATACATAGGATCCGTATCATCTTTCCACAGTATGCCAGTGCTGAATTTCTTCAACTCATCAAATGATGCTTCTTTTTGAGCATTTTTTGCAACATTATTCTTGTTCGTTATTGGATTCTTTTTATAATCCTCATGATAAGCAGTATAAAAGTGTCTTAACCAAAATTCAACTATACTACCAAGATTAGTCCTTGCAAGTATTAGTTCGCAAATAGTTAAATTCACCCCTTTATTAATCCATATTTCAAGAGTATTTGTAAGTTCGGTTAGCCAATTTAACATTGCTTTATCCATAATAATGGCTGTTTCTTCAGTTGCAATGCCGTGAATATTGTTCCATAAGATTTCATTATTCTTTGTACGAATTTTTATTTCTTCATATTTTGTAATATTCATTTGAGTTATTACCTCCAAATTTACAATATATTACTAAATTACGCTACAATAATAGTATAAGTCATTTTTATAAAAAAGTCAATCAACATATTCTTTATTTTTCACCAGACTGCCGCCCAAGTTGCGCAGTAACTGCGCCGAGATATTCTACAATTATATCATAGGCATAGGGAGGGCATCACGGCGGAGCGTGAGCGATATGACTACCGACCAATGCGGTGGCATAATAGAGAGAAAGTCGCATAGCTCCGATTTCTCGCAACAGAGGCGAGAAAACCGCCACAGGCGGGAATAAGCCGTGCCGATGAAAATCGGCACTCTCAGTTCGCAAGCACGGTGATATGCGCCACGTTTCGGAGAAACGGGACTTTATCACGATGCTTGTCAGAGGGGCTGCCGCCCCCTGCCCCCCCCCCGAAATAAAAAGACCGCTGATGCGGTCAAAATTGAAAGGAGAACACCATGACAAAAGCAGAGAAAAACTACAAGCGTGATTACGGTCACAAGGACAGCGAGGAACTTGCTTTGAATTATACCCGTGACGGTATGAAAGAGGAGCTTGACGGAGTGCTTGAAAAAGTATCTCCCGACAGCCTTACAGCAGATGAACAGGAGTATATCGACGGACGGGCTCAGTGCCGTAATCATACTCTTAATATCCGCTTCAATGATACGGAGTGGGAGCATATCTGCAAGCAGGCTGATTTGCTTAAAATGAGAAAGTCCAGTTATGTCCGTGACTGTACCAAAGCGCACTATGTTCTGATGATAGATCAGGACGATATGAAGAACATCGTCGGTGCAGTTCGTGGGCTTGCTGCGAATGTGAATCAGGTAGCCCGCAGAGTGAACGGAACAGGACGTGCTTACAGTGAAGATATTACAATGATGAAAGCGAGCGTGAACGAGATATGGCAGTTACTAAATTACATTCAATCAGGAGTTCAGTGTGCGACAGCCTTGAATACATCGTGGACGGGAATAAGACCAGAGGTCATGCACTTGTCCAGTCTTTTATGTGCGAGACAGAACCCGTTCGAGCAGCCGAGCAGTTCCGAGCCGTCCGTCAGCGTTTCGGAACAGGGCGAAGTACCACCCAAGCACAGCACATAATTCAGAGCTTTTCTCCCGGAGAAGTTACCCCCGAAAGAGCTATGGAGATAGCAGAAGAACTATGTCATCGGCTGTTGCAGGAGCAGTATCAATATGTCATTGCCATACACGAAGATCATGAACATATCCACGCACATATTATCGTGAATAATACGAACATGATGACGGGCAAGACTTTTGAAACTGAACATAATCAGGGCAATAAGAAAGACCGTGCCTGGGCGGAGCTTCGGCGTATCTCAGACGAACTATGCAGTGAGAACAATCTATCCGTTATTCAGCATCCTGAAAACTCCAAAGGCAAGAGCTATTGGGAATGGGATATGTCACGTCAGGGACTGTCATGGAAAGCCAAGCTGAAATATGCCATAGATCAGGTTGTCAAGGTCAGCGAGGATTTTGACGATTTTCTTTTGAAATGCGCCGAATACGGCATACTTGTCGAGTATAATCCCGAACACACGATCGACCTGAAATTTATGCTTGCACAGCAGCGTGAAAACAATCCGAGAGCCAAGTTTACCCGAAGCAGAACGCTCGGCTGGTTCTATGAAACTGAGCAGATAAAAGGACGCATTGCTCAGTACAAAGGCATAATGCTTTATACGCCGAAAACTAAAGTCAGAGTTATCACTCCGAAGGCTGAAGAAAACAAGTTTGTCCGTGATGCCATTGACCGTGAAAACATGAAGATCACAAGTAAGGCTCTGAACACTCTTGCCAAGTACGGCGTGACCGCTGATGAAGCCAAGACTGCAAGCATTACCGCATACAGTAAGAGGTTTGCACTTGTGCAGGAACTTAATCGCCTGTCAACTGAAATCAAGGAGCTTGAAGAACGTGCAGAAACGCTCCGCAAATACCGTGAAGTGAAACCGATACGTCAGGAGTATATGTCGCTTAGCGGGCGGAAAAAGGAGAAGTTCAAAAAGGAAAATAGTGAATCACTTGCCGAGCATCATATGCTCACACAGAAAATTCTGGAATGGTATCCCGATAGGACTGCTCCTTCTGTTGAGAAATTCGAGAAGATGATCGCTGATCTGACTGCACAACGTGTACAGAAAAATACAGAATACAAAGCTATCGATCAGAAAGCAAGAGAGCTATCCGAGGCGGCAAGAGAGATCGAACAGTATCTCCGTCAGGAACAGAGCCGTGACCAGCAGAAAAAGCGCAAGCGGAATGATCTTGAATAGTACAGCGCATTGCACCGGGGATAATTGTGATATTGCTGCGCCCTGCACAAAGATTATTACAATTATCCCGATATGCTGGACTCCGGTAGTTTTATCGGATATAATGGAGTCACAATAAGACTTTTGGAGGTACAAAGCAATGTTAAAAACACCTGAACTGGCAATGCCGAGAACACGCAAGGTCACGACTTTCTACAACGGCAAACGTGAGGTCTGGACGGATTACGAAGAAGCAAAGACATATTTCCTTGAACTTATGATGTCTACTGACGGCGAGGAACACGAACGAGCAGAGTGCGTATACATTCAGCTTATGCACGGATTGGAGGAGTGCTCGGACGAGGACTAATACGACAGATAAGGAGCGTTACCAATGCGGTAACGCTCCTTAAACTTTATCTCATTCCATTATTGTTATACTGATCTAAAAAACTTTGAAAAGTAGCATATTGAAACATCTCGTTTAACAGTGCTTGTTTCTGCTGAGGATTCAACTGAGAAAACGATTCTAATGCCTGTATAAGATCTTTACGAGCTTTCTGATATGGATCTTCGGGAACAAAATCAGGTTTTATATATCCGTTCATCTAACCGTCCTCCTATTTCTTCAAAAGCCTATTGATATGATTCAAAATCATCAACTGATCTCCGTCATCGAGCTGTTTCATACCCTCCACAGCTTTCCGTATCAACTCAGGATTGGAAATGCTGTCATCGAAGAATTCCGCAGGCGTGATGCCGAAGTAATCACATATTGCAAAAAGCTCCGAAAGCGGCGGCAAGGACTTGCCTGATGAAATATTATAGATATATCCACGGCTATGACCGAGATCATAGCTCATCTGATACTCCGATACGCCCTTTTGGAGTCGGAGCTGAGTTATTCTGTTCCTAACAAAATCCTCTGTCATAGCAATTCACCTCTAATTACTATGATACAACAAAAAGAATCACCTATACTCAAAGGAAATATGTTGTTTTCTATTGAATAAACCTCCGAAATATGTTATAATCAAGAAGGATATGATGCATTCTTTGATAAAAGCTACTATTATAGTGATATTTGCATTTTTGAGCAAACTGTAATACCAATATATGTTTTACACCTTTGATTCAAAGTAGCTTTTCACAAAAACAGTATTACGATTGTAGCAATGTGACAAATTATGCATAAAAATATTGAAATTATTTCAGACTTATGCTATAATATATATGAATATGTATCGAATTTGTCCTGCGATAGAAACAAAATATTGGACGTTGTTTCATAGTCATATTGGAGGGGATAATATGATGATCAGGCGAAGTATAGTAGATAGAGTAATATCGTTGATATTAGTAATCTCCATATTGCTGATGTCTGTAGGGTGTTCAAATTCTCCACCAACGCCTACTATTTCAGATGCAAATCCGCAGACGGTTACAGAAAATATTGAGATAGAGAACGTAATCACCGAAAACGAGTTGCACGAATTTATAACAACTGAGATATATTTGGAAGAAATAGTTCTCGCTGAGGACAAGATTTCCGAGCTTCTGCTTGAAGAAGAAACTATCACCGAAGTTATGTGCTGTAAAACCATATATGTCCCACAAGAGCATATTGAAGATTTTGCAGAAAACAGCCAAACAACTCACCTTTTCGGAGAGGGTATCAATATAAAATCGGTGCTAACCAAGGTGGCTGTGGGTACAGGTGTAATAGTAACTGTTGTTGTCTTAAAGAAAGCAGGACTACCTGATCCAATTGCAAGTGCTGTTGTTGCTGCCGCCGATGAATCGCTGAAATTCGCAGGAACAGGTGCAGCGATAGGTACACTGTTTGGTGGACTGACTGGTGCGACCGATGAGCTGGACGAAACGGGAAGAAAATCTGCTGTCATAGGATTTGCTACAGCAACAGCTGGTCTTATTCTTTCAATTGTATCATTAGTGGCTGCTGTTCCTTCCGGAGGAAGCACTACTATCACAGCAGCAGCAGGAATAAAGCTCGTTATAGCTGGCATATCGGTCTTAGCTGCAACAGCAGGAACAGCTTATGCAGGATATAATGCCGTGAAAACATACACCTCGACAGATGCATCCGATATAGATTGGAGCAATGTTGACTGGGAAAAAGTCGGTGTTTCATCAGCAGAGAAAGCCATTGAAAATGCTTCTGACGGATATATGTGGGGTGCTATCATCGGCACAGTTCATGGCGGTGCTGAGGGATATGACTATTATCAAAAGTATAACTCGCCTTATAGTACACTTAAAGCAAGAATAGATCAAACTCCTAAGAATGACGAATACGGTCATTGGTCTGGTGAGAGAGGAAAATCTGATTATATTTACGATAAATCAAAAACAATTAAAATTGGTGAAAAAACTTACGAGATCAAAGCAGGCGCTAAAGTGACATACAAAAATGGAGTTCCAGATTTTTCATCAGTTCAAAAAGCCCAAGTAAAAATATCAAATATGACTGATAGCAGAACACAAAATTTCAAACAGGCAGATAAGGCTCTTGCAGAAATCTGGACTAAAAATAAATATGATGGAAAAAGCTGGACAGCAAGAGACATTGAAACATACAGGACAAGTAATGGTTTTACTTGGCACGAAATGAACAATATGGAATCAATGCAATTGGTACCGACTGAAGTTAATGCCGGATTTGGGCATCTTGGCGGAGTCGGAGAATATAACGCCATGATTGGTCAGAAAGGAGTGTCTGATTTTGATTGAGTCATTAGAGACAACTATCTGGGGAAGAAAGTTTACGCTGCCTGTTGAGTATGACTGCTACGAAGGCGAAGAAGTAACAAAAGCCCAAATTCAAGCCTTAAAGCGCTTCAAATCTCATACCGAGTGGATCGAGCAGTCAAAGTCTATTGTAGAGGATTACTGTCGAGAACAAGTCATGAGCGACGAGGAAAACACTAAAAAAGACAATATATTCAGCTATATCAAGCCTGAATGCCTTTTTGTCAAGCGAGATAAGGAAAATCCACGAATCGCTATGATGTGTAAATATCGCTATGACTTGGAGCATGGATTAGCTGTTGTCTTTTCTTCGGACGGAAAAGTGACAGTTGGGATTCAGGATATAATTCTCTGACCGTATGCAATTATAGGCAATATCAATATGAGAAAAGGAGTATATAAGATGAAAAGAATTAAAAGAACGCTCTCTGCCCTGCTCGTTACGGCTCTTGCAATGGGTACACTGACAGCTTGTGGGGAAACTACCTATTCTGCCGCTTCTGATTTCTTCTACAGTGCCGATAAAGGTCATAGCTACGGCGACGGCACTAAGGAATATGAGATCGGTGATACTGTATATATGAAGGTTAAGTTTAAAGTTACATCAAATAAGAGTAAGACCTCTCAGGTCAAGGTTGTTCTCACTATTCCGAGCATTGACAATGTTGATGCAAAGTATATGGACGGTCAGATCATCACACCCAACTTCGATGCAGTCAACAATGTCACTACATACGAGTTTACTGCTAACGCATCTGAAACGGCAGTTGATCAGGAGTGTGTTATTCAGTTTGTCCCGAATGCAGTTGGTGAAGTTCCGATGACGCTTGTATTTGATGACAATGTTGATTCTTCTTATGACAAGCAGAGTACTCTGATATTTGTAGAGAAAAAAGAAGAAAAGACGGAGGAAGAGTGATGACAGGCTATTGGATCAGGCACAGAGCCTTATTATCAATCTTCCTGAGTGCTGTCATTGCTGTAGTAGCCGGACTGTTGTTTGTGTTCCCGTTTATTTCTCAGATTGCGGATAACTATAATTCGCAGAGCGTTTATAAAAACACAAATATTGACTTTATCGCCCCTGAGCCGTCTTTTGAGCAGATAAATGAATTGCCCGGAAGCAACGGGATCGATACAGTGTTCCCATTCTTCCTGACAAAAACTGCTGTAAACGCAGGCGGTAAATCGAGGACAACAACAGTTCTGCTGAGTGACCGCTTTGAAAACGTCGATAATACTATGTATAACAGCAAACGTCTTATCAAGAAGTCGGATTCAGACTTTGAAAATCCGATTATTGTGGATTGGCAGTTCTGTAAGGACACTTCGACGGATATAGGCGATACTGTATCATTTTCTATCGGTGACACAACCGCAGAATACAAGATATATGCTATCTACGAAACAAACAGCATTTATGAGAACGGCGCTATCCTTGCACAACTAAGCACCGAGCAAAAAGAAGCCATTGTTCAGAAATCTCAGAACAACGGCTATTCGGGAATGTATATTTCCGCAAGCGATTATAACGCTTGTCAGGCTTATCTGACCAAGGACTACAGACCAATGGGCAGATTAAAGGATCGTGACCGTTTTGACAGCGATGAGCAGTATCAGGTGCATTATGATGCAATCATGTCATCGGGATATGCAAATGAGATCACGGATTTCCGTGTTCGGGAGAACAGCCTTGACAAAAAAGTAAATCCTATTATGATCTTCATAGGTGCAGCTCTGTCGGCGGTTTTGATAATCATATTCAATGTAGTAATGTCTAAGCGTGGCTGCGAAAAAGGCTATTTTACAAAGCATTGCATACCCAAGGGGCAGAATGTCAAGCCATACTACAGCAAGACCTTCATGTGTGAGCTTCTCTGCTTTATTGTAGCTTATGCGGCTATAATGCTTTATAAGTTCAAGACTTCGGCAGACTACATTCCGAAATCAGCACTCAGCATAGAAATTGCTATTATTCCAGCAGCAGCGATAATCGCTGAATTGATTGCCCTTATTATGAACGGTTCTATGATAAAGGGTATCATCAAAAAAGAAAAAGTCAGAAAATCAAACGATAATTGATTTCTCAATAAGATAAGCGAGGTTAGGTGATAATACAATGAAGAATCGTATAGCTCTTAAAGCAGAGCCACGAAGAACGGCGATTGTATTAGCGATATTCACTCTGATCTCGCTTTTTCTTGTATTGGTGCTTATTTTTTCAGTAAACAAGGACTGTATGCAGCTCAATTCGCTTATTCGTTCAGACTATGACTATTCTGTAACAACACAAGAGCCTGTTCTTGAAAATGATTACTATCAGTTCAATGCAGGCATAGACTTTGCGCTGGCTGCTGATTCTCAGTCAAGCCTTAATGCCGATATTATAATGCAGTCCAATAGTTCGGTTTATACCGACCTTGTATATTGGAACGCAAATGAGTTAAGCACACATAGAATCGCAGTATCAAAGAATATAGCCAAATCAAACAATCTGCATTTAGGCGATAAGCTGTACTCAAAGCATATAGTAACTGGTGAAGTTTGTGAATATGCTATTGAACAGATAATACCAGAAGCAGTGTGCGTAAGAGTAGATACAGGCAACAAGCATAGTAATGGTATTATCATTATGGGTTATGATGCGGAATATGTTGACCATATCACACATAACTGCGTTGTCTTCACCGATGAAAGCATTAACGATTTTACGGCAAAGTGTTCAGCCACACCGCAGGATATTATTTATCGTGATGACGAGGTTCGCTCTGTTGTTCTGAGCATCATTCCTTATTTAGCGGTCTTCTCATTGATTTCTATAGCGATTACGATTATTTCTGCTTGTGTGTTAAGCAAAGGCATAGCTTGTAATTTCCGCAGGCTTGTAATGCTGGGATTTGAGAAGGAAAAGCTGAACAAAGCGTATCGCAGTTATATATGTAAATCAGGAGTCGTTTCTATAGTAATCGCACTTGCCCTGTCAAGCATAGTATTCCTATTCGTTGATATTAAAGCTATCAGAATAATACTTGTAATATGGATACCGTTGATCGAGCTTATAACACTATTTACAGCGACTGCAATAATCAACAGGCGGCTATGGAGGAAATAATCATGGATAGTATTATCAGCGTAAAGAATCTATCAATACAGCTCAAACAGAGGACATTGATGCAGAACATTTCCTTTGAAGTCGGCAGCGATGAAGTAGTATTGCTCTCAGGCGAAAACGGTATCGGTAAAAGCTCCATCTTGAAAAGTATTATGCGATTGGAAACAGAGGGAAAGAAGATAGACGGAGAGATCATTCACCATAACTTCGGAAATATCATGGCGTTAGATGATACTGAACTCCAGCGGTATCGTTCGAGTATTGCTTATATACCACAGAAAGATGAATACTCTGAAATGGGACGTATACAGGTACGAGATGTTATCAGCAACAGCGGCGAAGCCCATTCTAACAGTTATATGAGCTATTCAGAAGTCAATGACCTTATCGACGAGTGGCTTCCGCGCCGAGGAGATAATAGTCGGATATTCGATGCCAAGTCTCGCCCTGGAAAATTCAGCGGTGGTGAACAACGGCTTCTCCAAGTATTCTCCGTCATCGCAACCCGTTCAGATTCGGATTTGCTGATTATCGACGAACCGCTTAACAACCTTGACTTTGTAAACGCAAGGCATATAAGCAATCTTATCAATAAGGTGATCCATGAGAATCCGAAGATAGGCGTTTTAATGATAAGTCATTGCAGGATATTCCCGTTTATCACACGGGAACTGAAATTGACCGCTGACGGGATAAACGAGATTTCCGAACCGTATACTTGCCATAGTTGCTTTGGCGAGCCTGATGAAAACGGGTTTTATAAGTGAATATATACGAAAACAGGCGGATACCTCACTTGAAGTATCTGCCTGTTGCGATTTATATTCTATGTTAACTGATTAAGCAAGTTGGTTGGTTAAACAATCCGAAAAGTATTCTTCAAGTAATTCTTTATGCTCAAAATAACTATTTAATACAAAATATATAAATGGAACTTTAACTTCTACCAAATCTCTGTTTTGGGTTCTAAACATCTTACATGGATAATTCATAGGAATTGACGACTTATCCACCTTAAATGTTTTAACTCTCTTTCAAGCCTCGCCCTTGGTATGTGGGTTTCGTAACCGTTGATCATATTCTTCTATTGAGTAAAAAATATATTCATGATCTATGTGGGTAATACAGTCATTATCATACTCAAGATGTATCAACTGAGTGACGATAGTATCTTCAGCGGTATGAAAATCACTGCACAGTTCTTCAAATGTGATATTTTGATTGTCCTTAATAACCCACAACGTATCCTCAAAGTTGCACTCTTTATATAATTTAGTGATGTTCGGTAGTTTTTCCAGATCAAATGAAAAAATCAAACCTTTTTCAACAGCCTCACATATAGTACTGAGATGATTTTCTCCTTCATAAATACGATTATCTATTCCTCTAAATGAAATACTGTTTATAAAATGATCGTTTATTAACTCATCGAAGATTAATGCAAGTGAACGACTTAACATTATAAAAATGGTTCTATTAGTAGTCTTATCATATATTCTTACAGGCTCATCCAAAGCACACAATATTCTATTGTTATCTATCGGAAGTAGCCCCCACTTTTTGAAAGTCGATGATTTATCAAAGGAATCTTTATATAACGAATCAATTAGGGGTTGATGAAATGAATAATCAAAGTATCTATCAGAATAGTTAATTCTTAGATAAATATAGACATATGACAGTATCATTTCAGGATCACTTATCATTAATGTATTATCTTTTTCATAACCTCCACACAATGGATAGGCTAACATATAGTTATAATTATAAATCCATTCAGCTAATGGTTCAATAATTTCAGGCTTTTTACTTGAAAAATCAGGAACTAATTTGCTAAGTTCAGTATTTGAGCTTTCATCCAAATATCGCTGAAGCAATTCTTTTAGGTTATCATGATTACAAGGTTGACGAAGTAATGCAAGCAGTTTGGGATCGTTTTTCAGAAATAGTTTAGGCAATAAGCCACAAACAAGATAATCATTGTCTTGCTGTTTGCTTTCTACATACATATCGTAATTCATTTGATCAAGTTTTTGGTTATAATAGTCGATAAACGATAATACTTCCTGCTCATTCATAAGCTATGCTCTCCCTAACATTTTTATATGTACAACTCAATAATATCATATACAATTCAAAAAGTCAATTAACTCCGCTAAATAAAGTATTTGAGTGCGAATGAAGATTTACAATGCTATAAAATAAGACAGATACCTCACAAATATGAAGTATCTGCCTGTTTAGTCTCATAGCCTGCTGTAAAGTTATTGCTTATAGTAGTTGGAATAAAACTTCTATATGAGCGCAATCCTTTGCCGTCAGCGCCTTGCCTGTATCACGTTTCAAGAGATGACCTTGCCCTTTTTCCGGTCTGTGCTGACCGGTGTTTCCGTGGTGCCGCGGTCGGTGAAAACGCGCTCCTCCTCCGGGATCACTTCCTCATCCTCCGGATTCTGCTCACCGCTCGCCTCATAATACGGATTGATGACGAACTTCTGCACAATCGGATAATGCACGAACATCACCAGATAGCCGATGAACGCCGCCGGGAAAAATGCAATCAGGAACATGAAATAGCTGTTCACCAGCCAGAGCAGCACAATCAGTCCGAGCATCAGCGCAATGCCGAAGGTAGAAATCAGGCAGTGCTTCATCGAAAGCCCTGAGAGCATCAGCGCATTCTTCAGAACAGTGCCCTTTTTCAGCGTCGTTGCAACCTGCAGCGCCCAGATATAGTAGTTCATGAACAGCAGCACCAGTCCGACGGAAACCGAAATGCCGTAGAGAATGAAAATCGCCTTGTTTCCGGTTGCCTGCGCGATCTGCGGATAGACCCAGTGTCCGGCCAGCAGCGAAGCAATTACCAGTGCATCCAGACACCAGTAGAGAAACGCCGCGCCGAAATTCCGGCGGAATCCCTTCCGGAACTCCTCGCCGAAGAAGAACGGTTTGTCCAGCACGATCAGCCGGAGCACTCTCGCGCATCCCGCCATGATCGGTCCTTCCAGCAAAAACTGAACCGCAAGCAGCAGGAGCGTCATCGCATTGGTGAATTTGTTGTCCGTCTCCAGATAAACAACCAGCGAAAACAATCCCGGAACATGCAGCAGCGTATACAGCAGGTTCAGGCTGAGCAGCTTTCCGAAGTTCCGGCGAAGCAGCTCCCAGAAGCGGAAAAACGGCTTCTTTTTCGGGGCATTCGGATCAATACCGGGACCTGCATTCTGAAAACTTCTGAACAGACCCATATTTTTTCTTCCTTTCAAGCGTTACATTATCCGAGCAGACTGTCATTCAACAGCCAGAGCAGCGCCGTATGCAATCCTGCAGCGATCAGCAGCAGCAGCAGACAGACCTGCATATTTGTGATGATTCCGCGCAGCTTTTCGTTCATTTGCTCCGGCTGCGTCCGGTGCAGCAGATAGCCTGTCAGCAGATTGGAAAGCTGCATCGCACTGCGGGACGCATATGCAAACAGCACCGTGCTGACAAAGCCGATCGGCAGAATCAGGGCTCCTGCAATGACAACGGCATCCCGCACGGGATACGCCGCAAAGCAGGCACCCGCAGCCAGTCCGAAGGCCGCCCCGCGGGAAAACAGCAGCAGCAGAATCAAAGGCTGTCCGACCGCTGAAAGTCCGCTCAGCAGAATACCGGTAAACACCAGAACCATCGGAATCAGCGCTGACCTGCAGACATCCCACAGCGACCTTGCCGCATCGGAGACCGCCATGCCCTGCATCAGCCACGCCGCCGATGCAAGCTCCGGTCTTGTCCGGAACAGCACGGTTCCGGCAGCCGCGCCGAGCATCGTCCAGCAGAACAGCAGCCTGACCGGATCCGGCGGACGGATTGTGTCCGTCAGGCGCCGCGGCCGCAGCGTTTGATACAGCAGGCCGTTCATCGGTTTCATAAGCATCCCCTCCGCTTCACCTTATGCGGCAGTCATGCTTTTTATGCCGGCTGAACCCGATCCCGGCCGGTATATTTTACTTGTTCCGCTCTGCGCCCGCCAGCTCATAGGCACGCTGCGTGCAGGCATTGCAGCAGGCATCGACCGTATCGGTCAGCGCACCCTGATAGAGCTTGTCAAGACCGGCCAGCGTCGTGCCGCCCGGCGAGGAGACCATTTTAATCAGCTCGTCGATCGAATAACCGGAATCGGTCATCATCTTTGCAGAGCCGATCATGGCCTGTGCAAAGAGGCGCAGTGCCGCGCCGTCATCGAGGCCCTCAGACTTCGCATAATCGAGGAAGCCCTTGGCATAGAGGTACAGAAATGCCGGGCTGGAGCTGTTCACGGCGATGATCTCGCGCATCTTGCTCTCCGGAATCTCCTCCGCGATGCCGCAGGTTGCAAACATCTGCATGGCAAGCGAGAATTCCGCATCGGTGATGCCGTCGCATTTTGCGAGTGCGGTCGCACCGAGGCCGAGCATCAGCGGCGTATTCGGCATACAGAGAATAATGCGCGCATCTGCGATCGTATGCGAACGGATAAACGCAGCAGAAATGCCTGCGCAGATCGAGATGATGACCTGCTCCCTGCGCAGAGTCAGACCGTCGAGCACGCCGCCGAGCACCTGCGGCTTGACCGCAAGCACGAGGAAATCTGCCGCATCCGCAAGCGCCTGTGCGCTCTCGCAGGGTTCAATCCCCGCATCCGCAGCGAGCCGCTGCAGCTTTTCTCCATCGGTATCAAATGCGATGATTTTTGTGATCTGTCCGTTTTTCAGCAGCTCCGATGCAGCGATGCCGCGCATCATAGCAGCGCCCATATTTCCGGCGCCCAGAAATCCGAGAGTCATATTATTATCCGCCTTTCCGGTTTGAATTGGATTCATGTTTCCTGTTCTATTATACAACATTATTCTGAAAAAAGCAAGCGCAGCGGGCAGTGAATTCCGCAGCATTTTTTCAAACACCGCATAAAAGGAGACGCACTGCCAAAGAGCGCGTCCCCTGAATGCGTTTATAATCCGTTCACAGCAAACGCCGTCGGTATCAGGCCTTTTCCGATGCCTCCAGTGCAGAAAGAAATTCCGGATACAGATACAGCGAACCGAGTCCGACCACCGGCTTTCCGCTTCTGCGCGCGCGCCGCAGCGCCTCCGGAACCGTCCTGCATGCTTCTGCCGGGATTCCGGCATCCGCAAAGACCTTGCACAGTGCATCTGCGGAAAGCGCACGCTTCTGATCCGGCGTCACAGTATAAACCTGCGCAGCCAGCCCCCGCAGCAGCTCCGGATAGCACTGATAATCCTTATCCGCCATCACGCCGATAACGATGATAAGCTGCCGGGTTCGCCCGAAATAATATGCAAGGCTTTCGGTCGTTTTGCGCATCCCGTCCGGATTGTGCGCACCGTCAAACAGCACAAGCGGATTCCGCCGCAGCACTTCAAAGCGTCCGTGCCAGCGGCAGGAGGCCAGTCCTGCGCGGACAGCCGCATCCGGCAGCTGCACGCCCTGCATCCGGAGAATCTGCACGGCACGCAGCACCAGCTCGGCATTGTCCGGCTGATACAGTCCGAGCAGCGGCAGATGCAGCGCACCGAAGGTATCGCTGTAGAGCTCCGTGCTGTTCAGCGTTGCGCGGACATCCTGCACGAGCTCTGCTCTGTGATAAAGCGGCGCATGCAGCACCTTGGCACGGGCTTCAATGACCCGGACAGCCTCCGGATTCCGGCAGCCGTTCAGTACCGGACACTCCCGCTTGATAATGCCTGCCTTGTGCGACGCGATCTCTGCGATCGTATCGCCGAGAAAAGCACAGTGATCCTTCCGGATATTCGTAATCACGGAGAGCAGCGGCTTCTCGATGACATTGGTACAGTCGGAATCACCGCCCATGCAGCATTCCACAACGGCAACGCTGCACGCCTCCCGTGCAAACAGCACATAGGCTGCCGCCGCAAGAATCTCAAACTCCGTCGGCAGATCTGCCATGCGCTCCGCCTGTGCTTTCACCTCACCCAGCGAAGCAATCAGCTTGTCGTCGGAGACCGTCTGCCCGTCAAGCCGGAAATAATCGTTGACGGAGCAAAGTGCCGGTGAAGCAAAATGCCCTGTCCGGATGCCTGCCGCATGGAGTATTGCGGCAAGCATCGCTCCGACAGAGCCTTTTCCGTTTGTGCCTGCAAGATGGATGACCTGCAGCTTTTTCTGCGGATCTCCGAGCCGGTGCACCAGCTCACGTACACGCTCAAGACCCAGCCGCGGACCGCGGGCTGCGGCCTGCTGCAGATAAGCCAGTGCTTCATTCTGATTCATTTTCTCCGGAGCCTTTCCACCTGTTCTGCAAATATCCGGTTCTTCATCAGCAGAATGATAATCATGCTCTCCACGGTGCCGATTGCAAGATACAGCGGCACACGCGGCAATACCATCGGCAGTGAATAGCTGTAATACACCATCAGGCCGACGGATTTGATGAACATGGAGCCGATCACATGCGCGGACATCACGGATACGGCAATGCGCTCGGTGAGACCGGCCTTCTGCAGTGCGCTGTAAGCCAGTCCGGCGATGAGGCCGATGCAGCCGGCGCCCAGCGTAATGATCGGGTTGATTGAATAGCCGACGATCAGACATCCGATGACATCCGCCATCACGCCGACGAGGAATCCCGCGGGCGCACCGAGGAAGATTCCGGCCATCAGCAGCGGAAGATTCTCAAAGCTGATGCGGATTGTCGGGCCGATGTTAAAGGCAAGCAGCTTGCCAAACACAATGCTCATTGCGGCGAGCAGTGCCATCAGCGTCAGCACGCGCACATCCTTGAGCACGGTGAGGGAAGAACGGACAGCAGTTGAATTTTTCATAAAAATACACTCCTTTGCACAAATACTGAATGCACAAAGGAGTGTTGTATGCCCTTTATGCCTCAGCGGGATGCGGAAAATCCATCGCAAGTGCGCTGCACTTTTCGTCCGTCCGACAACTCCCCGTTCGGGCGGCACTTCACGCGGATTTCCCTACTCTGTCGCAAAAGCACGTTGCTTCTGCGCGGCATGAAATTTTGATATGCTCAGATGCTGATGATCTTGGACAGATCATAAAGATCGTCCTCAAACGGCTTCTGCATCTTGAGTGCTTCCTGAATGTCGTAGTCCACCAGCGTATTGCCGCGGACACCGACGACTCTGTTGCCAATGCCCTTTTCGAGCAGGTTGACAGCATAATTGCCCATCTGGCTTGCGAGCACACGGTCGCGCACGGTCGGCGAACCGCCGCGCTGCACATGGCCGAGGATCGTTGCACGCGCTTCGATGCCGGTCTTTTCCTGGATGGTCTTTGCGATCTCCTCAGAATGGCCGATGCCTTCCGCAACGATGATGATAAAGTTCTGCTTGCCGATCTTGCGGCTTGCCTGCATTCTCTCGATGATCTCATCCAGATCATAGGAGCGCTCCGGGCAAAGCACCTCAACGGCGCCGCAGGCAACACCCGTGTTGACTGCGATATAGCCTGCGCCTCTGCCCATGACCTCAACAACGGAACAGCGGTCGTGGCTGTGGCTGGTGTCGCGGAGCTTATCCACCAGCTCCATGACAGTGTTCATTGCGGTATCATAGCCGATCGTGTAATCGGTGCTGGAAATATCGTTGTCGATGGTACCCGGCAGGCCGATGCAGGGGATTCCGTGTGCGGAAAGATCGCCTGCGCCGCGGTAGGAACCGTCGCCGCCGATGACAACCAGTCCCTCGATTCCGAGGTCATGACATGCCTGAACGCCCTTCAGGACGCCGGCTTCTTCCTTGAACTCAAGACAGCGTGCGGTGAACAGCAGCGTACCGCCGCGCTGAATGATCGAAGAAACCGACCGTGCATTCATTTCAAAAACATCGTGGTTCAGCAGTCCGTTATAGCCTCTGCGGATACCGACGACTTCCATCCCCTTGTAAAGCGCAGTACGGCACACCGCACGGATTGCTGCGTTCATGCCCGGCGCATCGCCGCCGCTCGTGAGAACACCAATTCGCTTCATATGTAACATCCTCCTTATTATTGTATGCCGTACTGACTGCACAGCATCTTCCTTTTTACTCATGCATAATCTGCCGTTTATTATTTTACTACTTTTTTCGGATTTCGTCAAGGGGGTAACAGCGGTTTTTCGCGCACTGTACAAATTTTTCCGAAATCCTTACACGGAACCGTCATTCCGTGCGCAGGACGCGCCGTCCGACGGCCGGAATGCACGGCTGCGCTGTTGTTTTTCCCGTTCGTATTTGCGTTTGGTGGCAAGTCCGCCGCGGATATGGCGTTCCTGTTTGTTGGTCTCAATGATATCCCGTACCTGTGCATACAGCCCTGCATGAACAGCGGGCAGGCGCGCTGTGATATCCTTGTGCACAGTCGATTTGGAAATGCCGAATACGGCTGCCGTGCTGCGAACCGTCGCGCCGTGCTCTGCAATGTAGCTGCCGAGGCGCAGGGCGCGCGCGCCGAGGTCCTCCGCGTGCAGACCTGCCGGATCAAACTGCTGTTTCTTCAATTTGCCTCACTCCCAATGCGGGCTCCGCGCTGCGGCGGAATCCTTCCTACCAGACCATATGCGGCGCGGCCCGGTTTCATGCATCGGGTCAAAATATACAATTATCGGCAAATTATTTGTATAAAATCACGTTTCACCTGCTGCTGCTTGATTTTTTATGCCGGAACTGTTATACTGAGAGTAACGGCAGATGCACTGCGCACCGGCATCATGACAGAAAAAGCCGGCCGCTTTCTCCGCCGCATGAAAGGATGATCGACATGAAACACCGCAAACTGCCTGCAGGATGCGCCGCCGCATTTCTGCTCTGCAGCATGTTCGCTGCCGCCGGAGATTCCGTGCAGAATGTCCGCGCAGAATCGCTGCAGACGCCCTCTCAGAGTGAGATCAACGCATTTTTTCAGGCGCATCCGTGGGACATCTCCGCGCCGACTGAATATGCGGAAAGCCCGTCCCTGACAAGCCCGTATACCCCCGGCAAGCTCTCGGCCGAAACCGAAGAAAACGCACTGAACTGCCTGAACTTCTGCCGGTATATCGCAGGTCTGCCTGCTGACATCACGATTGACAGCGCCCTTGCAGAGAAGGCGCAGGCTGCCACACTTGTCCATGCGCTGAACGGCGAAGCATCGCACAACCCGAAACAGCCGTCCGGTCTTTCGGATACGCTCTATGAGCTCGGCAAAAACGGTGCTGCAAACAGCAATCTGCTCAGCAGCTCCAGGGCGATTCCGTCCCTGCCGTACACAATGATGATTTATCTTTCCGATTCCGATCCGAGCAACATCACCGCACTCGGTCACCGCCGCTGGCTGCTGCATCCGGATCTGGATGCCACGGGCTTCGGCCACATCGGCGGATACAGCGCAACCTATGTGACACAGCACACGGCTGAGGAACGCTTTACCGGCGAGGGCATTGCGTGGCCGCCGCCGAATATGCCGTATTCGCTTTACAGCGGGTATGACTACATGCGCACCGGCTATGCGTTTTCGTATATGCCCGGCAGCAGCTTTGATACGCCGCAGGCTGATACCGTCTCCGTGGAGCTGACCTCGGAAAAGACCGGCAGCACCTATCATCTCAGCAGGAACAACACCGCTGCGGACAGCATGTATTTCAACATCAGCCAGTACGGGACTGTCATCTTCAATCCGGGATTCATGTTTCCCGAAGGCGATACGGTCTCTGTCAGCATCAGCGGCCTGACCAAAAGCGGCAAGCCGGCTCCCGTCTCCTATCAGGTCCGGTTCTTTGAACTGCAGACAGAGCCGGAGCTTCTGCCCGGCGACCTCGACGGAGACGGCAAGGTTTCGCTTCACGATACGCGGAATATACTGAAAGCCTATACTTACCAGATGATTGATCTGAAAACCGGCCTGACGGAACGGCAGATGCGTGCCGCAGACGTCAATCGCAACAGCAAACTCGATCTGCGCGATACGCATCTCGTGCTTGTTTATTATGTCATGAACTCCGTCTCGAAGATTCCGACTGAATGGAGCGAGCTTTTGAAATAAACCGCAAAAATGCGCTGATTGTAGAATCAGCGCATTTTTCTGTACTCATTTCGATTGTTTTTTCGGAAGGCAAATTCGGGCAATACATTTTCCGGACTTCAGTTCGTAATACAGCAGGCCGAAGCGTTCTCCGATGCTGACACTGAACGATCCCGCAGAAAGATCAAGCTCCCGCTCATAAATCCTGCCGGATTTTCCGAGAAACCGGAAATTGCCGTGCATCCCGCGCCCGGTCAGCCAGACACGGGTGAGCGTCGCCTCCGCATGGCTGCCGCGCCTGGTCAGAAGCCGGTAAACTGCGTATTCATACAGATAATACAGCAGATAAAAAGCACCGGACAAAAAGAATATCAGCATGACGATGCTGTACATGATTTTCTTCCAACGCGGCGCCGGACAGTACACAACATCCGGCTGATCCGGCAGCACATAGCCGAACAGTCTTTCGCCGGCCTCCGTGTGCCGGTTCGCAATGATACCCGCACAGATTTCCGTTCCCTTTGCATCGTGATAAATACCGGTCACAGTCTGTTTTCCGCCAAGCGTCAGCGTCGAATTGACCTCACAGACTACATAGATTCCCTCTTGTATATATTTCTTCTCTTCCAGCCGCTGCTTCGGCATGGCAAACATGACAAGCAGCAGCGGTGTCAGAATGCTGAACAACAGGAATGTAACAGCAGGGAACAACCCCCGCGGTTTGGCAATCATCAGTCCTCTGCGGATGCAGCCGCACCGGCCTTGAGCGTACCGTGCGAAAGTGCCTTCAGATACGCATTGATGAAGTTATCGAGATCACCGTCCATGACAGCCTGTACGTTGCCGTTTTCACAGCCCGTGCGGTGATCCTTGACCAGCGTATAGGGCATAAAGACATAGGATCGGATCTGGCTGCCCCACTCGATCTTCAACTGATCGCCCTTGATATCGGAGATTTTTTCGAGGTGCTCGCGCTCCTTGATCTCGACCAGCTTTGCACGCAGCATCTTCATACAGTAATCCTTGTTCTGGAACTGCGAACGCTGCGTCTGGCACGAAACGACGATGCCCGTCGGGAGATGCTTCAGGCGCACTGCGGAGCTCGTCTTGTTGATATGCTGACCGCCGGCGCCGCTGGAACGGTAGACCTGCATTTCGATGTCCTCAGGACGGATTTCGACCTCAACATCATCGGAAAGCTCCGGCATGACCTCAAGCGCCGCGAAGGACGTATGCCGTCTGCCGGAAGAATCGAACGGCGACACACGCACCAGACGGTGCACGCCCGCCTCGGATTTCAGGAAGCCGTAAGCGTTTTCGCCCTCGACCATGAACGATGCAGACTTGATGCCCGCTTCGTCGCCGTCGAGCCAGTCGAGCAGATCGACCTTGAAGCCGTGCGTTTCGGCATATTTGTTGTACATGCGGTAGAGCATCTGCGACCAGTCCTGCGCCTCTGTGCCGCCCGCACCCGCATGGAGCGTCAGAATTGCATTGGAGTTGTCGTATTCACCGGTCAGCAGGGACTTCAGCTTTTCAGCGGCCAGCTGCTCCTTGAAGGCCTCTGCATCGGCGAGAATCTCATCGTTCGAGGAATCGTCGCCCTCCTCCAGAGACATCTCGATCAGCTCGATCGTGTCCTCCAGCAGCGACTGCAGCCGCTCAAAGTTCTCAATCTTCCGCTCCAGTGTATTACACTTCTGCGTGACCTTCTGTGCCTTCTCATGGTCATCCCAGAAGCCGTCGTATTCCATCTGAATCCGCAGATCGGAAAGCTCATTCTTTGCGCGCTCAATCTGCAGCACCTCGCCGAGCTCCTTGACCTCAGGCCGGGCATTGACAAGTTCATTCTTGATATCGTCGAGTAAAATCATATCAGATTTCCTTTCGGTTGGTATCGTCATGCGGACAGCCGCTCTGACTGCCGCGCAAATTTCCACGTTTACTATTTTACAGGATTTTCCGCGATCTGTCAAGCATTTCCGCCTGTTTTTTCAGTATAAAGCGGTGCAAATTCCGCTCCGGTGCCCTGAATCCGCGCTGCAAGCGCTGCTTCATCATCCAGATGCATCAGATACACATGCACACCCTCAGCCGTCAGCCTTCTGATCTCCGGCAGCAGATCTTCTATATACAGATGCACGCCGCTGTCAAAGCCCGCGGCCTCGGTATAGAGATAGGCACCCGCATGCAGATACGGCAGAAACGGGCTGAGCGATGCGGTATCGCCCGTATAAATCACATCCCTGCCGCCGATGCGCAGCACATAGCCGAAGCAGCGGCCGGCCAGCGCCTCCGCATGTTTGACCGGCACCGCAGAGACAAACCAGTCCGCACGCAGCGCGTCGGCCGTCAGCATGGCATATGCATCAGGGCTGCATCCGTCGAGCCGCTCGATCAGATACCGCAGATCGTCCGCGACTTCCTGTGTCGGTGCAATGACCGTCACCGGGATATGCAGCACATGCTTTGCAAAATGAATCAGCATCGGGATTCCGCCGATGTGGTCGCTGTGCGTATGCGTCACCAGCACAGCGATGCGGTCAAAGCGCTTCTGCATATACCGCAGCCGGTGGAATGCCGACATCGGGCAGTCCAGCAGAATCAAAGCGCCGTCCGCCTCAAAAAACGCACAGTTCTGCGTATCCGCAAACGCTGAACCGCGTCCGAGAAACTGCAGCATCCGAATCTCCCCTTTCTCAGATCAGCCTCAGGTCACGCAGCTGCCGGGCGAGTCGTGCAACCGGCAGCCCCATGACATTGTAATAATCGCCGTGAATGCCCGCAACAAGCAGTGCGCCCTGTCCCTGAATGCCGTATGCACCGGCCTTATCGTAGGGCTCGCCGGAAGCGGCATATTCGTCGATCTCGGCATCCGTCAGCGGATAAAACTGCACCGAGGTCTCATCGGAGAAGCTCAGCGAATGCCCCGCCCAGAAGATGCCGACACCCGTGATCACCTTATGCATCCGGCCGGAGAGCAGATGCAGCATCCGCTTGCAGTCAGCTTCGTCAGCGGGCTTGCCGAGAATTTCGTCATCGAGAATGACGGTCGTATCCGCACCGATGACGACCGCATCCGTGTGCAGCTTTGCGACGGCCGCAGCCTTCCGCACAGCGAGCATCTCCGCTGCGGAATCCGCCGGAATGCCCTCCGGCAGCGTCTCGTCACACTCCGAGACAATCACCTCAAACGGAAGATTCAGTTTTCCGAGCAGTTCCCGTCTGCGCGGGCTGCCGCTTGCAAGAATCAGTTTCATGCCTGCTCCTTTTCATACAGGGTCGCACAGTCAGCGTCATCGCTGTATACAACCAGCCATTCAAATTTCGGGGAGACCAGATAGAAATCCTGCAGCAGTCCGGTCGCCTCCCCAAGCACCGCAAAAATCTCCTGCGGATAGCCCTCATAAACAAAGTCATTTGATGTAATCAGCAGCAGCTTCCGGTCATCGTCAGCAGGCAGAAGCCGGTGTATCTCCTCCAGAAAACCGTTCCAGCCGCCGTTCTCCCGCTGATATCCGCTGCTGCGTGTTTTCTTCCACTGCCTGCGGATATTCGTCCACGGATAAAATTCATATTGCAGCTGCCTGCGCGGCAAATCAAAAAACGTCTGATAAAACTGTTTCAGGATATCCTCGTAGCGCTGCTTGGAATACTCGTAAAAGCGCGTGCGGTCAATGCCGAGCGCCTTTACGGTTTCCTCAATCTCATCCCGCAGCATGGCGCCCGGCGTTTTCACTCTCCGTCCCCTTCAATATGATGGTGCACATTTTCGATGGCCTCCGAGGAGATTGTGACCTTGTGATCGGCAGCCGCTTCGAGGGTGGCCGTCTGATGGCCCTTGAACACCAGCTTCAGGAACACCGGACACAGAATCGAGCTTGTGATAATCAGGAAGATTGTCGCGACCAGCGGATCAATGCCGCCGTTCGGTGCAATCAGCACGGAGCCTGTCGCGTAAACGGCAAGTGCGACCTCTCCGCGGGCAATCATGCCGAAGCCCGCCGCAAGCGATTCCTTTCCGTCGTATTTGAAGCCGCGTGCAACGACGCTGCATCCGATGATCTTGCCGATGATGCCGGCCGCCACGAACGCGAGCACAAACAGCATACTCGACCAGTGGAAGCCGCTGAAATCCGCGCTGATGCCGATATACGCAAAGAACATCGGCGTAAAGAACATGTAGCCGGAAACAATGACCTTGCGGTCAACGAACTGGCTGTCTCCCAAGCCGGAAAGCATCAGGCCGGCCATATACGCGCCGGTGATCGCAGCAATCCCGAAGAAGGATTCCGCCGCATAGGCAAAGAAGAAACACGCCGCAAAGGCAAAGATACTCGTTCTGCGCTTATGCGGATAGATTTTGACCATCAGCCGGAAGGCACGGCGCATCAGATAACCCGCAACAATCGTGAACAGGAAGAAGCCCGCAACGCGCAGCAGTGTCATCCAGATGCTGCCCTCTCCGCCGAGACCGGTAATCACGCTCAATGCAATAATGCCGATGACGTCATCAATGATGGCAGCACTGAGAATGGTCGTGCCGATCTTCGTTTTCAGCTTGCCGAGCTCACGGAGCGTCTCCACCGTGATGCCGACACTTGTTGCAGAAAGAATACATCCGATAAACAATGCATTCATGAGTTTTTCATGGTTATGGATTTCCGAAAGGCCGCCCATAAACAGCAGTGCTGCAAAGGTTCCCAGCAAAATCGGAACCGCCACGCCCGCCAGTGCAATGCATGTAGCTGCAACACCGCTGCGCTTCATCTCCCGGAAGTCCGTTTCCAGACCGCTGGAGAACAGGATAAAGACCACGCCGATCTGCGAAAAGCTCTTGAGCACATCCATTTCAATTTCCGTCGGATGAATCAGCCCCTGAAAGCCGGTTCCGGCGAACAGCGCAGGACCGATCAGCAGTCCCGCAAGAATCATGCCGACAACCTGCGGCAGCCCGAGTTTTCTGGTCACCATGCCCAGAAACTTTGTCGAAAAAAGAATAATGCCGCAATCCAGCAAGATATGCATGACATCAAACTCCATGATTTTCACTCCCGTATACACGCTGAAAGCAGGACAGCGTGTGTCCTGCTTTCATACTTTCATCAAACGAATTACTGATAGAGCGGATACTTTGCACACAGTGCGCTGACGCCCTCGCGGATCTCGTCCGCCTTGGTCTCGAACTGTGTTGCCGTCAGATACATAAACTCTGCGATCTTCTCCATATCCTCTGTCACAAGACCGCGGGTCGTGACAGCCGGCGTACCGACGCGGATACCGCTGGTGACCATCGGCTTCTCCGGGTCATTCGGAATTGCGTTCTTGTTGACGGTGATATAGACTTCGTCGAGTCTGTGCTCCATCTCCTTGCCGGTGATGTGAACCGGGCGGAGGTCTACCAGCATCAGGTGGTTATCGGTGCCGCCGGAAACGAGGTCAAATCCGCGTGCCAGCAGTCCCTTTGCAAGTGCCTGTGCATTGTCAATGATCTGCTGTGCATAAGCCTTGAATTCGGGCTTCAGTGCCTCACCGAAGCAGACAGCCTTGCCTGCGATAACGTGCATGAGCGGACCGCCCTGGATGCCCGGGAAGATCGCCTTGTTGATCTTCTTGATGAGCTCCTCTTCATTGGTGAGGATCAGGCCGCCGCGCGGACCGCGGAGGGTCTTGTGGGTCGTGGTGGTGACGACATCGGCATGGCCGACCGGAGACTGATGCAGACCTGCTGCGACCAGACCGGCGATATGCGCCATATCAACCATCAGCAGTGCGCCGTTGGAATGTGCGATCTCTGCGAGCTTTGCAAAGTCGATTGCACGCGGATAAGCAGAAGCGCCTGCAACGATCATCTTCGGATGATGCTCCTTGGCGAGCTTTTCGACAGCATCATAATCCAGTCTGCCGTCATCGCCGACACCGTAGGACAGGAAGTTGAAGTACTTACCGGAAAGATTGACCGGAGAACCGTGGGTCAGGTGGCCGCCGTGTGCAAGGCTCATGCCGAGGACGGTATCGCCCGGCTGCAGCAGTGCGAAGTAAACAGCGGTGTTGGCCTGTGCGCCGGAATGTGCCTGCACATTGGCGTAATTTGCACCGAACAGCTTCTTTGCGCGCTCGATTGCGATTTCCTCAACGATATCAACTGCCTCGCAGCCGCCGTAGTAGCGCTTGCCCGGATAGCCTTCTGCATACTTGTTGGTCAGAACAGAGCCCATTGCAGCCATGACAGCCGGCGAAACGATATTCTCGCTGGCAATCAGCTCCAGATTTCTTCTCTGACGTGCGAGCTCCTGCTGCATTGCATTTCCGACATCGGGGTCACACGAAGTAACATAGCCGATTGTGTCGATCAGATCATTAAACATAATACGATTTCCTTTCCGGTATATAATTCCGCTCTTGAGCGGGCAGATATAAATATTATACCACATTTTTCCGCAAGATGCAAGAGCATTTCAGAGATTTCAGGTTCTTTTTCAAAAAGAATCCGCACTGCTCAGCAGAGCAGTGCGGTATTCGTTGCATCATTCGTGCAGACAAACAAGAATTACTTTTTCGCAAGATCGTCCTTGGAGATCAGGCGAGCGATGTACTTCAGAACCTTGGTAACGTCCTGATCATCGACGTTGCCGTCATGGGTGACGTCAGCGTTGATCTTGCCCTGGTCGGTGATTCTTGCAGAAGAATCAGAAGCAGAGAACTTTGCCATCAGAACAGCGTCAGAAACGTCGATTGCATCATCTTCGTTTGCGTTGCCCCAGTCAGCATCACCCGGCTTCGGTGTGGTGGTAACCGGCGTATCATCCTCGATCTGGACATAGCCGTCAGTGAAGCTCGCGGTGTAGTTTGCTGTGCTGTCAGCGCCGACGCCGGAGAACACATAGTTTGCCTTTGCAGACGAGCCCGGATATGCAGCACGGTCAACAGCGCCGATTGTCAGATCAGCCTTCTTACCTGCATCACCCTTTGCGGTACCGGAGATCTCCAGGAACTTGCCTGTGCTCTTGACCCAGTACTGAGAATCGGTCAGACCGGTTGCCCAGATGATAATGATCTGGCTGTCAGTCTTGTACCAGTTGAAAACGGTCTCGCCGAGTTCGCCTTCCTTGGAAGCAGCGCCGGTGTTGCCGGCATCCTTCAGCTTCACGTCGGTGATCGTCAGCAAGCTGCTGTCGTAGTTAATGGCAAAATCAATGGAGCTCAGGCCGGCGGACGGAACCGCGTCCAGATTGACATCAACGGCAAAAGCAGCACCCTGCTTAACCGTTTCTTTACCGATGGAAACCTGAACATCATCAGCTGCAAAAGCCGTAAGGCCCATGCTCATTGTTGCCATTGCCATAGCCATCAGGCCGGAAACAATCTTCTTTTTCATGTTCATACTCCTCCAAATTTTTATATGGTGTTCTGCAGTCTGCAAAACAGACCGCATCGTGAGGCGGATGTCCCCTTCTTCATCCACGTTCACATGATACCACTTATATCTTAACTGAAACTGAAAGAAAATGCAATGACTTTTTGTATCTTCTTTATGACGTTTCACACAATCATCCCCGAAAATAGAATTATATTGTTCTAAACATGCCGGTTTCAGTATGATATTGCTCAAATATCAAATTTTGATGAGAATTTTTTACGCAAAAACTGTCTGAAAAAGACAGCTGCCGAGCCTTTCGGAGCCCGGCAGCTGTCATATTGTCATCTTATTTCAGCATACTTGCGATCTCGCCTGCGAAATCGTCCACACGCTTCTCGATGCCTTCGCCGCAGATGAAGCGGACAAAGCTGTTGAGCGTGATCGGCGCGCCGGCCTTTTTGCCGCATGCAGCAACATACTGCTCGATGGACTCACCCTCACCCTTGACGAACTCCTGTGCGAGCAGGCAGTTGTCCTTGTAGTAAACGCCGAGCTTGCCCTCTGCAATCTTTGCGAGCACCTGCTCCGGCTTGTTTGCCATCTTGGGATCGTCAGCCATCTGTGCCATGACGATCTTCTTCTCCTGCTCGATGACGTCTGCCGGAACCTCTTCCTTGGTCAGGTAGGTTGCCTTCATTGCGTCAGCCTGCAGTGCAACGTCGTTCAGGCATTCCAGAACAGCAGCATTTGCGCCTGCATCGCAGGAAGCAGCGACGAGCACGCCTTCCTTTTTATTGAAGTGGACATACTCCTTGACGATGCCCTCGAGGCGGGCAAAGCGGCGGATCTGAAGGTTCTCGCGGAACTTCAGGAAGATCTCCTGCAGTGCTTCCTCAACGGTCATGTCCTTGCCTGAAAACTTTGCAGCCTTCAGGGCATCGAGGTCAGCCGGATTCGTATCGAGAACGGTCTGTGCCAGACCCTCGCAGAAGCCGACGAACTCTTCGTTCTGAGCAACAAAGTCGGTCTCGGAGTTGACCTCAACGATTGCGCCTGCGGTGTTGTCAGCATTGGTGATTGCGATGACAGCGCCCTCAGCAGCGATACGGTCAGCCTTCTTGGCCTGGTTTGCAAGACCCTTCTCACGGAGGATGACGATTGCCTTTTCGACATCGCCGTCTGCCTCAGTCAGAGCCTTCTTGCAGTCCATGAGGCCGACGCCGGTGGACTTACGGAGATCATTGACGTCTTTTGCAGTAAAATTAGCCATTTCAATTATCCTCCCGTGAATTATTCAGCAGCAGCTTCTTCTTCGGCAGCAGCAGCGGTCTCGGCAGCCTGTGCATCCGCACCCTGTCTGCCTTCGATGACAGCATTTGCGATGGTGCCTGCAATCAGCTTGACCGCACGGATAGCATCGTCATTGCCCGGGATGACATAATCGACATCGTCCGGATCACAGTTGGTGTCAACGATTGCGACGATCGGGATGCAGAGCTTCTTTGCTTCTGCAACAGCGATCTTCTCCTTGCGTGGGTCAACGATGAAGAGTGCGCCCGGCAGATCCTTCATGCCCTTGATACCGCCGAGGAACTTTTCGAGCTTCTCAATTTCGAGGGAGAGCTTTGCAACTTCCTTCTTCGGGAGCAGAGCGAAGGTGCCGTCTGCTTCCATAGCGTGCAGCTGCTCAAGGCGCTTGATGCGCTGCTGGATGGTCTTGTAGTTGGTCATCATACCGCCGAGCCATCTTGCGTTGACGAAGTAAGAACCGGAACGCAGTGCCTCCTCGCGGATGGAATCGGCAGCCTGCTTCTTGGTGCCGACGAACAGAACGGACTTGCCCTCTGCGGACAGGTCGCGGACGAAAGCGTATGCTTCCTCGAGCTTGCGAACGGTCTTCTGCAGATCAATGATGTAGATGCCGTTGCGCTCCGTGAAGATGTACGGAGCCATTTTCGGGTTCCAGCGTCTGGTCTGGTGACCGAAGTGCACGCCGGCTTCGAGGAGCTGTTTCATAGATACAACGCCCATGGGATATTCCTCCTGTAATATAAAAAAAATTTGGTTTGTGACCTCCGGACTGCACAAGGAGTCGCCGCGACCGGGGCGGAAAACCTGCTCCGAAACCGTGCAGCTGTGCAGATCCGTGCGAAGTGCCTATCTATTATAACATATTTTCCGTCTTTTGACAAGAAATCCGCCGGAGCTTCACGAAAGAATTTCCGGCGGATTTTGTTTTGATTTTTATGCAGTTTTCACGAATCAGCCTGCGGCGGATTCTTCTTGTGCTCCCGCTCCTCTTTCAGCATCGCAATGAGCCGCTTCGGGGTCGGGGGCGTTCCGCGGTAGAGCACCATCATTTTATAGATCGTTGCCGCAAGCCAGACCATCAGGCCGACCGCCGCAATCATCAGCACGATCGCGCCGATCCCCGTCAGAAGGCCGATCTTTCCGAGGATCAGGTCAGACGGCAGCACGAGCACCGCCGTAAACGGGAAGAACCGCAGCCAAAGATCGCCGGAGAGCAGCCGTGCATTGTCGCTGACCTCATTGACTTCCGGACGCAGGCAGAGCAGCAGGCTCGCCACGATCACAAGCGCATAGATCACGTTGGTTTTGTTGAGGTCCTCCGTCTTGGAAGCCAGTGCGCCGGAAACCGTTGCGACCGTCAGGTACAGCAGGAAGCCGATTGCCAGCACAATCACCGATGCGAACACGCCCGCAACCGAAATGCTGCCCATGGATTTTGTCGCTGCATCGAGCATCAGCACGGTCTCGCTGCCGGTATCCGGCACCATGCGCAGCGCAAAGCCGATGCCGCCGATGATTCCTCCGATGAGTGCAAACAGCCAGATCACAATCTGAACCACAGCCGCACAGGCTGTTGCAAGCAGCTTGCCGAGCATCAGTGCAAACGGATGCACCGCGGTCAGAATCGTCTCCATCAGCTTCGAGGACTTTTCCAGCATGACGCTGTTCGACATGCTCTGACCGTACAGGACAACCATCATATAGACGGTCATGGCCGCCATGAACGGCACGACCATGCCGAGCACCTTCGCCATAGTATCCTGCTCTGCATCATCCTCCTGCGGCTTATCGCTGACCGAAGCCGTCTCCGTCACGACCGGCATGGAGAGCAGCAGAACATCCTCCTGCGTCATGTCCGCCTTCTGCATCAGCACGGCTGCAAAATTCTTTTCGACAAAGCTGCCGAAACTGCTCGCCTTGCTGCGTGAGACAGCCGTTCCGACCGGCAGATAAACGGTCAGGGCATAGCTGCCGCCCGGCTTTGCCACGCGCAGAATTACCGCATTGCTGTCTTCGGTGGAGGACTGAATCGCCTCGTCCATCGAGCTGCAGGCAATATAGCTGACATTCTCGTAGCTGCCTGTCTGCTTCAGCACACTGTAATCCGCCTCGCCCTCTGTTTCGTCCGTCACATAGACAGTCTCAACAGCATCGGCGGTTTTCTTGTCCGAATCCTTTTCCGCGGCCTTTGAAACGCCGAACAGAATCAGCGGAATGCCGACAATCAGCAGCACTGCGACCACAATCGTCGAGGTCAGCCAGCCCTTGGAAAAGATTGTCTGCCTCAGCGTGAATGAAAAGACCTTTCCGGTTCCGGAAAACGGATTGCGCTTCATATTATGCGCCATGAGAATCCTCCTTTCCGGCCTGCTTTGCAGCTTCCTTTTCCTCGCGCAGCATCTTTATGATCTGTGCGGGCTTCGGGACGGCGCCCCGATAGAACATCATCATGCGGTAAATACGTCCTGCAAGTCTCGCCAGCAGCGCCGCCGTGATTGCCTGCAGCACCAGCGCCAGCACAAATACCGGCAGTCCGATCTTGCCGCAGACATAGTTCGGAAAGGCCGTAAATACAGACGTCAGCGGGAACAGCGAGAACAGAATATTCACGCTGTCGCGCTCAAACATCGGTGCAAATGCACCTGTCAGATAACCGATCATAATGAACATCATCACGACCAGACTTGCCTGCTGGGTATCCTCAGTCTTGGAGCAGCAGGAGCCGGCTGCACCCGCAAGACCCATGCAGATCGAAAATGCAAGAATCAGACATACGATAAACAGAATCACGGTTTTCGGTGAAAGATGCAGCGATGTCAGATTGATGTGCAGGAAGCTCTGGAGCAGATCGGCCGAAACCGTAATGCCGAGCGACTTGCTGATGAAGTATGAGAGCACGATTCCCAGCGCAATGATTCCGAGGCCGCCGAACACAAACAACATGACAGCAAGGCATTTTCCGGCAAGCAGCGCTGTCGGTGAGACACTGACCAGCAGCGACTCCACCAGCTTGGAAACCTTTTCGTCCATGCACTGCTGGAATACATAGCCCATCGAAAGGCTGCATACAATCATAATCAGATAACAGTAAAACAAATTCGCAAAGACATGTGTATCCGTTCCCGTTTCCTCTGTACCGTTCAGGTAGTCCGCGGTCTTTGCAACCTGTGAGACCACACTGCTGCGGATGGTCGCTTCCTGTGCCTCCGTGACGGAAAGCGTCTTCAGCACGGACTGATGCAGTGCCTTTTCCAGCACGCGGTTCAGCGTTCTGGCATCTTTGTTTTCGATGTCACCGTTCTGACCGTAGACCGTGCGGATGCTGAAATGCATCTGCTCTGCGTTCAGGGAGATGACTGCACCCGCGGCTGTTTTCTCGCTGAGCACACGCTGCTTCATCGCATCGTCATCATCCGTGACATTCTCGATCTTCAGCGCGCTGTAACGCGAATCAGCAAGGATCTCCGATGCATCCATCGGAATGTCGGCCTCATTGCGCAGATAGAGCGTTGTGATCTGCGTTTCCGTCACTTCCTTGTCCTGTCCGTTGAAAAAATAGATCATCGGAAACGAAAGCATCGCCAGCACGAACAGGATCACCAGGAAAATCACAACAGATTTTGTCTTATAGTGCTGCTGTACCGTATAGCGAAATACCGTTCCGACATTCTGCATCTCATGCTTCTTCATGCGTTTCGCCCACCTTTTCCACAAAGATCTCATGCAGACTCGGCTCGCGCAGCTCGAAAGCGATCAGCGTGATGCCCTGCGAAACCAGCGTATGCAGCAGTGCATTGGCCTGCTCCTCGCCCGTTACGCGGCACTGATAGGAATATCCGACAGAGGACAGCACGGTCACGCCCGCCCCGTCAATGAACCGGCGCAGATCCTGCTCTGCCTTCAGGAAGAGGTTGATGCGGCCGTAGCTCTTTTTGATTTCCGCAAGATTGCCCTGCAGCACGGTCTTGCTTCTGCTGAGGATCGTCAGATCGGTGCAGAACTCCTCAATCGTCGCCATCTGGTGACTCGACATGATAAGGTATTTTCCTTTTTCGATCTCCTCATGAATAATGCCCTTGAACAGATCGGTATTGACCGGGTCAAGGCCGGAAAGCGGCTCGTCCAGAATCAGCAGCTCCGGATCACTGAGCAGCGCCAGCATCAGCTGGATCTTCTGCTGGTTGCCCTTGGAAAGCTGATCGGCCTTCTTCGGCTTGACGGGCTTTTTCCCCTCCTGCTTCGGAAACAGATACTCCGTTGCATCCAGGCGCTCCGCCCAGTATCTGATTCGCTTCTTTGCCTCATCATGCGAAACGCCGCGCAGCGCTGCAAAATACATCAGCTGATCCATCAGCGTATTTTTCGGATACAGACCGCGCTCCTCGGCCAGATATCCGATATTGCAGGTCTGCAGCGTCAGCGGACCGCCGTTCCAGCGAACCGTTCCGCCGTCCTTCGAGAGCATGTTCAGAATCATACGGATCGAGGTCGTTTTTCCGGCGCCGTTCGTGCCGAGCAGCGCATAAACACCCGGCTCGTTGATCTCAAAGCTGAGATGATCGACAACGACCTTCTCTCCGTATTTTTTATACAGATCCGTGACTGAAAATCCCATATGTGAAACTTCCTTTCTGTTTTGCGGAACACCGGCTGTACCGGAGACCCGGTTTCTTGCAATATTTTACCATACCGCAGTACAAAAAAAACAGTCCCCTGTGCACGATTTATGCATTTCATCAAGGAACCGGAACCGCGCTTTTCATTTTCTGTCAAACATCGACAGTTTCAGAAAAACACGGCCGGAAATTTGTGCAAAAGCGGTAATTTTGCGCAAAAGACTTGACTGTGCGCCGGATTTATGGGATAATAAATTGCATTTGTCTGCCGTCCCGCAATTCCGCATTTTATCATAATGATAGCACGGCAGTGTAAAACACAAATGAAGATAACCTTAAAATAATATGAAGTTTACGGAGGGCGATCCCATGCTTCTGCAATCCTTTTTTCCGGTTCTGCTGGCTTCCGGCGGAACCGAAGCACTCGCGGAAAAGCTGACTTCCCTGCTCGGGGGTCTGCCGCCGATCCTTGTGCCGTTCATCATCTCCATGATCCCGATTCTGGAGCTGCGCGGCGGGCTGATTGCGGCCTCGCTGCTCGGTATTCCGATGTGGCAGGCTGTCGGCGTCTGCATCCTCGGCAATATCCTGCCGATCCCGTTCATTCTGCTGTTCATCGAAAAGGTGCTCAACTGGATGGAGGGCTGCAAGATTGGCTGGATGCGCAAGCTGGCACTCTGGCTGAAGGCTCGCGGCACCGGCAAAAAGGCCGAAAAAATCCGCAAATTTGAGTTTGTCGGCCTGCTGCTCTTCGTCGGCATTCCGCTGCCCGGCACCGGCGCTTGGACAGGATCCCTGATTGCAGCGCTGCTGCATGTCAGCCGGAAAAAGTCCGTCCCGGCGATCTTCCTCGGTCTCATCATGGCGACGGTCATCATGTGCCTGCTCTTCTACGGCGGGCTGCAGTGGATCCTCAATCAGTTCTGAGGCACCGGAATCTCCGGCGGTTTTATCATAAGAAAAAGGTATCGCTCTGCGATGAATCTATAATGGGCTCCGCCCAAACCCGCCAAAGGGACATTGTCCCTTTGGAATCCCACTTTTGATAGAATGGCAGAAAGTGCGTGCTTTTTATATTGTGTCTTAAAATGGGATTCTTAAGGGCTGACAGCCCTTAAGCGGGAGTTTGAGGGCGGAGCACTCATTTCTGATCCGTCGGAGACACTTTATCAACAAACTAAGAGCACCTCCCGAAAAAGAGGTGCTCTCAGCTTGTCGAAAAAGGTATCGCTTTGCGATAATCAATAATGGGCTCCGCCCAAAACCGCCAAAGGGGCAGAGTCCCTTTGGAATCCCACTTTTGATAGAATAGCAGAAAGTGCGTGCTTTTTATATTGCACCTTAAAATGGGATTCTTAAGGGCTAATAGCCCTTAAGCGGGAGTTTGAGGGCGGAGCCCTCATTTCTGATCCGTCGGAGACACTTTATCAACAAACTGAGGCGCTGATGCTGTCATCGGCGCCTTTGCGCATTTTCGCATCAGGATCCCGGAATCGCTGTCCCGCAAACGAGCGCCGCGCAATTCGTTGTTATTTTGCACAAACTGAAATTGTATACTCCGCATCCAAATGTACGATGTTCTGAAAATTGCGGAAAAGCAGCACGAAAAAGAGGATTTTTCGCCCCGTTTGCTGTATATATAATCAGACAGCATTGGACTGACTGCATCAGAATCAGACAGACGATCCGATAATCCGCTGCCGCCTGACCGAAACCGAGGTGATCCGATGACCGTCCGCGAGCAAACCGAAGCATTTGAAAATGATATGCTGTGCCAAAACGCCTGCCATGCTGCAGAAGCCATCCGGGATGTGCCGGAACCGCTGTGTCCGCTCCGCACCGAATTTCAGCGTGACCGCGACCGTATCCTGCACTGTACATCCTTCCGGCGGCTCAAGCGCAAGACGCAGGTGTTTCTGTCCCCCATCGGGGATCATTACCGCACCCGTCTGACCCATACGCTGGAGGTCGCACAGATCGCCCGCACGATGGCGCGCGCGCTGCGCATGAACGAGGATCTCACGGAGGCCATTGCACTCGGCCACGACCTCGGACATTCGCCCTTCGGCCATGCCGGGGAGGCGGCGCTCAATGCGATCACGCCGGGCGGATACCGGCACTACGAGCAGAGCGTGCGGGTCGTCGAACGCATCGAAAAGCACGGCAGGGGGCTGAATCTGACCAGACAGGTCCGCGACGGCATCCTCTGCCATACCAATATGACTGCGGCCACGCGGGAGGGCAATCTTGTCCGGCTGGCCGACCGCATCGCCTATATCAATCACGACATTGACGATGCCATCCGCGGCGGCATTCTCCGGGAAGAGGATCTCCCCGCAGACTGCACCGCCGTACTCGGGCATTCCAAATCGAAACGCATCACCACGATGATTACCTCTGTCATCGAGCACGGCGACGATGTTATGGATATGATGCCGGACATCCGGCAGGCACATGACGCACTGCACACATTCCTCTATCAGAATATTTATTCCGGCTCTGCTGCCAAAACAGAGGATCACAAGGCGCAGGAGCTCATCCGCAGACTCTATGCTTACTATCTGGAGCGGCCGGAGGAAATGCCCGATGAATACCGTGCGATCGCGGAGAAGGACACCGCTGCCCGCGCCGTCTGTGACTATATTGCAGGCATGAGCGACGATTACGCCATCTGGGCATATGAAAAACTGTTTATCCCGCGTTCGTGGGATGTGAAATAAAATCAAAGGAGGTGCGCACATGCTGCCGCAGGAATTTCTCTATCAGCTCAGACAGGCCAATCCGATCGACACGGTCATGGGCAGCTATGTGCATCTGATCAAAGCGGGTTCCCTGCTGAAATGCTTGTGCCCGTTTCACTCTGAAAAGACACCATCCTGCACGGTTTATCCTCACAACAATAGTTTCTATTGCTTCGGCTGCCATGCCGGCGGCGACGTCATCACCTTCATCATGCAGATCGAAGGACTGCCGTATATGGACGCCGTCCGGATGCTTGCCGAGCGCGCAGGCATGACCGTCCCCGAACAGGAACGCGACAACGGCGAATCCAAATTCCGGATGCGGCTGCTTGAACTCAACCGCGCTGCCGCAAGATATTTCTTTGAAAATCTGACCGGCAAAGACAAGCGCGGCCTTATCTATCTCAAGGAGCGTGCACTCAAGCCGGAAATCATCCGGAAATACGGCCTCGGCTACGCAGACGACCGCTGGGACGGCCTGCTGAACGCCATGAAGCAGCTCGGCTATACCGATGAGGAGCTGCTCGGCGCGAACCTCTGCAGCCGCTCCGGCAAAACCGGCAATCTCTACGACAAATTCCGGAACCGTGTGATCTTCCCGATCTTTGACCTGCGCGGCAGCGTCATTGCCTTCGGCGGCCGCACGATCGAAAAGGACGGTGAGCCCAAATACCTCAACTCGTCCGATACGCCGGTTTTCAAAAAGGGCAGAAACCTGTTTTCCATGAATTTTGCGAAGAAATCGCAGTCCAAGCGGCTGATTCTCGCAGAAGGCTACATGGATGTCATTTCGATTCATCAGGCAGGCTTTGAGAATGTCGTCGCATCGCTCGGCACCGCGCTGACACCCGATCAGTGCCGGCTCATGCGGCAGTACGCCGAGGAGGTCGTCATCTCCTACGACAGCGACGCTGCCGGTCAGAACGCGACCGTCAAAGCCGTGAATCTGCTGCGTGCCGTCGGACTGCGGCCGCGCATCCTGCACATGCACGATGCAAAGGACCCGGATGAATATATCAAAAAATTCGGGTCAGCCTATTTCCGGAAGCTGCTTGAGGAAGCCGACGACGCTGTCTCCTACGAGCTGCAGCGATGCCGCGACGGCACCGATCCGGAATCCGAGGACGGCACGATTACCGCGCTGCATAAGGCGATCAGCGTGCTTTCCGGCATCGAAAATGAGCTTGACCGCAATGTGTATCTTTCAAAGATCGCCAAGGAATATGAGATCTCACCGGAGATTCTGAAAGCGCAGGTCGCACAGGAAATCCGGAAACGGAAAAAAAATGAGAAGAAGCAGACATGGACAGCGCTGAAAACCGCACCGCTGCTCCGCGATCCGATCAATCCGGAGGCAGCCGCCCGCCCGAAGGAGGCAAAGGCCGAGGAGCAGATCCTCTGTTATCTGTTCCGGCAGCCGGATGCGCTCGAAGATGTGCTGAAACAGATCCGGCCGGAGGAGTTCGTCACAGAGCTCAACCGCAGAATCTTCCGGCATCTGACAGACAAGCTGCAGCAGGGTTATCCCTATGACCTCTCGCTCTTTTCCGACAGCTTTACGCCGCAGGAAATGGGGCGGATCACCGGCATCGAGGCTTCGCATTCGGAGCTGGATATCTCGCCGAAGGCCGTCAGCGACTGCATTCGGGTACTGAAAAATCCGAAGCTCGATCCGGCAAAGGCTGCAGAGCTTGATGACAGCGACTGGGCTGCCAATTTTCAGGCGATCAAGCAACAGAAACGATCATAACTGCACTGCATCCGCAGAATGCAGATGAATATGCTCTTAGACTGTGCGGAGGCCGCGCAAAGGAGGAAACCAAAATGGCAGATGAAGAAAAGCGTCTCGATCAACTGCTCGAAAAAGCCAAATCGAGCGGAAAGATTACCATCGCCGAAGTGCAGGAGGCATCAGAAAGCCTTGCATTGGAACCGGAGCACATTATGGAACGGTGCTCCGCGATGCAGATTGAGCTGGTCGATGACGAACTCTCTCTGGAGGACGCTTCGGATCCTTCCGTCACAATGGCAAATGACGAGATTTCCAATGACGATTCGGTCAAGATTTATCTGAAGGAAATCGGCAGAGTGGCACTGCTGACCACGGACGAGGAAACAGAACTTGCCCGCAGACTTGCGGATAATCCGCAGGACGAGCCGGCGCGGCAGCGTCTTGCAGAAGCCAATCTGCGTCTGGTTGTCAGCATTGCAAAGAAGTATGTCGGCCGCGGTATGCAGTTCCTCGACCTCATTCAGGAGGGCAACATGGGTCTGCTCAAAGCCGTGGACAAGTTTGACTATACCAAGGGCTTCAAATTCTCGACCTATGCAACATGGTGGATCCGGCAGGCCATCACCAGAGCCCTTGCCGATCAGGCCAGAACCATCCGCATTCCCGTGCATATGGTCGAGAGCATCACAAAGGTCAAAAAGATCTCAAGCCAGATCCTGCACGAGACCGGTCAGGAGGCCAGCCCCGAAGAAATCGCCAAAAAACTGGAAATGCCGGTGGAAAAGGTTCTTGAGATCATGCGGATCGCACAGGATCCGGTTTCTCTGGAAACACCGGTCGGCGAGGAGGAGGACAGCCATCTCGGCGACTTCATCCCGGACGATCAGGCACCTTCCCCCGATGAGGCCGCTTCCAATGCGATGCTGAAGGAGCAGCTGAATGAGGTTCTTTCCACGCTGACTGACCGCGAAGCCAAGGTCATGCGGATGCGCTACGGGCTTGAAAACGGCCGCCAGCAGACACTGGAGGATGTCGGCAAGGCGCTCGGCGTCACCCGTGAGCGAATCCGGCAAATCGAAGCCAAGGCGCTCCGCAAGCTCAAGCATTACAGCCGCAGCAAAAAGCTGCAGGGCTATATCGACTGAACGGCATGACGGAATTTCCGCGTAATATGTGCGCATACGGGTAAACCAAGGGAGGAAAATACAAAAATGGCAACAGATAATCAGAAAGTTGAGCAGCTCCTCGAACGGATCAAAATGAGCGGAAAGCTTCCGCAGAATGAGCTGGATACTGCGTTCTCGGAGCTGGAGTTCACTGACGAGGAGATCAGCCTGTTTTATGAACAGTGCAATCTGCTGAACCTGGAGCTTGCAGAGGAAGAACTGCTCGACGACGATATCGAGACCCGGCTCGCAGAGGAGGACGCCATGTCGCTCGAAGGCGGCGCTTCTCCGGACGATCCGGTCAAAATCTATCTGAAAGAAATCGGCCGCGTCCCGCTGCTGACGCCGGAGGAGGAAACCGATCTGGCAAAGCGCCTTGCAGATAACCCGAACGATCAGGCTGCAAAGAACCGCCTTTCCGAAGCGAATCTCCGTCTGGTCGTCAGCATTGCAAAGAAATACGTCGGCCGCGGTATGCAGTTCCTTGACCTCATTCAGGAGGGCAACATGGGTCTGCTCAAGGCCGTGGACAAGTTCGACTATACCAAGGGCTTCAAGTTCTCGACCTACGCAACATGGTGGATCCGGCAGTCCATCACCCGTGCGATCGCAGATCAGGCCAGAACCATCCGCATCCCGGTACATATGGTTGAAACGATCACGCGCGTGAAAAAGGCTTCCAGCCAGCTGCTGCACCTCAACGGCCGCGATCCCTCCGAGGAGGAAATTGCCGATTACCTCGATATGCCGATCGACAAGGTACGCGAGGTCATGCGGATCGCGCAGGAGCCTGTCTCGCTCGAAACGCCGATCGGTGAGGAGGAGGACAGCCACCTCGGCGACTTTATCCCGGATAACCACGCGCAGTCTCCGAACGACGCTGCGAACAACACCATGCTCAAGGAGCAGCTGAACGAGGTGCTCTCTACGCTGACGCCCCGTGAGGCCGATGTGCTCCGGATGCGCTACGGCCTTGACAACGAGCCGCCCAAGACGCTTGAAGATGTCGGCAAGGCGTTCAATGTCACGCGCGAGCGTATCCGCCAGATCGAAGCCAAGGCGCTCCGGAAGCTCCGTCACCCCAGCAGAAGCAAAAAAGTCCGCGATTACCTCGAACACTGAACAGCGGTATCGCTGCGCGATGATTTATAATGAGGGCTTTGCCCGCAAACTCATAGCGAAGCGGGAGAAAGAGCCCATGATCAATCCATCGAAGATACATCAGTATCGACAAACAGAGGCGCCGATGCAAAATCGGCGCCTTTTTTGTAAATCAAGAGCCTTTGGCGGGTTGGGGCGGAGCCCATTTATCATCATCGCGCAGCGATACCTTTAACACCGGCTGCAGCTGCACGCCGCGAACGGCAGCGGCAATAGTCTCCGGCAGCGCAGAGAAATCTGCGACCAGCGAGGTCGGCTTCTTTTCCGGATCATCCTGCCCGAACGGCACAAAATAATAATGCCGGCGGTTCAGCAGGTCACCGATGTTCCGCGCCGAAGCCGAAAGGCCGTCATTCGTTGCAATGCAGAGCACGACCGGCTTTCCGCCGCGCAGATGCGACTTGACCGCCATCGGAACCGTGCCGTCCGTGATGCCTGCGGAGAGCTTGGCAAGCAGATTCCCGGTACACGGGCAGACTGCGAGCACATCCGTCAGATTCTTCGGGCCGATCGGTTCCGCCTCCGGAATCGAAGCAATCAGCCGCCCGCCGCCGAGTGTCCGCAGCGGCGCCAGAAAATCCTCCGGCGTTCCGAACCTCGTCTCCATACCGGCAAAATGCTCGGAGACAACCGGCAATATTTCCGCGCCGGCATCCGCACAGGCCTTTGCAGCCTCCAGCGCACGCGCCGCGTTGCAGAACGATCCGCACAGCGCGAATCCCAGCCGAATTCCGGAAAGGTCAGTCATCTGCATCACCGTCCCCTGCAGCGAGAAGCTCCTCGACGGTCTGCGCAACAATCTTTCCGGCGGAAACAGGTGCCGTCTTGCCGGGCAGCGAGAGCGCCCAGATCACCTGCACGCCGATCTCCGAAGCTGCTTCAAAGTCAACCCCGGATGCCGCACAAGACAGTCCGCTTCCAGCCCTTATATCTGCCGATCCGGCCGCTTTCGGCAAGAACGCTCATCTTTCCGAGCAGATTCAGATACAGTCTCGCGCAGAGCTCTGTTGTATGAACCGCCTTTGCAAGCGCCGGTGACGTAATCGGCTCCGGAAGATCTTCCGGCAGGAAAGCCGCATAATCTGCTTCGGATTCCAGTATCATGGCATCCTGCAGTGCAAGCGGTACCCGGTCGAGCTTCTCGCGCCGGGAGCTGCCGTGCACGATCGAATATTCTGCAAGCTCAATCAGGCAGAGAAGAACCCGAAATCACGGCCGCGCCTGATAATCCCGCAGCGCATAGATCTCGCGCATCGCGGTATAAACCGACTCGTGCTTCGGCGATTTCCGCTCCGAGATGACCGTCCCGGATTCGTCCACGCGGTAAAGCTGCTTCTGTGTGATAACCGGGAAAACAACCGTCACCGGGCAGAGCGGCAGAAACTCATCGAGCTTGGGTTTCAGGCGGGCAAGTCCGCGCGTCTGAATCTCAAAGACGCCGTCCTCTGTGACTGCATCTGCAATGAACCTTCCAAGCGGACGCTCATGCGTTTCGGGATCCGGCGCAACGTAATATTTCAGTGTGAGATGCAGCGTTTTCTCACCGAGCGTGCCGATGCCGCGCCCGCCCATATCACGCTCTGCGGCAGCAAGCGCTGCGGAAAAATCATTTCTCATGCAAGTCTCCTGATACAAAAAAGCACAGTGCCTCACGACACTGTGCTTTTGATTTTCATGTCGCCGGATTACTCCTTGACACCGCCGGCAGCAACGCCGCCGATGATGAACTTCGAGAGAACGATATAAATGACGACAACCGGAATGATCGAAAGGAAGATTGCAGCGTAGTTTGCGCCGAAATCAGCATTTCGGTCGATTGCGATAACCTTCTGCACCATCATCGGCATGGTCAGCTGGTTCTTCTTACCGGAGACGAGCACGATGGACTGGTTGTAGTAGTCATTCCACTTCTGAATGAAGCAGAAAATTGCCTGAACGGCAAATGCCGGCTTCATCATCGGGATGGAAATGGTCAGGAAGGTACGGAACTCATTGGAGCCGTCGATACGGGCAGCCTCAATGATGTCAAGCGGGAACGAGGAAAGCATATACTGACGCATGAAGAACACGATCGCAGGTGCTGCAATCGACGGAACAATCAGCGGAATATAGCTGTCCAGAAGATTCATCTTAATCAACAGGTTCATGAAACCAACGGCAGTGACCTGCGTCGGAACCATCATAACTGCGAGGATGAAAACGAAAGCCGGTCCTTTCAGCTTAAAGTCGTAAACGACCAGACCGTAAGCGGTCAGACCGGAGAAGAATACGGTCAGAGCACAGCAGCAGCCCGCAACGATCAGCGAGTTGCGCATACCGACAACCGGATCGAAGAAGACGTTGTACAGTCTGTTTTCCTTGAGGGTTCTCAGGTTATCAAAGAGATGTGTGCTCGGAATCAGCGACACATGACCGATAATATCATTATGCAGACGGGTTGCGTTGACAACCAGGATCAGGATCGGAACCAGACAGATCAAGGTCAGGATAATCAGCGCGATGTAAATCAGGGACGATTTGAAAATCAGCTTTCCCTGATAGCCACCCTTGCCGTCATCATAAGTAATTTTCTTGCTCATATGCTGAATCCGCCTCCTTTCGCTTTGCGCTTGGCTTCCTTAATCGCCTGTCTGCGCTTCTTTGCCTTCTCCATCGCATCCTTATCGCGCTGCACCCAGAAGACGAGTGCGCCGAGGATGGAGGTGATGACAAACAGAATCACAGAAGCAGCTGCGGAATAGCCAAAGGAAGGCTTTGCGAAGTTCTTGTGGAACATTTCATAAACAAACACGGCCACCGTTGCAATATGCTCGTTGATGACATTGCCCGTATGGAGCATGTACGGAATATCGAACATCTGCAGACCGCCGATCATAGAGGTCAGCAGCGTATAGACCATGATTGTTTTCAGCAGCGGGAATGTAATACGCCAGAATGTCTGATGCGTGTTGGCGCCGTCGATCTCAGCCGCTTCAAACAGCGACTCGTTGATACCCTGAATACCGGACATCAGCATGATCATGGTATTGCCGAACCACATCCAGACCTGGATGAACATAACGAGGACACGCGATTGCCACATATCGGTAATAATCTTGAGCGGCTCGACATCCGGTCCGCGCAGCGTATTGATGACGCTGTAAGAGGAATTACCGAAAAGAGACAGAAACAGACCGGCAACGGACGCAGCGGTGATGATATTCGGCATATACATCACAACCTTGAAGAAGCCTTTGCCGGGCATTTTGACACGCAGATCCGTGAACCACACTGCGAGCAGCAGCGAAAGTGCAATCTGCGGAATGAAGTTGCCGACCCAGATGATGACCGTGTTCTTCATGTACTTCCAGAAAGTCTCATGAATACCCATTGCTTTGAAGTCATTTTCGGCCGGAGTTGCCAGAATTGTCCTGAAGTTGTCCAGACCGACAAACGTCAGATTCGTTCTTGCACCGTTGGAATGGAATGCAAGGACAAATGTCTGCAGCAGCGGCCAGAGACTAAAGATAAAGTACACGATAAAGAACGGCAGGATGAAGAAATAGCCGTACTTCGCGTAGCTGACGGATTTGATCCGTCTTTGTGCAGCTGTAGCCATTCAGCACACCCTTTCAAGAAAAAATTAGTGAATTTTACAGACCGAGATATAATATTCGCCTATTGGGCCGGAGCCCAATAGGCAAATATTCGATTATGCTATTTTTCAGGCATTATCTATTTAATTTGGAAATGTCTGAACCCTGAGCGTTGAGTTGAATTACTCGACGGTCAGACCCTCGATCTTAGCAGCTTCCTTCTTGAATGCAGCGATCATGTCATCATAAGAAGCATAGTCGCCCTTTGCATACTTGGTAACAGCATCGTTGAATGCAGCCTTGATCTGAGCATCGTACTGGGTGATCTTGCCGTCCATGTTGATGCCCTTTGCGGACTCGAACAGAACAGAGAACTGATCCTGACCGCCCAGGAGCTTGTTGCTGTTGGACTTATCGTTAACGATCTTCTCCATAACAGTCGGGTTGTTGACGAACTCGCCCTTGAACAGAGCATAGTCTTCCATGGTAGCCTCATCAACAGTGAAGTGCTTCACAAAGTCGTGAGCCATCTGGCCGTTGTCGCAGTTCGGAGAAACTGCCAGCCAAGAACCGCCCCATGCCCAGTCGGACGGGCCAGCGGTGATTGCGTACTTACCGTAGGTGGAGCCACCCTCGCCGCCTTCAGCGTTGCTCAGCATAGAGCCTTCGCCGAGGCACCATGTGCAGAAGAAGTAGCCGAGAGTGGAATCATCCTGGCCGATTGCATACCAGCCATCCTGCCACTGGTCTTCCTTCGTGACATAGCCTTCAGTCCAGTACTTCTTAGCAGTCTCAGCATATTCCTTGCAGTAATCGTCAACGATCAGAGCATCGTCCTTTGCCCAACCGGTGGAACGGTTGTACTGCCAAACCTGCCACAGACCGCCGAGCGTATCGACGAGAGCAGTCTTGCCTTCGGAATCCTTCTTAACCTTTGCAGCGGTCTCCTCGAAGGTTGCCCAGTCCTTAACGAACTCCTGCATCTCCTCCGGAGTCTTTGCGCCGAGGTACTTCTCAGCGAGGTCAGTTCTGTAGACGTAGCCGCCCGGAGTTGCCTGCCAGGAAGCGCCCTTCAGAACGCCGTCGTTGTTGGTGCCGATTGCAACAGTGTAAGCGTAATTGCCGCTGAAATCAGAAGCAGAGAAGCCCAGATCGCTCAGCGGAGCGGTGTACTCATCATTGTTGATGTACTCGAGAATCCAGTCTGCTTCCAGAACGAAGAGGTCAACATCCTCGCCGCCTGCGAAGTAGTTTGCATAGCCCTCACGAGCCTCGCCGCCGTTGGAACCGACGTTGACATACTCGCACTTGCCAGCGTAATCCGGGTTTGCCTTCTCGAAGTGCTCGATCATCTTGGTGACATCATCAGGTGTCCAGCAGAGAATGCTCAGCTTGTCGCCGGTCTCCGGAAGAGCGATGTCAGCAACAGCTTCTTCCTTAGACTCCTCAGTCTCAGACGCTTCGGTCTCGGACTCTTCGGTCTCGGACTCTTCGGTGGACTCTTCAGTCACAGACTCCTGGGACTCCTGAGTTTCTGCCGGGGTGGAAGTAGTGCCACATGCATAGAATGCAGTGGAAGCGATTGCCAGAGTAGCAACCAGAGCAAGAGACTTCTTCAGCTTGTTCATTTGAAATTTCCTCCTTCAATTTGCTGCGAATAATTTGCTGCGTTCGCAGCTTTGAAAAAATATGCCCGAATCTGTCGGGGTAAATTTTCGCTGCGTTTTGCGCAGCACGGAAGCGCGTCCTTCATCCTTCATTCAGGTCAGCTTCCATCCAAACAAGTTCAGCAGTCTGGCGGCGTCCGGTGTCAGGCTTCCTTTCGCTGCCTGCGTGCGTCCCTCGTTTTCATACTTGTAATATACACGAAAATCCTTGAAAAGTCAATGCCAATCACTATTTCGTCATCTTATTTGGACGTTTTGTGCATTCTAGTCAACTCACTTCTTGCTCTCTTGTGCATTATTTGCGATTTGACACTCTTTTTTTATGATTTTTTGCGACTTTATTACATTTCGGTTACATTTCCGGCCCATTTCTTTACAAAATGGGATTTTTTCGCTGATTTCATTTTCCATATCTGTGTTTTGCGCCCTTTTTTGATTCGTTATTTTTGCCAACCGTCACATTTTTCACTGCTTCATCACAAAAATACGGTTTTCCTCTTGCAATTTCTGTCATTTTCCGGTATGATAGTAGTTACAAATACTTTCGGAGGTTCTTGTTATGAAGCATTATCCATTCACCGACCGCCCCGATCTGCTGGTTCTGACCTGCACGCATGTTCTGGAGGGCGCCGATATCACGCTGGTCTGTCACCACTTCAATGACAACACATGGGAATTTGTCTGCGACGGCAGCCATTCTGAGGACGAAGCCATCGTGCTCAGCATCGGGGAGCTCTGCGAGATGGATCCCTCGCTGCATCTGGTCTGCGATCTGCCTGTCGGGGCAGCTGCTTCCAGAAAGTCCCGTGCCCATGCATGGCAGTTCGGCAGAATCAGCGGCGAGGATTTTTACCCCGCCGCTGATTCCCGGATGCAATAATTTTCAAGGCTCAGACAAAAGCGTTTCCGCCTCTGCATACAGACAGTTCCGCAGGACGTCATGGAAGTACCGTTCTGTCACCCCGGAAACAAGCATCAGTTCATAGATGCTGTCATAGCCGCCAAGCTGATCCCGCATCTGCAGGATTCCGTCCGCAAGGGCTTCGGTCATGTCCGGAATGCGCAGCAGCTCCTCCCGCGTGACTGCATTCAGTGCAAAGCGCTCCGCGGCCGGCTCCGGCTCCGATTCCGCAGGCTGTTCTGTTTCCTGTTCCGGGAGCTGCTGCTGTTCGGGCTCGTTCTGCGGTTCCTCCGGCGGCAGCTCTCCGGGAATATCGAATTCTTCCAGAATGCGTGCTGCCAGTACCGCGCCGACGCCGTCTATTTCGAGCAGCTCTGCTCTCCTGCGGAAGCCGCCGTGCGCATCGCGGTAGGCAAGAATTACATCTGCCAAAGAATCACCGATGCCGCGCACGCGCTTCAATGCTGCTGCATCCGCAGTATTGAGGTTGCGATCCGGCACCGGTGATTCCGTTACTTCCTTATCTTCCTTTATGATTGTATCTGACGGCACGGTTTCCCCTGCCGTCTTTTTTGTTTGTATTTTTCTGCTGCGTTCCGTTCTGCTTGTTTCAGGTGCCGGGGACTGTTCTGTCACTGCGGTTTCCGCGGCGGGTTCCCGGACACTGACTCTGATCTGCGGCTTTTCGCCCGCAGTGAGCATCAGCACCAGCGACGTCAGACAAAGAACGCTGACAACCGCGGCCGTGAACCGCTCCGGTTTCCGTTCCATTCTGTACATCCCTCCCGTTGTCTTGTGCGTCATCCCCGCCCGGCTTTGAAGCAAGATCGACAATCAGCGCATCCTTCTGTATCCGCTGCAGCTGCTCACGTCCGAGCAGCATTGCAGGAACCGTATTGAAAATCAGCGGAAATCCGCCGATCACATTTCCGAGCTCTGAGAGCGGAACCGCACGGCTTCCTTCGCCTTCGCTCCGCCAAAAGAGAAAAGGGGAAACCACTTCCGTGCGCCGTGCGTCCGCAGCCCCTCCCGTATATTATAATAGTATAGACAGAGGGCGCTGTGCTGCAAAAGACCCGTAAAACCTTTGCAGCAGGACGTTCAGTCTGCGGGAGCAGATTCCCCGATGGCTTCCTCCCGCTTGATTGCCGAGGAGCGTGTCAGTCGCGCCAGCGGCGGCGGAAAGCAAGACATGTGACGTTTTCTGCTTTCTTGAACTGCTTGGAAAAATAGCTCTGGTCATTGAAGCCGCACAGCACAGAGATCTCCTCGACGGATTTGTCCGTAAAGCGGAGCAGTCTCTTGGCGTAGTTGATCCGCAGCGCAATGATGTGCTGGAAGATCGTCTCGCCGTATGCGCGCTTGAATTCCCGCGTCAGGTAATATTTGCTGATGTCAAAGCGTTCAGCCAGATCGTCCAGACGGATATCCGACGTAAAGTTCGCGTCGATATGCGCCATCACGGTCTTGAGCTTGGCCTGCAGCGCGGTGTCGTTTTCCTCCGAGGTGCTGTTGACAGTCAGCAGCATGGTCAGAAGATTGACAATCAGGCTTGAGGTCAGTGCCTCTGTATCGGCATAGGTTTCGGCATTCAGACGCATAATCTCCTGCAGCAGCGAAACGAATTTCACTGTTGACACCGGATGGAACACCGGCTGAAGCTGCGTCGTGAACAGCTTGTAATACTCCTCTGAGGTCGCCCCGTTAAAATGGATCCAGAGAAGCTCCCACGGATTCTGCGCATCACTCTGATAGGAATGCGCGGAGCGGCAGTCGATGAAGAAGCAGTCGCCGGCTTCCAGCTGGTACTGTTTTCCGTCATAAGACAGGCTGCCCTTTCCGTTCAGAACGGCTGCAAACAAAAATGACTGCAGGTTCTGACGGCTTGTGTGATGATCGTCCCCCGCCTTCAGGTGCCCGCACTCCTGAAGATAAAAGAATGTGCGGCGTGCGACGGCACTTGGCGTTTTCATGATTCTGCTGTCGAGCGGATTCGGGACATGTTCATAAATCTGCTGCGGCATTTTTGATCCTCCTTCTCAAGATAAGGCCTTCAGCTTATTAAAAGGTTTTTGTCACTTTCCTCAACTTTATTATACAAAAAATTTTTTCATTTTTCAATAGTCGATTTAGTAAAATCTTGCTTATCATTTTTGTGCAACCTGTAGCAAATTTTTTGCAAATTATACCATTCGTAGATAAAAAACGCGGTATTACACGGTTTTTATTAGAAAAAAATCGGAAATATCACAAATTGTAAAGTGATCTTTGGCAGCTTTATTACGTTATTGCCGGAAGTTTTATTCCATTCTGTTAAATATTATTTCAGTAAAACGTGCAGTATTTTTTAGGACAAAACAGCTAATTTTGTTCAAAAAAAGGCACTGCGAAACTTCTGTTTTCGCAGTGCTCTTTTTCGTTACATTTTTTATGCTCAGAGGCTGCCGCGCTCCGCAACAATCTCCGCAAGCTCCCCGACATTCTTCATACCGGAAACCTCCTTCATCTTGAAGCGCATTCCGAATGTGCGCTCAATCTCGGAAATCAGATTGAAGTGCTCGACGCTGTCCCAGCCCTCCACATCGGCAGCGGTCAGTTCATCAGAAAGCTCAATGCTCTCATCGTCAAACACCTCGCGGAAAATCGGCGTCAGTGCCTCCATTGCTTCTTCCTTGGTCATGGTTTTGCTCCTTTCTGTTTTTACTGCACACGAATTTTTTCAATCTTGTCGGTATTCGGGCCGTTCGCGCTGAAGCTGTTCATCGCAAACAGCACATCCGTGATGCCCTTTTCCTGAATAAACCGGACGGCATTCAGATTAAAATACCGCATGTCGATGACATAGATCTCGTCAAAAGAGGATGTCAGCCACGGAATCAGCGCATTGCCGTAGCTGTCCTTGATGACGCAGAGCTTCCGGCCGTTGCCGACCTCCGACTCAATATGCACAACATGATCGTCACCGGTCATATAGACCATATACCAGCTGACGGGATCAACATTGTCAATATTCATGAAGAAATCGGCCTCATAGCCGCCGCCGCACGATCTGTTATAGAACGTCGTGCGGAACGGGTGCTTCGGCACATACCAGAAAAATTCCTCCGGATTTTCCTTCAGAATGATATTGCCTGAGAAACCGTACAGCGTGCCGACATAGCCCTCTTTGACATGCTTTTCATATTCTTCAATGCGGGCAAACGGCACACGCGCAACAGCTGAAAACTTCTCTGCGCCGTAGAACGAGCCGAGCGACGACCAGTGATGGTCTGTCCGCATAAAGATCGGTTCGTCCTTGTGCTTTTCAAGCGCGCTGTAGACATCAACCGGCTCGACATTGACAAGGCACTGGTTGATATAGTCGATATTGGCTTTCTCGCTGGAGATCATATACTGATATTCCTCCGGCGTATAGAACGAGCACGGTGTCGGAACAACCATCGAATACATCCGGACATCCGGCAGCGATTCCTTGAAGCGGTTGAGCGTCCGCGCATAGGGCTCGCCCATGGTTTCCCCGCCGCCGAAGAGCATCAGACCGCGTTTATCCACAATCAGGATGCCGCTGCTGATTTCGCCGTCATGCTCGCCTTCCTCCTGCTGCGGTGCAGGCGTGGTCTCGGTTACGGTTTCCGCGGCTGCATCCGGGTCGGCCGTGACAGCCACCGCGGTAACAGGCGGTGCAGTCGTTGCCGGAACCGGCTCCGTTTCCGCAGGTGTCTCCTGAACGGCAGGCACTGCACCGTGAATCGCAGCGCCGCTCTGCAGACCCATGCACTTGCGGATTTCCTGCGTCCAGCGCTTGAATACGGAGCGCATCGGCACCGTATCATTATAGTATTCCGCAACACCGGCCGTATAGCTGCCGTCGAGATAGCTCTCCACGGAGAACGCCGGCATTTTGGCGAGAGTACGGTTTTCCTCCATCGAAACAGTCGGCCGTTCCAGCACAATCATGCCGACCGCCGCAAGGAACAGGATAGAAAGGCTCACGCCGACATTCCACCGTGCCGCCTTTTTCTGCGTCCGTCCGCTGACAGCCTTTGCACGGATTCCGTCAGCCTCTCTGCTCCAGCTGCGGGTCGTCTCGCGCACCATTTTGCGCACTTCGGCTCTGGCGGTGCGGGCGTTCTCGCGGTATTGCTTTGCAGCGTTCTCAGCAGAAACAGCCGATGCCGCACGGGACGGCTGACGCCGCTGCTTCTGATTCTGCGCAGGCTTTTTCGGCTTCCGCGGCGATTCCGGCGGACGCTTCTGCGCAGGCTTGGGTCTCGCTCCCGCTTTCGCCCGCGGTTCAGACTTCGCTTCCGCCTTCGGCTTCGGCACGGAGATTTCCTCTGCGATCGGTTCAGGCTGCGGCTCCGCTTCGGGCTCCGGGCGGGATGCCGGCAGCTCCTGCAATGCTTCTTCGGCAGCAAACGCCGGTTCTGCCGCAATGACTTCCTCTGTGGTATCCGCTGCGGATTCTTCAGCCTCCGCAGCTTCCGGTTCCTGTGCAGAGATCTCCTCTTCCGATTCGGATTCCGGTTCCGCGAGCACTTCCGGCTCATCGGCGGACTCTGAATCAGCGGACGCTGCCGCCTCCGGTACTGTTTCCGTTTCTGCGGCTGTATCCGCTTCCGGCATCAGCGCAGGCGCAGCTTCCTCCTGCGGTTCTTCGGTGAATTCCGGTTCTGCAGCTGCCTGCTCCGGCTCTTCCGGCTCAGACGGTTCCTCCTGTGCCTCTTCCGGCTCATCCGCGGGGATCAGTACCGGCTCTGCCTGTGCAGCCTCCCGCAGCACCTGTGCCACAATCGCCTCCGGTGCATGAGGATTCTGTACCTCCGTTATAATATGCTCTGCCAGAATCTCCGGCGCAGAGGGCTTCTGCTCCGTATCATCCTCTTCCTCCGGTTCCTCGCGCTGACGGGATTCCGCAACGAGCTTTTCCACGATTTCTTCCGCATCCGAGCGTGCGGGATTCAGCTTCCGGACATCGTCCAGCCAGCTGAATTTTCCGGACGCATTGGAGACCGGTATCGGCGCCATTTGCCTGCGGATGGTTTTGCGCAGCGGCTCCGGCGCAGCCATTTCCAGAATGCTGTTTGCCGTCTCAGCAGCCTTTTCCTTCTCCGACTGCTCCAGCGCAGCTGCTTCGCGGCGGATTGCTCTTGCCTGTGCGATTGCGCTGCGGCGGTCAAGAAGCGGTTCCTCCGGGAGCGGATGCTCGCCGGTCTGCGGCAGTTCCTCCGGCAAATCTGTATTCGGCATGGAGTTTCCTCCTTCCTGTTCGTTCTGTTCCGTTCCGGGCGGATATCATGCCCGGTTTTCTCTTTCTGCTGTCCCTGCAGCCGCATTTCTCAGAAGCGGAAGTACAGGAACGGGTTATTCGTTGCATCGACAAGCAGCACACTGCTGATAATCAGCAGCGCCGCATTGCAGACAACCTGAAATGCATCCACGGCGTAAACCGCAGCCGCATAGCGCGTCTTGAGCTTCTGCAGTCCGTCGTAGAGCGGGAAGCAGCAGAGCAGCGCCGCAAGCAGCAAAAACAGATTGTTCTGTACAGAGAGCTTCGTCACGGTATCAAACAGCGCATTGCCGTTTGCACCGACGATATTTCTGAAGAATTCACCGAGCCGTCCGAAATCCTCAAAATAGAAGATGCCGAAGCCGATGATAATGACGATCTTGTTATAAATATGCCGGATCACAATCGGGATCTTCTTCATGCGCTTTTTGCCGATCAGCTGTTCGATCAGAATAAACACGCCGAAATACAGACCCCAGATGATAAAGTTCCAGCTGGCACCGTGCCACATGCCCGTGCAGAACCAGACAAGGAACAGTCCGCCGTATTTCCGGCGCTTGCCGAAAATCGGGACATAGAGCAGATAATCGCGGAAGAACGTGCCCAGCGAGATATGCCAGCGCTGCCAGAACTCCGAGATATCCTTGCAGAGGAACGGATGCCGGAAGTTTTCGTCAAAGTGAAAGCCGAACATTCTTCCCATGCCGATCGCCATATCGGAATAGCCTGAAAAATCGAAATAAATCTGCATCGCATAGACGATGACGGCATACCATGTTCCGGCCACCGAAAGCCTTGTACCCGGCGTACCGAAGAACTGGTCAACAATCACGGAAAGATGGTTCGCCAGAATCACCTTTTTGCCGAGGCCGATCATCAGGCGGGTCAGACCCTCGCTCAGATCGGCAAGCGTTGTTTTCCGGTCTTTGATCTCCTCTGCGATCGTCGAATAGCGGACGATCGGTCCGGCGATCAGCTGCGGGAACATCGAGATATAGAGCAGCAGATGCAGCGGATTGCGCTGAACATCAATTTTCTCCCAGTAAAGGTCAATGATATAGGACAGAATCTGGAAGGTATAGAAGCTGATGCCGATCGGCAGCGTCAGCTTCGGCACCGGGAGACTGACGCCCGGTATCAGGTTCAGATTCTCGACAATGAATCCGCTGTATTTGAACACGCCGAGCAGACCGAGATTGAAAATCAGGCTGACGATCATCACGGCCTTGGCGCTGCCCGGTTTTTCCGTTTTCTGGAAATGCCCGATGCCGAGTCCGAACAGATAGTTCGCCAGCACGCTGATGAGCAGCAGAATAATGTATGTCGGCTCACCCCATGCATAAAAAACAAGTGAAAAGGCCGTCAGAACAAGGTTTTTGATCTTCAGAGACGGCGAAAGCCCGTAGCAGAGCAGGCATACGGGCAGAAACAGATATAGAAAATAAAGGCTTGAAAAAACCATACTGTTTGCTCCTGCTTTTTTGTTCTTCTTTTTATATTTTACATGTATCACAGCAAACCGCAGACGTTTTCCGGTTCTGTTTCTCTCCGGGCGTCCGGTCTGCGGGCACTTTTCTACTATTATAGCATAAAAGCAACAAACATGCAAGAGATTTCGCAAGTTTTTTCTGATTCCGGGTGATTTTTCTGCTTTCACCGAAAAACCGCCTGTTTTCACGGAGCCGTCTCCTTGCGGAGCGCAGGTCGCAGACATTATTTCACATATTTACGTGATTTCTGCTGCATTTTTTTGCCATTCCTTCTGACGTTTGAAGATAAGGAAACAGCAGCGGAGACTGCACACCGGATGCGCAGAACGCTGTGCGGCGCACAACTGAAGTTCTGCGAAGCCAGAGGAAAAAGGGTTAGGAAAGCGGGGGCGTGATTGCACAGGATTCGCATGACGTTGCCGGACTGCTTTCAATCAATGCGCCGCGGGCATCTGTGCAGTGCTTTCGTATGGGAAGAAGTTGCCTTTCAGGCGGCGCAATCAGCGCCGTGTGCTTGTCTCATCGGGAGAGCGCCGCTGCCGCACGCCGGAGGAAAATGCCCGCGAACCGTACTTGCATTTCACGGCGAAATGTGATATAATAAAACAGAATATGTATTTATCAGGGAGGATTCCATGATTTATCTGCTGGAGGATGACCAGAATATCCGGGATTTCACGATTTATGCGCTCGAAAGTGCCGGCTATGAGATCCGCGGATTTGCACTTCCGTCAGCGTTCCGCGCCGCACTGGAAGAGCATATACCGGATGTTGTGCTGCTGGATATCATGCTGCCGGAGGAAAACGGCCTTTCCGTTCTGCGCCGGCTGCGGGAGAATCCTGCAACCAAAGACCTTCCCATCATGATGCTTTCCGCACGCAGCACAGAATATGACAAGGTGCTCGGACTGGACAGCGGCGCGGATGACTATCTCGCCAAACCGTTCGGCGTCATGGAGCTGCTCTCCAGAATCCGTGCGCTGCTCCGGCGAACCGCCTCCCGGCAGACAGAGGACGAAACGCTCTGCGGCGGCGGCATCCGGCTGAGCACCGCAAGACATCTCGTTTCCGTGCGCGAGGAAGAAATCACGCTGACCGGCAAGGAATTCGATCTGCTCGCCATGCTGATGCGCAATCAGGGCATCGTGCTCAGCAGAGAACGCATTTTACAATCCGTCTGGGGCTATGACTATACCGGAGAAAGCCGCACCGTTGATGTCCATATCCGGACACTGCGCGCAAAGCTCGGCGAGGCCGGCAACGCAGTCGAAACCGTGCGCGGCGTCGGCTACCGCTTTCAGGCAAATCCGGCGGAAACTACGGAGGCTACAGAATGAAAAAAGCACTGTTCCGAAAGCTGCTCACGGCAATGGCAGCAACACTTGGACTTTGCCTGCTGGTTTATCCGCTGCTTCTGCCGACCGAAAACTATTTCCGGCTGGTGCTGCAGCTGCTCCCGCTCTCGCTCGTGATCGGCGCTGTCATGCTGATTCCGCTGCATTTCATCAGTGAGAACTTTTCGCGGAATACCGCACAGGAGCTCAAAAAGCTGCGGATTGACTCAAAGGCCGCACTGACACAGTATCCGGAGCTGCGGCCGCTTGCCCGGCAGGTTTCCAGCCTCAAGGCGCAGATTGACACGCAAATGAACGAGCTGACCGGTCAGCAGGAACAGCTCCGCGTCCTGACGGACAACATGCAGGAGGGTCTGCTGCTCATCAGCGCGACCGGACGGGTGCTCTCCCACAACCATGCAGCCCTGCAGCTGCTCGGACAGGAGATTTCCCCGCACAACGACATTCTCTCCGTCTATGCACTGAGCGAGGCCGAGCAGTTCCAGCTCGTTGTCGGGCAGGCGCTTGACGGCGCACGCGCTTCCGCCATCATTACAGTCGGTGATACCGCGGTGCAGCTGATTGCCAATCCGGTCGCACGGGAAAACCGTCTGACAGGCGCAGTCATGGTGCTGCTGGACGTCACCGAACGCGAAAAACGTGATGCGCTCCGCCGTGAATTTACGGCCAATATCTCCCATGAGCTGAAAACACCGCTCACCTCCATTTACGGCATTGCCGACATGATGGAAAGCGGCATGGTCAAGAAAAAGGATATCAGCGGCTTTGCACGGCGCATCCGCGATGAATCCTCGCGCATGATTGCACTGATCGAGGACATCATCCGTCTTTCCAGACTGGATGACGAGAGCTTTACCGAAGAGGTTCTGCCGCTCGATCTCTATGAAATTGCAGAGAATGTCCGCGAGCAGCTGCTCCCTGCCGCAGAAGCCAAGCAGCTGACCGTTACACTGGAAGGCACTCCGGCACCGATGCGGGGCGTGCCGGTCATCGTGGAGGAAATGCTCTATAACCTCTGCGACAATGCGATCAAATATAATGTGGAAAACGGCGCTGTCCATATCAAAGTCACCCGTACCGATCAGCAGGCCGTCTTTTCCGTAACGGATACCGGCATCGGCATCCCGCAGGCAGACAGAGAACGCATCTTTGAACGCTTCTACCGCGTGGACAAGAGCCACTCCAAGCAGATCGGCGGCACAGGCCTCGGTCTTTCCATTGTCAAACACGGCGCACTGTTCCACAATGCGACCATCGAGCTTGAAAGCCAGCTCGGCAGCGGCACAACCATTACGCTGTTCTTCCCGCGCAGTGCCGAAGCAGCAGCTGCTGCGGAAAGCTCCGCAAGACTGAATCCGCTGAATGTCGATATTCCCGGTGCTTCGGAGCCGCAGCTCATCCATGTGCGTGAGAGTGCGCCGGAGCCGGAGGAAATAACGGAGACTGCCGCAGAACCGGAGACCGAACCGGAAGCGGAACCGACAGCAGAACCGGAAGAGACCGCCGAAGCAGAATCCGAAGAACCGGACGAAGCAGCGCTGGAACAGTCCGAAGAAACGGAAGAACTGCCGGAAAATGAACCGGAGCCGCTGACGCTCTTTGATGAAGCGGAGCTGCAGCCGGAACCGGAGCCCGAACAGGCATCGGAGCCGTACCCCGACCCGGAGGACGAAACCGACCGCCTGATCCGTGAGGCCGTCGCCGCACTGGAGCTTGAGGTGTTTGACGACGACAACGATCAGGAACCGGAAGCCGAGGCGGAGGAAGTGTTTTATTACGAGGACGATGACGGCGAACCGGTCGAGGAACCGGAAGCTGACCTCATCATTCCGGAGCCGGAGGAACCCGTCGCAGAGCCGCGCCGCATCGACGTCGTGCCGATCGACGAGGACACCATGGACATCCGGATTTAACCTAAATTTAACATTCATTTACGCGATCTTAACATTCGCAATACAGAAATTTGATTTTTATGGGCTATGATATACGTGGTTTAGAATGTGTATGAAAGCAGCAGGTAAATCATATGAGTATTGCGAATGTTATTGCTTTAATCGGCGGTATCGCCCTGTTTTTATTCGGCATGCAGCTGATGGGCGACGGTCTGAAAAAAGTCGCCGGCAACAAGCTGGAGCTCGTGCTCTGGAAGCTCTCCGGCACACCAATCAAAGGTATTTTGCTCGGCACAGTTGTCACGGCCGTGGTGCAGTCTTCGTCCGCGACCTCGGCAATGGTCGTCGGCTTTGTCAATTCCGCTTTGATGACGGTGGCACAGTCGATCCCTATTGTCATGGGCGCGAATATCGGCACAAGCGTCACGGGTTGGCTGCTGTGTCTTTCTGCGCTCGGCAAATCCGGCGGACTGGTGAGCCTGCTCTCCACGAGCACAATCTCCGCCGTTGTGGCGTTCATCGGCATCATCTGGCTGATGTTCTCCAAAAAGGAAGTCAAAAAGCATATCGGCGGCATCATGCTGGGTTTTGCCGTTCTGATGTACGGCATGGAAGCCATGAGCGGCGCCGTTGCACCGCTGAAGGAAAGCGAAAACTTCCGCAGCATGCTGACAATGTTTGACAATCCCCTGCTCGGCATTCTGGTCGGTATTCTCATCACCGCGCTGCTGCAGAGCAATTCGGCATCTGTCGGTATCCTGCAGGCAATCTCCGTCACCGGCGCTGTCAGCTATGCAGCTGCATTCCCGATGATTATGGGTATGGGTATCGGTGCATCGGTTCCGGTTCTGCTCTCTGCCGTCGGCGCAAGCCGCGACGGTAAACGCACTTCTCTGATCTATCTGCTGATCAATGTGTTCGGCGCGGTGGTCTGTACGCTGTTGTTCTACGGTGCCAATGCGCTGCTGCACTTCTCATTCATGCAGGGCGATGTCCCGATCGGCGTGATCGGCATTGCATCCGTCAATACGCTCTACCGTATCGTCGCCATAATCCTGCTGCTGCCGTTTATCAAGTATCTGGAGCGCTTCACAAATTTCCTGCTCAAGCATTCGCCTGAGGAGGAAAAAGAAGAGAGCAGCAAGGAAGCGATGCCTGTCGTACAGCTGGAAGAGCGCTTCCTTGAGAACCCTGTCCTCGCCCTGACACAGAGCAAGGAAGCCATGTGCAGCATGGCCGATCTCACACAGGAAAACCTGTTTCTTTCCTTCGACCTCATCGGCCAATATGATGAAGCTGTCGCAAAACAGGTCATCGAAGCAGAGGACGCCGTGGATCATTATGAGGACAAGCTCGGCACCTATCTGGTCAAGGTGACCGGAAAAGCACTCAATCATGCCGAAACACTGGAATGTTCGCTCTATCTGCACACCGTTGCAGACTTTGAGCGTATCAGTGACCACTCCGTCAATATTCAGGAGGCGGCGCATGAAATCTACGAAAAGAAGGTTCGTTTCTCCGGCGGCGCGCAGGACGAGCTGCATGTGCTTGAACGCGCAATCCGGAAGATCGTCACCATCACCTTTGATGCGTTCCGCCAGGGTGACCTCGCGCTTGCAGCGCATGTTGAACCGCTGGAAGAGCTGATCGACTCGCTTTGCCAGTCCGCCAAACTGAACCATGTTGCCAGACTGCAGGCGCAGGTCTGTACGCTGCAGCAGGGCTTCGTCTTCAACGATCTGCTCAGCAATTTTGAGCGTGTTGCCGACCACTGTTCCAACATCGCAGTTGCACTCGTGGAGCTGCACGCAGATTCCTTCGATACGCACGAATACCTGAACAATATCAAATCGCACCAGAATGACGATTTTGTACGCATGTACGAGGAATACAGCAAAGAATTTGAGTTCCTTGAATAATTGTTTTCCGCAATACAGTCCGCTGCCGGAATGCCGCATGGCTCCGGCAGCGGATTTTCTGTATCTGCTTCCCGTTCCCGCTGTTTGCGCGGATATGCAAAAACCGGAGAGATCATTCCGAATTCTTATCCAAACAGACTAAAATCTGCATTTTTCGGAAAAAACTCTTGATTTGAAGCCGGAAATGTAGTATATTATAAGGTAAGGCCAGTTTTGTGCCTAAAACTGAAAGGAGTTTTTACAATGATCTATTCGCACGAAGTTGAAACAATGTGCCCGATCGCACAGGGTGTTGCACACGGCGCTGCCCCCATCCCTGAGGAGGCAAAATGGGTCAAGGCAAAGGAGATCAAGGATATCTCCGGCTTTACACACGGTATCGGCTGGTGTGCGCCGCAGCAGGGCACATGTAAGCTGACCCTTAATGTCAAGGAAGGCGTGATTCAGGAAGCACTTGTGGAGACCATCGGCTGCTCCGGCATGACCCACTCCGCTGCTATGGCAGCTGAGATTCTGCCCGGCAGAACTGTCCTTGAGGCACTGAACACAGACCTGGTCTGCGACGCAATCAATACTGCTATGAGAGAGCTGTTCCTCCAGATCGTCTACGGCCGTTCCCAGTCCGCATTCTCCGAAGGCGGCCTCGTGGTCGGTGCAGGTCTTGAGGACCTCGGCAAGGGTCTCCGCTCCCAGATCGGTACCACCTACGGTACGCTGAAGAAGGGTCCGCGCTACCTGGAGCTGACCGACGGCTACATCACCAAGCTCGCTCTGAATGCAGACGACGAGATCATTGGCTACAAGTTTGTCAACTTCGGCAAGATGATGGACTTCATCAAGGCCGGCGATGACGCAAATACCGCATTCGAAAAGGCGCAGGGTCAGTACGGCAGAGTCGCTGACGCTGTTAAGCTCGTTGATCCGAGAAAAGAATAAGGAGGACTTGTACAATGGCTTTGTTTGAATCGTATGAAAGACGCGAGAAGCAGATTCTCGCTGTGATCAAGCAGTACGGCATCAACTCCATCGAGGAATGTGCCGATGTCTGCAAGGAAAAGGGTCTTGATATCTACAAGCTGGTCGAGGGCATTCAGCCGATCTGCTTCGAGAACGCAAAGTGGGCATATACCGTCGGCTGCGCCATCGCAATCAAGAAGGGATGTACCAGAGCTGCTGACGCTGCTGCCGCAATCGGCGAAGGTCTGCAGGCATTCTGCATTCCGGGTTCCGTTGCAGATCAGCGCAAGGTCGGTCTCGGCCACGGCAACCTCGGCAAGATGCTGCTCGAAGAGGATACCGAGTGCTTCGCATTCCTCGCAGGCCACGAGTCCTTCGCTGCGGCTGAGGGCGCAATCGGCATCGCTGAGAAGGCAAACAAGGTTCGTCAGAAGCCGCTCCGTGTTATCCTGAACGGTCTCGGCAAGGACGCTGCACAGATCATTGCAAGAATCAACGGCTTCACCTATATTGAAACCGAGATGGACTATGCAACCGGCGAAGTCAAGGAAGTCTTCCGCAAGGCTTACTCTGACGGTCTCCGCGCAAAGGTCAACTGCTACGGCGCAAACGATGTCCGCGAGGGCGTTGCCATCATGTGGAAGGAAAACGTGGATGTTTCCATCACCGGTAACTCCACCAACCCGACCCGTTTCCAGCACCCGGTTGCAGGCACCTATAAGAAGGAGCGCACCGATGCAGGCAAGAAGTACTTCTCTGTTGCTTCCGGCGGCGGCACAGGCCGTACCCTGCACCCGGATAACATGGCAGCAGGTCCTGCTTCCTACGGCATGACCGATACCATGGGCCGTATGCACTCCGATGCACAGTTCGCAGGTTCTTCCTCCGTCCCGGCACACGTCGAGATGATGGGTCTCATCGGCATGGGCAACAACCCGATGGTTGGTGCAACAGTTGCTTGTGCAGTTGCAGTTGAAGAGGCTATGAAATAAGCTGAAAACAGTGTAAATATGCATAAATACGAAATCCCGGCAATCTTGCGATTTGCCGGGATTTTTTTATCAAACAGCAGGAAGTTTGAATGCAAAGCCCTCAATTCTGATCCGCCGGAGGCACATTTATCCGATATCAAATGCACATTCGTCTTTCGTACCGGTTAATTCAGCCCAGCGCGCCGACAGGAGCTTTGCGTATAATAACGGATCCAGTCCATAGCTTCCAAGGGAATATCCGTCATTCACTTCAACAATGATGGTCTCATCCTTATCGGTCAGCCCGATATCAATCGCGTATGCTGCCGGCGCATCCGAAAAAGACTCTACCATGCTTTGAACCGTCTTTAAGGAATATGTCTTTCCGAGTTCGCCCTTGTACCGCCGTATATCCAATATCTTTCCGTATCTGACAAAGCAGCGCCATTCCGTGATGATATTCCTGACCTCGCTGCAATAAACAGGAATATTTTCTCCCGGCGAAAAACGCCCGGCGATATCCGTTTCCCTGTTACATACAAAGCCTGTAAAGAATTTGCCCTGTTTGGGCTTGATAAATATGGGAAAGTGCTGTTTCCCGGTCAGAAATGCATCCGATGTCGTTTCCCATATTCTGCGCCCGAAATACTTAGACAGGCTTTCCGGATAATCAATGTCATCCACAATGATTCCTCTTTCTTCAAGGAACTGTTTTACCCGCCCCACGCCGCCGGCAACAAGATCGGCAGTCTCTGCACGGATTAGTTCCTGCTTATCGCTGAAAAGCACTGTCTGTATTCCCATCTGCTCAAAGCCGAGCATCGCCGAAAAAGTATTCATATTGTACGGCAATCCGTTATTGCCGCATTGAATATATGCCTTCATATCATCACTTCCGTTTTCATTCTGTCATAATAGCCCGCTTTGCGCAACCAGCACATGATTTGCAGACAGAAACGGCGCTGATTCTGACATCAGCGCCGTTTTTTGATTCACTGCAGAGCATATCTTCTCAAACCGGATCCTTGATATAGCTCTCGGTACGCTCGCTCAGCAGATGGAACGAATAGCCGCGGTCGATCAGATCCTGCAGAATCTGCGGCAGAATGTTGACCGTACCGATTTCGGTTTCATGCAGCAGCAGAATCACCGGCTCATCCGGCTTCTCATTGAACCAGTTGATGCACTCCCGGTACGACTTCATAAAATACTGCTCATCCGGCAGATTTTCGGTATTGCCCTTCTGCCACTTGTCATTATCGCCGGCATTCCAGTCGAAATAGAGCCAGCCTCCGGCATCCAGCCGCTGAATGGCGCCCGCGCGGACATCCTTTGCATATCTGGTGGTAGAACCGCCCGGAAAGCGGAAAACGAGCTTATCCGGGAGCTGCCCGCAGGCGTTCGTCACAGACTGCTTCCACTGCTCCAGTTCATTCGCAAACGAATCCACGGAGGCATAGGTCTGATCCATTTCATGCGTGAAAGAATGGCAGGCAATCAGATTTCCGTGCCGCACAATTTCTGCGGCATTCTCCGCATATACATCCACAAAGCAGCCGACTGTAAAGAAGGTTGCCTTTGCGCCGTACTGATCGAGAATACTCAGCACCTGCGGCGTATTCTTGCAGGGGCCGTCATCAAAGGTCACAAAAACCTGTCTGTTTCCGGATGCAGCAGCGGGCTGTGTCTCCGTGACGGGCACCGTCAAAGCCGCAGTGGTCGTCACGGTCACAGGGAGAAGATAGGACGTCTGAACGCTTGTCAGTGCTGCAGCGTTTCCGGAAAGCAGCGTGGCAGCCGTTGTAACCGTCAGCGCCCCGGAACCGTCTGCTGTCGTTTCTGCATATTCAGGCACGGTTGTCGTCTGCGCAATGCCGGAATCAATCTGCGAACTGTCCAGAGCAGCAGAATCCGGATCGGGCGTCCGCTTCGTGAAAAATATAAACGAATACGCAACAGCCAGCGGAATCAGCAGATACAGCGGTGAAGACGTATTGACCTTTTTTTTCTTCCGTTGTTTCTTTTTTTCCATTGGAATCAAAAATCGCTTCCTTACTCAGAAATTATGGTTTTCCATCTCTCATTATAGCATCTGCGCACGCTTCTGTCAATACAAGCCGCAGTTTTTCGACACATCTACACAAAAATCTGAACATACCCCGCCCGTTCCCTGCTGATACTGCCGCCGAACAACAGTGCGGGCTGTTCCGCCGCGGATTTACGGATGATAGTCCTCTGAATAATACTCATATATGCTGCCGTGCGGCGGATGCTGTTTGATCCACTCCTCCTGTTTGCTGACGTTGCTGCTGCGCGCATTGAAATTCAGCGGAAGATATTCCTCCGGCATATATTTTGTATAGTCCAGATCCATGAATTTGTTGCAGAAAATCATCTCGCAGTAGGTAATCGTGTTCTCCTGCTCCGGCGTGTTGATCGCATAGACATAGCCGTAATAGGAATCCATTGCAACGGCAAGCGGTTCACCGCCCGGAAAACCCGTTACGCCATAAGAGCCCTGATAATCTGCAATGCCGCGTTTCTTCAGGCGCTCCTTTTCTGCGGCGTAATCCTCCGGCGAGTACGCAACGGTGAGATAGCTCAGGTACTGCGGATCCCACGGATTATAGTATACCATCTTGTATTCCCGGACGTCCATATTGTCTGTCAGCGCTTCCGGGAAAATACGCTCATCGATCGAGCGGTTTTTGAACTTATAGTCCGAATCCGCATTCTCGCCCATATACTGCAAATAATGTGCAGGGTCGGTATCCGTTTTGACTTTGGCAAGTGCAGAGTCGGCCAGCAGCAGCCCGGCAGCGCCAAGCACAAGCCAGAATTTGCTGAAAATCCAGAAGAACAATGCGCCGATCACCGCGGCCGGCACTGCGACCTTCCGGCCGAACTTTCGCTTCTGCTTTTTTTCGTATGCGGCAAACTGCTGTGCTGTGTCCGTATGAAACTGCACCGCCGGTTCCGGCGACGTCATGCTGCGGCAGAGCGCCGCACATTCCGGGCAGCTCTGCAGATGCGCACCGACAAGCTCCGCTGTATGCTCGCTGACCATCTGCTCTGTATAAAGCGGCAGCAAATCTCTGACAACTTCACAATCCAGCATCCGAATCCGCTCCTTTCATCTGCGTCTGAATCATATTCTTGGCACGGTGGAAGGTCACACATGCCCAGTGCTCGTTTTTGCCGAACAGCGAACCGATCTCCCGGAACGAAAGCTCACCGAAAATCCGCAGCGAAAACACTTCCTTATAGGGGTCGCGCAGGCTGTGCAGTACCCGGTGAATCTGCATGGCGAGCGCCTTGTCCGCAATCAGTTCCGTCAGGTCGCTGTCCTCTGCACACAAATCCTCCGGCACCGCATCCGGTGAAAGATGCTTTTGCTTCCGCAGATGTGTGAAGTACAGATTCCGGGCGATGGAGCACAGCCAGACGCGAAGCTCAGATTCTCCGCGATAATCGCTGATATGCTTCATCGCGGAGAAAAAGGTTTCCTGCGTCAGCTCCTCGGCCAGCGATTCACTGCCGGTCAGTCCGCGCAGAAACCGGTATACATCATCAAAATGCGCACGGTATGCCGCTTCAATATCCTCCATCCGGCTGCCCTCCTTTCCCTGCATTTTTTCGCCGTTCATATATCAGACGCACAAACCCCGGAAATATCACAAAAATTTTTTCCGGATTCTGCGCATCACCGCGCCGCGTCCTTTCTTCATGCTTATCATAATGCATTTTTGTATGATTGTCAAGCAGGAACAGTCCAAAGCCCACTTGTAAAAACGGCGTCAGCATGGGCATTGTCATTGCGGATTCCGTACTTGAGAGCACAATCGGCTCAACCCGTGACTGCGCGGAGCTGTTCCGCGGCAGCAGCGTCATCAAAGTCGTGGGCGGCATCAGCCCGTTTTTCAGTTACCGCGAACAGCTTGCAATGTGCAGAACGCTGCTCCGAAACGGCGATCTCATCGGACTGAAGCTCTATACGGGACACGAGCAGCTTTTCTGCACCGACGAATTGCTGCAACCGGTATATGATCTTGCCGCAGAATTCTCTGTACCGGTGCTGTTTCATACCGGCTGGGACAACGCGCAGTATGCCGCGCCGCCGGTCATGCGGGAGCTTGCACAGCGCCGTCCGCAGAACCGGCTTGTATACTGCCACTGCTTCTATCCTGCGGCAGCGCAGTGCTTTGAAATACTCGGCGGCTGCGAAAATGTGTTTTTTGATATTTCATCCGTGGCAGATGATCCCGGAAAGATTCCGCAGATCCAAACGGCTCTGGAAGCTGCAATGCAGAACATGCCGCACCGGATTCTGTTCGGCTCTGATTTCGGGAGCTGCTCCCAGCGCGCGCATCTTGATTTTGCAGCTGCGCTGCATCTCACCGCGGCACAGCGTGAAAATCTGATGTTCCGGAATGCATGTGCGGTTTACCGCATAGCAGATTCGTTTTCCGGCAATGAAAAAAGCGGCTGCGCATAACAGCGCGGCCGGCTCAGTCTGTCGATAAAAAGGTATCTCTGATGGATTAGAGTCATAACCCTTTGGAATCCCGATTTCATGAAATATTTGTAACTGCGTTGTTATATACAAAAATGGGGTCTGGGGATACGTCCCCGGCAGGAGTTTGAGGGCAGCGCCCTCATCATAAATCATCGCGCAGCGATCCCTTTTTCTGTAAGCAGAGCCGCCGGTGTGTTTCAACACGCCGGCGGCTCTTCGTTCACTGAACCTGCTGAAATGCGCTTTCGCTATCCTCGAAAACAGTCTCATAGGCTGCGGTATCGGGATGCAGGATGTAGCTGCCGATCACGGCTTCCTGCTTTGTCTCATAGTTTACAAGCACAGCCTCTGCCCTTGTTTGATCCGCCGTGCAGTCCGGATAAACAACTGTTTTTCCGGAAAAGCCATTCGGATTGAACGGATAGCCGACACCCAGCACCTCTCCGTGCTCATCCCGGACATAAATATAGTAGAATCCTGTGCAGTTCTCCGGAATATCGAACGCCATATACATCGGATTATCGTTCGCTTCTTTTGCAAGATCGAACATGATAACAACGCCCGGCTGAACCTCGTCACCGGGCAGATACGTCTGTGCGGTGACCGTCCCGACCGTCTCGCCCTCTGCATCATGGTACTGTTTGCCGGGCAGTAATCCAAGTTCCCGGACAGTGCGCTTTGCCGTTTCCCAGTCCATGCCGGTGCAGTCCGGAACCGTGACCGGCTCCGCAGCATTCATGCTGCCGAGACTGACTCTGATGTGCACATAGCTGCCGACAGTCGCTTCCATGCCTTCCGCGGGAACATCTGCGGCATCAACCTTTTCTTCCATCACCGTGCCGGCAGGGTAATCGTCAGAATATGCGCTGCGCTTGTCAATTATAAATCCGAGATCTATCAGTATGTCCTTGGCGGTTTCAAAGGTCTGTCCGATGACATACGGCACACGGACTGTTGTTTCGCCGGCCTTGCCGACGTTGACGGACAGTGTAATCACATCGCCTGCATTGACCCAGTACCCTTTGCCGTCCCCGTGGGTATATTCCCATTCGCTGTTCTCTTTTTTCTCAGTTTTATACGGAGGAATCCGCATGTACACAACATCATCGGGTTTCATTTCAGGTTCGGGGCTGAACACACCCTTTCGTTCAATCCTGACACCCTTTTCTTCCAGCAATGCCCTTGCTTCATCATAGTTCATGCCCATGACATCCGGAATATAGATCATGCTGTCAAAATCGGCTGAGACGGAAAAATCGACATGCCCCAGAATGCCCTCGGATTCGCCGTCCGCCGCAAGATTCACCAGCGTATAGTCGCCCGCCGGAAGCCGTTCAAAGCAAAGCTGCTGTATATTTGCACCCTTTTCTATATCCGCATAACAATCCGGGGGCGTTTCGCAGTCTGCAATCTTTCTGCCGTCCTGCGTCACAATAAACTGCGGATTGTATGCACTGTGATCCTCCGCGGTCAAATTGAAGATCTGCACAAGTATGCCGGTCGGTACCGGCTCGGCATATTCGTAAACCGCCATATACGGCTGATCCGTTTCACGAACCGCGGGCGTTTCCGCGGGCATCTGCGTACCCGGCTCCTGCTTCATCCGGGCAATGCCGTAAACCAGTGCAGCATTCAGTCCGATGCAGACTGCAATGATGGCTGCAACACTCACCTTACTGATATGAGCCGGAGATGCACTTGCTTTGTTCCTGTTCTTTTTCATAACGATCTCTCCTTTCGTCCCTGTCTGCGCTGCTTCCCCTTTCTTTTGCGATGCAGTGCGCTGAACCGCAAAGGCTGTATATTCCTCCGGCAGATCGCTCAGCGCGTCCAGAATATCAAACGGTTTCAAAGGAATCCCTCCTTTTCAAGATGCTTTTTCAGTTTTTTCCGGATGCGGTGCAGCAGCACACTGACAGTATCCGCACGCATCTGATGTGTCTCTGCGATCATCTGAACCGGCTGTGCAAAATAATACCGCTCCATGAAGATCTGTCTGCTCTTTTCCGGCAGTGTATCGAGAAACGACCGGAGCGCGGCTGTCAGCGCATGTCTGTCCACCTCAGACTCCACTGTTTCCTGTGCCGGAACCACCTCTGCAAGCTCGTCCAGCGTCTGTGCGGTCTGCGTGCCGCCGCGTTTCTGACGGGTAAGGCTGCGCAGACGGTCGGTTGCGGCACGGCGGAGCAATGTCACAAGATATGCTTCCAGACTGCGCGGCTCGTGCGGGGGAACACTGTTCCACACGGCAAGCAGCATATCATTGACGCATTCCTCGGCATCTTCGGTATGATCCAGCATCTGCTGTGCGATGCGGAAGCACAGACCGCCGTATTTGCTTCGTATTTCAGACAGTGCCTGTTCAGCGCGCTTCTGCAGCAGCGCAATGATCTGCTGATCCTGCATGTCTGCTTCACCCCCTCTGTACTCTGAGTCGATATTCCGGCAAAAATCTTACTGCGGGCAGTGCCCGCCTCCATTGATCTAAAGTTCCCCGGCAGGTCGGCTGTAACATCAAACATGATACTCTCAACCTGCTTTTGGCAGGATAATCTGCGATAAGCGGGCAGCACCCGCTTCCATTGATCGAAAGTTCCCCGGCAGGAGTTTGAGGGCAAAGCACGCATCACAGATCATCGCACAGCGATACCTGAATAAAGATGCTCCCGGCTTGCATTTTACGTGAATATGTGCTATAATAGATATATCTTTGCATATCCGGAAAGGAGACTTTATTTATGCATGAACCTTACTATCTGACAACCGCAATCGCGTATACTTCGCGCAAGCCGCATATCGGCAATACCTATGAGATCGTTATGAGCGACGCAATGGCCCGCTTCCGCAGAATGCAGGGCTATGATGTATACTTTCTGACCGGCACGGACGAGCACGGCCAGAAGATCGAGGAAATCGCAAAAGAATCCGGCATCACGCCGCAGGAGCACGTGGACAAGATCGCGGGCGAAATCCGCTCGATCTGCGACCTGCTCAACACATCCTATAATCAGTTCATCCGCACGACCGATCCCAAGCACACCAAAATCGTGCAGGATATCTTCCAGCGTCTTTACGATCAGGGCGATATCTACAAGGGTGAGTACGTCGGCAAATACTGCACCCCCTGTGAGAGCTTCTGGACGGAATCCCAGCTCGCAGACGGCAAATGCCCCGACTGCGGCCGTGAAGTCCGCGACGCAAAGGAAGAAGCCTACTTCCTGAAGCTCTCCAAGTATCAGGGCTGGCTTGAGGAATTCATCGAATCCCACCCGGATTTCATCTATCCGGAAGCCCGCAAGAAGGAAATGCTCAACAACTTCATTAAGAAGGGTCTGCAGGATCTCTGCGTTTCCCGTACCACAGTGAAGTGGGGCATTCCGGTGCCGTTCGATCCGGAGCATGTGATCTATATCTGGATCGACGCGCTTTCCAACTACATCACCGCCCTCGGCTACGATGTCAACGGCAATCACGGAGAGCTCTACAAAAAATACTGGCCTGCCGATGTTCACATCATCGGAAAAGATATTGTCCGCTTCCACAGCATTTACTGGGTTATCATGCTCCACGCCCTCGGCGCACCGATCCCGAAAAAGGTATTCGGTCACCCGTGGATGCTCTTCGGCAGCGACAAGATGAGCAAATCGCGCGGCAATGTCATCTATGCTGATGAGCTGGTCGATAAATTCGGCGTGGACGCTGTGCGCTACTATCTGCTCTCTGAGATGCCCTTCGCACAGGACGGCTCCATCACCTATGAGACGATGATCGAGCGGTTCAACTCCGATCTGGCCAACACGCTCGGCAACCTCGTGAACCGCACGGTTGCGATGGTCAACAAGTATTTCGGCGGCATCATTCCCGATGCGGAAACGATCGCCGCAGCACCGGCCGAGGACTGCGATGCAGACCTCAAGGCCGTTGCAGAGGACACCGCCCTCAAAATGACGGAGCTGCTTGACAGCTTCCATGTCAGCGATGCAGTCGAGACCGTGCTCACGCTGGCAAGCCGCTGCAACAAATACATTGACGAGACCGCACCGTGGGTGCTCGCAAAGGATCCTGCACAGAAGGGCAGACTCGCCAAGGTGCTCTATAACCTGCTCTCCGGCATCCGGATCATCGGCGGCCTGCTGAAGCCGTTCATGCCGGAAACCGCAGAGAAGATCCTTGCGCATACGCCTGCTTCCGCAGAGATCAGCGCAATCGAATGCGAGCTTGACCGCTACAAGATCTTCGGCGGTGTGCAGCACGGCGCTGCAGTCGGCGAGGCAAAGCCGATGTTCGAGCGCATCAACGCAGAGGAATTCATCGCAGAGATGATCGCAGCGCATCAGGCACCCGCCGCAGAGGAAGCGCCGGCAGAACCGGTCGCACCGTTTGCGGAGGAGATCACGATCGACACCTTTGCAAAATCGGATATCCGCGTCGCTGAGGTGCTCGCCTGCGAAAAGGTCAAGAAATCCAGCAAGCTGCTCTGCTTCAAGCTGTTCGACGGCATCGGCGAACGGCAGGTTGTATCCGGCATTGCAAAATGGTACAAACCGGAAGATTTAGTCGGCAAAAAGGTCTTTGTCGTTGCGAACCTCAAGCCCGTGACGCTCTGCGGCGTCGAGAGCTGCGGCATGATCTGCTCTGCCGAGGGAGCCGATGGAAAGATCACGCTGCTGATCGCAGATGACAGCATTGCCCCCGGCAGCCGTCTCTGCTGAACGAATCAGCCGGCTAATCGGCACATTGCCGTATTGTAAAACCACTTTGCGCTGTGGAGTATGCTTCATTTTCTCACGCCCTCAAAACAAATTACTTCATTTTATGCAGCAGGAGGTTTTCATATGAAACACCGGAAACTTTTCGCCGTTCTGTCCGCGGCCGTTCTGTTCGGAGCATCTGCGCTCCCGGCGACCGCGGCGGACGACGTCATGACAATCCGCATGGCCGCGGACACCACAACTGTTTATACAGATCAGCTGAATACAGTGGATATGTATATCAACGGCGGTATTTATATTGATCACTACACCGGCCTGACATCCATCCGCATGATTCTGAAAAGCGATTCGCCGCTGACCATTGTGGACGGCTGCTTCACGCCTGATCCCGTCAAAAAGAATCCCCAGGGCGAACCGCTTGACGCAATGTTCAACAAGCATGATTCGACGTTCTATGAGCAGACCACAATCTCCGGCGAGACAAACGTCGTGCTCTGGAATGCGTATGGCATCAACGTCACAGACCCGCCGGCCGTCGGCGTGCAGGACAACCCGGATACGACATTCGTCAGCTACCGCATCTGCGTGCCGAAGGGTACGCCCGCGGGAGATTACAAGTGCTATATCAGCACCGAAATCAAGCTGAATGAGATCGGTCAGAAGGATCCTGATTTCTATGCCTTCCACGGCTGGGATGACTACATCGTCGACGAGGACATCATCCTGCAGCCGGTTGTGATCTCCGTCCGCGACAAGGTCACAACGACAACCGCACCGACGACAACTCCGACAACAACAACCACAACATCAACGACGACCTCGACGACCGCCACCTCGACAACAACGACCGTCACGACTGTACCTGCGCCGCCGATACAAGGCGATTTCAACGGCGACAACAGCTATGATATTGCAGATGCAGTATTGCTGCTGAGATGGATCAGCGAGGATACCACCATTCCGCAGGATAAGCTCCCGACCGAAGAACTGCTCAAAAACGCCGATCTCGATCAGGACGGCACAGTCACCATGTTGGATGCAACCCTGATGCTCAGGGATATCCGTATGACGAATGGTTGGTACTTCGTATCCGAACCTATGCCGTGAAGTTATCTCCATACGCTATCATGAACAAAGGCGCTGATGAAAAATCAGCGCCTTTTCTTTTCGATCAAGCGGTATCTCCGATGGAGTGATGTGGGGCAGAGCTATATAATCAATCCGCCGGCGGCACATTAGAAATAAAAATGGCTGAACCCGAAGGCTCAGCCATTTTTTCAGCAGATATTACTCGTTGATTGCGGTAACAACGCCGGAACCAACAGTCTTACCACCCTCACTGATAGCAAAACGGAGACCCTGCTCGATAGCGATCGGGGTGATCAGCTCAACATCAATCTCGATGTTGTCGCCAGGGTTGCACATCTGAACGCCGTCCGGCAGCGTGATGATACCGGTAACGTCAGTTGTACGGAAGTAGAACTGCGGACGATAGTTGGAGAAGAACGGCTTATGACGGCCACCCTCTTCCTTCTTCAGAACGTACACCTGACCCTTGAACTTGGTGTGCGGGTGAATGGAATCCGGCTTGCAGAGAACCTGACCTCTTTCGATGTCCTTACGTGCAATACCACGGAGCAGAGCACCGACGTTATCGCCAGCCTCAGCATAATCCAGGGTCTTGCGGAACATTTCCAGACCGGTAACAACCGTAGAGGTCTTCTCGTCCTTCAGACCGACGATCTCAACAGTCTCGCCGACCTTAACCTGACCACGCTCAACACGACCGGTAGCAACAGTACCACGGCCGGAAATGGTCATGGTGTCCTCAACCGGCATCAGGAACGGCTGATCTGCCTTACGGTCCGGAGTCGGAATGTAAGAATCAACAGCATCCATCAGCTCGAGGATCGGTGCATAGACCGGATCATTGATATCGGTGGACTTGGAATCGAGAGCCTGGAAAGCAGAACCCTTGATGATCGGAATGTCATCGCCAGGGAACTCGTAGGAGCTCAGGGTGTCGCGGATATCCATCTCGACGAGGTCGATCAGCTCTTCATCATCAACGAGGTCCGTCTTGTTCATGAACACAACGATTGCCGGCACGCCAACCTGACGAGCGAGCAGGATGTGCTCCTTGGTCTGAGCCATCGGGCCGTCGGAAGCAGCAACAACCAGGATTGCGCCGTCCATCTGTGCAGCACCGGTGATCATGTTCTTGATATAGTCAGCGTGACCAGGGCAGTCAACGTGAGCATAGTGACGCTTGTCGGTCTCATACTCAACGTGAGCGGTGTTGATTGTGATTCCACGTGCACGCTCTTCCGGAGCCTTGTCGATCATGGAATAATCCTCAAACTTTGCCTGACCCTTCATTGCCAGCGTCTTGGTGATCGCAGCAGTCAGAGTGGTCTTGCCGTGGTCAACGTGGCCGATGGTACCAATGTTGACATGGGGTTTTGTACGTTCAAAATGTTCCTTTGCCATTGGAATCTCCTCCTAAAAATAGATTTGGAAAAATTAGGGTTCGGTCATCATCTGAATACGACAAAGACCTGACACCCTATATTGTACCAGATTTGAAAGAAAAATGCAAGCGTTTTTAGAAAAAAAATCCAACACGCCGGATTTTTCTGTGTTCCGGTACATTTTTCGACGAATCAGCCCGCCGGATACCGGCAAAACCGGCATCCGGGAGCATATTTTCCTCAGATAGATCAGTCTTCGTCGCTGTGACCGCGCTCGCTCTTGATCTTGTCTGCGATGCTCTTCGGGACTTCAGCAAAGCTGTGCGGCTCCATGGTATAGTTGCCGCGGCCCTGAGAACGGGAACGCAGGTCACTTGCATAGCCGAACATGTTGCTCAGCGGAACAAGTGCGTCGATCTGGCTGACGCCGTTGTGGACTTCCTGACCCTGGATCTGACCGCGGCGGCCGTTGAGGTCACCGAAGACATCGCCCATGTACTGCTCCGGCACAAAGACGGAAACCTTCATGAGCGGTTCGAGCAGAACCGGATCTGCCTTGCGCATTGCATTCTTGAACGCCATGGAACCGGCGATCTTAAATGCCATTTCAGAAGAGTCAACCTCGTGATAGGAACCATCATAGAGGGTGACCTTCACGTCAACGACCTGATAGCCGGCAACGGTACCTGCCTGCATTGCAGACTTGATACCTGCTTCGACCGCCGGGATATACTCCTTCGGGATCGCGCCGCCGACGATGTTGTTGATGAACTGGAAGCCGGCACCCGGCTCGTTCGGCTCAACGGTGATCTTGACGTGACCGTACTGACCGGTACCACCGGTCTGCTTCTTGTGCTTGTAGTCCTCATTGACGGTCTTGCGGATGGTTTCCTTATAGGAGACCTGCGGAGCGCCGACGTTTGCCTCGACCTTGAACTCACGCATCAGACGGTCAACGATGATTTCGAGGTGCAGCTCACCCATACCGGCAATGATGGTCTGACCGGTTTCGGAATCAGTCCAGGTACGGAATGTCGGGTCCTCCTCAGCGAGCTTGGAGAGGGCGATGCCCATCTTCTCCTGACCGGCCTTGGTCTTCGGCTCGATTGCGAGGTTGATAACCGGATCCGGGAATTCCATAGATTCGAGGATGATCGGGTGGTTCTCGTCGCAGAGGGTATCACCGGTCGTGGTGTTCTTGACACCGATGACAGCAGCGATATCGCCGGCGTAAACGACCTCGATATCCTTTCTGTGGTTGGAGTGCATCTGCAGGATACGGCCCATACGCTCATTCTGGTTCTTGCAGGAGTTCAGGACGGACGTACCCTTTTCGATCTTACCGGAATAGACACGGAAGAAGCAGAGCTTTCCGACGAACGGGTCGGTCGCAATCTTGAAAGCAAGTGCTGCGAACGGTGCGTTGTCATCGGACGGACGCTCCTCTTCCTCTTCGGTCTTCGGGTTGATACCGGTGATTGCCGGAACATCGAGCGGAGACGGCATGTAATCGACGATTGCGTCGAGCAGCTTCTGCACGCCCTTGTTCTTATAGGAAGTACCGCAGACAACCGGAACGATGGTGTTGTCGATCGTGCCCTTGCGGATACCGCGCTTGAGCTCGTCGATGGTCAGTTCCTCTTCGTTGAGGTACTTTTCCATGAGCTCCTCGTCGGTCTCGACAATGTGCTCGATCATTTCCATGCGGTATTCTTCCGCTTTTTCCTGCATATCTGCAGGGATATCCTCGACAGAAATGTGCTGACCGAGGCGATCCTCTTCATCATAGATGTAGGCCTTCATCTCCAGCAGGTCAATCAGGCCCTTGAAGTCGCTCTCAGCGCCGATCGGCAGCTGAATCGGAACAGCATTGCACTTCAGACGATCCTTCATCATATCAACGACGCGATAGAAATCAGCGCCCATGATATCCATTTTGTTGACATACGCCATACGCGGAACCTTGTACTTGTCCGCCTGGCGCCAAACGGTCTCGGACTGGGGCTCAACGCCGCCCTTTGCGCAGAAAACGGTTACGGAACCGTCCAGAACACGCAGGGAACGCTCGACCTCAACGGTAAAGTCCACGTGACCGGGGGTATCAATGATATTGATTCTGTGCTCTTTCCAGTAAGCGGTGGTTGCAGCAGAGGTGATCGTGATACCGCGCTCCTGCTCCTGCTCCATCCAGTCCATCGTTGCGGTACCGTCGTGGGTATCGCCGATCTTGTGGTTGATACCGGTATAGAACAGAATACGCTCGGTCGTGGTGGTTTTGCCGGCGTCGATATGAGCCATAATGCCGATGTTTCTTGTTTGTTCAAGACTACAGTCTCTTGGCATTAGAGTTCCTCCTAAATTATTACGCCCTCCGGCACAGCAGCGTGCCGGTCTGTCGGATAAGCCGCGGCCTGAAAGCCGCCGCGCGCTTACCAGCGATAGTGTGCAAACGCCTTGTTTGCCTCTGCCATCTTGTGTGTATCCTCACGCTTCTTGACAGAGCCGCCGGTGCCGTTGACAGCGTCCATGATCTCGCCTGCAAGGCGCTCCTTCATGGTCTTCTCGCTGCGGAGTCTGGAATACTTGGTGATCCAGCGCAGGCCGAGTGTCTGACGGCGGTCCGGACGAACCTCCATCGGCACCTGGTAGGTTGCACCGCCCATACGGCGTGCCTTAACCTCCAGAACAGGCATGATGTTTTCCATAGCCTGCTCGAATACCTCAAGCGGATCGCGGTCGGTCTTTGTTTTGACGATCTCGAATGCATCGTACACAATCTTCTGTGCGACACCCTTCTTACCGTCGAGCATGATGTTGTTGATGAGACGTGTTACGAGCTTGGAACCGTACATCGGGTCAGCCAGAACGTCACGCTTTGCGATATTGCCTCTTCTTGGCATACTCGCTTCCCTCCTTCATAAAAGATGAATTCACAGGTACTCACCCGTGCCCGCAGTGCGGGGCGTGGTGTAGGCGCCGTTGCAGATAAAGAGACAGCAAAGCGGCAAGCCGCCTCATAACTTGCTATCTATCAAATCCACAAGAGCCTTGTGGGTAAATGCGAATACTGAAATTTGCAGGTGAAGATTACTTCTTGCCTGCCTTCGGACGCTTTGCGCCGTACTTGGAACGAGCCTGCAGACGACCGTTCACGCCCTGCGCATCGAGTGTACCGCGGATGATGTGATAACGCACACCAGGCAGGTCCTTGACACGACCGCCGCGGATCAGCACGACACTGTGCTCCTGCAAATTGTGACCGATACCCGGAATGTAGGCAGTTACCTCATAACCGTTGGTCAGACGCACTCTGGCGATCTTACGCATTGCGGAGTTCGGCTTTTTCGGGGTGGCAGTCTTGACAGCAGTGCAGACACCGCGCTTCTGCGGAGAGCTGAGGTCGATCTGGGACTTCTTCTGTGCGTTGTAGCCCTTCTGAAGTGCCGGAGCGGTAGATTTCTCCGTCAGACTTTTTCTGCCCTTACGAACGAGCTGATTAAAAGTTGGCATGATTTTCCTCCTTCTTTGAATAATAAAATATGCGCGCGCACGGATAGTACGCGCACATAACATTATAATCGAATCTTCTCTAAAAGTCAAGTGTTTCGGAAAATTCTCCGCTTTTGACAAAAAGCACTGTTTTTTTGCCGGCGGTTTTCAACAATCAGCGCGAGCAGTGCGGGCAGTGCCCGCCTCCATTGATCTAAAGCTTTCCGGAAGCGTTATGCATATCTTTCAGCGTATTTGCTTCCGTCAGCTTATTGCAATCGTGCCGCCATCCGTTGATCCAAAGCATCCCGCAAGCGCTGTGCGGATTATCCGGCTGATATATTTCCGCAGACATACTGTGAATTTATTTTGCATATGCGGCATCAAATGCCTCGCCCTTATTCAGCCTGTCAAATAATTCCAGCAATCCTTTCTGCTGATGAATGTTCATCCAGACACTCACCTCATGCTTCGCATTCAGATAACGAAAACGCCTGTCCTCTGCTTCTCCTGCATAAAATTCCGAAGGCGTATCCATTTCTTCAAGCGGGAGCGCCTTTTTTCCGTTCTCAGTTTGTTCGGCCCACGCCTCCGGACCGTATTGCTCACGATAATCATTTTGCGTGGCAAGGCCTTCATCAAACCATGTGGGAATCCCCTTCAGAGCTTTTGTGTTCAGGCGCGTATGCATCTCCGCATGCGTGAGTTCATGTGCTATTATGTCAACATTCAGGTATTCATCCGAAACAGAAATGCAGTTTCTCTTCGGATCAAACATTGAAGTTTTCGTATCATGATCTCCGCCGAGCTTGGAAAGGAGATTATCATCATCACAGAAAATCACAATCGTTTTCGCTGTATCGGTACACTGCAATCTTCCGAAAAACGCCCTGTCCCGTTCTAATGCATCTTCCGTGAGCTGAATCACTTCTTTGACATCACCGGAATAGTTTTTATTCACATAGATATGATCTGCTGCCTTTTCAAAGGAACTGCGGTACGGAACTGACATCCGATACCCCAAACCTGTAAATTGAAAAAAATACACAGCAGCCAGCAGCAACAGCAGTATGAAAAAAATACAGCACCATAATACGGTTTTCTTCTTTGATTTCGCTTTCATGTTCATTTCTCCTGTAAAAAAAGACTTATCGCAGCAGCACAATTCCTGAAAGGCGCTTAGTTTTCGGAACGCACTTCATCATCTGCGTCCGGCGCCGCATAGAACGCACGAATCATTTCTGCGTACTCCGGGTGCTTCTGCGTCAGATGTGCCAGCGCATCCGCCCGGTAACGCATCAGCGATTCATAAAGCTGCGGCTCCTGCTCCCGCAATAGTGCCTCTGAATGCTGATGATACAGCCGTACCGCCTCTGCCTCCGCCGGGTTGTTCCGTGTCAGCCGGAGTGCCAGCTTCATGCGCCGCGCTTCGATGGCTTCCTCGACAGCGCTTTCCTCCATGTGCAGCTTTTCTGCAAGCTCGCGGATATGCAGCTGCAGATGCGTCAGCAGCTCCTCCTGATCGGAGTCACTGACATCCCGCCACATGCCCCTTGCCCGCAGAATACCGGAAAGCTGCTCCTCCGGTGCAGAATCCGCATCAATATTCTGCAGCAGCGCCGCTGTATAATGTTCCATTTCCGCTTCCGCATTGGAACCGAATGCCCATTCAAATTCCAGCCGTGCGGCACCGCCTGCCCCGGCAGCCTTCCGGGCGGTATCCGCTTCTGTTTCATAGGGCGGCTCATAGCCGGCATTTTTCAGCGCGGCCGGAATCGTCCGGCGCACATATCCGTTTTCTACCCAGCCAGCCAGTCCGAGCGCACGGAACCGGTCATTCAGCGCACCGATATGCGACGCAAAATAGAGCGTAATCCCCTGCGCATTCATCTTTTTGCGGAATGCCTCAATCCGGTCTGCCGCGGTGATGTCCATGCTGCAGATCGCACCGGAATCCACCACAATGCACCGTGTATCCTCCTGCACCGCCTGTTCCAGATCGCCGAGGAACAGATGCACGTTTGCAAAATACAGATTGCTGGCAAAGCGGTAGAGAATCACATGCCGCAGCGGCTGTGCAGTTGTATTCCGTTCCAGACTGTGGAAGCCGTCGTGACCGGGAATCACGCCGAGGAAGGAACGCTTGGGGTTTGCCGTGCGCAGAATCAGAGAAAGGAATGAGAGCATGACGCCGATTACCACGCCCGGAACCGTCCCGAAGAGCAGAACGCCGAAAAATGCGCCCAGAAAAATCAGCAGCTCCTGTTTATCCTGCCGGAACAGCCGGTGCGCCAGATCAAATTCGACCGCCCCCAGCAGCGCTGAAATGACAATCGCAGTCAGAACCGGAACCGGAAGATACCCGATAAAGCCCGTGCAGAACAGCAGCATCAGCAGCATTGCAGCAGAGGCCGTCAGCGACATGACCTGCGACTTTCCGCCGTACTGCTCGCCCATTGCCGTGCGGGAAACCGAACCGTTCACCGGACAGCATCCGGTCAGGCAGGCCGCCAGATTGCACAGGCCGTAGGTCAGGATCTCGCGGTTTTCCTTCAGCTTATACCCGTTCTTGTTCGCATAGCTGTTGGATGCCAGCAGCGTTTCCGCCATGATGACCGCTGCGATCATCAGGCCGCTTGTCAGCACATCGGAGAGCAGCTCCGCACGCACCTGCGGAAACGCGAACGCCGGCAGACCCGGTGTGACCGCATCCAGCATCCGGATGCCGTACCGCGCAGCAAAGCCGGTTTTTCCGAGCAGCGCGCCGCCCGCCATGATAAACACCGCCATCGGCAGCTTCGGCATCAGCTTTTTTCCGAGCAGCAGCAGTATGAGCGCGGATCCGCCGACTGCCAGCGAAACCGGATGGAACTCCGTCCGGCATACCTTTATAATATGGTGCAGCAGCTCCGGCAGCTCTCCGGTTCCGCCGCCGCCGCCGAGCAGCTTCGGAATCTGCATCAGTATAATGGTCATGCAGATACCGCTGATAAACCCGCCCATGACCGGCACGGAGATATACACCGCCAGCCTGCCGGCTCTCAGCAGCGAAAACAGCAGCAGAAACATTCCGACGGCCAGCGTCAGCGCGGGAACAACTGCCATCGCCTCAGCCGAACCCGCCGCAATCCCATGCGCTGCCAGAAATGCACCGACCAGTGCGGCAGGCGCAGCGTCAACGCCGAAAATAAACTGCGGAGAGCCCGAACACAGCGCAAAAACCAGAATCGGGAACACAGAACCGTAGAGCCCGTAAACCGCCGGCAGCCCCGCAATCTGTGCATAGCCCATGGAGATCGGGATCGACACCAGCGCAATGATAATGCCGGTGAAGATGTCCCGCGGAATTGTTTTTCGTGAAATACCTCTCAGCACATCATTCTCCTTTCGCTTTCCGCGTCATTTTTCATTATTATACCATAATGCCGGAGAAAACACAATACGGCAGAACCGGAAAGCTGCTGTACAATGCGCCGGATTTGCGGAATGTCAGGGAAAACGCATGATTTGTTGCGGAAATCTGTGCAGATTCGCCGGAGATTGCGAAATCTGCGGTATTCAGAAAAAATCATAGAAAAAGTGCTTGACAACCGTCATGCGCTGTGCTATAATATGTTCGATTTCAGATAGCGGGCGAAATCCGGGAGAAACGGCAGCCCGGCAATTTTGAAATCTCAAAACATACGGTTTTAAGAGAAAAATATCAGACCCGCGCTGTTCAAAAGCAGAATGTATAGATTCTTTGATTTGATACTTTTCGTATCGAAAGTATAGAATATGTTAAATTCTGTTTGGGAAATGTAAAGCACGGTTCAGAAAGGAAGCGACGGTCATGCGTAAAACAGTGATTGATATGACAACCGGCAGCGAGGCGAGGCATATCATCCGGTTTTCTCTCCCCCTGCTGGCAGGCAATCTGCTCCAGCAGGTCTATAATGCAGCAGATACGGCAATCGTCGGAAAAAAGCTCGGCGACGATGCGCTTGCGGCCGTCGGCGCAACCGGCTCCGTAACCTACCTGTTCTATACGCTCTGCCTTGGTCTGGCAACCGGCGCAGGCATCATCACGGCACAGTTTTTCGGTGCGGGCATGATGAAAAAGATGCGCTCTGCCATCTGGAACTCCGCGCTCGTAACGGCCGTGTTCGGTCTGGTCATCAGCCTGATCTCGTGCATCCTGACAGAGCCCGTGCTGCGGATGATGAATACAGACCCGGAGCTGATTGCCATGTCAGTCAGCTATATGCGGATTGCCTGTGCGGGAACGGTCGCGGTGGCGGCGTATAACTGGATCAACGCAGTCATGCGCGCACTCGGCGATTCGCGGACGCCGCTGATATTTCTCGGCATCTCCTGTGCACTGAACATCGTGCTCGACCTGCTGTTTGTCATGGTGCTGCATACCGGCGTACAGGGCGCCGCGATTGCAACCGTCATCGCGCAGTGCGTTTCGGCGGGTGCGTGCACGGTGTATGCATTCCGCCGCATTCCGGAGCTGCACATGAACGCAGAGGATCTCCGCACGGATAAAAATATGATGGTGCTCTGCATCCGGACAGGTCTGCCGATTGCCATGCAGAGCGCACTGATCGCAGTCTCGATGGTCGCGCTGCAGCGTGTCACAAACAGCTTCGGCAAGACCGTCATGACGGCCTACACGGCTTCCATGCGCGTGGAACAGCTGGTTCAGCAGCCGTTCTTCTCGCTGAATGCATCGCTTGCGACCTTTGCCGGACAGAACATCGGTGCAGGAGCGCACAAGCGTGCGGAGCGCGGTCTGCGGGCGGGTCTGCAAACATCCTCCGTGCTGGCAGTCGTGATGATGACCGTGTTCTGGATCTGCGGCGCGTCGATTATCCGCGTGTTTATTTCGGGTTCGGAAGCGATCTCTCTGGGGGCATTTGCGCTGCGCGTCACATCGCTTTGCTATGTCCCGCTCGGCTCGATTCATGTTATCCGCGGCTTCCTGAACGGCGCGGGCGATACGGGCTATGCGATGATGAACGGGCTCGCAGAGGTTGCCTGCCGGATTCTCGGCGCGCTGGTGATGATCGGTGTGCTCGGTATGGATTACCGGGCAATCTGGTACACGACCTGCGTAACATGGACGGTGACGGGGCTGGTCGGCTGGCTGCGCTACCGCAGCGGCGTCTGGCGCGCGAAATCCATCGCGGACCGGCAGACTGTCTCTGCGTCTGTTGACCTGAAGCTGTCCGGCCATGCGCTGAAAAACTGATCGCGTGCGACCGGAAAAATCAAACCTTATGGCTTTTTAAGATGAAATTTACAAAAATACGCTTGACAACATGCTCCTTTTACAGTATAATAATGAAAAAGCCGGTATCCGGCAGAAAAGGAGGTTTTCAAAATGATTACTGTCAGTACATATTCCGAACTGGAAGCTGCTGTCCTCAGAGATGAGACTGTCATCCGGCTTGAGGGCGGTGCAAAGCAGTTTTACGAGAGAAAAACGGGAGACGCCATCGGCGGCGGCCTGATCGGCGCACTGCCGGGTCTGCTCATTGCCGGCCCGATCGGTGCAGCAGTCGGCGCAGCTGTCGGCGCAGCAGTCACCTCCTCCGTCAACAAGCAGGTGTCTGAGCACGACATTGCAAAATTCCTGCTGCTCTACTACAGAAAGAGCAGCGCCGGCGTGACATATATCGAGTTGACACACAGATAATTGCGTTCTTCCGCAATGCGTGAAACAAGTACAAAAATGCCCCTGCGCCTGCAGGGGCATTTTGTTTGTGGAAAAAGGTATCGCTGCGCGATGATCTGTAATGAGGGCTTTGCCCTCAAACTCCCACCGGGGACGTATCCCCAGACCCCATTTTAATTCATCGGAGATACCTCCCGATCGACAGACAAAAGCGCCGGTTCCAGTAGCCGACGCCTTTTTTCTCAATAAATATTCTCTGGAAAGCTCCGGAGACGGAACTGTGTTATTTCTTCTCCGGAACGGGCAGAACAGCAAGCAGTCTTGTTGCATGGTAATCTGCGCAGTAGCGCTTCCGCTCAGACATAAAGCAGAGCGCGCCCGTCTGGCTGTCCGTATTGCTAATCAGATAGAGGATTTCATCCTCTCCGGTATCATACGGATAAAAATCAGATACCGCCTCCGAAATCTCTTTCTTTTGGCCGTCCCGGTAGCATTCCAGCGTCCCGTAATAAGACTCCCGTCCGAGCACCAGCCGCTTGTCCGCAGCAAGCGATGCAGGCTTCTGTGTTTCATTCACATAATAAAGCGCATCGCGTTTTGGTGAATAGCGGCAGCTGCCGGGCGATACCCTGCCCCCAAGATCGCCGTTGTCGCTGGAGAGTATATAGTCTCCGTAGTGACTTTTATCCACGACGAGCGGTTTTTTCAGCCAGAGCAGCTCCGGCTTTTCCGCATTGATCTCATAATAGCGTGCAGCAGTTGCATGTTCCTGCGTACCGGCGCCCTGCGGCGTGAGCCGGATCATACAGTACTCAAACGGCGGAATGTCGTCCGTTTCGTCTTCCGGACTGCTGTCATCGCTGTATCTGATTGTGCCGTCGTAATGAAACATCGTTACTCCGAGGAACAGGCTTCCGTGCGGTGAAAACAGCATACCGCCGAAATACGGCCATTGTGTTTTGTCATCGCTCGGCATCTTTTCAGCACCGTGATAAAAGCGCACAACGGAATTGGTATTTCCAATTACTGCCAGATACGGTTCGTCCGCAGCAGCCGCACAGCCCGTTGAGCCGGTAAGCGAAACTTCGGTCAGATACTGAACGTCCGGTGTGGATTTCGGGTCATAATAAAACATCATCATGGAACCCATATCAAAATCCATAATCGCACGTTCCGCAGCTGCTATAACATCCACATTCTTCGGCTCCGCATATAAAGTATTCGATTCAGACGCATCCGGATCCTCAACGGTAAAAAAATACGAATTTGTCTGATTGTCGTTTTCCGAATCATACGGGTCATAATTGTAACTGACGATTTTGGTGGTTCCCCCACCGAGCTTCACACCAAAATAGCAGGAGCCGTCCGGATAGATTTGATGGACAATATATGCGAGATTTGAACAGTCCGGATCCTTCTCCGGCGGCAAGCTCTCTCTGAATTTTTCCTCATTCATGATAAGCTCAGATGCGCCGGTCGTCACCTCAATGCGCCGCAGCTCTTTCTTCTGCTCTGCCGTCCGCAGCGTATAGTACAGATATTGCGGACATTTCACATTGATCGAATAAAACCGCGTCACAATGCTTTCCGGATCACCGTCTGTCATGCAGATCTCCTCCGGTTCTGCACCCGGCAGCAGATGGTACAGCCGGAACGGCGCATACGAATACGCGGATTCCGATTCACTGCCACTGCCCCACAAGTCTATCAATTCAAATGTGGATTCATCGACATGCATGTTTTCAATTTTATCGTTTTTACTGTTACCGAATGACGAACTGCTGTAATAGGAAGCAGGGAACCTGCCTTCGTTATTCGGATTGTCCGTCACAAGATAATAGATGCCCTCCGTGCCGGGCACCTGCCAGAAGCGCTGTACACCGGGCGCAAGCTCCGTCGTTTCACCGTTCTCCGTACAGCAGAACGCACCGTCCGCATTCCGGTAATAGAGCGCATCGCCGCAGAACAGGAACGGAAGATCCGCGGACGACTGTGAGAGAGGCTGATCCCCGGTATGAAGCGGCGATTGATTCACATACCCATAAGTACGGTCTTCATTGCCGTAAAGATGCAGTGTGTTGATCTCTGCAACTTTGGTTTCCGTTGCAGGCTCGGAAAAGCGGCGGCTCATGTAGTCTACAATCACCCATTCCCCGGTGTCAACAGCGACATCCGTATGAAAAACAGGGTAATAGACCGTTTCGCCGTCCTCGCTGAAATGCACCATATCCTGCATCATCCGTGTAACCGGGATTCCGCACTGGTTGAAAACATTGTCCGGAATCACATCATCGTGCAGACACATGGTTTTTCCGTCCTGCCCGTTGAATATCCACAGGCTTTTGTCTTTCAGATAGACCGCGGCCGTATTGCTGTGCACAAAGCCGCTCGGCTTGTCGCCGTTCCATGCATAGACCGCCGTGCCTGTCAGCAGGACAGCAGCAGTCAGCCCCGCCGCAATTTTCAGGCCGCGGGGATTCTTTTTGGACTGCGCCGGCCGCTCCTGCACTTCATCCTGCTCTGCCGGATCTTCGGCAGACGCTTCGGACTGCATTGCATCCGGTTCCGGTTTTGTTGTTCGCATCCGGTGAAACTGCTCGCGGATCTCGCGGCGTTTGCTCTCTGCGGTCTTTTCCTGCTCAAGTGCAGCCGCAAACAGATCCGGCGCAGAATGCTCTTCGAGCTCCGCTCCGCAGACCGCGCATTTCTCCGGATCAACGGTATATTCCGCTCCGCAATTCGGACAAATAATCATAGGTACCTCCGCTTTATCGCGTTCGTTATGTCGTTTCAGATCGAAACATGCTTCTATTATAGCAAATAATAATGTAAAAAGCAAGATGAGAGCAAGGATTCTTTCAGATTCGTGTTTTCTGCCGGAGAGCTTTAGATCATGCAGGCGGGCGCTGCCCACTTATAGCAAATATCCACGTAAAAAGCAAGATGAGAGCAAAGATTCTTTCAGATTCATGTTTTCTGCCGGAGAGCTTTAGATCAATGCAGGCGGGCGCTGCCCGCTTATAGCAAATATCCACGTAAAAAGCAAGATGAGAGCAAGGATTCTTTCAGATTCGTGTTTTCTGCCGGGGAACTTTAGATCATGCAGGCATCAAATGCGCCGCAGCGCCCCCAGAATCCTCTGAGGGCGCTGCGGGCTGCATGATTGCAGGCGGCGGTTCAGATTATTTGCGTTCTTTGACAATCCCCTTGCTGCACGAATACGTGATGAGGAAGTATCCGCCGTAGATCAGCAGCAGAATCAGCGATGTCGAAAGAATCGAAGCACCGATGTCTTCTGTTCCGAAAACGCTCAGTACATAAACCGCAAACTTCATGCCGACGGCAGAATGGATACACGCAAGCAGCAGCGGCAGCAGAAAGAAAAATCCTGTCTGAATCAGCAGCGACTTTGTGATTTCTTTCTCCTCTGCGCCGATCTTTCGCAGCATGACATAGCGCGGAATGCTGTCCACGCTCTCCGAAAGCTCCTTGAGCGCCAGAACCGCGCCGCAGGAAATCAGAAAGATCAGTCCGATATAGAGCCCCAGGAATGTAATCAGTGCGCCGATGCCGATGCTGTCATCGCAGATGTCAATTTTGGATGTCGTCATGCTCCAGTTATAAACTGTCGGTTCGCCGTCCGCGGTATATTCCCGGTAATCAGAATCCGCACGGAGCATCAGATCAAACTGTTTCTTGACTGCTTTTTCGATCTCTGCGTTCTGTTCCTCGGATTCTGCAGCATAGCGGCCGATGAAATAATCCCTGGATGCAAAGCGTTCATCTGCAATTTCATCCGGAATCACAATGATTCCGAGATTGGTACGGCTTCCCGACATCGAAATGAAGCCGTCCACACAGCCCGGATAACGGGAATGCAGCGTGTGTCCGAATACCTCGACCGACTGATTGAGAGAGAGCACCCTGTTCCGGACGTCGATCATCGAGGAATAGTTGGCCAGTATGATGCATTCATCCGCGTTCATTTCGAGCGGCTCCTTGCCGTAAAGCTGCAGCAGCTTGTTATAGTCACTCAGCCGGACAACCGTTTCCACTGTATCATACCTGAGAAACGGGAACTCTGCCCGGATCGCTTCAAGCTGATTGCCCAGAAATGTGCCGAGTGTCAGGGAAGAATCCTCATAAATGTGAAAATGCACGGATTCACGGAAATATTCGTTGATATCAAAACCGTTGATTTCGTATTTTTCAACGATGTCCTCAAAGACCGGCGTTTCGAGCTCTTTATCCGAATAGGCGCCCCATTCGATCTCAAAATCAGCAGGGCAAAGCTCCCTGAGATTGGCGTTCATCGAATTGCGGATGGAAAAAGCAGATGTCAGTGTGCAGATCGTGATGAACAGCATCAGGCAGATCACACTCATCGAAAGGACCGCTGTGTTGATCTTGCTGCTGATCTGCCGGAAGGTGAATGCATTCAGGCTGCGGAAATAGGTGTTTTTTGCTGACATCATGACGCGCAGCAGCATGCCTGCAACAGACCAGAAAAGCAGAAACGTCGTGACGGTTCCCGCAGCAAAGCTCAGCAGACATTTTGTGCGGTTCAGGCCGTCGTAATTCCAGCCGACCTGATAATAGGTGTATCCGAGAACCGCTGCCGAAAGCAGAAAAATGATGACGCAGAGCACAGGATTTTTCAGCTTGATCTGCTCCGATTTTTTGCCGGACTGCATCAGGTCAATGAGCTTGAACCGGCTGATCATCACGCTGTTGAACACCATCACGACAAGATACATCACCGCAAAAAAGATCACGGTCTTGACAATCGCATTGCCGGAGATCATGAAGCGGTAGGCGGACATATCTGCTTCAAACAGATGCGCAACCAGTGCGCTCATCAGCTGCGAAAGCCCGATGCCGAGCAGCAGTCCTGTGCCAAGCGACAGAACACCGATGATGACCGTTTCCAGCAGCAGAATGGCTGAAATTTTGCCCTTGCTCATACCGAGCGTCATATACAGCGCGAATTCCCGGTTCCGGCGCTTCATCAGAAAGCGGCTTGCATAGACAATCAGCAGGCCGAGCACGCCGGCGACAAAAATGCTGACATACGAGAGCGCGTTTGTAATCAGGACGACGATCTCGTTTTTTGATTCGCCGAGCTCCATCATGGAAGCCTGTCCGCCGATTGCATTGAACACATAAAACACGGACACACCGATGAGCAGTGTAAAAAAATAGATCGCATAATCGCGCAGACTGCGGCGGATGTTGCTGACAGAGAGCTTACAGAGCATCGCTGACGTCACCTCCCAGCAGTGTCACCACATCTATGATCCGGTCAAAGAACTGCTTGCGGCTGTCGGAGCCTCTGTTGATCTCATTGAAGATTTTGCCGTCCTTGATAAAGATGACGCGGCCTGCGTAGCTTGCCGTGAAGCTGTCGTGCGTGACCATCATGATCGTGGCGCCGCATTCGGTGTTCAGATAGCGGAAGCGTTCCAGCAGCATTTTTGCAGCTTTGGAATCCAGTGCGCCGGTCGGTTCGTCGGCCAGCACCAGCTCCGGGCTTGTGACAATCGCACGCGCCGACGCGACACGCTGCTTCTGTCCGCCGGACATCTGATACGGGTACTTCTCCAGCACCTCCGTGATGCCGAGCTGTTCCGCGACATGCTTCACCGCTTTGTCAATTTCCTTTGCCGGCTTCTTCTGAATGGAGAGTGCGAGTGCGATATTCTCATAGGCAGTCAGTGTATCCAGCAGGTTGAAATCCTGAAAGATAAAGCCGAGCTTTTCGCGTCGGAAGCTGTTCAGTTCCCTGCCCTTGAGCGTCGTGATATCTGTATTTTCCAGATAAATGTGGCCTGCGGTCACGCGGTCGATTGTGGAAATGCAGTTGAGCAGCGTGGTCTTGCCGCTGCCCGATGCGCCCATGATCGCCGTGAACTCACCCTTCTGCACCGCAAACGAAATGTCGTCGATTGCTTTCGTCAGACTGGACTTGCTTCCGTAGTATTTCTCAATATTTTCAATTCTGAGAATCTGTTCCATAACAACCTTCCTGTTTCCCCTGTGATGTGTTCCGTTCAGCTGCGTGCAGCATTCTGCTGCTTCCGGTATGCTTCGGAATAATAGCAGTAAAGCGCTGTGTTTGCTGCAAGAATGCCGCCTGCTGCGCTGTCGAATGTCTTTGTCTGCGCAAAATAAATGATGCAGCTGAGCAGCGAGAGCGCCATTGCAATGCCGGAAATCATCATGGAAGTTTTGTTATTGATTTTCATAAGAATCACCTTTCTGTTTCATGTTTCAGAGGGGCTTTCCCCCTTCGGTGATTACAGTATAGCATATTCCGGCGGCGTTGTCGCTTGTTTCATCTTACGGAACATTACATTTTTGTAAGATGCGGTTCATCTTACATCATGCAGGTCATTTTTGCCGAAGGTCATGATAATCTCTGTATATTCTCCCTGAACAGATTCTGCCGCAACACTGTGACCGAGTTTTTCGCAGAGCTGCCTGACAATATAGAGTCCCATGCCGGTCGATTTGCTGTGCGTCCGGCCGTTTTCGCCCGTAAAGGATTTTTCAAAGATGCAGGGCAGGTCGCTTTCCGGAATGCCGATGCCGTTGTCGCGGAAGCGCAGAACGGTCGCTTCCGGGGTATCCTCTGCCGTGACCGTGATTGCATCCGCACCGTATTTCATGCTGTTGTTCATCAGCTGCCCGAACATGAAGCCGAGCCATTTGGCATCAGTCATCACTTCCGCATCCAGCTTTTCCGTACTGAGCGAAATGCCCCGCTGCTGCAGTTCTTCGCGGTTCCGGATCGCCGTATCCGTAAAGACACGTTTCAGCGAAACCGGTTTGATGAGATAATCCTTTTCGGCATTGCGGCTCCGCGCATAATACAGCACATTCTCAATATAGTCATCAATCCGTTTGAGCTGCTCCGCATATTTCACATTGCCGTCATTGTGGCACATCAGCTGCAGGCTCGCAACCGGCAGCTTAATTTCATGTACCCAGAGCTCGATATACTCCCGGAAATCCGAGTTTGCGCGGCGGTGCAGCCCGATCTGCTCACACATGGATTTATTGGTTTCCCGCATGACTTCGCTGAGGATTCTGCCCTCACGGAATTCCGGTTCCCCGATCATTTCCGACAGCAGATATTTCTGATCCAGTTCACTCAGATCATGCAGCAGCTTATCGTAAAACTGCTTTTTCCGGAGGAATTCCCATGCTTCTGCAATACACCGGCCGATCCAGAGCAGTACACTTGCAATCACAACGGCTTCCGTCTGCACATGAAATGTAAAAAGGAAAATCAGCATAAGCACCCATGTCAGCACAAAGATCAGATAGGCCGTGAAACGGTCTTTGATGAATTCAGTCAGTTTCATTTCAGCACATACCCCTGTTTCTTGCGCGTTTCGATCGCATTCGGAAAGCCAAGCTCCGCCAGCTTTCCGCGCAGTCTGCTGATATTGACTGAAAGTGCATTGTCGTTGATGAACTCGTCATTGTCCCAGAGTGCGGTCATCAGCGCATCGCGTGTCACAATCTCGCCCTGACGTTCAAGCAGCAGCTGAAAGATAATCATTTCATTTTTGGTCAGAACCTGTTCTGAGCCGTTCCGCGTGATGCTGCCCTTCACAGAACTGACCTCTGCATCGTGATACATCTGCGCGGCGGCGGTCTTGGCGGTACGCTTCAGCACCGCTGAAATACGCAGCAGCAGAATGGTCGGATTGTATGGCTTGGTGATAAAGTCATCCGCGCCGAAGCTCATGGAGAGCACTTCGTCAATCTCCGCAGTACGGCTGGTCAGCATGATGACCGGTGTATCCCGCTGTTTGCGGAATTCCTGCAAAAGCGTTTCGCCGTTTGTTTCCGGAAGATTGATGTCAAGCAGAATGAGATCCGTCTGCGCTGCAAGCATCTGGTTCAGGATATCCTGATACTGTGTAACCGCTGCTGCTTCATAGCCCGTATTTTGCAGCAGAATCGTCAGTTCATCGCGCAGAACAGTATCATCCTCAATAATCAGAATTCGCTTCATGGTTTACGCTGCATCCTTTCTGTTTCATTCCGAACTCTATTCATTATAACACCGAAACCGGATGCAGTCAAGTTTCGTGCGTGCTTCTCCCGATCCGGCAGAGGCACGGCGAACCGGTTTGTCATCTGACTGTCACCATGCATATGCATAAAAAGGGAGCGGTTCAAACTGAACTGCTCCCGCTTTTGTTATTTCATCCATTCACGCTTCATCAGGCTGAGGTCTGCCGCATTGAGCGTTCCGTTACCGTCCATATCGCCGTTCTGCCAGTCGGCAAGAGGCGTATCCGGAACGGCAAGCAGCCATTTTTGCAGCAGAACAACATCGTCGATTGTAAAGCTGCCGTCTGCATTGCAGTCGCCTTTCGGCAGAAACTGATTGGAAGATATATCAGTATTCCTGCAATGGCTTCCGATCTGATAATCCTCGCAATCCCTGAACAGATTGCCGGAAACGGTCAGCCCGTCCGCATTGTCCGCGTTGACCGGTGCCTGATAACACGCATTGAACTCGTTGTTCAGAATCTGAATATCCGCTAACGGCGTATTGCCGAGCCGTTCACCGCTGAGCAGGCTTTCAATCGTGATGACATCGCCTCTGCCGCCGAAATTGCATTCCGTAAAGATATTGTTGCTGATCCGGATGTGCTCTGCACCCGTTCCCTCGATTACCCGTGATGCGGGAATATCTGTGCGAACCTGCAAGGTCTGGCTGCATGTTCGGTAAAATCTGTTTCCTTCACAAAGACAGTTATCCGCGTTCATCAGGAACCCGCGCCCTTTTGTCTCATGCACATAGTTGTTCGTCAGCACATAGTTTTCAGATGCTCTTGTTTTGCTGTATGCGACCATATCCGTTGTGATTTCCTCCGGCAGCGGTTCTGTCAGCGTGATCGTCGCGGCATAGCCGTTTCTGGAAATGTCAGCAACCGTCGCTTCATAATCAAGATCATTGAGGTTCAAATCCTTGAATCCGATTTTATGTCCCGGCTCCACGATTTTGATTGCGACCGTGCCCTGCATAACAGTCCGCGTGCTGTCGATGCTTTCAATATAGAACATATCGTCATGCACATTCAGGATATCATCCCCGCAGAAGCTCAGATCACAGTTGTCGAGCCGGAAATAGCCGTTGGAGTTTGCAATGTGAATGCCGTCAGCGGTTGTTGAAATTCTGTATTTGTCCTCTGCACCGGGACGCAGCCCGATATAGGAATTGAGAATCTGACAGTGGTGCGAGCCGTAGGCGAAAACATATCCCATGCCGCAGGCTCCGTAGATGCTGATATTGTCAAAGGTGATGTAGGATGATTCCTCGACGGTGTTGAACACCTGCCCGCCGTATACATAATGCCGCAGCAGATACACCTCGTCATTGCGGAAGTAATCCAGTGCGCCGCTGTGTGTGATTTTCAGGACATTCGGTTTGCCGCTGACCTTTTCCACACTTTTGATGCATTCCGTATCCACGAAAGGACTGTAAATCTTGAAGCTGCCGTGCACACCCGCAACCAGATCAACAGGGTCATACTGCATAAAGCTCAGGAGCGGAATATCCACATCCACTTCATCCAGCTCTGTGAATTCGATCTCAAGGGTATTATCCGCATCGTTTTCATTTTCGATTTTGACGAGAGAACCGAGCCGGAGCGTATTCCAGTCCCAGTCCACAATCAAATTTCGCAGTTCGACATTCTCGCAGGCATAGAGCTTGAAATAATGCGGGGTGCTGAAAATGAATTCCGCCCCCTGCGCGTCGATTATTGTGTCGTGCAGCCTGTTCAGATAGATGTCCTCTTCCGGGCTGAAATGATAGGTTCCCGGTTCGATCACGAGCTTTGTGCCGGAATGATTCCGGCAATAATCAAAAGCATTTCGCATGGCCTGCGTATTGTCTGCGGCATTTGCCGAGAGCCCGAAATCTGCGGCGTTTACAACGGTCAAGGCGGATTCGTCCGGTCTGTTAATGCAGAACACAGAGCCGTTAACGCCGTGTATTTCGTCCGGCTTTGCACTCGCAGCGATTCCTTCTGCTGCGCTGATTCCGGTACTTTCAAAACAAAGCAGCGCAGCCGCAAATGAAAACAATCTGATGAACTTCATAGCCGGAGCACCTCTCTTTCGGGAACATCTGAGCCTTTCTTCTGACCTTTGTATTTGTCAGTAATCTCTAGCCTATTATAGCATATCCGCAGCTGGTTTTCAAGACAAAACAGATGATAGGGCGCGTACAGACAACAAGGCGAAACAAACTATAATCCATCGCAACAGGAGAGATGAAATATAAAAATGCCGCCTGATTACGCAGACAGCATTCTTCTTTTATTCATTTGTATCTTTTTTCAATCAGTTTCAGACGTTGATCCGGTAGATTATACCGCGGATGTCGCTTGAACCAGAAGTTCAGCAATCCGCGCAAAGTATCTCTGCGACACTTGATCAGCACCTTCTTCGCCGTGCCAATGAAGTCATCATAGACCGCAGGAATCAACGAATCAGCATTTTCAGCGTATAAGAAAAACGTCGTAGTTACTTGAATTTCACGTAACTGAGACGTTTTGTGATTGGCAGGGGGCAGAAGGAATCGAATAAAAATGACCGTTTCTGTTTTTGCCGTATTTACGTGATTTTCATATTATTCTTTGTGGTGATCCGTGTGATTTTGCGCTTCTGTGTGATTTTTAGAAGCCAGTTTTTCTGCCTTGCACTGTGTGACCAGTGCGTTCATGTAGTCGTCAAACACCTTCATGCCTTCGACCAGTTTGCTCTGCGGCGTCCGGATGTAAACCTCATCGAGCACCTTGCTCGTAGACCATCCGCCGAGCATCTGCAAGATCTCCTTGCGCACGCCGAGATCGTTCATTGCGGTCGCAAACTGTGCACGCAGCTCATGGAAGGTCATTTTGATGCCGTTCTTTTTCAGCAAACGGTCAAAGCGGCGTTTGATGGCTCCGTAGTTTTCGCTGATGATGAAATCCTCATCGCTCTTGTGCTCCGACTTTTAAATCAGATCGAGAAGATAAGCCGGCAGCGGAACATCACGAGTCGATTTCGGCGTTTTATTGCGCTCGGTGACATAATCGTGACCGTTCAGACAGATACGGGAGCGGTGCACCTTGAGAAAATAGCCGTCTTTCGTTTCGACAATATCCTGATACTGCAAGCCGCGCACTTCACTGATCCGCATACCGCCGCACCATACAGCAAGCAGACACGGCAGTTCAACACTGGAACCGATCAGCGTCCGGATGACCAGCGGAAGATCCGGCAGATCACCCTTCGGCGGCTTTTTCGGCGGGAGCCGGAAACTGCCTGCATTCGGAATGTTGATGTCGAACAATGCCAGCGCACTGTGCAGCAATCCGATTGCCTGTTTCATCGTTTTATGACTGAGCCCGCGCTCGGCATCTGCATTGATTGCAAACTGGATATCCACGCGCTTCAGCTTCTTGATCGGGATATTGTGCAGATATGTAAGCCGGTTTTTCGCGATGCTCTCATAGCCATACAGCGTTGACGGTGCAATCACATGTCTGCGGCTGTCAATGAACGAGTCCAGTGCCTCCTTCACTGTCATATCATCAATCCGGAACTCCGGCGGACTGTCCGTGAATTCCGATGCGAGTTTCAGCGCCTCCCATTCTGTATTTGCGCTGATAGATTTCATGATACGCTTGCCTTCTTCATCATGTCCGAGCAAGATCTGAACACGCCATTTTCCAGACGGTAACTTTTGTGCTTTCATACCAATCCTTTCCGGGCACGGAATCATGGCATTCAGCATCTCCATGATACCACATTCTGCCCATTCTGTCAACCCAAAATACGAGTGAATTCACTGTGTTCTTTCTCTTACATCATTGAAAAAGATGATTCGGGAACAGCCACTTCGGTTCGCCGGAGCAGCTGCATTTTTGTGCCCGGAAATCGGCTAATAGCGATCAAGACTCGGTTTGTATCTCATGTTACCTCCCGTTCTTATCTCCTCCTTGTTCCTGCGTTATAGTATCCGTTCGGAATCGACGCAGCAAACTTCTTCTCATTTTCCTGATCAATCAGATCCTGTACATAGGTCCCGGCTGCGATGCGTTCTGCCATGTCCAGCATTTCAGATGCTTCTTTCAGTTTGGCGCAGAGCTCATTATGCAGGGATCTCGCCGCATCCAGCTTTTCGTTTTCCTCCGGCGTGCGTCTTGTGATTCTTGCATACTGATCGACAGTCTGGGCTGCCTCTCGTTCCCTTTCTGTCAGTTCCGTGAACCGTCTGCGCATGGAATCAAGCGTTTCACCTTTGTTGAGTGCTGCATTCAGCGCAGAGATCTTATTCAGCTCTGCATCGTTCACTCAGGTAAGCGGTCTGTCCTGCCGCCGCTTGTGTACCGGAAGACTGTAAGGCACAAACACCTCCATGTATTGCAGCATGGTCATCAGCACCACCTTGTTCGGCGCATTATTCTTCTTTGCTTCCTCTGCCTGTGCCTCGATCTGCTGTTCATATTTCATTCGTTGCCCGATTCTGTTTCTCAGTGCCCGTTCCGTATAGAATTCTCCGAGCGATTTCAGCCGGATGTACCGTTCTCCGTCCCAATGCTTTACTGAGATGTACTTGCTGATCTTGATGTTATACCCGGCATGATTCAGCATTTGCAGCAGTTCTTTGAATGACTTTGCAGTGAGCGCATACCGATCAATATCATCACGAAGCCGGTCTCTGGCAGTTGTCCGCGGCACTTTGTATGACCGTTCGATCTCCCGGATTCTCTGCGCATAACACTCCTGCGCTTCAAACCCGTTCTCTGTTTCATGGTACGGAATTTGCTCTGCCGTCAACTGCTGCGTGACAAAGTTCAGCTTATCATCCGACGCATAGAAGAACGATTTGTACGGCGAATACTTCTGTTCCTCCAGTGTGCTGACTGTCTGATGCAGCACGTTCAGTTCCGTCTTCATTTTCCTGAATGCTTCCGCCTGCATATCACTTGCGGAGACTGTCCTGCTCTGTTTGAGAACCGTTTCCAATCGTTTTGTATCCTGCACAGTTTTGTATTCCTCCACAGTGAGGTGCGGATTATGTGCGTCCTTATCTTCGCGCTCATATCCGTTCCGATGGAGGATTAGTTCCATGATCTTTCTCTCCGATTCCTCCCATAGTACCAGCTGATTCTTGCCGCCGTGCTGCGGAGCAAAGCCCTGCTCGATCATCGCCGCCCGCATTGACACTCCTTTTTTCAGTCCGCGCTGCCGTTCTTTCGTATAGAACGGAATGAAGTCAATGTGCAAATGCGGAGATGCTTCGTCCAGATGCATGACAGCGTTGAAAACATGAAGATTCGGATTCCGTTTTTCAAAATCTTCCATATATTCATACAGCATCGTTCTGGCTTCATTCCATAGCGAACCGCCGTATACCATAGACTTGCTGTCTCCGAACTGCACGACCACTTCATAGAACGGCTCCTCTCTGTGACCGTTCGCAATGTGCGAATAGTAATCTGTAATGCGGCGTGTCGGACGCTTCTGTTTCTCGTTATACTCTCGGACAGCCTCTCCGAACAGCTCCTCATATGCTTTTTCAACCGGCTGTGCTTTGAACGTGACATTCTGTATCGTATATCCCGGTCTGATGTTCGGTGCAAGGAACTGCCGGTTGTTATGCGCGACATTTGCGCCGTGTGGTGAACCTGCTTTTCCGAGCGTAAAGCTGATACTAAACTGTTCCATATGCTGTTTCCCCCTCTCTGTCTTCCCGAGCCGTGCGCTGCGGTCAGTATCCCAACGATTACCCAATATCAGTAGCGGATGTTTTTCATCCACTACTGAATCGGGTACACACTTCAACGCTGCATCATTCTTGAGGCATAGCCCCAAACCCCATTACGTTTCCTGCTGTTCCAGCTCGTCCACAAGACTGTCAATCGCGCTGTTCTCCTGCGTTTCTGCAATCTCCTGAAGCTGCCGGATCGCATCTGAACGGTCATTGCTGCCGTGCAGAATCGAATGCAGTGCATTGATTGCTTTCGTGATTTCTTCCGTCGTGAGGTCGCCGCTGAACATCATCTGAGACATCATTTTCTTCTGCTCATCCTGAATCAGAGCATTCAGATCTTTGCGCATTGCTTTCAGTCTGGCATTGCCTTCCGCGATATCAGCTTTGAGCTGTTTGACCTTTTTATCATAATCGTCTTTCGCTTTCGCAAGTGCGATTTCCTTTGCCTTGATCGCAGCGATCTGTTTGCTGATATCTGCCCGGAGTGTGGCGGTTGTCGTCTTTTTAATTCCCTTCGGCATGACTATTCTCCTTTCTGTTTGCACGTCCGATCATGGGGTAATAATCTTTTTCCGCAGGCATCTGTACGGAGAGAATCAATGCGAGGATCTTGATCAGCGGAATCACTTCCGACGGAAAGAAGTAGATCGAAACGCTGTCCTCGCCCTGCGCGCGGAAGGTTCTGCCGTGACGCAGGATCTTCTCTTTCAGTCTGCCCGCTGTTTCAGAAAGCTGATTCCCGGCATCCGCAGCGGCGATCATGTCCAGTGCTGCAAGGAGACTGTTTGCATGATTGGCTGACAGATACACCGGCATGGCATTCTCCGGCATCTTCTTTCCCATTTTGTTATACCCCCTGTTCAACATTGCAAGGTTGCAAATTTTCTGTGTCTTTGCAATCTTGCAACCTTGCATCCTTGGCATCAGGCAGCGACCAGTACCAGCCGTCCGACAGCTTCTCCGACTGCACGCCCAACGCCTTCTTCGCGGCATCCACCGTTCGCTTGGAGATCCCGCACTCCTCCGCTTTGGCAAGAATCTCCTTCTGTGTTTTCGCACCCTCCCGCAACTCACACAGCAGCAGTTCTTCCGCAAGTTTGGCTTTCTTCTTTCCGTTGGAACCGGAGAGCAGTTCATTCGGATCGACATCATACTCCCCGATATACCGGAAGCCGTTTTCCTTATTCAGCTCAAAGGCAACAGGTTTGCCTTCCGGTGCAAGGCTGCTTTTCACATGAATCATGATGAAATCGTTCTTGCTGCAAGCCTGTGGTATCCATTTGGGCATAAAGAAGGGGTTATATATACAGAATCATCAAAAATAGACCTTCCAATAAAGAGGCAACGATCAATCCATTTTGATTCCTGCATAGGTAATTATGGATTACTCATATCTGAAGTTGTAATGGACGAATCTAGGGACACCACAATCGGAACAGGAGGCATCAGCTTGTTCAATCGCCTTTGCGGTAGCTTTAGATTGTACTTTGGAAATTGTCAGTTAGCGCCATCCTCTGTTTGGAAAAATTGTTTTGACTGTAAGCCGAAGCGCAGTAATCCTTATTTATGGGAGAATCGTTCAGGATTGGAAGTGCTACGATTTGAACGTATTGCCTCGCCAGTAAGGGAAACAATGAGAGAAGCATATATCCGCCAGCCCATACTTTTTAGATGGGTCTGTAAAAAATCTTGGTTGAAAAACACACTTCTAAAAGAACATCTTTGCTTATTCCCTTTTGGAAGCCATGAATCATATCCATTTTTTGGAGATGAATAAAGCCCCTCAGGCCAATGATCATCGATCCGTTCAGCATAGCGCATTCACCACTGCCAACAGTATATCCTGCATAAAACTGGTCAGCAGTGAGATATGCAGACCATTCTTTTCAATCCGGATATTTGCACTTTGCTGCTACGGAACAGTCAGCGGAACGACTTCCTGTGCAAAATGGATTTACTGTTCCCGTTCTTTGCGCAGCCGGTTGTAGAAACTCTTGGTTTTGATGCCGTTCTCCGCACACCACTGCGGGACAGTCAGTCCGCTTGCCTGCTGTGCTTCGAGTTGTTCCGCCCATTCCCGCTGGCGTACATCCTGATTTACCGCTGTGATCACTGTTGTGTTTTCCGATTTCATACCGATTCCTCCTTAGTCACTCAAAATTATTCTAATTTAGTCTTTCCTCAAGCCAAATAAAAAGCGCGAATTATCGACAAAAAATGACAAAACATGGTATAATAGAAGTGCAAGGAAAAAGGCAGAAAACGAGGAAAAAGCTTGCACTTTGGAGGATACCATGTATAAATTCAAGAG
>JAFRTG010000025.1 GCA_017427265.1 Oscillospiraceae bacterium | reverse complement strand
TTCAACGGTCATAGCGCCCTTATAATCATCGCTCACGCCATATCCTGCACGGTCGAGAAAAACAAGCCTGTTATCCTCTTCAAGCGGAGCCGTCATCCTTCGCCAGCCTATATACATCTCGCCGTCAAGATAGCCCGCTAATGCAACAATGGTATGCCTGCCGTTTTCATTGCCGCATGAGTAAACATTCAAATTATAATCGCCTGCTGACACAAGGTTGTAGTATCCGTTATTTTTCAGATAGTCCTTTGCCCTGTTCACTCTGAGACGGAACATGACAGAGGTGATAATGAGGACTACAATGACAAGTACAAGAATCACCAGTATAATTATTCCTGTTACCTTTAATGCTTTTTTCGCTTTCATATCAACACTGTTTGCCTTTCTAAATTCCGATTTATGTTAGTAACAATTATATCACAGCATCGCAGCACTGTCAATAGAAACGCCATAGTACTTCTGACTTTAGATCAGAAATACTATGGCTTGATACTTTTATATGTGTATCGACTTTAACATCAGCGCCTTTTGTTATGTGATATGATTCTGAGAATCAAAGCAGCTTCAGCTTTGCTGCAAGGAACATCATATCCCATGAAATATTGTATTTCAGGATCGTATTGTACACATAATACCGCAGAATGAACTGCGCGTCAGTCAGCGTAATCCGTCCGTCCTGATCTACGTCGGTTGCCGTGCGTGCGGGCTCACTGAGATTCGGGTCAAGTCCGATGAACGTATTGACGTATGCTCTCAGTGCGAGCAGCGAATCCAGTGCGTCAATCTTGCCGCTGTTGTTGATGTCGCCGCGCATATAGACCTGTTTCGATACGCCGGGCAGCGTGGACACGGTCGTTTCGGCCGTCGTTGTCTCGGCTGTCGTCGTTTCAGTCGTCGTCGCGGTTGTTTCAGCAGCGGTGGTCGTCGTGGTTGTGACGGTTGTGGTTGCTGCTTCCGTAGTCGTGGCAGCCGCAGTTGTTGTCGTTGTGAGCGCCGTTGTGACCGGTGCCGGAGCAGTTGTCACAGCAGGCACCGACGGTGCGGCCGGTGCATTGGAAAGATCGCTGAATGCATAGCCGTATGTATCGGCATAGCTCTTTGCATAGGAGACGTTCGGTGCGTAGATCTTTGCGTTGTGCGTCTTGTAGCGGTTGGCGAACACGCTGTCCGCTTCATAGATTTTGCACTGCGGATTCCGGATGATGACGGATTCCAGCGCGGTGCAGTAATAGCATACATCTGCATCAATCTGCCTGATATTTGCAGGAATATCAAGCGTTCTGAGCGACAGGCAGTTGTAGAATACACCCTCGTTCAATACGGTGAGCAGCTCCGGCAGGGCGACGCTTTCGAGCGCGTCGCAGCCGTAAAACGCACGGATCTCCAAGGTTTCAAGGCTGTTTGGCAGATTGAGCGTTTTCAGCGACTTACAGTCGCGGAAGGAATCGGAGCCGATTGTGACAAGATTGCGTCCGAAGGAAATATCGGTCAGCTTTCCGCATTCCTGGAAAGCGCTGTTTTTGATTGTAACGGTGCCGTCGCCGATTTTCAGCGCAGTCATCGAACTGCATCCGAAGAATGCATAGGCGGCAATGCCGGTCACATTATCCGGCACGGTGATCTCAGTCAGCGCACTGCACTTATAGAATGCCTGTGCCGGAATGGAGGTCAGCTTATCGGAGAGCTTTGCTTTTTTCAGCGCGGTGCATTCACGGAAAGCATTTGCACCGATTGTAACGACGGTATCCGGCAGTGCGATTTCGCCGAGTCTGCTGCAGCCGCCGAATGCATTGACGCCGAGCGACGTCAGACCGTCCGGCAGAATGCAGGAGAGCAGCCCGGTGCAGTTTTCAAAGGTGCTGTTGCCGATCGTGACGGTTTTTTTCGGAATCTGCAGCGTCTGCAGTGCAGCGCAGTCCTTGAACGCGCAGGAGCCGATTTCAGTGATGCCGTCCGGCATTGTCAGGGCGCAGAGCGACTTGCAGCCGTAGAATGCGAACGCATCAATCGTTGTGACTTTTTCAGGGAGCTCGACTTCCTTCAGCTGTGTGCAGCCGCTGAAGGCGGAAATCGGGATCCATTTCAGATTCTTGGAGAATTTCACGCTGTTCAGAGCCGAGCAGCCCTCAAATGCGGACTGTTCCAGTTCAAGCACGGTATCCGGCAGCGTGATCTTGCTGAGGCTTGTGCAGTCCTCAAAGGCATGTGCGCCGATGCGCTGCAGACCTGCGTAGAAATTGGCAGCAGTCAGCGTTTTGCAGCCGCGGAACGCAGCTTTGCCGACCGTTTTGACCGTTTTCGGCAGATCGAGTCTTGCAAGGCTCGTGCAGCCCTCAAATGCGGATTCCGGAACCGCAGTCAGCCCTGCGCCGATCCCCACAGTCGCAAGCGCAGAGTCATTCTTGAAGCAGCCGGTACCGATTTCCGTAACGCTGTCCGGCAGGGCAATCCGCGTCAGAGACGGGCAGCCGCTGAAGGCGCCCTTTCCGATGTTTCTGGCCTTTTCGTTCAGCTTGACGGCGGAAAGATTCTCACAGCCTGCAAATGCCTGATCCCCAATGGCAAGCAGACTTGTGGGCATATCGACGGATGTGATCTTTTTGCAGTTGCTGAATGCATTTTCTGCGATTGCAACAACCGGTTTTCCGCCGAGCGTTTCCGGGATTCTGACAGCGCCGACCGTTGATTTTTCACAGGCTGTTATGATTGCACGGTCCGTGAAGAGCTGATACGTCAGATAGGCTTCTGTGCCGTTCTGATAATCAGCTGCACAAACGGTGATCCCGTTCTGCATGACACCCAGCTGCGGCAGCCCGGTACTGCATACCGCAGAAAGCGTCATTGCTGCCGCGAAAACAGCGGCAATTTTTTTCGCTTTCATAGATGTTTCAAATTCCCTTCCCTTTTATTTCCGGACACACCGGAACAGCATGATTATATCATAAAATGCAGGCTTTTCGCAAGTATTTTGCGCGGTTTTGTCCAAATGCATAAAAATGGAACCATTTTGCACCGCATTTCCTGATGACTCGTCGGTATTTTTCGCAATTATCGGGCAGTAAAAGCGGATGCATAAAACTGAAAAAACGGCTCATACTATCGCTGAAAGCCGCTCTGATGACAAGGCTTGAAGACAAAGACGCCCGCGGAACGGGTGAAGGAAAGGCGATCATTATGAAACGAACAACACATGCCGGTATGACCGGCAAGAGCTTTTATGCGGCGCTTTCTCTGAGCGTTGCAATGGTCGGCGCCGCCTGCTGGTACGCCTGGTCGGAATCGGACAAGCTGAGCAGGCGGGCGGTTCCGGAGCAGAGCCGGTCTGAGCCTGCGTTTCCGCAGAGCACGGTGCCGCAGACTGCGCCGCCGCCCCCGCAGACGACTGTGCCCGTACCCGCTGCACAGCCGGCAGGCACCGTGCCCGCAGCGACAGAAGCCGCGGAGGAAGCAGCTGCAATCCTGCGGCGGACGGAGCCGGCGCTTCCGGCTGAAACCGCACCGCCTCCTGCGGAAACCGAACCGGCTGAGCTGCTGCCGATGATGCCTGTTTCGGGTGAGATTCTGCAGCGGTTCAGTCAGGGAGAGCTCGTGAAATCGGAAACGACCGGCATCTGGTCCACGCATAACGGCAATGATTATGCAGTACCGCTCGGAACAGAGGTGCTCTGCACGGATGACGGTACGGTTGCGGCTGTCGGGCGGGATACGCTCTGGGGCGTCTGTGTGACGGTGCTTCATGCCGACGGCACCGAGACGCGCTACTGCGGACTGAACGAGAATCTGAATGTGCAGGCGGGCGATGTGATCCCGCGCGGCACGGTGCTCGGAACAGTCGGCGCGACGAATGAGGCGGAATCGGCACTGGCACCGCACCTGCATTTTGAGGTGCGCCGCAATGACCGCTATCTCGACCCGGAATCCTATTTTGCGGCGGGGAACCCCGCGGGCAATACGTGAAAGATCTCCTGCATTTTAACAGAGCTGCTTTCTGTAGTCGGAAGCAGCTCTGTTTTCGTATATTGTATTCCGTCCGGAAAACAATTATAATGATGCTGAGAGGAAAAAAATTTTTGAAAATCTGCTGCGAAAAATCAGGCGCCCGTGCGATCAATATACAGAACGCAAATTTGCGGATGCGCCGGAAGGAGGAAATCAGATGGGCAACGATGCGGATCGCTACCGCCGTTACCTTGCAGGTGATGACAATGGACTGATCGAAATCATTGACAGGTACCACGAAGGTCTGACGCTGTACCTGAACAGCATCGTCCGGAATATCTGTGTCGCGGAGGAGCTGATGCAGGAAACATTTATCAGGCTGGCGGTCAGAAAACCGCGGTTCAGCGGCAGAAAGTATTTTAAGACATGGCTTTATTGTATTGCCAAGCACTGTGCGATTGATTACATACGGAAAAGTGCGCGTGTGACTGCACTTCCGATCGACAATGCATTTCAGCTTTCGGACGAGGCGGATATTGAAAAGCAATATCTCAAAGAGGAGCAGAGGATCGAATTGCACCGTGCGATGAAACGGCTGAAAACAGAATATGCGCAGGTGCTTTATCTGATGTATTTTGAGGATTTTGACACGGCGGAGATTGCCGGTATCATGAAAAAGAGCAAAAAACAGATCGGCGATTTGCTGTACCGTGCGAAAAAGGCACTGAAATCAGAACTTGAAAAGGAGGGCTTTGTGTATGAAGAACTCTGAACAGATTGCAGCGGCCGTGCTGGCGGCACGGGATCATGCGCTGCAAAAAAAACAAAGGAGAATCCGCCGTCTGACAGGCGTGACGGCTGCTGCCTCCGTTATATGCATCCTCGGCGGCGTGCTGTACGCAGCAGGACGTTTTTACGCTGCGAAAGAGAACATTCCGGCAGCGATGCATGAGGATGCAGTGCCGGCTGCTTCCGATCCGCAGGATTCAACGGCCGGAACAGAAAAATGTGTACAAACCGGGACGGCAAAAACAGAGACGGCTGAAGGCGAACAGACTGCGCAGACCGCGGCTGAATACCGGACGGAACCGGCTCCGGCAGATTCTGCCGCGGAACAGCCTGTGACGGCGCTGCAGACGGATACTGCTGCTGCGCTGACAGCCGCTTCTGACACGGCTGCGGCGACCGCCGTGCACAGCACAGAAACAACCGCTGCAACCGCTGCGCCCGTTCAGACCAAACCCGCGACGACTGCCGCAGCGGCTTTGCCGGAAACATGCCCCGGCACCGAACCGCCTGCCAATCCCGGTACGCCCGGCGCGGTTTTCACGAGTCTGGCCGTCAGCTATGACGAAGCGAAGGAAGCGTTTGCGCACCCGATTGTCCGGTGCGAACGCGATGATTTTCTGCAGTATAAGATCGGCATTGTCAGTCCGGACGGCAATATTCATTCGGAGCGTGCGTTTTGTCTTTCGCTCGAATATGTTTTCGCAAACGGCGCTGTTCATCTTTCGGATCAGGACAGACTGAGCGGTTCATCTGCCTCAGATTTCGGAACGGCATACACATACTCAGGCAGGACATTCTATGTCCGGGAGGAATGGGGGAGCAGAATGATCGGGTATTATCCGGATTGGGACAGCGGCATTGCATATGAGGCGGTCTTTGATCTCGGCACAGATATCTATGAGATCATGAACCTGATGATCTCCGTTGAAATCGAATAACAATGACAGCAGCCGTCTTTCCGGGCAGAGAGACGGCTGCTGTTTGCTTGCCGTATGATCTGATATATGCACATATAAAAATAAAAGATAAATATTTATCCGGTATATTGACAATTTGATTTGAATATGATATGATTTTGATATCAGGATGATCGAAAGAGGAATCATCCGCCAACAGAAAGGACAAGACTATGAAAGAAATGATACTCTCCAAAAAGCAAAACGGCATGGCAATGCTGCTGCTCATTCTTCTGCTCTATGCAGCAGGTATCGCACTCTTTGTATTCGGCGTGACCGGCTTCGGTGCGGAGGGAGGCATTGCTCCGGTGCAGATGATCGCCTTTATTATCGGTCTTATCTGGATGTGCCTCGGCTGGATTCCGGCGCTCGGCTTCAAAATCCTCAAGCCGCAGGAAGCGCTCGTGCTGACGCTGTTCGGCAAGTACGTCGGTACGCTCAAGGGCGACGGCTTCTATTATGTCAACCCGTTCTGCACCGGCTTTAACCCTGCCGCCGGCACAAAGCTGCGCCAGAGCGGCGATGTCGCGGCGGCTTCTCCGATCGCGCTTTCAAGCGGAGATACCAAGCAGGATGTCACGGTCTCCATGCAGATACCGAGCAAGAAAATCTCTCTCAAGATCATGACGCTCAACAACAACCGCCAGAAGATCAACGACTGCCTCGGCAATCCTGTTGAGATCGGCATTGCAGTCATGTGGCGCGTGACCGATACTGCCAAGGCTGTGTTCAATGTCGATAACTACAAGGAATATCTCTCGCTGCAGTGCGACAGTGCGCTGCGCAACATCGTTCGCGTTTATCCCTATGACGTTGCACCGAATGTCGATACGACCGGTGACGGCGTTGCCGACGAGGGCAGCCTGAGAGGCTCCAGCGAGGTCGTTGCGGCGAGAATCCGCGATGAGATTCAGCAGAAGGTCGAGGAGGCCGGTCTGGAAATACTTGAGGCAAGAATCACCTACCTTGCATATGCACCGGAAATTGCTGCGGTCATGCTGCAGCGTCAGCAGGCATCTGCCATCATCGACGCCCGCAAGATGATCGTGGACGGCGCAGTCGGTATGGTGGAAATGGCGCTGGACCGGCTCAGTGAGAAGAACACTGTCGAACTGGATGAGGAGCGCAAAGCTGCCATGGTTTCCAATCTGCTCGTCGTGCTCTGCGGCAATCACGACGCACAGCCGGTCGTCAATTCCGGCAGCCTTTACTGATGGCTGAAAAGAAGCAGATTCCGCTGCGGCTTTCCGAAAAGCTCTATCAGGCCATTGCCGCGTGGGCTGAGGACGACTTCCGCTCTGTCAACGGACAGATTGAATATCTGCTGACGGAATGTGTGAAGCAGCGGAGAAAAAACGGAGGATATGTCGGCACGGAAATTGACGCACCGCTCGGACTCGATCCGGATACGTTTTCGCCTGCCGATCCGCCAAAGAAATAATAGGATATGAACAGAAAAGACGCTGATGCTACACAGCGCCTTTTCTGTATCTGTCCGCAAAATAACGGGCGCCGACTTGTCTGTCAGCGCCCGCTTTTCATACGGAAATTGACCGGTGGATTGCCGCCTCAGTTCAGAGCCTCTGCATAGTGCGTCAGCTTGGTCTCATCAATATTAAAGACGATCTGGTCATTGTTGTAGTACTTATACGGCTTGTAGATCAGCTTCATATCGTTCCAGGTAGACGGTGCGTAGATGTGAACATAACCGTTTGCCGTTTCGCCGGGCGCAATCTCCTGGTTGAAGCTCTGGAGCGAGCTGTTGATCTTGGTGTAGTATTTTCTGGCCAGAACACCTGCCGTGACATCACGGACGATGTTGTCGTCGGACTTGTCGTCGATCGTTGCGGCGAAGTGCGTCAGCGTCTGGCAGTCGATCTTCTTGTCGGAATTGTTGACGATGGTCATTTCTGCAAGCAGAACGCGGAACTGGGATTTGTCTACTGCATCCAGCTCAATCACCTGATTCAGGCGGATGCTGAGCTTGTTGTCATAGGTAAGCTCTTCGCCGATCTCGGCTTTGATCTCCTTGCCGGGAACATTTTCCGCGACCGGATTTTCCGGAACCTCCGGGGTGTAGGCGCTTTCATAGGAGACGGTTTCTCCGTCGTTCTGCGGTGTGCTGGTGTTTTTATTGTTGGCGCAGCCGGTCAGGCTGAGCGCTGCAGAGCAGCACAGTGCTGCGGCGAGCAGCAGGGAAGTGGACTGGCGCATTTTTTTCATATGATAAGATCCTCCTGAGACCTGAATTTTTCAGCATCAAATAACCCTCTCGATGCGTTATTCCTTATTATAACACAGTTTCCGGAAAAAAGCAAGTGCGAATCCGGATATTTTTCCGCAGCACGGCAGAACCGGTGTTCAGACTGCATTCTGCTTTGAGAGCCAGCTGGTCAGGCCGGCATACAGTGTAAATGCGACCTGCTTCTGATAATCCGGATCGGTGAGGCGCTTGGCTTCTTCCGGATTGGAAAGAAATCCGCATTCTGCCATGACCATCGGGTGCTTGCAGAAATAACAGAGGAAGAGCTCTTTTCCGCAGTGCTTGACAGCGCGGTCGTTCCCCGGCTGGAGCATTGTCCGGAAGGCCGTCTGCAGGGCTTCTGCGAGGCCTTCGCTGCCGTCCGCCGTATCGGAATAGAACATCTGTGCACCGCTGTACTGCGGATCGGTAAACTGATTTTGGTGAACAGAGAGACAGACGGCCGGTTCCTGCGCATTCAGAATTGCAAGACGGTTATCCATATCGGAGCTTTTCTGCGCTGCGATGCCCTCAATGCCTTTGTCGTGAATGGAACGGTCAGAATCCCGCGTCAGCCGGACCTCGTAGCCGGAACATTCCAGCAGACTGCGCAGATGCATCACGATTGCAAGATTGATTCCTTTTTCCGGGATTCCGTCCGCGGTGGAGCATCCGCCGTCCAGTCCGCCGTGCGGCGAATCAACTTAAATAGAGCCCTGTTTTCTTCGTATTTTCGTTATTTCCATTATAGCACATAATGCCGGATTTGTCAAGAGAGCACGGGTATGATACCTCAATCGCATCATACCCGTGCTTTTTGTACCGCTGTTTCAAAAACGACGTATCAAACCTGACCGGTCTGCCGGCAAAAGAATTGTGGTTTGCGGTGGGCGAAAGCCCACCTGTTTATTCTCCATGTGCGGTATTCTGCTGCTTCTGCGAAACTGTAACCATTGAAAGTACAATCATGAAAACGCCAATCAGCAGCATAACTATTCCGGTTATCATGACATTTTTCGTCACTGCGTTTAAGACTCCTGTGACAAGATGATATGTCGTATAATCCTTCAGGGAAAACCTCTGGATCATATCAGTCGATAATACAACTGCTGTCGGAACAGTCATCAGCGCTCCGGCTGTGAATAAAGCAGTTCCTGTCCAGTAAGCAGAGCGTTTAAGTATTACCAGGATAACGCCCAATACGATCGTCAAAATGATACACGGATACAGATACTTTCTTGCATGTCCGACATATGACGATATTTTCGCAGTTATTCCAGCCCTTTCCATCACATCTAAGGAGTAAACGTCTGCTGCGTTCAATGCTGCATTTTCAGCATAGCTGATCGACTCAGCAAGTTTTTTATCATAGGTTTCGTCCTTCACGACATGAGCTTCATGAGCATAATTCTCAAAGTATTCTGTTATGCTTTTTTCAACTGCTGAACAATCAATATCCGCTTTACGCTGATCGAAAGTGCTGTTGATTTTTTCATCAATCGCATTTCTCATCCAGTCTTTTGCAAAAGCCTTCTCATAGACTTCTACAGGGATATTCGATACACTACAATTATCAGAAAAGCGCTTCATCAAGGTTTGATATGCATTTTCATAGGTATTCGTTTTCTCTGCCTGCATACGGAAATACTGAGCAGTATACAGCTTATCTGCCGTAATCACACCAATAGTACCTATTATTACAAACACAAGGATTATACAAATGAGAACGCTAAAAACATCCCTGATCTTACTTTTCATCGGCATTCTCCTTCACTTCTGCTTCCTTGTAAAACTCACGCTTTTTCAGATCGCAGATACATCCGATTCTCTTATCTGAGGATGCAAGCAGATCCTTCTCGCAGGTATATAAAGTCAATATATCCTTATCACCTTTTTTAAGATATTTCTTATCAGCAGTTTGAAACTCAATAAGCTCTGACACTTTATATGTGAAACGCCCGTAATCAGTATAAACCTTGACTTCATCACCGACCTTTACCTTGTCAAGATCCGCAAAGAAAGTGTTCACATGTGCACTGATAACGGTATTTCCTTCACCTCCAGCCGGAACAGATGAAGGTGTATTGCAGCCGCCAAGTTCAAGCAGCTCAGATCCTCTGCCCCAGTAAACCGGAACAAAAATATCAGCTTGCTCGCACTCGATTACTGCATACTGGGTGCCGAATTCCGGATAGACAATTTCACCGTTTTTCAAGGTTTCACCTGTAAACTCAGTATCTATATCAGTTTGCACGATGTTCAGACCAACAATCCCTTCACTCTGCGGAATCACATTATTGTTATCCATAAAACCGACCTTCAGATAGGTCTGTGCCTTCTCATAGGGCTTAATGGAAAGCAAGAAAAGTATTCCGCCGCAAAAGGCTGTAATGAAAAAAGGCATAAGTATCTGCGGCAAAAGAGGCTTTTTCCCCATTACTTTCACCTTTCCTTTTTGAAAAGAGTCACAATACCTGCTGATGATGAAAGAATAATACTAAAGGCAATTAAGATCGGATATGTATATGTTTTGCCTGTTTTCTCAACTGAATCACCAAGTACAGTTACACCAATGAGCTTTTTATCCTTGTCCCTTGCACTGATCATAACCGATCCATCGGATATATCCTCAATTGAAAAGTTATAGCCAAACGGATCGCCAACGCCTAACATTTCTGCAATAACTTCTACCTGTTCTGAGGTATCCAGTTTTTTCAAAAGCTGATTCTTTTCATCGTTCGTCATGACATCAAGATATTCCTGCTTCTGATCACTTGGAATCGAGGTGATATATTCCTGCTTTTCGTCAATCGTCATCTCTTTAAATTCTTCAGGCTCTATCAAATCAAGACTTGTCTGAGAGGGACTGTTGCTTTCACTGATAGCTGAATCTCGTTCAACCGCCCATGAACTTAATATTGCAATAGCTTGATCGCATTGTGCCGATGTCCACTCGTGCCCGCTGCCCATCGCAATGTATTCCTGTATCATTTCTTCAGGCATTCCAACCTGATAAGCATATGTAATAACATCGCCTACAGTGGCAGCCGAAGTTGTGATTGGAGAGCATACAGCTATTGATAGAACTGATGCTGCAGTTATCAATGCTTTAACCCTTGTCCGCATTTTTACGACCTTTTTCATCTTCTATGCAGCAAATGCGAATGTACTCGCTTACAGTCTTGCAGCCAGCTTCCTTTGACTTTCTTTTAAACAACTCTGCTTCTGCCTCTGTTACTCGGAGGCGAATTACGTTTGATTTAATTGTGGATGGATCAGACTGCTTGGTTCTCATTATGGATTGACCTCCTCATAGTATCTTTTGATTGCTCTCGTATACTAACGATATCTCTGTTTTTCAAAAAGATGAACGTCAGGGTAGAGCATGGTAAAGGACAATCCATAGCATAAAGTGCGGATGATAACGTTTTTAGGGTACAACAAGACAAACGTCTTTTGATTTATTTTCAAAAGGCCTTGATGCAAACCCATTCCGTTACGGCAGCGAACCTCCTATGTCCAACGGGATCATCCGTCTTGCAGAGTCCCAACTTCCTTCGTCCTGCCTGTCCATAACCGGGCGTCAGTGCAGCTCCTTCGCGAGGTCATGCCTCATGGTGAATATTCCTGCCGACTGCTGGCTCTTCCTTTTTGTAGTATTTGCTTCGCTTCCGTTACAGCACCTTTCGGCGGACGTTCTCTGTAAGTTCAGCTGGTAGGACTTACACCTGTTTATGCCGCTTGCGGCATTTCTTCAGGACGCCTGATGTCGCTTAATAGTTTCTTCGGATCGTAGTCAACACCGTGTTTCAGGATCGTATAAAACACCCGTATCAGCTTATTTGACAATGCTGTCAGTGACTGCATTGTCTTCAGCGGATTTATTTTCCTGCTTGTGTAATAGCGGTGTATTTCCCTGAATTCCGGATTGGTTGCAGCCAAGGATAAAACTGCTTCAAACAGCAGATACCGAAGGCGTTTCCGTCCTCGTTTGCTGATCCTTGACTTTCCGTTATGCTTGCCGGAACTGTTTTCAACAATTGCCTGCCCTGCAAGCTTCTGAATTTGCTTTGCGTCTGTAAAACGAATGATGTCTCCGACCTCTGCGATAAATCCTGACACGGTCTTCATGCCGATGCCTTTGATCTGCAGCAGCTTTTCAGCATAAGGCACCTTTCTGACCAGTTTTTCAATCAGTTCTGTTATCTGCTTCAGCCGGCTCTGCAGTCTGTCATAATCCTCAAGCAGAAGCGTCATCTCGAATCTGGCAGTATCCAGTCCTTCTGTATAGCCAATACTTCGCTGTGCAGCGTCAACCAGGGTCTGCGCCCTCTTTTTACCGACCGCTCTCAGCTTCGCATCACGCCATATCTGATTGATCCTGTCTGCTCCGAGATTTATGATGTCACACGGCAATGCCGCCTGTCTGAGTATCATCATGCTGCTGATCGCATCAAAACTTCCGTATACTTCGGTATATTCAGGAAAGTAAATGGCAAACCAGCGTTGAATGCGGTTCTTGTTTCGTGTCAGTTCTGCTTCGATCTGAAAGCGCATATTCGATGCATTCCTGATCTCTGCATAGATTCCTTCCGGCAAATACGGATTTACATATCTGCCCTCAATGACAAGCTTTGCAATCGTTTTCGGATCCTTCATGTCATTCTTGCTCGGCAGGTGATCATCGAGCTCCTTGCTGCGTTTTACATGAAGGGGGTTAACGAGTACAGGCTGTATTCCGTTATCCCGAAGAAACAATGCGAGATTGAACCAATAATGCCCTGTGGGCTCCATGCCCGGTATGACGGTTTCCTTCCCGGTCTTCTCCTGAATATCTGACACCCATTCCAGAAAGCCTGCAAATCCCTCAACGTCATTTGAAAATGCATACGCTCCTTCTTTTTATAAAATTTTAGCCTTCTCTTAAAACGTCTGTTTAGCACAATTTGAATTGATTCATATCATGGAACACTCTCCCTCATATCAATCTACTAAAATTGTGTATCCCACTATGTATATATAGAATTGAGCGAGAACGGCATCTAAATCGCTATAATTGATTTCGTGAAATTTGAGTTAACTAATCATGCCTATGAAAGTCTATCAGTTGTCGATTTTGATAATATATATATCTTTTGCAATACAAATCGCCACTATGGATGCTGACAATCTTTAAAAAGACATATACAGGCAGCGCAATTTTGCCCAATATCATGTCGATTAATTCTGTCAAAATATCAATCTGTTAGGCCGGAAGTCACCCGTAAGCAGTGGCGTAAGGCCAAGGGAAAAGAAAAATTCCGTCTTCTCAGAGTGCATATCTTTCCATTGTATGGGATAGATTTATCTGATTTTACGGAATTACTTCGACTTGATTTGCAGTGGCTTAAAGTGAGAGCCAATCAGCTTACAGTCAATATTGTATCAATGAAAATGTATGGCCAAATGATGCCATATGTTTGGTTTAATGTAGTTGTTATAGCATGAAATGCCGCTATAGTCAAGTGGCTACAACAAGATGTACAGTTTCTTCATACCAATTTTGTAGACTTCGCCAAACGAGAGGTACGGCCTTTGTTGCTATCTGTAACAACGCACAAAGAGGATTAGCAGCAATATCCTACCAGTAAATTGTCCTAAACTAATTGTAATAGCATGCTGCACATATCCAGTTCGTAAATTTATTTGACGGCTGAAACGGCGCTTGTTATTGCTGCAAAGACGATTGCCCTCCATTCCCGCACACAAGTAAGTTGAGGACGCATATGCGCCCTCAACTTCTGTTTATTCTTTTCATCATATTTAGGATGTTATTGCCAAGCGACTTTCGAATCAAGGTGAATACCGTGAGCGGTATTCAAGGTATGGTGCTGAGCAGGCAATGTATTTGACGCTGGATTGCGCATATAATTAAATCAGGTATTCTGATTGTACGATATCATGCTGCTGTCAATCACATCGTTACGCATCGCATAGAATCAAAGATTCTATCAATTGCCGAAGCTCTAAACCGATACATCATGCGAAGAACCATCTGACATCAGAATTCAGCACACATTTCGCATAATCCCTGAACCGCGCAATCTCAGATGCCGAGCTATGATACATTTTGCCGTTGACAAAGCTCACGGTGTTCATGACGATATGCACATGAAAATAGGAACCGGCGCGCTTTTTATAATGCACGCACCAGACCCCCTGATATTCGTTGCTGAAGAAGTTTGTCAGCTGCGAGGCAGAATCAATCGCCTGATTCAATGTCACAACCTTCTCGTCAAAGGATATGATGAAATGCATCAGCGGATTTCCGCTCACCTTGCCAAAATACTTCCGTACTGCGACCATCTGCGCAAATGTATCCTCCAGAGGTTCCGGTGTGACGCCGAAGCTTCCGGTATACAGCGCTTTTTCTCCGTCCTCCAGATACTTCACAGCGTGTTTCAGGTATCTGAGCCCGCCGTATGTATCGCGCTTTACTTTCAAAAGTACCATATTTCTGCTCCTTTCTGTTTCAGCTCCTCCAGCTTTTCCGGTGCATATTCTCTCACGATTTCTTCCGTGAGATTGAGAATGTTCTGCATCTTCACTTTCGTTTCCGGTTTCAGTTCATCTGCATGAAAAGCTGCGTTTACAATGTAACTGCTCGGCTTGATACCCATTGCTTTCGCACGCTTTTCAAACTCATTTTTCTGCTCTGCGGTCAATCGTATGGATGTATTGACCGTTTTTTGTTCAGATTTATCTCTTGCCATGGAATAATCCTCCTGTTTATTCTGATTATCGCCTATGATAATCATAATATTCTTATTTTGCAGGTCTCTCGCTTCGCTCGCTCTTATCATATTGTAATGCAAATTGTGATACAAGTCATTTTTCACCCCCCTTTCATCCAACGAAAATGCGCCTTTTTGCTTCTTTTTTTGCAACTGCCGTCCACATCCCTCATTTCTTCATGATTTCCCGTGGATCCGGGATTATCATAATGTAGTACATTTTGACGCTTTTGATATTTTTCCGTTTTTTCATATATATATTATTCAGATGAAGAAGGAATCCCGCCCTGTTTCTGCTTCAAATCTCAAACGAAAGGAGTTTTTTGCATGTTCAACAACCAGCGTTACCTGACCGCCGGTGTCGCTGCGGCTATACCGGATTATTTGCAGCTGTTTTTATGGCAGTGCATTGATCGTCTGCCTGAAGAATGCGACTACTTGCAGGTTTTCCGGCTGGAACCCTTCGGCGGAATGCAGCAGATTCGGCACACATCCGAGCAGCCGGAATACAGTATGCTCTGCATGATCCCGGCAGATGAGCCGATCACTGCGAAAATTTATGTCATTGATGACGATGACCATTCAACAATGTTACTTGCAGAAGAATACTGAAGCCCCGCCGATTGGCGGGGCAATTCTTATGTGCTGTTTCAGGAGGTAAAAAAATGGAAGAACAAAGAATCTGCTCGATGTGCGGCTGTGTGCTGGATGATGACGAGCACACCGAAATCGACAATGAACTGATATGTGACAGCTGTGCAGAAGAACACACCGTACAGTGCGACCATTGCGGAGAAACGATCTGGCGCAATGATGCGATTGCGGACGAGCAAACAACGCTTTGCTCCTGCTGCTTTGACGATCACTACCGGCGCTGTGACTGCTGCGGACGCATCCTGCATGAAGATGATATTTTGTGGAGCCGCGATTATCCTTACTGCTCAAGCTGCTACGATCGCATCGAAAATGAGATCGAGGACTATTCCTACAAGCCGGACCCGATATTTTACGGCGACGGCAGCCGCTATTTCGGTGTCGAGCTGGAAATCGACGGCGCCGGAAAATACGATGAAAGTGCTGCCCGCATCAAAAAGCAGACCAACATCCGCTGCGAACACATCTATTGCAAGTCGGACGGCAGCCTTGACGACGGTTTTGAGATCGTAACCCATCCGATGACGCTGGAATACCACATGACTTGCATGTACTGGGAGGACATTTTACGGGAGGCAATCCATATGGGGTATCGTTCACATATGACGAATACGTGCGGCCTGCATGTACATGTGAACCGCGATGCATTCGGCGATACGCCCGAAGAACAGGAGAAAGTGGTCGAGCGTATCCTCTTCTTCACGGAGCTGCATTGGAACGAATTGTTCACATTCTCGCGAAGAAGCCCGCACAGTATGAACCGCTGGGCAGCCCGGTACGGCATCGAGAAAACCGGCAAGCAAATCCTGGATAAAGCAAAGAAAGGCAATGTTGGAAGATACGCCGCTGTCAACCTGTGTAATTATAGTACAATCGAGTTCCGGCTGTTCCGCGGCACGCTCAAACTGAACACGCTCTACGCCACGTTGCAGTTGGTCAACAAAATTTGTGATGCGGCACTTTATATGTCGGAAGAAGAGATCGCACAGCAATCATGGCGCGACTTTGTAATGACGATCACCGAACCTGAGCTGCTCCAATATCTCAAGGAGCGACAGCTTTATATCAACGAGGAGATCGAAACGGAGGATGATATATGATGAAGCACATTATCGCCCCGCATAAATCGAGTATGGCAAACGGGAATGCCAAAGTTGGCGGCATCTGGTTTGCAATCCAAGTCATCGGATATTTGATCCGCATGATATTGAAAATCACAGATGACGAGAAATCGCCATGGGAAAGGAGATAGAAATGTGCGCTTTATTTGGATTTTTAGACTATGGCAGGCGCGTTCCGGCACGGACGCTGCAAAAACTTGTGCAGGCACTTGCAAATGCATCTGAGGTGCGCGGCCATCATGCTGCCGGAATCGCATATAATAAGGAGGAAGCCTTGACAATTTTCAAGCGACCGAAGCCCGCACACAAGCTGCATTTCCGCATACCGGAAAATACGACAGCTGTGATGGGGCACACCCGGCTCACCACGCAGGGCGACCAAAAGCATAACTATAACAACCATCCGTTCCGCGGACAAGCCGGAACCGAGTTTGCACTTGCGCATAACGGCATAATATATAATGATACGACGCTGCGTTCAAAGCTGCGGCTGCCGGAAACGCAGATCGAAACCGACTCGTATATTGCCGTGCAACTGATTGAAGCCCGGAAAGAACTGAGCTTTGAATCCCTGCGGTATGCTGCCGAGCAAGTTCGGGGATATTTTACTTTTACGCTTCTGGATCGTCAGAACAACCTCTACTTTGTTAAGGGAGAAAGCCCGCTCTTCCTGATTCACTTCCCCGCGCTAGGTTTGTACATCTATTGCTCAACAAAAGAGATCATGACTGCAGCATTCAAGCAGATACCGGTGCGGTTCCCAAAGTACGAAGTGGTTACACTAACAGAAGGGGAGATGCTCCGGATTTCGCCGGATGGCAAGATCATCCGCAGCAGCTACACCGTACAAAACGATTACCATATTTACAGTCACGGCTGGTTCGGCAGCTGCCTCTGTGACTGGGACAAGCCCGAAAAAGGCAGCTGCTCCGACGAGGACTATTTGCTGCTGATTGAGCTGTGCGGTTACTATGGCGCTGACCCGGAAACCATCTGCTATTTGCGAGAGTTAGGGTATTCGTATACGGAGATCGAGGAATACCTTATGTATCCCGAGAATTACAGTGCAGAACAGGCCTTGGCAGAGCTATAATACAGGTGCCCTGCCGATTTCACTATCGGCAGGGCACCTGTAGTTCAAATGGATAGTATGCGGCAAATTGAAATTCCCGCCATTTTAGGACATGTGCATGAGATCGTCCAATGTGTAAGCATGCCTTGTCATCTCTTCAAATAGTCTTGTGTATTCTGTCAGCTTTTTCGAGAGGTGGCAATCTCTTTCTTGAGGAGAAACAACCATAAAGTCTTGTATTGTTAATGCATCGCCGCAACCGTATAGTTCCTGAAGCGCCAAGATTTGAGGGTATTTTTTTACATACGACCGCAGTGCTGTATTATAACTCCAAAACTCCTTAAAAACAGCACTAAATCTCGGCTCCGTTTTTTCATAGTTGAATCGCAGCTCCGCTCCCATAGAAATCATTTTCATCATGAGATCCTGAAGAGCATGCAGGATACGCTCCATGTCCTGCATATCCGTTTTTACCGTTTCGGCAGCCTTGGAATAGCGTTCATCTGTAATTTCAACAGATGCCTCTGCGGACGATTCCACTTCAGGCAGCGGATATGCCTGAGCATTTGTGTTTTCCGGTGATGCCATGTAATTTTCAATCGCTTTTTTCAGCAGAGCTGCAAATTCAAGCTCTGCCTCTTTTTCTGTCTTTTCAGACACCTTTGAGTCTTTATGAGGGCTTTCCGTATTTTTGTCATAAATCTGGCAATACAATTCCAATGTTATATACGGGACATCGTTTGGTGTGAATTTTATGCCGTATTTTCTAAACGAATCGCTGATGTCCTCAAAACTGTTTTCAAATCTGTCGTATATGAAATTAAGAAAAAGGTCACGATTAAAGGCTGTCTTTGAAAGCTTCATTACGTTAGAAACCTCTCGAGCGCCTCTGAAAAACTTCAAGAGTGCGTCATTGGATAAATCTTCAATATAGTCAACACAATTCGCGGCATTTTCGTCCAGTCCGGCTGTCAGCAGAATCCGTGTAAATAGTCCTTTTCCGCCTATTTTTCCAGATGTTGCATCGAAGTTCCAGTCAAAAAAGGGATACAGCATTTGGGCATAAATCGAAAACATCGTTGCATGCTTTTCGGTTGCTTTTTTCATAGTCTTCCTCCTTAGATCTGACAAGACAGATGTCAATGTCTTGTCTTGTCGTGTGAAAATGAATCCGTTCATGGTATACTGAAGTCAGAGCCAAGCGCAAAGCGCAAAGCTCGAACCGAGAACCACGCTCTTTGCTGCAGAAAGGAGCCGAGGTTCAAAATCCGAGTCAATAAGCGGAAATTATAGGTGAAGCTAAAGACGCTCCTTCAAAAATGCTGAAAATCCCGGGGTTTTAGGATTTTTGATAGGCACGCGTCGGAAAGAACCTATAATTCAAGAAAAATGATTGCATTTTTGCTCATAAAAAAGGAGGAAAGCAAATGAGCATTTTTGATTTTGAGGCTAGTCAGCCGCAGTGGAATAATGTGTCACTGAGCGGCTATCAGCAAAACAACCCGACCGGTTTTCCGGTTTCACCTGTCATGCCGTCCCCTTACGGGGGCGGCACGGAGAGCAACTCCTTCAGATGGAGAGATGCTTGCCGACCTGCTCCTGAGATGAGGAACTGTGCCCGAACCTACGATCTCGATGCACTGCAGAACGCATGGTTCGAACTGCAGAGTGTAAATGGCAATCCGCGGAAGCGTATTCCGCTGACCAACGGATTCACTATCTCACAGGTCGTTGTCATCACCGATCCCGATAGAGGCAGCGTTCGCGGTGCTGTGGTCAGCTATTCTGTCGACGCGGCATATACCGCGTATATTCCGGCTGATGATTACATCAACGAGCGCTTTACAAAGCACTTTGACCACGTTCAACGGTTGCCCGGCTGCACCAAAAGTCAGGCCAATGATCTGATCGGTCTCCTGCTTGCAAATGCGCCGACGATTACGATAACAGTATTTCCACGTCAGGGATTCATTCCGCTGGCTGACGGCACTGTCGTTTTCGCGGCAAATCCGAACGCATCGCAGATTCCCCAGGACCTCATTTCTGAAAGCTTGCGCGTCCGGCTGCCCATGTCTGATTCAACCGCTCTAATTCCTTCAGAGCGGTTGTGGCAGGCCGTGGATGCACTGCATCCGCTCATTCGGCTCTTGCTTCTGCAGCGAGTCGGCAGCCTGCTGATGTTCTGGCTTGAACCGATTCGGGTCAGAAGCTATTCGCTGCTGATTGTTACGCCTTCTGCTGGCGTGAGCGAGGAGAAATTGGGCGTTCTGCTCAGCACAAACGATACGCAGCTGCATCGCATTCCGGGGATTGAAAGCAGCCGGAAGGTTCTGCTGAACGAACTCAATCTGGTGTGGGACGGAATTGCTGTTTTCACCGATTCATCGTTTGCAGACGAATCCGACAAAATCGAAGAGCCGCTGCGCCTTCTGATTAAGGAAGCTGGCGGAGGTACCGGAAACGGCCGCAATTCGATTGCGTTAATTTCGCGATTTGCTCCTTATGCAGTGCAGCGGATAGCGGCAGAGAATGTTCTTTCCGTCTCAATGGAAGGCGTGGCGCTTGACCTTGACTGCGGGATCATCCGGCAGATCGTTCAGGCACTGGATGCTGTTGTCATTCAAACGATGCAGCGCATCCCGGAACAGGAGCGACGCAAGTATCTTGACAATTGCAAAGCGCTTCCGCCTTACTGGCAGCAGTTTTTTGACAGACCGGTATCGGATTCTGCAGCGCTTTTCATGAGCGCAGAGAAATTTCTCGAGGAATTTTGTCAGCACGGTTTGCTCAGCGACGATGAGCTGAAGGTACAACTGGGTGCTATTTATCAGGTCAGTCGTTCAGCAGTGTCCGCAGATCAGATGATGATTCAGGACTTTGCGTCGATTCTCAGCGAAAGCATCCGAAACGGAGAAATCGCCGCAGTGCAAAAACAGCAGAAGGTGCGTATTGATCCGAAACAGGATACGATCCTGGTCGATGGCGACCACTTTTATATCTGCGGCGGACTGGTTGACAGCATTTTGCGTTCTGCACAAACAGCGCACATGCGAAGCAGTCTTCTCGCTGCGCTGCGGCAAAATGATTTGCTGCATGCGACGGACGGACAAACCAAACCGATTCAGGTCTACGATCTCACCGGGAAGTCCCAGCGACTCTACTGGTACTGCATGGATGCATCCATGCTGGATGACGATATGCTGCACCTGCTGCACAACATCGACAGCGAACAGTTCTGGCTTGCTCCGGACGAAATCCCGGAACGTGATTTTATCCCGCTGCTTTGTGACGCATCCGGTCGGGTTGCCGGCAAGCTGCTGCGGCAGAACGCAGGAAAAATCATTGTGATTTCTACGGCTTCCGGTAGTTCGGAGCGCGGCGATCAGCTAATCGACATGCTCCTCGAAACGCTCCTCAGATACCAAAGGGAGCAACCGGGAATTCCGCTTGATCTCGTCTTGGATGAAGTTCAGAATCAGAACTTCGCGGAAGGCAGCCCGATCTGCCGCATCCTCAAGGAAGGTCGGCGTTCCCTCATCTCCTTCATCGGCTCAACTCAGGATTATTATCCGAGCAACACGGAGCTTGGGAAGGCCATGGGCAAGGCGGATACGCAGCTGATTTTGCGGCCTACGCAGAATTCGGAGTCTGCTGTTGCAGCGAAGCTCCGGTTCAAAAAGGGCGATACCGCTCGCTTTGATTCGATGCAGCGCGGCGATGCGATCATAAAAACGGCTTTCTACAGCAAAAAGGAAGGACGGAATATCCAAAGTACGCTGAGCGGTCAGCTGGCATCGTTTATCGAAGACGATTCCGCCGCACCGCAAAACAGTTGATTTGACGGGCAGGCGCCCTTCGGGGCGCCGCCCCTTACCTAAAATATACAGCAAATTTGGCGCAATGTCAAGTGCATAGCATAGGATTGTTTGAGCCCACATACTATTTTGGGGGAGGGAGGGATTTACATGAAGGAGCGGATCAGGCTCCGGAGCAGCTTTATCGCGAAGGGCAAGGAGCAGCTCCGGCAGTCGGTGACTAGAAAGATCGAAAAGATCATGACCACCAAGACAAAGAAAGCAGGCTGAACCCAGCCTGCTCAAACGGAAGGAGGTGCGGTCAGTGCCAAAAGTCGGAATATATTGCCGCCTGTCGATCGAGGACAGGGATAAGGGCGACGTAGAGAGCCAGAGCATCCAGAACCAGAAAGCTATGCTGCGTGAATACTGTTTGGAGCGAAACTGGGAGATTTTCGATATCTACGCAGACGACGGGTTCAGCGGCATTGACCGCAACCGGCCTGCATTCAACCGGCTGCTCCGTGACTGCGAGCAGGGCAATATTGACATTGTCCTCTGCAAGGATCAGAGCCGCTTTTCGCGTGATACTGTGGTCATTGAGCAGTATCTGAACGACAAATTTCTGGAATGGGGCATCCGATTCATCGGCGTTGCGGACAACGCAGATACCGACAACGAGGGTTACGGAACCCTGCGCCTATTCACGAGCGCGTACAACGAAATGTATGTTCGGGATATCAGTTCGAAAATCCGACGCACGCTGGCCTATAAACGCGAACAGGGGCAGTTTATCGGTTCCTTTGCGCCCTACGGCTACGTAATTGACCCTGCTGACAAGCACCGGCTTATCATTGATGCGGAAACCGCACCGGTTGTGCGACTGATTTTTGAACTCTATGCCAGTGGCGAAGGTTACCGGCATATTGTGCAGAAGCTGAACAGCGAAGGCATCGCAAGCCCAAGTGCATACAAGCGGCAGAGTGGTTCGCGATATACGAACTGCAATGCTGACAGCAGCAACGCACGCGGGCTGTGGACGCAGTCAACGATTGCCCGAATGCTTGCGAATGAGATGTATACCGGCACGCTGGTGCAGGGAAAATCGCATCACATCAGCTACAAGAACAAGCGCCGCAAAAAGGTCGATCCGGCAGAATGGGTACGCATCCCGAACGCGCACGCGGCAATCATCGATGCAGATACATGGGCGCGAGCGCAGGCGCGCCTGAACAGCAATACCCGCGTCGGAAGCCGGATGCAGGAGCTTTCGCCGCTGTCCGGCAAGGTTCGCTGTGCCGTCTGCGGCAGACCGATGAAACGGAATGTATACTATAATAAAACCAAGACAATCAAATACTACGGGCTGCAATGTGCGACGTACAAGACCGGAGCCATGAACTGCCCGAATGTCCGCACAATCAGCGGAAAGGTGCTTGAACAGACCATCCTGGATGAGCTGAACAACATCATTTCGCAGTATTGTCAGGCAGATGAGATCCGATTCACGAATCACTATGAGGAGCAGCTTCGCGCACTGGAAAGCAGCGCTGCGAAGCTCAGCGAAAAGCAGGCATCCGCGCAAAAACGGCTTGTGCAGATGTACAAAGACAAACTGGACGGCATGATCTCTGATGCAGATTATACTTTGTTCCGTCAGAGTCTTGCAGGCGAGGAGCAGGCACTCACACGGCGCATCGACGAGATACAGCAGCAGATTGCCGAAACCCGCGAACGCATGGAAAACGCGGCGGGACAGAAGGCACTGATCGAGCGGTACACGCATTTTGATACGCTGGACCGTACAGTTGCGGACGAGTTTATTGACTGCGTCGAGATCGGCATGACCGATGAGAACGGCGAGCGGGAGATACATATTCACTGGAAAATCTGAATCCCCCGGCGAAGCCGGGGGATTCAGCTCAGCGCATTGTCCTTGTTTCAGGACAATGCGCTGTTTTTTTATATATTGGGTATACTGGTTTAATGTAGGGGATTGCTGTAAAACCGGACAACCTCCTTTCGAAATGCCTCCGGCTGATCGAGAAAGCAGAGATGCGTAGCTTTCGGGATCACAACATTCTTTTTCACAGGTGCTTCAATTTCATCAAAGCATTGCACCAGAAGCTGGTTCGGGCAGATGAAATCTTCGTCACCGCTGATGAACAGCAGTGGCATATCAAAATGCAGGTTTTCCCTGAAATCGTGTGTCATCAGAGTATGATAGGTTTCTGTGAGCAGATTCGGATCTCCGCGCAGCATGGACAGTTTCTCTGACAGATTCAGAAATGGTGATGTCAGCAGCGCTTTCAGCGGAAATGCTTTGCCGTCCTTGGCAATGTACTTTGCTCCCAGCATAGAAAAGCTCCGCAGAGATTTCATAAACGCTGTATTCATTTCAGGCGGCTGCGGGATGCTTTCCAGAAAGCTCTGAATCTTTGCTTTGTCCGCTGCAGAGTCCTTTGCCGCCTCTTTCAGCCATTCGCACGAATACCGCAGTCCGTCAGTATAGTGAACATGCTGTCCGATGCCGATATAGTGGGACACCTGATCACCGTGTGTGTTGGCATACGCTGCACCGATCAGACTGCCCCACGAAAAACCTGCAAGGATGATCTTTTCAAAATTATAAACCGTATGAAGATACCCGATCACCGCATCAATATCCGCCATGTAATCGGAAATGCTGCCGGTCTGCGCAATGGCAGTGGCATTGCCTTTGTTGGCAAGATAGGTCTTGCAGGTGTTCCGCTGATCCCAGTTGACAACCGTGAAATGCTGTTCCCATTCCGCCTGCAATACATGGCACAGTCCTGCCACGGAACCGCCCGGACCTCCGTGCAGAAACAGCATCAGCGGTGCGTTTCTGTCTGCACCCCTGATCTGAATATACTGCCGGATGCCGTTAATCTCAACCGTGTCATACAGGCAGATTCCTTTCTCAGAATAACAGTGCAATATCTCGTTTTTACGGCTCATCAGGTTCACCTCCGTTCGGCAGCGACATCAGGTACAGATTTCGGGTTTTCGTGTCTTCCGATACAGGTTGATTCTGGTATTTATCCACGACAGCATACAGTTCTTTGACCATTTCAGAAAAATCACGGTCAGAAAGCGCAATCGCATAATTCAGAATAAAGAGCTTGTCCCGCTCAACATCCGCATCCTCCCGTTTGAAGTATTCGCTGCAAAGGCTGAACATACGGAGAAAGGCTGCCGTCATGATCTTCATTTCGTCGGTGCCGCTGTCCGAAGGAATATAGATATTCTTGATCGCGTATGTGTTTTCCGTCTGTCCGCGAACCTTGTGCGTTTCGGCAACCTCAATCACTTCTGCTGCTGCCATTTTCTCGATTCTGCGGTATATGGTAGCTCTGGGAATATCCGGCGTTGCAGCCAGTATTTCTGAAACGGTCATTTTCCGGTTCTTTCGTATCAGTTGGATGATCCTGTTGGATATGGGATCTGTCAGAATTTTGATTAGCTTTTCCATAGCCCCTCCACTAATATCATTTATTGAGACTAGTATAGCATAATTTTATGCAAAAGTCAAGGGGCGGATAACAAAAGCGCATTGTCCTCAGTTCAGGGCAATGCGCTTTTTCTATGTAAGTAATCCCGTTTCATGAAACGCCGCGAGCGATTAAATGTTAAACAGCTTTTTTGCACACGCAGAGCAAATGCAGCAGCCATTTTTCTCATTCAAGCGGAGGTCGTAGATTTCGCTGTCATCAGGGATGATTTTACGGCACTGATGACAGCGTATGATAACACAATCCAGTATGGTGTTATCATAAAGCTCTTCCGGAACAGCCTTGTTTAAGTCTCCGTATTCAGCTGCGCAATCTTTTGATAATTGATAAGGCACTTGCTTCTTAATCAGCTCCATTATGGTTCTTCTCCTCTTGTCAGTGCGGACGCTCCTGCGCAGATCCTGCCGGGAAGCGGACACATGAATGCTCTGCCCGTACTGCACCTCGCAATATTATAGTATCATTATACATCATTGCCGCGGAAAAAGCAATGTGTGCTGTCATTTTTGGAAAGCGCTCTGTGTCAGTATGCGAATTGATTTTCACAGCTTGTCTGTTGACAAATCTCTTTCAATACGTTATAATGGGAACGACGAAAATACGAAGAAAACAGAATTGAAGCATAGCCGGATATAACAAACATCGCCTGACAGACGACGGTTAATGCCGATACGATCTATATGATGGAACATGGCAGAATAAGCGAAAAGGGCAGGCATCAGGAGCTTTTGGAACCGTTCCGCTCAATCATCCGATTCTGTTTCTCTGCTAAAATTGCGGCAATGACCGAAAACAGTCATTTGCATCAATATAACTGCCGGTATCATAAAGCACAGGACAGAATGCCTATAATATGTTTTTATCTTAATATTACGCGATTTTCGCTGACCGGCGCCTCCGGCCTGTTTTTTACATATTGTTTAGTATAACATGTAATTATGAATTTTTTGTAAATTATTGTTTTTTTCATTGAATTTTACGAGATCATGTAGTATAATGATAATCACTCCTGATCAGGGTATTTTTTCAACCGACTCAACTATTACGACACACTCAACAAACTCAACACACGCAACAAACTCACAACACACCAAACACACCACTGTCAAAGGAGAAGAAAAAATGAAAAAGCGCATGCATTTCAGTCGCGCGGCAAAAGCCGCAGTAAGCATCGTGATGGCCTGCTCTCTGATGGTCCCGGCAACGATTTGTGCATCTGCAGCAGACAGCGTTTCTGCCAGTGCAAGCTCGTTCAGCGATGATTGGGAACGCTACAAAGAAGCTGATGACGGCCTGGGCGTTCTGACCTACGGTTTTAACACCTTTGCAATTGATGAAGACTATGCTTGGGCAAGTCACGACACAAAATCACACTACGCATCACTGAAGAACGCCAAGGGCTGGCACACCGGATCCGCTAAGGCCGGCGGTAAGCTTTCGAGAGTTGATGTCACACACAGGGGCACCTCTGTAAGCTATTATATGTACTATTAAAATGAACAAAGGGGAACTCAGAATGGCCTGGGTTCCCCTTTTCATTTGCTAAAATATTTAATCCGGGTGATGCGCTTGAAAACGTTAAAATACATTATCTACGTCCTGTTTCTTGCAGTTGTCATGGTCTTTACCTGTGAGATGTATCTGCTGAATATGGACAGTTTTGAAACAGAATATATCCGGACGACAATGTACTTGCCGCCTGACGTTTCATCGGCAGAAATGACAGCAGATCTGGAACGGGAAGCGGCACTGAATAACCTCAAAATCTTTACAGTCGTCAGAGAACTGAAATCATCTTATCAAACGGAGATAACGGTCTATGGCACGGAAGGCGTGCGCAAAACGCTGGAGGAAAACAGCAGCTTATCCGAGGGAGAATATCACAGCATTCTGACCGGCGATACCGTACTTCGGTTCGACAATTTCAGCAGCATCCCGGATATGAACGGGATCGACAGTTTTTATTTCATTGGAAATATGGCGGATGCGAGAAACTTCAAATCCGCACTGATAGACAAATACAGCGGCAATTTTCCGAACGAAGGTTACACATATCTGCATGCCGGAAGAAACATCCTTGCCATATGGATGGTGGGGTTGCTGTTCTTTATACTGATTAGCATTTTTGAGGTATCCGTAATCAAGAAAGAAACCTCGCTGAGGGTTATTCTGGGTTCCTCTCCTTATTCTGTGATAGTGAAGAACATCTTGTGCGATATCGGATTTTTTATCGCAGCATATCTGGCGGCATATCACTTTATCCGGCAGCAATTCAGAATTCATTCCGGATTTTACAATGTAATTCCGATCTGTGCTATTATAATCCTATGTGTGCTGGACACATGTGTGTTCCTGTCGCTGAACAATACCAATTATAAAAGAAATCTGAGTAGAGCGCCGATCGGGTCGTTTACGATTGCGGTCGGATATGTCTTCCGCGTTGTCATATCTGCTGTCATCGTGTTCAGTATGACGGCTTTTATTTCCATGATATCTGAGTATGTCATATATAAAAGCGAGGAGGGTTTCTTTACAGATCTGCGGGAATATTCCTATATTTCAGCCGACGCTGCCGACGAAACAATTGAATCGACAGAGCGCGCAATGGAATCTTTCTTCGCAGAGAAGGAAAAAAACGGCGACGTTTTTCTGAATGTATATCTGGACGACGGAGTCTTTACGGAGAAGCCCTGCCTGATGTTTAATTCCGGCTCTGAGGATTACCTGAAAGAGAAATGTCCGGAGCTCGGTTCGCAAAATACAAACGGCAAGCTATGTTTTATTGTTCCGGAATCGCTGCAGGAGGAAGGCGCTCAGGATCTGGAGTTCCTTGCTGACATGTATCTTTCGGATGATATCGAATATGAGGTCATTACATATGAAAAAGATGTTACCGTGATCGGCATGACTGATTCCAGTAGTATAACCGGAAGTTACTATAGAAATCCGCTGATTATTTTGAACAACGCAGGAATAACGAATTTTTATAACGGCATGTATATTCTGCAGTCAGCACACGTTCGGTTATCGGATGCTGAATGGGACGAATTTGTTGCGGATTATGATCTCTCCAAGAGAATCAGCAACAAAACAAATGCGCTCTCGAATTATGAGAGACTGCTGGCGGGCTATAAGAGAACAGCCCTGATGGCAGTTGCAGTGCTCATGGCACTTCTCATCCTGAACATTGTTGTGACATGGACGGTTGTCCGGTTTATCTGCACGGCGAATGCGACAGAGATCGCAGTCAAGACAACCCTCGGCTACAGCGTCATTGCAAAATTCAAGCTGCTTTTCCTGCTGAATCTGATTACGATCATCATCAACGGAATGCTGTGCATTTGTCTGGGCGTTTCCTTGTTCTCAGGCATTTGGGGCTACATGCTTGCCGGAATCATTCTGATTCTGGTATTTGACTGGGGCATTACGTTGTTTTCTACCTGTGCATGGGAAAAACGCAGTACTGTTAAGGCACTGAAGGGAGCGGTAATATGATTAAAATTGAGCATTTGAAGAAGAGTTTCTCTGACGGGGTCTTGTTTCAGGATCTGAATCTCGAAATCAAAGACGGCGAATTTGTCGTTTTTTCAGGAAAAAGCGGCTGCGGAAAGACTACACTTCTGAACATGATCGGTTCACTGGAATCCTATGACGCCGGAAAAATTACAGTAAACGGACTGGATATCGGTGTGAAACGCAATCAAAGAAAATATCTTCGGGAAGAGGTCGGTTTCGTCTTTCAGAACTTTGCACTTGTTGAAGAAAAGACGGTTAAGGAGAATCTGAAGCTCATCAACAAAGGAAACAGTTCCGGTATGAGCATGGAAGAAGCACTGGAAAAAGTCGGCTTGTCGAATAAAATAAATGCAAAGATATATTCGCTTTCCGGCGGAGAACAGCAGCGTGTGGCGCTTGCGCGTGTCCTGATGAAAAAATGCAGCATCGTTCTTTGCGATGAACCGACCGGTTCACTTGACCGCACAAACGGTGATGCTGTGATTGATATCATCAAAACGATGCACAGCAGCGGAAAAACAATCATTATGGTCACGCATGATGAAAAATACAAAAACTGCGGAGAAAGGCTGATCACACTATGAAAGCAGAACTGAAAAACAAAATGTGGCTGTTCGTTATGATCGGAATAGTCCTTGCCTTTATCTTATACAATCTTTTTTGGCTGTGCTGGCGAAATATCCGCTACAACGGGTACACCAAAAATCTGAAGACCTTCCGCGAGCACTACAGCTATGTTCTGACCGCGGATGACGGTTATCTCTTCAATGTCAAGCTGCCGGATTATCTCTCTTTCACAGGCAATCTGTGCGTTGCGACACCGGATGACAAAATCGCTCTGATCATATGGCCGAATGTTTTCAAAGACTATCACTATGGTGTACAGGTTGAAAAGGATGGCGAAGTATACAGCATAGAGGTGAATGAAAAACTGGAATCCAAGAAAACGGAGTACAATGATCTGATCGATGAGAATAAGAATACAATTCAGCTGCTCCGGGAAAAGGCAGCAGATATGTGGGAAGCATCTGAGCGATAAATCATTGCAAAACGATAATTACACCCGCCCGTATCTGAGGGGGGAAACCGGGCGCATTATACTGAAGAAAAAGCAAGGAAAAGCCGTCATTTCCCTTGCTTTTTTGCGCGATTTATGGCATAATATAAGCAGAAAGCGTGTGAAGGAGAATTTCGGAAAGCGTATTCAGGATATTGTCATTCACTGCTGCTTTGGTGTGGCGGAGACAAAGATCTCCGTTGAAACAGGCAAATATGGAAAAAGGGCTGCATAACCAATGCGTTGTGAAAAGTACAATCTTTTTCATGGGAGACTCAAAATCCAAAAAATTTTTTGTAACCAATTCGTGTGGATTAGGTCATATAGGATAGAGGACACAGTGAAAGGGGGCGGATGCAAAATAACTTATGTAATTCAGGATTAATTCAATATTTTCGCACGGCAGAGAAGATCCAATTTCATTTAAGGAAAAAATGTATAAAAGGAAAGTAAACGGATCCTGCCGAATCTGATTAAAATTTAAGGAGAGAAAAAGAATGAAATCGAACAGAAAAACAGCACTTGCCTGCGCAGCGTGTCTTGCATTTACGGGAACAGCCGCTGCGATGCCGGAAGGCATCCTGGAAAACCTGTCGCTCGTATATGCGGCAGAAAACAATTGGTCGCTTGATGAGAACGGCACGCTGACCATCAAAACGGATTTCACTAACCGGGATTGTCCGTGGAGCGCTGACGCAGACTCGATCCGGAAGATCATCATTGAACCGGGCGTCACACGGATCGGGGAGTGGGCGTTTCAGGTGTGCCGCAATCTGACAGAGGTCTCTATCCCGGACACTGTAACAAAAATCGGTGACGGAGCATTTAGTTCATGCACCCGCCTGAAAACAGTCACACTTCCGAAGAATCTGACTGAACTTGGCAGAGAGGCTTTTTCCGGATGCAGTGCGCTGACAGAGATCAGCATTCCTGCCGGCGTGACGACGCTTTCACACAGTGCATTTTCGGAATGCACGGAGCTGAAAAAAATCACGCTCCCGGACAATCTGAAATTCATCGGCAACTGTGTGTTCATGAAATGCCCGAATCTGTCTGAGATCACGATCCCGAACAGCGTAATGGAAATCGGTACTGCTGCCTTTGAGGAATGCAAAGCACTGAAGAAGATCACACTGCCGGATAAGCTGGAGATCATTGATCACTCTCTGTTTGAAGGCTGCTCTGAACTGACAGAAGTCGTGATTCCGGACAGCGTAACCAATATCAGGGGAGCGGCATTCTGTAATTGTGAAAAACTGGAAAAGATCACACTGCCGACGAATCTGAAAGAGATCGGCGAGCGCGCATTTTCCGGATGCGCGCTGAAGGAGATCTCCGTTCCGGACGGCATTACGGAAATCTGCAGGGAAGCATTTTCATCGTGCAGCAATCTGGAAAAAGTCACACTTCCGGATTCGCTGCGGCGTATCGGTGCCTCTGCATTTGCATCCTGCAGCGCGCTGAAGGCAATGACTGTTCCCGAAGGTGTTACGATAATTGATTCAGAAGCATTCTCTTATTGTAGTGCGCTGAAAACGATCACTGTTCCGGATACGCTGAACGAAATCGGCAGCTCGGCATTCTATAGCTGCACTGCTTTGACCGCATTTGCAGTTCCCGCCGGTGTGTCGGAAATCAAGAATAAGACTTTTGCAGATTGCGAAAGCCTGACAGATATCACCCTTCCCGATACGCTGAAAAAAATCGGCAACAATGCATTCAGCGGCTGTTCTGCACTGGCAGAGATCAGCATTCCGGAAGGGATCGAGGAAATCGGTGACGAAGCCTTCGACGGCACTCCATGGTATGAAGCACAGCAAAACGAAGAGCCACTTCTGATCGTCGGTCAGACGCTGGTGCGCTGTAATGTCGAAGGAAAGGTTGTCGTACCGAATGGTGTCACAGTGATCGGTGATAATGCATTCAGCGGCAATAGCGGTCTGACGGAAGTCATACTCCCGGAAGGCGTTACAAAAATCGGCTATGAGGCATTTGCAAGATGCGATGGATTGAAAAAAGTCACACTCCCGGACAGCCTGACTTTCATCGACGGCTGCGCATTTGCGTATTGCGAAAAGCTGACTGACATCACGCTTCCGGAGAAACTTGATGTCATCAGATTCCGTGCGTTTAATGATTGCCAGAGCCTGAAAGAAATCAATATTCCGGATTCGGTCACAAGACTCGAAAAAGGTGCATTCATGGGATGCAGCAGCCTGAAGGAGATCTCAATTCCGGACAGCGTAGTAAATTTTGAAACAAATCAACTCTTTGCAGGCTGTACTTCGCTCACCAGCTTCCGATTCCCGAAGCAGTTGCAAGATGTCGGTGTCTCTATGTTTGACGGCTGTACCGCACTTGAATCCGTGACGATTCCGGAAAGTTCTGAAGCTTTCTACATCTGTGAATATGCATTCCGCAACTGCGTCAAGCTGAAGGAATTCGCACTGCCGAACAGGGTGTATTTGTTTAATAGCAGCGCATTTTCCGGCTGCACAAGTCTGGAAAAGGTGACGCGCAAATACAGAAAAACCATTGAATCCGATCTCAGTTATTATACTGAATTGTATGGAACGCTCGGTTATATGTCCGACTACGGCGAACTGCCGAATCTGAAAAGCCTTGCGCTTCCCAACTGTATCAAGCAGATTACCGGCAGCTTCTATACCTGCCCTGAACTGACAGAACTCATGATTCCGGACAGTGTTGTCAAGATCGACACAGACTTCAAAGGCTGCCCGAAGCTGAAAACAATTCTCGGCTTCCGCGGCTCTTATGCGGAAACATTCGCAGCAGAAAAAGGCTATGACTTCGTTGCCGTAGACGAAGATCCGGAAGCAATTGTGACAACGCCTGTTACGACAACATCCGCAGCAGAATCCGGCGTCACAACGGAAACAACAGCAAAAGATCCCTCGTTCACCGAAACGACAACATTCTGCACCACGACTACAGCTTTGGTAACGACAACGACTGTTGTAACAACCACAACCGCGCCGGAAACAAAAGCAGCCGAACATATTGCCTCGGATGCAGCGCTTGTCGAGTGGGCAGTCAAGGATTATCAGAGCAAGCATAACGGCAAAAATGTCGTCGCAGAGATCACTGCTGCTTCGGATAGTGAATACGAGATCACGCTGCGCGATTCTGATGGCACGGTTCTCGATGTCTACAAAATTGATCCGGCGACCGGCAAGGGCGCGGATTCGGCACAGAAGGCTGTCAATCTGCCGCAGACCGGCAATAACTCCGTGGTAAATCGGCTCCTTGCTATTCTCGCGTTCATGCTGACCGGAACAGGCCTGATTGTTGTGCAGAAATCCGGCTTTATCCGCCGCAAAAAGAACGAAACAGACTAACCGGATGCATCAACAGATATTGATATAGACATTTTGCCCCTGCGCATTGCGCAGGGGCATTATGATTCGTCGCTTGAGAAACGACTACTTTTCTCTGAAAATGTGTTGTACTGGGCTCATCATAGCGGAGAGCAAAACGCATGCCTCCAAGACATGAAGTCGAGCGAAAGACCAGTATGCGTCAAATAAAATACGGTTCCTAATACAAGAAGGATCGCCGACCTTTGCTCGACGATCCTTGATGTTTATGTTGGGGTTACTGTATCAGAAGCTGCAATTTCAGAAGTGTCTTTTAGAACAGATTGCCCGGGGCATATCTCCGAATCGTCATCCGCTGCAGTTCAGAGGTCGGTTCTGGCTGCATCTGATTAGTTGTAAGCAGCACAGGAACTGTGCACAGCGCACAGATTTCTGTCCTGTCTGATTGCGCGATTGCCGCTTGTTGACGAATGCTATATAAATATATTGACATATCTTGAATAAAATGTTATAATTAGGACAATTCAGCATAAGTTATGTTGAATATGCTAACAAAAATAAAGCTTTAGGGGTAGATTTATGAAAAAGATCGTTAAAAAGCTTTCTGCCATTACAATGGCACTCACACTCCTCAGCACAGGAAACGTTTTTGCATTGGACTCAGCAAAAGACAAAAACACCACTTTGATTGCTTCTGCAGCATCGGTCAACCCGAATCCGGGCTATTCGCCCCATCATTGCGGGGAACATATGGTTTATGAGTTGGATCCGCTCTGCTGTACCGGGTTTTGGGTGCGCTATGACAGAAAATGCTCCGTTTGTGGACAGGTTTACGGATATAAGATGATTGATATATTTGGCAACGTGATATACGGCTGATAAAGATCCGATCAAGCAAGCCGCTCAGGAACACAATGCGAACAACTGAATGCTATTATAATACCAATTATGTTATGCGATGTGTGTGCGGAATTACAAATCTGTATTTCGGGCAAAAGATCAGTCAGCATATGGGTACTTAATGATTTCAGCCGGTTATGAGAACCCATAAAACAAAAAGGGGTTGTAACTGCCAATGTGAGGATGATCAAACTGGCAGTCGCAGCCCCTTGATACATTTATGATACTTTGATTCCGATTTGAATTATAAACCGCGTTTATCATGTACAGTCAGTAAGAGCCGACGGTGTGTATCATTATAAACACACCGTCGGCTCTGTTTTATCCTTTGATGATTCTGTTTCGGTACTTATTTATTCGCCTTTTTATCAGCGCGAAATCGATCTCATTGAGTTATTTCAACGGAAAAGTAATCTGCCAGTTTCCGGAAACATACTGCTGTGCCGTGACAAAACTGCCATAGAGCGTACAGTCTTTCAGTTTATCATATTCTATTGGAAAGATGCTTTCACAGCAGTAGTTTTTTCTGTCCGGTGTACTGTCATCTGAACTGTAGTTGAAAACAATCCATTCTTTTTCGTTGATCCGGTTGCCGGCACGGTCATAAAGGTCAATATTGCCGTGATTGTCCGTATGATTAACATCGTCGTATTTTGTCAGAATATGCAGTGCGCCGTCCGTATAGCCGATTCCCATGACTGAAACACCGGACATCGGGGATAGCAGCGGTGTTTCTGCCGGAACAAGGAAGCGGTAATCTTCCGGTTTCGGAAAGTCACCGTGTTTGTTACCGGCAATGCCTACAATATTTGTGCGGTACACGGTTTCAGGTTCTTTCGGCACACTGCTGAGATCAAGCGCAGTCAGCTCTCCGTTCTGGTTCTCTTTTCCGCAAAGTAGCGAACGGACAGAAAATGTGACCTTGCCCTTCGGCATTGAACCGCCGTCTGTTGTTTGAAGATGCACAACAAAATATGCCGTATGTGTATCCGCATCATATTCTGAGAAACTGCAATGTCCGCTCATATCACGGGGGACATTGATCGAGTAGCTGTCGAACAAATCCCAATCACCGTCAGGACAAGTACCTGTTATATCACGCATGGCAAGATACACGCTTGCTTCACTGCCGCTGCGTTCAGCGGAGATGACAGTCATTTCAATGCCGTTATCCGCACAGGTTTTCTGTACCGGCTTGAATGTCTGTGCAGCGGACGGCGCGATGTGATAAAGAATCATATATGCAGGTTCAAACCCAAATGCAGTTAATGTCGGGAGTGAACAGGTGATTAACACAGCTGCGGCTGCAATCGCAGCAATTCTTTTTTTTCGTTTCCGATGTGTGATTCTTTTTGTCGGCACTTCAATATCAAGATGACGATCATTGATCAAGCCGACAGCATTCATAAACATATCAGCTTTCATAGGTAGTGCTCCTTTTTCAGTTGGGCATAGATTTTTTTTCGTATCCGAAGCAGCATGGATTTCACCTTGCTTTCGGAAAAGTCGTGGCATTCAGCTATTTCAGAGATTGACTGCATATAAAAATAACGCCTGACAAATACATTTCTTTCTGTATCAGATATGCTGTCAAGAAACCGGTCAATTTCCTCAGCCAGCGCATGCTCTGATACTTGCCGTTCGATATCCTGTTCAGATCGGAGCCAATCCTCGACTTCTTCAAATACAACTCTTGTTTCAGCAGAGCCTCGTTTTAATGTGTTTTCTGAACGAATACGCTTCAGGCTGATGTTTCGTGTGAGTCTGCCAAGAAAAGTTTGAAGGCATTCCGGAATATGAGGCGGAATGCTGTTCCATGCAGCGAGCCAAGTGTCGTTGAGCGCTTCATCAGCATCTTCAGGGCAATGCAGGATATGTATTGCTATCGAATGGCAATATTTCGTATATTTTCGCTCCGTCTGAGCAACAGCATTTTCATTCCGCTGTAAATACATTTCGATAATCTGCTGATCTTCCACAGTATTCCTCCTTCCATGTGTATTCAGAAGCTTCTATTATACTACTACCCAAACAGTCTCAGCCGGTTGCATCACATTCAAAAAATCTTTTCTTATTATATCACGTGAGAGCCGTATTAACAAGAAAATATTTGTTAACAAACAAAAGTGCAGATACCTTAAACGGATATCTGCACGATTCATATGATTGTTTATATCGCATTATTGCTGCTTGGCTATTTCCGGATATCATTTAGTGCACAGCTTGCCCCTTGCTCTTCTCAATCGCTAATAGATAGTCTCTCCTCAACAAGTCCCCAAATTTCAAGAGATCTCTATTAGACCGTGTGATATCCCGAGCCCTGGAAGAATTGAACAAAGCGCAAAAGCATCGCCGCAAGGCGGTCGATGTTCATTGCAATGATGCTGAGAACGA
>JAFRTG010000024.1 GCA_017427265.1 Oscillospiraceae bacterium | reverse complement strand
GTCGGCACTGCCGACACTGGAGGGCTTTAGCATTGGGAGAAGATACGTCACAGAAGCCGCGAACAGCGGCGTGTATTTGTTTCATTGGGGGAGCTCCGCTGCCGCCCTCCGAAGGGAAATGGCTGTCGGCACTGCCGACACTGGAGGGCTTTAGCAGTGGGAGAAGTTACGTCACAAAAGCCGCGAACAGCGGCGTGTATTTGCTTCATTGGGGGAGCTCCGCTGCCGCCCTCCGAAGGGAATTGGAAGCGGGCACTGCCCGCCCGCCCGCTTAGGCGCCGATTTTGCGGAATTTTTCGTATCTGTGGTCAAGAAGCGCTTCCGGCGAAAGCTGCATCAGCTTTCTGAGCTCCTCAAGCAGCAGTGTCTTGAGTGCAGAGCAGATCTCACGGTCGGTTTTGCCCTCCTCCGGAATCACATGCTCCACAACATCAAACGACTTCAGATCATAGGACGTCAGCCGCAGATGTGCCGCAGCCTCCGGCGCCATAGCCGCATCCTTCCAGAGAATACTTGCGCAGCCCTCCGGCGAAATCACAGAATACACGGCATTTTCCAGCATGATCGCAGTATCGCAGACGCCGAGCGCCAGTGCGCCGCCGCTGCCGCCCTCGCCGACCACCACGGAGATCACCGGCGTTTTCAGTCCCATCATCTCGTAGAGGTTCTCTGCAATGGCAAGTCCCTGCCCGCGCTTTTCTGCCTCAATGCCGCAGTATGCGCCGGAGCTGCCGATAAAGCAGATAATCGGGCGGTGGAATTTCTCCGCTTCCTTCATCAGGCGCAGCGCCTTGCGGTAGCCTTCCGGCTCCGGGCAGCCGAAGTTGCGCTTCATGCGCTCCTCGATCGTGTCGCCGCGCTCCATTGCGATCACCGTGACCGGAATGCGGTTCAGATAACCGACACCCGCAACAATCGCAGCATCATCGCCGAAGCGGCGGTCTCCGTGCAGTTCAACAAAATCATCAATCATGTGCTCAATATAATACGAGCCCATCGGACGCTTTCCGTTCCGCGCCGCCTGAACGCGCTCGTATGCAGTCTTGCTGTCAGCGATTGCCATAGAATACCCTGCCTTTCTCAACTATCGTATCATAAACCGCTTGCTTCAATGTGTATGTCATTTTCATGCTTTACGCTGTTATGCGGGCTGATGCAGACGCAGCAGCTTTGCCAGTGTATAGGTCATGCGCGGACGCTCCTCGATCAGATCGACGAAACCGTGCTCCAGCTGGAATTCCGCACGCTGGAAGCCCGCCGGCAGCTTCTCGCCGGTCGTCTGCTCGATGACGCGCTGTCCGGCAAATCCGATCAGTGCCTTCGGCTCTGCAATGATGATATCGCCCTGCATTGCAAAGCTCGCGGTGATGCCGCCCGTTGTCGGGTCGGTCAGAACGGCGATGTAAAGCAGACCTGCCTCGCTGTGACGCTTGACGGCGCCGGAGACCTTGGCCATCTGCATGAGGGAGAAAATGCCCTCCTGCATTCTTGCGCCGCCGGATGTAATAAAGCCGATTACCGGCAGGTGCAGAACGGTCGCTTTTTCAAACAGCCGTGTGATCTTTTCGCCGACGACTGTGCCCATGCTGCCCATCATGAATGCAGAATCCATGATGAACAGGGCGCATTCCATGCCGTCGATCCTGGCCGTGCCGCAGACAACGCCCTCGGTCAGGCCGCTGGCCTTTTCCGCCTTGTCGAGCTTCTGCGCATAATCGGGAAAGTCAATCGGGTTTTTGGATTTCAGCTTCTTGTCAATCTCCTGAAAGGAGCCGCGGTCAACGGTTTCTTCCAGCCGCTCCACGGCGCGCATCCGGAAATATGCGCCGCACTGCGGGCAGATGCAGTGATTTGCCAGATAATCCTGATAGGGGATTTCCGCGCTGCATTTTTTGCAGACACGCGGCGGCTGCTCGACATTGCCGGTAAGGGTATTCAGAATATTCTTGATTGCGCTCATTCCTGCACCTCCTCTGCCGGCTTGACGACAAACGAAAACTCTGCGCTGACGCAGCGTTTGCCGTCCACAAAGCCTTCGCCCTTTGCCCAGTAGAACGAGCCGCGGTTCTTGATGATCTCACATCTGGTTTCAAAGACATCGCCCGGCACGACAGGATTGCGGAATTTGACCTTGTCGATTCCGGTAAACAGGGTCAGCGGCTGCGAGCCGTCCGGCTGTTTTTCCATGCAGACACAAACCGACTGTGCCATAATCTCGCAGAGAATCACACCCGGCACAACAGGGTGTCCGGGGAAATGTCCGTCCAGAAACCACTCCTCTCCCGTAATTTTCTTTTTTCCGTGTGCGGTGCCTTCAATAACTTCTGCTTCGTCCAACAGGAGCATGCTGTTCCGGTGCGGAAGCAGCTCCATGAGTTCTGTCCGGTTCATATGTTATCCTCCGTTCATAACAATTTGTTCAGGCTGGATCAGATTTTTGCAAATGCGATGCAGGCATTGTGTCCGCCGAAGCCGAGCGATGTGGAAAGTGCCAGCTGCAGCGGCGTTTCAGCAGCTGTATTGGGGGTGATATTGAGGTCGCATTCCGGATCCGGTTCCTTATAATTGATCGTCGGCGGAACCAGATTGTTCTGCAGCGCCTTGATGGCAGCGATTGCTTCAATGGCGCCGGCAGCACCGAGCAGGTGACCGGTCATGGATTTGGTCGAGCTGACATGGATCTTGTATGCATCCGCACCGAATGCATTCTTGATCGCTTTGGTTTCTGTTTTATCATTGAGCGGCGTGCTGGTGCCGTGTGCATTCAGATAAATCTGCTCTGCCGGCACATCCTTTGCTGCCTCGGCAAGACAATCCGCAATGGCCTTGCCGGATGCAACAGCTTCGCTGTCCGGTGCCGTCACATGGAAGGCATCGCAGGTGCTGCCGTAGCCGACAAGCTCTGCATAAATATTGGCACCGCGTGCAACTGCGTGCTCATATTCCTCCAGCACAAGTGCGCCTGCGCCCTCGCCCATGACAAAGCCGTTTCTGCGCTTATCGAACGGAATGGACGCTGCATTCGGATCAGTGCTCTCTGTCAGTGCCTGGCAGTTGATAAAGCCCGACATCGAAAGCGGATGCAAGGCTGCATCGACGCCGCCCGCTATAATCGCATCTGCATAGCCGTGACGGATTGCGCGCATGGCCTCGCCGATGGCGTTCGTACCGGTCGCGCAGGCGGTTGTGACTTCGATGCACGGACCCTTTGCCTGCATGTGAATGGCAATCATGCCGGCTGCCATATTGGCGATCATCTTTGTGATAAAGAACGGAGACACTCTGGAAGGGCCTCTGTTCAGATAGGTATTATGCTCATTGACAAAGGTTTCAAAGCCGCCGATGCCGGTGCCGAAATATACGCCGAAGCGTTCCGGATCAATCTGCTCTTTGATGCCGGAATCCGTGACGGCCTGCATGGCAGCTGCCAGTGCATACTGCTGATAGCGGTCCGTCTGACGGACGGTTTTTGCATCCAGATACTGCTTCGGGTCAAAATCCTTGACCTCTGCACAGAGCTTGGCCTTCAGGTCAGCGGTATCGAACCGTGTTGCCGGGCCGATTCCGTTTCTGCCGTTTTTCAGACCGTCCCAGTAGGATGCAACATCATTGCCGATCGGCGTGACAGCGCCGAGTCCGGTCACAACAACTCTCCTGCTCATGTTTTTACTCCTTGTGGAATCGCAGACGCAGCGAATAGAATTCAGCGGTTCATTCGGATTGCGTATTGCGTGGTTGGTTGGTGCGCCTGCGGCGCGTGTTTCTCAGGAAATCGCAAGTCCGCCGTCAATGCGGATGACCGTTCCGGTCAGATAATCCGAATCCGGCGAGGCTAAGAAGCCTGCGAGATTTGCAACATCCTCCGGCTGTCCGGCTCTGCCCATCGGAATGGATTCCAGATAGTTTTTGGTCGCTTCCTCGCTGATTTCCTTTGTCATATCCGTTGCGATGAAGCCAGGTGCGATGGCATTGCAGGTCACGCCTCTGGAGCCGAGCTCTCTGGCCGTAACCTTGGTCAGCGCCATGACGCCCGCCTTGGAGGCGGCATAGTTTGCCTGACCGGCTGTTCCGAGCAGTCCCGATACAGATGCAAGATTGATGATCTTGCCGTACTTCTGCTTCATGAACGGGCGGTAGCATGCCTGTGTCATGTTGAAGGTGCCCTTGAGGTTCGTGCTGATGACCGCATCGAAATCCGCTTCCTTCATGCCGAGGATCAGCGCATCTCTGGTGATGCCGGCATTGTTGACGAGGATCGTCACATTGCCGAGATCCGCGATCACCTGCTTGACCGTTGCCTTGCACTGCTCCTGATCGGAGACATTGCAGGCATAGGCCTGCGCCCTGACACCGAATTCCGCTGCAATGGCTTCCTGCAGCTGCTGCGCCTGTTCGGTCACCTGCAGATCGACGATTGCAATGTCCGCGCCCATGGAGGCGAGCTTCCGGCAGATTGCGGCGCCGATGCCGCGCGCGCCGCCGGTCACGAGTGCTGTTTTGCCCTTCAGCATGATTCCTTCACCGCCTTTATTGTTTCTTCCAGCGTTTCCGCGCTGTCCACTTTATAGATCCGCACATCTGCGGAGATTCGCTTCACAAGTCCGCTGAGCGTTTTGCCGGCACCGACCTCAATGAAATCGGTAAAACCGTCCGCGATCATGTTCTCGATCGTTTTCTGCCAGCGCACCGGAGAGCGCATCTGCTGCTCCAGCGTTTCACGGATCTTTGCCGCATCATAAGGCTGTGCATTGAGGTTTGCATAAACCGGAATGCGGGGTGCCGCAAAGCTGTAATCGCCGAGTACCGCGCCGAATTTTGCGGATGCATCGTTCATGAACGGCGAATGGAATGCGGCACTGACAGGCAGCGGAACGCATTTGCCGCCGAGCTCCTTGATGCGAGCCTCGAAATCCTCCATGCTGCTTTCCAGACCGGAAACGACGGTCTGGCCGGGGCAGTTGAAGTTTACTGCGTAGAGCTGCTCAAATTCCGCAGCAGCTTTTTCGACGGTTTCGGCATCCAGCTTGAGGACTGCGCACATCTCAGTGTCCGCCGCATCGGATGCATCCTGCATCAGCTTGCCGCGCGTTGTGACGATCCGGAAGCCGTCCGCATCGGAATATACACCTGCAAAGGCCAGCGCCGCGACCTCGCCGAGCGAAAAGCCCGCTGCGCCGTCCGCGTGAATGCCTGCCTCCTCAAGTGCGCGTGCCGCTGCCAGATCAACCAGATACATGCAGGGCTGTGTATTCTCCGTGCGCATCAGTTCCCTTGTCTTGCCGGCAAACGACTGCTGCATGGTATCCGGGCGGATTTCCTCCGCCGTATCATAGAGTGTTTTTGCCGCGGCGCTTGTTTCGTACAGCGTTTTGCCCATGCCGCTGTACTGCGCACCCTGTCCGGCAAAAAGAAAAGCGATTTTGCCCATTGTGTTTCCTCCGTAGGAAATATGCAGGGGACAGCACTGTCCCGCTGGATCATTCTGCTCAGAGCGTTCCGCCGAGCAGCTTTTCGGCCTGTGCCATGATTTCCGCAACGATCTCCGCGGCAGGCTGTTCCTGATTTACAAGACCGGAGATCTGACCGGCAAGGAAGCAGCCCTTTTTCGGGTCGCCGTCCACAACAGCCGCACGCAGTGTGCCGACTGCCATTGCCTCAAGCGCCTCATCCGAGATATCTGTATACTCTGCCTTCGCATAATTCCGCGAAAATACAGATTTCAGGCTGCGGACCGGGTGACCGAGTCTGCGGCCCGTCACGATGGTTGAGGTATCCTTCGCTTTGAGGACACGGGTCTTGTACTCCTCCGAGATCGGGCATTCTGCGGCTGCAAGGAACCGCGTACCGATCTGCACGCCGCATGCACCGAGCATCACGGCTGCTGCAAAGCCTCTGCCGTCCGCGATGCCGCCTGCCGCAATCACCGGGATGCTGACTGCATCGCAGACCTGCGGCACCAGTGCCATCGTCGTCATCTCGCCGACATGGCCGCCGGATTCCGTACCCTCTGCAACGACGGCATCCGCGCCGGATTTCTCCATCAGCTGTGCCATGGCCGCGGTGGAAATCACCGGAATGACCTTGATGCCGGCCTCCCGCCACATCGGGATATACGCAGCGGGACTGCCCGCACCGGTCGTCACGACGGCGACCTTTTTCTCCGCGAGCAGCTTTGCAATTTCATCTATATTATCACCGCGCAGCATGATGTTCACGCCGAAGGGGCGATCGGTCAGCCTGCGGGCTTCGTCAATCTGTGCTGCGATCTGTTCTGCATTTCCGCTTGCCGCAGAAATGATGCCGAGGCCGCCCCCGTTGGAGACCGCAGCTGCAAGGCGGGCATCGGAGATATGCGCCATGCCGCCCTGCATCAACGGATAACGGGTGCCCAGCAGATCGCAGAGAACTGCCGTGCGCTTCATAGAATCAGCCCTGCTTGCTGTCGATGTAGGCAATCAGTTCCTTGACGGACTTGCCTGCTTCCTGCGGGTTGATCTCAACGCCGAACTCGTCCTCCATTTCCATCATGATCTCAACAGCCTCAAGAGAGTCTACGCCGAGATCGTCAAAGGTGGTCTCCTCGGTGATTTCCGACGGATCCATCTCCAGGTGATTTGCAAGGACTTCAATGATCTTTTCGCTGTTCATAGCTTGTTCCTCCATGATTTAATTTGGATTTTTATCTGTAAACAGAGCCGCTGTCAGCAGCGTGCTTCTGTGTTACATGCTTACTTTGGGGCTTACCATCTGATGAGGCAGGCGCCGCTTGAAAGGCCGCCGCCGAATGCACAGAGCGCGATCAGATCGCCGCGCTTGAGTCTGCCGCTGCGCACGAGCTCGTCAAACGAGATTGGGACGCTTGCAGAGGACGTATTGCCGTAGCGCTCGATGTTGACGACAAATTTTTCCATCGGCACATTGAGCCGCCGTGCGGCAAGGTCGATGATGCGGATATTGGCCTGATGCGGCACGATATAGTCGATCTGTTCTGTCGTGATGCCGGCGCGCTCCGCAATCAGACGGATTTCGCCGACGATCTGCTTGACGGCAAACTTAAAGGTCTCCTGCCCGCTCATGTGGACAGCCAGCGGTGCGACGTCCTTTTCATAGAACGGGGAGTTGCCCTTGCCGAGCGGGATCGAGAGCACGCTCTCTCCGCCCTGCGTGTACAGATGCGATGCAAGATAATTCTCACCCGGCGCAATGACGGCCGCACCGGCGCCGTCACCGAAGATGACGCAGGTCGAGCGGTCTGTCCAGTCAAGAATCCGGCTCAGGCGTTCCGCACCGAGCACGAGCGCATAGCGGATGCCGCCTCTTGCAACGAAGGCCGCCGCGGTATCCAGCGCAAACAGAAAGCCGCTGCACGCGGAATTGACATCGAATGCAGGGCATCCCGCACCAATCAGCTCCTGCACCTTTGCGGACATGGACGGACAGCCGAAATCCGAGGAGACCGTCGCACCGACGATCAGATCAAGCTGATCTGCCGTGATGCCCGCAGCCTCCAGCGCCTTCTGTGCAGCCTTTGCGCCCATTTCCGCCGCATTCTCGCTGACAGAAACCCGCCGCTCCGCAACGCCGACACGCTGCCGGATCCATTCATCCGAGGTATCGACCATTGTAGAAAGCTCGTCATTTGTCACGATCCGTTCCGGTACATACGCACCGGTGCCAAGAACCTGAATACTCATCCTCTGTCTCTCCTAATAATCATGTTTGCCCGTTCTCCCTGAGCAGGCCGTTCAGCAGGCAGGTGAAGCCGAACCGGAAATGCCGTACTGCCTCCTCCTTCGGGAGCTGTCTTGCAACCGTATCCGCGTAATATCCGCGGCAGAAGCACCAGATCGCATAGCAAAGCAGCTCCTCGTCCACTTCCTTTGCAAACCCCAGCTTCAATGCGATCCGGTAATACTTCCGGATTTTGTCCGCCCACCAGAGGCGGTTGTCCTCTGTCAAAGAGTCGTGCTCGAACACATAACATCGGAACATCATCTTGACATCATATGTCTGCATCAGAACATCCACGGCCGTCCGCACACAGAATTCCAGAAAGCTCTCCCTGTCGTGAAACTCCGGCTTGATGTTCTCGTGCATCTGCACAACGGCATTGCTGTAGACAATGCGCAAAACCTCGTCAATACTGGAAAAACGGTTATAAAAAACGCGGTTTGTCGCATCGAGCTCGGTGATGACCTTTTTGACGGTCACCTTATGCGCGCCTTCTTCTGCTGCAATCCGCGCTACGATCTGCACGATCCTGTCCGAAATGTCATCCCGGATCCGTTCGTGCTTCGGCTCTTCCGCCGTATCCTGTTTGATCTCTTCTTCTTCTGCCATAACGGTTCAGACTCCTTTCTGACAGAATTGCCCAGCACATAGTGTGCTAGCACACCATGTGCTATTATAGCACAGTTTCCGTTTCCTGTCAAGCGATTCCTGCGAAAGTTCACAATTCCGAAAGATTTGCATCGGTTAGATTCAATTTCTTGACAGGTTCCGGCTTTTTGTGATATAATTGCATAAAATACTGCCGATACGCAGAAGGGAAGCCTGAATATGAACCCAAGGCATCACCGCATTTATGCGGCCGGCATTGCACTGCTGGTCTGCCTGCCGTTCCTGACCGGATGCGCGGCCGGTTCCGCGCCGCAGCAGGAGCCTGCCGTCACGGAAGCACCTGCCGCAGAAACCGCTGCACCGGAAACGTCTGTGCCGGAAAGCAGCGCAGAATCTCCGGCGCAGACCGCACCCGCACAGATCGAATCCACTGATCCGTTTCGCTATGAAGCCGGAACACCGGAGGTCTCCGGTCTGCGTGAGGATCTCAAAAACGTGAACTTTTACCGCGACGGCGTCAAGATCTTCGGACAGCTTTATCTGCCGCAGGGCGAAGGGCCGTTCCCGACCGTCGTGCTGTGCTCCGGGCAGACCGCTGAGCATACATATTATGCAGATGAGGCGGAAACATTCGCGGCAAACGGCTATGCCGCACTGATCTTTGATTTTATCGGCAGCGGCAGAGTGGCCAGCGGCGGCAAAATGACGGACCGCTCCGTGCTGACCGAAGCTGCGGATATCAATGTCATTCTGGATTCGCTTTCCGCGCTGCCGAAGGTCGATACCGGCAGGGTGTTCCTCTGGGGACACAGCCTCGGCGGGCTGGCAGCGACCTATGCCGGCTGCCGCAGGCCGGATGACATTCAGGGCATGATGCTGGTCGAGCCGAGCTACCGCTATCCGGACGAGATGCGGGAAGCCGTCGCGCAGGAAGTGAACGGCGATCTTTCGCAGGTGCCGGACACAGTTCAGCTGGAGGCCATGCGGACGATTGTCGGAAAGCTCTTCGTCACGGATATGTACAGTCTGGATATCTATGACTATATGCCGGACTGCGATAAGGATGTGCTGATTTTCCTCGGCACATCAGATGACTGCCTCGGCACCCGGTATCACGATTATTATGAGCGTGCACAGCAGACCTTCCCGTCGGCGGAGATTGCGGAGATCGAGGGTGCAGACCATCTCTTTCAGGGTGCAGCCGGCGAGCAGATGGCTGCGCAGTGCCTCACTTTCCTGCAATCGCATACGTAAAGCAGGGGCGCCGCACGGGATCATCGCAGAGGCGCTGTGCTGAAACCATCACCGGTATTGGCAGGAGCGTGCAAAATGATAAAGGTATATTTTTATGATTATGGCTGCGGCGAACTGGACGTTGAAAAGGAACTCGGCATCACAGAAGAAGCAGATGTCTTTTTGACGGAACAGATTCCCGGACTTGAGTTCGAGGGCAACGACAGCGTGAGCGATCTGGAGGATAATCTGATCCTGTGGTTTTCCGCAGATAATGAAGAAAATTGTGTGCAGAAAATACATGATATCTTAAAGTCACATATTTCGGGTCAGTCCCGGATGCAGTATGCAGTGCAGATAACTTCTGGATTTTACTGGAATGATCAACAAATGCCCCTGAGCGCTTCGGAACGCTCAGGGGCATAACTTTTATATGGATATTTTTTTGCGTCAGTGCCATTGCTGTATGCCGGTTACCATGTCCAGTCCTCCCAGAGACGGCCGGCGTGAGATTTCAGCGAATCGCCGCGCTGCTTGAGCGTCTCGTTCGATGCCGCAACAATAATCAGCGCAAGGCCGGCCAGCAGCAGATAAACCCACCACTGTCTGCCGTCCGTCAGCTTCATGTGCATGTAAATACCGGTCAGCACCAGCGAGCCGCCGCCCAGCAGAAACCATTTTTTCTGCCTGACGTAGAACGAAACCACGAACATGACCAGTGCAACGGCAAGAACAATCAGGAGATCGCCCGGCTCCTCGCTGAGCAGCGCCGCAAAGGCCAGCACGCCCATCGTATAGACACCGACGGCAAACAGGAAGTTTCCGCCGGCCTTCTGTCCGTAGAGCCGCCGCACAACGATTGCAAAGCCGACCAGCGGCAGCAGATGCAGCTTGCCCTCCAGCAGCGTCCCCTTGACGTCGAAGAACGGCATCAGCCAGAACGCGACTGTCAGAACCGCAGCAGAAGCAGTCTGGAAAGTGCGGCGCAGGCGGTTGTCCTCGCACAGCACTGCAAAATGCAGCACATACGCCGAAATCAGCACGAGCACAGCAAAGCGGATCCACTTGAGCTCCAGCTTGCTGTATACCACCTCATACGGCATGAACGACGACCACATCAGCCACAGCGGCATGATGCCGCCGACGGCGGTCAGAATCCACGAGCGGCGCTGCTCCGCAGGATCATCCTCCGATTCCCGCAGCACATTGCCGATGTACGGGAACAGCAGCGTCATCGCGGCAAAGAACAGGATCTGCAGCAAAACAGATACCGGGGAGTTTTTGACGATCCGTTCGCGGAGAGACTCAACCGAGAGAATCATCGCAAATGCGCAGATACCGGGCAGAATCATCTGTCTGCGCGTCGTCGTGAACCACGCGAGCACGCCGAAGCCGAAGCAGTAGAAGAAGCAGAACGGCTCCCATTCGACAGGATTGAGCGCCAGAAGCTGCACGGAAACGAATACGGCAAAGAATGCTGCATACACGCTGGCGGTCAGGGAAACGTCCTCGCGCCCCGGAAATGTCAGCATCCGCGCAGAAATCGCATATTTGACAGCGCAGAGCGCAATCAGCCAGACACCGACAATCATATAGACCGTAAAGCGCATTCTTCCGTCAAATACGGCATCACGCACAGCATGGCCGGTCGAGAGCAGCGTCAGCAGCACAGCGGACGCAAACGCCGGAATACTGATCTTCCGGAATCCGTGACCGGCGCAGAGATAAAACAGCCAGAGCGCAATCAGCGCACAGAGCGCCTGATGCAGCGGCACCAGCTTTCCGATCTCCAGTACAGCCGAAATAAATCCGAGGAGAATCGCAGGAACGACGCACATCGCAAACATCAGGCGGCGGATGAAATGGAACCGGCGCTTTGTTGTATAGTAGACAACGGCACCGGCCGCCGCGGAAGCAGCCGTCCAGAGGAGAATCATCCGCCCCGTGCCTTGCAGGAAATTCTGCTCGGCGTAGACGGCAATCGCCGCCAGCATCAGCGGAACAACAGCTGCATGGAAATACTGCGGGGTGGTCTGCCCGTCATTGTGCAGCGCAAGATACCAGTTCAGTGCGAGGGTTGCGGCAAGCACTGAAAGGAGCAGAATCTTTGCAATCAGATCCTCCTGCCCAAGCAGCGTCGCCGCCGTGCCGAGCGGGACAACCGCCGCATAGATGAACCGCAGCCAGCCGTGCTGCACCTTTTTCAGTGACAGATACCAGCAAAGCAACAGCACCGTCACAAAAACCGCGAGGAACAGCGGACGTTTCGCAACATCCGGCGCATACTCCATTGCAGCCGCACCCACAGCACAGGCCGCCGAAACCGTAAAGACCAGATCGGAGCCGGCCGTGCGGAAGGTTTTTGCAGGGACGGAAAGCGCAAACAGAATGAACATTGCCGCGGCAAAGAACATCAGCTGATGATACCACGGTTCCTCGCTGCCGGTTCCGATATTCGCGGCCAGCTCAAAGGCGAAGAGCCACCAGAGCGCCGTCACAAGCGCTTTGCCCGGCAGAGCGGGCTTTCTGCGGACTGCGATCATCCAGACAGCAATCAGAATCGCCTCCGGCACCAGCATGACCGGGAGTGCTTCCTCTGCGACAAGCAGGCGCAGCGGCAGTGCGGAAGCGGTCAGACCGAACGCCGCATAGAAATAGCCCTTCTTCACGGTATCCGGCAGGCTGTTTGTCAGCAGCAGAATCATTTCCAGCAGTGCGCAGGCGAGAAACAGCGTGATTGTATAGAAGGTATTGCTCTCGCCCTCCATGAGGCGGTCGCCGCCGCCGTAGAGGCTGTCATAGACCGGATACAGCAGCAGACCGAACCCGGCGATTGAATAGATGCTGAACGGTATCGCAGCGAACTCTTCGAGCCGGTCGGATACCGGCGCTGCGAATACTGCCGCAGCAATCAGGAAAAATGCCGCTGCAAGCAGCACGCTCAGGTTCAGAATTTGCTGTCCGCCCGCGAAGCAGCGGAATACCAGCAGTGCGGCAATCAGGCCGTAAACAAGCGAAAACGGCTCTGCAAGCACGGCGAGCACATCCGGCAGCTTATCCTTGAACAGCCGCACGGTAAAGGTCAGCACCGGCGCCATGACGGCAACCGCGAGCACAAATACGGCAATGCCGGCAGATTTGTATTCACCCGAATCTCCGAGATCGCGCACGCTCCATTCCAGTCCGCCCGCAAAGGTCAGATAGCTCAGAATGATGCCGCCGAGCGCGGCAATGCCCCAGATATTCATCCGGTAGCGCCGGACTGCAAGCAGCGCAATCAGCGAGAACGCTGCAAACGCCAGAAAGAACAGCCACGGATTTGAAGGGTCTGACAGGCCGTCGCCGAGCAGATGGAAATAACCCGCCGCCCAGACGGAAATCGGGACAAACACTGCACCGAGCGTGAAGAATGCCATCGAAGTGCGTTCGAGCTGCCATGCGCGGTCGGCCAGCGCAGACGCGCCAAAGAACAGACCGCATCCGGCAGCGAGGGTAGCCAGTCTGCCGAAGCCCGACATGGATTCCCATGCCGTGCGGACAAAGATCAGACCTGCAATGACGATCAGTGCCACACCGACCGAAAGCATCACGCTGATTGCAGAAATATCCGTGCCCTGCCTGTCGTCATATGCGGCAGGACGCATTCCCTGCAGACTGTCTGCTGCGGGAAGCTGCGGTTCCGGCAGCGGCCGGAATTCCGGTTTCGGTGCCGCCTCATGCGGCTGCTCTGCGAAAGCCGGCACAGCCCGTTCAGCAGAAGGCTCTGCTTCGGATGCCTCTGCGGCAGCGGGAAACTCTGCTGTCAAATCTTCTGCAGCCGTCTGAATTCCTTCTGCGGATTCCTCAGCAGCAGCGGCAGATTTCTCTGCCGGTTCTTCTGTTTCCGCATAGATTTCGGCCGCAGATTCTTCTTCTGCGAGGACCACATGCGTCTGCGGAAGCAGCTCAGCGACAGCCTGCTGCGGTACGGCAGGCGGCAAAGCGGGTTCCGGCTCCGGAATCGGTTTGCCGCTGAGCTCCGCCTCTGCGATTGCGGCGGCTCTTGCTGCGGCAGCCTCCATGTCGTTCTCCGAACGCGGCAGCTGCACCGCAGGCGGCGGAACAGGTTCGTATGTACCTGCAGCCGGATACTGCGGCAGCAATCCGGCCGCACGCAGATCGGCATCTGTAATCTTCTTCTGTGAATGCAGATACAGCAGCACATCCTTCATGCGCTGTTTCTTTCGCCGTTCCAATGCCCACAGCACAAGCAGTACGACCGGTGAAATCAGCCATACAATTATGACAAAAATAATGAGTTCCAAATGTCTCCCCCCTTATGACCGAAAAATGTAATTATCATTATTATAACATAATCCGTTTGCAAATGCAAGTATTTTTGCAATATATCACAAATATCCGTTTGCGGATATACAAAGAGCGATACACGGTTTTCAAGCGTGTATCGCTCCTGATGTTCCGGATGTTTTCTCACGTTGTCTGTGAGATTGTAAAGCTGCAGATGCCGTTCTCAAAGCCGCCGACCTGAATGGTCACGCCCGGATCGACCGTCTGGCCGCCCTCCGCATCATACCATGCAAAGCCGGACGTCTGGTTCGAGATCACGGAACGGCTGCGGAAGAAGCCCTTTCCGTCGTTGACAAGCCGCAGAATCCGCTGCTTGAGATTGGAATTGTCGTAGTACGGGCTGTAATTGTTCCATTTCAGTGCGACAGGCTGCCGCCAGAAATTGTACATGAGCTCCGAATCGCAGTGCATCACCCGGAGGCCGCCCTTCTGAAACAGCGGGAAGACCTGTCCCCAGCCGTAGAGCTTGGACGCATTGTTGCCGTCCGACGTCACATTTTCGATCACGAAGTATTCGCTCATGTACCCGTTGAGCTCCTTATACGGCACGATGACGCAGCCCGGCGCGTGCTGGCTGGAATCCAGCTGATAGGTCTGCGTGCCGCCGGAATAGATCTGCACCTCGGATTCGGCATACCAGCCGAGCATCAGCTTGTCAAATGCGGACATATCGCCGATGGAATCATCCATCATCAGATACCCCGCCTCACCGGTCAGGCCGTCGCCGTTGCCGATCGCGTTCTCATAGTAGTAGTAATCCGGCAGACCCATTGCATGACCGAGCTCGTGTATCCATGTGCTGTTGAAGCCGGCGCGGTCGCTCAGAGCCCAGCGCCCCATGCAGATATTGCCGGGAAAGAGATTGTCAAATGTTTTTCTGCCGCTGTAGCCGAAAGAGCAGGGCCAGAACGGGCTCGACCATCCGAATTCCGGATCTGAGGAAGGCGGCAGTGCCAGCAGCATCGTGTCGATCGCCATGTCGCCGTTCGCGTTGTAGCGGTTATAGTCGATCTCCGCATCCAGTGCGCCCAGCACCTCGTCCAGCAGCATGATTTCCTGATTGATGTAATCGTCAATATTCTTCTGCGCAGTATACAGATAAACATCGCCGTTCAGATGCAGCCGCCCGTAAGATGATCTGGTATAGTAAGCAGAAATGCTCTCCAGCGGATAGCACGGATCTGCTTTGTTTTCATCGCCAAAGGTAAGCGTATGAATCTGTTCGGCGCTGTACTGCTCCGGATGCTTTGCGTCCGGAAAATCCACCGCGATCATCAGAATATTCGCTTCCCCCACAGACGGCAGATACTGATAGAGCGAACGGATCGGCGCATCAATCAGCTTGTCCGGCACCTCGACCTCGGTATAGATCGCTTCCGGCTCCAGCTCACCGATTGCAGCACGCTTCAGCAGAGTCAGATCGACGGCATTCACTTCGCCGTCATGATTCAGATCCGCACGTTCATACTGTTCATCCCGCATGGACTCCTGCACGGTCAGTCCGTCGGAAAGCAGCATCACGTCCTCAATGTCAACTGTTTTATCAAATGTCAGATCCCCGTAATAACCGGTCAGCTCCTTCTGCACCGCAGCAGACGCAGAAAGCCGCGGGAGCATTGAAAAGCCGACCGCTGCAGCCGCCAGAAGCGCCGGCAGCCGTATGAGTTTCCTGTTCATCCCGAGTACAGTACCTCCTTTCCCCCCGTCCTACACTTACAGTATAATGAATATAACATGATTTGTCAATGTATAAAACGCCTTTTTGTCTGTTTGCTGCCCAGATTTTGCGAATTCTTATACGAATTTTAAGCATCCGGACCAAAGCGGGATTCTTCAGAAATATTTCAGGTGCTATGCACTTTACATTTTTCGGATTTTGTGGTATACTATAAGAGTATTTCTATCTTTACAATTCGGGGAGGACGACTGCGATGGAGATCTATCTGAATAACGGACACGCCTTCCCGGTACCGGTCGCAGTGGCCGATCATCTGCTCGGCCTTGCAAGCCACGATCAGCTGAAGGTGCTGCTCTATGTGCTCTGCCATGCCGGCGAGTCACTGCCGGCGGAGCAGATTGCCGCCTGCTGCAAGGTGCAGCCCGCGGCTGTTGAGGAAGCAATCGTGTTCTGGCAGGATGCCAATGTCCTGCAAGCCGCACCGCCTGTCGCTTCTGTCCCGGCACCGCAGCCGGCACCGCAGCAAGAGCTGCCGCCGGTATCAGCACCGGAGCCGCAGAAAGCCGCTTCGCCTGCGCCTGCGCCCATGACCAACAGCAGCCGCTTCCCGCTGAACCCCTCGGAGATTGCCGAGCGGGTCCGGCAGAACCCGGAGCTGTTTGCCGAGGCGGAAAAATATGCCGGAAAGCCGCTCAATCACACGGCGCTGAAAAGTCTGGTCTGGATGCACGAATATCTCGGGCTCAGTCCGGAGCTGATTTTGATTCTCGCCGCCTTCTGTGCGGAGGTCGGGCAGTTCACGCCGCTTTATATGGAAAAAATCGCCTATGACTGGCAGGCACGCGGCATAAAGGACAGCAGTCAGGCCATGGAGGATATCCGGAACAGAACCGATTCCCGCAGCTATACCGGTCAGCTGATGAAAATTTTTGAGATGCACCGGCATCCGACTGATAAGCAGCAGAGCTTTATTGATGCATGGCACCGCAGCGGATATCCCGTGGAGCTGGTGCGCTATGCCTATGAAAAAACCAGAAATCAGACAGACGACAAGCTGTCGTTTCCTTATATGAATTCCATTCTGGAGGCGTGGGAGCGGGACGGCGTCAGAACCGTCGCTGCCGCACAGCAGCTCGACGACGCCTTCTATGCCGACAAAAAGCGCCAGCGGGCACAGAAGCCCGCCGTACAGCCGCAGAAGCCCACAGCAGCGAAACGGAAGCAGGAGGATGCTTCGTTTGACCTGAGCGACTTCGACAAGCTGGTCAACCGCTTCTGAACCGCCCGAAGCTGAGGAGAATATGTATCAGGAAAAAATATATGATGAAGCGATCCGGCGCATTCAGGCGCGGCGGATCCGCGCACAGGAGCAGCAGGAGCGCCGCACCGAACAGATCCGGGCGGAGATTCCCGAAACGGCCGAGCTTGACCGTCAGCTGCGGACAGCCTGCCTTTCCATTGTGCAGGCGCTCAAAGCGGAGGACCGCAGTGAACGGCTCAAAAAGCTCGAATCCCACTGTCTGGATGCAGATGCCATGCTGCGGAACATCCTGACCGCACACGGCTACCCCGCAGACTATCTTGATACGCAGTATACCTGCAAACGCTGCAGCGATACCGGCTTTGTCAGCGGCAAGCCCTGCGAATGCCTCGAACGGGAAATCGGCATTGTCGGCGCGGAGCAGCTGAATGCACAGTCGCGCCTTGCGCTTTGCAGCTTTGAATCGTTTTCCCTTGCCTATTACCGCGACCTGCCGCCGGAGCAATACCGGATCATGGAGCGCATCTGTCAGCAGTGCCGCAGCTATGCGGAGCAGTTTGACGCGCGCAAATCCGGCAATCTGCTCATGATCGGCAACACTGGGCTCGGCAAAACGCATCTTTCCCTTTCGATTGCATCCGTTCTGCTGCAAAAGGGATTCAGTGTCATCTACGATTCCGCCGGGAGTCTCCTGCACAAGCTGGAGCAGGAACGATTCAGCAGGGGAGGACAGTCCGATACGCTCGACATGCTGCTGGAATGCGATCTCCTGATTCTCGATGACTTCGGCACGGAATTTGATACCAGCTTCACGCGGTCCGTGATCTATACGATTTTCAACAGCCGCCTCAACGCAGGCCGTCCGTTCATCGTCAACACCAATCTTTCCAAGGAGGACCTGCAGGCGCAATACGGAAACCGCATTCTCTCCCGCCTGTTTTCTGCCTGCATCATGCAGTTTTACGGGACGGATATCCGCTTACAGAAGAGTATTATGCAAAACCGCAATCAGGAGGCCTGACTATGAACGAAATCGCCCTGAATGAAATCAATCATATGGTGCACGATGCACCGGAGCTGTTCGTGATCGACGCAGAGGCCGCTTACGACAAGCAGCTGCGCGATCTTGCAGACGATATCTGCCGGCATGCCAAGGAGCGTCCGATCACGCTGATTGCAGGACCTTCCGGCTCCGGAAAGACCACAACCGCCTGCCGTCTGGAGCAGATCCTCGATGCTGCGGGTTTTGAATCACATACGCTTTCGATGGACAATTATTATGCCGACGGCACACGCAATCAGGATATCGTCGATCAGTTCGGCAGACCTGATTACGAATCACCGCTGCGGCTGGATACCGATCTGCTCAACACGCAGCTCGAGCAGCTTGCACGCGGCGAGGAGGTCGAACTGCCGCGCTTCGATTTTGCAGCGCAGAAGCAGGTAAAATCCGGCCGGACGCTCCGCCGCAAGTCCAATGAGCTGATTATCATGGAGGGCATCCACGCGCTGAACCCGGATGTCACCGGCGATACGCATGACATTGCAAACCGCATTTATCTCAGCGTGCGCACCCGCATCAGCATGAATGAGGACCGGCTGCATCCCTCGCTGATCCGCTTTGCCCGCCGCCTGATCCGCGACAGCCGCACGAGAGGCCGTTCGCCGCAGGAATCCTGTGAGATGCTCAGCAGCATTTCCAGAGGCGAAAATCTGTACATCATGCCGTATAAGCATCTTGCAGACTATGAGTTGGATACCTTCATGAGCTATGAGCTTTCGGTTTATCAGCCGATTCTGCTGGAAACCGTCCGCAAGCTGGCAGAAGCTGCCGCGCCGGAAACGGGCATCCCCATGCTGCAGCGCGTGCTCGAAGGCATGACGCCGCTCGGTGATGAATGGATTCCGGAGCAGTCGCTCGTGCGGGAATTCATCGGCGGATCTGTCTTTACAAGCTGATGCCGGAACCGTTTGCGGTCTGCTTCTCCGGCCACAGACCGGAAAAGCTGCCGACAGGTACGCAGCTGCGGATGCTGCAGAGCCTGCTTTACAGGGAGATTGAAACCGCAATCCGCGACGGCGCAGATACTTTCTATACCGGCATGGCACGCGGCACTGACCTCTGGGCTGCCGACATGGTGCTGCACTTCCGTTTCCGGGAGCCGGCGCGAAAGCTGAAGCTGATCTGCGTGCTGCCCTATGAACAGCAGATCACACGGCTCCGCGGCGCCGCAAGATATCATATGCAGACCGTCCTGCACGCAGCGGATGAAACCGTCTGCATCTGCAGGAATTATCAGAAAGGATGCTTTACCAGGCGAAATCAGTATATGGTGGATCACAGCCGCCGGCTGATTGCGCTGGTTGCAGATATACATTCCGGCACCGGCCAGACCATCCGCATGGCGGAGCGGCAGGGGCTGGAGCTGCGGGTGCTCAATACGGAGCTTGCCGAAAGGCAGGCGCGCCCCGCACACGACTTCTTTTACTTTTAATGGCAATACCGCGCAGAGGCTCTGTACGTGCTGCTGGCAGTCCGTACACAAAGCCGTGAGAGGCGGTCTCTGCGCAGTATTGCCGCCAACGAACACATGAGGAAAGGAGCAGCAGTCTGCATACGGCCTGCCGTGTGCACTGCGAACGCAAAATGGCAATGACCAATTCCTACAAACGCCGCGGCCCGAAGCCCGGCAGCACCGCAATTCCGTTCATGATAACCATTCTGGTATCTCTGCTTGTTTTCGGCGGTGTTGCATTCTATTTCTACAACAAACTGACAGAAAAGACAAGAAATCTGCAGCAGATGCAGAGCTCGACCAAGCTCATCTCCGATGAGGACATCAACACGATCCTGTTTATTCTGAAGCCGGGTATGGAAGAGCGCAAAAACGCCTATATGACGATGCGCTTCAACCCGGTCAAGAAGCAGATCATGTGCATCGGCCTGCCGGATAATCTGCAGATGAACTTTGAAGGCCGCACCATGACGCTCAGTGCATGTTATGAGAACCACGGCCCCGTCTCGCTGAAAGCGGCTGTAGCGGAAACGCTGCAGATGCCGGTTGACCGGTATATCGAGCTTGACAGCCAGGGATTCCAGAGCCTTGTCAACATTCTCGGCAATGTCAATTATGTTGTCGGCGTCAAGGATACCGGTCTGAAGGAATCCACCACGCCGGTCACGCTGGACAACAAGCAGTATGAAACGCTGCTGACCACAATGAAGTATGCCAATGAGCAGATGCGTGCAAGTGTCATCGGCGATTCCGTTGCCACGCTGCTGAACGACTGCATCGGCGACAACGACCGCAAGGATGTTGACCGCAGCGACAACAACGACCAGAAGGGCACTTACAGCAACCGTGTCGCCAGAAACATTGATGCATATTTCAATTCCGTCATCAATGCCGTGACGACGGATATCACCATGATGGATTTTGAGGAGCACCGTCACGCCATTACATACATTTTTGAATATGGCGCTGCACCGGCCATCGGCCCGACGCTGATCTGCACGCCCGGCCCGGACGGCACATCCTGCATCGCAGATGAAAACTGCCTGCGCGATCTCAGAATCACAGCAGATCTGCTCAATGACGAGGATGACGACAAGAAGGATTCCGCCAAGGAAGCGCCTGCACAGGAGGCTGAACCTGAGCAGGAAGCGGCTCCCGCTGAAAGCGAACCCGCCGCAGAAGAATAATCCATCCGGCTGACTGCAATCAAGCGGTATCTCCGATGGATTTAACACGGGGCGCTGCCTCATACCCCCCGCTTACGGGCTGCCGGCCATTAAGAATCCCGTTATAAGCAAAATGATAGAAAAAATGTATTTTAGATTCTATATTCATAAATCGGGAGTCCAGAGGGATAGTATCCCTCTGGCAGGGGTTTGGGGACGGAGTCCCCATTATCAATTCATCGAAGATCCCTCTTTTTCCAAAGTAAAAGCGCCGCACAGAGCGTGCGGCGCTTTGATGTATCATAAGAATGAAGCTTATTTCTTTTCCTTGAGCAGGTCGCGGATTTCGGTCAGCAGAACCTCTTCCTTCGGCGGCTCCTTCGGCTTCTCCTCTTCCTTCTTCTTGCCGATCTCCATAGCCTTATTGACAGCCTTGAGCAGGAAGAACAGGATCAGAGCGATGATGAGGAAGTTCACAACTGCGGAAATAAAAGCACCGTAGCCGAACTCCACGCCGCCGACCTTCCATGTGCCGGCCGAAACAATCACATTGCCGTTTTCGTCGGTTTTTGCGCCGCCCGTCACCAGGCCGATCAGCGGATTGATAAAGTTGTCAGTCAGTGCTGTAACGATGTTGCCGAACGCAGCACCGACGATCACACCGATTGCCATGTCCATCACATTGCCCTTCAGGGCAAATTCCTTAAACTCGGCAAGGAGGCCCTTGCCTTTTTCTTTCACATCTGCCATATTGATACATCCTTTCATGCTGCGACGCTTGAGCCGCATTGATTATTACTATTATACCACAATGGAGCAAAAAAAGCACTTGTTAATTATGACGAAATTTCCATACGGTTTTCACTCAATTTTCACAAAGTACGAAACAAAAAAACGGCATTGCCGTCCCCGGAGGAACGGCAATGCGCCCTGTTTCAAAATCCGCGCTTCCCTTCTGTATCCCTTCTCAGGTACAGCGATGGTACGCCCCGGGCAGAACCGGGTTTTCGCTGACATTCTGTTCCGGCTGCAAGGCTTCAGGTGCCGCAGCGGCGACGCTTTCGTTATCACGGTGCGCCCGCGGCTTGGTCAATGTGCGGAACCGCTTCCGTACTGCACGGACGGAACCGGCTGCATGCTGTAATTTACTTTCGGACTGAACGTCCTTCAAATCAGCGCCGCAGATCACACAGAAGCTGTGTCTGGTGATGACCTGCTCTCCGCAATTCGGACATTTCACAGCACGCACCTCCTTCCTGTTGCTGAACCACCGGGTTCGGGATACTTTCAGTGTACCACAGCAGGGGACAAAAGTCAATAGCTTGCCGTTAAATTTGGCAATTATATTGATAATTGTATATCACTTTTGTGTCAATTTCACAAAGATGCCAAGAAGGCGTTCCTTTTCGCCCCGATCTATGGTATAATACTGCCATACAGAGATACGTATTTCCGTGATTTGAACTGCAGAAAGGAGTATGCGGCTGCCAAACGGCAGTGACGCAGAAGTTTTATGGCTGACTACCGATCAACCGGAAAGGAGCTGCGCAAATCGCCCAAGGGTCTGATTGCCGGCGTCCTTGCTGTTGTGCTTATCGGCGCGGCCGGCTGCGGACTGCTCCATGTCATGAGCAATCTGGAGCCTGTTGCCCCCGCACCGGATTCCGCACCGGAGATCAGTGCATCCGAAAATGAGCTGTCCTCCGGGACAGAAACAGAGGCGATCGACTTCGGCTTTGAAGCGATCCCGGTCACTGAGATCAAGCACGGTTCGCTTGCGCTTGTCAATCATGACTGCCCGACTGAGGATCTGGATACAGGCATTGTGAATGTGTTTGAACATAAGAACGAGTTTCTCAATGTCAAGGATATGACTGTCACACTGCACAGCGATGCAGTAGACGCGCTCAACAAAATGGCGGCTGCGTTCCATGAGGCGACCGGTCACGCTGACCTGATGGTCATGGAAGGCTATATCACCAAGCAGACGCAGAAGGAGCTTTACGAAGCCGATCTGCAGCGGACGGGCGCAACCGGTTCACAGCGCTTTGCGATTCCCGGCTGCAGCGAGATGGAATCCGGATATTCCTTCGACCTCTCGGTTTATGCAAACGGCATCTTTCAGGATTTCACCGGAGAGGGCGACTACGAATGGATTATGAAGCACTGTGCCGAATACGGCTTTGTGCAGCGCTTCCCCGCCGATAAGGAGAGCATCACAAAAATCTCCGACAAGACTTCTGTTTTCCGTTATGTCGGAAAGCCCCATGCATGGTATATGTACAAGAACCACCTGTGCATGGAGGAATATGCCGATCTGCTGGAAACCTATCCGCAGGACGGCACGCACCTCACGGTCAGCGACCAGCTCGGCCAGCTGTTTGAGGTGTACTATGTTTCCATTGACCCGAACGATCCGTCGCCGGAGGCCGTTGTCCCGGTGCCGATCGGGTATAAATTCAGTGTATCCGGCAACAACAGGCACGGATTCATTGTGACCATCGTGCTGGGCCGTCAGGCCGATGCAGACGAAAGCAGCGCACCTGCCAAGGTGTCCTCCGAAACCGAAGCCGGTTCCCCTGAAGACGCTGACGCTTCCGCATCCTGACGGTTCTGAGCGTATGAAAAAAACACAGCAGACGCCTTGTCTGCTGTGTTTTTTTACGGAAATCAGGATAAAGCTCACGGCAGCAGGCTGATGCTGCTTGCATACCAGCCGTAGCCGGTGTTCACCATGGTCCATTTCACAGTGCCGATATACTCGTTCCGCACCTGCTTTGTGACGGCGGTATCAAACTTCACCTCGCAGGTACGAACCTTGTCCGAATACTTTTTGATATGCTGCACCTCAAAGACCTTGTCCTCGCGGGTTGTCGGCGTGTTGTTCCAGTACACATCGTCAATGATGCTCTGCATCAGAACAGCAGCGTCTGAGCCCGGCAGAAGATAATTGTTCAGCACTGCAATATTTGTATAGCGGTCGCAGTTTGTGTTGATGACATAATTGAAATACGCCTTTGTCAGCTCCTCGACGCGCTGCACGAATTCCGGTTCCTGCTCCGCGGTATCGCCCTGCACGAACACATAGACCTGCTCTGCCGCATCGCTGTCCGGCTCCTGTTCGGGCGTGAGCGCTCTGCCCTCATCGGAGATGACCTCGATCTCCGGCGGTGCAAACAGCCCTGTGATATGGCATCTGACAGAAAAGGGCTGCTTCATATAGTACTGCTCGACCTGCGAAAGCTGCAGCTCGGAGTCTGTCTCCCGGAATTCATCCTCATCGACCGTGTGACCGTTGACCTTCAGTACAGAGCCCTTCGGCATCGTGACCGAGACGGAATAGGCCGGCTCTGCCTGTACCTTCAGTGCCGGCTGCGGCTCCCCGAGACGCCACTCCGGGAATTCGTATTTGGCCGTCCAGCCGGAGCGTTCCAGCTGCACATCGGCAACCACCCTGTCGTTCCGGAGAATGTGATAAAGCGGCTGCGATTCCTGAAAATTCTCCGCTTTTTTATAGGAATACTTTGCATTGTTCTGCAGAACGCTGCTGTCCGGCTTCATTGTCTCCTGCAGCTTCTTTTTGGATTCGTATTTGGATACCTCAAGATTATTCGTTGCCTGTTCGATCATATCGCGGTAGAATGTGTCATTCAGCCCGGCGACATATTCCTCGATCTTGTACTGCGGGCGGGAAGCCTCGTACTCGCTGAGATAGGCCTTTGCCTTCTTCCCGGCCTGACGGATGACAATCGAACCGATAACGATGTACAGAATCACGAACACAATAAACATGGAACTGCTCTGCGAACGCGAGCGCCTCCGTGCCTGTGAACGGCTGCGGGGGCGTGCGGCAGCGCTTCTTGAGCCGTAGCCTGTAGGACGCTGCGGATACGGACGGTTCTGCTGCGGACGGCGCTGTGCCGGATGCTGTACCGGATGCTGCGGGCGGCGGGTTCGCTGCTGCGGCGGGCGCTGATGTCCGTCAACAGGACGCTTTGCCCGCTGCTGCGCATCAGCCGGACGCCGGACGCTCTGCTGCGCTTCGGCGGAATGCTGAGCCCTGTGCTGTGTACCGGCGGGACGCGGTGCTCTGTGCTGCGCGTCAGCAGGACGCGGTGCTCTGTGCTGCGCGCCGGCAGGACGCGGTGCTTTGTGCTGTGCGCCGGCAGGACGCGGTGCTCTGTGCTGTGCATCAGCGGGACGCGACGGTCTCTGCTGTGTACCGGCAGGACGCTTCGGCCGCGGCGGGCGGGACTGCGGACTGCGTTTTTGCTGCTCCATTGGCATATCCCCTCCCTTTCTTACGATTCCGGTGCGACGAGCCAGCAGCTCGGAATGTCTCTTGTACCGTTCAGAGACGAGCTGAGCGTAATCTGCTCACCGTTGTAATACATGACAGAGGATGCGCCGCCGTCCATATTGCCGGCATTGACCGCGCCGTATTCCTCCATCAGATCTTTGACATCGTCAAAGGTCGCACCGATGCTGCTGATCTGGCGGCCTTCGATCAGCAGAATCAGAACCGTGCCGTCATCGGTCTGGCCGATGACCGTGCGCGGATTGTGACCGCTCCAGCGGTCGGCGGTATTCATCCGCTTGCCTTCGGAAATCAGAACCGGCCCGAAGCAGGCAGCATCGCGGATGCCCATATCCATTGCCTGTCTGCCGGTCATATAGCCGCAGTGCAGCTTGTTTTTCTTGTCAAAACCGATGACCTCATAATTCATCCAGTCATAGCCGAACGCCATTTTGCCCTGCGAGATCACAAGGCCGAGCGGCGTACCGCCGTTGCCCATGCCGTCCGGATCATAGAAGCCGCTCGCGTTGACGCCTGCAAGCGCGCCGTAGCTGCGGACAATATCGCCGAGCTGCTTGCCGGCATGTTCCTCTCCGAGCGGGCCGGAAACGCCGATATAAACACGGGAAGCATCCTTGATGCGCAGCAGCTTGCCGCGGAACACGCCGCGGTTAATATCAATCAGCTCTGTTTCGGGCTGTTCCTGTTTTGTTTCAGATTCGTTCAGCGGTGCCTTGAGCTCGACGGTTTCATATTCCGGTGCAGCCGATGCAGTGCGCATCAGGAGGTTTCCGTTGTTCTCCTCCGTCTCCTCCGCCTTGCCGGAAAGAATACTGCGAAGCGCGCGGATTCTGCCGTGCGCCTCCTCCTGTTCCGTATACTGCCGGCTTGCAATCGGATACGCCGGATCCGAAGCGATTTTGCCGAGCTTTTTGCAGCCGGAGTGAAACAGCATCAGCGTCACGAGCACCAAAATCAGTGTCCGGATGCCGAGCGTGGCATATCTGTTTTTTCTGCGTCTTCTTTTTGCCATGTTGAATTCCCGTTCCTTATCTCCCGATTGGAAAAATCTGGTATCGTCCACTCTATATTGTAATATAAAACCGTAAAAAAAGCAAGTGCTTTCGCAGTATTCCGACACGTTTCTCACATGTTCCTTATCGGAGCCGGAATCCGCCTGAGTTTTTTGTGAGACATGACAAAGCAGGGCGCCGGAGACTCCCGAAGGAATCTCTGGCAGCCCTGTTCTGCATCATCTTTTTTTCTTTTTCTTAACGGAATAACCGAATGCGCCGCATTTTCTGCCGAGTGCAAAATATTCGCCGTGCGCATAGGCCAGCAGTCCGCTTTGCTGCAGATTCAGCTTGCCCTTGCTGTCTACATAGCGCGAATCGACTGCCGTTCCGGTGATCTCCGCAAGAAACATGTCATGCGAGCCGAGCGGAATGATCTGTGTTACTTTGCAGGTCAGGCTGACAGGCGCTTCTGCAAGGATCGGCACGCTGCCGTGCTCCGCCTCCAGCAGATGCAGCCCGCAGGCCTTGATCTTATCCACATTTCTGCCGGAGCGCACACCGCAGAAATCAACTGTTTTCACCATTGCAGTGGTTGTCAGATTGATTGCAAACTCGCCGCGCTCCTTAATGATATCATAGGAATAGCGCGACGGCCGCACGGAGATGTAGGTCATCGGAGGGTGCGTGCAGCAGATGCCCGTCCAGGCGACGGTCAGGACATTTGCCTGCTCCATCGTGCCGCAGGTGACAAGAACCGGCGGGACCGGTGCAAGCAGGGCCCCGCCGTTCCAGAATACTTTTTCCATGCGTTACATATCCGCAAGGCGGTTGTTGGGATCATTTTCCGGATGATAGTCCGCAAACGCCTCACTCTCAGAGGGCAGCTCATCGGGGAGCGCAGCCTTGTTCTTCGGGTCTGCGAGCTTGCCGCCGAGGAATCCTGCCAGCAGCGCACGCAGGTCAATGCCGGTTGCCTCGGTCAGCCCGTCGGTGATCTTGGTGGTCGAGCTGATGATGTCACCCACCAGCTTGCTGGAATTGCCGTCACCGTACATGGTGATCTTATCCACATTGGCAAGCGGGATCGCAGCATTTTTGACGACGTCCGGCAGTGCCTTGAAGTACATTTCGAGGACAGCAGCCTCGCCGTACTTCTTCATAGCCTCAGCCTTTGCGTTGATACCTTCCGCCTCTGCAAGACCCTTTGCGCGGATTGCGTCAGCCTCTGCCTGACCGACAGCGGCAATACCTTCGGCCTCCTGCATCTTCGCATACTTTGCGGCCTCAGCCTCAGCCTTCTGTGCTTCGGCCTCCTGCTCACGCTGGAAGCGGTCTGCTTCGGCTTCCTTCTTCAGCTGATAGAGCTTTGCATCGGCTTCCTGCTGTGCCTTATAGCGTGCAGCCTCAGCCATCTTCTTGACGTCTGCATCGAGGGCCTTTTCCTTGACCTCAGCTTCCTTGGCCTTCAGTTCAACGTCCTTCTCAGATGCAGCGATATTTGCATTTGCTCTGGTGACTTCGATTGTACGGCGCTGCTCTTCCTTCTGGATTTCATACGCAGCATCCGCGATAGCGAGCTGGGTATCGGCATCCTTTTTCAGTTCCGCCTGACGGATCGCCAGCTCATTGTTCTTCTTTGCGATTTCGGTCTGCGCCTGAACTCTTGCGTCATTGGCTTCCTTCTGGGCAGCAGCCTTTGCGATTTCGATTTCCTTCTCGGATTCTGCTCTTGCAATCGCAGCCTTCTTCTGAATCGTGGTCACATTGTCGATACCGAGGTTTTCGATCAGGTTCTGGTCATCGGTGAAGTTCTGAACATTGAACGAAACGATTTCCAGACCCATGCGGTTGAGGTCGGGCGCAGCATTCTCCTGCACCTTTTCCGCAAACGCCTTACGGTCATTGACCATAGCGACCAGCGTCATCTGGCCGACGATCTCACGCATATTACCTTCCAGAACCTCTCTGGCGACCTTTGCAATATAGGCAGTATCCTTATTCAGGAAGTTCTCAGCGCCGAGCTTAATGAGGACCGGGTCGCTGGAAACCTTGACATTGACGTTTGCATCAACATTGATGTTGATGTAGTCTGCGGTCGGAACCGCACTGGAAGTCTTGACATCGACAGCGATGAGCTGGAGCTTCAGTTTATCGACACGCTCAAAGAAGGGGATGCGGATGCTCGCTTTACCGATGATGATCTTTTTGCGCAGACCGGAGATAATATAAGCAGTATCCGGCGGCGCCTTGAGGTAACCGGAGGCCAGTACGATAATCAGCAGAATCACTGCAATGACGATCGCGGCAGCGGTAATCGGGTTGAACGGGAGTTCAAACTGGAACGCAGCAATCAGGGTAGACAGCATAGCAAACACTTCCTTTCATTTCGTTTGCAACATGGTACAAAAATCCGGACACAAAGCACGCTGCACCGCCTTTGCACCCGTTGGAAAATATTATAGCATATTTTCAGCCGCTTGTCAAGTATTTTTCGGCAGATTTCCGCGTATACCGCGAAAAACGCGGCGGGAACACCGGCTGATATAATATGTATACCGGATTCAGATAAAAGCCCGGATTCCGCATAAATTGTTTTTATGTGCACGATTGTTTTACAATTCCGCTTCATGAAAAATACCAAAATGGCAATATAATACAAACTAAACAGAGCGGCATTATTTCCCGCAAAAAATAAAAGTGCCTGCCCCGGAAACCCGAAGCAGGCGAGCAAAAAAGATCAAATCATCCGTCATGTAAAAAATTCATCAACAGTTACCCCACACGTGGGGAACACAGTTGGCAATGTAGGTAAGAATCTGAACAGCATCATCCAAATCAACAATTCCGTCCAGATTGACATCTGCAGCCAGCTTTCCGCGGTCGCTGATGGCAGAGACCGACGAACCGCCGCTGTACTGAATAATAAGGTTCGCATCCGTAACGTCAACCTGATTGTCGCCGTTGACATCGCCCAGCGCGATCATCCTGTGATAGAAGGGATGGATATAGTCCTCAGGCTTCGGAGCAGGCTCGCCGTTTACGGTAAAACTCAATACCGTACCCTGAACGATACACTGTTCCGGCTTCTCCGGATCGACAGGCTCCTCACACACCAGGCGGTATACGAACCTGCTGTACTTTCCGTTTCCGGACACTGTATTGCGATACCGTGTCCAGCCCGGCTCTGTGTCTGCCTCATCCGTCATCGCGGGAGAAACGTCAAGCGTCCTGCGATTCAGCGGAACTGCATCGAAAAATGAAACCTTCGATGTATCAACATCCGTCAGAATGTCCGCAGTAAACGCGCTGTCTGTTTTTTCGCACTCGCAGTAGAAAACATAATCATAATCCTTCGTCGGATTTTTCTTCGTTTTCTCTGCGAACATCTCATCCACTTTATCGGCAGGAAGTCCGTTTTTCTCACATTTGGAATAGACCTTCTCCGGGATTTCAGCGTTCTGTTCCGCATCGCCCGGCTCATGCGTCACCGGCGCAGCCGTTGTGGTAGTCACTTCGGAAAGCGTCGTCACCGGTGCGACCGTCACAGTTTTCAGAACTGTCACAACAGTCACAATTTTTTCCGGCACGGCGGGTTCTGTGGAAATATTTTCAGCCTGATCCGGCAGCGCGGGGAGAATCGCCTCCTGCGGAACGTCTGCCTGCGAAGGCTGCTGCTCTGCAGTCGGCGCTGCAAAGCTGTTCTCCGCCTGAGATTCGGCCGGCTCCTGAACCTGAGCAGAACTCTGTTCAGGCACAGCCTGTCCGGATTCGGTAATCTGCTCCGGCGTGCTCTGCTCACTCAGAACGATCTGCTCCCGGAGGCCTTGCCAGCCCCGGAAGAGAACCGCGCCCAGCAGCAGGCATGCAGCCATGCCGCCGATTGCATACGCCTTCGGGAAGGGTTTATACGCATTTTTCCTTGTTTGACAGGCCGGCACTGTTTCGGCATCCGAACCGCTGTTGACGATAATGCGGTTGCGCTGCGCCTGCCGGGTCTGCGAGGTGCGTGTTTTTGCACGGAGCTTCCGCTGCAGCTCGAATTCAAAATCGTCGGAGAAAACGTGATCCTGATGGTCAATCCGTTCCTCAGCGACCTCACACATCATTTTTTCCATCAATTCGTCAAACTGATACGGATCCACCGGATTCACCTCCATTCAGATAAAGCTCTTTCAGATGTTCCCTGGCACGGCGCAGACGGGAGACCGCCGCTGCTTCTGAAATATGCAGTCGTGCTGCGATCTGCCGGCTTGTCTGCCGTTCCCAGTATTTCATCCAGAGCAAATCCTGCTCGTCCTCATCCAGCTGACGGAACGAAGCGGCCAGCTCGCGCGCCTGAAAGATATCCTCGTCGCTGGAGACCAGCGAGAGCACGCTCTGGTTTTCTTCCTCGTTCATATCGACAGCAATATTACGCTGTTGTCTGCGGCGGAAATCGAGCGCGGTATTCCGCGTCATCACAGTGATGAAACGCCGCATTTTCTGCGGAACGAACTGTTCACACTGATCGGATTTTTCGATCAGCTTCAGCAGGGTTTCCTGCACAACGTCCTCCGCATTCTGCTCATGCTTCAAAATACTGTACGCAACATCATACATCAGCTTGCCGTACAGTCTGAAGAGCTCCGATACCATTTCGTACCGGCTGCCGGGGTGCATTTCAATCATATGTATCACCGCTTTCTCTCTTCATATCTTAATACGCACGAAGTGACTGTTTCTTGTCTTATATTATACATATTTCTGCGAATTTTACAAATATTTTTTTGACAAGAATCAAAAATACAGCCTTTTGCCCAATTCGGCGCAGCGATTCCGGGCATTTCCTACTGATTTCGACGAAACATTCCGGCGAAACGGCATGTCCGGCAGGGGAATACCGCACCCCGTTTTGCGTGCTTGGCTGTTACGGTCAGGCCGTAGGTTCGGACGTGCTCTTGCTCCGTTCGGCATGGTGTGCCTCCTTTCGGGCATGAAAAAAGCACCGAGGTTTCCTCAGTGCTGGTGTTGTATTCAGTTGCCTCTCACGGTCATGGTAGTCACCGCCTTTCGGTCAAGCTCATAGAGTTTATCTACAAGACGATTGTGCTCACAAAGAATGATTGCCGTTGCTGTCGGATTTCCGAATCCGCCGTCTTCAATCATCTCTGAGAGCTTCTTGATACCGTTTTTCAGAAAATCACGGTATTCATTCTCAGACATCGTTTCACCTCTTTTCGGGCATGAGAAAACCGCCTTGATTACTCAGGGCGGTTTACGGCTTCACACCGTTTTTGATAAGTTGTAAATATTCTTCGTATTCTTCTTTTGCGCTGTCAGGCGCGTCTTCAGAAATACCGATTAAGCGACCATCATCGCTAAAAATAGCATAATCCAGCCATTCGGGGTCTACCATCATCTCAAACACGCCCTTTCTTATAACTTGAATATGTATCAAAAGTTATCCTTCTGATAATGATTGACAAAGGATTAGCTGACGTTCCATTCGCATATACATCAGCAAACGCTTCTGCCAAAGTTTCGGAATCACTGATAAGCGACTGCTTTGAAATAGCAGAAACAAGCTGAACTTTGCTTTGATCAAGCCCAATACCATTTTGATGAAGTTCTTCAATTGCTTTAGAAACAATCTTTGATGCTTCGTTGCACTCGCGCCATGCATCCTCTCTCTGAAAGTCAAACAGATAATCAGGAGATAGATTTATAAGTAATGACTCAATAGCATGTGTGCACTCATGAACCATCACAGATGCGGGTGAAGAATTCTGGATCCAATGTCGTATTTCAGACTGCCTTTTACACGTCGCAGATAAAATATCATAGGATGAAAAATAATCAGAATTAAAATTGAGAGTTCCTCTTTCACAAGACATTGGTACTTTGTGTGTACGGATAACTTTTATTTTTTGAACTGTGTTTAAAAGCTCCGGGAACTCAGCCAATATGTATTCAAAACCAGTAAAAGAATCTCTGCACAATTTCTCGTCAAGCTGCTCAAAAGCTTCGCTAATTTTAAAACCATATTTTTCAGTAAGCTCTTGTGAAAAACTGCGAATGCTTTTCTCTGATTTAATTGTATCATTATTCGGAAGAATTGTCAAGTCTTTTTGTGGAACTTCTTTGCCAATGAAGTCCACAGGTGCACCTGCACCCGCTCCCGGCTCCGGCGCTTCCCAAGTCCGCTTGCTCCACACATCCTGCCGCTTGCGCCCGTTCTCAAAGGTCACGGTGCAGTCGCAGTTGTCGTGGCGGCGGTAAATGTCGTCAGGCTCCTCGCCGTAGACATAACGCCCCGCCATTGCCGTGCACCATTCGCAGCAGCCGGAAACTGCCTTGCGCGTGATGCAGCGCATAAAAGCATAAAAGCATAAAAGCATAAACACGTTCCGCTCAGAGTGCGCCACCGGTCGCGGAGTGCACCGAAATTCCGGTTAGCTGCCCCTTACAACAAGCGAAGGAAATTTTTCGATGCATTTTTTCTGCCGGAAGAGGCATTTTCAAAAATCGCGGGAAAAATGGCAGCCAGAGCAGAAAATTCAGAAAAATTAAGGTGAAAACGCTTGACAAGGGCACCAAAATGTGCTATAATGATAACAACAAAGAGTTACAAACAATCAGTTACAAACTCAAAGAGGCACTATGTACAGGATCGAAGATTATGACCGGCCGTCCGTTGCAGCAGATGCAGTCGTGTTCGGCTTTGACACCGCGGATGCCGCATCCCGCGGCGGGCTCAAGCAGCGAAAACTCAAGCTCCTGCTTGTGAAACGAGGCGAGGAGCCGTTCCGGGGCGCGTGGTCGCTGCCCGGCGGATTCCTGCAGCGCGGCGAGACGGTTGAGCAGGCAGCTCTGCGCGAACTCTCCGAGGAAACCGGCGTTTCAAGCCCGAAAATCATGCATCTGCGTGTTTTTAGTGCTCCTGACCGGGATCCGCGCGGCTGGGTAATCTCCTGCGCATTTCTTGCGCTCACCAAAACCGTAGCACTTTCGACGGTTTCCGGCTCCGATGCGGCCGCGGCCTGCTGGGCGGATTTTGTTGCCGAGGAGTCAAACGGCTGCCTGAATATCAGGCTGACAGCACCGGACGGGACGCCGCTGCTCGACCGCTACGGCGATGCGGAAATCTCGAATCTGCTTGCATTTGATCATGCAGCAATCATCGCTGAGGGCTTCCGCAGGCTCCGTGACGAGGTCATCCACCACGACATGATTTTTGATCTGATGCCGGAGCTTTTCGCCATCTCAGACCTGCAGCAGCCATATGAGGCCATCACCGGAATGCACACATCTTCGCAGAATTTCCGCAAAAAGATGGCGCCCAAGCTGCAGGAAACCGAATTCTTCAACGAGGCAGCTGCACACCGCACTGCCAGATTATACCGCAGAAAGGACGGTTTATCATGAAACATATCATTGCAAAAAAAGTTGCCCGCAAAGTCGGGAGACAGATCATCGGACGCATTGCCGAGGAAGCAACCGATCGCTTCGTTGACAGGGCTGTGGACACGATTCTGAAAAAGGGACGCCGTTCCGTGATGCGCCGCGGAACCGGCAGACTGCTCCGCAAGCTAATCTGAAAGGCGCGCTGATTCGATATTTTCAATGAGAGGAGATTGGCCATGAAAGCATTGATCGTGATTGATATGCAGAAGGATTTTACGACAGGTGTGCTCGGCAATCCTGAGACGGCCGCCGTCGTCAAGCCGGTTGTGAAAAAGATCAAGGCGTTTCGCAAGGAAAACCCCGACGGGCTTGTGATCGCAACGCTTGACACGCACACTGAGGATTACCTCAACACGCAGGAAGGCAGAAAATTGCCTGTGCCGCACTGCATCAAGGGCACAAACGGCTGGAAGCTCGAGACGACGGTTAAAAACGCGCTCGGCGAGGACGCTGTGCTCCTCGAAAAGGTGACGTTCGGTGCTGCCGATCTGCCGAAGGTAATCGGAAAACGGCGCAAGATCGAGGAATTTCAGGTGATCGGCGTCTGCACGGACATTTGCGTCATCAGCAATGCGATGATCCTCAAGGCGGCGTTCCCGGAGGTTCCGGTCAAGGTCTTTGCCGATTGCTGCGCAGGCGTGACCCCGCAGAGCCACGACAATGCACTCGCGGCCATGCAGGCCTGCCAGATTGAAGTGGAAAGCGGTATTGCTGCGCAGTGAATGACAGTGGGGCTTTCGCCCGCTTCGCTGCGAGTTTGTGAGCAAACTCACCCAAGCCCCGCCAAAGGGACAGTGTTCCTTGGAATCACGCGAAAAATTGTAAAAAAGGCGCTGATTGGTGAAATCGGCGCCTTTTGCGTTGAGCGGATCACTAAACCCCTCCGTCTGCTGCGCAGACACCTCCCCTTTCAGGGGAGGCAAAAATGCGGGGAGAGGTGCGTCATAAGAAGCCGCGTTTAGCGGCGTGTACTTGTCTCCTTTGGAGAGCTCCGCTGCCGCCCTCCGGAGGGAATTGCCCGCGGGGGCTCCCCGCCCCCTTTCAGGGGAGGCAAAAATGCGGGGAGAGGTGCGTCATAAGAAGCCGCGTTTAGCGGCGTGTACTTGTCTCCTTGGGAGAGCTCCGCTGCCGCCCTCCGGAGGGAATTGCCCGCGGGGGCTCCCCGCCCCCTTTCAGGGGAGGCAAAAATGCGGGGAGAGGTTGCGTCACAGAAGCCGCGAACAGCGGCGTGAATTTCACTTGTTGGGGGAGCTCCGCTGCCGCCCTCCGAAGGAAATTGGAAGCGGGCACTGCCCGCCCGAAGGAAATTGGAAGCGGGCACTGCCCGCCCGCCCCCTTTCAGGGGAGACGGGTTCGGCAAACAGAAAGCCCCTGCGTGTGCAGGGGTTTTCTGTACCGTTTTTTCCGCTGGTATGAACTATCGTCAGCCGGATGCGCCTTGATGTGGGCAAGGTGATGCATCCGGGGCGGATTATGTCAGGTTCAGCTTCCGGTCGAATACTGCACCACGTATGTAACGTGGGTTTGCAGCTGGCCGATTTCGCCTTCCGGTTCCAGACCGATAATGCAATCGACGTAATAATCCAGAAGCAGTGCGTGATCCGTGCTGTCGATGATGCCGTCAAAGTTGACATCCGCAACGCGAAGTTCCAGTGTCGGAACATTGTTAATCATGACGTAAAGGCCGGGATAATCCGTCTGCGAGAAATTGGTATCCGTGGCAGTTACGTACAGTGTGCCGTCATAGCTGTTAATCATCTGCAACAGCTTCTGCACATCCAACAGGCCGATTCTGTAACCGTTGTTGCTGACCGTTCCGTCAATGTCACCGAGATAGAACGAATACGGAATTGCTACGGTGTATTCAAACTCGGTTGGAATGGTATATGAAAGGGGTTCCTCATCCTCATCATATATTTCATCTACAACTATTTGAGAAATCAATTCGGTAATATTTTCAGGTGTTATAGATGCATTAGGATTTGGACGAAGATAGAACGAGAAAAGATCACCATTCCCGGTTATATTGGAGAGGGTCGAAAAAGACAATCCGAAATTATCTAGGTTGGTACTGTATGCACTTAAGTAAGGTACGCCAGTTAATACCGTACCAAGGCTAACAAGTGGATGAGTATGATCGCTGATACAAATTGGAGAAAATGCGCTGTTGGAAAATGGACAGTAAATACCTGCGGCTGCAATGCCGTTATTATTTGACACTGAGATTGTAACTTTATAATCTCCGGCATAGACAGAAGTGTTATTTAAAGTGAATGGCGTTTCAATTTCCTGAACAGTCATTCCAAAATCATTGACTGCATAGGCTCGAATCGCAATCGGTTTACAGGCAAGAAGCAAAGCGAATGAAACTATGCAGAACAATGCGGTCAATACTTTTTTCTTCATTGCCTTTCACCTCACTTTTCGTACTTTGCCCCAAGCTGAGGATTCGACTCTTTTACCCATTCCACAATGTCTTTTTCCCGTAATTCCGGATCAACCATTGCATAGGTATAGTATTTCAGCAGCAAATGAACGTCAACCAGTGAGATTCTTGCTGTGATCTCGTGCGTGTTATCCCCAAAGCGATCAACAAACATTTTCGTTTTGGTATCCGGGAGAATATCTCCCCGTTCGATCTGCTCTTCTGTCAGATAGTGTTCCATTCCGCAGAGAGAATAGTAAGTATATTCTTTCTGAAGCTCTGTAATGTCTCTCAGGTCAATTTCGCCGTTCATGTTGACATCGCCCTTGGTGTACTTGGTTTCCCACGCAGAAACCGGCATGGAAACCATGCCGCAGAGCATGGCGCCTGCGCAAAGCGCGGCGAAAACTTTCTTTTTCATAATGGTTCCTCCTTTTGGCTGAACATGCGGCGCACATCCC
>JAFRTG010000023.1 GCA_017427265.1 Oscillospiraceae bacterium | reverse complement strand
TCCCGACAAAAAAGGTGCAGGGATACCCTATGCAGTCATCAACTACGAGTACATCCACCGCGAACTGTCCAAGAAGGGTGTCACGCTCACGCTGCTCTGGCAGGAGTACTGTGAAACTGCCTACGCAAACGGTGAAAAGCCTTACATGAGCACGCAGTTCGGGGACAAGTACCGCCGCTGGGCTCGTATTACGAAGGCTACGATGCGCGTGACTCACAAACCGGGCGAAACCATGCAGGTCGATTGGGCAGGCGGCACGATCCCGTACTTCGATCCAATCACTGGTGAGGAGCACAAAGCATACCTCTTTGTTGCTGCGCTGCCTTGCAGCAGCTATCTCTATGTTGAGGCGTGCACCGACATGAAGATTGAGAACTGGCTGATGTGCCACATCCATGCTTATGCATACTTCGGTGGTGTGACACGGATTCTGGTACCGGACAATCTCAAGACCGGCGTAACCGCTAATACGCGCTATGAAACGCAGCTGAATCAAAGTTACCAGGAGCTTGCAGAATATTACAGAACAGCGATTGTACCGGCTCGTGTGCGTAAGCCGCAGGATAAAGGGCTTGTTGAAAAGTCAGTCGGTTTCTCTACGACATGGATCACGGCGGCACTGCGTGAACATAGGTTTTTCTCTTTTTCAGAGGTGAAGGAAGCAGTTGCGGAACGCCTGGAATTCATCAATACCAAGCCGTTTCAGAAACGTCCCGGATGCCGCAGAGAGGCATATCTCTCGGAAGAAAAGGAATTCATGCTGCCGCTTCCGAAGCGACCGTACGAACCCGCTGTATGGAAGCAGCAGACTGTCGGCAATGATTACCTCATCAGCGACGGTCTCAACAAGTATTCTGTGCCGTTTGACCTGATTGGCGAACAGGTACAGATCAGACTGACACGCGATCTTGTTGAGGTGTATTTCAAGGGCAGCCGTATGACCTCACACAAACGGCTTGAAAAGTACAGTGTCCAGCCGGTTGTTAAGCCGGAACATATGCCTGACAGTCATCGTGAATATCTCAGTTACAACGCTGATGAATTCAGAGAATGGGCAAAAACGGTCGGAAAGTCTGCTGAAGAGGCCGTCAAATATTTCCTGACTTCCGGCAATGCTGCCGAACAGGGATACAAGGCTTGTGTGAGCCTGAGAAAGCTTGCTAACCGTTACGGGACAAAGAAGCTGGAAGCGGCTTGTGAGCGGATGCTGGCGTTTACATCTTCGCCGTCCATCCGTACAATTGCGACACTGCTGAAAAACAGTCACGAACCGGATAAGTCTGTTGGACAGAAGGAATCGGGCAGCAAGTATGGCATTACACGCGGTGCAGCCTATTGGAAGAAGGGCGGTGGCGGTAATGCTGAATAATACGATAGAGCGTCTTCGCACCATGAAGATGAGTGCATTTGCAGATGAACTCGAACGCCAGATAGAGGATGCCGGCTGCTACAATCAGCTTGGATTTGAGGACAGACTGGCGTTGCTGGTTGACAGCGAGTGGAACCGCCGCCAGGATAATAAACTCGTCCGGTATA
>JAFRTG010000022.1 GCA_017427265.1 Oscillospiraceae bacterium | reverse complement strand
GGCGAATACGCATTCTATAACTGCAGCAAGGTTCCGAATCTGCCGATTCCGGAGACTGTTACCAGCATTGGTCATTATGCATTCTACAACTGCTCTGCTGCACAATTCGGCGAAATGAAATTCTCGGATAAGCTGACCGTCATTGGCACACAGGCATTCGACACCTGCCTCGGCATTACGGCTGTCGATATTCCTTCCTCTGTCCGAATCATCGGCAATCAGGCATTCGCGCGCTGTGCAAATCTCAAAAATGCTGTCATCCGTGACGGTGTTGCTGAAATTCAGCGCTATGTATTCAATGAGTGCAAATCGCTTGAAACCCTGACAATCCCTTATGCCGGCAAGACGCTGGAAACCGCAAACGACGGTTCCGCAGAACCTGTTTACAGCTGGTTCTTCAACAGCGCATATGCACCGGAAGGCTTCTACAATGCAAACGGTCACGGCATCCCCGCAGGTCTTACCAAAATTACCGTGACCGGCGGAAGCATCATTCCGGACAACAGCTTCAGCAACATGGTCAGTCTCGAAGAGATCATCTATCCGGATGACATCACAAGCATCGGCGAATACGCATTCTATAACTGCAGCAAGGTTCCGAATCTGCCGATTCCGGAGACTGTTACCAGCATTGGTCATTATGCATTCTACAACTGCTCTGCTGCACAATTCGGCGAAATGAATTTCTCGGATAAGCTGACCTTCATCGGCATAGAGGCATTCAACAACTGTCTCGGCATTACGGCTGTCGATATTCCTTCCTCTGTCCGAATCATCGGCAATCAGGCATTTGTGCGCTGTGCAAATCTCAAAAATGCTGTCATCCGTGACGGTGTTGCTGAGATCCAGCGCTATGTCTTCAATGAGTGCAGATCGCTTGAAACCCTGACAATCCCTTATGCAGGCAACACGCTGGAAACCGCGAACGACGGTTCCGCAGCACCTGTTTACAGCTGGTTCTTCAACAGCGCATATGCGCCGGAAGGCTACTACAATGCAAACGGTCACGGCATCCCTGCTGGTCTCACCAGCATCACAGTGACCGGCGGAAGCATCATTCCGGCTGACAGCTTCATGAACATGTCCGGACTGAAAACATTTGTTGCGCCGGGCACCCTGGAAACTGTTCAGGCCGGTGCATTCCACGGCTGTAATGCGCTCAGTGAGGCACAGATTCTGAATGCGGACAACAACTGGGACGACGTTGTCATTGAAGAAGACAATGATCCGCTCCTGAACCTCGTCCGGAAACACCCTGTACCTGGTACAACAATTCCTGAGAACGTGACAACAACGACCACTGAGACAACCACTACGACTACCGAGACAACCACCACGACTGCGAAGGCTACGACCACAACTACGAAGGCTACAACCACGACTGCCAAGGCTACGACCACGACTGCCAAGGCTACGACCACGACTGCCAAGGCTACGACCACGACTGCCAAGGCTACGACCACAACTACCAAGGCAACAACCACGACTGCCAAGGCTACGACCACGACTACCAAGGCTACTACCACGACTACGAAAGCTACAACTACAACCACTAAGGCAACAACTACCACAACAGAATCTACCACAACAGAATCTACCACGACGGAATCTACCACGACGGAAGCTACCACAACGGAAGTTACCACAACGGAAGCTACCACAACGGAAGCTACCACAACGGAAGTGACGACAACCGAAACGACCGCTCCGGTCACAACGACCCCGACACAGCCCACTGAACCGGAAACTCCGCTTGAGAAGGGCGATCCGGACGGCGACGGCGTGGTCACAATGAACGATGTCATCACTGTTCTCACATTCTATGTGGAAGAGTTTATTGGTCTGCACCCGACGCTCACCGATGCACAGCGCAATGCTGCAGATGTCGATGAAGACGGAAAGATCACACTAACGGATGCGCAGCTGGTTCTTGTTTACTATGTTTCCAATACCATCGCACAGCTGGACATCCCGTGGAGTTATCTGATCGGCCGCAAAAAAAATCTAATTCGCAAATAAATTCATATCTCAGGCGTGCACTTGCTGCTTCGGCAGCAGGCGCACGTTTTTTTCATATATGGCAATCATCCTTATTCGTAATCAGCATATTACGCATCATATTACATCTGATGCTTCTTATCCGGATTCTACAATTTGTACTCATAATTGACAGAATCGAGCTGAATTGACATCCGTTATTTGTTGTGCTATAATAATGATGCTGCAATATACACAGCATATAACACAATATTTTTTTACAGTTAGGAGTGATTCAATTTGATGAAGAAATTCATCGCCGGTGTACTCAGTGCAGTCATGTGTACATCGGTCGTACTGTCGGAAGCCAATTCCTTCAGTACACGCAAACCGGAATCCGCTGCGGGTCAGACCGCAAGCGGACAGGATGACAGTCTGCAGGGGAAGAATTCCTTTGCGGATTACATTGCCCAAAAGGCCTCCGATCCGGCAAACCGCAGCGGTCAGCAGGCAGTACCGCTCTCTCAGCCTGCACCGCAGAACCAGACGCAAACCTATGCTGTCACCTATGTTGATTACAACGATCAGACCGGTGACATCCTGGCCGCGTCCACGCAGCCGACAGACTGTAAGCTCCTCATTTCGTTCACCAATCAGGACGATCCGTCGGATGTTTACACGGTTGAGGCTGCTGTCAAGGCCGGTGAAAGCGTCATAACGGAGTTGAAAGCTGACCTCTCAAGAATCCCGGAATTCTACATCATCAAGGGTCAGCTGCTCAACCGCCTTGGTCTGCCGATCGGTGACAGCTTCCTCGTCAGCGACAACACCAGACAGGTACAGGAAATCCGCGCAACGGATATCACTGCATTTGACGAAGAACAGGTCGTCAACCTTGACGACCGAAACGACACAAACTTCCTTGTTCTGAATGAGGAAACCGTTCAGGCAGAGTCTACGGACGAGGTCAACACCCTTGTTTCCGCAGACTATGACAACAACATCTATGTGTTTGACAACATCGACGACACGGTCAGAAATCTGGAAGACGGTTCATACTTCTTTGCGCAGCCTGCTCCCGGCGATATCGTTGCGCTGACCGTCCATGACGTTCAGATCGACGGTGACAAGGCGACCATCTCCGGTGAGAATGCCGCCGATGAGATGTTTGATTTCATCAAAATCGAAACACACAATGACAATTATGAAGTGGCAAAAGATATGCCACTCCAGACAGATGAAACAGCACCTGCTGAAACAGAAATTCAGCCTGAAACCGAAGCAATCCCTGCTGCAGAACAGCCGGAAGATGCTGAAATCACTGAAAATGCATCCGAAGCAGAAGATTCTGCGGACGCAGAAACCGAAATGCAGACTGCAGACCGGAATTATCTCGACTCGAATGTTGCTGAATTTGACGAACTGCCGGATCCGTATGCTTCGGGTAATATGACAAGTAAACTGGTCTGCAACTTTCGGCATGATTTCCCGTCGCCCAACAATGTATTAACTGTAACCCCCAGTCTCTCATATACCATTGCATTCAAAGTCAATTTCTATAAATCTTTCGGCTATCTGAACTTTACAATGAATCTGGAACACAATTTTACGTACGGGCTCTCAGCTACAGTCAAAAATGCGCCGCTCGACAGATTTGAGTTGACCGATATTCATAACTATCTGATGGAGCATACAGATTCGCTGACAAACAAGATACTGAATATTGCACTCGAGACTGGTATCCCCGGTGTGAACTTCAACATCAATGTGGATTTAGAACTCTATATTTCCGGCACGTTCTCTATGGTACGCACATTTAAAGTGATTTCAGGTCAAAGCTATGACAGTGACCGTCCGGAGGGGCACAAATATCAGAAGCAAGGTGCAACAACATCAACTGATAATACAACCACACTCGAAGGCAAATTCAGAATTGCAATCGTTTTCTCCATTGAAGCAGAACTTGCCAAGCTAATCCGATTCGGTGTGAATTTTTCAATTGGTTTTGAAGCAAAATCCGCTATCAAGGCGACTGATAAAATTAAGGACGGTATCTCAACCGCCACAACCGTCTCATTCCTTTGCTATGACGAGTCGGAAAATACAAAGCACAGCTGTACAATCGGACTGGACGGCGAACTGAATTTTGTAATGAGCCTCGGTGTTTATCTGGAATTTGGCTTCAAACACTTTGAGAAGCTAAAGCTCAAATTTGAGTATACAATTCTGACTCTTGAATATAAAATAGCAGATTGGCACTGTTGTCTCGGAAACGACGGGAAGTTCCATTTCGGATACGGAAAGTGCCCTCGCATCGCTTATAAGACAACACTGAACCTGAAAGATGCATATAATATCAATGCTTTTGATCTTTCAGGACATTCCGCAACACTGACACTGGATTCAAACACATATACGTTTGATAATCCCAGTCTTGTTGCATATTGCAGCACCGGCAGACATTCTTATAAAGTAACCATTGATGGCAAAACAATACAAAATGGTACATTTACAATCTCAAACAGTAAAAAAGATGTTGACATCTGTATTCGGATGGATCTTGTCGGCAGCGGCGACAATCAGCATTATGAGCCAAGCGGCAACGGTTCCAATGAAAATGACGGCCCCGAAATCACAACAGAAACACCGTATACCGCTCCGACAGAGCCCAACACTACAATCACACATTACCGTATTCTGAAATCGCAGAATAATATCGAAGCCATGAACCGTGACGCTGACGGTAATCTGCTCCAGCTTGGTGAACATCTTTATTCTGTTCTTTCCGAGGATGGATATCTGTACATCACCGGCTACGGCGACATGTATAACTTCACAAGCTCCCCGTTCAAGAACCCGAAGCTGATTAAAACAGTCGAGTTTGCTGATGAGGACGATGTGGAAGACGAAGAAGACGAGGAGCCAAGACCGCACAAATACATCACTTCCATCGGTGACCATGTCTTTGACGGTGCTTCCAATCTGACAACCATTTATACCTCCAACAAAATCCGCAGAATCGGCAACTATGCGTTCCGGAACTGTTCCGCCCTGGAAGGATTCCGTTACGGCGGTCCGAATGATACCTCCAATGAACTTTTGCTCCCTGCCGATCTGCAGTATATCGGCAATTCCGCCTTTGAAAACTGCGACTCTGCAAACTTCGGTAATTTAATCATCAAGGATCTGATTTCCCGAATCGGAGAAAAAGCATTCCAGAAGTGCACGGGTATCACTTATGCTGAAATTCCCGGTTCCGTCAGTTCACTCGGCAGTCAAGCGTTTTATGGCTGCTCAAGCATAACATCCGCTGTGGTTCATGACGGCGTCGGCGAAATCGGACAGTACGTTTTTGGCGAATGCAAATCCCTTGAATCGCTGACAATTCCGTATGCAGGAAACACCCTGGCAGCTGCAAATGACGGCACTGCGGAACCCATTTACAGCTGGTTTTTCAATGGCAATTATTCCCCTGCTGGCTATTACAAGGCAAACAAACACGGCATTCCGAACGCACTCAAAATTATCACTGTCACCGGCGGAAACAATATTCCAGCCAACAGCTTCAAGAATATGCAAAGCCTCACTGAAATCAATTATCCGAATGACATCGTCAGCATCGGAGATAATGCATTCTATAATTGTAATCAGGTGACAAATCTGAATATTCCGGATACTGTTACCAGTATTGGCAGCACAGCTTTTTCCAACTGCACCGCAATGCAATTCGGTGAACTGATTCTTCCGGAAGGCCTGACCGCCCTCGGCACATATGCTTTCTATAATTGCTTGGGCATCACCTCCGTTGATATTCCGGGGTCTGTTGACAAGCTCAGCACTTATGCTTTCAGCCACTGTGCCAATATAACCAGTGCTGTCATCCGCGACGGTGTCGGTGAAATTGAAGAACATGTCTTTAATGAGTGCAAATCCCTTGAATCGCTGACAATTCCGTATGCAGGAAACACCCTGGCAGCTGCAAATGACGGCACTGCGGAACCCGTTTACAGCTGGTTTTTCAATGGTAATTATTCCCCTGCTGGCTATTACAAGGCAAACCAATACGGCATTCCGAACACACTCAAAAGCATCACCGTGACCGGCGGCAGCATCATTCCCGCAAACAGCTTCAACGGCATGAGAAATCTGACAACATTTGTCGCACCGGCTACACTGGAAACCGTTCAGAGCGGCGCATTCTACGGATGCAGCGGCCTCACTGAAGCAAGCATTCAGAATGATGGCAACAGCTGGAATGCAGTTGTCATCGAGGCAAACAACCAGCCGCTTCTGAATCTGATTCCGCAGCAGCCTGAACCGGAAACCACGACCACAACGACCGAAACAACAACCACCACGACGACAACTACTACAACTACTACGACCGCAGCGGCTGTAACAACGACAACAGCAGCCGCAACAACAACCACGGCAACCGCAGCGACCACCACCACGACAACAGCTGCTGTGACAACGACAGCACAGTAACCGGCAGATTATCCCGAATCAAAAACCGTGTATCGGCTGCTCCTGCGGCTGATACACGGTTTTTCCGTTTCAAAAGAATACAACTTGACAAATGATACAATCTGCGGTAAAATAGATGCATATCACCCGATCAGCCGGAGCGCTCCGGCAATCTTATAAATACGGAGTATTGTATCATGAAGAAAAGAAAAATCATTGCACTCTTTCTGGTGACATGCGGTCTGCTGAGCGGATGTGCCGGAAAACCAAAGGAGCAGTCCTCTGCACCGGTTGAGGAATCCCAAAACATCGAGCAGTCCGATTCTGTACCGGATGACCAGTCCGTTTCCGAAGCAGAAAAAGAGGCACCGGAGGTTGATCCCGCAATCCCGATGCTGTGTATTGATACCGTCAGCCGGGATCCCAATGTCATGGATTTTGTGACGCAGCCCGTTGCGCAGCATGTCGCCGAACAGATCGCCAGCTGGACGCCGGGCTATCAGATGCCGCCTGCTCCCTACTACGAAGCCTGTCAGATCACGCTCTACGACCCCAAGCAGGACGGAACGCCCGCTGCACTGGATGCCGAAGTCAAGGTACGCGGAAACTGGACGACAACCTATGACAAAAAACCGCTGCGCATTAAATTCACCGAAAAGCAGAATCTGCTCGGTCTGAATGACGGCGCAGAATTCAAGAACTGGCTGCTGCTCGCGGCCTATAAGGACGGCTCTATGCTGCGTGATAAAACGGCGCTTTCCATTGCACGCGAAATACTGGAGCCGGACGGTCTCTATGCCGCAGATGCGCAGCTCGTCGAGGTACAGATCAACGGCGAATACTGGGGCGTTTATCTGCTGACCGAACAGCAGCAGGTCGATAACGACCGCATTGCGATCACCGAGCCGGAACAGCCGGATTATACCGGAACAGATATCGGCTATCTGCTGGAATTTGACGGCTATTATTATAACGAAGAACCGCTGCAGCAGTTCCATGTCGATTATAACGACAATGCGCCGCTGAAGCCCTTTGAAGGCGACGAAGAACCCAAGCAGACAATCACCTGTCTCCCGGAAAATGACGATGATATCAAACGGGATGTCGGTATGACAATCAAGAGCAAGATCAACTCGCAGGAGCAGCACGACTTTATCGCCAATTATGTCAATCAGGTCTATCGCATCATGTATGCAGCAGCCTACGAGGACAAGGCATATCAGTTCAACAAAGACTACTCTGACATTGAGCCTGCCGATCAGATGACGCCGCAGGAGGCCGTCGAGGCTGTTGTCAATGTGAAGTCACTCGCCGATGCCTATGTCATTGCGGAGCTGACCTGTGATGCGGATATCTACTGGTCGAGCTTCTACATGGACGCAGACTTCGGCCCGGACGGCGACAAAAAGCTGACCTTTGAGGCGCCGTGGGACTTTGACTCCGGACTCGGCAACAAGAAGCGCTGCAAGGACGGCACCGGCTTCTACGCAGGCAGCATTGTGCCGGACGTCGATGACAACACCTACGAAACGGTCAACCCGTGGCTGGCTGTGCTGATGCACGAGGACTGGTATCAGGACATCATCCGCGAGACATGGACAAAGGCCTATGACAGCGGCGTGTTTACAAACGCCGTCAGAACTGTCATGGCGGATTCGGAGACCGCAAAGGAAGCCTTCAAGCGGAACTATGCAAAGTGGGACAATCTCATTCACAATGAGGCGTTCTCCATGGAGCTCTGCAAACGTGCAAGAGATGCAAAATCGCAGAAGGAGGCCGCGGATTATCTCGCTGACTGGCTGCAGTCGCGCATCAATTTCCTGAATGATTACTGGCATTCCTGAAAAAATATCGCATACAAAACCCCGCCCCCGAATTTTGTTCGGGAGCGGGGTTTTCAATATATTACACGTAGTTACAGTAACCAGTAAACATATATGCATCAAATGACATCTTTGTTATTTTAGAAAGGATATCCATGTAATATCCCATCGTATATTGTGCATCAGCAGCATCAATAGAACCATTCCGATCGACATCCATGATTGCTTTGTGATAATACCAATCCGGATCAGTTTGAGGAGATCTGTATTATACAACACTCTCAAAAATATAAATACCTTGCGTTTGAAGCATTAAAATATCTTCATCAATGCCGCATCTTATAACAATTCCAGAAAAGAAACCGAAATACAATCAGCATCCAGTGCAGCAACATAAACACCCCCGTAAGAAAACCGGAGCAGAAGCGATTCCCTCTGCTCCGGCTGCTTTTATGACAGATCATTTTCCTCCGCGTCCATCTTTTTCATCTGCCGCCGATAGAGAAAAACCAGATATTCAAAAAGAATCACAACGGCCAGATAGATAAGTACAGCATAACACAGCGCATCAGCGGGAATACGGAAGGGATGCCGGACCCAGTTTTTGAAGCCGTCACCGACGACCTGAAAGAACATGACAAACAGGTTCTCGCTGTAAGTTTTCTGCGGTAAATCTCCCCCGATTGTATCAAAAACCGTCGGGAAAAAGGCCCGCACAAAAAGGTACGGCAGAACCGCCAGCAGATAGACCGGAAGCCGCAGCAGCAGATGCTTTGTGCTCAGGCGGATATTCGCAAAGCGCGGCGGTGTCAAAATGTTTTCATGCAGCTTGACATAGCCGAGCAGTACCGGAGCAGCAAACAGACTGTATACGGTTGTGAAAAAATAATGATTCAAAAACGCATAAAAAAGCAGAAAACTCACGCTGAAATAGGCAAACCCGATCAGTGCGCAGACCGCAAAACCGCGCTCAAAGGCCTGAACGGTACGCTCGTCCTTCGGGCATTTTCCGGTGAGCAGCTTCGCAGCAAACCGCGGCAGCTCCGCCAGATGCAGCTTCTCCTTCGTTTGTTCCTGCACAGGCGTTTCCGTGCGGCGCTGCCGCAGCGTGATTGCCAGAATAATCAGCAGCATGATTCCCAGCACGATTACGTCAAAGAAAACATCATTCCGCATGAAAAACAGCTTGGTTTGATAGTGGATCAGCCCGTACAGGAAGCGGCATGTCAGCACAATGATATAGCAAAGGCCGCAGAGCGCAAAGCCCTTTTCATTGATGCGTGAAACGCGCTCGTCATTCGGGTATGTTCCGGAGAGCCTGTCCAGCTGCCGGACAAACCATTTTTCAAGCATCTTCATCACCGCTCCCCCTTTCCTCCTGCGGAAGCCAGAACAGATCATTCAGCGTTTTGCCGAGTGCATCGCAGATTGCAATGCAAAGATTCAGTGTCGGATTATAGTTCCCCGATTCGATCAGACCGATCGTCTGGCGGGTTACGCCGACCGCTTTTGCAAGCGCCTCCTGATTCATGTCCGCTTCCATACGTGCAATTTTCATTTTCTTGTTTTTCATCGGGCTCCCCCTCCTCTCTTGCCTGTATTATACACCATAACTTGCAAAAATGTCAAGTATATATTGCATTCAGAATGATAAAAATTGCATTTTCATGCAACACGGCAAATCCGGAGAACCCCCGCGCAGCAAATCCTCAGCAATATGCACAAAAACGCAAATCCCCTTCCCGGAGAAACACACGGCTCTCCGGGAAGGGGCTTTCTGTATGATCTGAAAAGTCAAGCAATTATCTCTGATTATCGCAGTACATGTAATACTCAAACGGATACTGATAGCCTGCACCAGCCTTTGCATAGTAAGACAGCACGAGGGATGCATCAATCGAGTTGATATAACCGTCGCGGTTCACATCAGCATAAACCTTTCCTTCGCTGAGCTGCTGATCGGTCACATTGCCGGTGGACAGCGTAGAATACATGCTCAGGATCTGGGAGGCATCAACAGCGTCAACGACATTGTCAAAGTTTGCATCGCCGAGCAGATAATACCGTCTCTGTGCCGCGGAAGCAAAGGACGGTGCCGGGTACATGTTGTATTTGTCAATGTACACATAGCCGTTGAATGCATTTGTGTATCCGTTCTGATTGGTAAATGTACCGTTCACGAACATTGTATACGGACCGTTGATGACAATCTTGTTCAGCTTGGTGCAGCCTGCAAACACACCGGGCGCCACAGTTGTTGTGTAGAACGGAACATCAAATTCAGTCAGATCGGAGCAGTTCTGAAATGCAAACGGCTCAATATTGGTGATGTATTTCGGCAGATTGATTTTTTTCAGGTTCGTGCGATTCTTGAAAGCACCGGTCAGAATACAGGTCACATACTTACCGTTGATCTTTTCCGGAACTGTAATCTGCGCAGCAGTGGAACTGCAGGAAACAATACCGACCAGATTGTTGCGTACAACGTAAGTGAATGCGCCGTAGGTATAGGTGGTCTCTGCGGCAGAAGCGCTGAGCGGGCAGACCGCTGCACACGATGCAAGCATTGTAAGAGAAGCAGCTGCCGAAGCAACCTTTTTCATCAGACGATTCATAAAATTTACCTCCGTTTTTTCCAAAAGCGAAATTGTATTTTTTCTGAGTTTCAGTAGAATATTCTGTGTCGGCCGACGGTGAAATTATAACATAAAATGGACAGAAAATCAATTCTTTTGCATATAAATCAGAACCTTTGCAAAAAACAGATCACCGCGTCATTTATTTCTGACAAAATGATGCGAACCGCTTTCCCGCAAAACGAAAAACATCCCCGAACGGAAGGATGAAGACCGTTTGGGGATGCTTTTCGATTGCCCGATTGGGGATGGGGAAGGGGGATGGCAAAATTATTTAATGAAGCCGTACTGCGACAAAGCAGTGCCGTTCAGCAGTTTTCTGAGGAGCGAAACGTCCCTGCTGTCAATGCGATAGTCACCGTTGATATCGCAGGCCTGCGAACGTCTGTCGCAGTCCATCTGCTTATAGCCGGCTGTTCCGTTGATGACCGCATTCATTGCATCAATATCGTCATCTGTCAGCAGGCCGTCGGCATTGGCATCACCGAGCTTCACAGGTCTTTCGACCCAGAGGAATTCATAATGATAACCGTCTAAATCGCAGTAAAGCGTGCCGTCAGCAGCGCGCTGGAAGGTCATATGCTGATCCCAGTCGATGCCGCAGTATCCGTCGGCATTGCAGTCAGCATATGTAATGGACAGACCGTTTACTGCCGTTACAAAAATGCTGTGGTCAAGGAGATGCATATTATTACGGAGGGAAATGCTCAGGCGCAGATGATCACCGATCTGCGGGGTATAGCTTCCCGGATTGGAGCCGACCTGTGTAAAGACATCTGTGCCGAAGTAGTCAATCTGCAGCTTCTTGGCAAAACCTGCACACTGATAATAGGGCTCCATATACTGCCAGTAGGTCTGATAAAAATGCTTATAAACCGTCGGTCCCATCGGCAGACAAGTATCGTGAGAATCCCAGATCCTGTTGCTGCTGGTTGTATTCGGATTGCCGGTGTTCCAGTATCTGCCCTCCGGGAGCCTCTGCCGCTCATATCTGACAAAATCAGCCATATGTGTCGGAACCAGTGCTGTGCTCTGCGAAACCGTTGTGCGTGTTGCTTTGATCGTACCGTTCGGTCCGTAGGATGCATTTGCAGTCAGTGCTGCCGGAGCAGCTGCAGCAAGCAGACACGCGGACAGCGCGGATGCTGCAATCGTTCTGAGACATTTTTTCATTTTATTCTCCCTAAAATCAATCAGTTTGTCCGGAAAGTGAAAATATTTATATCTGAAACAACAAAAGCAGAACGGGAACCAATCATACCGGAAACAATCCGGCTCGCCGCCCTGACTACCCATACTATAGCACATATTCGTCAAATAATCTAGTAGAAAATTGCGAAAAAAAGCCTGCAAGATGCGATTCCGGCCGAATTCAGATTCGCCTGTGAAAACAAAATCGCGGGCATATAAAAAAGCGCACCTGTTTGATTTATGACAATCGTGCGATTTTATTTCGTGATATCTTTAATTATTACAAACCGCAATAATTGGCATGAATTATCCAATTTGAATAAAAAGACACAGGATCGTGTGAAAAATGCGCATCATATTTAATTATCAGAAACAGGTCAAATGCCGTCAAAAAAATGCCCCTGTGCAGAGCATTTCTGCACAGGGATATTTGAAATCTGACAGGTTTACCGAATCAGAAAATGATATAGCCGTAGGAGCTTTTTGCGTTGTTTGTGTTGTTAATGAGCTGATTGAGCAGTGTACGGTCGGAGCTGTTGACCGTGCCGTCGCCGTTGATATCCGCTGCTGTCTTGCGCATCACGGTGTCGTAACCGGAAGTCGGAGCTGTGTTGTTGATGATCTTGTTCAGCGCCGTAACGTCAGCACTGTTGAGAACGCCGTCTGCATTGACATCGCCCTGCATGATCGGTCTCTCGACCCATTCAAACTCATAGCGATCCTGACCTTCCGTATAGTACAGTCTGCCGGAGGAATCGCGGCTGTAGGTCACACTCTTGTTCCATTTGATAACATTGTTGCCGTCAGAGTTGCAGTCCGCATAAGTAATCCGGTTGCCGCTGACAGAAGTGATGTATACGCTGTGCTCACCCAGGATCATTCCCCTATAATAGTGCTTAATACGGAGGTGATCACCGCAGCGGGGCGTATAGTTGATGTTATCATCCTGCACGAATGTATCAGTCCCGAAGTAGTCGACCTGCAGCTTCTTTGCAAAACCTGCGCACTGATAGTATCCTTCCTCCGTCGGCCAGTAGTACGTTTGGAGGAAATTGCGTCCCACAGTCGGTCCCATTCTCAGATAGGTTGTATGGTCATTATTATTACCGGTTGTCGAAGTCAGATCCGGATCGCCTGCATTCCAGTAGCGGCCGTTCGGGAATTTCATCATCTCATGTCTGACAAAATCAGAGTGATTCGTGCTGTTTTCAGCCACTGCAATAGAAAGGTTCGTGCGGTGGCTCACATTGACAGCATCGAAAGCACGCTCCACGAGCTTCACATTATTAGAAGAACTGCCGAAATATGACTTTGCTGCTTTCACAACTGCTTCGCGGCAGTCCATAAAGGTTGCCTCACGTGCATCACCCGAATAGTTATTCATGGACTTGTACCAGATTTTTGCAAGATCAGTCTTGGAGATACCGAAGCGATTCATCAGATAAGCAGCGTGTCCGATGATCGTGCAGCCACTGTAGCAAGGCAGCACCGAATACGGCGTTTCTTTTTCCAGCCACTCGCGGTTCGTTCTGAACGTAATATAGTCATCATAGAATGCGATATTGCCGTGGAGCGGATCGTTCGTTGCGCCCGGATTTGTGAGGTCTCTGTAAGAGTAGCGCTTGTTCGTTGCAGTATTGCTCTTGAATGCATCGCCGGCGACCTTCCAGTCCGTGTTTGTCTCGGAAAGCTCGCCCATAATATCGCAGTATGCTTCCATCAGTGCATCGGTCTCCGTGTTCATGCCCGGATACCAGCCCAGCTTCTGCCAGAGCACAAGATGTGTCAGCTCATGGCCGACAACGCCTTCATCGACGCCCATATTATAGGTATACTGTCCCGCATTGCCGAAGCCCAGCCATGCAATGGGCTCACTCGGACCGTGTCCTCCGTTATTGATTCTGTAATCAGAACGTGCATCACCGGGGAGATCATAAGAGCAGACATACAGTCTCTTATCACTCGAACCGCTGAAATTGAAGTTCGTATGACCGACCGTTTTCTTGTAGAAGTCATACACCTTCTCAACATTGTGCAGCATCTGTGCATTGGTATCCCAGTTCGGCTGCTGACCGAGCGGATCTCTGTCAGGTGACGGAGTAACGGTGTAGGTCGGCATGTCTCCGAAGTAACGGGTCGAGCAGTTGCCCTTGATCACGCGGATGTTTCTGCTTTTGTCAACCATCCACATCTTATGCGCATTGTAGTCATAGGCAATTTCAACCCAGGGACGGGTGCTTCCTCTGACCGGGGTGTACTGACAACCCTGTGCAGAAACAGCACTGTCACCGGGATAATTTGCTGCTTCTGCATACATCGCTGCCGGAGCGGCCGATGCAAGCAGGCAGACCGACATTGCAGATGCTGCGAGTCTTGTAAGTCCTTTTCTCATTTGATTTCACTCCTGTGTATCAGTATTTTTGTCCTCTCACGAATTATACAGATGCTTCCCCATCGAAAAATACAGCGTTTGCAGCAGTTCCGGCCCCCCGCCGGTTCGCTTTCGGACTATCCCACTATAGCACACCTGTTCCGAAAAAACCAGTTGAAAATTGCGAATTTCTATTTTCATGTTATATTAAAATCTCATAAATATGCAAGATAAAAATAAAAGCGATGCACGCAGCAGCGCTTCTTTTCTGAAATGTTCACTTTCTTGCGTTCCGGAGCCGGCACACTGTTAATTATTCCGCTCCGCAATTTTTAATCAAATATATACACTTTGAATAATTTTTGGTCCCCCGTGTGCACGCATGCATCCATAAGATTTGGAAAGGTTTTTGCAGCAAAAGAAATCCCGCGCAGCAAGATACTGCGCGGGATTCTGACTGCTGAAGCAGTTCATATTTTAGTTCCAGTTATAAATGCAGACCTCATTGAATGCATTCTCGATCTTCTGCACCTTGTTCCGTGCTTCCTGCGTCCATGTGCCGTAGTAATACTTTGCAGCCTGCACAACTGCCTTGCGGCAATCGCTGAAGGTTGCATTTTTGGTGTCGCTCACAGTATAGCAGTTCATGGAGTTATACCAGATCTTTGCAAGGTCATTCTTCGGGATACCGCTGTTATACATCAGATATGCAGCGTGACCAACGACTGTGCATCCGCTGTAGCAAGGAGCCACCGTATACGGATGATTGTTCTCAAGCCATGCTTTGTTATACTTGAAGGAATAATAATTGTCATAGTTCGGAGAATAACCGTGCAGCGGATCGTTCGTTGCGCCCGGATTTGCAAGGTCTCTGTAGGAATACTGCTTATTTGTTGCAGTATTGCCCTTGAATGCATCGCCGGCAACCTTCCAGTCCGGATTGGTCTCACAGAGCTCGCCCAGAATGTCGGAATATGCTTCCATCAGCGCATCAGTCTCCGTGTTCATGCCGGGGAGCCAGCCGAGTTTCTGGTAGGAAACCAGATGTGTAAACTCATGACCGACTGCACCGAGATCAGAACCCATGCTGTAGGTATATGTGCCGGCATCACCGAATGCCAGCCAGTTCAGCTTGTTCGGCTGCTGGCTGCCGATGTCATCAATGACATGCGCACGGGCATCACCGGGATTCGGGAAGGAATAAACATAAATATTCTGATCGCTGCCGCCGGCAAAATTGAAGTTGCTGTGGCCGAGCGTGTTTTTGTAGAAGGAATAAACCTTCTCCACATTGTGCATCATCTCAGCATTTTTGTCCCAGTTCGGCTGCTGGTTCAGAGGTGTTTTGTCAGAAGACGGACGTGCGTATTCTGTTCCGGGCATCCCTCTGTAGGAAGTCCAGTCGCCCTTGATCACACGAATCTTCGTGGATTTGTCAACCATCCAGATCTTCTGGTTCACCTTATCCCACGAAATGGAAACCCACGGGCGGGAACCGCCTCTTGCCGGGGTGTACTGGCATCCCTCTGACTTCATCGCGGCGTCGCCGGGATAAGCCAATGCCTGTGCAAAGATTGCTGCCGGAGCGGCCGATGCAAGCAGGCAGACCGACATTGCAGATGCTGCGAGTCTTGTAAGTCCTTTTCTCATTTGATTTCACTCCTGTGTATCAATATTTTTGTCCGCTCAGCGAATCATACAGATGCTTCCCCATCGAAAAATACAGCGTTTGCAGCAGCACCGGACCCCGCCGGTTCGCTTTCGGACTATCCCACTATAGCACACCTGTTCCGAAAAAACCAGTTGAAAATTGCGATTTTTTTGTTTTCATGTTATATTAGAATATCATAAAAAATGCAAGATAAGAATAAAAGCGATGCACGCAGCAACGCTTCTTTTCTGAAATGTTCACTTTCTTGTGCTCCGGAGCCGGCACACCGTTAATTATTCCGCTCCGCAATTTTTAATCAAATATATACACTTTGAATAATTTTTGATTCCCCGTGTGCACACATGCATCCATAAGATTTGGAAAGGTTTTGGTTCCGCAAAGGGAAAGGTGCCTCCCGCGCAGTGTGGGATCCGCGCAGGAGGCTGAAGGGAATAGGAGTTATCAGAAAGCAACAAAGCCGAATCTGTCTTTTGCGCTTGGGGAATAGGTCAGTCTGTCAAGCAGATCCAGATCAGCAAGATCAATTTTGTCGTCGCCGTTCAGATTTGCTGCATGCCAGCGCAGGATCTCGTTTTCCTGTACGCTGTCCGCCTTGCCTTCCGCAAGATATCTGAGCTGCCAGCAGTCGTAGCGGTCGATCTTGCCGTCCGCATTGACGTCACTCTGCTTCAGCGGTCTTTCGACCCATGCAAATTCATCATGATAGCGTCCCGTCCCATTGAGACAGATATTGCCCTCAGAATTGCGAACGAGTTTCCCTGTTTGATTCCAGTTGATCATGCAGGATCCGTCAGCATTGCAATCTGCATATGTAATCGTATCACCGTCAACGCCTGTAACAAAAATGCTGTGGCCTGCGCCCGTGGGTTCGTCCCAAATATAATGTTCCAAACGGAGATGGTCGCCGATCTGCGGAACATAATGCGGATTATCGTCCTGAATCATGACCGTTCTTCCGAAATAGTCCTCCTGCAGCTTCTTTGCAAAGCCGGCGCACTGGAAGTATTCCTCCTCAGTCTGCCAGCCGGTCAGACCCCAAAACGGGTATACAGTCGGCCCCATCGGGAGATATGAGCTGCGGTCGGCATAGACCGGTTCATTGCTCCATGTATCCGGGTCGCCGGTGTTCCAGTATGTGCCGGACGGGAACTTTGCCTGTTCCCTTCTCACAAAGCCGGCCATATAATCCGTGCTTTCTGCTTCTGCCTGAGAAGGCTTGAGATTGGCTGCTGCAAATGCATCCTCAACGATTTTCAGTTTGGCAGCCGCTTCGTCTGCGCTGTACTTGCTGTAGAAATAATCCGCTGCCGCTGCACAAACCGCATTGCGGCAGTCAAGCAGCGTTGCCTGTTTGGTGTTGCCGGAATAATAGTCGATGGACGCATACCAGGCCTTCGCAAGCTCGTCCTTGCCGATGCCCGCCGCATACATTTCATAGGCAGCATGGGAAATGATGGTGGAAACGAGATAGGACGCAGGGCTGCCGCCCTTCGGTTGTTTATAATGTTCCAAAGCACTTCTTCTGGTCAGAAATACGTTGTAATCATCAAGAAATTCTTCATCAACAGGAGTCGGCTTCTGCGTACCGGCCGGGTTTGCGATATCTCTCTCACTCAGATTCTTTTGGGGATCATTCTTAATTGCATGTGCAGCAGCTTTCCAGTCCGGTTCGTCTTCGCAAAGCTCACCCATAATATCAGAATATGCTTCCATCAATGCCGCTGATTCAAAACTGTTGTCAGTATTACCGCACCATTCCAGTTCTTTCATTGTCACAAAATGCGTAAACTCATGTCCCACCGCACTGATATCAGAACCAAGGCTGTTGAAGACTTCATCTCCATGAGAAACCCAAAGGCAAGGAACAATGTCCTTCACTTCCATCTGACCGTTGTAGTAGATTTTTGCCTCTTTGACTGCTCTTGTATCGCTGATCCCGCTCTGTACAACAGCAGCATAAATGGTATCATCATGTTTGCTGTTGAAATCAAAATCTGTGCGTTTGAGCGTATCGTGGTAAAAATCATAGACTGATTGCATAGCTGCAAGCAGCTCCGCGCACTGATTCCATTTCGTTTCATCAACCGCGCTCGTGATCGGCGCACCTTCTCCGCTGACGCTCCACATTCTGGTGCTTGCATCAACGATGCGAATATTTCTTTTCAAATCAACGAGCACGATCTGGTCGCCGTCTTTTGCACATGTAACGCTGCAAGTCGCGCCCGCAGCCGAAGTATATACAGCAGTTGTCTCCGTCAGGTTTTCATTCCCGGGATAAACAGGCGCATCCGCCGCATGCGCAAGCGGCATTGAGGATGCCAGCATACAGAGCGACATCACAGAAGCAACGGTCTTTACGAGTGTGTGTTTCATTATAAACCTCTTCTCCTCTTCATAAAACTGCGGATACAGGACATACAGTGCAGATTTTCGCAGCCAGCGATCACCCGGCAGCACTGCTGCCTGCCGTCCTGTTATCGGTACATATCCGATGCGTCAACCCGCATTTTCGTTCGATTTGTATTATGGTTGTCCGCATCGGTTTACATCAGTATAACAAATTCGCCGCTTCGTTACAAGCGGATTATTGCGGAAATTTCAAGAAAATTGTAAAATCAGAAAGCTCCTGCCGTTCCCTGTACAATTCTCCGCAGGCTCCTGCAAAATAAAATCTGTCCGAACATCTATGAAAATTGATTCAACATGTATCATTAACTTTCCGGGGCGCAATATCTGACAAATATTATTCCATTTGAATATTGATATGCAAAAAAAGAAAGACCCTGCGCAGAAAAATCTGCGCAGGATCTTCATGGAAATACTGATAATCTGATGAAATTACAGACCTGCCTGGTTGAGCACAGTGTTCAGTCTGCTGAGCTTATTTGCAGCGGTGGTGGAGTTATAAGTGCTGTAGAGGTAGTTGCTTGCTGCACCGGTGATGATGCCGCGGATATTGTTGAACTGAACCCATGTTGCATTGTTGCCGTAGGAATCCAGAGACTTGTACAGAATCTTTGCAAGATCGTTCTTGGTCAGAGCGTTAGAACCGGTCGTGGACTTATACAGTGCATTGGACAGAACAGTCGATGCACGGCGTACTGCATTGTAGCGGCCGTTGCCGGAGGTCTGGTTGTAGAGGTTCTGCAGTGTGGTCTTGTTATTGTTGAAAGCAGAGACCGTGGTGTAGAAGCCGGAAACCGAAATACTCGGGTCAGTGGTCTGGCTCGGAGATGCAATGTTTACCATCGAATAGTTCTTCGGATTGGTGGTGCTGTAATTTGCCTTATATGCCTTTGCGCCGATCTTCCAGTCAGTGGACTCTTCACCGAGCTCTGCGAACAGATCGACATAAGCGCGTCTGATTGCATCAGCCTCAAGACCCATGCCGCCGTACCAGCCGACCTTCTGCTTGAGAATCAGTTCTGCGAACGGCATTTTGACGATACCGTCATCCACGCTCATGTTGTAGAACATGCTGTTTGCCTCACCGAAGCCGATCCAGGTCTGGCCATAGTTGCAGTTGGTTGCATAGCTGCCCGGAACATTGTAGTGTGCGCCGTAGAGATAGGTGTAGACGCCGGTGCCGTTGTCAAAGTTAAAGTTGCTGTGGCCGAGCGAAGAATAGTAATCGCGTGCATTCTCCATGTTCTCCATCAGCTGTGCTCTGGCATTGAAGGTTGTCCAGTCTGTGAATGCGACCGGATCCGTGCTGCCCGTTGCGATGTACCAGACATTCGGATTGCCGTGGTAACCGGGCTGATAGACGCCGTCTTCCACAATGCGGATCTTTCTGTTCTTATCAACCATCCAGTAAGTGCCCTGGCTGGAGCTGTAGGAAAGAGCGACATTGCGCTTGCCGTTGTAATGTACGGCAGAATAGATGTGGCTTGTTGCCCAAACATTTGCATCACCGGGGTAGGAGTATGCATTTGCGGTCAGTGCGACCTGTGTTGCGGTTGCAAGAGAGCAGGCTGCGAGAACGGATGCGAGAGCTTTGGTAAATCTGCGTTTCATATTTTCTTCTCCTTTGTAAAAAAAATAATAGATTTTTTGCCCGGTCAGACGGGCGGCGTCTGAGAGCCGCACCCCCTGCGGCTTCAACCCGTGCTCACCGAACTGCACATAGTATAGCATTTTTTCTTCCAGATTCGCAAGGCTATTTTTGCTGTTTTATAAACATATTTTGATATATAATTAAATTACTGCAACATAATCTTGAAAAAGCCAAAATTCAGCGCTGGAAACGAAAAGCCTCAAAAATGAGCTGTTCGTTCCGGCGGATAGCCTGTATATCATTAACATACAACTTTCGCAATATTTGATAATCAAAGGCAATATTAACGAAATTTAAGGTTTGAATTTTGTGCGATACAAACGAATTCCGCTTAAATATTCCATAATATATGTAAATCGAAACGTACATCCAGACAACTTGACTGACGCATACCGAAAACCTGCGGATGCATTTTATATGGATTTCCCCTTCCGGACAAACAGCATGATTATACCAAAAAATTATTTGCGTCAGGGGCTTGACATTTCGATTCGCTTCGTGTATAATAGAGAAAGAACTTTTGTTCGATTGCGGGGAAATCTGCACACTTGAGACGCAATGCCGGAAGCAGGAAGGGAGGCGGCGCATATGCCGGTTTGTATCTGCATTGATCTGAAATCCTTTTACGCCTCTGCAGAATGCACAGAACGCGGCATGGATCCGCTGAATACCAATCTGGTTGTCGCGGATGCAAGCCGCACGGAGAAAACGATCTGCCTTGCCGTGTCCCCCTCCCTCAAAGCAATCGGCGTGCCCGGAAGGCCGCGCCTGTTTGAAGTCATTCAGAAGGTCGCACAGGAAAATGAAAGACGCCGTGCCCGCGCACCGGGGCATCAGCTGACCGGCGCCTCCTGTTTGGCCGGCGAGCTTGCCGCGCATCCGGAGCTGGCCGTTGACTATATCGTCGCACCGCCGCATATGAAACGGTATATGGATATCAGCACAGAAATCTACGGGATCTATCTGAAGTATATTGCGCCCGAAGATATTTACGTATATTCCGTTGACGAGGTATTCATCGACGCAACGAATTATCTGGAAACCTACCGCTGCACAGGTCATGCACTCGCAATGCACATGATCCGGGACGTCCTGCGGCAAACCGGCATCACAGCGACGGCAGGCATCGGGAGCAATCTTTATCTGGCCAAAGTTGCGATGGATATTGTGGCAAAAAAAATGCCGCCCGACCGCGACGGCGTGCGCATTGCGGAACTGGATGAAATGTCCTACCGGAAAGAGCTCTGGGCACACCGCCCGATTACCGATTTCTGGCGTATCGGCAAGGGAACCGCACGCAGGCTCGAACAGGAATCCATCTGCACAATGGGCGAGCTTGCGCGATTTTCCGAATTCGGTGAGGACAAACTGTTCCGGATGTTCGGCGTCAATGCAGAATTGCTGATCGACCACGCATGGGGCTGGGAACCGACCACGCTTGCGGAGATCAAGGCCTACCGGCCGGAAAGTCACAGTCTTTCACAGGGGCAGGTGCTCCCCGAACCCTATCAGGCTGAAAAAGGCAGGCTCATTGTCCGCGAAATGACCGATCAGCTTGCGCTGGAGCTTGTGCGGAAAAGGCTTGTCTGCGACCAGCTTGTGCTGCACATCGGCTACGATCACACAGGGATTCCGTCTGATTACAGCGGCACGCTCACACGTAATTATTACGGCAAAACAGTACCGAAGCCCGCACACGGCTCGGCAAATCTGGGGCGGCATACCGCGTCCGCACGGCAGCTGATTGCAGCGGCCATGCAGCTTTACAGTCAGATCACGGACCCGGCGCTGCTTGTCCGGCGCATCAATATTATTGCCAATCATGTGATTGCGGAAAATGCACTGCCTGCAGACGATCCGCCTGTGCAGTACAGCCTGTTCGACGACCCCGCCGTGCTGGAACGCAGACACGAGCAGGAACGGCTCCGCAGCGAAAAAGAACGGAAACTGCAGGAAGCCCTGCTGAACCTCAAAAGCCGTTACGGAAAAAATGCCGTCCTCAGGGGCATGAACTTCAAAGAAGGCGCAACCGCAATCATGCGCAACGGTCAGGTCGGCGGACACCGTGCATAACAAAAGGAGAATGATATGATTCTGGGACTGCATCACGTTTCGATGAAAACAGCGAACGATTCGGAATATGAGAAGGTACGCGCATTCTACGCCGATCTGCTCGGACTGCGCGTTCTGAAGAAATGCGAAACCTGCACACTGCTTGATACCGGTTCCGGGATTGTTGAAATATTCCGGAACGGCACAGCACCGATGCCGCAGGGCATCATCCGGCATATGGCATTCGCAGTCGATGATGTGGATGCCGCCATCGAAAAGGTGCGCGCCGCAGGCTATCCGATTCATGTTGAGCCGAAGGATGTTCAGATCGGCGGCGACCCGGATTTTCCTGCAAGAATCGGATTCTGCTTCGGGCCGCTCGGCGAGCAGATTGAATTTTTCTGTCAGAAGTGGTGAGGGATTATGCTGGAAGCCAATGAATTCTATATCCGCGAAATCCGCACAGACCGGACGCTGATCGACCCGCAGAGCTATCTGTGCAGCATCCCGGCCATTGCAGCATTGGATACGCTCGTATTCCGCAGACCGGTGACCTTTTTTGTCGGAGAAAACGGCAGCGGCAAATCAACGCTGCTCGAAGCGATTGCCGTTGCATCCGGATTCAATCCGGAGGGCGGCTCGCGGAATTATCAGTTTTCAACCTACGATTCCCATTCGGAGCTTTGCCGTGCGCTGCGGCTGACGAAAGGCTGCCGTATGGCAAAATGGGGCTATTTTCTGCGCGCAGAGAGCTTTTATAATGTCGCTACGGCAGAGGAGGCCTACAGCCGGATCGCGGGCATTCCGCAGCATTTTCACGAGCGTTCGCACGGCGAGAGCTTTCTGCAGCTGGTGCAGAACAACTTTACGGGCAGCGGCCTCTATCTGCTGGATGAACCGGAGGCAGCGCTCTCCCCGCAGCGGCAGCTGACGCTTCTGCTGGAGCTTGACCGCTGTGTACGTGCAGACGCGCAGTTCATCATTGCAACGCACTCCCCCATCCTGCTCGGAATGCCGGGCGCAGAGATCCTCAGCTTTGACGGCGGCGGAATCCGCCCCTGCGCATATGAGGACACTGAAAGCTATCAGGTGACAAAGCTGTTTCTCAGTGACCGTGCACAGATGCTCCGCAGGCTGGGAATCGGCTGACCGAAAGGAGACAGCATGGACAGCTATGCAGATATCATGCAGCATCCGCGGCATATGCTGCAGCATCATCAGCCCATGCGGAACAGCAGCCGTGCAGCACAGTTTTCCGCATTTGCCGCACTCACCGGATTTGACGAGGAGCTCAGCGAAACAGCGCGTCTGACGTCGCCCCGCGCGGCCATGTCTGAAGACGAGCTTGCAGCGCTGGACACCGCCTTTCAGCAGATGCTCTCTCTGGCAGCGGAGCAGCCCGCCGTGACGCTCACCTGCTTTCAGCCGGATGCACGCAAGGCAGGCGGCGCCTATGTGACCTGCACAGGCCGCTTCCGGCACTACGATTCTGCTGAGAAAATGCTGTACCTGACAAACGGTCTGCGGATTCCCGTGCAGAATATCTGCGGAATCACACTGGCTTCCCCTGCAGAATACGAATGAGGCGCTGATATTACAATCAGCGCCTCATTTTGTCGATAAAGGTATCGCTTGCGCGATAATTATAATGGGCTCCGCCCAAACCCGCCAAAGGGTCACTGACCCTTTGGAATCCCGCAATATGGAAAAGAAAAGGAAATACAATATTTTCATCACAATGGGATTCTGAATGGCCGGTAGCCATTCAGCGGGGGATGGGGCAGCGTCCCCATCCTCAATCCATCGGAGATACCGCTTTTCCGACGAATCCTCACGTTCCGGTAAGACTGCGCTTCAGCAGCGTGAAGTCAGCAGAATCAATGCGGTAATCCCTGCTGAAATCGGCGCTCTGGCGGTTTGCGAGTGCCGCGTCCGGATAACAGAGCAGCCATTTCTGCAGCGCGACCGCATCGGCAGCATTCAATTCGCCGTCGCCGTTCGCATCACCCTCAAGATACCGGTACGGCTCCCAGAGCTCGCTGAGCCAGTCGGCGCGCTTTTTGACAAAGTCACTTAATATCGCAACAGAACCGATGAAATCCTCACCGCTGGACGAGCCGAACACGGTATATTTCGAGCCGCCGTAGGTATGCCAGCGGGCATTGCTCATCTCTGCCGAGGGCTGAATCTGCGCAGCAAGCTGCATGAAGTAAGGATCCTTTTCATCGGTCAGCGAGAGCAGATACGGCCGGAATTTCCGGAAATAGGTCTCTGCCGCTTCGTGCACAAAATCCTCCTGCCGGTAAAGCTGTGCAATCCAGCTGTAGCCGACGGTCGGCCGTCCGCTGCCGGACGACGAGGTGCGCTTGTTGTCGTCATAGCCGTGAATCGGAAAGCGTGCTGCAAACAGATTGTCCGGCCTGTAGGAATAGCCGACGATGCCGTCCTCATTGATGCGCGTTGTCGGGAAGTTGTTGCAGCTCAGATCAAAGTCCCACGGCGGTCCGAAGTGCAGCTTGCCGTCACCGGTGAGATCAGAGTCCTTCCAGAAATAGAAGCTCGAAAATGTTGCGTCAATATTCATGGTGATTTCCTGCATCAGATACGCTTCGACAAAGGATTCCATGTCAATATATTCGCTGAAATGCCTGCCCTTTTCGTTGTATCCCGTCTCGGAATACATCGCGTCCTCGGCCTCCTGCACAAAGGCGCGGATATATTCGACCTGCGCCTGCGAAGCATACTCCGGATCCTTGACCGTGATGGCCTGACCGCGCGATGTGACAAAACCGCTTTTGGCCTTTCCGCCGATGCCGTAACGGTTCCACTGCTCGAACTGCAGCAGATAGCCGCCGGTAATATCCGCCGGGTTTTTGAGGATATCGTAGAATTTGTAGCTGTTTTCCATGTACTGACTGCGGCTTTCGGCGCCGATGACATTTTCCGGATATTCACTGAGATCGCTGCTGTTGAGCTCCTCCGTTTCATCCGCAAGATCGCGGATATTGACGCGGTTCTTCTGAATCTGCACCTTTTCGCTCAGCTGATAGGTTCCGCAGTAGCTGCCGTTATAATAGAGATCGGCAAAAACGGTATCCGGAACAAATTCCATACCGGCGCTCTTGGCCATTTCCTCCGCCATTCTGTTGCGGAGCATTGAGTGGTCGAGATAATTGGAAAGCAGCACCCAGCGCTTGGCCTTGCCCATGCCGAACAGGTCGGCTTTTTTCGGCAGCTTCAGGTTATAGGGCTTTTTCTTGCTGTAATCCCACGAGGAATTGCCGTGCGCCCAGAGCTTTTCAAATGCATCATCGTATACGGTTTCGCCTTCTGCATTCACCATCAGCGCAGAACCCGATGCTGTTTTCCGGCGCGAGGAATTGAGCTGATCCAGCGGCATATCCTGCGCGCGCAGCGAGATACAGCCGAGATTGGACTGCATGACCTTCAGCGTACCGCATTCCTTGTCTCCCACCCGCATCTGAAAGGTATCCGCGGTACTGAGCAGCGATGTGAGCTTGCCGGAGGTCACCTGCGTTTCGTTCAGAAAAAGCCGGTATTTGGAATCATACGTAACATACAGTTCCTCGCGGTTTGCCGTAGAAGGCAGGAACAGATACCGGCAGTCCTCCCAGGGGCAGTACCAGACGTCAACGGCATCCGAAACGTGATCTTCTCCCGGAAAAACGCCCTTGACGCGCAGATCTGCAAGCGGAATCGTTTCATACTTGGGATCAGGCACCGGTTCCGGTTCGGCCTGCGCCCTGACGGCCTCTGTCCGGATGAGATCCTGTGTTCTGGCATAGAGCATCGCTTTTTCTGCCGAGGCCTTGGGAACAGGATTCTGCAGCAGCATGAGCGCTGCAGCAAGGCAGCTGAGTATTTTTTTTCCTGATTTCATTTGTAATCCTCGTTTCATTCCGCGGAATGCGGCGTACTGAAACGACGGAACGAAGCTGTGCGGTCAGACCGTTTCGTTCCGTCGTTTGCCTGCTGTGTTACATTGCTGTATAGCCGCCGTCCACAGGAAGAACGGTTCCGTTGACATAGGTGCTGCACGGCGATGCGAAGAACAGTGCAGCAGTATCCAGCTCACCCTCCGAGCCGTAGCGTGCCAGCGGAATCATCTGCTTTGCGTAATTCTGGAAGAATTCCGAATTCAGCGTTTCAGTGGTCAGCGGCGTATAGAAATAGCCGGGGCAGATCGCGTTGACCGTGATGCCCTTGTCGCCCCATTCCGAGGCAAGTGCGCGTGTCATGTTGACAACGCCGCCCTTTGCCGCATGGTAGGGCGTGCAGGGTGCGATCTTGTTGCCGACAAGGCCGTACATCGAGGAAATGTTGATGATGCGGCCGTATTTTGCGGGAATCATCGCCTGCTTTGCGACCTCCCTTGCCATACGGAAGGAGCCGAACAGGTCAATATCGAGCTCATTCCGGAACTGCTCGTCCGTGATCTCCTCTGCGGGTGCGACAGCGCCGGTTCCGGCATTGTTGATGAGAATGTCGATTCGTCCGAAACGCTCCATAATCGTCCGGACTGCAGCCTGCACCTTTTCGGAATCGGTGATATCGCAGGAAACGCCGATTGCTTCGGTACCGAATTCCTTTGTAATGTCAGCCGCAATTTCGTCCAGCAGATTCTGTCTGCGGGCAACTGCTGCGATTTTCGCGCCCTGACTTGCGAGCGCTCTGGCCATCTGCACACCGAGTCCGGTGGAGCAGCCGGTCACAAGCGCGACCTGTCCTGTCAGATCAAAATAGTTCTTCATAGCCATACTCCTTACAAAAAATCATCCTTACAAAAATGCGCGGGTCACTGCATATTTTCACGGTACGCCTCCGTACCGAAGAAAACCTTGCTGAGAAATGCCTGTGCCTGATCCCTGCTGAGCGCCTCCCGGATGTCATCAGCCGGCCCGCCGCCGTTTTCGAGCAGCTGTTCGGAATACGACTCCGCTGCAGCGAGCTGCTGTGCGGTATCCTCAGGCGAATCCGTTGCCGCAGCCTTTGCAGCATTCAGATATGTGCTGAGCACACTGCAAAGCATATCCTGATTGCGTAATTCATCCTGCTTTTGCAGTTTCTTGTGTACGGCGAGCGCGCGGAAGCTGTCGTTCCAGTTTGAAGCCTGCTGTTCCTCCTCAATGTCGTAGTAGTTCATGCAGGTTTTGTCAAGCTGCATGACAGCCTGCTTGTAGCCATCGGAATCCTCCTTGCCGGTGAGATCGCAGAATTCCATATCCGCTTTGCTCATCCAGAGGAAATATGTGTATTCCACGGTACATGCAGGCATTTTTTTCTCATACGGTGTCATCACAAACGCAGTTTTCTGCTTCAGTCCTGCATGTGTGCGCAGAATTGCAAGATTGCCGAATCCCGGCATATCAAACTGATCGACACTGCATTTTTTCAGCCCCTTCAGATTGATCTCACGGAATTCCCCGGTTTCCCGCCGTGCAAGCTGATACATTCCTTCAACGATCCCCATACCGTTCCGGAACGCACGGTCAGCATTCTGCACGTTTTTCAGTGACAGGAACACGGTCAGTCCGGCGAGCAAAACCGGGATGCCCGCAATCACCGCCCGTATCGGTTTTCGCTTTTTTCCGCTTTCGGATTTCATATTTTGCGTACCTCCGTAAAAAACCTCGTATCCAAACGAATCGCCGTCTATCATTATACCATACTATCTAACAAAATGCAAGTTAAGAACTGCAACTTTTATCCGGCGCGAATCTGTTCGGACAGCTTCGGCTTATCCCGCATTTCCCGGAGCCCGCAGCGGAATATGATAAATTTCCCTGCACATGATCAGAACGCAAAACGCCCCTCACACGGAAAACAGCCGCGTGAGGGGTAAAAAAATCATATGATTCAATCGCTCAGAATACACCGAGATCGAGGAATTCCGGATAATCCGTAACCCCCTCTTTGCCGGTAAAAACGGCCTGCAGCGAGCGGGTTTCATAGTCTGCAAGCAGCATGAACACCAGTCCGCTGCCGCGGATTTTGGTGAAATGATTGTTTGTCTGCTCGCTGGTCAGCAGCTCCTTGAAGCGCTCCTGCGAAATGAAATCGCTGCCGGAAAACAGTCTGTCATATTTGAGCCACCGGATCGCATTGCTTTTAATTCGCGTCATGCAGTCATACTGCCCTTTGGCAGCAAATGCATTCACTGTGCAAAGGCAGCCCTCTGCATTCCATTGCAGACCGTCCAGCAGCGGTGTGCTCCGGTCACGCAGGAGCGGCCTGCCTTCTGAAGAAACATGGCAGTCCTCAGCGACAAAGGCATCGTTCTCATCCGTGATGATGACATTGTGATTGTACGGGAAATCCGGTGCATGCGCAACCATAAAATCACCGAATTCCTTTGCCGTTTTACAGGCTTCGAGACCCTCGCGCATCGCATAGGTATAGCTGATTTTTCCCGCAGAATCGTATTCCGCGTGCGCAGAGCCGACATCGAGAATGCCCGCAAATACGCCGTCATCGTTCACACCGGTGATGACATTGAGCAGTCCGAGCGATGTCACGGAGATCAGCGACTGCTCTCCCTGCTGCAGATGCAGAACGCAGTGTGCATTGGTAAGGCAGTTTTCTTTGCCGAGATCCCATTCCAGCAAACGTGCAGTCAGCCGTTTGCCGGAGGCAGTCCGGCTTCCGTCAACCGTGATCGCACTGCAGGCAGTCTCGCGGAGCACATCCGGGATCAGATGCAGCAGATCCGCTTCGTCGGACGAAATCCTTCCGTCCCTGACAAGGCCGGTATCCCCGCCGGAAAACTGTGCCGAAAAGCCGTCCATTTCCTGCTGGTAGGGCTCTGCCAGCGCCGCCTTGATTGTTCGTGTCCGTTCCAGTATCACATCATATCTGACTGATTCCTCAAGCGTGCCGTACAGCAGCCCGAACGAATCGTAGAGATACTGCTCAAGCTGTTCCTCGTAGGAGAACGGCAGCTGTCTGAGCACCTCTCCGTATGCTGCCCCCGCAGCATAGTGGCCGCCGTCGGTCAGATCAAGCGTGACATCGTAGTAATGTGCCTTGGCTTCAATCCTGCAGCGGCCGTCCTTTGAGGTGTATACCGCTTCTGTCGGCTCAGCTGTTGCAGCAACCCCGGCATAGCTGTTTCCGGTCGTCAGGTTTCCGACAGGAACGAGGGTGTGCGCCTCCTGTTCGGGTACGCTGAAATTGTCATAGCTCCGGGCGGCACCGCATCCTCCGGCAGGCAGCACAAATGTCGTGACCATCATCCAAAGCAGCCAGCGTTTCATCGCCATCCCCCCTTACCATCCGCGTTCTTCGAGCCATGTGCGCAGCTTCCGTTCCCGCGCATTCGATTCTGTTTCATCTGTCATTCTGCCGAGCACGAGTTCGCCGCGGATATCGCCGTCCATCAAATAAAGGACACGGTCACTCTTTCCGGCGACGCGCTCGCTGTGCGTGACCATCATAACGGCCGTGCCTGCGCGGTTTGCTGCAATCAGCTCGCGCATGACATCCTCGGCCGCGCGGGAATTCAGTGCGCCGGTCGGCTCATCTGCAAAAATAATCTTCGGCGAATTGATGAGCGCCCGGCAGAGGCAGGCGCGCTGCAGTTCACCGCCGGAAACCTCTGTGATTTCATGCGATGCCGTCTCAATGATGCCGAGACGGCGCATCAGCGATTCCGCCCGTTCCAGAACCGCCCGGCGGTCAGAATTTGCCTGATAGCCCGGCAGCAGAATATTATCCAGCACGGAAAGCCGCTTCATCATGTACATCTGCTGGAAGATAAAGCCCATTTCCCGCAGACGCAGCTGTGTCAGCTCGCGGCGGTTCAGCCCGGAAAGATTCTGTCCTGCAAACACAACCTCGCCGGAGGTCGGGCTGTCCATTCCGCTGACTGTATAGAGCAGGGTGGATTTTCCGCTGCCGGACGGCCCCATCACAGAGACAAATTCGCCCTCGCGGACAGAAAGATTGATATTGCACAGCACATTGTTGCTGTTGGAGCGTACAATATAAGTCTTGCAGAGATCCTTGACCGATAAAATTTCTTCCATATCCTGCATCTCCTTATTCTTCATTCAGTTCCCGGATATCGACACAGCGCATATGCAGCAGCCGGATCACGGAGGGAATCAGCACAGCCGCAAAGAACATCAGCGGCAGCAGCACGTAGGTAAACAGCCGCATCGGTTCAAAGACAAAGCCGGTCAGGCCGACATGCAGCCGGAAGATGACGCGCATCAGCTGCAGTCCGAGCGTTTTCGTCAGCAGCACGCCCGCCGCAACCGAGAACAGTGTCAGCAGCAGCATCCGGAGTATCTGCCAAGCATAGACAGCGCCGTCCGGGAAGCCGACCGCCTTGAGCAGCGCAATTTCGGGCATATCCTCCGCCAGAAAGATGTTCAGATACAGCACGGTAATCAGAACCGTGATGACCAGCACTGCGCCGCTGAGGACATACATCATCGTCGTCAGAATGATCTCGTATTTCCAGAGGAAATCCGAAATATATTCACGGGTCGTCATGACATGCTCTGCGCCGTAATAATCGCGGAGCTGCTGCATGACGGCTTCCTTGTCATCTGACATAATATTGAGAGAAGACCAGCAGGAATATCCCTGACTCTCATCCTTCGGCTGATACTGCGTGCTCATCACGACGACCGGATCGCCCTGTTCCATATAGTCAAACAGTCCCGTCACGACAAACTGCTCTTTCGATTCCGTTTCGCTGAGATTGCCGTCCGTATATTCCAGCGTCAGCATTCCGACATCAATCACAGAGCCGACGCTGATGCCGTAAGTATCTGCCGTGTTGCAGCTGAGTGCACATTCATTGGCCAGCTTCGGGATTGTTCCGTCCCGCAGCTTGAGCAGATCCATCTCCTCAAAATGGCAGTAGCATCTGCTGCGTTCAATCGTAATGTCGCCATAGTGCACCGCCGCGGGCAGATCAATATAGCATTTTGCGCCGGCCGGAATGCCAGCCTCCTTCAGCTCCGCATTGATCTGCTCCATATACGGAATTTTGTCATATGTTTCCCGTTCTTCATAGACCTGCAGCTGTTCGTCACTGAGGTTCAGTGCAAAATCAACATTGCCGGTCAGCGCGTATTTCAGGAATTCTTCGCTGACAACCGAGCAGCGCAGACAGACCGTCAGCAGAACAATCGCCGCGCCGAATGCATAGGAAAGAATCAGGAATATATAGCGCTTCAGCCGCGTCAGAATGTCAGATGCAGCCAGATAAAGCGGAACAGGCATCCGCCTGCAGCGGCGGAGCGGCAGCACGGAGCTCTTGCCGAAGCGTTCGCCGCGGTTTTCGCCGTGAATCGCATCAATGACTGAAATGCGCTTCATCCGGCGCATGACCGTCAGCGTAAACAGGATCATAACAGCCGCAATGGCAGCCACGGCAGCAGCACCGATCAGCAGCAGCACGGTGTCCGGCGGATTCAGCAGATTCGGGCTGAATTTGAGGATGACCAGCTTTGAGGGCGGAAAGCCCGCTGCAATACCCAGCACGCCGCCGACAACGGCAAACGCTATGAACTTTGCCGCAAACAGCCAGCGGAACCGGAACGAATCCACACCGAGCGCCCGCATCGTACCGATGCATTTTTCCTCCTCCTTCAGCGAGGCAATGATGGTAAACCGGATCGTCATAAAGATCAGCAGAATCATGAAAATGCTTGCAAAGACCATAAAGCCCGCAACGGTTCCGGAAAAAATCTGCTCCGAAATATCAGATTCATAATAATGAAATCCCTGAAAGCCGTTTTCAGACGACATGTCCGTATAAAAGCGCAGGAAAACTTCGCGCATGGCCAGCGCATTGGGATTTTTCATCCGCAGCTCGCACATCTCCGAACGAACCGGATATTCAGACCGGATCGCATCGTAATCCGCATCCGAAATCAGGAGATAATTCGTCTTGATACCGAGCGGCGCCTTGAAGATCTGCGCAATCTCAAACTCATAGATATTGCCGAGCGCCGTCGTCACACGGAGCTTGTCGCCGGGCTTTGCGCCGGTCAGCAGCTGTATTTCCCGCGAGACCGCAGCGGTTCCGTTTTGGATATAGAAGGGTTCGTCCTGCAGCCCGTAAACGAGATTGACCTCCCGCGGCTGCTTCGAGAGCGAAAAGGAATTGTCCTGAAACGCCTGCGATTCCGATTCATCAAAGTTCGCAAAATCGACCGCTTTATCAGAGAGCTGAATGCGCTCCTCAAACAAATAGGACAGGATCTCGTCCTCCTGCTCCAGTTTTTCGATGAGCTTTGTGCGGTCAGTATCTGCCGCTCCGACGGCACGGATGAATACACAGTCTGAGATATTGCAGCTTTCTTTGCTGCGCGACGTACCTGTTACGCTGGAATATACCTGAACAGCGCTGATAAAAACCAGCGCGGATGCCACTGTCATGAACAGAAACAAGATCAGATTCAGTCCTTTTTTCTCCCGCAGCTCGTGCCGGAGCATCCGAAAGAACATGAAATCACTCCTTTCCGGTTGATTGTACACATTATAGCACAGGGTTTATTAAAAAGTCCTTAAATCTCAAAAAATATTTCGGACGCCCGTGACCGCTTCCGCCGTGAGGGTTGAAATTTGAGACCGGATGTGTTATAATCTATTTGATTTGATAGAACCCGGAAACGGAGGTGCGTACATGACAGATATTCTGATGATTGAAGATGACCCGGAGCTTGGCGTGCTGGTACGTGATTTTCTGCACAAAGCGGATTACACCGTGCGGCTCTGCAGCAATGCGGCGGATGGGCTGGACGCGCTCCGCCGTGAGGAATTCCGGCTGGTGCTGCTGGACATCATGCTTCCGGACTCTGACGGCTTTTCTGTCTGCACGGAGCTTCGCAAAGCGCAGACGCTGCCTGTCCTGATGATGAGTGCCCGCGCCGATGACGAGAGCAAGCTGCTCGGCTATGAAACCGGTGCCGATGACTACATCGGAAAGCCGTTTTCCGTTCCGCTGCTGCTTGCCAAAATCCGGGCGCTGCTCAAGCGGAGCAGCCCGCCTGCAGAAAAACAGGTCATCAGCGCCCTCGGCATTACACTGGACATCACCGCACGGACAGTCACCAAAAACGGCAGTCTCCTGCGGCTCAACACCAAGGAATTCGATCTGCTGCGCGTTCTGATGGAGCATCCCGGTGAGGCACTGGACAAAAACCGGCTTTTTAATGCGGTATGGGGCTCCGACTGCTTCACGGAGCCCGCAACCGTCAGCGTGCATATCCGCTGGCTGCGCGAAAAGCTCGAGGACGACCCGAAGAATCCGGTCATCATTCAGACGGTTTACAAAGCCGGTTACCGCTTCGGAGGCGGCATATGAAACCGCTGCTGCGCCTGTTCGGCGTGCTGACCTGCATATTTGCGCTTCTGCTGCTGGGATTTCACATTTCCTGCGAAAAGGCATCCGACCGCAGAAGGCAGCGCAGCAATGTAACCGTAAACCGGATCAATCACAGCCTGTGTGCGCTGCTTTCAGACGGGCAAACCGAACCGGAGCAGTGCATCGCTGCAAACTGGGATGCATGGCGCAGCGAATACGGAAATGAAATGCCGGAAAGCGTGACGTTTCTTCCGGCTAATCAGTTTTCCGAGCCCTTTCTGACGGAAACCGCCATTGATACGGTCATCTGCTCGGTGCGAAGCAGCAGCGGCGAGCTGCTGGGCTTTGCGGCATATGAATATCCCGATCCGCTCCCCGGCAGAATTCGCCTGACCGGCACGCTGCTGATTCTGATCTGCTGGCTGCTCACATCTGCAGCAGCACTTCTGATGCATATCCGTGTTCTGATGCCGTTCCGGCAGCTGACAGACTACCCCGTGCGCATCGCCAAAATCGACACCGCCGCCAAGCTGCCGGAATCCAGAAACAGAATGTTCGGCAAATTCATCTGGGGCATGAACATGCTGTCTGATGTTCTGAACAACAGCCGCAAAAATGTCGCACGGCTCGAATCCGAGCGGCAAAGTCTGCTTGCGTCCCTCGCACACGGCGTCAAAACACCGGCTGCCAACATCCGGCTCTATGCGGAAGCAATCGGCACGGGACTCTATGACGGAACCGAGGGCCCGTCTGTCACGGAAATCGCAGAACGGATTGAACAGAATGTCGATAAAATTGAAAAACTGACGGCGGAAATGATTGCAGCGGCCTCTGCTTCTGTCAGCTCGTATCAGCCGGAAATCGCCCGCTTTTATCTGAAGGAGCTTGCCGAGCTGACCCTGCAGGAATATAACGAACGGATGAAGCTCAGTCACATCCCGTTTTCCGTGAGCTGTCCGCAGAACCCGATGATCGAAAGCGACAAATACGGTTTGTTCCGCATTATTTCGCAGTTTATCGAAAATGCGGTCAAATACGGTGACGGCACCGGCATTTCGGTTCTGATGCAGCGGGAGGACGATATTCTCAGCATTGCCGTGCGGAACAAGGGCGCGCTTCTGCCGGAAAGCGAGCTGCCGTTTGTTTGCAGATGCTACTGGCGCGGCTCGAATGCAAAAGGCTATGACGGCAGCGGCATCGGACTGTATATCTCACAGAAAATGGCGTCCGCACTCGGCGGCCGTCTGACCGCAAGACGGCTTCCCGAATCCGGCGAAATGGAATTTGCCGTCTGTCTGGAGTAAATCCGAAAAGGCGTCTCCGGCAGAAAAATCGCGTTCATACAAAAGTTTTATGCCATCGTATTTCTGACATGCAGTCGGAAGTACGGCAACCTGTCATGTGTACGGGTTGAAACCGAAATTTGCAGGGCTATGGTGACAGCGAATATGATAATCAATCAATCACGGATGCTTTCTGATATCGTTGACCCGGACATCGTCGGGAAAGAAGCCGATTTTGAGTATGCAGGCGTGGAAGGGTCTGCGGAACTGATTGGCTGGAAAATCGTTTTCTTCCGCAAAAACGGCAGTTCTGCCGTTCATGCAATCAGCCTGTCCGATATCGAAACTGAAGATGAAATCAATCTGTGTAATTTTATTCTGCGGAAAATCGGATTTCCTTTGGATTTTCATTCGGAGCTTCGGGATATATACAGCGAACTGGGCACTGCGCTTTCAAAAGAAAAGGTTCTTGCAGACTGTGACACATACTGTTTTCAGCCCAGTCAGAGCTGCCGTATTTTGATTGATATTTCAGATGAAACAATAAAAGGGATACAGATCATATGCGATCCGGAAATCATAGACAATATGCTGAACTAAATACTGATTGATCTGAACAGTCAAATAAAGACATTGCCCCGAAGCACCTTGAAATGCTTCGGGGCAAAATTTCTGTATGGATATCTTTCTAAGACCGGCGTCTTTTTACAAATTCACCGCGGCGTGATACTGCTTTCAGCCGATCGCAGCAAAGCCGTTTTCGAGGTCTGCAATGATGTCGTCGATATGCTCGGTTCCGATCGAGAGACGAATCGTGTTCTGACCGATATTCTGCTCTGCGAGCTCCTCGTCCGTCAGCTGAGAATGCGTCGTCGAAGCCGGGTGAATGACCAGAGACTTGACGTCCGCGACATTGGCCAGCAGCGAGAAAATTTTCAGCGCGTCGATGAACTTCCATGCCTCTTCTTTTCCGCCCTTGATGTCGAACGTGAAGATCGAGCCGCCGCCGTTCGGGAAATATTTCTGATAAAGATCATGCTGCGGATGCTCCGGCAGAGACGGATGATTCACGCGGCTGACAAGCGGATGCTTGGAAAGGAATTCGACAACCTTCTTGGTGTTGTCTGCATGGCGCTCCAGACGGAGAGAAAGCGTCTCGATGCCCTGCAGCAGCAGGAATGCATTAAACGGCGAAAGCGTTGCACCGGTATCACGCAGAAGAATTGCGCGGATGTACGTCACAAAGGCTGCCGGACCGACTGCTTTTGTAAACGAAACACCGTGATAGCTCGGATTCGGCGCTGCGATCGGTGCATACTTTTCCGGCGACCAGTCGAACTTGCCGGAATCCACAATCACACCGCCGAGCGTTGTGCCGTGACCGCCGAGGAACTTCGTTGCGGAGTGCACCACGATATCTGCGCCGTATTCGATCGGGCGGACAAGGAACGGCGTGCCGAAGGTATTGTCAACCACCAGCGGAATGCCGTGTGCATGTGCGATCTTCGCAAGTGCTTCGATATCCGGAATGTCACTGTTCGGATTGCCGAGCGTCTCAATGTAGAGTGCCTTGGTCTCCGGACGGATTGCGGCTTCGACCTCCTGCAGATTGTGAATATCAACAAAGGTCGTCTCAATGCCGTACTGCGGAAGTGTATGCGCCAGCAGATTGTAGCTGCCGCCGTAGATGCTCTGCTGTGCAACGATGTGTTCACCGCGGTATGCAAGTGCCTCGATCGTATAGGTAATGGCTGCTGCACCGGACGAAACAGCCAGTGCTGCAACGCCGCCTTCCAGCGCCGCGACGCGCTTTTCGAGCACATCCTGTGTGGAGTTGGTCAGTCTGCCGTAGATGTTGCCGGCATCGGCCAGTCCGAAGCGGGCAGCAGCGTGCTCAGAATTATGGAACACATAGGCTGCGGTCTGATAAATCGGAACGGCTCTTGCGTCCGTTGCGGGATCGGCCTGCTCCTGGCCGACATGAAGCTGCAGGGTTTCAAATTTATAGTTGCTCATAATTATATTCTCCTTTTCAAATCAATCATTTTCATTCGGGTTTATACGATTCACAGTGTACATCGGCACATTCGCCCGAACCGGTAATTGATCCGCAGGAGAGAAGTGAAGATCAGGGTCATTCCGTCTCCGTCCTCCCTTTCTTTATAAATCATATCGGATTTGTATGTATTATATCACAGAATTCCCATCTTGTCAATAGGTTTTCAAAAAAAAATTTGGCGGACAACGTCCGCATGTATTGATCTAAAGATTTCCGGAAGCGTTGTACGCAGCTTTCAGCGTATTTGTTTCCGTCAGCTTATTGCGATAAATCTGAATTTGGCGGGCAGACGGGCAGTGCCCGCAGCCCATGATCTAAAGTTCTCCGGAAGCGTTGTGCGTATTTTTTTCGTTGATATGTTTCCGCATACGTACTGCCATAAATCAGTATTTGGCGGGCAACGCCCGTTTCCATTGATCTAAAGCTCTCCGGAAGCGTTGTGCGTATTTTTTTCGTTGATATGTTTCCGCATACGTACTGCCATAAATCAGTATTTGGCGGGCAGTGCCCGCAGCCCATGATCTAAAGCTCTCCGGAAGCGTCATGGGTATCTTGTGAAATCACGCCCCCTATCATGCATAAAAAACGCAGGTGTCTCTTCTCTCCTCAAAACGGGGGTGACAACCAAAGGAGACAGGGGAAAGCGCCGCTTCGCGGCTTATCCCCCTTTCCCCTTAGGTTTTCGCCCCCGCGCCCCCGCTTTCCTTATCCTTTTTCCTCTGGCTTCGCAGAACTTTAGTCAAGCGCCGCAGAGCGGAAAAAAAGAAAGAGGAAGCACACGGGCTCAGTTTTTCAATACACCGCCGGAATGCTTTGGATCGGGCAGCACTGCCGCCTGATCGCTCAAATGGCAGTCATAAGCAATGCAACGGCGCTGCAGATTGACTTTTTCGGGGCTGTTTGGTATAATAATGTAAAAACTGCAATCCGTATTAAAAGGGAAGGTGAAAATAATGGCATTGACCGAGAAGGATTACGAACTGATAAATGAGTTCATGGAACAGGTGTGCAGACTGGCAAATCTCAAATCACCTTCTGTATTTATGAGCACCCTGAAAGGCTTTTCCCAGGGCAGAGGGATCGGAGGAGATGGCTGGAGGGTAACGGCAGAGTTTTTTGAAGCGGCAGCGATGACCGAATCTGATATTGAATATTTAGGCGGCAGGAAGTTTGACGGCGTGGTTTTCGACACATGCTTCGATACGGGTGAACCGCCCGCCGCGTTCCTTTCTTATCAGGAGTTTTACGATATTTTATGCGGATATGTTGAGAAAGCCATAAAAGAGAAAGACGCAGAGTTCCGGACCGAAGCAAGGACATACCTGCGTCTATTCAAGGAAAAGTATAACCTGAAATAACCTATAGCTTTACAGTGCATGCAGATAGACCGCAAACTCACGCATGACGGACAGCAGACGGACTGAAATATTGTCGCTGTTTATGGTAAATCACCGTTCATGCGTGATTTTCGCTGTTTGTGGGAATGACAGATTTCATTTTTTGTGATATAATGCAATCAGAAACACGAAAGGAGGTATCCGAAATGGATATCATCAAAATCGGAAAATTTCTGAAAGAGCTGCGCAAGGAAAAGGGATGGACACAGGAAATGCTCGGAGAAAAAATCGGCGTGACGAACAAAACCGTTTCACGCTGGGAAACCGGCACATATATGCCGCCCGTGGAATGCCTTGCCTTGCTTTCCGATCTGTACGGCGTCAGTATCAATGAGATTGTCGCTGGCCAAAGACTGAACGAAAACGAGTTTTCTGATGCAGCAGAAGAGAACCTGTCCGGCGCGCTCCGGTTAACCGAATGCACATACAGGCAAACGGAAAAAAGGCTCACACTTGTCATGATCGCTTCCACGCTCATCGCAATGCTGTTGCTGATTCTTATCCCGATCCGTCAAATCGGTTTCGTCAGAAGCCTGCTTCTCATTGTTCTGATTCTCGCGCTCGCATTTCTCTGCAATACGTTAAATATCGTTGCACTTGTGCAAAACAAAGAAAAATACGGCGGAAAAGATTCGTAACCCCCAAACGGCAGAATCCTCACTGTCCGGCTCACGAAGCGTAAGCCGTCCGGAAGATCAGCTGCCTGAAAAAAGGACAAAATAAAACCGGGCCTTGCAAAGCCCGGCTTTATTTTGTTTGATCGTGCCGCTGACCCGACTTGAACGGGCACGCTGTATCCAGCGAGAGATTTTAAGTTTTAAGAACTTTGTTCCGTTTTAGTCCGTTAGAGTCCCTTTAAGTCCGTTTTGTTCCCGAAATTACGAGCTTTCAAAGCGCGCAGAATCGAGATTTCCCGAATTTGCGCAATCTCTGAAAAATGGGAAAAATGACGGTTTTGGTAGAAGCCCACGGTAGACAATAGGCAGACTTGTTACTCGGTAGAAATGGTAGAATCACAAAATCTGCGGTAAAGCCTGAGCTGTTGACACTCTCAGAGTAAACTCAAAATACATAACAATAAGCGGATGATGTTCCATATCATGGAGCGTTGTCCGCTATTTTTATGCCTAAAACAAAATAGATCAGCAATGCTCCTCAGAAATGAGGGGCTTTTTTTATTGCTAAAACTTAAAACGCTCTGCTAAGCCAATTCATAGCCGGCTTGCAAACGTGGCGGCACAGCTTTCACGTTTGTGGTTTCATAGTCATTTGTCCCACAATTCTGTTCAAATGACTATATATTCAACTTTTCCTATTATATCATGGCTATTTGCTTTTGTCAAGCGTTCTGGTAAAAATAAACAAATTCAAGATGGTTTTTTCTATGCTTGAGAATGTATTCCCGGAATGAAGAACATCTGACAGCAAAAATGCAGGAGGACGATATTATGCCAAAGCTGAGAAAGGAATTTACGCAGGATTTTACGATCATCTACAACACGATTCTCAGGGACAAGAGAGTCGGAAGCTCCCCCCGTGGAGTTTACTGCACAATGGTATCCATGTCTGACGGCTGGAACTTCACGATCAGAGGGCTTGCAGCCGTTATGGGCGAAGGTGTTACCAAGATTGCAAATGCTCTGAAAAAGCTCGAAGAAACTAAGTATCTCAAAAGGGAGCGTGTCTATGAGAAGGGCAGGATCGTGGATTGGGAATACCTCATCTATGATGAGCCTTATGAAGCCCCTGATGAGGACCAGTCCTGTGATAATGTTGACAGTCCCATTTTTATACCCTCGCAAGACGCTGATTTGCAAGATACGGAATTACTTGATACGGAAAACCTAAATCAAGGTCAATCACATCTTGAAAATCAGGACGCTTATAAAATAACAATCAAAGAAGAATCAAAAAAAGAAAAATCAATGGAAGAAGAATCAATCTATCAATCTGCCCCTGCCGCACAGCGGACTGTTGAAAACTCGGCAGATGACAGACAGATGGACGGATATGTAAGCGAAAAGGCTGTTTATACAGATGTTGTTAAGCAGAACATCGACTTCTTTGACTTCGCTGAATGGCTTAAAGATGAATCTGAGGCTGAGGAGATCGTACAGATGATCGTCAGACAAATCTGTTCCCGTAAACCCACGGAACGTATCTGTGGTCAGGAATTTCCCAGGGAGGTCGTTAAGTCGGCAATGCTGAAGGTCGATATTGAGGTTCTTCAGAATGCTATCGAGCAGATGGAACGTATCGACAATGTTCACAACTTTGAGAGTTACCTTATCAGCACCCTGTTCAATGAAGCCAACAGTAAGCGATTCAGGGACAATGCTGAGTCAAGATGGGCGGAATATGCCGTCAAGAGAGACTTTGGCGGTCACAATGACTGACCGCTATGGAAGGAGGTGTACCTATGGCTGCAACCCAAAAGCCTGCAAGAGCTGATCCGGTCTTTACGTGCCGTGATGTTCCTATCAGCGAAATTGCAAAGGCTACAGGCAGAAGTGAGGATTATCTTAAGCGCGGTCTGCGTGAAGGTGTATTCGACTTCGGATATGCTCTGAAAGCTGATAACGGCACAAGATACAGCTATTTCTGTCCTGACAAGCTGGTCTGGGATAAGCTCGGCTATTTCAACCCGAAGCCGGAAGACTAACAACCAATCCCAGGCTACAATACCCTACCCCAGCTCATAGAGCATAATAGAAAGGATGGTGAAGATCATGGCTAAGTCTATCATTACCCAGGACGGTATTATCGTCAACTACAGCAATCTGCTTGCTGTTTTCGTCGATGATGAACTCGATGATGATGAGAATGTTCTCGGCTATAACCTTGTCGGCGTGACGAGTATGGACGAGAAGAACGATGCTATTCTGCTCGGCAGCTTCGATGACGAGGCTTCCGCTATGAACGCAAAGGCGGAGCTGATCAGATGGCTCCAGAGTGAAGCATTCTCCACGTTCGAGATGTCTCAGGCAGGCAAAGGCGGTGATGCCTGATGCCTTCGGATTTTGAGAGCGGTGCAAGGAAAACCATAGATATTTCGTTCAAGGCTGAGAAGATCACGGCTGATGTACTGAAAACCGCCTTGCAGGAGTTTATGTCCGGCAAGGCAGAGAAAACAGGACGTATGACCTACAAGCAGTTGCAGGAGAAGTCCGTTTCTAAGCTCGACAGCATTGAGGTATCAGACGAGAATATCGGTGATTTCCTGAAAACCGCAAGGAAGTACGACATTGATTTTGCCCTGAAAACAGATAAAAAGACCGAACCGCCTACTTATCATGTTTTCTTTTCCGCTGCTAAGACAGAGGATTTCAAGAAAGCATTTACCGAGTATGCCGGAAAGGGGCAGGACAAGACCAAGAAGCGCGGCGAGATCACCCGTGAGCAGATGCACAAAGAAGCAGCTCGTGTGGCAAGCAAGCCTCGCAAACAGAAACAGAGAGAGAAAACAAGGGAGAACAGAAGATGAGAGGTTACGATTCCTTTAAGTCTGCCCCCGTTCCACGGGCAAGGGCTGACGATACTTTTACGGCTTTTCTTTATGCCGATACTGACAGAAAGGGACTGCATCATTGCAGGTCAACTCGAAGAAGCTCAAAAAGCTGATCATCAAGGCGATTCCCTATGTAGCTTTCTCTTATGTGGGTAACCTGATCGGTTATGCTTACCGAACCGCTGAGGGCAATGGCTTTCAGGAAAAGCTGATGCCCTTCATGAGCAATCTCGGAACGGCTTTTGCAAAGGTCTTTCCCAGCTTACACCCTTATGATCTTCTTTTCGGCTTGATTGTTGCAGGCATTATGAGACTTGTTATCTATGTCAAGTCGAAGAACCGAAAAAAATTCCGTCAGGGCGAAGAATACGGCTCTGCCGTATGGGGTACGGCAAAGGACATAGAACCATATATGGATACTTCCTGCTTTGAAAACAATGTGATCCTGACTCAGACGGAATACCTGACTATGGGCAAGCCCTCCGCTCCGAAATACGGGCGCAATAAGAATGTTATCGTTATCGGTGGATCAGGCAGCTTTAAGACTCGTGGCTTTGTAAAGCCAAATCTGATGCAAATGCATAGCAGCTACGTTGTTACCGATCCGAAAGGCACGGTTCTCGTGGAGTGCGGAAAGATGCTTGAGCGGGGCCGCCCTATGCGTGACGAAAGCGGCAAAGTGATGTATACGACGGACAAGAACGGCAAAAAACAGCCAATCTATCAGCCGTACAAGATCAAGGTCTTTAATACTATCGACTTTGCAAAGAGTATGCATTATAACCCTTTCGCCTATATCTCGGAGAAAAACCGTGAAAAGGACATTCTACGTTTTGTGGAAGTCCTTATCAAAAACACATCATCATCTCAGCAGCCGTCCGGCGATGACTTTTGGGTGAAAGCAGAGAAACTGCTCTATACTGCGTATATTGCCTTTATCTTTGCCGTGTATCCCGAAGAAGAATGGAACTTTGAGACGCTGATCGACATGATTAACGCTTCTGAGTGCCGTGAGGATGACGAGGAGTTCAAGAACGCTATCGACCTTGAGTTTGAGGTTCTTGAACACTGGCTGAATGACACCAGACCTGACGATCCCGAAGTAATCGAGGAATATCAGGACTTGTTTGAGACTACGCCCGAAGCCGAACAAAGACGGTTAGGCTCTTTCGCTCTCAAACAATTCAAGGCGTATAAGCTCGCTGCAGGAAAAACGGCTAAGTCTATTCTTATTAGCTGTAGCACACGACTTGCGCCTTTCGCAATAGATGAGGTCTTGGAGATCACCTCCTACGATGAGCTTCAGCTCGACCGCCTCGGTGACGAGTTAAGTGCATTGTTCATAATCATCTCCGATACAGATGCGACTTTCAACTTCCTTGTCGCTATCATGTATTCCCAGCTTTTTAATCTGCTTTGCACGAAAGCAGATAATTCCCCAGGCGGAAAGCTAAAAAATCATGTACGCTGTTTGTTAGATGAGTTTGCCAATATCGGCGAAATTCCGCAATTCGAGAAACTGATCGCCACGATCAGAAGCCGTGAAATCTCTGCCTCGATCATACTGCAAGCTAAGAGCCAGCTAAAGGCTATATATAAAGATAACGCAGACACCATCGAAGGCAACTGTGATACGCTTCTTTTCCTCGGTGGTAAGGAAAAAAGCACTCTGAAAGAAATCTCAGAGAGCTTGGGCAAGGAAACAATTGATGCCTATAATACCTCCGAAAACCGTGGTCAGTCTCAGTCCTACGGACTGAACTATCAGAAACTCGGAAAAGAGCTGAAATCTCAGGACGAACTGGCGGTCATGGACGGCGGTAAGTGTATTCTGCAAGTACGAGGAGTGCGTCCGTTCTTCTCGGACAAGTACGACATTACCCGTCATAAGCAATATTATATGCTGTCGGACGATAATCCTGAACAGGAATTCAACATCGAAAAGTACGTTAGCGACCAAAAGGCGATGCGTTTGAAACTGTCCAAAGGAGAACGTTTTACGGAATATCATGTTGATATGACAGCCGTTAAACAGGAAGTTGCAATATCCGTTGCTCCCGACGAAAAAGAGATATATGTCGGATTCGGCTCGGACAGCGAAGAAACCGAATAAAAACAGAAACGGTTGAAGCTGCGGACAATTATTTTATTTGAAGGAGATTTTTACCTATGAAAGAACTGAACATTTCTGCGGTTGGTACTACTGCCGCAACGGAGACAACTGCCACTGCTCAGCCGAAGCACAAGTGGCTCAGCAAGTTCACCCGTGGTGCTAAAAAGGCTACCATGTTTGCGACTATCGCAGGCGTTATGGCAATGACCTGCACCACTCAGGCATTCGCAGCCGGCACTGGTGTCGTTGACACTTCGTCTTTCATCACCACTGCCTGCACCGTCCTCAAGTCCGTTATTTGCCTGATCGGCGGCGGCGTTTCCCTCTGGGGTGTCGTAAACCTTTTGGAAGGTTACGGTAATGATAACCCGGGCGCGAAACCACAGTAGTGATATAGAAGTTTTTTCTCCCTTAGTGTAGTCGCATAACACCGTTGGTTATGCGACCTTTTTCCATATTTACCTGTTTCCACGGAGATCGTGGACACCGCCACATCAAAGCGGAAGTGGATCTCAATATCCTGCACACGCTTACCGCTGGACTTGTCGGGTTCGTGGACGATGATCTTATCGACCAGTTCGTGCATGATCTCAGGTGTCAGCGTTTCGATATGCTCATACTTATGCACCACTTTGAGGAACGCAGTCACATCGGAGGACTTCTGTTCAGCCGTTTCAACAAAAGCGGTAAGCTCTGTAACGGTAACTTTCAGCTTTGCCTGTTCCTCCTCATATCCTGCGGACATCATCGTGAAACGCTCGTCCGACAGCCTGCCGAGGACGTTATCTTCATAGAGCCTTTTGAACAGCTTGTCCAGTTCAGCGATACGCTTTTCAGCCTGTTTCAGCGTTTTCTTTACTTTTGTAAGCTCCGAGGATTTACGCTGAACGGAATTGCTCATAGCCGCTTGAATAAACTCGTCCTCATTAGCCTTGACCATAGCAAGGAGCTTGTTCAGCTCACCGAGGACAATTTCGTTGAGTACGCAGGTGCGGATATAGTGGACGGTGCATTTGTCCTGTTCCTTTGCGTAGGTTGAACAACGCATATGTTCCTGTTCGGGACGCTCATTCTTGCGGCGGCTCAGGTACATCTTCTCTCCGCAGTCAGCACAGTACACCATTCCTGCGAACGGATTTACCGTCTGCATTTTCTGCGGTCTGCGCTTGTGCTTGCGAAGTTCCTGCACCAAGTCAAAGGTCTGCTGGCTGATGATAGGCTCTTGCGTATTCTCGAAGATCTGCCACTCGTCCTGCGGATTGTAGACGATTTTGTGAACCTTGTAGGACTTCATCTTTGTACGGAAGTTGACCGTATGACCGCAGTATTCCAAGCGTTCAAGGATATGGGCAATCGTGTTTGCTCCCCAGCGGTAGGTCTTAGCGTTGTGCCTGCCGTTGTCACGACCTTGCGACAATGCGTATGCGGTAGGTGTCGGGATACCCTGTTCTGTTAAGATACGGGCGATCTGCACCGGACCGTAGCCGTCAATGCAGAGCTTGAAAATCTTGCGTACCACTTCGGCGGCAGGCTCATCAATTACCCACAAATTCTTGTCGGTATCCGACTTTTTGTAGCCGTACACAGGCGGACACAGGTGCTTGCCCGATTGACCTTTAGCCCTGAACACCGCACGAATCTTCTTACTGCAATCACGGGCGTACCAGTCATTAAAGATATTTTTGAACGCAAGCAATTCGTTCTCGGACTTTGCCGTATCGACATTATCGTTTACGGCGATATATCTCACATCGTAGTCGGGGAACACCATTTCGATCAGCTCACCAGTTTTCAGGTAGTCACGACCTAATCGGCTTAAATCCTTTGTAATGACCGTAGCGACCTTGCCGTCCTCAATGTCCGACATCATCGCTTTGAAGCCCTCACGCTCCCAAGTCGTACCGCTCACTCCGTCATCGACATAGAAAGTCGGGTTCGGAAAACCGTTGTCCTCAGCGAATTTCTGTAAAATTGCTTTCTGGTTGGTGATACTGTTGCTCTCGCCGTCCAACATATCGTCCTGCGAAAGACGGCAGTATAAAGCTGTTATCTTGTCTGTCATTTTAACCTCACTTTCCGACAGGATACAGCAAGCTATGATAATAGTTTAGCGCGCATTGCCGAAAAAGTCAATACGCACCAAGCTAAAATTTCACACAGCCTGCTTGTCCTGTTCCTGTTCATTATCACCGAGCATTTTCTCGCAGTCCTCTGTGATGAGCCTCGCAAGTATGTCGCTCAGGCTTTGCCGAAAAGCTGGGTTAAAAGTTGTTGTCACCCTGTATGTTGTATGCCCGATATGATATTCGGACACACTTCCCGATACCGCAACGGCGGCAGTTGTAGTTTCATTCATAGCGAATTTTTCTCCTTTAGCTTGTCTTTATCTACGCATTTGGATTTGAGGGTTTCGCTTTATCTCTCTGCCCTCATATACAGCCGTGTGGAACGGCATTGCTGCCGCCCCTTACACAGCTATCGTTTTGTTGTCGGAAATATGTTAATCCTTGTAGGAATTATCTCCGAAGAAAGAAGTCTGCCCGACAAATTCATCATCGGCAGAGCTATCGTCCGACTTGCTGTCTGCATC
>JAFRTG010000002.1 GCA_017427265.1 Oscillospiraceae bacterium | reverse complement strand
CCGATGTTCTCAAAATCGAAGCCCAAAGCATTGAGACGGTCAACAATTCCCTGACAGAAACCGGAGAAAATTCCCTTGATCTGTTCCCAGATCGCAGTGATCTTGTTGCGGAACTCCTCATTGTTTTTCCATAGATGCACGAAAGCCGCCACCAAAGCGGCAATGACCGCAATGACAGCGACCACAGGCGCAGAGATACCGCCGATAGCAGCACCAAATGAACTGAATGCCGCCTTTGCACCGGCGATGATAGTCGGAAGATTGGAGATAAACTGCATGAGCTTGCCGACTGTGACCATTGTTTTGCCGACAACGACTAAAAGCGGTCCTAGTGCCGCCGCTACGAGTGCAATCTTGACGATCATTTCTTTTGTAGCCGGATCCATCTGATTCAGCTTGTCCACAAGTGCCTGAATTTTAGTGACGATGGCGCGGATCGCAGGCATGAGAATTTCGCCGAAACTGATAGCAAGCTCCTCAAGCTGCGATTTTAGAATGGTAAGCTGACCGCCGAGGTTGTCCTGCATGACGGCAGCCATTTTTTCGGTCACGCCGTTGTAGCCGTCAACTTCATCGGAACAAGTGCTGATTGCACTGTTCAGTTTCTCAATATCCGATGGTGCTGCATTCATGACAGCAAGGAAGCCGGACATTGCATTTTTGCCGACAAGTGCCTGTGCCGCTGATGCTTGTTCCGATTCCGACATCTGTGAGAATGCCACACGGCAGTCCGCAAGGATATCGTTGAGGTCACGCATCGAGCCGTCAGCATTTGTGGTAGCAATTTCAACCTCACCGATTTCCTTACCGCAAAATTTGACCTCTCCGGCAAGCGCATTCATCATAGAACGGAGTGCTGTACCAGCCTGTGAACCCTTGATACCGCTGTTCGCCATGAGACCGATCGCCTCGGCAGTGTCCTCGCAGGAGAATCCTAAAGCACCTGCAACAGGCGCACAGTATTTGAAGGTTTCACCCATCATGGACACATTGGTATTGGCGTTGGAAGATGCAGCGGCAAGTACATCAGCGAAGTGTCCGCTGTCCGCAGCAGTTAAGCCAAATGCTGTCAGAGCGTCCGTGACAATATCTGATGTGGTTGCGAGGTCTTCGCCGGATGCGGCAGCAAGGTTCATAATGCCCTCAATACCGTCAAGCATATCTCCGGTTTTCCAGCCTGCCATCGCCATATAGTTCATGGCTTCTGCGGCTTCAGATGCGGAGAATTTTGTCTTTGCGCCCATCTCACGAGCTTTATCTCTCAGGTCTTGCAGCTCGTCACCAGTCGCACCCGATACAGCGGCAACTTTGGACATGGCAGTATCAAAATCCGATGCTGTTTTCACAGCGGCGGTACCGGCGGCGAGAACGGGTACGGTTACATGAGTGGTGAGTGTTTCACCGACATCGGCGATCTTGCCGCCGACCTTTTCGAGTGTTTCTCCCGCCTGACCGATTTTTACCAAAGCCTCTTGAGATTTGCTTGCCTCTGTTTGCAGGTTCTGAAGTTCCTGCTCGGTCTCGATGATCTCACGCTGGAGTGCATCGTACTGCTCCGGGCTGATCGGGTTGCCGAACTCGTCAGATACATCCTTTGCCTGCTGTTTCAGACCTGTCAGCTCGTCAGTTGTCTCCTTGATCTCCCTTTGCAGAGCATCATACTTCTCCTGTGAGATCTCACCCTTAGAAAGCTGTTCATCGGCGGTTTTCGCCTGTTCCTTCAGCTCTTTCAGCTTGGTTTCGGTCTCGCCGATCTTCTGCTTGATCGGATCGTATTTTGCCTTCCAATCGTCGTAATTGTCTTTGGTTTTGGCGGCTTCCTCGCTGGCTTTTTTCAGGGTATCCAGCCGTTCCTTTGTGCTTTTGACAGCATCACCGAGGAGCTTCTGCTTCTGAGCAAGCAGCTCTGTATTTTTCGGATCGAGCTTCAGCAGCTTTTCGACGTCTTTGAGCTGTGTTTGTGTGTTTTTAATGTTCTTATCCACACTCTGGAGGGCTTTGGATAATTTCGTGGTATCGCCGTTGATCTCGACTGTAATACCCTTGATTCTATTTGCCATGCGATCTCACCTCCTCGTCGAGACATAAAAAAAGCACCTGCTTTTTCAGCAAGTGCTTTGTGTGTTCAGTTATAACAAGCAACTATTTTTCAAACACCACATAGAAATTGTATTGCCCGTTGCTTATATCCAGAGATGTTTGGATAATTGTGATTTTTACAGGGCAGGAATCCGAAAAAATAGTCTAACATTGAGTTGCGTGTCCGTTATATACCGCTTTTCCCTGATATTCCACACCCTTGTATCGTAGAATCATATTCAGCGTTGCGTTATATTTTTCCCACGCTTCTTTATCATCATTGCGCCACATTTCAACACAACGATTGCATTCCTGTAAAAGGTCATCAAAATTCAGCAGTTCAAGAAAAGTGTCCTTATCAAGCTTGAAAACAGACGCTGCCATTCCATTCAGGACTTTGTATTTAGGCATAGCCGGCAAGGATGATTCAATCTCAGCTTCAAACGGAACGTTTTTATCATATTCATCATTCCAGAATACATTTCCAAAACCCGTCCATTTGATTTTGATAGTGTCTGCGGTTATGTCAAGTATTTCAATAACACCGCTGGTCACATCTTCATGTTCAAGAACATATAGTGTTCCACCGTTCCAGTTTGAAGCTTTTTTCCATTCAAACCGTTTACCCTTAAGGTTGCGTGTGGTCTTTCCGCCAATATCAAACCCATTATTGTGGTATAGTCTGACATATTGTAATTCATAATCAATTTGATCACTTTCGTTTTTTGCTTCTATATCAATATACATCTTCAGATGCTGGTTGTACGGAATAATATCAAAAGCAACATCGCATGATTCAATTGTATATTCGACATCGTTTAGTTTGAAATACATAGACAGACTCCTTATCACTCATCATATTGATTCAGGATTTCTTTATCGACATTATACCACAGTCGAGAGAAAAAGTCAATTAAAACGATTCAAGGTCTGAACTGTCTCAATCACGCTTTTATGCCGCAGTTTTTTCGGCTCGAAATGAATCACAGTGTAGAATAGATGCATGACCGCACCTGCGCCGAAGGTGGATATGACAGTGCCTATGCCGACAGTGCCGCCGAGTAACCATCCGCAGAGTGTTACAACTGCCCACAGAAGCACCTCCGCCACGCCGATTGGAATCTTCGGCAGCCGTTTCCCAATTGCGACGAGTAGTCCGTCCTTCGGACCGCAGCCGCATTCAGCAGACATATACACATACATCCCCAGAGCGATAAACAGAAATCCGAACAACATGAAAACAATGCCGAGCCACAGGCTGTGATTTTCGGGATAGGGTGAAGTATCACAGAAAAGCTGTGTAAGGTTGCCTGTGATAATTGCATCAAGGACGGTAGCGATGCCGATTCGCTCATGCAAGAGTAGCTGTATCACAATTGCCGTAAGGGATACCGCCGCCATTGCACCGCCGTAATTCAACGGCGTATGCAGAGATATCCCCACAGCAAGACAGTCCCACGGCGCAAGCCCAATATTGGCATAGATGGTCAGATATACGCCGAAGGAGTAAATGGCAAGCCCGAAAAGAATCCGCAGCAGAGAGATAATCGGCTCAGAATTTGTCCATGTCGTTTTGAGTCGCTTTATAGCTGTAAGTCGCTTCATCATTATCCCTTTCGATGAACATTTCATTGACCATTCCGATGGTGAGCAGATCAAGGTCAGAAAGACTCAGCCCGATCTGCACACATCGGAGTAGGAACAGCGGCGTTGTCATCTCGCGGTCAACTGGACGAGACTTTTTTTTGACTCTGCCTGCGTCTCCAGATTCATGCCCCAAAGCTCGAAAAGCTGCGGCAGCACCTCGTAGATCGAGAAGCAGTTGAACTGCTCCAGCCACTCATCGGGACTGTCGGGAACATTCTCCGGATCAGCGTGCTTCGCCATTGCCCATGCGATGTTCTCGAACACCTCAAGGCTCTCGATGCCAAGGCCGGAATCCTGCTCATCGCTCTCATCCACGGAATCCTTCAGCGCCGCAAAATCCTTGAAGATGTCCTTGCGGAACTTAGCGCGGTACAGGCGAGGCAGGGTTGCGCTCGCCTTGAAAGGAACATCGATACCGTCAACAGTGATGATTTTCTTGATAGCCATATTCATTACCCTCCGAATCAGTCAGTTGTGGTGGAAGCAGCAGCAGACTTCGCTGCGCTTGCCGATCTCGTGCTGTTGGTAGTTGCCGCAGTCGGGATATACACAGCGCCGTACCAGTTGTTGTAGGTCGCCTCGTCTGTATTCTCACAGGTCTTACCCTTCACCAGACCGGACGGGAGTGCCGTAGCCTTGAGGCTGAGTGTCTCGGTCTTGACCTCGGTAGACTCCTCCGTAGTGGAACTCTCGGTCGAGGGGCGGGATGCCGAGCAGCAGTACAGCACATGACGGATGTGGTTCTTGTCACCGTTGAACTCAAAGAGAAGTGCAAACTGCGAGGTTTCGGCATCGTTGCGCTCTACAAGGACACCCTTGCTGTCGAGCTGCTCGCCGAGGATAGCCGTTGCAAAATCGGTGGTGATGAGTGCGACCTCCAGATCGCCCTCGTAGCCGGCGTTGTTGTTGATGACGTAGTACACGCCGTTATCGGCGTAAAAGTTCTCATTTTCGCCGTTGGCATCGATAGAAAGCGATACCGCACCGGGCAGGCGCACCGGCGTTGCGAAGGTCGGCACACCGTCATCGCTCCATGCCGTGATCTTCGCATAATGGACCTTATTCAGACCGAACTTTACCTTGTTTTTCTGAAGTGCCATGCTTATACCTCCATGATATAGAGGACTTCATAGAGCCGTTCCGACTCAATCCATACCTCAGATTTTGTGTAGTAGATGTTGTGCTGCAGGAGGACTTCCTCTACACGCTGTTCTGTATCCGGCGATTTTTCATCCGTGTACAATTCGATGTGCAGCTCTTTGAAGCTGTAATACATCAGATTATCTGCACCGAATGTATTCTCACCGGGAGACAGGAACAATGTGAAGGGCGGATCAGGGCTTTCTCCCTCTGCGAAGTGATGGTACGCAAAGGGCAGCCCGATTTCCTGCATCATTTCATTGATTTCTTCATAGGACATAGTTGTTACCTCATGACAGTGCCTTTTCGATGAGGGATTCGAGCATCTGCTCACCGTTTTCCTCTGCCGGTGCGATATGCGGAATTGCCGCAACTCTGCCGCCGCCCCTTTTCGCATGACCGTGCTCCAGCAGGTGTGCGATCTGATAGCGGTTCTTGGAATGCACCGTCATTTCGAGCGTATGGCTGTTTTCCTTCACCTTTTTTGCAGCCCAGCTCTTTGCATACCGTCCGGATTTCTCAGGAGCGTTTTCGGAGATCTCGTTCTTGACGGCAGTAGCAGTCTTGCGGACAGCCTTTTTCATCGCTGTATCCGCAAGTTCAGCGTATTCCGTCAAGCCCTTCATGACCTCCGATGCCAGATCGTCAATAGATGTCATCCTTTGCACCTGCCTTTCTGGATTCGCAGATCAGTTTCATATAGTCCTGCGTCTGGAAATTCGGAACAATGCCCTTGATGTCATAATCCAGACCGTCAAAGCGGATCTTGTACACAGTCGATGCCATGCGCTTTGTCTGCGGAGTCTGCCGGATGATGACCTCGATCTTCTGTATTTCTCTGGTCACTCCGGTATTGGTCTCCTCAGACGCACCGCCCACGGTATTGGATACCGTCACAGAAGCCCAGAGGGAGAACACTTCCTCCCACCGGGCTTTGTGATTGCCGATTGCGTCCTTTTTGACATGGTTTTCGAGGACGGCGATCCGTTGATTCAGTTTCCCGATCTCCATCAGACGATGCCCTCCCTCTGTGCGAACAACAGCGCACGCAATGTCAAGGTGAGCGCATGATAATCAGCAGTATTGCGGTTTTCGTAGAGGTACGAAACAGTATACAGCATAGCCTGCCGGGAGGTTTCCTCATTTTCCACAAGCTGCTTTTCATTCATGCGCCCCACATCCATCACGAGCCGCTGTGCCGTATCGATCAGAGTGAGGATGAGCTTGTCATCCTCGCAGTGATCTACACGGAGATAGTTTTTTGTTTCAGGCAGTGAGATCAGAGTCACTTATCTGCCCTCCAATCATCAGCCGTTGCCGCCTGCGCCGCCGCCAGTGTTGCCGCCGGTATTGCCGCCTGTGGTCGCCTTATTGCCTGCCATCTTCAGAACCTTGACGGACTCCGGCAGGATCAGACGACCGTCCACACGCTGCGTGGTGAGGAAGCCGACCTGATCGGTTCTTGCATACAGCTCGTTCAGACGGCGGAAGGTGCGGTTCTGACGGTCAGCCACCCAGTAGTTTTTCATGTCACCGAAGAGGAGAACACGTTCACCCTTTGCAATACTGGGCATGAAAGAGGAAGTGCGGATCGGTCTGCCAAGCAGTGTATCGGGCTTTGCGATGTCGAGGCTAGGCTTCCAGAGGTAGTTGTCGTTCTTGTCCTTGAGCTTCATAAGCTGAAGGAGGATGGTCTCGTTGCAGACGAACTGTGCGTTGCGGCGATAGGGAGACTTCAGGCTGTAGTAGAGGTCGAAGATCTCATCGAAGGTGATCGCTGTCTGAGATGCCGCAGTAACACCCAGCTCTGCACCGCCGGTCTCATCGAGGATACCGAGGGGCTTTTTGTCGCCGTCACCGGTGAAGAAAGCACGCTCCTCCGCATTGCCCATCGCAACACCGAAGCGTGCAGCGATATAGCTTGCGAGGTCAAAGGCGGAATCGTGCAGAAGCTCATTGCTGATCTTGATCATCGTGCCGAGCTTGTATGCGGAAAGGGTCGTCTGACCGAAACGAGTGTCAGTCTCCGGGATCTCCTCGCCCTCATCGATCCACTGTGCCTCCATCGTATCGTTTGCAATCGGGATCTTGCGGGTGCCGCTATTGGTCTTGATGACAGTTGCCATCTGGCGGAAGATGTTGTTCTCCTCCAGTGCTTGAATCAGTCTGCGCTCGAACTCATCCGGCACAGTGTAGCCGCCCTCAGTGTCCTCACCAACAGAGAGCGCATTGCGGACTGCAAGCTGATCACCCTTATTGCGGATCATATCCCAGAATGCGCCCTTGTACTCATCGGTAGCGGTCGGTGCGGTCTTGGCGGCAGTCGGTGCGCCGGGTGCGTTGGTGACGGGCTTGGAGGTCGGTGCGGAAAGTGCGGCATCGAGGGCAGCCTGCTGTTCAAGACGCTCGATCTCAGCGCCGAGAGCCTGCACCTCACCAGCCATCTTGTTGTACTGCTCGACTGCGGAAGCCTCCACGAGACCGTTCTCGCCGCGGTGCTTTTCGAGGAATGCCTTTGTCTGCTCCCACAGGGTATTGCGCTTAGTGCGAAGTTCCATGATCTTGCTCATATCTTTTCTCCGTTTCTGCCGGGAATTCCCGGCGGTCATAAAATACAGCCTGCTTATCTCATAAAAGCAAGCTGCTGTTTCAGAATTTCATACGGCATCGAGCCGTCTGCGGTTTTGCCGTCCATACCGATCACAGGCATATCCGGGACTGTGACCACAGGTGCAGTACCTGTCACAGATTTATCTGTCAGCCCTTCTTCGGCAGGTTTCGGTGCTTCAGTTTCGTCATCGGAAGTGTCGTCTGTGCCGGCTGTTTCTGCGGCAGCGGTGATCTTTCCCAGAATGGTCTGCCCCATGATACGGGTACTGTACTGCCAAAGGGCATCGCCGGAGTCCAGCTTAAACGGCTTCTTTTCGGTTTCCTTCTTTTCATCCCCGTCCTCGTCACCGCCTTCCTCATCGGGCTTGTCGGGCTCGTCCGGATTTTCAGGCTCATCCTCCTTCTTTTCCGGTTCAGGCTTCTCGTCAAAGAGGATCACATCTGCAAAGCCAAGCTCCACAGCCTTTTTTGCATTGATCCATGTTTCATCGGACATGAGCTTGCTGATGCGGTTATGGGAAAGCCCGGTTTTCGCCATATATGCGTTGATAATGGACTCCTTGACTTCGTTCAGTGTGGCGATAGCTTTCTCCATATCTCGCGCATTTCCCATCGCAATTGTACTGGGATCATGCACCATGAGGAGGGCGGTCGGAGACATCTCCACGGTATTGCCCGCCATTGCGATGATGCTTGCCGCCGATGCTGCGATGCTTGCGATTTTCACCGTCACCTTGTGCGGATAATCACGAATCATCGTGTAAATTTCGGCTGCGGCGAACACATTGCCGCCTGGACTATTCAGCCAAAGTGTAATGTCGCCGTCCTCGGCGTACAGCTCATCGCGGAAGTCCTGCGGCGTAATTTCATCACCCCAAAAGCTCTCCGAGTCGATAGGACCTTCGAGACGGAGGACTCTTCCGCCGCTGTCATCGTGAATCCAGTTCCAGAATTTCTGCATATCACATACCCCCATTTCTGTGTTTTGTCCTGCGCTTCTTCCGCAGGAATCGGTCATCGGTTTCCTCGTCCGGATTTTCATCCGGTGTATCCTGTTCCTCGGTATCCGGCTGTTCATCCTCTTGTGGAGCATTCAGATCATACGCTGCACCTGCATCTTGCAGCTTATTGTAGCTGCCATTAAGGTAGTAATCGTTGCCGCCCTGTTCATCGGGAATAAGATCCATATTTTCAAGACGGCGCACATCGTTGGGCGACATGAATCCGTTGCCGACACCGATGGCATAAGCGTTCATACGAGACTGATAATCGCCGCGCATCAGACCGTCCACATTGAACTTCGGAAAATACACATCCTGTTCTTCTTCGAGCAGAAGGTCTTTCATGATGCCCTTTTCAATGCGGATGATCCACGGCATCAGCGAATACTGAACAAATGCGATGCCCTGATGCTCGATGTTATTGAAGGTGCTGCGTTTGAGGTCT
>JAFRTG010000021.1 GCA_017427265.1 Oscillospiraceae bacterium | reverse complement strand
TTAGCGGGCTATCTTGACGGCGAGATGTATATAGGCTGGCGAAGGATGACGGCTCCGCTTGAAGAGGATAACAGGCTTGTTTTTCTCGACCGTGCAGGATATGGCGTGAGCGATGATTATAAGGGCGCTATGACCGTTGAACACGTTGTTGAGCATTATAGGACTGCACTGCAAAACGCAGGTATTCAGGCACCCTATGTGCTGATGCCACATTCAATGGGTGGTGTTTACACTACATACTGGCAAAGCCAATACCCCGATGAGATCGAAGCAGTCATGATCATAGACGGCTCCGAAGCACAGCATTTCGATCTTGAAAAAGACGCGTTGGATCTTGACATCGTAAAGTGGATGCGCCGTGCCGGAAACCTCGGACTGCTCACATCGATGATAAACTCCGACTACGAAAGAGAATTGAAAATGCTTTCTGATGAAGAAAGACCAGTTTCTTCGGCACTTCTTGAAAAAACCATGAGCAGTCATGCTTCAACAGATGAAATGCTGCGCTGGCAGGAAAACTGCAATTATGTTTGGGATACATTGGAAACAAATGATATCCCGAAGATGTACCTGAGCATAACCTACGCTTTTCATACGAAAGAACAGCTCATTGACGAAGGCTTTACTGCTGAAAAACTCAGAAATGAATATCAAATCGCAGGTGACAGCGATGATGAAGTCTATGCGAATTTTCTGAAAACTGAGGCGGAAAAACGTGAGATACTTGACGCATACATCGAAAAGATGGGAAACTGTCAGAAGATTGAAATGCAAGGGCAGCATGAGATCATGTTTGATAAGCCAGAAGAGTGCGGAAAAATCCTGAAGGATTTTCTGGAGGAATTAGACAGTTAAATTCTGATTTATCTTAGCAGGCATACAATGCCCCGAAGCACTTTGAAATGCTTCGGGGCAAAACTTTTATATGAGTACCCGTCTTACAATCAGCGCCTTTTTTGTCAATCAGAAAGTATCTCCGTTCATTGATAATGAGGGCGTTGCCGCATTCTCAATCATCGTGCAGCGATCCCTTTTTCTATACGGTCTTATCCGATGCCGTCGGTCACATAGATAAACCGGACACTGCCGTCCATACTGTCAGATTTGCCGGAGAAGCTATCATAGGACTTTGCGGCTGCGCGTGCAGCGCGGAAATTCTCCTGCAGCTTCGGCAGTGTTTCGTCCGCCGCCGCGGCAATTTTCGAGATGCCCTCTGCGTTGAATCTCTTCATGCCGTCATCCAGATCCTTTGCGCCTTTTTTCAGCTGCGCAATACCGTCTGTCAGTGTGCCGCTTCCGTTCTGCAGTGCAAGCATACCGCCGCTGAGCTCCGATGCACCGGACGAAAGCGAACCGGTTCCCTGATACAGCTTTTCCAGCGACAGATACAGCGTATCTGCTCCGGACGAAAGCTGCGTGCCGCCCGAAACCAGTGCTGTCAGGCCGCTGTCCAGCGTTTCCGTACCGGTCTGCAGCTGCCCGATGCCGCCGCCGAGTGCTGCTGCGCCGTCATAGAGCGCTGCAATGCCGCCGTCCAGTGCGCCCGCGCCGTCGTGCAGCCTGCCGAGGCCGCTGTTCAGTGCCGATGCACCGCCCGAAAGCTGCCGGATTCCGCCGAGCAGACGGTCAAGTCCGCCGAAAAGCTCGGTGCTGCCCGATGTCAGTGTGCCGATGCCGTTATGCAGCTCCGCCGCACCGCCGGAAAGCGTATCCGCACCGTCAGAAAGCTGCTTGGATGCGTCCGCGAGCTGTCCCGCACCGGCGGCCAGTGCTTTGCCGCCGTCATCGAGGACAGAAAGCCCCTGCCGCAGCGATGCCGCACCTGTCTGCGCCTCTGTCAGACCGCCGGAAAGCTGCGCCAGTCCGCCGGAGAGAGAAGCAGCACCTTCCTGCAGCCCCGCTGCACCCGCACCGAGCGCACCGTCTGACTGCATGGAATCTGCGATCTGCTGCTGTGCCGCGACGGTCTGCTGCAGCGCACCGATTGCCGCCGCAAGCTGCTCCGAGGGTGTCTGCGCGTAAAGCGCCTGCAGTGCCGCAAGTGCCTGCTGATTGGCTGCGACGGTCGTTTCCAGCGCTGTTCCTGCCGACTGAATGCCGCCGGAGAGCTGCTCTGCGCCGGATGCCAGTGCATCAGCGCCGTTCTGCAGTGTATCTGCGCCTTCGGCAGCCTGCGCGATTCCGCTGTTCAGCGCATCCGCGCCGGTCTTGGCACTGCCGATTCCGTCAGACAGCTTTTCGGAAGATTCCTTGATATTTTCCGCACCGTCGTGCATTTTTTTCACATTGTCAGCCAGCGCAGCCGCGCCGCTGCTCAGCTGCCCGCTGCCTGTTTCGAGCTGACCGGCGCCCGCTTTGAACTTCTCAGCACCGCTGCTGAGCGTTTCCGCGCCGGAAGCGACCGCTGCAAAGCCGCTGTCCAGCTGACCGGCACCCGCCTTTGCATCTGCAAGCCCTGCCTGCAGCGCATCCGCACCGTCCTTTGCCTGTTTGATGCCGTCCGTGAGTGCGGCTGCGCCCTGCTGCACCTGCGTACAGCCGGCTGTCAGCGCGCCGGAGCCGTCCTTCGCCTGCCGGATGCCGTCTGTCAGCTGTTTTGCACCGCCGGAGAGTGTACCCGCGCCGTCTTTAAGCTGTGCAGCACCGTTTTCGAGGCTCACCGCACCGTCCTTCAGAGCAGCAGAGCCGCTGACCAGCTTTTCGATGCCGTCTGTCAGACCGCCGCTGCCGTCCGAGAGCTTCTCAATGCCGTCATAGAGCGCTGCGGTGCCGTCGCAGAGCGCACCTGCACCGTCGCAGAGCTGCTGAATCTGCTCGGTCAGTTTCTCGTCAGAGAACATCCCGTCCGTATCGAGCTTTGAGAACAGCTCGTCAGAAACAACCGTCACAGAGCTGTTCATCTGAAAATCACGGACATCCGCTGTCAGCTCAAAGTATTCCGGCAGCTGCAGCTCCATGCCTGCAATCTCACCGAGTCCGAGTGAATCGTTCAGCCCCGGAAACGCCGCGCCGACCGCAATCAGCCGGTTTCCGTCGGAGATCAGCCGGCCGTTTGTGACCTGCGCATTCAGACAGCTTTCGCTGTCCAGTACGGCGGCACTCGCCGCAAGGAACGGCACCGTGACGTTCTGGGTTCCGTGCTCCGTTCTGACCTCTGCCTTTGCGTGATTCTCATAGTCCCAGCGGATCCGCAGATGTCCGCTTTTTCCGGCGAGCTGCTCCGGAGCAATCTGTTTGCCGTCCAGATAATAGGTCATGTGCACCGTAACCGGCGGCTCCCGGTCCGTGCTGCCCTGATAATAGATATCGTCGCCCTCTGCATCCCAGCTCAGCTGATTGTTCTGCTGCGTGAACGGCTCTGCGCCCTTGACATTCACAATCCCGCTGAGGCCGGAAACATCCGCGAGCGCACCGAGCGCCGGCGTATTTTTCAGCCAGTCGCTGACAATCACCTTTTTGACAGATGCATCCGCATTGCAGAGCACATAGACGGTCTCATCCTTGCAGGCGCGGCCGGAAGCGGCCTTGCGGGCCGGTGCTGATGTCTGAGCCGCAGCATCCGGTTCCGAAACAGAAGCGTTCTCCTGCGCCGGCTGCGTTTTATTCTGGGCATATGCAAGCGAACCGGTTGCACCGGCCGAGATCATCACGGCCAGCAGTCCTGCAATCCATTTTCTGTACTGTTTCATATTGATACACTCCTTCTCAGTGAGAAAATACCGAAATCAGACGGCGGCGGCGCTCCTCCTTCGGAAGGAAGCCTGCGCTCGTCCGGCAGATGACCTTATCAAATGCGAGCAGCATCGAGGGCAGCACCGTGATGACGACCGCCATCGAAATCAGTGCGCCGCGTGCCAGCAGCATACACAGCGAAGAAATCATACCGATCTCTGAATAGAGTCCGACGCCGACCGTCGCTGCGAAGAATCCCAGCGCCGACGTCACAACCGACTGCACCGAGGTCTGCAGCGCCACGGTGACCGCCTCGCGCTTCTCTTTTCCGCCGCTGCGTTCCGTGCGGTACCGCGTTGTCATCAGAATCGCGTAATCGACGGTTGCGCCGAGCTGAATCGTTCCGATGACCACGGATGCGATGAACGGCAGCGAGGTTCCGGTGTAATACGCAAGTCCCAGATTGATGAAGATGGCCAGCTCAATCACCGACACCAGAATGACCGGCAGCGTCACCGAGCGGAAATTCAGTGCGATAATCAGGAAGATCACCGCAATCGAAAGCAGGCTCACGATCTTGAAATCATGCGCTGTAATCTCAATCAGATCACGGGTTGCCGGGGCTTCGCCGATCAGCAGGCTGCTGCCGTCATATTTTTCCGCAATCTGATTCAGTGTCCGGAGCTGCGCATCGACGGCATCCGTTGCGACCTTGTATTCCGAGCCGATGAGAATCAGCTGACGGTTCTCGCTGCAGAGCATTTCGCGCACAGACTGCGGAATGATCTCATCCGGCACCGCCGCACCGACAAGCGTCCGGAAGCCGAGCACAAACTGCACGCCGTCCGCTGCTTTGATCTCAGAAAGCATCTGCTCTGTTTTCTGCGTACTCAGCGCGGCATCGGCAAGCAGCAGGTGCGTACTGTTCATGTTGTATTCCTCGGAGAGCTTTGTGTTGGCAATCACACTGTCGAGATGCGCAGGGAGCGTGCTGTCCAGATTGTAGTACACATTGTAATTCTGATAGCCGAACAGCGCAGGCATCAGCAGAACCGCCGCACCCGTCAGGAACACGAATGAATGCCGCATGATGAAATCCGTTGTACGGCGGAAGCCCGGCATCAGAACACGGTGCGATGTTTTTGCAATCGCACGGTCAAACATCAGAATCATGGCAGGCAGAACCGTTACGCAGGCGATCACGCCGCAGACAACGCCCTTCGCCATCACAATGCCGAGATCGAGTCCAAGCGTAAAGCTCATGAAGCACATGGCAAGAAAGCCTGCGACCGTCGTCAGCGAGCTGCTCACAACGGAGCTGATTGTCGCTGCAATCGCGTGCGCCATTGCGGTATTCCGGTCGTCCGGGAACAGGTTCTGCTGCTCCTTGTAGCTGTGCCACAGGAAGATGGAATAGTCCATCGTGACGCCGAGCTGCAGCACCATTGCAAGTGCCTGCGTGATAAACGAAATCTCGCCGAGCATGAAGTTGCTGCCGAGGTTCCAGACCACCGCAAACCCGATGCTCAGCATGAACAGCAGCGGAATCAGGAAGGAATCCATCGTCAGCAGCAGCACAATGCTCGTGAGAATGACCGCGATGACCGCATAGATCAGCGATTCGCTTTCCGTCAGATGCTTCATATCGGTTGTCACCGCAGACATGCCGCTGATAAAACACTGCTTTGACGTCACTTCACGCATTTCGTCGATCGCAGCCAGCGTCGAATCCGCAGAGGTGGTGTCGTCAAAGAACACCGCCATGATCTCGGAATCGCCGCTGCTGAACGCATCCAGCAGCTTCTGCGGCAGAATCTCCTTCGGCACGCGCAGATCGGTCAGCGATTCGTAGCAGACCACATCCGCGACATGGTCAATCTCCCGGATTTTATCTGCCGTCGCTGCAATCTCCTGCGGCTGCATGCCTTCTGTGATGACAAAGGAAAAGCCGCCCTTGCCGAACTCGTCCTTCAGGATATCCTGTCCCTTCATCGTGTTGATATCCTTCGGCAGATACGAGAGAATATCATAATTCACCCGCGTGTGCAAAAAGCCAATCGCCGAAGGAATCAGCAGCAGGATCCCGATGACCAGCACCGCGATCCTGTGCTTTGCGATCCATTCACCAAACCGGATCATAACCGTTCGCCCTCCTCATATTGCACCTCAATGACATCCGGCTTCTGGTGCCGGATGATCTTCACCGTCAGCAGCACGGTAATCAGATTGAGCAGCGCCTCCGTCAGCAGCACCGCGCCGAAGCACTGTGTCAGCAGCCGGACGCTCTCGCCCGGACGCAGCAGCAGCAGGATTCCTGCCGGAACCGCGGCCAGTGCCGTCGCCAGAATCGCCCACCAGCTGCGCAGCCCGAACCTCCGCGCATCCTGCGAAAGCTGCAGCTTCATCAAACCGTCCGCTATGACGTATATGCCCGTGACCGTACAGAGAAAATGCAGCAGATTCTGCGGCCTTGTCAGGATCACGGCACCGAGGATCAGCAGCAGCACACCGCAGATCAGATCAAACTGGAACGCCAGACGGTAAAGGTCTCTCGAAAAATATCCGATCAGCTTGAACACGCCGAACAGCACCAGCAGCGCCCCTGCCATCGAGCCGATCGCCGCCGTGCTGACATCCGGGCGGCAGATCAGAAAAATGCCGAGCAGACTCATCAGAAGTGAAACACCGATGTATCCGGCCTTGGCGGTACGCATCGGCAGAACCGAACGCACAGTACGCATACGCTCATCCCCCTTTTCTTTGTTGTCTTTATCATACCGCAGAATGCCCGCAGGCGCAACGGGCAACCTGCGGGCATTTGTCTGATTTTTGAACGCGGCGGATCATTTGCCTGATTTTTGGGCATAAGCACCGGAATGCCTAAAAAACGGCGCGCGGGGACGCAGCAGCAGCGATGCCGTCAGCCAGACTGTCCCGCCCGCTGCAGCCGCGATCAGCAGCAAGACCCGCTGCGGCAGCTGCTCAGGCAGATATCCGTAAGCCGTCAGCGCCGCTGCACCGCAGAGCAGTCCGGCGTACAGATGCCGCAGACATAGCCGCAGAAGCGGCAGCCGGATTCCCGTCCGCCGCCGGAATTTCCGGCAGGCAAGCAGCAGAATCACCGCATAGCAGACCGCCGTGGATATCGCTGCACCGCGCAGGCCGTAAGGCGGAATCAGCAGCAGATTGCAGAGCAGCTTGCATAAGCCGCCCGCCAGCATCACCGTGACCGTATCGCCCGCATGACCCGCTGCCTGCAGCATACTGAACAGCGGATAGCCCAGCGCCGTGAAGATCACCGCAATGCCGAGCAGCTGCAGGGCGGGTGCTGCGGCAGCGCATTCCGCCGGGCGTGCCGGAAACAGCGCCGTCAGAACCGGCTCAGCCAGTGCTGCAAGCCCGCAGCCCGCCGGGAACGCCAGAAGCGCCGTCCGCTGCATGACAGTCTCCGCATGATGCGCCGTTTCATCGGTGCGGTGCCGCGCATAGCTTTCCGCAAAGGCCGGGAACACGCCCTTCCCGAACATATTCGTCACAGCCGGCACCAGATTGAATACCGTCACTGCAAAGCCTGAATAGGCACCGAACAGAAAATTGGCCGTTTCCTCTGCGGCCGCAGCAGAAGCACCTGCGCGCATCTCCGAAAACGCCAGCAGCCGCAGTCCGAGTGCCAGATCAATCAGGCCGGTCAGATTCGTCACGAGCGATGCCGCGGAGACCGGCAGCAGCGTCCGCCAGAGTGCCATCCGCAGACGGCGGTCGGATTTTTGACGGAATACAGGCGGCAGCCCGGACGGCGCATCGCCCTTCGGCCGGAGCAGAAGCAGCACGGCTGTCCCCGCGGCCGTCGAGAGCGTCACGCCGAGAATGGCTGCTGCCGAAGCCGCTTCCGCACATGTTGTCCCTGCCGGCAGATACCGCAGAATCCGTTCGCTGTTCCGGCAGACCGCGCCGCAGAGCCCCAGTCCGCAGACCGCCCGCCCGATGCCCTCCGCCACCTGCGAGACCGCCGTCGGCATCATGCTGCTGCGCCCCTCGCATTGTCCGCGCAGCACAGCATTGATGCAGCAGAACCACACGGCCGGCGCCAGACAGCGCACCGAAAGCGCTGCCTGCGGATTGCGGAGCACAGATCCGCAGAAGGATTCTGCCGCCAGAAACAGCAGCAGACTGCAGAACGCGCCGCCGATCCCGAACATCCGCAGGGCGATTCTGCCGAGCCGTCCGGCCGTCTGCGGATCGTTCTGCGCAAGTGCCTGCGCCGTCAGCACGGAAACCGCCGTGTTAATGCCCGTGACCGACAGCGCAAATACCGGCAGAAAAAGCCCGTATGCGCAGGAAAAATAGCCCATGCCCGCACCGCCGAGCATAGCGGTCAGCGGCAGCCGGAACACGGCTCCCAGCAGCTTGGCCGCCACTGCCGCCCCGATCAGCCATACGGAACCGCACAAAACCGATTGCCGCTTCATTCCAAAGCCCCCCTGTCATCTTCCGGATGCGAAAAATCTGCCGTATGTCCAAAAATATGTTGCAAAATCAGAAAATATGTGTTATAATAGAGCGGTACGGTTTTTTTCCGTGCAAAACCGATATTCGGTTATTCTCCCGCTATCGGGCTAGAGGAAAGGAATTTTATATTATGGCTGATAATAACCAGAGCTTTTTCCGGAGAGTACCGGTCAGCAAGCCTTATCTGGTCACCAGAAATCAGGCGCTGCGGCTTTCCCCGTCCAATTTCACCCAGTTCATGAAGTCCAGCACCGTCTACGGCGTTGTCATTGATATGCCGATGTCCCCGACGGTCATCACCACAATGGCATGTTATGTCAACGGTGCTGCAAACCTGTACTTCAGCAACGGCGCGGATTATTCCGGCGCAGCACAGCGCTATCCGGGCGTCGTGCAGGCAGCAAGACTCTTCGTCAACAATGCCGCACGCTATGTCACCCCGGAAAACAAGGTCAACACCTTCGAGCTGCCGAACAGCAGAAATCATTTTGCCTATATCCTGACCACCAAGGGCGTCCACCGTCTTGAGATTAACCCGCTCAGAGGTCAGCAGACCCCTGAGGAGCGCGTGTTCCTGACGCTCTATCAGCGCATCATGGGCGAGCTGCGCAACGCACAGATGAAGGACGTCGCAAACGGCAATTCCCCGGATGCGCTCATTGTCCCGAATGCTTGAACGGTAAGGAGCTTGAATCATGGCAGATCAGAATACGCAACCGAAAAAGCAGCGCATCTTCAGCGCCATTCAGCCGACCGGCGTCTTTACGCTCGGCAACTATATCGGTGCGGTGCGCAACTGGGATAAGCTGCAGGAAGAATACGAGTGCATTTATGCAATCGCAGACCTGCACGCAATCACCGTTCTGCAGGAGCCGGCCAAGCTGCGGCAGAATACGATGCGCGCATTCGCACTGATGCTTGCCTGCGGCATGGATCCGAAAAAGAGCATCACCTTTGTCCAGAGCCAGAATCCGCATCACGCGGAGCTCAGCTGGGTGCTCTCCTGCTCGACCATGTTCGGCGAGCTGAGCCGCATGACCCAGTTCAAGGACAAGAGCCAGCGCCACGCAGACAACATCAATGCCGGCCTGTTCACCTATCCGGTGCTGATGGCCGCCGATATCCTCGCCTACAATGCGGATCTGGTGCCGATCGGCGCCGATCAGAAGCAGCATCTGGAGCTCGCACGCAATGTCGCACAGCGCTTCAATCAGCGCTACGGTGAGACCTTCACTGTGCCGGACGGCTACTTCCCCAAGCAGGGCGCAAGACTGATGTCGCTGCAGGATCCGACCAAGAAGATGTCCAAATCCGATGAGAACGCCAATGCATGTGTTTTCATCCTCGATGACAAGGACACCATCCTGCGCAAGTTCAAGCGCGCCGTCACCGATTCCGATACCGAGGTCTGCTACCGCGAGGGCAAGGACGGCATCAACAATCTGATGACCATTTACAGCGCTGTGACCGGCAAAAGCATGGACGAGATCACCGCGGAATTTGCCGGCAAGGGCTACGGCGACTTCAAGACCGCCGTCGGTGAGGCCGTTGCCGATCACCTCGCTCCGCTGCAGGCAGAATATGAGCGCCTGATCGCGGACAAGGCCTATCTGACCGACTGCATGACCAACGGCGCAGAGCAGGCATTCCGCCTGACCAGAAAGACGCTGCAAAAGGTTTACCGCAAGGTCGGATTCGTGGACCGTAAGTAAAATACATAAAAAAATTCACGCATCTCCAAACTTTTTAATGTATAAATAACCAGTTTGCGGATGTGATTCGTTCCGGATTTTGGATGAATGCCGAAAGTTTCGGAAAAAAGTAAAAAAGACTTGCTTTTTATGTGAAAAAGAGGTAAAATAAACAATATATGAGAACCAGCGAAGAAACACTCGCAGCACTGCGCAGTAAGCCGCATTACAGCATCGGCGATCTGCTGCAGATCATGCAGGTCCTGCGAAGTGAAAACGGTTGTCCGTGGGACAAGGAACAGACACATCAGAGCATCCGGCAGGATTTCCTGGAGGAATGCTATGAGGTGATCGAAGCCCTCGACGCGGACAGTGTTCCCATGATGCGCGAGGAACTCGGTGATGTTCTGCTTCAGGTGGTGTTCCACTGCCAGATTGAAACAGAGCTGTCTCATTTTACATTCAACGACATCTGCGATGAACTCTGCAGAAAGCTTGTCGTTCGGCATCCGCATGTTTTCGGTGACCTCTCCGTTTCTGACAGCGAAGAGGTTCTCAAAAACTGGGACAGTATCAAAAAGGAGACCAAACAGCAGAAAACCGCTGCCGATACGCTGGACAGCGTCTGCAAGGCTCTCCCCGCACTGATGTACGCGCAAAAGCTCGGAAAACGCGCCGGAAGAGCCGGCATGGACTGGAACTCGGCTGAGGACGCCTTTGCATATATCCGCAAAGAGACCGATGAACTCGAAGAGGCTATGCAGTCCGGCGGGCAGCAGCAGATCGAGGAAGAACTCGGCGACCTGCTTTTTTCCTGCGTCAATACGGCAAGACATCTGCATGTCGATGCGGAAACCGCGCTCCGCGGCGCCGCAGAAAAATTCCGCAGACGCTTTGCCGAAACCGAACGGCTTGTCACGGCAGACGGCAAGGATATGGCTTCCCTTGACATCGAAGCACTTGACCGCTACTGGGACATCGCCAAACAGACATCCCGCTGACAGACGGTACTGACATTCATGAGTATGTGACCGACCCCGAACCAGCAGGCTGTATGCCGCGCATCAAACCGGCGCGGTGCACAATAAAACATCAAAGAGATGCAATGTGGAGGATCTAACAATGACCAAGATTGAACTGATTACTGCACTGGCGCAGAAGGGTAACTGCACCAGAAAAGAGGCTGATGATGCCCTGGCTCTCGTCACTTCTGTTATCGTGGAATCCCTGATTGCAGGTGAAAAGGTACACCTGACCGGTCTCGGCACGTTTGAGATTCACGACCGGAAGGCAAAGGAAACCAAAAATCCGCGTACCGGAAAGCCCATGACCACACCGGCCAAGAAAGCTCCCGCTTTCCGCGCATCCAAAGCACTGAAGGAAGCTGTAAACAAATAATGAGACTTGACAAATATCTGAAGGTCTCCCGCCTGATGAAGCGCCGCACTGTCGCAAATGAAGCGTGCGATGCCGGCCGCGTCTCGGTGAACGGGAAGCCTGCCCGTGCTTCCTATGATGTGAAGGTCGGCGATGTGATTGAGATCGCATTCGGCCAGCGCAATATGAAAGTCCGGGTCGCAGCAGTTTCCGAGGTCGTGACCAAGGAAAAGGCTGCAGAGCTCTATACGATTGAACCATAAAAAAACAGGCACGGAACGGACAGTTTCGTGCCTGTTTTTTTGCGGGCAGTGCCCGCCTCCATTGATCGAAAGATTTGCGGTAACGTCATTCGTATCTTTCCATCTTTACAAGATACTCTGTCGTTCCTTCTTCCGGTTTTTTTGTACCCGTGAGACGGAATCCGTGCGCCTCATAGAAGCGAATGGCAGCCGTGTTTTTTTCGATTACCCACAGAAACGTAATCGGAAACTGCGCCTTGGCATATTCAATCAATGCAGATCCAATGCCCTGATTCTGGAAAAAGCAATCGACATACAACTCGACAATTTCTTTTTCCTCAATGTGAATAAGTCCTTTTACAATCCCATCATCATACACGAACATATTGTCAATAATACCGGCCTCAATGTATTTCTTTGCGACAGGAAGCACCTGCAGCTCCACGAATGCATAGACATCATCCTGAAATATAGGACGGTAGTTCATTCGCTTCACGAATACGAGTATTTCCGCAATTCTTGAAGCATCTTCTTCTTTTGCTTTTCTAATCATGTGTATGTCATTCAGCTCCGCAAATACCGATTTATCTTAAAAAGGGATTCTTTACAAGGAAGAATCGCTGCCCCCGCAGCTTTTATTCGCAGACGCCGAAGCCGAGAATATAAACGCTCTGATTCTCCGGTTCCAGCAGCAGCGTGTGTTCCCCGCAGGTTTCCGAGGAAACTGCCGTCACAAACTTGGCATTGCCCCAGCCGTAGAGCGAATTGGCACGGATCAGCGGCTCCTTGAGCGGCACACCGTCCACTGAAATGCGGCAGTCGCCGTATTCCGGAAACCGGTGTGTCTCGTAAAAAACAAGCAGCACCCTGCACTGCACCGTGAGCTTCAGCGAACCGCCTTCCGCACAGATATTCCATGCAGCCGGGTAGTAAGCATTGTGCTTTCGCGGAATGATCGTGCAGTTTGTCTCAACGCCGGGCGCATCCGCCGACGGATGCAGATACCGCAGATTCGTATACGGTGCTTCGAGCCACGGCGCCGGAAGCGGCGGCCGTTTCTCCGCAGACGGCGCTGCCCCGGCCTGCTTCAGCATATTCAGCAGCATATCCGCAAGCAGCTGGTGCCCTTCCGCATTCGGATGGCTCTCCTCGTCCGCATAATCGCTCCAGACCAGATCACCGCGTTCCAGCGCAGGCTGCAGCGCCCTGTTCAGAATCAGATACGGCAGACCGTAATGCTCCGCAATCGGCTGCATGAACGGTTCGCAGGAATAGCCGTGCATACTCCGCAGAATCAGAATGCAGACGACCGGCGGATCCGGCGCCGTCAGCAGCTTGCGCAGCATACTCTCGAATGAGATCACACTCGGCTTGAGCGTGGTCTCATTGATTGCAAATTCCAGTATCACCAGATCGGGATTGCGCGCAATGATCCATTCGTCCGCCAGCAGATTCCCGTTCATCGTGCCCATTCCGGCCTCCGCACAGAGACAGCATTCCGCCTCATAGCCCTGTTCCGCAAGCGCCTTGACAACCAGCTCCGGATACGCATTCCGGTGGATTTCCAGCTGCGCATAGCCCTGCGTCACAGACCCGCCCATGAAGCCGACCGTCAGATGCTTTTTTGCAAGGAGCGTCTGCCACGGGATTCCCTGCCCCAGGGAACAAAGTGCCTGCCCCGCAAGTTCGCTCCGAAGTTTTTCCGATATCATATCCAGTCCTTCGCCCTTCCGTTCAATTTATCAGCCGCCCATCATCTGCCATGTGCCGACATCCACCAGCTGCTTCAGCAGCAGCGCATAGGCAGACGATGCCTTCGAGAGAAACGCATTCTGCCTCGAAATCAGCGAGATGTGGCTGAGCGCCAGCTCGTCCGGCAGCGGATAGTAATGCGGATGGTCTTTGAAATTCCCGTAATAGATCAGGGAATCCGGCAGCAGCGCAATACCCATATTCGAGCAGACAAATGAAAACACCGTTTCGATCGTCTGCACACTGTAGGCAATGTCCGGGGTAAAGCCGCAGGAACGGCAAACCGCAAAAAGCGTCTCGCGGTCATATTCGCCGGCATTTGCAGCGACAAACGGCTCATCCTTCACCAGTGCAAGATCCAGCGGCGGATGCCGCAGAAACTTCGGCGTTGCCTGAACGATATCCTCTGCTGACAGCGGCTCCGGCAGCTTTTCACAAAGCGGATTTGAGGGCGAAACGGCAAGATAAAACCGTTCCTCTGCAAGGGATTCCACATGGAACTGCTTTTCCTCAAACGCGCCGGAGCCGATTGCAAAGTCAATCTCTCCGGCTATGATCTGATCGCGGAGCTGCTTCATATCAGCTTCCCGGATCGAAAGATGGATATTCGGATATTTTGCGTGAAATGCAGCAATGCTCCGCGCCAGCAGACAGCGTACCCGGAACGACGATGCGCCGATCCGGACAGTGCCCTTTTCCAGCCCCATCAGGTCGGAGAGGGCATTGTTCATGCTCTCCTCCATCGCCAGCAGCTTGCGCGCCCACTCGATATAGAGCGCGCCGGCATCTGTCGGGCGGATCGGCGACACGGAGCGGTCAAACAGCTTGACCCCAAGCTGCTTTTCCAGACTGTGAATATACTGACTGAGGGACGGCTGCGTCACAAAGAGCTTCTCCGCCGCCTTTGAAATACTTTGACATTCTGCAACCGCAATCACATATGTCAACTGCTGCGTGGTCAAGTCATCCACTCCCTTTCGCCGCGCCTTACAGGCTCATTCATTCCTCTTTCTGCCAGAGACCGCCGCCGCATTCAGGCCTTCTGCGAGGCCTCATAGGCTTCCCGGACTGCTCTTGCAAGCTGATCGGCACATGAGGTCATTCTCGGACCGCAGGTATTGCCGAGCAGCTTCTCCTCGATCTGGCTGACCGTCATGCCGTCCACCAGCTTGGAGACAGCCTTCAGATTGCCGTTGCAGCCGCCCTGAAAGCTGACATCCGTCACCACATCGCCTTCCAGATGAAAGCGGATTTCCTGTGCACATACATTTTTTGTGCGGTATTTATAATCCATCATGAAGCTCCTCTCTCACAGTTGATTCTGCGAACCCGTGCTGTCAAGCAGATCGACGGAAAGGTCAATCAGCATCCGCGCACGGTTATAAACATTGACCGGCGTACCGCTTGCATCGACATCCGCGCTGACGACCGCGCCGCCGCACTTCCGCTGAACCGACGCATAAATGCCGCGGCCGCACACATGATTCGCCATGCAGCCGAACGGCTGAATCGCCAGCACTTTCCGGTCTGCGTGATGCAGATAGGCAGCGACCTCTGCGCCTATCAGCCAGCCGTCGCCGATTGCGACATCCAGCGGCACAGCGCCCTTCGCCTCTGCCTTGACGGTTTTCAGCCGCGGCAGCGTAAAGAACCCCGCGGACCGAATCGCTTCGATCATCGCATCCTGCAGATTTGTCAGCAGCAGCTCCGCCGCACGGTAAACCGCCGTCTCTGCCGGATTGCCCTCCCGCAGATGCGAATCAATATAATACAGCACATACCACGAAAGCCCGTTGGTATAGCTTTCGCAGCCGGAGCGCTCCAGAAATGACACGATATCCCAGTTGCCGAGACTGCAATAGCGGGTATAGAGATCCCCGACAAGACCGATGCGCTGCTTTTTCGTACTGTCCCGCGGAATCGCGGCAAAGGACGCCGTAATCTCGCGGAACCGCCGCCGCAGCACCGAAAGCCGCAGATTCCGGCAGCTTTTCAGTTCCCTGCCGAGCGTCGCATGCCACTGATCGCGCAGACGGTTTGTATCGCCCCTGTGCAGCTCATGCGGCCGCACCTGCTGCACCAGAATCAGCAGCAGATCGCCGTAATACAGACTGAACAGTGCCCGCCAGACCATCAGCGGGGTGATGCCGAGCTGATTGCCGTCGTCTACATGGCGCAGATTCATTGTCATGACTCTTGTCTGCGGATAGCCCGCAAGCCGCACCGCCCTGCGGATCATATCTGCATAATTCGAGCCGCGGCAGGCATCGCCGACGGTCGGCATCAGCAGTCTGGTATGCGCAGGGTCGAACCGGCCGCTGCGCAGTGCACCGAGCATCTGCCCGGTGTTCAGAATGCAGGGATAGCACATGTCATTGTGCACCCAGCGCAGACCGAGCTCTGTCACATCCCTGCGGTTGTTCAGAATCACCGGCTGATACCGCCGCGAATAAAACGCATATTTCATCAGCGGAAAATGCGCATCCAGCATGGCCGGAATCAGCAGATTTTCCTTCTGCATCATTCTGTCTCCTCTTGTTGTTCCGGTTATTTCTCCGCAGCAGCCTCCTGCGAGCAGGTCAGCTGCTTGCCGTCGCTGACGACCGTCACCGTGCCGTCGCAGGTATAGTAGGTTTCAATGCCGCGCTTCTGCAGCGTATCGACTGTGGAAGGGTCGGCATATTCCTTTTCCGAGCAGCACACGATCGTGCACTTCGGCTTGAACGCATCCAGAAACGCCTCAGTCGTTTTCATATAATTGCCGTGATACGGGAATTTCAGGAAATCGACCGTACCGAGCTTCAGATCCATCAGCTCCTGCTGCCGCGCATCCTCCGCGTCGCCCGCAAACAGGAAGGTTTTCTCTCCGTGCTGCATATACAGTGCAAGCGAGAAATCGTTTTCCTCGTCCTTGCCGTAATCTGTTTTCATCGGTGCGTAGATCGTGGCGGCAATATCGTCCGCCTCAAAAAAATAATCCGAACCGGCAGCCAGCACTGTGACCGGCGTTTCGGTTTCTTCCGTCTTTTCGATGAAATTCTTGTACTCGTCAATCTCCGAGGTATAGTCCGGAACGATGACCTCTTTGACCTTCAGCTTGTTGACGACACGCGAGGCGCCGCCGACATGATCCTTGTCAAAATGCGTGATAATCATGCGGTCAACCGTGTCAATCCCCTGCGCCGACAGATATTTGTCGATATATTTTCCGTCGCCCTTGTTGCCTGTGTCGATGACCGTCACGGAATTCTGTGACTGCACGACCATTGCATCCGCCTTGCCGACATTGAACGCCGTAATCTTCACTTCTCCCGTCACGGCACGCGCCTCCGGCTCTGCTGCGCTGCTTTGCTGCGAGGTACCGCCGGACGCGCATCCTGCCGCCGGGAGCAGACAGGCTGCGGCGAGCAGTGATGCGGTTTTTCTTCGGATATTCTGCATTTTCATACTGTTTCCCTCCTTATCGGAAACCGGGAATGACAAAAGCCCATACTTCGTATTATACTGTTTCTTCCTGAAATAAAACTAAAAAAAGCCGCGTTTTCGTCAATCTTCATTTTTTCTTCAGAATTGCAGCCGCAGCATAATGCAGGACATCAAATTCCGCCGGGGCAATCCGTTCAAGCAGCGCACGGTGCTCCGCATCCCACGCACTGAGCTCCGCGCCCGAAAGCGAGGCTCCGACACCGCGGCAGGCACGCATCCGGCCATGCCATGCTTCTCTGGTGAAGTGCACCGGAATGTCAAAGACGATGCTCTCGGTCTGCGTAAACCACTCTGCGGCGCATTCCGGCGGAACGATCGGATGGCGCGTATCGCCGCCGCCCGTCCATTTGGGGTTATATTTCCGAACAAGCGCCTCCGAAGCGGCTGCAATCGCATCCTCATAGGGCAGCCAGCCCATATAGAGCAGCAGCAGCGAACCGCCGGGTTTCAGCATCCGCGCAATGTTCGGATAAGCCTTTTCCGGATCGAAATACCAGTAGCACTGGCAGGCCGTCACGGCGTCAAAGCTGCTGTCCGGATAGTCGGTTGTCTCCGCGGAAGCCGCGCGGAAGTCAATCTCCATGCCGTTTTCCGCCGCAAGCCGCTTTGCCTGTTCGATCTGCTCCGGGGAAATATCCGTGCCGCACCACGAAGCGCCGAAGCGGTAAAGGTTCCGCGGGATGACGCCGGTTCCCGTGCCGAGATCAAGCACATGCTGCCCCTCGGTACAGAACCCGCGCTTCAGAATCATCTCATAGAATTCCGGCGGATAAATATCCCGGAATTTTGCGTAATCGCCGGATGTTTTGCCCCAGTCAAAGGCCTTTCCGCCGTCAATTTCAATGTTGGTTATATTCATGTTGCATCTCCTGTGCTGTATATTTTCCGGATCAGCGGGCGCTGCTCCGGTTCTGTCTCCGCAATGCTGACCGCACCGCGCAGGAAGGCCTCCGCCTCATCCAGCTGCGACTCCTTCTGCGCATAGAGCGTCATCAGCGGATCGCCCTGCGCAACCTTGTCGCCGTACTGCGCCGTCAATCGGATGCCCGCACCCGGATCAATGCTGTCGGCCTTGGTCATTCTGCCCGCACCGAGCAGCACAGAGGCACGGCCGATCTGCTCGCTCTGCATGGCGGCAATCCAGCCGCCGCGTTCCGCCTTTACTGTCCGCGTACACGGCGAGACCGGCAGCAGACTGCGGTTTTCCGTGACGCGCGGGTCGCCGCCCTGTGCCGCGATCATCTGCGCAAACCGCTCCATGGCAGCGCCGCTCTGTACAGCCTGAAGCGCCTGTGCTCTGCACGCTTCCTTTGTGCCCTTTCCGGCCATATGCAGCAGCTCTGCCGCAAGCGTGACGCAGAATGCACCGAGCGCACTTTCCGTATCGCCGTCCAGCACCTCCAGTGCCTCCAGTACCTCCAGCGCATTGCCGATGTTCATGCCGAGCGGGCGGTCCATATCTGTCAGCACGGCGGTACAGTCTCTGCCGTCGGCCTTTGCGGCGGCCAGCATCAGGCGTGCAAGCTCTGCCGCATCTTCGTCATTCTTCATGAAGGCGCCGCTGCCGACCTTGACATCCAGCAGGATATGGTCTGCACCGGTCGCCAGCTTTTTGCTCATGATGCTCGCGCAGATCAGCGGGATGCTGTCCACGGTCTCCGTCACATCGCGCAGCGCATAGAGCTTTTTGTCAGCAGGTGCGAGATCGCCGGTCTGCATGGCGACCGCAAAGCCGATCTTTTTGACCTGTTCGAGAAACGCTTCCGGTGCAAGCGCCGTCGAAAAGCCCGGAATGCTCTCCAGCTTGTCGATCGTGCCGCCGGTATGTCCCAGTCCGCGGCCGGACATCTTCGGCATAAAGATCCCGCAGGCCGCCGCAATCGGCGCAAGAATCAGCGTGGTCTTGTCCCCGACGCCGCCGGTGCTGTGCTTATCCGCAACCGGTCCGCCGAGCATATCCCAGTGCATGGTCTGCCCGGAGTCGCGCATCGCCATTGTCAGCGCTGCCGTTTCGTCATCGGTCAGGCCGCGCAGACAGACAGCCATCAGCCACGCCGAAAGCTGATAATCCGGAATCAGCGGCTCCTTTGTGATGCCGCGCACGAGCGCGCCGATCTCCGCAGCGGTCAGCGGAATCCCCTGCTTGGTCTTGCGGATACAATCGTTTACATGAAATACTGCCATAGCGGCTGCTCCTTTCCCGCAATACGGAATCAGCCTGAAAGCACGCGGCTCTCAGGCTGACAGTTTCCGTTTCAATCCCTTTTCAGATGCTGCTCAGTGTGCTCATATCATTCGCCGGTTCTTCCGGTTTTGCCTCTGCAGATTCCGGCACATATTGGCCGGCCGTCTCTGCCATTGCAGCCAGTGACGCCAGTTCATCGGGCGGAACCGGTGTCGTCGGCCGTGTTGCGGCAGGCGCTGCATCCGGTGTGCGAACCGAGGTCTGCGGCGCAGCGGGCGCCTGAGCCGGTGCGGTTGTCACAGGCGGAGCCGTTTCCGGCTTTGCAGCAGGTGCGGGTGCAGGCGGAACCGGATTCGGCTTTGAAACAGCCTTTGCCTGTTCCTTCACGACCTCAGCGGCCTTCTTTGCGATTTCCGCATCCATTGCCTTCTTGGCTTCTTCAGCAGCTTTCTTTTCGTCCTCTTCCTTCTGCCGCTTGATCTGCTCGAAATCCTTTTCCTCGTAGTCGCCTTCCAGCCAGCCGACACGTTCCAGCTGCTTGACCGGGATTCGCTTCAGCGGAGAATACAAAAACTTCGGGCAATGATAACCGGCATCGACCATGCCTTTTTTCAGGCACAGCACCTTGTTGCCTTCTTTGGAACGGTTGCCGTGTTCGCAATATTCGCACTTCGGCTCAATCGCTTTTCCAAAGTACTTTCCGCCCTTGGAGAATACATCAAAAAGTCCCATTCTGTTCACCTCATTCAGCCGGCTGCCCGCGGTGTCCGTCTGACGCCGCGCCTTCGCCCTGATTTTCTCCATTATAACATATTTTTTTCAGTTTGTCTAGTCCTTTTTTATAAGAAATGGAAAGCCTGTGCAAAAAATAAGAAGTGCAGGCAGGACAGAACCCTGTGCAGAAACGGCTGTCCGCGGTGCAAAAACAGCAGCAGCATCCGGAACCGGCAGCAGCGGCGCAGCAAAAAAGAGCAGAAAAGCGGCCAGAATGCCGGCAAAAAATCGTCGAAGCAGCAACTTTCTCATAGGACAGATCCCGCCGCCGAGTGCCCTGCACTGCAAATGTACACAGAGTCCGCCGAAGGAGAGCAGCCCGCCCGTCAGCGGAAGCAGCACCCGGAACGGCAGACCGCATCCGCAGAGCGGTTCCAGCTGCGTGATATCCGCCGCCGCACTGCAAAACGCCCGGATGACCGGCTGCGGAATATGCAGGCGGTCAGAGAGCGCATCCGGCAGCGCTGTCAGCCGGAGCACGCGGCAGGCTTCCGCCGCAAGCCCGGAGAGCATCACCATGCCGCAGATCTGCACAAGACTGCGCATGGTTCCGGAAACGGCATCCGTCAGCATCTCCGCATCCAGATGCACGAGCGGTGAAGGCGCGGAATCCGCCGGAAGTATTTCCCGCGGACGGTTCAGCAGCGCAAGGATTGCGTTTGCCGCAATGCCGGCGCCGAACAGCATCCACCCTGCCGATGCACTGCCGAGCAGCTGACCGCCCGCCAGCCCGACCGCGAATGCCGGCCCGCACCCGAAGCATAATCCGCACAGGCGCGTACATTCCGCCGGTGTCAGCGCATTTGCTTTCTGCATCCGGCTGAGCAGCACGGCGCCCGCCGGATACCCTGCGAGCTGGCTGATGACAAAAACCGAAAAGCACGCCGGCCGCATGCCGAACAGTCGTGCCGTTCTGCGGCATTTTCCGCCGAGCCATTCCCCCGCTCCGCTCTCCCGCAGCAGCAGCGCCGCGGCGGTACTGCCGTAAAGCGACGGCACCAGCGTTTGCAGGCAGAGCAGCATTCTGCTCCGGAGCACGGCTGCAAAGCCCGCAGCATTCTGTGCCAGCAGGATCAGCACGCCCAGCAGCAGCATCGCCGCACCTGCCGCAGTCAGATCCTGCCGTCTGCGTTCGTCCATTGGCATTCCCCCGTTCTGTTTCCGGTATATGCGGCATATCCATGAAAACAGAACGTCAGGAGGAGTGATCGCATGAAGCCGTTTTCCCTGTTTTCCGACCGCATGGAGCTCACCGGCAATTCCGGGATTTATTTTGACCGCTGCCGCAGACTGCTCGAATGCAGCGATATGCTTGTGCAGCTTGAGCTCGGCGGACATAAGGTCGCCGTCTGGGGACATGACCTCTTCGCTTCCGATTATGCCGCAGGCGGCCTGCATGTCACCGGAAAGATCTGTGCCGTCGAATTTGACGGCGGCATCTAGCGGTTTCTCCGGCAGATCAGAATGCAGCTCCGCTTTTTCCCGGATTCCTGCGGAGCAATACAGCAAGGAGGGACGCCGGCATGGCTGAGATTTCCTTTGCTGCGGAAGGCAAACGGCTTCCGGGCTTCCGGGATGCAGTGCGGTTCCGCGGAATCAAATGCAGACAGCAGCAAATACGGGAAAACATCTTCTATGCGCAAACATCCGCATTCAACGAAAAAAGGCTTTCGGCGCTCGCTGCCGAATACGGCATCACGCTCCGGATCACAGCGCGCCGCGGACTGCGGTACCGGCTGCTGCCGTACCGGAAGCGCTTCGGCCTGCTCGCCGGACTGCTCTGCGGTATCCGGCTGATTCACTGGTGCAACGCGACAGTGCGCGAAATTGTCATCACCGGGAACACCCGCGTCTCCGTTGACGAGCTGCGCGCTGCGCTTTCGGATCTCGGTGTCACAAACGGCGCCCGCTTCTCCGACCTGCCCTATGCACAGATTGAACAGCGGATGCGCCTTGCCGTCAGTGACATCGAATGGATCAACGTGCGGCACGAGGGCGGCCGCCTGATTGTCGATCTGACCGAGGAACGCCGGCCGCCGGAGATGGACTTCGACCGCATCCCGACCAATTACATCGCGCAGGTTCCCGCACAGATCACCAAGGTTGATGTCCGCGGCGGCTATGCCTGCGTGCAGCTGGGCGATACCGTACAGGCAGGCGACCTGCTGATTTCCGGCGTGCATGAGGATGCAAAAGGCGTCACGCGGTTTTATCACGGAGACGGCTTTGTCACCGGCAGATACGCGGCGCAGTTTGTGCAGGAACAGCCCTTCGCAGCCGAGCTGCCCGTCAGCGGGGACGTCATTCCGCAGACCGTTCTGGAATGCTTCGGCAGGCAAATTCCGCTGACGGTCGGCTTCCGGAAACCCGATGCGCCCGGCACTGTCCTTGCCGAGAACCGCGAGCAGCTGACGCTGTTCGGCCGTGCGCTTCCGATCGCCGTTCTGCACCGCCGCTATACCCTGCCGCAGACTGCCGTCACGGTCTTTTCCGAGGAAGAAGCCAAGGCGATTTTAGAGGAATCTGCGGCCAGATTTGAGCGCAATTTTCATGCAAATGATATAATTATCAGCAGGAGTGCTGAATTTTCGCGTTCTGATTTGGGCATATTGCTGAAAATCAACTATATTTTTGAAGGGGTTATCGGGAAAACAAGTGAAATTTTTGTGAAATTATCCTAAAACTATTCCATTTTATTTCCGTTTGTGGTATAATGGAGATAGTTTTCCGGGGCGTACTGCGCGTTGTTGAAAAAGCAGCCCGCTGCCCGTCCCCGTGAAGGCGGACTGTCCGTGCGGCTCCGGCCGTTTCCGGACAGAATCGGTACCAGAAGGAGCTCTTACAGAATTCAGATGGCAGAAAGAATTTGGAATGCCGCACATCCCGATGAGATTGCTGCGGTCTTCGGCAGCTACGATTCCAATCTCAACCAGATTCAGAAGCAGTTTCAGGTCGTGATTGTCAACCGCGGCACCGGCATCAAAATCACCGGGCCGGAAGAAAATGTCATGAAAGCGGAGCAGGCAATGGATGTACTGCTCCAGAATGTGCGCAGCGGCACCGGTCTGAATGAGCAGACCGTGCGCTATGTCGTCTCCATGGTTGCAGACGACGCTGCAGAGGAGGTCCGTGAGCTCAGTGCGGATGCTGTCAGCCTCACCGTAACGGGCAAGGCTGTCCGGCCGCGCACCGTCGGGCAGAAGCATTATCTGGATGCGATTGCATCCAACACGATTGTGCTCGGCATCGGACCGGCCGGCACCGGCAAGACCTATCTCGCCGTTGCAATGGCCGTCAAGGCGCTCAAGGCGCATGATATCACGCGCATCATCCTCACCAGACCCGCGGTGGAGGCCGGCGAGAGCCTCGGCTTCCTGCCCGGCGACCTGCAGGATAAGGTCGATCCCTATCTCCGGCCGCTCTACGACGCGCTCTTTGAGATGCTCGGCGCAGAGGCCGTGGAACGCGACCTCGAAAAGAATATCATCGAGATTGCGCCGCTCGCCTATATGCGCGGCCGCACGCTCGATCATGCATTCATCATCCTCGATGAAGCACAGAACACCACCTCGGAACAGATCAAGATGTTCCTCACCCGTCTGGGCGAGGGCAGCAAAATGGTCATCACGGGCGACATCACGCAGATCGACCTGCCGGATCCCAGACGCTCCGGCCTGATCGAAGCGATGCGCGTGCTCAAAAACGTCGATGACATTTCGATCCATCTGTTCTCGGAGAAGGATGTTGTCCGGCACAAGCTGGTGCAGGATATTATTACCGCCTATGCAAATGACGCAAACAATGAGCGCAGAAGCGCTCAAAATCATCATGAAAGGAAAAAGAACAAAAATGGCTAAACTGAAGGTTTACATCAAAGATACGCAGCACGAGGTCAAAATCCCGGTCGGCATCCGCCTGCTGATCCGCCGCTGCTGCCAGGCCGTGCTCACCACGGAGGGCTTCGGCCACGATACGGAAGTCAGCGTATCGTTCGTCAACAATGAGGAGATCCGCAAGCTGAACGCACAGTACCGCAACAAGGATATGGAAACGGACGTGCTGTCGTTCCCGCTCTGCGAGGGCGACCATCTTGAGATCAATGCCGAAAACGGCTTTGTTCTGCTCGGCGATATCGTCATCTCCATGGAAATGGCGGTCAAGCAGGCAAAAATGTACGGCCATGTGCTGGAGCGTGAGGTCGCATTCCTGACCGTGCACTCCATGCTCCATCTGCTCGGCTACGATCACGAAAAATCCTCTCTGGAACAGCGCCAGATGCGCGAAAAAGAGGAGTCTGTGCTCGAAAAGCTCGGATTTGCAAAGGACACCAGCTATATCGTCCCGGAGGAGCAGGAGTAATCCATGCAGGAAAACGGCAAGACAAAAATTCTCTTTGCGGCGATTGCCGGACACACCAATGCCGGCAAATCCTCGCTGCTGAATGCGCTCATCGGTGAGAAAATCGCATCCGTCAGCCCCAAGCCGCAGACGACAAGAACCCGGATCACCGGCATCCGCAACATCGGCGGAACACAGCTGGTCTTTACGGATACGCCCGGTCTGCACCGTGCGCAGACCAAGCTCGGCACGCAAATGCTGAAAGCGGCCAGAGAAGCCGTTTCCGATATCGACTGCGTAATCTTTATGCAGGACTGCACCAAGCCGCTCGGCGAGCAGGAGCAGATCATGCTGGACAACCTGACGCAGCAGGGCACGCCGGTCATCTTTCTGTATAACAAGATCGACCTGCTCAGCGAAAAGGCCAAGCTGGCGCCGCTGCTCGTTGCAGCAGAGGAGCGCTGGCATCCTGCCGCGCTGATTCCGGTCTCCGTCACACGGAACGACGGCGTTCAGGAAGTTCTCGACGAGCTGCTCAAGCGCGCCGTTGACGGCCCGCATTACTTCCCGGAGGATATGATTACCGATCAGCCGGAGCGTGTGCTCGCAGCGGAAATTGTCCGCGAGCAGCTGCTCTATCTGCTGCAGGATGAGGTGCCGCACGGCATCGCAGTGGTGACGGAATCCTTCTCCGAGCGCGAGGATAAGGACATCCTCAATGTCTCCGTGCTGATCTACTGCGAAAAGGAATCGCACAAGCGCATCATCATCGGCAAAAACGGTGCGATGCTCAAAAAGGTCGGCGCCAATGCCCGCAGGGAGCTTGAAAAGTTCTTCCGGATCCAGGTCAATCTGCAGACATGGGTCAAGGTCAAGGAGGACTGGCGCAACCGCGATATGATGCTGGAGCAGTTCGGCCTGAACTTCAATCAGTGAAGCAGGCCGTTTCCGGCTTTTTCCATGAAACAAAACGCTGATTCTGCATATGCTGACAACAAAAGGAGGTCGGCATATGCGGAATCAGAATGCATATTTTACGGGCAGAAACGAATTGCAGCACCGTCAGCAGTGCTGGAATGCGTTCTGTCAGAGCGGCAGCGTGACGGACTATATCCGGTACCGGGAATGCCTGCCGCGATCGGAGGAAATGACCGATGGCAACCCATCTGACCGTCCGCGGACTGGTCATCCGGGAAACCCCGCTTCATGACGCGGACAAGCTGTTCGATCTGCTGACCGATGAAGGCATCCGGACCGTTCAGGCCAAAAGTGTCCGGAAGCCCGGCAGCAAGTACGGCGCCGTGACGCAGCTGTTCTCCTACGGTGAATTCTGTCTGCGGCAGAACGGCGGGCGCTTCTATCTGGACAGCGCCGTTTCCCTCAATCTGTTTTACGGTCTGCGGAACGACCTGGATGCGCTGGCACTCGCATCCTATTTTTCCGAACTGATCCGAAAGACCGCTACCGATCAGCCGCAGCCGCAGCTACTGCGGCTGTATCTGCTTTCTCTGCACCATCTCTCGGAGCATGACCGTCCGCTGCCGCTCGTCAAGGCGGTGTTTGAGCTGCGGCTCATCACAGAGCTCGGCATGATGCCGAATCTGGTCTGCTGCAGCGTATGCATGGAATATCAGCCTGCGCATCCCGTTCTGCGCATCCGGCAGGCAGACCTTGTCTGTGCCGGATGCCTGAGCGAACCGGAGCCGCAGGATTTTGCGGTCAGGGCCTCCGTGCTGCTTGCCGCAAGACATGCCGTGTTTTCAGAGCCGGACAGGCTGTTTCAGTTCCGCCTCAGGGGCGAGAGCGAGACACAGTTTGCGCAGTACGCGGAATCTTATCTGCGGCACCGGCTCGGCATGTACTTCCCGACGCTGAAATTTTATCACGAACTGACCGGGAACGGCCGTGCCGCCGATGCAGCAGCGCCGACGGAATAAAATGATACGATTCCCCCGGATACGGCTTCGGCCGAAAGGACCCATATGAATACAAAGCTCAATCAGGATTACATCACGCTGGAGCTTCACAAGGTGCTCGAAATGCTCGCCGGAGAAGCCGCCAACGAAAAAACCAAGGAACTCGCCCGCGCACTCGTTCCCGACTGCGATCCCGCAAGAGTGCGCTATGCGCTGCAGCAGACTGAGGATGCATTCCAGCTCTCCGTCCGCTACGGCACCCCGTCATTCGACAGCTTTTCCGATGTCTGCGCAGCCGTCCGGCGGACACAGTCCGGTGCGCGCGTTTCGCTCAAAGAGCTGCTGGAAATTGCAAGGCTGCTCCGGCAGATCTCCGCGCTCGCAGACTGGCACAGCCATTGCGAACAGACCGAAACCACGCTGACTGACCTCTTTGATCGTCTGCAGCCGAATCCCTATCTCGCCGATTTGCTGGAACGCTCCATCGAAAGCGAGGAACGCCTCGCCGATGCCGCAAGCCCGGCGCTCGGACAGATCCGCAGAAAGATCACACAAGCCGGCCTGAAGCTGCGCGAAAAGCTCGAAAAGATGATCCGTTCCGCTTCCATGCAGACCTATCTGCAGGAACAGATCATCACAATCCGCGACGGACGGTACGTCATTCCGGTCAAGGCGGAGCACCGCGGCGATGTCGCCGGTCTCATTCACGACACCTCTGCGACCGGCCAGACCTACTTCATCGAACCGATGGCGATTGTCGATGCCAACAACGATATCCGACTGCTCGAAACACAGGAACAGGAGGAGATTGAGCGCATCATCCAGAAGCTGTGCGCGGCCTGCGGCGAATGCGCCGACAGTCTGCTGCAGGGCTACGACATCGCGGCGGAGCTGAACCTTTACTTTGCAAAGGCCTCGCTCGGCACAATGCTGCGCGGCACAATCCCGCAGATCACCGATGACGGTTCGCTGCTGCTCAAAAAGGCGCGGCATCCGCTCATCGACCCGAAAACCGTTGTACCGATCGACATTGCGCTCGGTGAGCAGTACCACGCGCTCATCATCACCGGCCCGAATACCGGCGGTAAGACCGTCGCGCTGAAAACCGTCGGCCTGCTCTCGGCTATGGCCATGTGCGGCCTGATGATTCCCGCCGCAGACGGCAGCCGGATTGCGGTATTTGACCGCATTCTCGTCGATATCGGTGACCGGCAGAGCATCGAATACAACCTCTCGACCTTCAGCGCCCATACGCTGCAGGATATCGAGATCATCAAACAGGCAGACGGTCAGACGCTCGTGCTGATTGACGAGCTCGGCTCCGGCACCGATCCGGTCGAGGGTGCAGCGCTCGCTGTTGCCGTGATCGAACGGCTCCGGATGCAGGGCGCTTCCCTGATTGTCACAACGCATTATCAGGAGCTCAAACGCTATGCGCTCGAAACAGACGACGTCGAAAACGCCTCCTGCGAATTCGACCTCGAAACGCTGAAGCCGACCTACAGGCTCGTGATCGGCTCGCCCGGCAAATCCAATGCGTTTGCAATCTCGCAGTCGCTCGGTATGCCGGAGGACGTCATCGCACATGCAAAACGGCTCATCAGCTCGGAAAACCAGCGCTTTGAGCGTGCCGTCGAGCAGCTCGACCGCGCAAGAGCCGAGCACGAAAAGGAGCTCGCAGAGCTGACCCGTCTGCGCGAGAGCACAGCCGTTCACGAAAAGGAAATCCGGGAACAGGCAGAACTGCTCGAACAGCGCCGCGAGGAAGAGCTCAGCAAAATCCGCAGTCAGGCACGCAGAATCGTCGAGCAAACCGTTGCGGAGTCCAATGCATTGCTGGATGAGCTCCGTGCCCTCAAAAAGGAAAAGGATCAGGCCGATTTTGCGCAGAAAATCGCTGCGGCCAAATCCGGAGCAAAGCAGACCATTGACCGGCTCTACGAAAATTCCGACACCGATGAGCAGAGCGATTATACGCTCCCGCGGGCGCTGCAGATCGGCGACTCCGTGCTGATCGTATCCATGGGACAAAGCGGAACCGTCGTTGCAGAGCCGGCCGGCAAATACGCGACCGTGCAGATCGGTTCGATGAAAACCCGCGTACCGCTCGATAACCTGCGGCTCGAAAAGCAGAAGCCGAAACAGAATCAGCAGAAGCCGCAGAAGGTACATACGACCGTGGTGCGCTCCGAAAAAGGAAAGGGCGGTGTCCGCTCTGCCGCTACAGAGCTCGATATCCGCGGCTGCACCGTGGACGAGGGCATCATGATGACCGAAAACTTCATTGCAGGCTCCATGCTCTCCGGCTTTGAAACTGTCACGATCATTCACGGAAAAGGCACCGGCGCACTGCGCAAGGGCATCCATGACCATCTCCGCCGCATGAAGCAGGTCAAAGCGTTCCGTCCCGGCGTCTACGGCGAGGGCGAGGACGGCGTGACCATCGTGACGCTGAAATAATGAGAGGAGCCGCATGATTCAAGATAATTACTCGGAGATCTGCCCCGTCGATATCCGGAATCCGTTCCGGAATCCGACCGAGGAACCGGATTACTCCCCCGATTACCGCGAAATTCTCCCGACGGCAGATATGCCGGACTGCCGGCTCCCGCTGCTGCCGCAGCAGCATGAAAAGAGCGCAATCAGGCGCTTTCTGGCCATCACATTTCTGATGCTGCTGTTCGCATTCCTGACAGCAAACACACTGTATACGCTGATGGATATGATTGTCAAATCCGTGGTGCAGCAGATTGACCTCCGGACCATGAACGAGCTGCCGGACAACTACGACCTGATCGTTTCGCAGTTTCTGGATGAAAGTGCCGTCAACAGCGCACTGACGCTCATTTCCTATACGGTCGGCAATCTGCTGGCATTCATACTCGGCATCCGGATCACAAAGGTCAAAGTAGGCTCGCTGTTCCGGCTGCGGAATCTGACCGCGGCCTGCACGCTGTCCTATATCCTGCTCGGTCTCTGGATGCAGCTGCTGGCCGGCTATGCGGCAGACTGGGTGACAACATTTTTCAGCACGGCCGGCATACCGGTCTATTCACCGGATATTTCCCTGAACGGCTCTGCCATGCGCACGCTGATGATCGTGCTCTATGTCTGCGTGATCGGGCCGATTACGGAGGAACTGCTGCTGCGCGGCTTTGTGCTCAAGAACCTCAGCCGTGTGAGTCAGCGGTTCGGCATTCTGCTTTCCGCGCTGCTCTTCGCGCTGATGCATGAAAATGTATCACAGTTCCTGTTCACATTTCCGTTCGGCATTCTGCTGGCGTATATCACGGTCAAGCACAATTCGCTGACGCCGGCCATCATCACGCATATTCTGGTCAATTCCGCTGCCGTGCTCATGGAATTCGGCCGGCTGTATCTGCCGCACAGCACCTTCCGCCATGCGGAGATGATTTATATACTGGCGATTCTGCTGCTCGGCACCGTTTCACTGTTCTATATGCTGCTGACCGAACGGCTGCCCGATCTGACGCCGCACCAGAGCACGCGCTCCAAGCGTTTGCTGATGACCGCGCCGCTGTTCTGGGTGTTCGTGCTGGTTCATATCGGCATGGCATGGTTTGCAGCTGCATTTCTCTGATCCGTCCGGTTCTTGCTGCAGCCGCAGCAGGAACCGCCGCATACTTACCCTGAAAGGATGATTTTCCATGTACCATTTTGACGTTGACCGCGCAATCGAAGACTGCTGCCGGTGGATTCAGGACTGGTTCGCTGAAAACGGCGACGGTTGTCCTGCCGTACTCGGCGTTTCCGGCGGAAAGGACAGCTCAGTCTGCGCCGCACTGCTCTGCCGTGCACTCGGCACACACCGGGTCATCGGCGTGCTGATGCCGCAGGGCGAACAGAAGGATATTTCCGATTCGCAGCTGCTCTGCAAGCATCTCGGCATCACGAATGTCACCGTCAATGTCGGCGAAGCGGTCGAAGCGGTCAAGCGCTCGGTTTCCGCCGTTACACCGATGACCGAGCAGGCCGTCATCAATCTGCCGCCGCGCATCCGCATGACGACCGTTTATGCTGTTTCCCAGAGTGTCAGCGGCAGAGTGGCGAACACCTGCAATCTCTCTGAGGACTGGGTCGGCTACTCGACCAGATGGGGCGACAGCGTCGGCGATTTCGCGCCGCTCGCACAGTTCACCGTCACCGAGGTCAAGGCCATCGGCCGGGCACTCGGCCTGCCGGAGCGTCTTGTGGAGAAGCCGCCGTCTGACGGCCTCTGCGGAAAGACCGACGAGGACAACCTTGGCTTTACCTACAGCGAGCTTGATCTCTATCTCCGCGAGGGCATTGAGCCCGCGCCGGAAAAGAAGGCAATCATCGACCGCAAGCACAAGATGAACCTCTTCAAGCTGAAAATGATGCCCGCATTCCCGTTCGATCCGACGAAGTAAGCAGTATCTTCGATAGATTGAGAATGTGGGCTCTCACCCGCTTCGCTGTGCGTTTGCAAGCAATCTTCCCCCGTCAAGTGCTTCAAACTGTCAATCGGCCTTCTGTGAACCCAAATCAAAGTTTTTGGTCGAGCTTTTTTCAAAAAGCTCGCAGGTCGAGGGCAGCGCCCTCGTCGCTCACCGCAGTGAGCGAAATTCCCCTGCGTTCAAGAGCTCGGCGGGCTTGGGGGCCTGCGATAGAGGCCCCCATTCCGTAATCGCATCCGCGCAGCGGATACCTTTTTCTGCAAGCTGAGGCGCCGATCACCTGACCGGCGCCTTTTGTCTTGCAATTTGCCCGGAATTGTGCTATACTGTATCTGAAAAAGGCGGTGAGAAAAGTGGCAGATACGATTCTGATTGTGGATGATGAGAAGGAAATCGTCGATCTGATCGCACTGTATTTGGCAAACGAACCCTATCAGATCCGAAAAGCATACTGTGCCTCTGAGGCGCTGCAAATTGCAGAACAGGAGCCTGTCAGTCTGGCGCTGCTGGACATCATGCTGCCGGATACGGACGGATTGGCGCTGCTTCAGAAAATGCGGGAAAAATATCTCTTCCCGATCATTATGCTGACCGCGCGCACCTCAGACATGGATAAGATCAACGGCCTGACGCTCGGTGCGGACGACTATATCACAAAGCCGTTCAATCCGCTGGAGGTCATTGCACGGATCAAGACGCAGCTCCGCAGATATACCAAATACAACGCGCCTGAGAAATCAGCCTACGACCGGGACGGGCTGTATATCTGTCCCGACACGCACACCTGTATGCTCTACGGCAAGCCGCTCGCCCTGACGCCGATTGAGTTCAATATCCTCTGGTATCTCTGTGAGCGCTGCGGCACGGTGGTTTCTTCGGAGGAGCTGTTTGAGGCCGTCTGGGGAGAGCGTTATCTTGATAACAACAATACGGTCATGGCGCATATCGCACGGCTCCGTGAAAAGATGGGCGAACCGCCCAGGAAACCGAAATTTATCAAAACCGTATGGGGAGTTGGATATAAGGTTGATTCGTAAAAACTGGAAATATCTGAAATATATTGTGATACCGGGGGCAATTCTGGCCGGATTCGGGCTGCTCTATCAGCTGACGGATTTTCTGGCTGTGGGCGTTCTGGCGGATTGGTTTGACCGGATGTTCATGTATGAAAACTCGTATCAGGACATGGACGGCACTACCTGCATTGTCCGCAATATCAGCTGGCCGGTTCTGAAATCCTTTCTGTTTTCGGCCGGTGTGATTCTGATTCTGATACTGTCATGGACAGCGATTGTGATTTCTGATATCAAAGCAAGCAGAAACCGGCGGAAGCATTCGCAGATTGTCGCAGAATATCTGCACCGATTTATCCTTGACGGTGAACCGCAGCCGCTGGAGCTGCCGCAGGAGGAAGCGGCCGTGTTCTCGAAAATCGCGGAGATCCGTCTGGAACTCAGCAAAAAGGAGATGCAGCTGCGGGAGGAATCCGCACGGAAGGACGATCTGGTGACCTATCTGGCGCATGACCTCAAAACGCCGCTGACCAGCGTGATCGGCTATCTCTCCTTCCTGCAGGACGAACCGGATCTGCCGGCCGCACAGCGCGCGCATTATACCGCCGTCGCCTGCAAAAAGGCAGAGCGTCTGGAGGATCTGACAAACGAGCTGCTTGAAATCACGCGCTTTAATCTCTCGCATATCGAGCTGAAAACGGAGGAAGTGAATCTTTCCCGGATGCTGGAACAGATCGCCTCCGAATTTGAACCGATGCTGACGGAAAAGCAGCTCTCTCTGAAAACAGACATCGCACCGGATATTTCATACACCTGCGATGTGGACAAGATCGAACGTGTCATTGACAATCTGATCCGGAATGCGATCAACTACAGCTATCCGGATTCGGAGATCGGAATCACCCTCACCCAGACCGGCGAAACCGTGCGGATGCAGTTCCGGAACCGCGGCAGAACGATCCCGAAAGAAGTGCTGGAACGCATTTTTGAGCAGTTCTACCGGATGGATTCATCCAGAAACAGCCGGACCGGCGGCAGCGGACTCGGACTTGCCATCGCAAAGCAGCTCGTGGAAGCGCACGGCGGCAGCATCGCCGCAGAAAGCGAGCACGAAACGATCCGTTTTGCCGTCACACTGCCTGTCAGAAAATCGTAAGATATTTGCAAGGAAAAACGAAAGCACGCAAGCGCAGTTTATGCTATAATCAGCATAAAGGAGCTTACGTGCTTTTGTTTGATTTCTGAAAGGAGAACTGTGAACATGAAAAAAACAATGCTTCCTGCAATTTCCGCCCTGATTCTCTGCATGGGTACAGGCTGCGGCATTCTGACTGTGAACGGCGGCGGATTTGTACACGAATATCACGAGGAATACTGCGGAAACAATACTGCGAACACCGAGGTGCCCCCTGCGCCGGCGGAACAGCCCGCCGTGACAGAACCCGCCGTTGTCCCGGAGGACTGGCGGCTGATTCTAGTGAACCGCAATCATGCGGTGCCGGAAAACTACGAGCTGAAGCTGCTGGAGCTTTCCAACGGAAAATCCGTTGACGAGCGCATCTATCCGGATTTGCAGGCAATGTTTGATGCCGCCCGGAGCGAGGGCTACGCGGTCAAGGTCGGCGAAGGCTACCGCACGCACGAAGAACAGACCGCAATGATGGAACAGAAGATTCAGGAATACCGGAATCAGGGCTGTTCCCGTTCAGAGGCAGAACGTGCTGCCGCCGATACCGTTGCAAAGCCCGGAACCAGTGAGCATGAGCTGGGACTTGCCGTCGATATCAATTCCGATTACGGCGCAGACCCGTGGGGCTTATACAGCTGGCTTGCGGATAACGCATGGAAATACGGCTTTATTCTCCGGTACCCGCAGGGCTGCGAAAGTATTACGGGAATTGAATACGAGCCGTGGCATTACCGCTATGTCGGAAAAGAGGCCGCTGCAGAAATCCAGCAGCAGCATATCACGCTGGAAGAATATCTGAGCTGAGCGGTATCGCTGCGCGATGATCTATAATGAGGGCACCGCCCTCGACCCGCGGGATTATTTTGAAAAAAGCTCGACCAAAAACTTTTATTTGGGTTTTTGCAAGTTTATCGACAGAAAAGGCGCTGACAGATCAGTCAGCGCCCTTTTGTGTGTATGGCAGAATTCGGGCTGAAAGCCCACGGTATATAGCTGCTTTATTTGAGGAAGCCGTTGATAATCTGCTCCTCTGCTTCGGCCTCAGTCAGACCGAGCGTCATCAGCTTAATCAGCTGCTCACCCGCGATCTTGCCGATCGCCGCCTCATGCACAAGCTGCGCGTCCACGCAGTTTGCTTCCAGAGAGGGCACTGCAAGAATCCGGCCGCTGTCCATGATGATCGAATCGCATTCGGTATGGCCGCTGCAGGCCGCATTGCCGAGCACGCACAGATCGAGCTTCTGCTCGGAATGATCTCTTGCAACGGAGCGGGAAACCACATCCGCGCTGGAGCCGTCGCCGTCCAGCGTGACCTTATAGGTGCTGTAAGCAGACTGCTCGCCGTGTGTCATCAGGCGTTCGCGGACGGTCAGCTTGGCATCGGCCTTCAGCTCTGCGACGGTCGTGCGGTGCGTGGAATCGACGCCCTTGATCTGCACCATCTCCATCTCCATCGCACTGCCCTCGTCCATATAGACCTCAGTGACCGGATTCAGAATACGCTTGCCGTCGCCGCTGCCGGAGCCGTAATGCTTTTCCACATAGCGAACCTTCGCGTTTTTGCCGATAAAGAACCGGTGAATGCCGTCGTGCTCGGAATCCTGCTTGCCGCAGTTGTCAATACCGCAGCCCGCAACGATGAGCACATCCGCATCATCGCCGACATAAAAGTCATTGTAGACGGTTTCTTTCAGGCCGCTTTCGCTCAGCACAACCGGAATATGCACGCTTTCATGCGTTGTGCCTGCCTTGATGCGGATATCAATACCGCTGCCGTTTTCCTTCGGCGTGATCTCGATATTGGCCGTGGACTGCCGGGCAGCCGTCTGACCGTTCGCACGCAGATTATATGCACCCTCCGGAATCTCATGCAGACCTGCGACTTCCTGAAGGAGCTGCATCTGGATCGCATCCATTTTTGCCATGCTCACGCCTCCTCTGACAGCTTGCGGCAGACATCCGCAGCATATTTTGTACCGATGATATCGGGCAGAATCTCTTCTCTGCTGCCCTGACGGAGAATCGAGCCCTCGCTGAGCACAATGATCTCATCCGCGATATTCAGAATGCGCTCCTGATGCGAGATGACCAGAATCGAACGGCCGCCTTCGGACTGCTGCATTTTCTCGAAAATGCGGATCAGATTCTTGAAGCTCCAGAGGTCGATACCGGCCTCAGGTTCATCAAAAATAGCCAGCTTGACGTCTCTTGCAAGAATGGTCGCAATCTCGATGCGCTTGAGCTCACCGCCGGAAAGCGATGCATTGACCTCGCGCTTGATATAGTCCTTGGCGCAGAGGCCGACCTCAGAAAGATAACCGCAGGCCTCGCTGACAGAGATGGTCTTGCCCGCAGCGATGCGGAGCAGGTCAAAGACGGTCAGACCCTTGAAGCGCACGGGCTGCTGAAATGCAAAGCCGATGCCGAGCTTTGCGCGCTCGGTGATGCTTTTTTCGGTAATATCGGTTCCTTCAAAGAAAATTTTGCCGCCGGAAATCGGAGAAATACCGGCAATCAGGCGGGCAAGTGTAGATTTGCCGCCGCCGTTCGGGCCGGTGATAACAATGAACTTATTGGGTTCAAGGTGCAGGCTGATATCATTGATGATCCGGATCTCGCCGTTCTCGGATTCCGCGCGGAAGGAGACATTTTTCAGATCAAGCATGTTCAGCACTCCTTTCAGTTTTCATAGCTTATTATGCGCTATCATTATACCATATATTTGCGCACTCAGCAACCAAAAATGCAAATTTTTCGCGGAAAAGATAAATGCCCCTCGTTTTCCCCCGGAATATTGTTCAACCTGCGGGCGGGCGGGGAGCCCCCGCTGCCATTTCCCTCCGGAGGGAGGCAGCGGAGCTCCCCCAATTTTTTCACCTTCACGCCGCTGACGCGGCTTCTGCGGGCAGTGCCCGCTCCCACTTTCCTTCGGAGGGCGGCAGCGAAGCTCCTCCAATTTTTTCACCTTCACGCCGCTGTTCGCGGCTTCCGTAACGTAACTTCTCCCCAATGAATTGGCTCCCCTGAAAGGGGATCTGTCTGTGCAGCAGACTGAGGGGGCATCTCAAAAACGGGCAGTGCCCGCTCCCACTTTCCTTCGGAAGGCGGCAGCGAAGCTCCTCCTATTTTTTCACCTTCACGCCGCTGACGCGGCTTCTGTGACGTAACTTCTCCCCAATGAATTGGCTCCCCTGAAAGGGGAGCTGTCTGCGCAGCAGACTGAGGGGTACCGCAAAGAACGTGCGGGCAGTGCCCGCGCCCGGTAACAATATATTTCAGACAAAAATTCAAGTGCAAGAAACAACACTCATTTCAAGCAATCCCTTTAACAAAACTTTCCGATTTATTTCCCCGCAGTTGCTTGACATTTCTGCCGCCAGCCTATATAATAAAGATATCATCCAATTCACTGCCCCGGCCGGGAACGCCGCCTGATTCCGCAATCAGCAGCACTGCCCGCGGGAATACCGGAAAGGAATTCACACTATGAAACACATCAATCTCCGTATTCAGCCCGGCAACCCACAAACCCGCATCGCACCGGAACTCTACGGCCACTTCTCCGAGCATCTGGGGCGCTGCATCTATCAGGGTATCTATGTCGGCCCGGACTCCCCCATTCCGAACACCGACGGCGTCCGCAATGACGTCATCGAAGCCTTCCGGCAGATTCGTATGCCCGTACTCCGCTGGCCGGGCGGCTGCTTCTCCGACGACTACCACTGGCGCGACGGCATCGGTGCGCCGGAGCTCCGTCCCAAACGTGTCAACGCCTTCTGGGGCGCCGTCACCGAGACCAATGCCTTCGGTACGCACGAATTCTTCACGCTCTGCGAGCAGATCGGCTGCCAGCCGTATCTGGCCGTCAATGTCGGCAGCGGAACCGTCCGCGAGGTCTCTGACTGGATCGAATACCTGACCTACGACGGCGATTCCGACCTTGCGAATCTCCGCAGAAAAAACGGCAGGGAACAGCCGTGGAAGCTGAAATATGTCGGCATCGGCAACGAAAACTGGGGCGGCGGCGGCAATATGCGGCCGGAATACTATGCAGATGAATTCCGCCGCTATCAGACCTACTGCCGGGATTACGGCGGCAATCAGCTTTATAAGATTGCCTGCGGCGCAAACGGCGATGACTACCGCTGGACAGACGTCCTGATGGCCTCTGTGCCGACCGCGCTGATGCAGGGGCTCTCTCTGCATTATTACACAGTGCCTTCCGGCATCTGGGAGAAAAAGGGCAGCGCAACGGATTTCACCGACAGCGAATACTACGAAACAGTCGCACGCGCCGGCTTTATGGAGACGCTGCTGCAGCGGCATACCGGCATCATGGATAAGTACGACCCGGACTGCAAAACCGGCCTGATTGTCGATGAGTGGGGCAACTGGTACGACCCCGCAGAGGGCGAAAACCCGGCATTTCTGTTCCAGCAGAGCACCATGCGCGATGCGGTTACGGCGGCCTGCACGCTGAATCTCTTTCACCGGTACAGCCGCCGCGTCAGAATGGCAAACCTTGCACAGGCAGTCAATGTACTGCAGGCGATCCTGCTGACAGAGGGCGCCGCGCTGCTGAAAACGCCGACCTATCACGTATTTGATCTGTACAAGGGGCATCAGGGCGGAATCCCTGCGAAAATCACATGCGACGACGCCCGCACAAACGCCGCGCCGCAGCTCCCGCTGCTCTCCTGCTCCGCATCCGTCTCCGGCAATACGCTGACGCTGACGGCCGTCAACTGCGCACTGGACGAGGACGCAGAGCTTGCCGTCTCAATCGAGGGCTTTGCAGGAAAGCACGCCTCTGCGCAGATTCTCTTTGCAGATTCCTGCCGTGCAGCCAATACCTTTGATGCACCGGAGATCGTCCGGCTGCAGGAGCATCCCGTCCGGCTGGAGGGCAGTCTGCTGCATCTGACGCTGCCGCCCTGCGCGGTCGCTGCCGTAACGGTCTGTGCAGACAGCTCGGTATAAAAAAGACTATGTTACAAACAAAAATGCCATAACACTTCCGGGCTTGCGGTCAGAAGTGCTATGGCTTTTTGTTTGTATGAAATGGCTCCGGGCGGCTGCTTACAGCGAAAAGCCCCGAACCGTTCATATTCAGGTGTACATTATGCCTGCGGGTTATCGCCGGAAGCGATGCCCTTCAGCGCTGCGGTCAGGCTTGCAAGACCCTGAATCTCGCTCGGAATGATGATCTTGGTCGCCTTGCCGTCTGCGGCCTTTGCAAAGGCTTCGAGAGATTTCAGCTGAATGATTCTCTCATTCGGCGAATTTGCATTGAGCATCTGGAGTGCTTCGGCTTCGCCCTGTGCTTCCAGCATTTTCTGCTGACGGATGGCCTCTGCACGGAGCAGCATGGCCTGCTGCTGTGCCTGTGCCGCGAGAATCTGAGATTCCTTATCTGCCTGTGCACGCAGGATCTTGGATTCCTTTTCACCTTCCGCAACGAGGATTGCAGACTTCTTTTCGCCTTCTGCCTGCAGAATCTTTTCACGGCGCTCACGCTCAGCCTTCATCTGCTTTTCCATGGCGTCCTGAATCTCACGCGGCGGCAGGATGTTTTTCAGCTCCACGCGGTTGACCTTGATGCCCCAGCGGTCGGTTGCCTGGTCGAGGATCGCAGTGATCTTCGAGTTGATGACGTCTCTGGAGGTCAGCGTTGCGTCGAGCTCCATCTCACCGATGATGTTACGGAGCGTTGTTGCAGAAAGGTTCTCGATTGCAGCCATCGGGCGCTCAACGCCGTAGGTGTACTGCTTTGCATCGGTCACCTGGAAGAACACAACCGTGTCAATCTGCATGGTAACATTATCCTTTGTGATAACCGGCTGCGGCTTGAAGTCCACGACCTGCTCCTTGACGGTCACGACCTTTGCGACGCGGTCGATAAACGGCACAAGGAAGTGCGGGCCGGTGTGCCACTCCTTGAAGAATGTACCGAGACGCTCCACAACATAGACATTTGCCTGCGGAACAATCTTGATATTGGAAATCAGAATAATCAGAAAAATAACAATCAGTACGAGCGCAACGACCAGCGGAGCGTTGCTGAATGCGAATGCCATCATGGATGCAAACATAGTAAATCCTCCGTTTCACTTCAAAAAAATCGGATATGCTGTTCAGCCGCTCAGCAGCTGCGTTCAAAGGGCATTTCAAAATCCTGTGCGAGCCGCACATACAGCTTGGCACCCTCCACCCGCGTCACCAGAACAATCGCGTCCCGCGGAAGGATCTCGCCGGTTTCAGAGACAGCGATCCATTCGATCCCGGCTGTTCTTGCTCTGCCTGTGCCGAGTGCAGGATTCACTTCCTCAATGATGACAGCCGTTTCACCGACATTTTTGTCCGCATTCATCGGAACCTCCTTGCTGACGCGCAGCTTTGCAAGCAGCGGCCGCGTAATCAGCAGCAGGAATACCGAGATGAGCACGAAAATGCCGAGCTGTCCGGCAAAGCCGATGCCTGACATCGCTGCAATGAATGCGCCCGCAGCACCGACCGAAAACCATACACTGATCAGCTGCAGCGTTGCGATTTCCGCCACAAGGGTAATGACAAACAACGCCCCCCAGAAAATGAGATATCCCATACCGAGTCCTCCTTTCCGCGTCATCCTTTCCGCGACGCCCTTGTCATCATTTTAACATAAACCTTTTTATTTTGCAAGGTGCAAAAAAGGACAAATCGCCCGCGGGGGAGCAAATATCGCCATTTTAAGAAAAATCCCGGTGGTTTTCTCCGTTTTTCTCGTGATTCCTCCCAAATTCGATGCAGTTTGACTTTTTCCGTTTTTCGCCGGATTATCTTCGTGTTTGCGTGGATTTCATTGCCGGAAGCATACCGTGTATAATTGCGGATTTCATGGGCATTCTATGCAGCAGCGGTATCCGGATATACCGCCGAAAGGAGAGTTTGTTTATGTCCGATCAGATGAACCCGCATATTCACTGCACAGTCTCGCAGTGTGAACACAATCTCTGCTCCGCGCAGTTCTGCACACTCGATCAGGTCCAGATCGACACGCACGAGTCGAATCCTTCTGTCAAGGAATGTGTGGACTGTGCGTCCTTCCGCAAGCGCAGCGGCTGCTGCTGAACAGCAAGCCCTTCCGTACCGCAGCACACCGCTGCGGTGCGGATCTTTGCGCGGCATGTACATATCTTACAAAAATATGTTCTGATAATAGGCAAAACGCCAATTTTCAGGCAAATCTCTTGAAGAAAATCCATATTTGCTGTATAATAGGTAATGTGGTGAAATATAAGGAAGTGGAATAAAATACGGTGCAGAAAGGAGCAAGATACATGTCTGACAAAACAATCACGTTTTCGCTGAGTGCGGAACGCGAACAGGAAATGCTGCAAATACTGCGCACAGTCTATGACGCGCTGAATGAGAAGGGTTACAATCCCATCAATCAGATTGTCGGCTATATCCTTTCGGAGGACCCGACATATATTACCGTACATAAGAATGCCCGCAGTCTCATCCGGCATATTGACCGCGATGAACTGATGCAGGTTCTTGTCCGCAATTATCTTTCGGAATGATTTTTCCGCAAACACCAAACCGGCAGCTGTTTTTGTGCAGCTGCCGGTTTTGATTTTATTGCTTTGGGGGAATCCCCTTTTTCTCAGATCAGGATGCCGCCGCAGTGATCGGTTTCATGCTGAATGATCTGCGCAAGATAGCCCTCAAAGCGCCGCTTCTGCGGGCGCATCGACATATCCTGCCACTTAACCGTAATCACCCGGAACCGCGTGACCGGACGCTCGCCCGGCAGAGAAAGACAGCCTTCCTCTGTATCATAGGCGCCGGATTTTGCAATGATCTGCGGATTCAGCATCACAAGCGGCTGCTGCATACCGGGCGGCAGCACTGCAATGATGCTTTTGGGTACCCCGATCATATTCGCGGCCATGCCGACGCATCTCTGCGCATTTGCAAGGAGTGTTTCCGCAAGATCGCGGGCGGTCTGCAAATCGGCGTTTGTTGCTTTTTCGGCCGGCTTGGAAAGCAATACCGTATCTCTGCAAATCGGTCGGATCACAGTAAACCGCTCCTTTCCAGATGCACCAGCAGACCCTCGCAGCCGCGTGCAATATCGTCATATGCTTTGCCGAACTTTCCGCTGTACCACGGATCGGCAACGTCTCCGCCGTCGTCTGTAAAATCCAGCAGCTTATAGATTTTTCCGTCCTTATCTCCGCCGGTGATGCGCTGCATATTGCGCAGATTCATGCTGTCCATGCCAATCAGATAGTCATAATCCGCGTAGTCGCGCTTCGTCAGCTGCACAGCATGATGGTTCTCGCAGGGGATGCCGCGGCGCTTCAGTTCATCCCGCGCAGGCGGATAAACGGGATTCCCCTGCCCGCCCCAGATTTCCTCCGTGCTCGTCGCACTGGACGCGATCACAAAACGGTTCGCAAGACCGCGCTGCCGAACCATTTCCTTCAGCAGCATCTCTGCCATCGGCGAGCGGCAGATGTTGCCGTGGCAGACAAACATAACTTTTATCATAGCCTGAAACCTCCGTGATTTGCCGTGTTTTGCCGCAATTTGCCTTTGTATACTTTGACGAACGGGTGTATTGATTCTGTCAAAATTCGGGGCTAACTCGGCAAATTGCGGCAAATCTTAGCATTCTAAGGACATCGTTAGTAGTAAAAATGGTAGTAAACACAGGGTGTTTTACTACTAAGGATTTAGGGTAGTATTTTCATCTAAAAAATCCCGGATAATCTTACCGCTTTCATCAGGCTTTTCCAAATACATCAAATGACCGGAGTCGAGTAATGCAATCTGACAATTACCGAGCCTGTCTGTATAGCGCTCCAGATTTTTTCTCGCCTCATCCGGAAGTTCTTTTCCGCATTGTATGTATAATTTCGGAATATCATTCGGCGAAAGAACTGCAAGGGTATCTTTGATATTCTCCGGTTCGAATTTTGCTTCGGATATGAGTGCGCGGGAATCCATTGTCATTGAAGTGAGTGCTTTCGCGATCTTCTTCTCCTCTTTTGTTCCGTCAACGGAGGACGGCATGAGCAGATCCACCAACCCGATTTTTGACGCAAAATATTTCGCATACTCTGAAACCACCGCAGAAGTAACATTTTCTTCGGCATTTTCATCTAACAACCATGTGGTGTCTAAAAGAATTACGCTGTCGATCTCATCGGGATATTTACTTACCCAATAAGAAGCATAAACGCCTGCTATGGAATGTGCCATTAAGGTATACGGTGCTTCCACATTGGCATTTTTCAGTGCAGTCCGGTAATCTTCGACGATTGTACCCACATGCATATCCGCTTTTGTATCATCGCTTGCGCCATAGCCTGCACGGTCAAGGAAAACGATCTGATTATCGTTTTCCAGTTCAGCAGTCATTTTCCGCATGGATACGGAGCTGTCACCAACGCCGAATCCTGCCAGTGCAACAATCTTATGGCTGCCGTTCTCATTGCCGAATTTCAGCAGATTCAGCGAATAATCTCCGACAGATACAGGATTATAGTATCCCTTTTCTGTCAGCATGTTAAGATTATGCGTTACCGTCAGCGGGTGAAAGAGCAAAAAGCCAGCCAAAAGCAAAGCGATCAAAACAATACTTACGATTATATTAGAACGCTTTCTTCTTTTCTGCCCTTCCTTTGTTAAAACACGCCAAGCCATTTCATACCTCCGCATATTTCTCAATCTGTCATTATCAATTCTGACCGTATTATTTTATTATACCAAAATCCTTCCATTTCATCAAGTCAAAACGGGCAAAAAAATAGCGGCTCACCGAAGTGAGCCGCAGCTGAGCATATCATACTGCTTCATCCTTTGTTCTGTTCATTTCCTGTCTGGCGTTCTGGACTTCCTCCATGCGGTGAAGCTCCGCAGCAGCGTCCTCCAGCCCCAGATGCGTATAAACGTCAAGAGTAGTCCCCTTGCCAAATGGTAACACACTTTCGTATGGTGTGTAAACAACATAAATACGCCTTAAAACAGGCTTCTTTTGTCTTTCAACGGTTCGTCGAGCAGCTTGTAGTAGATGTAAATCCCACGGGGCTGTCCCTCGACATAGGCATCAAGGGTGATATACTCGATCAGCTCTAAGCACATCTCACGGGTAAGCTCCTGCACATCGGTGTACTTTCTCAGGCGCTCCATGAACATAACCACATCTTCTTCGTCCTGCCTTATCGTGGAGAGCGTTTCTTCAAGCTCTGTGACTTCGGCAGACAGCTCTTTTTGCTCGGCTTCATATTTCGCTATCAGCTTCATCGCTACATCCTCAGATACCTTACCGAGGACTTTGTCTTCATAGATGTTCTGGATCAGCATATCAAGCTCCTGCAAGCGGTATCTGCCCTCTGTCAGCTTCTTGGTATCAACAGAATGCTTTCCCTCCTGGTTCTTTGCTTTTCGGGCAAGGAACTTTTTTCTTGCACCGTCCTCATCTTCCACCACAAGGCTCGCCATACTGCGAATATCCTCCAACACAATAGCGTCCATATCCTGCATTTTGATATAATGGCTGGGGCAGTAACGTTTTCCGAACTTCATGTAGGACGTGCAGTTGTAATTGTGGCGAAGATACTTTCTCGGCTTTTTCTTACTGCCGTTGGTGGTATTATTCCACGCAAGGCGGACTTTGTTTCCGCAGTCCTGACAGTAGATCAAACCGCTGAGATTTGCCACATAGCCGCTGCTGTTACGCTTGCCCTGTGACACCGACTGCTCCATCTCACGAACCCTGTCCCAAAGCTCCTGAGAAACGATAGGCTCATGCGTATTTTTTACAACGATCATATCTTCTTCGTCATTCTTAATAACCTTGTGATTCTTGTAACTGACCGTTCTTGTACGGAGCTGAACAAGGTGTCCGAGGTAGGTGTAGTTGTGAAGTATCTGCAGTAGGTGTGGCGGCAGACGTGAGGCGTGATGTTCGGCATCAGTCAAAGAAATGCACGGTAAAATTAACCCCCTGCATATCTTTTCATTACCAATAGGACACTTTTTCGGATTTTAGCAAAAGAAAAAACGCCCGTCGAGAAAAAAATCCCGACGGGCGCTGCTGTTATGCCTTATTCAGTTTTCCGCTGTACTTCAGACCATCCACAATTCAATTGTCTTCCTTTTTCTTTGGAAAAAGAAGCGGTATATTGTAGTAAACAAAGAAAAACAATGATAATATTATCATACTTCCGCTTACGCCCCAAGTAAATGTAGCAAATGTTCTTCCATTACTATAATAGCCTACGAAATAGTATTCATCAGGATCATCGGGATCGTAGCGGATGATGATTGCATCGCCTTTTTTTCCGACACCTGCCCCTGCATAAAGGTGATCATATTTGAAAATGCCATCAGTGTCGACCTTAATATCACTATAAGCTCTACCCCATAAATACCTGTTTTTCGGATCTGATGTATCAGGAATCTTTTTTGAACTTATTCTCTCGTCAACAACGACTCCTCTTATTTCAACTGTACATTTTTTCACCCTATTCCAGTAGCTAAACATCGGAAATGCTCCTAATAAAAAGAATATAAGTGCAAGAAGCAACGTGAAATTAGGTATAAGTATTTCTTCTTTATTCTTGTTTTCCTTTTCCTTTTTCAAACCGATAAATCTCCTTTACCATACAACTTCAAAGGATACTTCCGCTTCCTGCGTCTCATAGTCAACAAATATGATTATAGCATAATTGCTGTCATCTTCCGGGTCTTTGGCAGCATTTATTCCAATCGAAAATTCTACCTTATCATCATAAATCGCTATTCCATAAACATTCCAGTTTTCCTTTAAATAAGCCAGATCAAAATCATCCTTTAAACAATCATCACAAGTCTCATTAAGGAACTCAACAAGTTCTTTATATATTTCATCATAACATTCTTCCATGATCTGATCAGATTTTTTGTAGATCTTCTCCAGCGAAGCAAGAACAAATTCTATATTATCTTCTCTAACAATAAATTCATACAAGTCGCAAGGGTCATCGCTTTTTTTGCCGAAGGAATCAAACATTCTGTCAAATCCGCTTTTTATATCTTTATAATAGATATTTTCGGAACCCGAATCCTTTACTAAAATACCATTTCCGAAATAAGCATTCACGATCTCGACATCGGATAAGTATTTTTTCTTGTATTCTTCAGCTTTTCTTTCCTGTACGCTCTCTTTTTTCCATTCTATCAGTACTCGTGTGATGAGGACTGAAATTCCCCACCACACAAGCGTAAGAACGAAACAAAAAATCGTCAACGCTGTTTCTTTGTCATTAAAAAATAATACGACCAGTCCATGCAATATGAGACCAAATATGATCCATAAGATCAGAACGATCCCTACAATGATTCTAAAAATAATCTTCATCTATTACTCCTTTTTCTATATTCTCATCACCGCATTACTCTAACATTCCCAATTATACCACAATCGGACCTGATTTTCAATCACTATACGCAAAAAAGTGCTGCCGGAGAGAAATCCCCGACAGCCCTTTTTTCATGCCTTATTCAGTTTTCCGCTGTACTTCTGACCGTCCAATACGACCTCAACGGTAATGCCATCCTCCGCAGCAGGCGCAGGCGGATTCGGCTCCTTTCCGTAGCCGTTCAGCCCCTTCGCCTTGATGATGGACGGGAAATCCTTGTAGCCGTTGTCCAGATCGACATTGCCGTTGATGCCGTTCACGCTGCCTTTCTCGGAGTGCTGCCAGATACCGTATGCGCCGGTGTAATTGGTCTTGTCCATCCAGTGTGCCAGCCAGATCGTGTAGCGGGACTTGATGTCATCAGCGGTATGTGTAGTAAGCGAAGAAGCAGAACCGTACAGACCGACAAAGTAGCCCGCAGCCTCGACTCTTTCGAGGAACGCCCGCATAATGGCAGACACCTTGTCCTTGCCGAGGTCAAACTGCTTTTTCTCCTCCAGATCAAAATAGACCGGGAACTCAAACTGCTTTCCCTTGATGACCGACAGGAACACGTCCGCCTCCAGACGAGCCTCGTCCTCGCTCATGGCATAGCTGTACCAGTAAGCACCGACCAGAATACCGGCAGCCTTTGCACCCGCATAATTTTCCTCAAAACGATCATCCTTCTGCGATGCAAGCCTGCCGTAACCGGCACGGAGAATCGCAAAATCAATGCCCGCAGTTCTGACCTTCTGCCAGTCGATCTTGCCGTTATGGACGCTGACATCGATGCCCTTCATATCCTCGCCTCCGAAGTATTTATAGAAATCATCGGTCACGCTGCTGTTGCCGTGTACCTCATCACCGTACCACTTGCCGCCGGAGCGCACGTCAACGTGTGTATAGATGTAGGCGGCAGTGATGTTTGCGATACCCTTGAAACCGGTGTCCTGAGCCTTGCAGCAGACGGTCTTGCTGGAAATCGCCTGACCGTCCTGACCGTAGCAGCAGGTATCGGCAGCCTTGCCGAGTGTATGCTGTCCCGTTCCGCTGCCGCCGACAGACTTATCGTGCGCCACGCAGCGGAACCCGCTGGTGACGATAATCTTGGAGCAGTTCAGCGCCGTATACAGCTTTTCCAGTTTGCCGATCAGGTCATCGTCAATCTGGAAGTCATGCTCCTTGCCGCATTTGCAGCGAAACTCTCGTGCATTGAAGTGCAGAGAGAGCTGCGTATTATCGGTATAGCCGTAGGTCTTAATCATCCTTATCATCCTTTCTGCCGGTCTGCTTTTGCAACACCTCGATGGCGTTTTTCAGTGCAGGCGGATACGGAATGCCCATGAGCGATGTGTTTTCCACGATGGAGAGCAGCTCATTGACACAGAAACCGATGCACACCGCATCACGGACATAATTCGTGTTGAGCAGAATATCCAGACGCACCGCAACAATAATCAGCATCAGGATACTGCACTTCTTGGCTCCCTTGAGATGAGTTCTTTGCCGTAATTATAAGAGAAGTTATCATTTATAGTACAGGGAGTGTGCTTGCAAAACATCAGAAACTCTCCTATTCCCATTGGAACGTTGAAATCCTTGCGAATTTTCATCGCTATTTTCTTATCTGTTATTGATTGTGTTACGATAACTTTGCACATCTTCGGGTGATTAAGCGCATAGTAGTATTCACCAATATCCTCGCTGTCTGATTCATCTCAAAGGAAATGACGACGTTCCGTTTCTCGATAAAGGCGTTATTGAGGAAGCTGCCGTCCATGCCCGCATAGCTGGAGGTGCTGATCGTGCCGGTGGAGGATTCAGTCCTTCCACCCGCGATGTCATATACTGATTTGCCGTGGCGGTCATGTCAATCTGATCTCCGGCTTCATTCTCTAAGATAAGGCTAAATAACATTGCATCGCCTCCTTGCTTTTTCTTTTGGTTTGATGTATAATATGTGTATGTAGCAATTCTAAGCCATAGAAAGGATGGACAATAAGAACATGGATATCATTAAAGAAATCAATAACATACAAACTCAATTTGTTCAACAACTAGAGATGATTCGTAATGTTTATGCTACCACACTGTATTATAATGAGAGTAATAATCCATCTAGCATCATCTTCGGACTAAGCGAAGACGGTAGTCTATATTCAAAAGTTGATTCATATAAATGCTCTATTCTGAAAGCCTCTGGGGATAAATACTATGGCACAGTTCGTAATCTACTATTAGTTTCATTACTAACAATTTTTGAAACGTTCTGCGACTCTCTCCTTCAAATAGCTAATGACTACAGAACTACTCAAGGCATGGATATAATTAGCGATAAAAAAATAGATAACTATCTAATGGGAAATTTGAAAATAAGGTGGGAAAATATCTTTAAAGCGTTTAATGTTGATTTTTCAAGTATACCCACTTCACACCAAAATGATCTAAAATTGCTAGATAAATATAGAATTTATCGCAATCAAATAGTACATGAGAACGGAAAAATTACAGAAGAATTCAAAACAAAAGTATTGGCAATTAGCAACCATGCTAAAGAATTGGCGCAATTAGACAACACTGTATCGGATAGTTTTTATATTTCTTCTTACAATTTCAGCGAAGGAATATATTTATTTGAGTTAACCACTAAAAGTATGATTAGAAGCATTCTCGAAAATCTAATTTCATAATTGTCTTTATCTTAATATGTACAGAGGCAGGATTGCTCCCACCCCATCACACATTCAGCGCATTCCTTGTCATACGATAGATTTCCAGCCGTGACAGTGATTTCGGACTATTGTTTGTCTGATTCACTGTGCGGCTGTTGTCGTTATTGTAGTAGTTGTTGACCACACCGCCGCTGCCGCCGTTCATCATTGCGCCGTAATTGCCAGCGGGGGCTCCCCGCCCGTCCAGATCGACGTTCAGCCCGGACTGCATCGTCAGCGTCATGGCATCAGCCACACCGGACACAGCCGTCTCAACGTACTTCTTGCTCTTGTCGATGCCCTTTGCAAGCCCCTTCATGAAGTCCGGCATCCACTCCTCCACATCGGTCAGCGCACCCTTTTCAGGTACGGAGAAATGCAGGTATTCCCAGATGGAACGCGCCACATCCGCGACTGTGTTAATCAGGCTGCCGAGCATATAAGTGATGCCGTTGATGAGGTTCTGCATGAGGTCGCGTCCCCACGACCACGAGCTGTTGACCGTCCATCATAAAAGCTCAGAATAACCCGCCGCATGATGAAAGCAGCCACGATGCGTGAGGACGATCGCACTGTTTATTTATAAATATGTTGAATATCTTTATGCATAATCATAGTATAGTGCCAAATAATTGCGAAAGTCTTGTCTAACTGCCCAAAAAATGCTATAATAATAAATAGATATCCCATACTTTTTTAGAATCACAATGAGAGAAAGGAACGCTTCCGGATCAGTCCTGAATCAGGCGAACAGAGACACAGCCGGACTGATGCGCATAACACTGTGATTGGCGCATGATAAAATGCGTAAATCAAAATATTTTTTGAGAGGGGCAAATATATGAAAATTCAAAAAGCGTTCAGTGCAGTCTGCGCATTGGTGATGTCAGCTGTACTCCTTCCGCGGGTCTTGCCTGTACCTGATTCGGAGGTTTCAGCGACAGAGAGCGGACCGGTCAGCTATTACGGTCAGCTTCAGACCAGCGGAAACAAGATCATCGGTTCATCCTACACGGAACCGGTGCAGGTCAAGGGAATGAGCTTTTTCTGGAGCAACTGGCAGGGGCAGTACTGGAACAGCGGCACCGTTGACCGTATGGTTGAGGAGTTCAAGTGTGAGATTCTGCGCTGCTCGCTCGGCGTAGACGATCAGGGCTCGCTCTACAGCGGCGGAGACGTCGGCGCGCTGCGCTCCGTCATGGATGCGGCGATTGCAAAGGATATCTACGTGATTGTGGACTGGCATTCGCACGGCGCACATAATAACACGAATGCAGCAAAGAGTTTTTTCTCCGAGATTGCGCGTGATTACGGAAAATATGACAATGTGATCTTTGAGCTTTACAATGAACCGACACAGGTCTCCTGGTCCACCGTGAAAGGCTATGCCGAGCAGGTGATTCCGGAGATCCGCAAATACTCGGACAATCTGATTATCGTCGGCACACCGACATGGTCTCAGGATGTCGATGCAGCTGCAAACGATCCGATCAATGACAGCAATGTTGCATATGTTCTGCATTTTTATGCCGGTACGCACGGCGGCGATCTGCGCGGAAAGGGCGATGCGGCACTCAGCAAAAATGCAGCAGTCTTTGTATCCGAATGGGGAACGGTCAATGCAGACGGCGACGGTTCCGTCAATGTCGGATCGACAGAACAGTGGCTTTCATGGATGGATTCCAACAAACTCTCCTGGTGCAACTGGGCGATCAGCAGCAAGGCAGAGGGTTCCAGTATTTTCGGCGGAGACGGCAGCTCACTGACAGAAGCCGGCAACTACCTCAAAACGATCCTGAACACACATGCTGAGACTGCAGTATGGCGAACCGTTCCGAAGAGCGGCACCGAGCCCCAGACGCAGACTACAGCGCCTGATCCGCAGAATACCGAACCGCAGACTACAACGAGCACGCCGCAGAGCATTGGACGGCTTTCACTGCCCGGCTCCGGCAATGCGGTACTGGAAGCTGAAAACTATACTTCCATGAGCGGCGTGGAGCTGGAGGACTGCGCACAGGGCGGCAAGAATGTCGGATATATTGAATCAGGAGACTGGATGAGCTATTCAATCTCTGTGCCGCAGACGATGAAATATGAGCTGACGCTGGATGCTGCATCTGAAAGCGGCGGTGGACAAATTGCATTCTCCTGCGGCGGCAATACGCTCGGCACGCTTGATATTCCGGCGACCGGCGGCTGGCAGAACTGGCAGCAGTTCAAGGTGACGCTGGAGCTTCCTGCCGGCGAATCCGATCTGAAGCTGAGTGCACAGCAGGGCGGATTCAATGTTGACAAGATTACATTCACGGCAGTCGGCAAACAGGCATCCGGCGGAGATATCAACCTGGACGGCAATGTGTCCGCAGCGGATGCAGACATGCTGCGCAAATATCTGATCGGCAATGAGCAGCTGAACAGCGAGCAGGCCAAGCAGGCCGATCTCGATGTCAATCAGGTAATCAACGCCATTGACCTGACGCTGCTGAAGCAGATGCTTCTCAGACAATAACCGAATCATCACAGAAAGAGGACGCCCCGCACAGCAGGGCGTCCTCTCAGTCTGCCGATAAAGAAGTATCTCCGATGGATTGATCACGGGCTCTCTCGCCCGCTTCGCTATGAGTTTGCAGGCAAACTCAGCCAAGCCCCGTCAAAGGGTCGTAACCCTTTGGAATCCCGCTTTGATGAAATATCTGCAAAAGCGTTGTTTTATATCAAAATGGGGTCTGGAGATATGTCCCCGGCGAAAGTTTGATGGCAAAGCCCTCATCATAAATCATCGCGCTGCCGAACCATTTCCTTCAGCAGCATCTCTGCCATCGGCGAGCGGCAGATGTTGCCGTGGCACACAAACATTACTTTTATCATACGTTTTTTCCTCTCTGATTTGCTCAGTATTGCCGTATTTTGCGCGGTATATCGAAGCTTTTCTTTCCTACTACCAATTTGGCAGAACGGGGTGAAAACTACAAAGCGCGGCAAGTTTTAGCAAATTGCGGACGTCGTTAGTAGTAAAATAGTAGTAGAAATCGGGGTGTTTTACTACTAAGGATTTTGAACTGATTTCTATACACTTAATCCATGCGCCGATATTTATATAATTCTAAAGAATCAAATTCATCTTTTAGCAATTGCTTTCTTACACCTAATAGTCTTAATAGATGATTGACGGTACCGTCGCCGTCCATTGGTTCGCATTTCATTTCACCGTTTTCAAAAAACACACCTGCCTGCGTTCCGTACCCTCCAAAGTAGTCTGTTTCCATGTAAACCAATTGCGCTCCAATTGACTTATCTTTCAGAAATTCGATAACGGAATCTGTAAGATAGCTTAGACAAGGATAATTACAGGTATTTTTCAAATCACACAGCTCTTCAATATCATCAAATAAGTAATCATTCAGGAATGTGAGAGCATAGTCTTGTGGAAGCTTTATCATCTCCGCAGATACCCAATGATCTGTAATTGATTGAATGACAGTATTTTTTCCGATGATTGCTCTAATCATATGTCCCAAAGACGAATACCTCCGCAATCTCAAATAGCGTTTCGTACCATATCATTATACCATAATCCTTCCGTTTCATCAAGTCAATATGGGCAAAAAACAAGCGGCTCACTTGCAGTGAGCCGCACCCGAAAGCATCATTCTGTCGGAGGAAGATCCGTAATTTCCCAGATCAGTTCAGCAGTTTCCTGCGTGCGGATATCCTCCGGTGTAATGGCCGCACCGGCGCCGCAGACGCCGTCCGCCATTTTCGCACGCAGCATGGTATAGTTCGTGGGTGAGATCATCGGCTGCACCGTGCTGTGATTGGAAATCGAAAGCAGCTGTCCGAGCTGTACACCGGCTGCGGCTGCGAGCACCTCAGCATTGCAGCGCGCCTGTTCTGCAGCGACCTTCAGCGCCTGAGCCTGTACCTTCTGCCGGTCCCGCACCGTAAAGGTAATCAGGAATTCGGGCTCGGTGAGGCTGTCCTCAGCGGCGCGCAGTACGCCTGAAAGCAGCGCCATATCCAGCGGCAGCTCCAGCAGCAGCGTATGTCTGCAGACATACCCCGCAAAGACCTGCCGGTAATTACCGGTTTCGTCAGCAAGGTGCTCATATTCCGTATTCACGCTGTAATCAGTGGTTTTCAGCTGCTCTGCGCGGATGCCGGAACGGCTGACAGCCGCCTGCAGTGCCGAAAGCTGTGTGTCTGCCTGCTGCATCATGTCGCTGTAGTGCGTATTTTTTGCGGTGAGTGTAAACGTAATCTGAATAATATCCGGCTTGACGCGGATTTCTCCGGTTCCGGTAACTGCGATGGTACGCGGCATTATGATTCCTCCTCTGTTTCAGGTATCTCGTTCTGCTGCTCCGGCAGATATTCCGCATCGGGCAGTGCGGATTCCGGAGAAAACTCCGGCTCCGGCAGATGATAAATCGGGAAGCGCAGAATCGCCTTGAAGAGATCGCCGTCGGTTTCAAGCAGCAGCTTGCCGTTCTGCAGCGATGTCAGATCCTTTGCAATGGAAAGGCCCAGACCGCTGCCCTCGGTATGACGCGAAGCATCCCCGCGGACAAAGCGCTCCATCAGCGCATCCGGCGAAATATTGAGCGGCATGGCAGAAATATTTTTCAGGGAGATTTCGACCTCGTCGCCAATCTTCCGGACATCGAGATAGATGCGTGTGCCGGCCAGCGCATATTTTCCGGCGTTGTTGAGCAGATTGTCGAACACGCGCCAGATATGGCGGCCGTCCGCAAGAATCATGATCGGCTCCTCCGGGGCGTTCATGACCATCGAGAGCGATTTTTCAGCAAGCTGTCCCTCGTACTCACCGGCCAGCTGCGAGAGCAGCACCTGAATATCCGTCGGCATCAGCTCGACGGTCAGGTTTCCGGTCGAGGCCTTGGAAGCATCGACCAGATCGACGGTCAGCTTTTTGAGCTTTGCGGCCTGTCGCTTGAGCACATCGAGATATTCCGCAGCATTCTCGGAAGCCATCGGCTCGCGGCTGAGCAGATCGACATAATTGACGATCGAGGTCAGCGGTGTTTTGAGGTCATGGGAGACATTGGTAATGAGCTCCGTCCGGAGATGCTCCGCCTTGGTCTGCTTGGCAACGATCTCGCTGACGCGGTCGGTGATCTCATTCAGCGAACGGTCAAAGCGGGAAAAATCGCCGCCGAGCGGAATCGCATGATCCGCGGGCGAAAAATCGCCTGTTTCCATCTGGCGGACATGCCTGTGCAGTTCAAAGTAAGAATAGATGCAGTAGCTGACGCCGATGACCGTCAGAACATCCAGTACGATAATCGGCAGCATCATCCAGATGTCCATCTGCGGGAGAACGAACACATTGATGAGGAACAGGAACAGTGCATACAGCACAAAAGCGCCGATGGAAACCGTTCCGATGCGCAGCATCGAAAAAAGGAAGTTCAGGACTCTTGCGAATCCGAAGCTGCTCCAGAACTTGCCGGTCTTGGTGCGCACGGCCGTGGTATAGAGCCAGAGCACGCTGCACGCACTGATGCAGAACACCATCCCGACGCTGAAAACAGCAATCAGCCGGTAGGAACTGTTTGCATCCAGCAGGCTTTGCAGCAAAAAGACAGCCGCCATGAACACCAGCGCCGGCAGCAGCCAGAAGAATTCATAGATGATGCCGTGCACAGGCGAAACATTGACCTCGCCGTTTTCATCGGGCTCAGCCGCCCAGGAGCACATCAGAATTCCGGAAATGACAGCCAGCACAAGGAACACGAACATCGCAATGACCGACCACTCACCGTGCCGGAACAGGGAATGAAAGACTGCATAATTGGTTTTGATCGTGTCATCGACGGTCAGCTCCTCCGGCAGATAGGTGCGGATATCGCAGGAAAGGGTCTTGATGTTCTGTCCGCGGATTGTGATATCCAGTCCGCTTGTCAGCTTTTTCTCAAGCTCCGGATTGGCGGCAACAACGGTTTTCCCGCGGTTTTTCATCTCATAATACTGCGCCAGCGGAACTTCAAATTCAGATTCCGCCCCATAGGCCTTATACTTCACAACGGTTTTGGTTTCATCTGATTCCAGATATTCATCCGGCAAAACCAGGGTTTCCTTCTCGTCAGCATCATCGCTGTCAGTCACCGAGGTCACGACAGACGAGCGCAGCTGCCCGTTCTCATCCTCGATTTCAGCAAGATTCTTTGCCGACGTAGCAACGATTTCCCATGTACACAGCTTGCCGTAAGCGGCGGTATAGTCAAATTCCTTTGCCTCCTCCTCGGAGCGAAAGACCATATAATCCGTATACGGCTCGCGTCCCTGCACGATCGGCAGCGACTGATGGTAGGCATTATCCACGTCGTCATCTGAGAAAAACCAGAGCTGAAAGTCAGCAGGATTGGAAAGAAATCTGGAATTATCACCGTAGACGATCTCGCTGAAGGATTTGAGCGGGTCATCAAAATGCACGCTTTCCTGAATATCTCTTTCCTCAGTAATGATTGTGACCGGATAGACATCGGAGGCCATCTCCGTCTGAATGGTGCCGGCGTTCGGATCGTTGGTCAGCAGCAGTGTACCGTCAGAATCCGTAACCTGAAAGCGCAGATTCGTATTCAGCGGATTATACCGTTTCTGATACGTCTGCAGTGTTTCCGCCATAGCAGAAGCCTCGTCTTCGGACGCGGTTTTGTAACGCTGGCTCAGTTCCAGATAGTGCTGCAGCGTTTCAAACTCCCGTTCCTCCGTCATAGAGAGAAACGCGGTACGGAATTCCGCGTCGTTATCGGCAAAGCCGAGCAGCATATTCAGAATGACGATGAGCAATGCCACGCCGAAGCACCAAAGGAAAATGATCGTCATCACGGTGATGCCGGTACGGGAAGCAGCGCTGTACGTGCTTTTGTTTGCCATATTCGGGGGTTACACCTCCTGTAATCCTGCGCGCTAAGAGAAACGGAGAAGCCTGTTCACGGCTTCTCCAGCTTATAGCCCTGTCCCCATACGACCTTGATCTGCCGCGGCTCCTGCGGATTGATTTCGAGCTTCTCCCGCAGATGCCGGATATGGACGGCAACGGTATTTTCGGAGCCGACGGGATTGGCCTTCCAGACCGCCTGATAGATCTCACGCGGCGGAAAGACGGTTCCGGCATTATGCATCAGCAGAGAGAGAATTTCGTATTCGATGGGGGTCAGCGGAACCGGAACGCCGTCGAGCGTCGCGGAACGTGCTTTCATATCGAGGGCGATGCTGCCGACGGTCAGGACATTGGGGTCATCGGCCTCAGCGGCGCCGAGCCGGAGATAACGCCGCAGCTGCGAGCGCACGCGCGCAACGACCTCTGCGGGCGAAAACGGCTTTGTGATATAGTCATCCGCGCCGACATTCAGGCCGAGGATTTTGTCGGAGTCCTCAGATTTGGCAGTCAGCAGAATGACAGGGACATTGCTTGTCTTTCGGATCTCGGTCATGGCAGTGATGCCGTCCATTTCGGGCATCATGATATCCATGAGCACAAGCTGGATATTCTGTGTTGCAGCAATCTCCAGCGCTTCTCTTCCGGAATAGGCACAGACAGTTTCCCAGCCCTCTGCCCGAAGATAAATGTTCAGTGCGGAAACGATATCCCGCTCGTCGTCACAAATCAGAATGGTTTCCATTTCAAGTCACGCTCCTTCCGTTTTCCACTTTTATTATAACGGATTTGTTTACAGGATGCAAGCATTCTTTTATAAAGGTTTTCTTAAAATCGGATAAACAGCAGCATCATAATTACGAATCAGCGCTCTCAGAGCACTTTTGTTTATTATAACACACAATCTTTTATCTGTCAACGGGCGGGTCGGCAGTGCCGACATCCAATTCCCTCCGGGCGGGGAGCCCCCGCTGGCAATTCCCTCCGGGCGGGGAGCCCCCGCTGGCAATTCCCTTCGGGCGGGGAGCCCCCGCTGGCAATTCCCTTCGAGCGGGGAGCCCCCGCTGGCAATTCCCTTCGGCTGCGGAAGCGGAGCTCCCCCAATCAGACAAACGCACGCCGCTGCTCGCGGCTTCTGTGACGCAACTTCTCCCAATGCTAAAGCTCGCCACGAGAGCGTGACATCACCCCAAAATTAAAGTTTAGGTCAAGCCTTTACAAAGGCTTGCGGGTTCTTAGGGCAGAACCCTAAGTCGCTCACCGCAGTGAGCGAACCGCCCCCATCGTCAGGCGCACCGCAAGGGTGAATTTCAAAAACGATCCGGGGGATCGATTTTGAAAGGGGGGAGCCCTGTAAGAGAGGGCGCCCCCAAGCGAATCTCGGAGAGATTCGCAGCGCGCACCGCGGCAGCATAGAAGCTGACGGCAGTCAGCGCCGAGCTGCGTGCGCATTTCAGCCTCCCCTGAAAGGGGAGGCGTCTGCGAATGCAGACGGAGGGGTTCCCGCCCGACGCTGCCGACATTCTTGCGAAATATGACGCAGTTGCGAAAAAAACGGCAGCGTTTTCTCTGTATTGCACAATAGTTCACCCCCCCTATTGTATATTTAACCAAAATATCCATTGGCTCTTTACTTTTCGTCCTTTTTATGGTAAGATAAAAATGAAGGGAACCCGCATTCCCCGCCGCTGGATTCCGGCAATGCGGGACCGGAACGGAATCATCCGAATACGGAGCACAGATACGGGATGTGCGCCGCATGTTCAGCCAAAAGGAGGAACAACCATGAAAAAGAAAGTTTTCGCCGCGCTTTGCGCAGGCGCCATGCTCTGCGGCATGGTTTCCATGCCGGTTTCCGCGTGGGAAACCAAGTACACCAAGGGCGATGTCAACATGGACGGTAAGATCGACGCCAGAGATTTTAAGTTATGTCTGAAAGAGTATACCATTTACTATGTCAGCCGTATGGATCATTTTTTGACAGACGAACAGCTTGAACGGGCAGACATTACACCGAAAGAGTCCACTTGTACTTTCCGCGATTATAAGACAGGAGAAACCCGTGAAAGAACAACCAAAATTACGATTCAGGAATGCAATTTGTACCTTATTTACTATACCTATGGCCTTGTCGATGAAACAGTAAGGGAAACAGACATCGTTGACTGGGCACGGGAATACAGACCTCAGCATTTTGAGCAATGAGGCGGCAGGCAATGAAGAAAAACGATTGCCCGCATTATTCTTCATTCGCCCGCAATCCGAAAATAAAGCGCAAAAAATCCCCTGCACATGCAGGGGATTACTGTTTGCCGAACCTGCCTCCCCTGAAAGGGGAGGTGAGCAGACGGAGGGGTCAAGGCTTTCTCTGATCGCCGAAGTAAAACACCGTCAGCAGACCGGGGCCGCAGTGTGCACCAATGATAATGCCGAGATTGTAGATATCAATGCCGCCGAGCGACGGAAACGCATCCAGCAGCTGATCGCGCAGCCATTCGGCATCCGCGAGGCAGTCCGCATGATTGATGATGATATGCTGTCCCGCCGGAGAAACCATGTCCCGCTTGACGCCCTCCAGCAGCGCATTGAGAGCAGCCTTTCTGCCGCGCACCTTGGAAGCGACGGTCAGCTTGCCGTCATCCGGCACATAGAGCACCGGCTTGATCGAAAGCATCGAGCCGATCATGGCAGAAGCATTGGAGACTCTGCCGCCGCGCTTGAGATAGTTCAGGTCATCGACGGTAAACCGGTGCATAATATGCAGCTTATTACTCTCGCACCAGTTGAGCAGCGCCTGAAAGGACATGCCCTCCTCCATATGCCGGACGCATTCGCGCACCAGCAGACCGAGTCCGCCCGAAACGCAGCACGTATCCGGCAGCACCAGCTTCTGACTGCGGAACTCCTCCTGAATCCGCACAGCAGCTCTGTGCGAGGCCTGATAGGAGCTGGACATCTCCTTGGACATATCGAGATACAGCACATCCTTTCCGGTCTCCATCAGGCTGCGGAAAAACTGATAGTAGGTCTCCTCGTTAATCATCGAGGTCGAATACACAACGCCCTGCCGCATCTCCTGATACGCCTTGCTCCGCGATTCCTCGCGGCAGTCGTCCTCGAACACATCCATGCCGATGGAATAGGTATACCGGATCAGCGGAATCTGATGCTCCCGGTAAAACGTATCCGGCAGATCGGCTGTTGAAGCCGCTGCAATGATATAATCAGCCATGCTGTTCTCCTTTCTGCGGGTATCTGTCATTCCGGAACAAACCTGTTCCTGCAAAAAAAATTATAGCACATCCGTGCGCGTCTGTCAAGCGGATTTCGGGAGCGGGGCTTGACTTTACGGCCGGATATTGTTATAATAGAAGTGTATATGCACTGAACGGAGGGACGGCAGATGAACGTACTGACAACCGAAATGCTGGAAGAGGAACTCCGGAACCGGGCGCTGCAGCAGAGCGGAGCCGGCTTCACCGTTACAAAGGAGCTCGGCAAAGTCACCGTCCGGGAGGGCGAAGACGGCTCGCGCACCGTGATTGCGGGAAAAGCAGCTTCTGAGGAGATCGCGCAGGCAGCCGATACGATCCGTGCACTCGGCAAACAGATTCCGGAGCTGAAGATCACGTATCCGCAGACGGTTCTCTCCGAGGAGCAGGAGCGGCGCGGGGATACATCCTATACCGTCATCACCTCGCGTACCGATGCGGTCATCGAGGTGCCGGAATCGCTTTCGGCGCAGTACAGCGGCGCGGAATTCCGGAATCTGATGACGTCAGAATGGTCAGAGCAGACCGAAAAGCTCGCCGCCGCAATCGCAGCCAATCTGCGAAAACACGAATTCCGGACAGAGCGGATGTTCGGCACGGATGACAATGAAGCGGCTGCCGTATTCCGGGTGACGGCCGAAACAGCCGAATCCGATATCTGGCTGCTGCCGATCGACCGCTGCGGCCTGTATCCGCTGGCATGGGATCAGGAGATCTGCGGGCTGTCGGTTCTGCTGGCGCAGCGCCTGAAAGAATCCCTCGCGGACGCCTGCGGGGAGCTCCGCAGCATTACCGTAAAGCGTGATCCCGGACAGCAGTGCTGTCTCGTGACCGTGCAATATGTTATTTGAACAGGACGAAGCCACATGCTTTCTTTTACCACTGAAACCCCTGCGCAGACGCACGCACTTGCGAAGAAAATCGGTGCAGCGCTGCGCCCCGGCACATGCGTCGCCTTTTTCGGCGGACTCGGCGCCGGCAAAACAACCTTTACCAGAGGCCTTGCGGAAGGGCTCGGACTGCCGGATATCGTCAGCTCCCCGACCTTTGCGCTTGTCAATGAATATCACGCAGCAGGCTGCATTTCCGTCTATCATTTTGATATGTACCGCGTGAACTCCCCGGAGGCGCTCGAAACGACCGGCTTCTGGGATTATCCGCTGGAGGATTCCGTTTTCGTGATCGAATGGGCGGAAAACATCGCGGACGAGCTGCCTCAGCCGCTTCTGAAAATCACGATCAGCGGCAGCGGCGATCAGACGCGGCAGATTACTGTGGAAGGAGATGAACTGCTTGATCATTTTGGCAGTTGATACATCCGGGCGGACGGCGTCCTGCGCCGTCACGGAAAACGGCGTGCTGCTGGGATACCGGATGCTGTATACACAGCGCGCTCACTCGCAGATTCTGCTGCCGATGGCGAAGCAGCTGCTGGAAGAAACCGGCCATACCGTGCAGGATGTCGATCTGTTTGCAGCTGCGAACGGCCCCGGCTCCTATACCGGCCTGCGCATCGGCATTGCCGCGATGCAGGCGCTCGCATTCGCCGGAAACAAACAGTGCGCGGGCATCTCGTCGCTGGAGGGGCTCGCATGGAACCTCTGCGGCAGAACGGGCATCCTCTGCGCATGTCTTGCCGCACGAAAAAATCTCTGCTACTGCGCATTTTTCGAGAGCAGCGGCAAAACCGTCACGCGGCTGACGGAGGACAGCATTCTGGAGGCCGGCGACATCGCCGCGCAGATCGAGCACTATCATGAGCCGGTCATGGTAATCGGCGACGGCATTGCGGTTCTGCGCGAGAGCTGCGAGGACTTTCTGGAAGCACCGATGCATCTTTGCAACCAATCTGCCTGCGGCATTGCAATGGCCGCGGCGCAGAAGGAACCTGTCCCGCCGGAGCGGCTTTCCGTCAGCTACCTGCAGGCAGTGAAAATCGGCTGAAACAGCCATAAAACGAAAAAGGAGCATTATTTTCCCATGAACTGTATGAAAAAGTGGATGCCGCTGCTGCTTGCAGCAGCCCTGCTGACCGGATGTGCGTCGGATTCAGATGCACCGTCATCCGGCAGCGCAGACCAGACGCCCGAATCCTCCGCATCCGCTGCGGAGCAGGATTCGTCCGCGTCCGATGCATCCGAGCCCGCTGAAAGCGAAAACGCAGCAGATCAGGAGCAGACCGCAGCAGAAACACTGGAAAACAGCGATGCCGTCTGCTCGCTGACAATCGACGAAACCGGCCTTGTCACGCGCACGGCTGTCCCGGACGAGGATTCCGCCGTGTGGGTCGTTGCAGTCAACGACATTCAGATGACCTCTCACAGTGCAAAGGATGAGATGACCTTCCGTGCGCTGGATTACGGCGCAGGACAGTATACGATCTCGGTGCAGGACGGCAGCGGTCAGCTGCTCAGCAATACCATCGCATATGACGGCCCGTTCGTCCAGACGAAGAATACCGATTCCGACGGCTTCCCCCGTGCGGATATCAACACGAAAAAGGCCGAGCTGAAGGATATGGCCAGAGACATGTACAAGACCGATTACAAAATGGGCTTTGTCATGGATCCGGACGGCGACGGAAAAGCCAACGGCATCGCGTTTTATGCAGGCCTTGATACAGATGACAACCAGCTCCAGTACATCTACGACACCAAGGATTTTTCCATCCGCTTCTCGTCTCTGGACTATATGGATGAGGATCTCAATCCGGGCAAGCTGGGCATCTGGTTTGACACCGCGGAGAAGAAGGACCGGATCGTCATGATTCTGCCGGACGGCACTGCAAAGGACTGCTGCTCCGGCGAAACGCTGACGGGCTTTGATCCCGCAGCCGCATCCAATTTCTATACCTATCTGGATACGGACGCCCATGATTATGACCACTGCTATGTTTCGGGCAACGGCACGCCCTCGATGGAAGGCGCCTGAAAACCAAATTTTTTCTGGAGGAAGAGAATATGATCGCAATCGGAAGTGACCACGCCGCGGCAGATCTGCGCAAGGTCGTCAAAACATATCTGGAGGATCAGGAGCTGCCCTACATCGACTGCGGCACCGATGAGGCGCCGAGCGACTATCCGGTGATCGGCAAGGCTGTCTGCCAAAAAATTCAGGACGGCGAGGCCGATATGGGCATTCTGCTCTGCGGCACAGGCATCGGCATGAGCCTGACCGCAAACAAAATGAAGGGCATCCGCGCAGCTGTCTGCTCGGAGACCTACAGCGCCAGATACACCCGTCTGCACAATGACGCCAATGTGCTCTGCATGGGCGCAAGAGTTGTCGGTCCGGGACTCGCAAAAGAGATTCTTGACGCATTTTTGTTTACCGAGTTTGAGGGCGGCCGCCACCAGCGCCGGATTGACATGGTCATGGAGCTCGAAAACGAATAAAAACGGCAGCTGCATACAGTTTTTTTCGCTTATTTCCGAAAAACAGTAAACAGCTGAAGGTTCCGAACAAAAAGATCAGAACAAACAGATAAAAACAAACAGATAAAAACAAAAAGGTCACAAGCCCCCGGAACGGGGCTGATGATAAATTCACTGATTTGAAAGAGGTTACGAACATGAAACAGAAAAAACAGACGGCATTGCTCCTGTCAGCAATGCTAAGCGTCAGCGCGCTCTCTTTTCCGGCCGATTCCGCTTCGGCCGAAAAGGAGCTGCTCAAGGTCGAGTTTGAAAGCGGCGTCCTCACAGACTGCGAGGAGCGCGAACCGATCAAATGGGAACAGGTCGATGAGGACGGCTTCGGCAGAACCTGCGACATGACCGGCTGGTCGGGAGACAGCTATGTCTACATTGACCGCAAGGATGCCGCCGTCACCGTCAAGGTCAACGCACCGGCGGACGGACTCTACGGCCTGAACATCTGCTATCTGCAGTGCTTCGGAACGCCGGATAATCCGAACAAAACCCAGTATCTGCTTGTCAACGGCGAGAGTCAGGGCGAGATCATGTTCCCCTACTGCGGCGACAAGGGCTGGACGGTCCTGCCTGCGGGCTATGTCCTGCTGAACAAGGGCGAAAACGAAATCCAGATCAGGAGCTACTGGGGCTACACCTTCTTCGACTATCTGACGATTACGGAAGCACCGGCCTATCTGACGGCGCCGCAGCCCGCAGATCAGCCCTGCAATCCGAATGCCAGCACGGAAGCCCGCAAGCTGTACGCCTATCTGCGCAGTGTCTACGGAAAGCATATTCTCTCCGGTCAGCAGGAATACTGCGGTTCGCATAACTATAATAAAAATGCGCTCGAATCGCAGGGCAAGCCGATCGACTACCTCGTGGACAACGAGGCGGAGTTTGAATACATTCAGGAAACGACCGGCAAGCAGCCGGCCATCCGCGGCATTGATTTTCTGTTTTATAATACGACGCAGCCCTATTACGATGATGCGCCGGAGCGCGTTGTCGCATGGTACAAGGACAAGGGCGGCATTCCGACTGTGACCTATCACTGGAATGTCCCGACCGACGGCAAGGACAGCACAACTGCGGCGTTCTATGTGAAATCCGCTGCAAACGGCGGCGCCTTCACGACCTTCAGCGCGGCCAACGCCGTTCAGGAAGGCACATGGGAGCGCGCAAAAATCGACAAAGACCTCGCACTGCTCGCAGAGCAGCTCGGCAAGGCACGCGATGCCGGCGTTCCGGTTCTGTTCCGCCCGCTCCATGAGGCGGAAGGCGCATGGTTCTGGTGGGGCGCAGACGGCCCCGAAGCCTGCAAGGCGCTTTACCGCTATATGTGGGATCAGCTGACGAACAAGTACAAGCTCAACAACCTGCTCTGGATCTGGACGGGCTCGACCTCTGCCAATGCAGACCAGTGGTATCCGGGCGACGAATACGTCGATTTTCAGGGCATTGACAAATACAACGCGATCAACAACAACACCCCGAACCCCAGCTCGATCGCTGCGACCTTCTACTCGATGGCTGCACAGACCGAGGGCAGAAAAATGGTCGTCATGAGCGAGAACGATACCATCCCCTCGCTCGACAATCTGCTGCGCGACAAAGCCGCATGGCTCTACTTCTGCCCGTGGTATCAGCGCTATCTGACTGAGCTGACCGATGCGGCCGAGCTCAAGAAGATCTACACCAGCGACTACTGCATCACGCTCGACGAGCTGCCGGACTGGGATACCTACGACCCGGAGCTGCCTGCCGTGACAACGGTTTCTGCAAAGGTCACGACAACCGCACCGCAGGAAACCGGCACAACAACAACCGAAACCACAACCGTCACCTCGGTGACAAAGCCCATGAATCCGGATGTCACGCTGCTCGGCGATGCCGACCTCAGCGGTACGGTCGATGTCTCCGACGCCGTGCTGCTGCTGCGCTTCATGTCCAGCGACTCCGGTGCAAAGATTACCGATCAGGGCAAGCGCAACGGCGAATGCGACGGCAGAGAGGGTCTGGACGAAAATGACGTCACCCGCATCCTCCAGTATATCACCAAGCTGCTCACCAAAGCGGAATTTGAGCAGTATCTGTAATAATAAACAAAAACAAGCCGAAAAGCCGCCGTAATTTATACCGGCGGCTTTTTGTCAGCTCTTGACAAAACGAAAGAAATTTTGTATAATGAAAAAGCCGCATGCTGGACGGTTGAAGCCGTATTATGCCCGTTCGGGGATACGCACCGTTCGCAGCGAGTTTATGGAAAAGGCAGGTGCCAGAATACCATGTATGCAGTCATTTTGACAGGCGGTAAGCAGCTGAAGGTCGAGGAGGGCAACGTCGTTCGCGTTGAGAAGCTCTCTGCAGAAATCGGCGAAACCGTCACCTTCAATCAGGTCGCAGCACTCGGCGATGAGAGCGGTCTGACAGTCGGCGCTCCTTTCGTGGACGGCGCAACCGTTACCGCAAAGGTGCTCGCAAACGGCAAGGGCAAGAAGATCCGCGTCTTCACCTACAAGCCGAAGTGCGGTCAGAAGCGTGCAATGGGCCACAGACAGCCCTTCACCCAGATCCGCATCGAATCCATCAGCAAATAAGCACGGGCTATGCTGCTGAAAGCACATTTTGTGCGCAGAAACGGAATGCTCTGCGGATGCACCGTTTCCGGACATGACGCAGTCTCAGAGGACACCGGCTTTTCGGTGCTCTGTGCGGCTGTCTCCTCTGCCGTTCAGCTGACCTCGGCACTCCTCGTCGATTGCTTCGGCGCGCCTGAGGACTGCGTTGCCGTCAGACCGGCAGATGACGCACAAAACCAGATCACGGTTCGGCTCAGTCAGCCGGATCCCGTGCATTCCAACATTCTCAAAGGGCTGCTGCTGCATTTTCAGGCACTCTCGGAGGACTTTCCCGGCGCATTCCGCGTCACGGTCTCCGATACCTGATTCTGTACGCAGTACAATCTGAAAACGGAGGTGTATCTCAATGATCCGTATTAGCATGCAGTTCTTCGCTCACAAGAAGGGCGTTGGTTCTACCAAGAACGGCCGTGATTCCGAGGCAAAGCGCCTTGGCGTCAAGCGCGGCGACGGTCAGTTCGTTCTGGCCGGCAACATTCTTGTTCGTCAGCGCGGTACCCACATCCACCCGGGCAACAATGTCGGCAAGGGTTCGGATGATACCCTGTTTGCAACGATCGACGGTCAGGTCCGCTTCGAGCGCCTCGGCCGCGACCGCAAGCTCGTCAGCGTTTACGCTGTCGAGCAGTAAGAAAATGCACGGTACCGTGCCGGAGCGTTCCGGTGCGGTGCCGCTTATGCGATGACCGCATAGTCCCCTTGCTGTTCCGGCAGGGGGATTTCTTATGAGGTGAGTTTATGTCTATGTTCGTGGATCAGGCGAGAATCCGCATCGAAGCAGGAAACGGCGGCGACGGCTGCGTCAGCTTCCACCGCGAGAAGTATGTCGCGGCGGGCGGCCCCGACGGCGGCGACGGCGGCAAGGGCGGCGATGTCATCTTTGTGGCCGATGACCACTTCTCGTCACTGATTTCCTTCCGCTACAAGCGGAAATATGTTGCAGAAAACGGGCAGAACGGCGCTGCCAAGCGCTGCACCGGAAAAAGCGCCCCCGACCTTGTCATCAAGGTGCCGCGCGGTACCGTCATCCGCGAGGCCGAGAGCGGCCGCGTTATGGCGGATATCTCCGGCGATGAACCCGTCGTGCTCGCAAAGGGCGGCAAAGGCGGCAAGGGCAATCAGCACTTTGCTTCCTCCACCAGACAGGTTCCGCGCTTTGCAAAGCCCGGCTATGACGGCGAGAAATTTGACGTCATTCTGGAACTGAAGCTGCTCGCGGATGTCGGCCTGGTCGGATTCCCGAACGTGGGCAAATCCACTCTGATTTCTGTCGTATCTGCGGCAAAACCGAAAATCGCTAACTATCATTTCACCACGCTGGAGCCGGTGCTCGGCGTCGTGAAGCTCGATGACGAGCGCTCGTTTGTCATGGCCGATATCCCCGGCCTGATCGAAGGCGCTGCGGACGGTGCGGGGCTCGGACATGCCTTTCTCCGGCATGTGGAGCGCTGCCGTCTGATCGTGCATGTCATTGACGTTTCCGGCAGCGAGGCACGCGACCCGATTGAGGATTTTGAAATGATTAACAGAGAGCTCGGCAATTTCTCTGAGGAGCTGAGCCGCTGTCCGCAGATCGTGGCCGCCAATAAGGCCGATCTTGCCGATGAGGCACAGATCGAACGGCTGCACAGCTATATCGCAGAGAAGGAACTCCCCTTCTATGTGATCTCTGCTGCAGCCGCGCAGGGCACCAAACCGCTGCTCGACGAAATCGCACGGACGCTCGAAACACTCCCGCCGGTCAAGCGCTTTGAGCCGGAGGCCGTGCCCGAAAAGACGCCTGAGGAAGTCAAAAAGTTTACAATCGAAATCGACAGCGACGGCGTTTATCAGGTCGATGCACCGTTCATGGAACCGATCATGCGCACGATCAACCCCGACGACTGGTCGTCACTCCAGTATTTTGAGCGCGTGCTCCGCAGCACCGGAATCATTGACAAGCTCGAGGAAATGGGTGCGAAGGAGGGTGTGACCGTTTCGATCAACGGTTTTGAATTTGACTATGTCGATTGATATGCTCCGGACACAGCCGCCGCTTACGCCCGATCAGGCCAAGCAGTACAGTCCGCTGACGCTTGCCTTCCTCGGTGACAGCGTCTATGAAGTCATGGTGCGCGAGACGCTCCTGCGCGAGGCAAACCGTCCCGCAAGAGAGCTCCATGCACAGGCCGTCGCACATGTCAGAGCTGCCTATCAGGCAGATGCTGCCGGCCGGATCGCCGGTATGCTCACGGATGACGAGGCGGATATTCTCCGCCGCGGCCGCAATGCAAGCGGCATCAGTGTCCCCAAACATGCCACACCGGCAGATTACCGGAAAGCAACAGGCTTTGAATGCCTGTTCGGATATCTGTTCCTCTGCGGACAGACCGCCAGACTCCGCGAGCTCTTCGCCGTCATCTGGCAGAGCAGTCAGCAGGAACCAAATCTTTCAGAATAGGAGGCGTTCTTATGTCCGGACATTCCAAGTGGAATAACATCAAGCGGAAAAAAGAAGCAACCGACGCCGTAAAGGCAAAGATCTTTACCAAGATCGGCCGTGAAATGATGGTCGTCATCAAAGAGGGCGGCCCCGATCCGAACAACAACAGCAAGCTGCGCGATCTGATCGCTAAGGCTAAGGCGAACAATGTCCCGAACGACAACATCGACCGCCTGATTAAAAAGGCGGCCGGAGACAGCGATAAAAACAGCTACGAGGCACTCACCTACGAGGGCTACGGCCCGAACGGCGTCGCCGTCATCGTCGAGTGCCTGACCGACAACAAGAACCGTACCGCGGGCAACATCCGCCACTACTTCGATAAGTTCGGCGGCAACCTCGGCACCACGGGCTGCGTTTCCTACCTCTTCTCCCAGAAGGGCATCATCGTCATTGAGCATGAGGGTGAGCTCGAAGAGGATGCCGTGCTCGAAGATGTCATGGAGCTCGGCGGCGACGACATGACCTATTCCGAGGACAGCATCGAGATCGTCTGCGATCCCGCTGCCGTCAGCGATCTGCGCGAGGGTCTGACCGCAAAGGGCTACCTCGTCACCTCTGCTGAGGCCGAGGAGGTTCCGAGCACCTATGTCACCCTGACCGAGGAGGAATCCCTCCGCAAAATGGGTCTGCTGCTCGAACACCTTGAGGACGACGACGATGTCCAGAATGTCTGGCATAACTGGGATATGCCGGAGGAGGACTGATTTTCTTTGATAATACGCTGTTTTTGCCGTGTCTCGCTGCTGCATCAAAAATGAAATGAAAAACGAGAAAACGAGCAAAACAGAGAGATATCCAGAGAAAACAAGAGAACGGGCGATATATTTTGAAAATTCGGGATTTTGACCGTTGACATCCGCCCGCAAATCGTGTATAATAGTCAGGTACGCTGGAAATAAGGACAGGATCCTCCCCGTGGATCTGACCGCTTTTCCGGTCACCTAAAAATTTGGATGGAGGAACATACTATGTCAACCACGATGCCGAAGGTTGCAGAGATCAACCGGAAATGGTATATCATTGACGCAGCAGGTCAGCCCCTCGGCCGCACCGCTGCAAAGGCAGCCGCAATTCTCCGCGGCAAGCACAAGGTCGATTTCACACCGAACGTCGACTGCGGCGATCACGTTATCATCATCAACTGCGGCAAGGCAGTTCTGACCGGCAAGAAGCTCGATCAGAAGTTCGAGATCTGGCACACCGGCTGGATCGGCCACCTCAAGAAAATCTCCTACCGCGATCTGATGGAGAAGAAGCCGGAGCACGCAATGTACATTGCTGTCGAAGGCATGCTGCCGAACAATCACATCGGCAGAACTTCCATGAAGCGTCTGCGCGTTTATGCTGACGCTGAGCATAAGAACGCTGCTCAGAAGCCTGAGCTGTGGACACTGTAAGAAAGGAGCCAGATCAATGAGTGAAACAGTCTCTTACGAAGCAAAGCTGAAGTCGTTCTACGGCACCGGCAGAAGAAAGCATTCCGTTGCAAGAGTCCGCCTCTATCCCGGCTCCGGCAATGTGACCATCAACGGCAGAAGCATTGACGATTACTTCGGCCTCGAAACCCTCAAGCTGATCGTTCGTCAGCCGCTCGAACTTACCGAGACCGGTGCTCAGTTCGACATTGTCTGCACCGTTGCAGGCGGCGGCGTGACCGGTCAGGCAGGCGCAATCCGTCACGGTGTTTCCCGTGCACTGCTGCAGTTCAATGCTGAGCTCCGCCCGGCACTGAAGAAGGCAGGCTATCTGACTCGTGATCCGAGAATGAAGGAAAGAAAGAAGTACGGCCTCAAGGCTGCACGTCGTGCTCCGCAGTTCTCCAAGCGCTGATTGCACGCTTTTCTGCAAATTATTGCTTATCAAAAGGCGAACACCCTTTGCGGTGTTCGCCTTTTTTGTCGATAATGTCAGCATCAATTTAGGGGGGCGCCCTCTATCGCAGGGCGTTCACAGAAAAGCGATTGTTCACATGTTCGGTGATAATTGAGGTTTCTTGTTCTTGATCTTTTTGTCCGATGTATATTTTTGTTGGGCGCGGGGCGCGAATGCGAGAGGGACAACCACAGGGTAAGGGGAGTGCGCTCCTACGTCGCTTATCTCCCCTCTCCCTGAGTTTTTCCCTCTCGCGCTCTCCTTTTCCTTACCCTCGCCTCTCTGTTACACGCAGCAAGCGTTTGTAAAACCTTGCGGCGTGCTTTAGCATCTGGAGAAGTTACGTTGCATAAGCCGCGAACAGCGGCGTGTACTTGTCTCCTTGGGGGAGCTCCGCTGCCGCCCTCCGAAGGGAAATGGAGGCGGGCACTGCCCGCAGCCTGCATATTTTTTGCGGCTCTGCATACGATATACGGAAAGCAATCTGAAATGAGGTGCTGCTATGAAAAAAATCAACCGAAGCGAATTGCTGATCTCCGTCGTGATTGCAGAGCTGACCGGCGCGCTCTCTGCGCTGCTCGCCGGCGGGTATTCCGACTTTTACCGCGAGATCATCCGGCCGCCGTTCTCGCCGCCGGGTGCCGTATTCCCGGTCGTCTGGGCCGTGCTCTATGCGCTGATGGGCGTTTCTTCGTATCTTGTCTGCAACGCCGACGAAGCCTTCACCAATGCCCGCAAGCGTGCACTGATGCTCTATGCCGTGCAGCTCGGCGTCAACTTTATCTGGAGCATTCTGTTCTTCCGCTTCCGGATGTTCGCCGCTTCGGCCGCGGTCGCTGTACTGCTCTCGGTGCTCGTCCTGCTCATGATTCTGCAGTTCAGCAAGGTGCGGAAATCTGCTGCGCGGCTCAATGTGCCGTATCTGCTCTGGAGCATCTTTGCTTCGTATCTCGCAATCGGTGTCTGGCTGCTGAATGCTTGACGGTGTGTTCCAGACGGATTGACAATCACGGCGAAAACAGTAAGGGCGCCGATTGCTGAAATCGACGCCTTGGTTCTGTTATGTTGTAATGTGTGGGGTATGAAAGCCAAAGGGCTGCAGCCCTTTGAATCCTGCAAGCCCGCATTGCTTGAATCTGACTGCCGTCAGCTTCTATGCGCTGCGGGTGTCGCGGATTGCTCCGCAATCCGCCTGGGGGCGCCCTCTCTTACAGGGCTCCCCCCTTCCACAAACGATCCCCCGGATCGTTTTTGAAATTCCCCCTTGCGGTGCGCCTGACGCAGGGGAGTTTCGCACTCTGCGGAGTGCGACTTAGGGCTCTGCCCTAAGAACCTGCGACCTTTTTGAAAAAAGGTCGATCAAAAACTTTAATTTTGGGGCGAGGCCGCGCTCTTGCGGCGGGCTTTAGCATGGGGAGAAGTTACGTCACAGAAGCCGCGCCAGCGGCGTGTGATTATCTGATTGGGGGTGCTCCGCTGCCGCCCTCCGAAGGGAATTGCCCGCGGGGGCTCCCCGCCCGACCGGTTAGCGTTTTTTGTAGACAAGCAGTTCAGGATCGGAACCGTTTTCTCCGTATGTCGCTACCAGAATAAAATCCATGTTGGCAAGTACCCCGAAACACCGGTCGCCGCCGAATTCGCATTCAAGCTGATTGCCGAGATATGTTGCATTGTCGTCCAGCAGCTTCACCGTGCTCCCGTTCGGCAGTCTGTACGGCAGATTCACATAGCTGCCGACAAGCGCATTCAGCTTTTCCACCTTCGGCATCCCCTCAATTCCCAGCGCGTTGATTTCATCCATCAGCTTTTGCTTGAACGCTTCAAATTCACCGCCGTCCCCAAGCTCCTGATAACGCTTCCAGTAATCGAGCTTCGGAAGCGTCTCCTTCAGATATGCACGCACTTCCTCCGGAGAATGCTCGCCGTTTGCCATGTGATTCACGCAAACCTCGATCAGATCGTCCATGTCGCTGTACATATACGTGCCGTCTGCATAACACCATTTGCAGTAATCCTCGTTCAGCGAGCCGTCCTTCTCCGTGCTGATAACGGAATCCTCCAGCGGCATTCCGCAGCACTGACAGATCAGCTGCCGCGGCGAACCAAGCAGCGTATTGATTGAAACGTGAAACAGCGCCGAAAGCAGCTTCAGCGTCTCCGTGTTCGGTACCGTTTCGCCGTTCTCCCACCTCGAAACCGCCTGCCGTGTGACGAAGATCTTCTCCGCAAGCGCGTCCTGCGACATGCCGCTTTTCGTGCGGAGCCGATAAAGAATGTCCTTTGTTTCCATGTGACAATCCTCCTTGTTTTTTCTTCATTATATCACACGGCTTTTCTGCGGTCAAGCAACCCGCTGTTGCGGAAACGTCTCCCTGCTCACGGATATTTTTCATGCAGCAGATCAAGCGCCTGCTCCAAAACATAGTCCTCATCTTTCTCAAACAGCGCATTCACTGCGGTTTCGTCCAGCGGCACGCGGATATCCAGCCCGTTTCCGCTCTGGCGGTCCGCACCGGAATCAATGAAGATGCTGCCGTCCTTTTCCAGCATGACAGAACTGGAAAAGCTCAGCGAACCGTAATCAAGGTTCAGACCGAACACACCCTGCGCACTGCCGTTCGATTCCGTAAAGCCCATGACCGTCACATTCTCCATGCCCCGCAGCACATGACAGAGATGATCCGAGGCACTGGCACTGCCGGAATTGACCAGCAGCACAATATGCCCGTCTCCGAGCAGCTGCTCGCCGTTGAAGGTGACATCACCTCCGGTTTTGAATCTGCCGTTTTCCTCGCGGATAAAGCAGCGGTTCTGCTCGTCCCAGACGCCGTTTGTCACATAGTAATGCTCGCCCTCCGGCGCGAACAGCTCCGCGACCGCCGTGACGATGCCGTCCGTTCCGCCGCCGTTGCTGCGGATATCTATGACCGCATTGCGGATGCCCTGCTTCCGGAAGGAAACCAGCTCACTCCGCAGTCTTCTCTGAACTGTTGAGAAGTCCCCGCTTTCCATAGATTTTGTATCATCCATCATGTCCCGGATGCGCAAACAGACCGTTGTATCGTCAAGCTCAGTAAATTGCAGATTGTCTGCATTGACGCCGCGGTTCAGCACATCAAGCGCTGCCTCCAGCCGCTCCGAATAAGGAGCGGAAAGCTGCGGCAGATCAGCCCTCTGCACGCTGCCGTTCTCATCGAGGAACTCGACCGGCACAGTCTCTCCGCCGGTTCCTGCCGCGCAGATGCCGGCATAAAACTGTTCATTGTCAATATCCGCGAACGAGCGCGCCGCATACAGTTCTGACTGACGGTCTGCCTCCGCCGGCGTCATACCGTTCCATGTCAGAATCTCGGTACCGTTCCGGATGCCGTATTTTTCAAGGGACGCATCCGTCTGCACGGCGACGGTTTTCCCGTCCGAAAGCGTGACAATCACAAGGCCGTAATCATGCCCGCTGGCCTGCGCAAGCGCCTGATTGGAAACGCTTCTGGAGGAAGAATAGCCCACATGGCCGTCATGGAACTCCGCGCAGAATTTTGTCCATGCAATCTCATTTGCTATGGCATCCTTCTGTGCCGTTGCCGCCTCAAAATCCGGCAGATACTTCTGATACAGCGCGTCCAGATCGAGCTGCTTATGCTCTGCCAGCAGATAATATTTTTTCATATAGGAAAAGCCCTTCCGGAAGTCTGCCGCATAGTCCTTCCGGCGGTAGGACGGAATCAGCAGGCAGAGCGGCAGTGCCGTCAGCGCACAGAGGGCACCTGCTGCGGCTGCCTTTTTCCGTACCGCAGCCTTCTGACTGAACACGCCCGCTGTCAGAAGCAGCAGCGCCAGATAAACGCCCGCCATGCACTGCTCTGCGCCCTCATGCAGACTGAACAGGATTCCGATGATGGCCGGAATCAGATAGCAGATGCGCCATCTGGTATCCGGTACACGTTCCGCATAGCCGGCCAGCCAGTACGCCGCTCCGCAGCTGAGCAGCGCCAGCAGGAACAATAGAATGTCAAAATAGATCATACTGCGCGCCCCCTCACTTCAGATCGTCATGATGAAAATAGCTGTATCCCAGCAGCAGCCAGCCTGCCGAAAATACCAGAGAAACCGCAACCGTCACCGCGGCAGAGGCCGGCGTCACCGTCGGAACCAGCACATAATTGATGTGTTCGCTTCCGGCCGCAAATACGCCGAACTGCTCCGTATTCAGGATGTAAAACGCATTGGCAATCCCTGCCAGATAATAATTGTGTGCATTGAACAGCGTCGAGCCGCCGACCTGAAAAATCAGATAAATCATTGCACAGGAAATGCCGATTACGATAAACGGCCGCTTGATGATGAACGACAGCATCACAAAAAAGCAGCTCAGCCGGATCAGCGGAAACGCCGTCAGCAGAATCTCTGCGGCAACTGTCTGTACCGAAAGCTGATTGCCCCATCCGTAGAGGACGTCTGCTGCGCAGACCGCCATCGCAAGCCAGAACAATGAAAGCACCACGGATACCAGAATCGCCGGAATCGCTCGCCCGAAATAGCTCTCCATACGGCTCACGCCGGACAGCACCTCATGATTGAGCGTCTGATCCGTAAAGTCATTCGTACACAGAAATGCCGAAACAACACCGGTCATGATCGTCAGCATCACAAAGAGGAGCGGCATCTGCTGCCCGATCAGCAGAGATGCGGTCGGCCGTTCCAGATTCAGCAGCGGTCCGATCACAGTCAGCAGAAAAATGAGCGTGATACCGATTATAAGCATCCACATTGCCCGGATTCTTTTCAGCTGATAAAGCTGCGAAGCCATGATTCTCCGCATGATATCACCTCATTTCAAGTCTTTCCGGCGGAACAGGAGCAGGCCTGCCGCCAGAATCACAGCCGATACGCCCAGAGAGACCAGCACGATCTGCATTCCATGCTGCCGCTCCAGCACCTCACCGACAATCCAGTATGCCTTGTCCCCGACATAGGAAAGCCGCTTGTTTGACATATCAAACAACGCGCTGCCGGACGAAAGCCCGGTATAGTGCTCCCAGAACGGCAGATCAAAATCCATGGCATCCATAATGGAATAAACCATTGTGCCGATGAAGGTAATCAGAATATTGATGACCATTGCAAGCCGCCCGTTTCCGATCAGAAACGTCATGAAGGCAAAGAAGGCCACACAGCGGATAAACGGCGCCAGTGCAGAAAGGCACCTCAGCAGCGCATCCTGCGCAGTAACGCACGGCCCCCAGCCGCCGATCAGGGACGCAATCAGAACCGGCAGCGCAATCACAATGCCCGCTGCTGCAAGGCCGATCAGCAGGCTTGCACAGACGCGGCCGAGATAAACAGCAGAACGCCGCGTTCCGTTCATGATCTCGTAATTCATGGTGTGATCTGTCTGATCCGTGCCGCAGATATACGTTGTCAGCAGCAGCGCGATCAGCGTACCGGCAAGCGGAATCGAACCTGAATAGAGCATCAGTGCCAGACTGCCGCACATATCATCCCGCATATCAGGATCCATCGACACCAGCTCCGGCACAATGAATATGCAGAGCAGCGCAAAAATGACATAGTATAAAAAATTATGCCGGACAGTCTGATATAACTGTGCCTTCATCACGTTGAACATCTGTATCACCTACCAAATTCATATAGTATTGCTCAAGATTTGCGTCGTGCATATGCATCTCCACCGGGATGATGCCGTTCTCATACAGTGTGCGCGAAATCCGTTCGATTTCGCCGGTGCGCTCATACAGCCGGACGGAGCCGTCCTTTTCCGTCGTGAAATCCGTGATGCCGAGCTGATTCTGCAGCACCGCCGGAAGCATCGTATTATCTGCCGCGGAAATGCGGAAATACTCGTGGCACTCGCGTTTCAGCTCGTCGGCGGTGATTCTGCGGATGACCTCGCCGCTCCGGATGATGACGTAATCCGTGCAGAGCAGCGAAAGCTCTGTCAGCAGATGCGACGAAATCAGAATCGTGATATGCTCCTCGCGGTTCAGCTTCAGCAGCAGATTACGGATCTCGACGATGCCCTCCGGATCCAGACCGTTGACAGGCTCGTCCAGCACCATGACCTCCGGGTTCGAGAGCAGCGCGCCCGCAATGCCGAGCCGCTGACGCATACCGAGCGAAAAATTCCGCACCTGCTTTTTTCCCGTATCTGCAAGGCCGACCAGATTCAGCACCCGGTCGATCTGATCCTCTGCCGGAATGCCCTTCTGCATACAGAGCTTTTTCAGATTCTCCCGCGCAGTCATTTCCTGCTTGGCATAGGGCGTTTCAATCAGAAAGCACATGCGGCTGCGGGAATGCGCAAGCCCTGCTTCCGTCTTTTCACCGAACAGGCTGATGCTGCCGGACGTCGGCGCGATCAGACCGCCGAGCGCCTTCATAATCGTGGTCTTGCCGGCGCCGTTCGGGCCGATCAGGCCGCAGATCGTTCCCTGCTGCACCTGAAAGCTGACGTCGCGCACAACCGTATGCTTCAGATATTGCTTCGTGAGATGCTGTACATCCAGAATGATTTCAGACATTGTACTGCCTCCTCCTCGTTTTGATGCTTTCAGAATAACAGGAAAGCATAAAGAATTTCTTAACTGCCGTTATAATTCACAGAATGTTCATATTTGTGGCCGGGACATCCCCTTGCTGCCTGATAGCACGGTACAGCAAAGGCGCCGATTTTATCGACGCCTCTGTTCTGTTTTGTGTTGTATGGGAAACAAAGGGCTGACGCGCTTTGCATCCTGCCCGAACAATAGCACAGGGCTCCCGCCCTGTGAACCCGGATGCGCAGAAAGCTATGCGGCGACTTCGTCGGCGCTGCGCTTTCTGCGCACTGCGAATCTCTTTGAGATTCGCTTGGGGGCGCCCTCTCTTACAGGACTCCCCCCTTCCAAAAACGATCCGCAGGATCGTTTTTGAAATTCCCCCTTGCGGTGCGCCTGACGATAAGGGAGTTTCGCTCACTGCGGTGAGCGACGAGGGCGCTGCCCCTCGACCCTGCAAGCCTTTGTAAAGGCTTGACCGAAACTTTATTTTTGAGGAAATGTCACGTTTTTGCGACGGGCTTTAGCATTGGGAGAGGCTGCATCACAGAAGCCGCGAACAGCGGCGTGAATTGGTTTCATTGGGGAGCTTCGCTTCCGCCATCCGAAGGAAAATGCCCGCGGGGGCTCCCCGCCAGCTTTTTCAAATAATTCAGAATCGCTTTGGATACCTCCTTCGGCTTTTGCAGGAAGATATAGTGATCGCCCGGAATGGAAACATATTCGCAGTTGCCGACCGCTTCGACAAACGGCAGATTGTATGCGTTCGTTTCCTCTTCGTATTGCTCCTTCACATATTCCCAGTCCTTATAAGCCGTTTCCGGGTCAATATCCGGCGCGCCGCCGAACAGCTTCGTTTCACGGTTCAGGAACACATAGTATTCCTTCAGATCTTCTGCATCCGTGAGCGCAACACCGATAAACATTTTCGGGATATCATTCGCCTTGCAGGTATCCCGGAATGTGTGAATCGAATCGTATTCGCACTTTACCTCGGAAACAACTGCAAATGTCGTTCCGCGCTTATCGGCCATCGCTATCAGCCGGCGTTCTTCGTCACTCAGCGCAACCATGCCGGGCGGAATGGAATCATCACGGTCGAATCGCTGCAGTCCGAGCATCCCGCGCGTGACCGACAGGAACAGTTCGCCTTTCGTATACTGGTCTATCGTATAGCTGCTGTACGCACCGCGCTCCTCCAGATCCCAGCCAGTGAAGCTGCAGCAGTCAATATAGATAACACCCTCGATCTCGTCGGGATACTGATTCTCCCAATAGGTCGCGTACATGCCGCCGAGCGAAAACGGCATCAGCACATAGGGCGCTTCATAGCCTGCCGCCTGCAGCGCCGCACGGTAATCACTGACAACCTGCTCAATGGTCTGCTTTTTCAGCGTATCTGCGCTGAAACCGTTGCCCGCACGGTCAATATAAACGAGGGTATTCTCCTCACCGATCTCCTTATTCACGCGGTTCATGTAAATACTGTAATCACTGACCCACTGCCCCGCAATTCCGACAATCGTGTGCGTACCGTTTTCTGCACCGAGCTCCGCCACGTTCATCTTCCGTCCGCCGCCGATTTTGACAGCGTTGTAATAGCCCGCTTTTTTATGCTCCCCGCGTGCCCGCATATAGCATACGCGGTTGAACAGTACCAGCAGCAGCGCTGCCAGTACAACAATCAGCACAACCGAAAGCAGAATCTTTCCGATTATTCGCATTACATCTTTCATGGCGCTTCTTTCCTTTCCTGTGTATCCGCAGGCCGCATGGTCAAAAGAATCCGCATGATGCCGCTGCGGATTTCCGCCCGCACCTGCGCCTGCTGCTTTTCGGCCAGCAGTCTGACAATATACAGTCCGAGTCCGGCTCCGCCGCCGCTGCGGGAACGGCTCCCGCGGTAGTTCCGGTTGAACAGCTGCGCCGGATCCGGTTCGGCATCCGGCGGAAGCGGGTTTTCAAAGCAGAGCCCGCATTCCGGCTCTGCCTGCAGCACAATCCGGAACGTGCCGTCCGCATATTTCAGCACATTGCTCAGCAGATTGTTCAGCATCCGTTCCAGAAATGCCGCATCTGCCATAACGAATATGCTTTTCGGCGGCAGCACAATCTCCGGCGTCAGGCCCGCAAGCCGGATATTCCCCTCGTGCGCCGCAATCAGATTCATCAGCATGTTCGTCAGATTCACACTGCTGCATACGGCAGGTGCCGGGTCGCTTTCCAGCAGCACCATCTCAAAAAAATCATCGGTCATCTGCCGGAGCAGATCGGTCTTTTCCAGACAGATTTTCACATATTCCCGGCAGTTTTCCGGAAGCTGCTCCTCGCTTTCCATCAGCTGCAGGTCGCCCTTGATAACCGAGAGCGGCGTGCGCAGATCATGCGCAATATCCGAGACTGACTGCCGCAGATTGTTCTCTGCACGTTCGGCCGTCAGCTTGAACTGCTTCTGCCGTTCCAGACAGCGGTTGAGCGCGGCCGTCATCTCCGTCAGATCGCGGTCGAACAGCGGAATCTGCACCATGCGGTTATAGTTCAGCTCCGCGGTGTGTTCCAGTTCCTTTGAAATACCGCGCAGCTGCCGCTTCAAAGCCAGCAGATACCACAACAAAGCTGCAATCAGCAGCGCGGCAACAATCAGCAGGCGCAGCATCTCAGGCCTCCTGCAGACGGTATCCGATGCCCCAGACCGTTTCAATCCAGTCCGTACCGGATGCTTTTTTCAGCTTGCTGCGCAGCTTGCTCATGTGCACATTGATCGTGTTGTCCTCATAGTAATACGGCTCGTTCCAGACGGATTCGTAAAGCTCTGCCTTGGTAAAAACCTTTTTCGGATGCTTCATCAGCAGATGCAGAATCTCCAGCTCCTTGGCCGTCAGCTGCACCGGCTGTCCGCCGTATTCCACGCGGTTTTCCGCCCCGTAAAATGTCAGGCTGCCGCTCACAAGCACATCGTTCTTTGCGCTGCTGCCTGTGCGGCGCAGGATGACCTCAATGCGCACCAGCACCTCACTGAGATCAAACGGCTTGATGATGTAATCATCTGCACCGAGCCGCAGAACATCCAGCTTGGTTTCCATCATGGATTTGGCCGAGATGACAATGACCGGTGTCTGCGTATGCTGCCGCAGCTCTGCGATCAGCACCTCTCCGCTTTTGTGCGGCAGCATCAGATCCATCAGAATCAGATCGAATGTCTCCTGCTGCAGCAGCGCCGAGGCCGTCCGGCCTTCCGCCGCCGTACTGACCGCGTATCCGTTCCTGGTCAGGAACCCGGAAAGAATCCGGCAGATTTCCGCATCGTCTTCAATGATTGCGATTCTTGCTTTCATGCTATCACCTGCTTTTTGTAAGATCGCGGAGCCCCGCATTTCCCTTATTATAACAAAATGTTTGCAATCGGTCAAGTACATACGGGCGGAGATACCTCCTGATTGACAGAAAGAACTCCCCTGCATATGCAGGGGAGTTCAGTTTGCAGAAAAATGTTCCTGCGATAAATCAGAATTTATCAATAAGTGAAGTTATATAGACTGTCTTTTCTTCATTCGCTGCCAACTGATATACCCATATACATCATTCAGCAGAAATACGATAAAGCAAACAACGACAGAAATATTACGCATATCCATACGACTTGCCAAAATCCATAAAACTATCAAAACAATATCGTTAGCGGCATAAGCCAACGCAAACGTCGGACATCTGCGAAAAGTGAGATACACTGCCATAAAGCTTGTTGTTACAGATATGGTACTCGGTATGATGTTTGCGGTATCAAAATGCTTCAGAATGAAATAAAACACTACCGTAACAACGATAGTCAGAAACAGCATAAGTATTTGTTCCGTTTTACCTATGCTATTCACCTTGACCTCTGCCTTGTTACCTTTATACGGATTTTTTAGCCAAGCTATAAGAGCAAAAACAGCCATTGGCATTGTCATACCGAGGTATGTGAACATTTCACCATAGTAAGAGAAACGATATGAAATAATACCATAGAGCAAGCTGAAAACAACCATAAGAGCTTGTCCGAACGGGTTGCCCTTTGCATTGAAGATAAGCGAGGTCACACCAATAAGAGATGCAATAAGTGTAGGATAGCTTTCGCGGTCAAAAATGCAAAATGACGTGATGATAAAAGAAACAGACAAAGACCATAAAAGCAGTTCTGCCTTTGAAAAATACTTAGATATTATTTTCATAAAGCCTCCAAAAAAATAAGCACCCGCATACACATCTTCTAAGACCTAACGATGTGTAAACGAATGCAAACGCATTACACTACCCGGTGGCAGTTATACTATACATATATTTTATCATTTTCAAAGCAAAATGTCAATAATATAAATTCCGATTTAGCGCTGTACGTCCGCGGAAACATATCATCTCAAAAATACGCACAACGCTTCCGGAGAGCTTTAGATCCATGCCCGCGGGGGCTCCCCGCCTGCCCGCAAATTCCGATTTATCGCTGTACGTCCGCAAAAACATGCACGCTCTCTTTCCTTATCCGCTCCTCTCTGCTGTGCATAACTAAAGTTCTGCGAAGCCGGAGGGAAAGGGGGAATGAAAGCGGGGACGCGGGGAGAAGATATTCTTTTGTTTCTTTGCCTGAGCCCTTATTTCTCCGCGGCAGTTTCGTTCTGCATTTCAGAGGTGAGGATATTGCGCACCTGCGGAATCTTGAACAGAATCACGGTCACAAGCACGGTCAGAATGATCTCCGGCAGCATATATGCGCCGTTGTACATCAGGCTGTAGATATACTTGTTCTCCGCAACAAAATCCAGCTGCTCCCAGATCTTTCCGGTCGAACCGAACACATAGACGCCGCTGAAGAAATGGCACAGGAACCGCATCGTCAGTGCGACAACGACACCGGTGATCCAGCCGGCGAGTCCTTTTTTCCGCGCAAAGCCCGCAAAGCCGAGCACCGTATACGCAAGAAAATAATCCAGCAGGATGCAGGTAATCAGCATACCCGGCGTCAGACCCCAGCCGAACAGACCGTCCTTGATGGTGCCCTGCGCGAACTGAAATACCGCAAACAGGAATGAGACACCGAGTCCCTTTCCGACGCCGTATTTGATGCTGAAAATACAGATCGGCAGCATGGAAACCAGCGTGATCGAGCCGCCGAACGGCAGAATCTTCTGGAACGGCGTCAGCAGGCTCAGCACAATGGCGAGCGCGAGCATCATGGCGCCCTCTACAAGCATTTTGGTTGTGTTCTTTTTCATAGCATTCCATCCTTTCTGCGATGTATGCGGGAAACCGGCACAAAAAAAGCACGCTTATTGCGTTAAGCGTGGCTGTGCTGCGGTTATTGCGTCCCTACGGCGGCATTATCCGCATCAGGTTCCGGGTCGGTGCGTCGCCGCACCCTCTCAGCCTGCCACACAAGCTCCCCTGCATCATTGCGCCCTCATTATACCACAACGGCAGGGTTTTGTCAACGGAATGCTTGCATTTTTCCTGCTTTTATGCTATGATATAAGCAGTATGTCCGGCGCGGCGAGGACTGCCCCGCCGCCGATGCCAGAAGAGGAGAATATTCAGAATGTACGAACTGCTGAAAACCGAACAGACCGCCCGCAGAGGCGTTTTCCATACCGTCCACGGCGACTTTCAGACGCCCTGCTTCATGAATGTTGCGACGGCCGCCGCAATCAAGGGCGCGCTTTCCGCACGCGATCTGGAAGCGGTCAACTGTCAGGTGATGCTGTGCAATACCTATCATCTGCATGTGCGTCCCGGCGACGGCGTTGTCCGGACAATGGGCGGCCTGCAGGGCTTTACCGGCTGGCGCGGCCCCACACTGACCGACTCCGGCGGATTTCAGGTGTTCAGCCTCGCCAAGCTGCGGAAGATCAAGGAAGAAGGCGTGACCTTCCAGTCCCATGTGGACGGAAAGCGCATTTTCATGGGGCCGGAGGAGAGTATGCGGATTCAGTCGAATCTCGGCTCCACGATCGCAATGGCCTTTGACGAGTGCGTCGAAAACCCCGCGCCGTACAGATACGCGGCACAGAGCTGCGACCGTACCACGCGCTGGCTCAAACGCTGTCAGGAGGAGATGAAGCGCCTCAACAGCCTTGAAACCACGATCAACCCGCATCAGCTGCTGTTCGGCATCAATCAGGGCTGCACCTTTGCCGATCTCCGCGAGCGGCATATGGATGAAATTGCGCAGCTCGATCTCGACGGCTATGCGATCGGCGGACTGGCTGTCGGGGAACCAACCGAGATTATGTACGATATGATCGAGCATGTCGAGCCGCATATGCCGAAGCAGAAGATCCGCTATCTGATGGGCGTCGGCACGCCGCAGAATATTGTCGAGGGCGTTGCACGCGGCATTGACCTGTTCGACTGCGTGATGCCCTCCCGCAATGCGCGGCACGCAACGGTCTTTACGATGCGCGGCATGATGCATCTGACGAACAAATGCTTTGAGACCGATCCGCGGCCGATCGAAGAAGGCTGTCAGTGTCCGACCTGCCGCAATTTCTCAAGAGCCTATATCCGGCATCTGTTCAAGGCCGGAGAGCAGCTTGCCGGCAGACTGGCCGTGCAGCACAATCTCTGGTTCTATAACAATCTGATGACGCAGATCCGCGACAATCTGGATGCCGGAACCTTTGCAGACTTCCGGGCGGCACATTCCGCGCAGCTCGGCAAGCTCTATGACGGACAGTAAACCGCACACGGCGGCGCGCAGATATCAAACACAATACGCGAACGGATTTCGCATTGCTTCGGGGTGATAACATGTATTATTGCTGTGGAATCACAGAGGTCGGAAACCGGCCGCATAATGAAGATGCCTTTCTGACAGAGGGCATTGTGTATACGGAGGGCTGCGTGGAATCAGCGGTTGCAGAGCCGTTCCTGATGGCAGTCTGTGACGGCGTTTCGGGCGAACAGGCCGGCGAGCTTGCGTCCCGCACCTGCCTGAAAATGCTCGCGGAGGTCGAATACTCCTCGCGCGTGAATCTCAAGCGCAAGATTCTTGAAATTCACACATCCATTGCCGAGCAGAGCGTCATGCAGAAAAGCACGGCCAATATGCAGACAACGCTCTGCGGCGTGGCGATCGACGAGGGCGGCGGACTGCACTGCTTCAACGTCGGTGATTCGCGCATTTACCGCTACCGGGGCGGTACGCTCGAACAGATCAGCCGCGATCAGACGCTGGTGCAGATGCTCTATGAGGAGGGCAGCATTTCCGTCGAGGAGAAAAAGGTTCACGCGCACCGGCATATCGTCATGCCGGTCATCGGCAATCTCGACGCAGAGCCGAAGCCGGAGGTCATTGTCTATCCGGACGGTATGCGCGCAGGCGATGTCATGCTGCTGTGCTCAGACGGTCTGAGCGATTATGTCACCGCCTTTGAAATGGAAGAGGTGCTTGCCAAACCGAAGCCGCTTGCCAAGCGCCTGCAGGAGCTTGTTGTTCTGGCGCTGGCCAACGGCAGCAAGGATAATATTACAGTGACGGCTGCGGTGCATTATCCCGATGAGGTGCCGATTCCGGGAATGCAGAGTACGGTTCCGATCTCTGACGAATAACACAAGGCCGGTGCCGGAAAGGGGGGACGGAATGCGTTTTCGCAGGATCACAGCCGCGATGCTGGCAGGCCTGCTCTCTGCAGCGCTGCTTTCCGGATGCCGGAAGCAGACGGATTCCGCGCCGGCGCCTGAGGAGCTTCAGACTGCACAGACCGGAACAGCCGGCACGGATGCTCCGGTCAGAAAGCCTTCACGCGGTCCGGGGCCTGTTTACGGACAGGGCTGGCGTGAGGATGCCGCAGGCGTGCTGCGCACTGCTGACGTCGTCCGCGAGATGGGATACGGCATCAGCCTCGGCAATACCTTCGACTGCTTCGGCAGCCGTGTCCGCGGAGAAACTGTCCGCGACTGCGAAACGGCATGGGGCAGCCCGCCCGTTACGCAGCAGATGATCGGAGGCTATGCGGCAGAGGGCTTCCGCACACTGCGGATTCCGGTCTCATGGTCGAATATGATACAGGCGGACAACCAGCTCGACCCGGATTATCTTGCAAGGGTGCATGAGGTCGCGGGCTGGGCGCTCCGGGCGGGCATGTACGTGATTGTCAACCTACACCGCGACGGCAGCTGGTTTGACGATTTTTCCGACCCGTCGAAAAAAAATGCCTGTATGGCAAAATATACGCGCATCTGGCAGCAGATCTGCACGGAATTCAGCGGTGAGGGTGCACATCTGCTGTTTGAGTCCTACGGCGGTGCGCCCTGCTGGACGGATCTCTGGGATCCTGCCCTCGGCGCTGATTTCGGCCGCGAGGATGCCTATGCACTTCTGGCAGAAATCAATCAGAGCTTTGTGCGCACAGTGCGCAATTCCGGCGGCGGAAATGCCCGGCGGCATCTGCTGATTACCGGCTATGCGGCGGAGATTGAAACGGCATGTGATCCCGCTGCGGAGATGCCGTCCGACCCGCAGGATCGCTGCGCGCTGGCTGTGCATTTCAGCTCGCCCGCAGATTTCTGTGTCCTGGAGGCCGATACCGACGAAATGCCCGCCAGAGACTTCTGGGGCGGCAATAACGATCTGCAGCAGCTGCAGGCGCAGATGGATTTTCTGAACGGCTACTGCGCTGCACGGAAGATTCCTGCGGTCATCACGGAATTCGGCTGTCCGCTGCAGAACAAGGAACCGGATTCGGTGCGGCAGTATCTCTCTGCGGTCTGCTCGGAAGCGGCAGCGCGCGGAATCTGCCCGGTGCTCTGGGATACGAGCGGAAAATTCTACGACCGCAGACAGGCACGGATGACCGACCGTCTGCTGCGCGAGCTGCTGTTTGCGGGCGCAGAGCAGACATATGCTTAAACAGACTGCGCGATTCGGGAGGTGATTGTGACGGATATCAACTGCTTTCTGGCCGGTATCGTCAGGCTGTTCGGACCGCCGGCGCTGCTGATTCTCTGGCACAAAAAAAGCGGTGCGCGGCTTTATCCTGCGTTCATTGCGCTCCCGGTCTGTTTTCCGGTGTTCATCATCGGGGCTGTGATCCGTTCCGGATTCAGTCAGGAGAACCTGCTCTCTTATTTCATCCTGCAGGCATTGCTCTACGGGTTTCTGGAGGAGGGCGCAAAATTTCTGGTGCTGCGTTTTTTCCTCACGGATTATGACAGCCCGAAGGATGCCGCGTCTTACGGCATCGGGCACAGCGCGTATGAGGAATTCGGCGCCGGAATCAGCTGCTTCGGGCTTATCGGCACAGGCAGTGCCGCATCGGATATTCTGCCGATGGGTATCTGGTCGCTGATTGAGGGAACAGCCTTTGCGGTCGGCGTGACGGTGCTGATTCTGTACGGCATCCGCACAGGCAGATCAAAGATCATGCTGCCCGCCGCGATGCTGCTGCACGCGCTCAGCAATTTTACGGGTGCGCTCGCGCCCTACAGTGTCCCTGCGGCGCTCCTGCGTATCCTGCTGACGGCCGGCATATGCTATGCCGCATACCGCTGCCGGAAGGCACTGCAGGATCCGTTTTCAGATTAAACTGCAAACAGAAAGCCCCTGCACGCGCAGGGGCTTTCTGTCTGTCCGGAAAGAGGTATCTCCGACGGATTGATAACGGTTGAGGGCAAAGCCCTCATGACAGATCATCGTGCAGCGATACCTTTTTCTTTGCTTTTTTCGGATTACGGCAAATGCGGTCAGCCTTCGATCTGAATCAGGCGCTTGGTTTCAATGGCAGGCTGCGGCTCCTTCTTCGGAATCGTCAGCTTCAGGACGCCGTTCTCGAACTTTGCCCCGATATCCTGCTCCGTGACCGTATCGCCGACATAGAAGCTGCGGCTGTACGAGCCAGAAAACCGCTCGCGGCGGAGATATCTGCCGTTGTCGTCCTGACTGTCATTCTGCTGCGAGGATGCAGCCGTGATTGTGAGATAACCGTCCTTCAGCTCGGCTGTGACGTTTTCCTTCTCAATACCCGGAAGGTCAATCAGAATCGTATAATCCTGATCGGATTCCATCACATCCGTTTTCATCAGCTGTGCCGCATTGCGGTCGCCGAACGGATACTCAAAAAAGTCATCGAATACATTTCTTCTGAAAACACCCGGTACGAACATAACGCAAAACTCCTTCCAATTCTGAATTTGATATGCGGGATTTTGGGGGATCGGATTCCCGCATCCGGTATTCTTTCCGATCTCTGTCTGCATTATACTCCAAATGATTAGCACTGTCAAGGGGAGAGTGCTAATTTTACCGATTATGTCACATTTTTTCACTGTAACGACACAATTTTCACAAGTCAAACCTTATATTTTTCTGAAGTCATTGACAAAGCGGCGGTTTCCGGATATAATAATATTCGGTGTGATTTTTACCCGGAAAAACAAATGGAAGGGAGGGCTTGCATGGAGAAAAAAACGCTGAAACGTCTCCTGAACGGACTGTTCGTCGCACTGATCTTCGGACTGACGTTCCGGCTGGTTTTCTCCGGACAGGAGCTCTCTGAAATCTTTTCGGATATGCGCGAGGCAAATCCGGTCTGGATCGGTGTCGGGGCACTGCTGGTTTTCCTGCATATTGCCGGGGAATCCGCGGTGATCCATTATATGCTGCGGAAGCTGAAACAGAAAACGCCGTTCCGCCGCTGCCTGAAATACTCGTTCATCGGCTTTTTCTTCTGTGACATTACCCCGTCTGCATCGGGCGGTCAGCCGGTGCAGATGTTATATATGAAAAGAGACGGCATCCGTTACGGCTATTCTACGCTGATTATGATGCTGATTACGATTGCCTACAAGGCTGTGCTCGTCGCGGCGGGCGGAATCCTTCTGATTCTGCGGCATGAGACCGTGACGCGCTATGCAGGGCGCATGGCGTGGCTGCTGGTGCTCGGCTTTGTGCTCAACATTTCGTTTATCCTGCTGCTGGTGCTGCTGGTGCTGCGCCCGGAACGGATCCGCAGAATCGGCCTGAGGCTGATCGGATGGTTTTCGGCGCACCGGCTGATGAAGCAGAAAACCTCAGAGCGGCTGACCGCCAAGATTCACCGCATCTGTGATACCTATACGGCGGGGGCTGCCTATATCCGGCAGAATCCGCGGGTCATCGTCCGCATCTTCCTGATTACGGTTGTACAGCGGCTGTGCCAGTTCGCGGTGACATGGGTGGTCTACCGTGCATACGGACTGAACGGCGTGCAGTTCATTGACATTCTGACGCTGCAGGTCATGATCGGCATTGCGGCGGAGATGCTGCCGCTTCCGGGTGCCGCGGGCATCACGGAAGGCTGCTTCCTGCTTGTGTTTACGAATATTTTCGGGCAGGATCTGGTACGTCCGGCGCTGCTGCTCAGCAGAGGACTTTCGTATTATCTTGTGCTGATCGCAGGCGGAATCGTCACGCTGATCTCGCATGTGCGGCTTTCCGTCCGGATGCGGAAAACCGGCGAAAAAAACGAATCGGTGCAGTCGTAATTGCTGAAAAGCACGCTTCCCGTTTGATGCGGGAAGCGTGCTTTCGTCTGCCGGCAAATCAGGAAAAAATCAGATCTTCAAGCTCTGCGCGGAGCCGGCGGATGATCTTTTTCTCAAGCCGCGAAATATACGACTGCGAAATGCCGATTGCATCCGCAACCTCCTTCTGCGTTTTCTCCTGCCCGTCCTTCAGCCCGAAGCGCATCTCCATAATCAGCTTCTCCCGCGGATTCAGCCGGTCAACCGCCTCGCGCAGCAGCCGCCGTTCGGATTCGTTTTCAATGTCCCGGCAAACCTCGTCCCCGTCTGTCCCCAGCAGATCGGACAGCAGCAGCTCATTGCCGTCCCAGTCCACATTCAGCGGCTCGTCAATCGAAACCTCCGCCCGCTGCTGCGAAACCTTCCGCAGATGCATCAGAATCTCATTCTCAATGCAGCGCGAGGCATAGGTCGCCAGCTTGATGTTTTTCTCCGGATGAAACGTCGCCACCGCCTTCATCAGCCCGATCGTACCGATGGAAATCAGGTCATCCAGACTCGCAGCCGGCGTCTCGAATTTTTTTGCGATGTAAACCACCAGCCGCAGATTGTGCACGATCAGTTTTTCGCGGGCTGCGCGGTCGCCCTGTGCAAGCGCCGCAAACGCCTCAGTCTCCTCGTGCCTTGTCAGCGGCGGCGGCAGACGGTCGGTGCCGTTGAGATAATGCACGGCGGATTCCGCATCCCGCCCGAACAGCCGCCTTTGCAGCAGCATCAGATACCGTTTGATTTTTTCCATCAAAACACGCCCTTCCATGTGTTATCGAATGCAGCAGGCCGGAATCACGGCAGGTGTTCCGACCTCTGCCGTCAGTGCAATCAGGACATCCACCGGCTGTTCGCTGCGCGATTCCGCCCGCTGAACCGCCGCGTATTCCGGCTGAAAAGCGGGAAGCAGCCGCTGCCCGGTGACGCTCTGTACCGGCAGCATCCGGAAGCCCTTGCAGGATGCCGCAGCCGATTCGGCATCCGGATACTGCCGGAGCCATTCCGGAAACGCCGACGCCGGGCAGATCACAACAGGCTTTCCCGTGAATGCATCGCGCAGCAGATTGCCCGTATCTGCGAGCGCCGGCAGCACATGATCGTTCCCGCCGATCCGCAGATGCAGACTGTAACCTTTTTGCGGCGCCGATGCGTTCCGCCGCGCAAGCAGCACCGAGACCGCGGATGCTGCCGCAGTGCCGAGCAGCAGCGTCATCATTGAGATATCTGCGTAGATGACAGCATTCTGCACATACCAGCCGGACGGCTTCCGCAGCATTGCGAGCAGATACAGGAAGCCGCAGAAAAACAGGCTGACCGCCAGAAAAACTGCCGTCTGCCGAAGCAGATGCCGCGGATTCCGGATCCCGAAGGCCGCCGCGCAGACCGCCAGTGCCAGCAGCATACGCATTCCAAGGCAGACCGGCAGCGGCAGCGGCGGCAGCAGAATTGTCAGTGCAGAAGCAGCACCCGTCAGCGCGCCGGCAAGTCCGCGCTTTGTGCCGAGCGGCGTGTGCGTCAGACGGGCGGCTGTGCGCAGCAGCGCATAATCTGCCCAGAGATTGGACAGCAGCAGAACATCCAGATAGATCGTCATTGGCATTCACCGCGCTCAGTATAGCATATCTCCGGCGGAAAAGCTGTCGAATCCGGCTGTGTACACCGGAAATTTCCGTTCGGATTCGGCAGGCTGTACAAATTCCTTGCGCAATCAGCCGGACAGCGGGTATATTCGCAGAATGCTCTTGCTTTCTGCTGCCTTTTCTGTTATAATAGAACGGTAAGGAACCGGTAACCTGCCGGACTGAGATGAAAGGAGGGATACGGTCTGTTCGCACCGTGCGCACGGGCTGTATCGCAGAGGGTTATGCAGAATATTGAGAAGAATGCTTCGCCGGATACCTATTTCGGCTGCAATGTGTTCAATGAAAATGTCATGCGCAGCTGCCTGCCGAAAAAGGTATTTGAAGCTGTCATGGCAACCCGCAGAATGGGAACACCGCTCCCCAGAGACGCAGCCGATGCCGTTGCAAATGCAATGAAGGAATGGGCGGTCGCAAACGGCTGCACGCATTTTACGCACTGGTTCCAGCCGATGACTGGTGTGACCGCAGAAAAACACGACGCATTCCTGACTCCGATCTCCGGCGGCGTGACACTCGATTTTTCCGGCAAGGAGCTCATCAAGGGCGAATCGGATGCGTCCTCGTTCCCGTCCGGCGGCCTGCGTGCGACCTTTGAAGCACGCGGCTATACCGCATGGGATCCGACCTCCGATGCCTTTATCAAGGACCGCACGCTCTGCATCCCGACCGGCTTTGTCTCGTATACCGGCGAGGTGCTCGATAAAAAGACGCCGCTGCTCCGCTCGATGGAGGCCGTCAGCCGCGCAAGCGTCCGGATGCTCCGGATGTTCGGCAATGACAAGGTGCAGCGCGTCATGACCAATGTCGGCCCGGAACAGGAATACTTCCTGATCGACAAGGAAAGCTACGACGCACGCGAGGATCTGATCCTCACAGGCCGCACGCTCTTCGGTGCGATGCCGCCCAAGGGCGAGGAAATGGATGACCACTACTTCGGCAACCTCACACAGCGCGTTTCCGATTTCATGCGTGAGCTGGATGTCGAGCTCTGGAAGCTGGGCATCTATGCAAAAACCGAACACAACGAGGTCGCACCGGCACAGCATGAGCTGGCTCCGGTCTATACGACCTCGAATATCGCGGCGGATCACAATCAGCTGACGATGGAGCTGATGAAGAAAACCGCATTGAAGCACGGACTCGTCTGCCTGCTGCATGAAAAGCCGTTCGCAGGCATCAGCGGCTCCGGCAAGCACAACAACTGGTCGATTTCGACCGACGACGGCCAGAATCTGCTGGATCCGGGCGATACGCCGCAGGATAACCTGCAATTCCTGCTTGTGCTCTGCGCGTTTCTCAAGGGCGTCAAGGAATATGCGCCGCTGATTCGGCTGTCCTCCGCTTCTGCGGGCAATGACTGCCGTCTGGGCGGAAACGAAGCGCCGCCGACCGTCATCTCCGTCTTTGTCGGTGACGATTTGCAGCGCGTCCTCGATGCGATCGAATCCGGCAAGCCGCTCGAAGGCTTCGGCAAGGAGCGCTTCTGCCTCGGCGTCGATGCCATGCCGCAGTTCCGCAAGGATACGACCGACCGCAACCGCACCTCTCCGATGGCCTTCACCGGAAACAAATTCGAGTTCCGGATGCTCGGTGCGGCAGATTCGATCTCCTGCTTCAACTTCATGATGAACACGATCTTTGCGCATGAGATTACGGAATTCTGCAATGAACTGGAAAAGGCAGACGATTTCAATACCGCGCTGCACGATCTGCTCGTCCGCACGATCCGCGAAACCAAGGATATCATCTTCAACGGCAACGGATACGGCGACGAGTGGTTTGCCGAGTGCAAGCGCCGCGGTCTGCCGAACTATCCCTCGACAGTCGAATCCCTGATGCAGTATGACCGTCCGGAATTTGTTGCGATCTTTGAGGAGATGAATGTCCTCAGCAAGGCAGAGATCATCTCCCGCAAGGAAATTCTGCTCGATAATTACAGCAAGACCGTCTGCATCGAGGCAAAGACCATGCTCGATATTGCGCGCAAAAAGATTCTGCCGGTCTGCATTTCCTATACCAAGCAGCTGACGGATGCAGTGCTCGCAAAGAGCCAGCTCTCTCCGGCGCTGAATATCAGCACAGCCGTTGAGGATGCGCTGGTCTCCGAGATCAGCGATCTGACCGCCGGACTCTACGATGCAATCGAAGACCTGCGCGAGCAGATTTCGGTCGCCGGCAGAGAACAGACCGTCATCGAAAAGGCAAAGGCCTACCGCAAGCAGGTCATTCCGGCAATGGAGCGTCTGCGTACAACGGCCGATGCGCTTGAAGTCCTGATTCCGCAGGATCAGTGGCCGTTCCCGGCATATTCTGAGATTCTCTATAACATCTGAGAGCTGAGGATTCCCGTCAGGGATTTGGAGTGAATTGGCTTGCAAAATGAACAACTGAACCGGCTGGTTCCGCCGCTGCTCAGCTGGTTTGCGGAAAACGCCCGCGATCTGCCGTGGCGGAAGGATCGGGAGCCGTATCATGTCTGGCTCTCGGAGATCATGCTGCAGCAGACCAGAGTGGAGGCGGTCAAGCCCTATTATACGCGGTTTCTGGCGGCGCTGCCGGATATCCGTGCGCTTGCGGACTGTCCGCATGACAGGCTGATGAAGCTGTGGGAAGGCCTCGGCTACTACAGCAGGGCGCGGAATCTGCAAAAGGCGGCGCAGCAGATTACGGAGCTGCACGGCGGCGTTTTTCCGCGTACATACGATGAAATCCGTGCGCTCGCCGGCATCGGGGATTATACCGCGGGTGCCGTCTGCTCGATTTGCTTTGATCTGCCCGAACCTGCCGTTGACGGCAATGTGCTGCGCGTTTATACGCGGCTTTTGTGCGATGACCGCTGTACGGATGAGCCGGCTGTCCGGAAGGATATCCGTGCTGTACTGCGCAAAATCTATGCAGATACGAAAAAAGGACAGCGCGGTCAGCTGACGCAGGCACTCATGGAGCTTGGCGCGACCGTCTGCGTGCCGAACGGCGCACCGCACTGCGATTGCTGTCCGCTGGCGGAATCCTGTCAGGCGCACCTGACGGATACGGTCGGGAAGTATCCCGTCCGGAAACAGAAAAAAGCGCGCAGAACCGAGGATTATACCGTTTATATTCTCCAGTGCGGCGACCGCATTGCCGTGCGGAAGCGTCCGAAAACGGGTCTGCTTGCCGGACTCTGGGAGCTGCCGCATCTCAACGGAAAGCGCGATGCACAGGCAGCGCTCGACGGCGCCGCGGAGTGGCATACCGGCATGGCAGAGCTGCTCTCCGTGCGCAGCTGTGTGCATATTTTTACACATATCGAATGGCATATGACGGCAGTGCATCTGCTCGTCACAAAGATGCCGGACTGCTTCACATGGGTGACGCCGGGACAGCTTGCCTCGGAAACGGCGCTCCCGACGGCATTCCGGATCTGTCTGCCGGAGGAGTGATGACAATGGATGTGCTTCTGTTGCTGGGGCCGCTGCTCGTGTCCGGCGTGCTTTCGCTCATCATTGTGAAGAAGCGGGCGGAACACCCGAAGGCAAAGCCGGGACGGATGCCGCTCATGCTTTTGCTGCTGATCCCGCTGACGCTCGGCTGCACCTATGTGTATTATCTCAGCGCATTTCTGCTGGCACTTTTCACAAAGAGTCTGCCGTGCGGCACTGTGCTGCTTGTGATTTGTCTGCTGTTGCTTGCATATTTCATGCTGCTGGCGGGACGGGGTCTTGCGCGGCTGCTCTCTCTGACAAAGAAAAACCGCATGGCTTCGCTGGCTGTGATGCTGTTGCTTCTGCTGGCAGAGACATATGCTTCCTATGTTTATATTTCCGGCAATTATATATGATGAAAGGAAGGTATCCCCATGACCTACAAAGAGGAATTTATCAAGTTCATGACCGAGTGCGGCGTGCTGACCTTCGGCGACTTTACGCTGAAATCCGGCAGAAAAGCACCGTATTTCGTCAACACCGGCAACTACAAGACCGGCAAACAGCTCTGCCGTCTCGGCGAGTATTATGCGGCCTGTATGCAGGAGCACGGTCTGCAGGCAGATGTGCTGTTCGGCCCGGCTTACAAGGGCATTCCGCTGGCTGCTGCTGCGGCGGTCGCGCTCTGGAAGGAGCACGGCGTCGAGGTCGGCTATGCCTATGACCGCAAGGAGGTCAAGGATCACGGCGAGGGCGGCATGATCGTCGGCTCGAAGCTCGAAAACGGCACAAAGGTCGTGCTGATCGAGGACGTTATGACCTCCGGCAAGGCGCTCCGCGAGGTGTATCCGAAGCTGAAATCCGTGGCCGATGTCGAGATCACCGGCATGATTATCACCGTGGACCGGCAGGAAAAGGGTCTCAACAGTGACAAATCCGCCGTGCAGGAGGTCAAGGCGGAATTCGGCATTGATGTATACTCCATTGTCACGGTCAGCGACATCATTGCCGCGATTGAAAACGGCGTCGTGGACGGCAAAGCCTATCTGCCGCAGATGCTTGCATACCGCGAGCAGTACGGCGTCTGAGTGCAGCCGAAATACAAAACAGCTTTTGCGGGGAGATATGCGGAATTCGCGTATCTCCCCGCTTTTTCTATGCGGCGGGACAGACGAACTGCGCAAAATCGCGGACGAAATGATTTCGTCGTGACGAACGGAAAAAATGTGCTGTTCGTCCGCGTATATTGCATTTCGTCGTCAAATCATGCATTTCAGCGCAATATTTTGCATTCTGTCGTATATTGTTGCATTTTTTGGCTGAACGTGATATGATGAAATTGCGGAAGGGAGCAGGGAAGAGCCCTTCCGGGAACAATTTTATGATATTTTGGAGGTAAGTTATGAAACATTTTTGCAAGAAACTCATCGCAGTATCCGCCGCTGTCATGACAATGGCATCCGCCGGCCTGACAGCAAATGCCTACTATCTCGGCCGAAGCGATTCCCCGCATCCGATCAGTGCACTGGATAACGACTATACGACCTACGGCGGTTCCGGATATGTCTGGAATACATTGGTCGCACAGCAAGGCCTGCCGGTATTTGACAGACAGTATCTGCTGCACAAGCCGGGCGTCAATGCAGTTACGATCCAAAGCGGAAGATACGGCCGCTCCACGACGATGTTTGCGACAATGGATTGGTCAATCGCGGACATTGACGCGCTCACAAAAACACAGATGTATGTTGACAGACTGCGCGTGCAGAACGATCACGGAGACAAATTCGGCCTGCAGCTGGAATATGAGCCTTACAGCAATGAGGATCTGAACCAGTTCGGTCTGAGACTGATGGGATGGTATCATGCCAAAATGTCACTGAGCGGTTTCAGACTGTACAATTACCAGTACAATGCAAGCACCGGCTACTATTCCGGCGATCTCTGCCTGAACGGTTATTATTTCGCAGGACTGAGCGTCAGCTGCTCGGACGGCATCACAGAGTTTGAAAAGCCGGTTCTGGTCAAGAACAGCACCGGAGATGACTTTATCACCAAGGTGCACTTCTCCGGATATGTCACGCTTCCGGAATCCGGTTCGATCCTGTTCGGCGGATCCTCCACCAGAACCTGCAACATTCTGACAAATGTGAAATTCCGCTATACCAACGATGACCCGAACAATCTCTATGTTACGAATATGTTCAAAAAGAGCTACAGCCAGACATATTCTGTGAACTCCGTCTTTTCCGGTCTGCTTGACGGCAACACGCTCCATACGGAAATCTCCGGCTGGATGAAAACCAATTTCCAGAACAAAAACTTCTTAGCAGCAAAGTCCTCCGGCACCACGCTGTATATCTGCACCGGCTCCAATCTCAGCATTCCGAATCCCCAGTGGAACAATTCCGGTGAAACCAAGCTGAAAGCGCTGCTCAGCTGCGGCTATAAGGATGCTTTCAAGCACAATACATGGGTGATGGGCAACATCGACGGATACAGCCAAATCGTGTTCTGCTCCGGTGCCACAACGACCTCCCGCGGCTCGTCCTACTACACCTGCACGCCTGCCAAATTCCGCCAGCTGCTCAATCAGTAAGCGCGGCAGCGGATCGGGAATATGCCCTCTCCCGCCCCGCTGAACGGAACTGCGGCGTTTCGCAAGCCCGCAATTTCTGAAAAACAGAAGAACCGTCTGACTGTGAAAAACAGCCGGGCGGTTCTTATTTTGCGCACATAAGATTAAAATATAAAAATATATAGTAACCTCTTGACATCTTATTCATTTTGTGTTATTATCATTATAGAAATAACAGAGGAGGCGATCCGATGGACAGCGAAAAGGAATTTCTGGCGAACTACAGTCTCAAGGACTACGAACGCCCGTCCGTGACAACAGACGTTGCAGCCTTCAAGATCGGCGCGGAGGACAAAACCAGCTACCGCAAAAATCCGGAAAACAAGCTGCAGCTGCTGCTCATCAAGCGCGGCGGCCATCCGTTCAAGGGCATGTGGGCGCTGCCCGGCGGCTTTCTGCAGTCAGATGAAACCGTCGAGGAATGCGCACTGCGCGAAACGCAGGAGGAAACCGGCGTGCGTCCGGTGTCGATCATGCCGGTGGGCGTATTCAGCGAGCCGGGGCGCGACCCCAGAGGCTGGATCATTTCAAACGCCTATGTCTCGGTCATCAGCGACGAATCCGTCCGGCAGAAGGGCATGGACGACGCCGCAGATGCGCAGTGGTTCAGCGTCAGCCTTGTGCGCGGCGGCCACGGCAACTACGACCTGATGCTGACCTATGAGGACATCACGCTCCGGGCGGTGCTTGCAGCAGAGCGCACCAGCTTCGGGCGGACAAAATTCCGCATCCTCGAAAGCAGCGGCCTTGCCTTCGACCATGCAGCGATCATCGCGGCGGCGCTCTCAGCGCTCCGGGCGGAGGCGAAAAGCTATGAAGCGATCTTCGATTTTCTGCCGGAGACCTTCACGCTGACCGCGCTGCAGAAGGTGCAGGAAACCATCATGAATGTGACCGTTCTGCCGGCAAACTTCCGGCGCATGGTCAGCAGATATGTCGAGGAAACCGATGAATATGTCCGCGGCGAGGGACACCGACCGGCAAAGCTCTACCGGCGGAAATCCCCCGAACAGTGAAAAATCAAACCGAAATATGAAAGGAAGATTGTTATGAAACTCGAACCGATCGTCATTTCCCTGCTGGATACCGACCTGTACAAGTTCAATATGGATCAGGTCATTTTCCACAAGCACACCGATCTCTGCGGCCAGTATTTCTTCAAGTGCCGCACCAAGGACGTCGTCTTTACGCCGGAGATGGTGCAGGAGATCAACGAGCAGATTGACCACCTCTGCTCGCTGCGCTTCACCAAGGAGGAGCTCGATTATCTGCGCTCGATCCGCTTCATCAAGAATGACTATGTGGAATTCCTGCGCCTGTGGAGACCCATCCGCGAATATGTGACTGCTGAGCTCGACGAAAACGGTGTGCTGCAGATCGTCGTGGACGGCCCGCTGTTCTCGGCCATGCAGTTCGAGATCTATCTGCTGGAGATTGTCAACGAGGTCTATTTCCGGATGCAGTTTGACCACGAAACGCTGCGCAAATCTGCGGAGGCGCGTCTGGATGCCAAGATCAAAGCCATGAACGACGGCACCTACACCTTCAAATTTGCAGAGTTCGGCTGCCGCAGAAGACTCTCCCGCGAATGGGAGGATGTCGTCGTCAGACGCTTTGTCACGGAGACGAAAAACTGCGTCGGTACGTCGAATGTCTATCTTGCAATGAAGTACAATGTCACGCCGATCGGCACTTACGCACACGAGTTCGTGCAGATGTATCAGGGCATTGACTCGATCCCGCTGGCCTATACGAATCACTACGCCATGCAGGACTGGTATAACGAATACAAGGGCGACAACGGCACGGCGCTGACGGATACAATCACAACAGACCTGTTCCTGCAGGACTTCGACCGCGCAATGGTCAACAACTATACGGGCGTCCGGCACGACAGCGGCGATCCATACGCATGGGGCGAGAAGATCATTGCACACTACAAAAAGTACGGCGTTGACCCGAAGACCAAGCTGCTGCTGTTCAGTGACAGCCTCGATTTTGACCGTGCCCAAAAGCTCTATGACTACTTCTGCGACAAGACAAAGGTCTCGTTCGGCATCGGCACATTCTGCTCGAACGATACGGAGGAGCAGGCGCTCAATATCGTCATTAAGCTGCAGTATGTCAACGGCAGACCCGTCGCAAAGCTCTCCGACGATATCGGCAAGGCCATGTGCCGCGATGCGGAATATCTGGAATATCTCAAGCGCTCGGTTGCATTCCGTCTGCAAAGAGAGGCACAGCAGCGCAAATAAAAAATCCGGCCGCAGCGCCGGGAAAGGAGCATATCATGCAATTTGTAGAACTGAACGACCGGCAGAGAAAGCAGATCCTCGCTGCTGTCGGCAGCGAAGGCTGCTTCGGCGTGAAGTCGGTATTCTGTGAGGTCAATCTGAATATTCTGACAGCGCTCTATGACCCCGAAACAGAACGGTATCTGACGCGGCACTATTACGTCGCTTCGGTCGTCACGCAGGGGCCGCCGGAAGAAGGATATCTGCTTCTGCAGGGGGATAAGGTTCGCTTTGTTTCGGAGGATGCAGAGGACGCGCAGGAGATGATCGAGATATACGATAACGAATGTTACGCACGGGAACAGCTGGAAAAGCAGCTGATGAATCAGTATCAGCTGAAGGATGCGGACGGCGATCCGCTGAGAACGAAGGCGGACTATCTGCAGTGGTATCTGCAGGCGAACCCGGATGCAGCAGGGTGAGGTATCTCCGACGGATTGAGAACGGGTCTCCCCATCAGTGCCTTTTTTGTCGATAAACCTTCTGTGACCCCAAATTCAAGTTTTTGGTCGAGCTTTTTTCAAAAAGGTCGCAGGTTCCTAGGGCAGAGCCCTAGGTCGCTCTCCGCAGAGAGCGAAACTCCCCTGCGTTCAGGAGCTCGGCGGGCTTGGGGGCCTGCGATAGAGGCCCCCATTCCGTAATCGCATCCGCGCAGCGGATACCTTTTTCAAAAAGCAAAGGCGCTGATTGCTTTCATCAGCGCCTTTTTGTTGATTAAGGGATATCTCCGGCGGAGAGATAACGGAACTCCGCCTCAAATTCTGCCCAATGGTCATATTCCTTTGAAATCCGAATTTGATGAATACAAAATGTGGTCTGAGGATACGTCCTCAGTGGAAGGTTGAGGGCAAAGCCCTCATTAGAAATCATCGCGCAGCGATACCTTTTTCCCGCCGCCGGAAGCGTCATGCCGGGCAAGAATGCGGATAAAATTCAGAACGGCGAGCAGCAGAATAGCACTGACGCTGAGCACAACAAAGACATTCTGAATAAACCCTGCAAGCAGATAGCCGACCGCGCAGACAGCCGCCACCGTGAACGCATAGGGCAGCTGCGTGGAAACATGGCTGACATGGTCGCACTGCGCACCTGTCGAGGCCATGATCGTCGTATCGGAGATGGGAGAGCAGTGGTCGCCGCAGACAGCGCCTGCAAGACAGGCCGAGATGCAGATAATGACCATCGGCGGGATGGCGCCGGAATCCTGCACGGCAGCGAGCTCGTTCGAGAACACGCCCGTGACAATCGGAATCAGAATGCCGAAGGTTCCCCATGAGGTTCCCGTGGCAAAGGCCAGTCCGACAGCGACGGCGAACAGAATCACCGGCAGCAGGATGCGCACGGCATCCGCCCTTGCAACAATGCCGGAAACAAAGCTGCCCGCTTCCAGCAGACCCGTCATGGTTTTCAGCGTCCATGCAAAGGTCAGAATCAGAATGGCAGGCACCATCTGCCGGAAGCCGTCCGTCACGGAATCCATGCATTCGGTAAAAGTCAGAACCCGGCGGCAGAGGAAGTAGAGAATCACCGTAATGAGCGCACCCAGCGAGCCGATTGCCAGCCCGCGCGAGGCATCGCAGTCTGCGAACGCATCCCGGAGCGATGCGCCGCTGAAAAATCCGCCGGTATAGATCATGCCGATCACGCAGAACAGGATCAGCAGGGCGACCGGCAGAATCAGATCTATGACCTTTCCGCGGGAATGCTGAGGCTTTGCATCCTCCGCGTAGGCCTTTCTGCGGGTCGTAAAGAGATCGCCTTTTTTGGCATTTTCCTCATGATGTTTCATCGGACCGTAATCCACATCTGACAGGGCGATAAAGAGGACCATCAGCAGCGTGAGCAGCGCGTACAGATTGTACGGAATGGTCCGGATAAACAGCGAGATGCCGTTGACACCTTCGACGGTGCCCGCGACAGCCGCCGCCCATGATGAGATCGGGGCGATGATGCAGACCGGTGCAGCGGTTGCGTCAATCAGGTACGCCAGCTTTGCGCGCGATACCTGATGCTTATCGGTAATGGGTCGCATGACAGAACCGACTGTCAGACAGTTGAAATAGTCGTCAACAAAAATCAGAACGCCGAGCCCGAACGTCGAAAGACAAGCGCCTGCTCTGGTTTTGATATGTGCAGAAGCCCACTCGCCGTAAGCGCGGCTGCCGCCTGCCTTGTTCATCAGCACGACGATCGTGCCGAGTACAACAAGGAACACCAGAATGCCGGCGTTATAGGAATCAGCAAGATTGGCAATGAGGCCGTCATGCACGACGGCTTCAAACATGCCGCTGAATCCGCTGCCTTCCGCAGCTGCATAGAGGAAGCCGCCCGTCAGAACACCGATAAACAGAGAGGAATAGACCTCTTTGGTTATCAGCGCAAGTCCGATCGCAACGATCGGCGGGAGCAGCGACCACATCGACCCGACCGCTTCGGAGAGCGGCGCGAAAATGCGGCAGCAGATGATAAAACCGGCAACCAGCAGTGCAAAGACGATCTTGCTCAGCGAACGGTTTTGTTTCATGTGCATTCCTTTCCTTCGGTCTGGATCTGCTGACGGGTAGTCATCAGCTGTGCCGCGATGACAGCGCCGAGTACCAGCATGCAGCCGAACAGTTCTCTAGCAGAGAGCTGCTCATTCAGGAAGAAGCAGCCGGAAATCGCTGCAAAAACAGCTTCCAGACTCATCAGCAGGGTAGCGAGGGTCGGCGGGGTTTCGCGCTGACCGGAAAACTGGAAGGTATAAGCCACGCCGCAGGACATAATGCCTGCATAGAGAATGGCGTCCTTCGCAGCGAGAATATTTGTGAGGACGGGGTGCTCGAAAATAATCATCGAGATGGCCATCAGCAGACCTGCGGTGAGGAACTGAATGCAGACGAGCGTCTTGCCGTCCGCATTCTTTCTGCAAAAATGATCCACACAGAGGATGTGCATTGCAAAGAAGAATGCGCTTCCGAGCGTCATCAGATCGCCGTAGCTGACCGAAAAGCCTTCGCGAATACAGATAAAATAGAAGCCGGTCATGGCTGCCGCGATGCAGATCCAGATTTTTCTGGGGAGCTTCCGGTGCATCAGAACCGAGAAAATCGGTACGAGCACAACATAAATGGCGGTGACAAAGCCGGCTTTTCCGGCCGTTGTCTCGGTCATGCCGATCTGCTGCAGAGAGCTTGCGGCAAAAAGCGCCAGTCCGCAGAATAAACCGCCCTGGACGGTCGCCTTGCGGCTGACTTCAACCTGTTCCGTGCCTGTGCGTCTTTCGTGGTGCTGCATTCCGAGGATAACCGGGATCATGACGATACCGCCGAGCAATGTCCGGACAGCATTGTAGGTAAAGGGTCCGACGTAGTTCATTCCTTCGCTCTGTGCGACAAATGCTGTGCCCCAGATCACGGCGGCAGTCAGCAGCAGGATGCTTCCGCGTAAATGTTTCATCATAATCGTTCTCCTGTCATTTGTTTGGATGGATGGATAGATGGATGGATTTTGGTACGATTTTGAAACGGTCTGCCTCTTGATATGGAAAATGTTATCACTATTTTAGCATACTCTTTGTGAAAAATCAATAGTTTTCTACAAAATGCACACAATTCGTCAAGACTGCACAAAGCCGGCGCGTGCTATTTGGTGATATTTGCCCTAAAATCATGAGGAGAATGTCTAATTTTATCACATTACACAGAAAACCTCTCCTATCGTACTGACAGGAGAGGCAAAACTTCATGCATTTTTAATGAGTTCAATCAAAATATCGGTCACGGTTGCAATGCCGAGCTTACCGGTATTGAGGATGAGGTGATAGTTGGAACTGGAGCCCCATTCCATGCCGGTATAATAATTATAGTGACGTTTGCGCTGCTTATCGTGGCGGCTGACGATGGAGTACGCCTTTTCGGGCGGAACATCGTAGCATTCGATTGCACGCTTGACGCGGAAGTCCATGTCGGCGGTGATGAACACGCTGAACAAGCTGGGATGGTCGCGCAGGATATAGTCCGCACAGCGGCCGACGAACACAGCCGAGGGGTTCTCGTTTGCGAGCTTTGTAATGATCTTGCTCTGGGTAAGGAACACATAGTCCTGCGGGAGTGCCTCTGCCTCAGCGAAGGGCGAATAGGGGCCGGCCACAGCCACATTGAACAGGAACGAATTGGTCATGCGCTCCTCGTTTTCCTGAATGAACTTGGTAGAATAGCCGCACTGATCGGCGGTCAGGTCAATGAGCTTGCGGTCAAAGACGGGCAGTTCGAGGCGTTCGGAGATATTCTGGGCGATTTCTCTGCCGCCGCTGCCGTATTCACGGCTGATGGAGATCAGGATCGGTTTCATAGGATGAACCTCATTTCTGGTTTCGGGATTCTGTCAGGAAGGAATGAGAAACGGGAACCCCGTTTCTATCATTATAACAGAGCGCCCCACTTTTGTCAATAGCAGGTCGGGCGGGGAGCCCCCGCGGGCATATCCCTTCGGACGGTGGCAGCGAAGCTCCCCCAATAAAACAAACACACGCCGCTGACGCGGCTTCTGAGACGTAACTACTCCCAAAATTAAAGTTTCGGTCAAGCCTTTACAAAGGCTTGCAGAGTCCAGAGGCAGAGCCTCTGGTCGCTCACCGCAGTGAGCGAAACTCCTCATCGTCAGGCGCACCGCAAGGGGGAATTTCAAAAACGATCCTGCGGATCGTTTTTGAAAGGGGGGAGCCCTGAAAGAGAGGGCGCCCCCAGGCGAATCTCAAAGAGATTCGCAGCGCGCAGAAAGCGCAGCGCCGACGAAGTCGCCGCATAGCTTTCTGCGCATCCCGGCGGGCGGGGAGCCCCCGTGGGCATATCCCTCCGGAGGGCGGCAGCGAAGCTCCCCCAATAAAACAAACACACGCCGCTGACGCGGCTTCTTATGACGCACCTCTCCCCACATCCTGCCTCCCCTGAAAGGGGAGGTGTCTGCGAAGCAGACGGAGGGGTTAGTGCTTTCATCCGCAGGATGCAAACAATTCTAATCCGCCGGAGACACCTTATCTCAGTTCAGCTTTTCGTACTCGCGCTTCTTGGGACGATCCATAAGCGCCTGCACGGCCTCACGGACATCCGCACCCTCATAGAGCACGCGGTAGAGCGCCTCAGTAATCGGCATTTCAATCTCATAGCGCTTTGCAAGCCCGTAGGCAGCATGGCAGCAGTAATAGCCTTCGACAGTACCGACCTGCTCGACCGCCGCTGCAGGGTCAGTCCCCTGCCCGATCAGAATACCGGCTCTGCGGTTTCTGGAATGCATCGAGGTACAGGTCACGATCAGGTCGCCGAGGCCGGTCAGACCGGCAAAGGTGTTCGTCCGGGAGCCGAGTGCAGTGCCGAGCCGCTCGATCTCATGCAGACCGCGAGTCATCAGTGCCGCCTTGGTGTTATCGCCGAAGCCGAGGCCGTCGGAGACACCGGCCGCCAGTGCAATGACGTTCTTCAGTGCACCGCCGAGCTCGCAGCCGGTCACATCATCATTGATGTACACGCGGAAGGTCGGGGAGCTGAACCACTCCTGCACCAGATAGGCCGCCGCCGCGATGGACGACGCCGCAACAACGCTCGTCGGAATGCCCCTGCCGACTTCCTCCGCATGGGAAGGGCCGGTCAGCACGACATAGAGCGCCTGCGGAATCTCCTCCGCAAAGACCTTGCTCATCAGCTTGAGCGTATCCTCCTCGATGCCCTTGCCCGCATTGACAACGACCGTACCGTTTTTGACATGCGGCGCGACCTTTTTGCAGGTATCGCGCACATAGGCCGAAGGAATTGCAAACAGAATGAGATCGCTGTCATCAATGACAGAAAGATCTGTCGTCAGCGCAATGCCGTTCGGAATCTTAACGCCGGGGAGCTTCTGCTTCTGCTCGCCGTCGCGGCGCATCGCCTCAATTTCCTCCGGAATGGCGCTCCAGAGCGTCACATCATGCTGCTGTGTGGAATACAGCATAACGGCCAGCGCGGTGCCGAAGCCGCCGCCGAGAACGGTAATTCTCGCCATGTCAGTTTTCCTCCTGAATGAGATATAAAATGCTGTCCCGATGCGCGCTGCGGCGCATCAGTAACGAAGAATAAAATAGATCACATAAAGCCAGCTCATCAGCCCGTGCACGATCGCCCAGCCGACGGATTTCCATGTCGTATAGCTGATGACCATAGCCAGCGCACTGCCGAATGTGATGCCGCTCTTTGCCGCAGTTTTTGCAGCAGAACCTTTCTCATGCTGTGCAGCCATGTCAGTTTCCTTTCGGTTCATTTTATTCAGCTTCTTCGGTTTCAAACACCAGATCCATAAATTTGATCTTTCCGGAATCCGTCAGCTCCGTGGGGATATAGCCGACATAGCGATATCCCTTTGCAGCATATTCCTGAATGATCTTGCGGTGTTCCTCGGATTTCGCGCCGACCAGACGGCCGATCTTGATGTTGACGAATTCATATTTTTTCATAATCTCCACCCCGTTTTTCAGATTTCAGGATTCAACGGATCCCTGCTTATTTTGCAGCAGCAGACGAAGCAGCTGCTTCCCGCTTGTCAGTAATTTTCCGCTCCGTGCCGCTTCTGAGCCGTTTGATATTCTCGCGGTGACTCCAGACGATCAGAAACGCAGCAACAGCAATGAGAAACGTATACAGCAGTGTGACAGACCAGTTGACGCCGCGCAGGAAATGCTCCAGCAGCAACGTCACGGGAATGACGCTGACCGTAGCGATACAGGAAGAAAGCGAAACATATTTGGAGCGCCAGAGGATGACGCCGAAAATCGCCATCAGAATGACAAAGGTCAGCGGATTGATGACGAGAAATGTGCTGACGCCGACGAGCACGCCTTTTCCGCCGCGGAAGCCGTGCCAGAGCGGGAACACATGTCCCAGCACGACGAACACCGCCGCACCGTAGCACATCCAACGGAACGCGGTATCCGCGCCGTTGCCCTCTGCAACAGGCGCCCAGCCGAGTGCCCGTCCGATCGCCTGTGCAAGCGCCATCGCCGCAGCGCCCTTTCCGAGGTCAATCATCATCGTCAGAATGCCGCAGCCCTTGCCGAAGCAGCGCAGCACATTGGTCAGGCCGGCGTTTCCGCTGCCGAAATTCCGCACATCCTCATGCCTGAGCAGCCGGACGGAGACAATCGCGCCGTTCAGGCTGCCGAGCAGATAGCCGCAGAGCGCGGCAATCAGAGCACTGCCCAGATATCCCAGAATAGTTCCCTGCATGTTCTTCTCTCCTTATTTGCTTCCGTTGTCGTTTCCGCGTTCGCGGATGATGAACCGGACGGGCGTACCGTCCAGCCCGAATGTCTCGCGGATCTGATTTTCGAGATAGCGCTGATAGGAAAAATGGAACAGATCCGCACGGTTCACGAAGAACACGAAGGCAGGCGGCTGTGTGCTTGCCTGGGTCATATAGTAGATCTTGAGACGTCTGCCCTTATCGGTCGGCGGCTGCACGCGGGCAGTTGCATAGGCCAGCACATCGTTCAGGCGGCCTGTGGTAATGCGCATGGCATTGTTTGCAGCGACCTGCTTGATGAGCGGGAACAGCTTCTGCACGCGCTGACCGGTCTTTGCGCTGATGAACAGGAACGGCACATAGCTCATGAAGCTGAAATCGTGTTCGAGCTTCTTGGTGAATTCCTGCATGGTCTTGTCATCCTTTTCGATGAGATCCCACTTGTTCACGCAGACGATGCAGGCTTTTCCCTGCTGATGCGCATAGCCTGCGACCTTGCTGTCCTGCTCGGTGAAGCCGGTGGTCGCGTCGATGATGATAACGGCGACCTGTGCGCGGTCAACGGCCATGAAGGCTCTGAGCACGCTGTAGTGCTCGACATTGTCGCTGATCTTGGCCTTTTTGCGGATTCCGGCCGTGTCGATGAAGAGGAATTTGCCCTCCTCATTTTCGTAGGGCAGGTCGATAGCATCGCGGGTGGTGCCGGCCTCGTCCGCAACGATGCTGCGCTCCTCACCTGCAAGGAAGTTGATGAGGCTGGACTTGCCGACATTCGGCTTGCCGATGACGGCAACGGCAATACGGTCGCCGTCCTCCTCATCGGTCTGCTCCTCAGGGAACTGCGCGCAGACGGCGTCCAGCAGATCGCCGGTGCCGCTGCCGTGCAGCGAGGACACGCCGTAGGGGTCGCCGAGACCGAGATTATAGAACTCATAGAATTCCGGGGGCGGTTCGCCGATGCTGTCGCACTTGTTGACGCACAGCACGATCGGCTTGCCGGATTTCTGCAGCATATTGGCGACGTCCATGTCATTCGCAGTGACACCGGTGCGCAGATCGGTCACAAAGATGATAACATCTGCGCGCTCGATGGCAAGCTCCGCCTGACGGCGCATCTGTTCGAGCATATGGTCATCGGTTTTCGGCTCGATACCGCCGGTATCAACGACCATAAAGGTTTTCCCGCACCATTCCGCCTTGGCGTAGATGCGGTCGCGTGTGACGCCGGGCGTATCCTCCACAATGGAAAGCCGCTGCCCGACGAGCTTGTTGAACAGGGTCGATTTTCCGACATTCGGTCGCCCGACCACGGCGACAACCGGCAAAGCCATATTTCTTTTTCTCCTTTAGCTGTGTCCGCTGTGCGGACGGATTATAAACGGGCTGCGCGCCTAAACTGCGCCAAAGGGGCACTGCCCCTTCGGCATCCCGCTATGTGAAAAGCGGGAGAAGCATTCTCTATCAGTATTGTCATGCAGCGCATGACTGAAACATTTTTCAGAAAGTTGTACGCAGACGTACAACTTTTCCGCATTTATGCCCCCTATGCAGATGGCGATACGGAACGCCTTCTGAACCGGGCACGGTCAGACCGCATTCCGGCTCCCTGCCGCTCACGAAGCACACCGGACTAGTCGGCCGCTGGGCCGTGTCGTTGATAGGCGGCTTCACGACCGGTACAGTCAAACATGCGCTTAGGATCTTGACAATTTCATATTCAGGAAACGCTGCACATCCGATCAGATGCCGCGTCCGCTGTCCCACGGATCAGCCGCAGGACCGGCCTTCGGCTGATTTTGAAGCATCGCATAGAGCCGGTCACGGGTTCCCTTGCTGTCACATACAACGCGGTCGGATTCGCCGTCGCTGCAGAGCACCATGATCTCATAATCTCTGACGTTATGCGTTTCGCTGTCATACGACTCCGTACAGCGGAGACTCCGGATCTGACTGCGCGGATATGCCTTCAGAGAGAAAAAATTGAAGAAAAACTGCGCCGATACAAAATAACAATCCTCAACGCCTTCGGCCTGCTCAAGCATCTGTATAAATTCGGCCTTATTCAGCGCTCCGACGCCCTGCCACATCTTCTCAATCTTCTTGTCATAATTGGAATAGGACAGAACGAGCAGAACACCAGCTGCAAGCACCACCACAACCCCAATAATGCGAAATACGGTATCATCTTTTGTCATGTGAAACCCTGCAATCAGAAGAATCACCAGTATCGGAAGACCGAGATACAGTGTCACCTTCCGATCACGCTTCAGCTTTTCCACAGCTCTGTCGTATTTCATGTTTTTCTCCTTTTTCGATATTTAATGCTGCATTGAATTCAAAAATGTTTCCATCGCCCGGTCACGGATAAACGGATCTGAAAAATACATATCGTCCCAGGTATCCGCGCCGTAAGTGATGCGGATGCACGGACTGGATTTTCCGGAATGCGTATGCGGTTCGATTTTCAGGATTGAGCTGCACGGATACGCAAGCATGGAGGCAAAATTCAGCACGTATTCCGGGCATACATAATACTTTTTCCCGATTTCCGTACATCGTCCGAAGATCGCGGCCATTTCGTCATCGCTGTTTGCGCCGGCGCAGATCGGCACGCCTCCGACCAGCATAAAGAACTTCCAGCGTTTTTTCCTTCTTCACGATTTCCTGATAGTGCATCATTCACCCTCCGCATATCCCAACACAGTATCCAGCAGCACATAGCCGTCCACCTTGCATTTGATGACCGGCACGCCGAGCGCTTCTTCCAGATCCTCCCTGGATTTATCGTCAAGGAACACATCATCATGCCGCAGACAGGTTTCGGTCAGCAGCACGGCACTGCCGAGCGCACGGCCTTTGAGCTGCGCACAGAGATCCTGATAGGTCAGCAATCCCGCAACCGTGATCGTATGCCCGTAAAAATCGTTGAGCACCGTAATGACCTGACAGTGCACCTGCGGGAATTTTGCTTCCAGATCCCGCATCATTTTGTCGAGGAACGGACCTGCCGCGCTGCCTGTCGCAATCGTCAGAAAGCGCGCTTCTCCGTCATATTCGGCATCCTCAAGCGCGTCATAGAACTCATTCATGAGATAGCGCAGCATGCCGACGCCGTTTTCGTACTGCGGATAGCCCTCGTAGGCATCGTCATCGGGCAGCGGCAGCTTCGCCAGCAGATAGAGCTCATCGGACGCATAGACGATGCGCCGTCCGTTTGCCTGCAGACTCCAGCGCTGCACCGCCTCGATCTGTTCGACGGCAGCGCGGGCGGTCTCGACGGTAAACGCCGGGATCGGGCAAAGATGCTGCCGGAATTTCGTCATGCCGAACGGCACCACGGCGATGCTTTCCACGCTCGGCACCTTCATAAAGAGATCCGCGAGCGTCTTGTGCAGATTGTCGCCGTCGTTCCAGGTCGGACAAAGCACGATCTGACAGTTCATGGAAACGCCGGCCTCGCCCATCCGCCAGAGATGCCGCAGCGAATCGCCGGCCTTTTTGTTGCCGAGCATTTTGTTGCGCAGCAGCGGGTCGGTGGTCTGCACGGAGACATTGACGGTCATATGCATTTTGATGATGCGGTCAACGTCCTCGTCGGTGAGGTTTGTCAGCGTGATATAGCTGCCCTGCAGAAAGGAAAGGCGCGCGTCGTCGTCCTTGAAATAGATTGTATCGCGCATTCCCTTGGGGTTCTGGTCGATAAAGCAGAAGATGCAGTGATTGCCGCAGGTTCGCTTTTCGTCCATGAGCGCGGTGGCAAAGCCGAGCCCCGGATCCTGATACTCCTGCTTCACCAACTGCACGGTGAGCTCCTCGCCCTCGCGCATTACGCGGATGGAAAGGTGCTTTTCCGTAATGGCAAAACGATAGTCCAGAACATCGTGAATCACGGTGTCATTGACTGCAATCAGGCAGTCACCTGCACGGATGCCCGCTTTGTCGGCCGGAGAACCGGCGGTTATTTCGGTGATTTCGATCAAAACCGATCTCCGTCCTTTCGTGCTTCACCTGAATTTGCAGATAAAAATACGGATGGGAGGAATTGCACCTCCGAAATCGCCGAAGATACCCCATGACACAGCGGTCATCCCGCACCCGCGGCCGCGTTACTCCTTCGCCACATCCGCAAACACGAAAAGGGGAGAAGCACAGTCTTGTCCCTCTCCCCTCTTTGCAATACGCTTGTTTACAAAACCTGAAGATTAGTCCTCTTCGATCTTGAGCACAGCAACGCCCTTATAGAATCCGCACTGCTTGCAAACCTTGTGGGGCGCTTTGATTGCGCCGCAGTTGGAGCAAGTGCTCATTGCGGGCATTGTCAGCTTGCTGACAGCGGAGCGGCGAGTATTGCGTCTTGCTTTGGAAACTTTTCCCTTCGGTACTGCCATTGTCGGCACCTCCTTATAAAATATTGCGTAATGTTGACTGCCTTACTGAAAATCCAGTGTAATATCCGCAGAGCTGCAGCCGCAGTCACCGTCGTTGCGGTTTTTGCCGCAGACAGGGCACAGACCTTTACAGTCCGGACTGCACAGCGTTTTTGTCGGCATAGACAGACGCAGGTCTGTCATGGCGACCTCTGCGAGATCCAGCATCGCATCCGGTGCCAACAGATATTCGGCGTCATTCTCCTCGGAAGCAGTTTCCGTCACAATCACATGCTCGAATGTTTCATCAATCTGCATTGCAACGGGAGAAAGGCAGCGGTCACAGATCAGCTCCGGCACACAGCGCAGGCGGTAACGCATCATCAGGACGCCGGCACGGTTTTCAAGAACGCCGTCTATCTCCGGCAGTTCCGTGCACGGCAGGCCGTAGAGCGCAGCCGTATCCGCATCAATCTGCTTTCGGACTGTTCGCTTTTCATCCGGACGCACCAGCAGTGACCGGATTGAAATCCGGTATCCAGCGGTCGCTTCCTGCATGGGTCATCCCCCGCCTTTCAATCTTCTGCGGCGATTTATGCATCGCAATTTACGCATAGCATTACGGAATGATTATACCAAAAACCCCGTGATTTGTCAATGCTTCCAAGAAATTGTGGATATTTCCGCTAATTTTTTTCTCAGTCGGCCTGCGGAATCAGGTATTTGAGCACAGACTCCGGCAGATTCTCCTTATCCTCAGAGACGGTGAAGACCATCTGGACATCGTCGCCGGTCAGAATGTCGAGCATTTCGAGCAGCTTGCCGAGCTCGTCATAGTTTCTGCCGCCGATCTTGAGGATACCGTCCACAAAGACCTCTTTGATATCGTAATTGCCTGCGAGCACGCCTGCCACAAAGCCGTAGAACATATCAAAGCCGTTGATGTTGTAGCGCTCAGCGTCCACAAGGCGAACCTTGTGGTTGACACTGTAGGTCAGCTTCATGCACTTTTCAATGCAGATGATATCGCCGGTGGAAGCCTTCACCGCGTCGTCGATCATGCCCAGCAGGATCTTCGTCTTGCCAGAGCCTCTTTTTCCGGTAATTACTTGAATCATGGTAATTCTCCCTTCGTTATTTCAAATTCGTGGCGTTCTTCCGCGGCTGCGGAAAAACGGCATGGATTTTGGGAACGTAACTGATGATTAGTGCAGCTTCGCTTCCAGTGCGGCCTTCATGTCCTCATAGCCGGGCTTGCCGAGCAGTGCGAACATATTCTTCTTATAGCTTTCGACGCCGGGCTGATTGAACGGGTTGACGCCGAGCATATAGCCGGAAACCGCGCAGGCCTTCTCGAAGAAGTAAATCAGCCAGCCGAGGGATTCCTCAGCGGTATCGTCAAGCTCAAGCACGATGTTCGGAACGCCGCCCTCGGTATGTGCGAGGATGGTGCCCTCCAGTGCGCGGCGGTTGACGATGCTCATGTTCTGACCGGTCAGGAAGTTCAGGCCGTCGGCATTCTCCGCATCTGCTTCCAGATAGAGATCCTGCTTCGGGGTCTTGATGTCGATGACGGTCTCGAACAGCAGTCTTGCGCCGTCCTGGATATACTGACCCATCGAATGCAGATCGGTGGAGAAGATTGCAGAGGACGGGAACAGACCCTTGTTGTCCTTGCCCTCGGATTCGCCGTAGAGCTGCTTGTACCACTCGTTCATCATGGTCATGGAAGGATCGTAGCTGACGACCATTTCCACAGCCTTGCCCTTGCGGTAGAAGATGTTGCGCAGGGCTGCGTACTGATAGCAGTCGTTCTCAGCGAACGGTGCGGTATAAGCCTTCTGTGCGGCAGCAGCGCCGGCCATCAGCTTTTCGATGTCGCAGCCGGCAGCAGCGATCGGCAGCAGGCCGACAGCGGTCAGGACAGAAAAACGCCCGCCGACATCATCCGGAATGACAAAGCTCTCGTAACCCTCTGCATCTGCGAGATTCTTCAGCGTACCGCGTGCCTTGTCGGTCGTGCAGTAGATGCGCTTTCTCGCCTCATCCTTGCCGTACTTCTCCTCCAGCAGCTTCTTGAAGATGCGGAATGCGAGTGCAGGCTCGGTCGTCGTGCCGGACTTCGAGATGACATTGACCGCAATGTCTCTGCCCTCGCAGATCGACAGCACTTCGTTCAGATAGGTCGGGGAAATGTTGTTTCCGACATAATAGATGTCAGGGGTATCCTTTTTCATATTATTATAGAACGGCGACTTGAGCAGCTCGATCGCTGCACGCGCACCGAGATAGGAACCGCCGATGCCGATCACGATCAGCACATCCGCCTGCTCCTTGATCCGCGCAGCAGCAGCCTGAATGCGTGCAAACTCCGCCTTATCATAGTCGGTCGGCAGTGTCAGCCAGCCGAGAAAATCGCTGCCGAGACCGCTCTTTTCGTGCAGTACCTTTGCTGCAGCTTCCGTCTGAACGGCGATCCCTTTCAGTTCCTCGTCACCGAGAAAAGCAGAAAGATAGCTTTTATTCAGCTTCAAAGCCATGTTAAATGTTCCTCCACACTTGTTATTTCCCGTGCCTGAGCCCTGCACGGAAGGGAGAATAAACGCCTCTGCATTTCTGTTTCCGCAGGAAAAAGTCAGCAGCAGCACTTATACACTTCTATTTTACTATAGTTTCCCAAAGATTGCAAGTGCTTTCCGCCTTTTTGGCAATAACACCAAAATTCTTCTTTTCTTTTGAACATATTGCCTAAATCGTGCAAATTTCATCACTGCGCTGTCAAAGTCTGCGGATTGACAAGCAGTGCGTTTTACGGTATAATACAGATAACAAAAAGCAGGATTTCCGGAGCGGATGCCTGCCTCTGAGGTGCAGTATGATGGAACAGGACGACTGGCGGCTGCTGTGCGGCGGCGATGCCCTGCGCGGGCAGTTTCTCGAACCGATGACAAGCAATGAGATCAACCGGCGGTTTCCCGGAAAGCGGCACTGCGCTTTCTGTCTCGAACAGATGCCCGCAGAGCCGATCCCGCGGAATCAGGTGTGGTTTCTCACAGCGGATGCGGAAACCTGCGTCTGCAGCGATTGCTTTGCGGATTTCCGCGAATATCTGGATCTGCAGGAAACGGACGATTTCTTCTGACAGCCGGTATAAGCATGCCCCTGCGCTGTCATCGCCGCATTCTCATATAAAGGGTTTGCCCCGAAGCATGTCAAGCTGCTTCGGGGCATTGTGTTTTTCTTCATGCTGCGTCAGATCAATCAAGCCCATTGCACTACCAATATATTCCCGTTTTCATATCTGTAACGGTATATCCCATATCTGCAAAGAAGTCAAAAGCATCATAAACAATATGATTTCTGCATTTGAAAGAATCAGCAGAAACGTGATTCAAAATCAGATTGACCATACGGGGGCTTAATGTTTTCAAGCATTCCGCTTCATGATCCTTTTCTATCGTGATATATTCAGGAAAATAACCGATTGTGATCGGGGTATCATCACTTTGAAATGGAAATGATTTATTTGCAAATTGAATTGTGATCGCTGCGGTTTTATCATGCACAGGCGAAATGATGACGGATGCCATGTTATCATGAAATGTATACCACCAAACGTATTGCTGATGATTGACTGTAATCGTTCTTGTTTTTCTTTTCAATTCAATTTCCTCACGGCAAATTCCGATTTCTCGCATACAACTGCGGAAGCGGACAGGCTCTGTTTTTCAATACGCTGCCGGAATGCTTTCGATCATCGGAGGCGTGTACTGCCCGCCGGCGCCTGCACGCAGGGGGAACTTCGTTCGCAACAATTATAGCACAAACGCCGCTGCACTGTCAATAGAAATTCCGTCGCAGGCGCGGCCAATCGGAGATTGGAGATTTATAAAAAGAAGTATCCGCTTCGGGCGCTTTTTGAAAAAAGCCCGGCCAAAAAACTGCATTTTCGACTTCGGATCTGAAATACTGCGGCTGTTCCGTGTCAGATCAGCGCGCGGATCAACATTTGCAGCGTCTCCCGGAAGCCGCGCCGCGGGACATCCGCAGCAGCCGTCAGCGGCGTCTCAAACAGCAGCGTATCGTCACAGTAAAACGCTGCCGTTCCGAGCTTCGCGCCGCGTCTGACAGGTGCCTCCGCATAGGCCGGCAGAACGGTCACGCAGCTGATTGTTCCGCCCTTCGGAATCGCTGCCGCAAGCAGATCTCCGGTCTCCGGCAGAACCGCCTCCTCTGTTCCGCGGCGTACCCGCAGCGGCCGCAGAAACTCTGCGGAAAAATCCGGTGTGGTGACCGTATAGCCCGAAAAGCCCTTCGAGAGCAGCTCCTTGCCGCAGGCAAAACGCTCGTCAGCGTCATCGCAGCCCAGCACGACTGCAATCATCCGCAGGCCGTCCCGTTCCGCTGCCAATGTCAGCGTATAGCCGCTTTCGCCGCCGTGTCCTGCCTTCAGGCCGAGAATTCCTTCATATGTCCGCACAAGGCGGTTCTCCGTGACAAGCGCGGTTTCTCCGCCGCGCAGATCGTCCTGCCAAGCCGTAAAAACCGGCGTCAGCCAGTCATAGACAAGCAGCGCACGGCAGAGCTGCGCCAGATCGGCCGCTGTCGTGCGGTTTTCTGCCGATATGCCGGTGCAGTCGGCAAAATGCGTATTCCGCATTCCAAGCACAAAGGCGGCGGCATTCATTTCCGGAACAAATGCCGCCTCCGATCCGGAAAGCGCGCAGGCAAGCGTCATACAGGCATCATTCGCATTGCCGATGATGACCGCTTTCAGCAGGTCAAGAACCGTCATCTGTTCGCCTGCGCGCAGCCAGACGGTCGCGCCGGGCAGATGCTCTGCAGCCGGCGGAACCGTCAGCGCTGTCTCCGCTGTGAATTGTCCCGCTGCAACCGCTTCCGCTGTGAGATAAACGGTCATCAGCTTGGTCTGCGTACCGGCAGGCACCGGTGTTTCCGGCTCGGTTCCGGCGAGCAGCGTTCCGGTCTGCGCCTCCGTCAGCGCCGTCACAAAGGTATGCTGCGGTTCCTCTGCCGCAAACCCGCGCAGAGATACGGCCGCCGCAGTCAGCAGCGCGGCAATCAGACCGATGAGCTTCATTGCATGGCTCCTTTCTTGTACCCGCAATTATTATGCGAAATGTTCTGTGCCGCTTTCCCGGTTCATATGGAACATCAGCCGGAACAGGCCTGCCAGCAGGCGCGGACTGCGGATTACGACGACTTTCATCAGCGATTCCCTCCCCGTTGTTTGATATTGCATCATATGCCGCACAACGCGGATCGGTGCATCGGAAAGGGTTTTTCTGCGTATTTTTTGTTTACGGGGTGTTATCCGGCGCCGGTTGCAGGAGGAGTGTTCCGTTGCGTGTTCAAAGGGTCGGCGGCCGCCGAAGGGAAATGGCTGTCGGAACTGCCGACGGCGAGCTTTAGCATGGGAAGAGGTGCGCCCTAAGAAGCCGCGCCAGCGGCGTGTATTAAGTTGATTGAGAGTTCTCCGCTGCCGGCGCCCGGAGGGAATTGGAAGCGGGCACTGCCCGCAGCCGCGTTTAGCGGCGTGTATTAAGTTGATTGGGAGTCCTCCGCTGCCGGCATCCGGAGGAAAATGGAAGCAGACACTGCCTGACTGACCGGTGAGCTTTCAGTTTTGAGGGTGCAAACCCCTCAGTCAGTTTCGCTGACAGCTCCCCTTTCAGGGGAGCCATCAGGTGAGGAAAGGACGTGAAATTGGCTGACTGGGGGAGCTCCGTTGCCACCCTTTGAATTCTGTAGCCCGCAGTGCTCAAAGGGCTGCCGGCCTTTGGAACCTGTAACCCACATTGCTCAAACGGCTGCCGCCCTTTGGAACCTGCATCCCGCATTACTCGAATCTGACTGCCGTCAGCTTCTATGCGCTGCGGGTGCCGCGGATTGCGGTGCGCCTGACGATGGGGAGTTTCGCTCTCTGCGGAGAGCGACTTAGGGCTCTGCCCTAAGAACCCGCGACCTTTTTGAAAAAAGGTCGATCAAAAACTTTAGTTTGGGGGATATTTTATCCCCCATGGCGAGATTTAGCATGGGAAGAGGTGCGCCCTAAGAAGCCGCGCCAGCGGCGTGTATTAAGTTGATTGGGAGTCCTCCGCTGCCGGCGCCCGGAGGGAAATGGGAGCGGGCACTGCCCGCCCGAAGGAAAATGCCCGCGGAGGCTCCCCGCCCGTTCGTTCGGAGGAAAAGTAAGTGGCGATGCGGCGCTTGGCCTGCGGCGGCGTATATACCCACTCGTCCATATGGTCGCCGCTGAAGAAATAATGCACGGGCGGCGGCACCGCTGCTTCGTCAAATACATCTACAATCGCCAGCTTGATCTTCATCCTGTCCGGCACTATGCTTTTGATGTACACGCTCGCATGCTGCCCCGCCCGGACATCCGGCCGCAGATCTGCCAATCCCGCCAGATTCGGCGCCAGCTCAATAAACACGCCGTAATCCTCCACGGAACGCACAATGCCCGCGACCGTTTCGCCCGGCGAAAAGCACGCCGCATTCTCCTCCCATGTGCCGAGCAGCTCTTTATGCGTCAGCAGAATCCGGCCGTTCTCAAAGCCCTTGACCATCACGCGGATTTCTTCGCCCACGCGGAACCGGTCTGCCGGATGCGAAATCCGCGAGACCGATATCGCATCAATCGGAATCAGCGACGGCACCCCGCAGCCGATATCCACAAAACACCCGAACGGTGCAAGATGCGTCACACGCGCCGGTATCACGTCCCCCGGCTGCAGCCGGCTGATGTATCCGTCGCGGCAGTGTTCCTGCTGCAGACGCCGCGATAAAACAGCATACGGCGTGCCGTCCTCGCTGTGCTCGATCCGCAGCACCGAAAAGCACACCGGCTTGTTGACGCGGGAAATCAGCGCGATGTCCCGCGTCGTCCCCTCGCTGATGCCAAGCGCGCCCTCCGACCGCGGAATCAGCCCGCGCATACACGGCAGCTCCACATGCAGATTGTGCCCGCCGTCACAGACCCGGACCCGCGCCTCAAGACGCTGTCCGGTCATCATTGCTTCGCGCAGCCCGGCCTCCGTGCCGATTGCTGCGGTGTTCTGCGGGGAGCCGAGCAGCGCCCCTTCCGGTGAAAAACAGGATTGCAGTTCCATTTCGACCTCCAAATATTCTTTGTTCCGGTTTCTTGCAGGACCGTGAGCCGTCCCCCGCCGGACTGTCCGCAGGGGTGCCCCGTTCCCATATTCATTTTACCTGAGAGTGCCCGCGAAAAAGCACGTTTTTTCTGCACTTGCCGGAAATTGCGGCTGCCATGCGTCGAAATTGCGGAAATCCTGTCGTATTCGGACAACTGTCCGTGTGCGACGGACAGTCTCATTTATTTTCAAATGCTTGAAAAATGTCGTATTTTCTCGTAAAATATATGATTAGAGAAGGCTAATTCATAGAATCGCACGAAAAACTGTATCAAATGTTGTGCACTTTTCACCTTGATTTTTTTGCCGAAATGTAGTAGAATCATGTAGGCTACGTGTGAGCGCCGGATCCGTGGGTTTCGGCGCCCCGCTCCTATACTATAATATATACCCGGTTTCTGCGCCCCATCCGGCCGGGAACCAAATCAATCGATTCTCATAAAGGAGGAAACGATTCTTATGGCAAAGAAAATCGCAACCATTCCCTTTACCGGTACTGCCGAGCAGGAACAGGAGCTCCGTGCAACCATTGACGCGCTGCGCGAGGATCCCGGATGTCTGATGCCCATCATGCAGAAGGCTCAGGAGATCTACGGCTACCTGCCGATCGAGGTTCAGACCATCATTGCTGAGGAACTGAACATCCCGCTCGAAAAGGTATTCGGTGTCGCAACCTTCTACGCACAGTTCACGATGTCCCCGAAGGGCAAGTACCGCATCTCGGTCTGCCTCGGAACCGCCTGCTACGTCAAGGGCTCCGGCATTGTCATGGAGAAGCTTGAGGAAGCACTCGGCATCGAGAGCGGCGAGATCACACAGGACGGCAAGTTTTCGCTCGATGACTGCCGCTGTGTCGGTGCCTGCGGTCTGGCTCCGGTCGTCACCATCAATGACGACGTTTACGGCAGACTCACCGGCAACCTCAAAGAGGTCCAGGATATTCTTGCAAAATATGCCGATTGACATCGGAATAGCGAATTAGGAGGTTTCATATGAAGACTTTGCAGGAGCTTACTGCAATCAAGGAGGAAATGCGCAAGGAAATCGCACTCCGTCTCGGCGAAGTCGCTGACGGTGCGAAGTACAAGAAGCATGTCCTGATGTGCGGCGGTACCGGATGTACCTCGTCCGGTTCCATGAAGATCGCTGACGAACTCGAAAACCAGCTGAAGGCAAAGGGCATTGATAACGAGGTTTTCGTTGTCCGTACCGGCTGCTTCGGCCTCTGTGAACGCGGCCCGATCATGATCGTCTATCCGGAGGGCTCGTTCTATACGCATGTCAAAATGGAAATGATCGACAGAATCGTTGAGGAGCACCTCATCGGCGGCAAGCCCGTCAAGGAGTTCCTCTATGACGAGACTGTCACTGAGGGCTCCGATGAGATCAAGTCCCTCAACGAGACCACGTTCTACGCAAAGCAGAACCGTGTTGCGCTCCGTAACTGCGGTCTCATCAATCCGGAGGATATCAATGAGTACATCGGCCGCGACGGCTATGCTGCGCTGCACAAGGTGCTCACCTCCATGACCCCGGAAGAGGTCATTCAGGAGATCCTCGACTCCGGTCTCCGCGGCAGAGGCGGCGGCGGCTTCCCCACCGGTATGAAGTGGAAGCTCGCACGCAACATCGTCCCGGATGCTGACATCAAGTATGTCTGCTGCAACGCCGACGAGGGCGACCCCGGTGCTTTCATGGACCGTTCCGTGCTCGAAGGCGACCCGCATGTCGTCCTTGAAGCCATGACCATTGCAGGCTTTGCAATCGGCGCTTCCCAGGGCTACATCTATGTTCGTGCTGAGTATCCGATCGCAGTCGAGAGACTCCGCATCGCAATCAAGCAGGCAAGAGAAGCAGGTATGCTCGGCGATGATATCTTCGGCACCGGCTTCCATTTCGATATCGACCTCCGTCTGGGTGCAGGCGCATTCGTCTGCGGCGAGGAAACCGCTCTGATGACCTCCATCGAGGGCAACCGCGGTGAGCCGCGTCCGCGTCCGCCGTTCCCGGCTGAAAAGGGTCTCTATCAGAAGCCGACCATCCTCAACAACGTCGAAACCTATGCAAACGTCCCGCAGATCATCCTCAAGGGCGCAAAGTGGTATTCCTCCATGGGTAAGGATAACTCCAAGGGTACCAAAGTCTTTGCACTCGGCGGCAAGATCAAGAACACCGGTCTCGTGGAAGTCCCGATGGGCACCACGCTCCGCGAAATCATCGAGGAAATCGGCGGCGGCATCCCGAACGGCAAGAAGTTCAAGGCTGCACAGGCCGGCGGTCCTTCCGGCGGATGTATCCCGGCTGAGCACTATGACGTCAATGTCGATTACGACAGCCTCGCTAAAATCGGCTGCATGATCGGTTCCGGCGGTCTCATCGTGCTCGATGAGGATAACTGCATGGTCGATATCGCAAAGTTCTTCCTGCAGTTCACCATGGACGAATCCTGCGGCAAGTGTACGCCGTGCCGGATCGGTACCAAGCGTCTCTATGAGATCCTGGACAAGATCACCAACGGCAACGGCGAGATGGAGGATCTCGACAAGCTCGAAGAGCTCTGCCAGTACATCAAGGCAAACTCCCTCTGCGGTCTGGGTCAGACGGCTCCGAACCCGGTGCTCTCGACCCTCAGATTCTTCCGCGACGAGTATATCGCACACATTGTCGATAAGAAGTGCCCGGCAGGCGTCTGCAAGTCCCTGCTGCAGTATGTCATCGACAAGGATAAGTGCGTCGGCTGCGGAATGTGCGCAAAACAGTGCCCGGCTTCCGCAATCAACAGAACGGATTACATCGCACCGAACCACAAGCTCGCTTCCTTCGAGATTGACCAGGAGAAGTGCGTGAAGTGCGGCGCCTGCATGGCACAGTGCAGACCGAAGGCAATCAGCAAGCAGTAAGGGAGGCTTCAGGACATGAGTGATATGATCAATGTAAAAATCAACGGTTTTGCGGTACAGGTCCCGAAGGGTTCTTCCGTACTCGAAGCTGCAAGAGCAGCAAGCGTCACCATTCCGACGCTCTGCTACCTCAAGGATATCAATGAAATCGGCGCATGCCGTATGTGCATGGTCGAAGCCGCTGAAAAGCGCGGCGATTCCCTCGGACCGGCCAGAATGGTCGCAGCATGCGTCTATCCGGTCTCTGAGGGTATGGAGGTGCAGACCAATTCTCCGAAGGTCCTCGATTCCCGCAGAAAGACCATGGAGCTCCTGCTCTCCAACCACGACATGAAATGTCTCTCCTGCGTCCGCAGCAAGAACTGCGAACTGCAGAAGCTCGCAAATGATCTCGGCATCACCAATGCGGACACCTATAAGGGTGAGCGCACCGAGTATGCTGTGGATGATTCCGCTCCGCATATGTTCCGCGACAACAACAAGTGCATCCTCTGCCGCCGCTGTGTCGCTGCATGTGCTGTGACCCAGGGCATCGGCGTCATTGGCGCAAATGAGCGCGGATTCATCACCAACATCGGTTCCCAGTTCAACAAGCCGCTCGCTGAGACCGCATGTGTCTCCTGCGGCCAGTGCATCACCGTCTGCCCGACCGGTGCACTCTCTGAGAAGGACTTCACCGATGATGTCTTCAAGGCAATCGCTGACCCCACCAAGCATGTCGTCGTGCAGACCGCTCCGTCTGTCCGCGCAGGCCTCGGCGAATGCTTCGGCTACCCGATCGGCACCAATGTCGAGGGCAAGATGGTCGCTGCTCTGCGCAGACTCGGCTTCGATGTCGTCACCGATACCAACTACGGCGCTGACCTCACCATCCTCGAAGAAGGCACGGAGCTCATCGAGCGCGTCACAAAGGGCGGCGTTCTCCCGATGATTACCTCCTGCTCCCCGGGCTGGGTCAAGTTCCTGGAGCACTACTTCCCGGATCTGATTCCGAACCTCTCCACCTGCAAGTCCCCGCAGCAGATGCAGGGCGCGGTCATCAAGACCTACTACGCAGAGAAGATGGGCTGGGATCCGAAGGATATCGTTTCCGTTTCCGTTATGCCGTGTACCGCAAAGAAATTCGAGATCGGCAGACCGGATCAGTCTGCGTCCGGCTATCCGGATGTTGACATCGCTCTGACTACCCGCGAGCTCGGCAGAATGATCGACCGCGCTGGTATCGACTTCAACTCCCTGCCGGAAGAGAAGTTCGACGATCCGCTCGGCATCTACACCGGCGGCGGCCTCATCTTCGGTGCAACCGGCGGCGTTATGGAAGCGGCTCTCCGCTTTGCTGTTGAGAAGATCACCGGCGAAAAGCTCGCAAACGACAAGGTTGACTTCAAGGAAGTCCGCGGCGTTGAGGGCATCAAGGAAGCATCCTACACCGCAGGCGGCCTGACCGTCAAGGTTGCTGTTGCAAGCGGCCTTGCAAATGCCCGCAAGCTGATGGACAAGGTTCGCGCAGGCGAGGCTGACTATCAGTTCATCGAAATCATGGCTTGTCCGGGCGGCTGCGTCAACGGCGGCGGCCAGCCGATTCAGCCGGCTTCTGTCCGCAACTTCACCGATCTGCGTGCTGAGCGTGCAAAGGCACTCTACAGCGTGGACGCAAAGATGGAGCTGCGTAAGTCTCAGGACAACCCCGCAGTTCAGGCTCTCTACAAAGAGTTCCTCGGTGAACCCGGCGGCCACAAGGCACATGAGATCCTGCACACCAGCTACGTTGCAAGAAAAGTACACTTCTGATTCTTTCAGATATGATGACCTGCCGGAGCACGCGCTCCGGCAGGTCTTTTTTGCCGATATAGAAGGATCTCCGGCGGACTGAGAACGGGATCGCGCAGCGGATGCCTCTTTTATAGAATCCGCCGTTCGCAGCTTTTCTTAAGATATTCCCTATTGAAAAATTTCGCCGGTTGTGGTACAATAACAGTAACACGCTTACCCGCCCAACGAACGAAGGAGAATCTATATGCTGAACAAAACCGGAGATACCCTGCACGGCTTTACCGTAACGCGCATCCGCGAATCGGAGGAGCTCAGCGGCCGTATCGTTGAAATGACCTATACGCAAACCGGAACAGAGCTTGTCTGGATTGATAATCATGCTGAAAACAAGCTGTTTTCCATTGCATTCAAAACTCTGCCGGAGGACAGCACCGGCGTATTCCATATCCTTGAGCACTCCGTGCTCTGCGGCTCCAAAAAATACCCCGTGCGCGAGCCGTTCGTCGAGCTCCTCAAAAGCTCCATGAGCACCTTCCTCAACGCTATGACCTTCCCGGATAAAACCATGTATCCGGTATCCAGCCGCAATACGCGGGATTTTCTCAATCTGACCGAGGTCTATCTGGATGCGGTCTTTGCTCCGGCAATCCTTGAAAACCCGAATATCTTCTATCAGGAGGGCTGGCACATCGAACAGGACGAAAACGGCACATTCAGCTATAAGGGCGTTGTGTTCAACGAGATGAAGGGCGCGCTGAGCAGCGTTGACAATCTCGCGGAATATAAGCTCCTCTCGCTGATGTTCCCGGATACCTGCTATGGCTTCAACTCGGGCGGCGATCCCGCTGTCATCCCGTCGCTGACCTACGGGCAGTTCTGCGAGAACTACCGCCGGTTCTATCATCCGTCAAATGCGCGCGTCTTTCTGGACGGCGATGTGCCGATCGACGAAACGCTTGCGCTGCTGGACGAATACCTTTCGCAGTTTCAGAAAAGCGATGTGCTGCCGGTGCTCACCATGCAGACGCGGAAGTCTGCGACCGCAACGCAGTATTTTGAACTCTCTGCGGACGAAGCGCTTGAAAACAAAAGCTGCCTGACCGTCGGACGGATTCTCTGCAGCTGGGAGGAGCGCGTCAAGCTGATTGCAATCCGGATTCTGCTGGATGCGCTGACCGGCTCCAACGAATCTCCGATCAAGCGTGCTGTGCTTTCGGCCGGACTCGCGCAGGAGCTCGATATTTCTGCTGACGATTCCATCGCACAGGCTTATCTGATGATCCATGCCAAGAATGTTACGGACGGCCGCGCAGACGAGATTCTGCCGCTGATCCGCAAAACGGCTGCTGAGCTTGCCGATTCCGGCCTGAATTACGATGCGCTGGAAGCCTCTGCTAACCGGCTCGCATTCCAGCTGCTGGAGCCCGATGAGCCGCAGGGTCTGGAGCGCTGCATCAACTGCATGGGCAGCTGGCTCTACGGCGGCGACCCGATGAGCAATATCGTCTATCAGGACGACTTTGCTGCTGTACGGAATATGCTCGCGGAAAAACAGTTTGAACAGCTGCTCCGTGAGGTTCTGGTTGACGATGAAGGCACGGCCGTGCTCTATTCGCTTCCGTCCTATACCCGCGGCGACGAGATGCGTCAGGAGGAGGCTGCGCGTCTGGATGCAGTTTGCTCCGGATGGTCTGAATCCGATTTGCAGGCGAATCAGGAGCTGAACCGCAGACTGCTGGATTGGCAGCAGACGCCCGATACGCCGGAACAGCTCGCCACACTGCCGCAGCTGCCGCTTTCAGCAGTCAGCGATGAGGTCTCGTGGACGGAGAGCATCGAGCAGCATACCGACGGCATGACAATTCTGTATCATCCGGCGCCGTGCAAGGGCATTGTGCATATCACACTGAATTTTGCAATGACGGATTATTCGCTTGAAGAGCTGTCTCTGCTTTCGCATATCGGCGGGTTTTACGGCAAGCTGCCGACGGCAGAGCATTCTGCATTTGATCTGCAGCAGCTGCTCAAGAGCAAGCTGGGTGCTTTTGTCACCGCAGTGGACTGCTTTTCCAGAAAGGATGTATATGATGTCTGCACGCCGGTGCTGGCGGTCAGCTGCAGCGTCCTGGAGGATAAGCTCGCAGATGCATTCGCTCTGATTCCGGAGGTGCTGCTGACGACAGACTTCACGCTGAAGGAGAAGATCAGCGAAATTCTGGCACAGACAAACGAGCGCCTGAAGCAGATGAGCGTGATGGCCGGTCATGCACTTGCGCTGACAAATACGTTTTCGCGGTATTCGGCGAGATCTGCGGTCGGCTGCGCGCTGAACGGTACGCCTGTAATCAAAGCGACAGCCGCACTGATACGGGATTATGATACAGCCTTTGCAGATTTCTCGGCACTGCTGCAGCGTGTCGCGCAGCAGACGGTCTGCCGCAGGCGGCTGGTCTACGCGAGTGTGACAGCTGCAAACGAAACCGATATCCTGCCGCTGCTCCGTGCACTGCCGGAGGGTACGGCAATCGCAGAACATGCTGCGTATTCGTCGTCGCTGCCGGACCGCATGGGCTGCACGATTCCGGCGCAGATCGGATTTGCGGTACAGGGCTGGCAGATTGACAGATCGCGGTTCCGGCTTAATGCGGGCTGGCGCGTTGCAGCGAAGCTGATCTCACTGAGCTATCTGTGGAATGTTGTGCGCGTACAGGGCGGTGCATACGGCACCGGACTTGCGTTCCAGCGCGGCGGAGCAATTTACTCGTATTCATACCGTGACCCGTCCCCGGCACATTCGCTTGAAGTGAACGCATCCATCTCAAAGTTTATCCGTGATTTCTGCGAGAGCGGGGAGCCGCTTGACAAATTCATCATTTCGGCAATCTCCGATGAAGAGCCGCTGCGCACGCCGCGTATGGCGGGTTCGACTGCCGATTTGTTCTGGTTCGCCGGCCGGACGAAGGAGGAGCTTGTCGCGGAGCGCAGACAGATGCTTGCGGTCACGCGGGAGAGCCTGCTGGATTCCTGCCGCGTCTGGGATGCATTTGCATCGGAGGGCGCAGTCTGCGTGTGTGCTTCGGCAGATCTGCTTGCAGCGTGTGAGGATCTGACAGTCACAGAATAAAAGAATCGCTGCGCGATGATTCAGAATGCGTTTGCGGCACAGCACGCATATTCCGATTGATCTCAGCAGCCGAATCAAAACACAATGCCCCGAAGCACTTGGAAATGCTTCGGGGCAAAATTTTTGTATGGAGTTCTGTCAAAACGGCACAGAGCCGTTCGGCGGTTCGGACACGATACCTCAGTACAGATCTCCGTTGCCGCTCCACATGGCGAGTGCCCGGATGCGCTTCTGCATGATAGGATGCGTCGAGAACAGATTCACCAGCCAAAGGAAAAAGCCGCGATCCTTCACGGACTGTTCAAGATAATCCTGCGTATCGACCATCTTGTAAAGATGACGGTCAACCATCAGCATGAACATGGCGCCGAGGCCGTCGTAATTGGTCATGCGCTGGGCAAGACGGTCACAGCTGTATTCACGGGTTCGGGATGCCGTCGAGCCGACAATCGGAAGCGTCTGCGAGAACCAGATCCGCAGATTATAGGAAAGCGTCGCGTGACCGTAGTAGATATGTGCCATTTCATGTGCAATGATGAACGCAAGTGCATTCATATCGCGGTGCTCACGGTAAGCAACCTCAAACACTTCTGAATTGATCTGGATGTACTGCCGGCGGAACAGGAATGCGGAAAATGCATTGAGCACACCGCTCTCAGAGACAATGTAGGCTTCCGGCACATTCATGCCGAGACGCTCTGCATAAGAATGAATCAGCGCATAGATTTCAGGGAAATTGCGCTCGGTGATGCGGATGCTGCGGGAGCGGAGATCTGCATGAATCCAGTACAGGCCGAGATAGCCGATCAGCAGCGCCGCGATGCCGTAGAAAAACATCTGATAGCCAAGCGGCAGATCCTCGTAAAGCTCTGCATAGATATCCTTTGTGTTCTTCTCTTCCTCTTCTTCTGCATCATCATCAGACTCTTCTTCGTCGGTGTCCTCATCCGTTTCTTCGTCATCATCCGCGGTTCCGGTCTGCTCGGAGATGCTTTGCAGCATTTCTGCGGTGACATCCTCGGTAAACCGCTTCATCGTTTTCTTATATTCACCGAATGAGCTAATCATGAGAACAATCGCGCTGATAATCAGCAGGATGTTGATGGCCGTCAGGCGGCGGAACCAGCGCTTTTCGTGGCTGTGGCGGCAGAATTCCGCTTCTGCCTTGGTAATCGGCGGCAGAGAAAGCAGGCGCATGATGTCCTGCGAGAACGGCAGCGGCCGGTTATCCGGCGTGGGCGTCTGCTGCATCTGCTGATACACCGGCGGACGCTGCGGGTTATTCGGATACTGCGCAGGGCTTTGCTGCTGCGGATTGTTCGGATACTGCACAGGGCTTTGCTGCTGCGGGGTGTTCGGGTACTGCGCAGGGTTCTGCTGCTGTGGTGTGTTCGGATACTGCGCAGGGCTTTGCTGCTGCGGGGTGTTCGGATACTGCGCAGGGTTCTGCTGCTGCGGGTTCATCGCCGGATTTTGTTCCGGCAGCTGAATCGGCTGAATGGGGCGGTATGACGGGATTTCCGTCTGCTGTTCCGGTTCCGTCGGCGGAAGATCCGGCATTGAAAAACGATCGTCAGACATAATGATTCCTTTCTCGGAAAACAACGGAGCAAGCGCTCCGGAATGATTGTGATAATATATTATCATAACATATTCGGGCGAAACAGTCAAGGGCTTTGTGACGATTTTTAACGAAAAAAAGAATATCTGAAAGGCAGCACTGCATGATGCCCCCTCAGTCTGCTGCGCAGACAGCGCCCCTTTCAGGGGAGCCGATATAATGGGGAGAAGTTACGTCTCAGAAGCCGCGAACAGCGGCGTGAATTTCACTTACTGGCGGAGCTCCGCTAACGTCCTCCGAAGGAAAATGGCCGTCGGCACTGCCGGCTCGCCCGCGGGATACGGGGAAAAAGCGCACGCAGCTCGGCGCTGACTTCCGTCAGCTTCTATGCTGCCTTGGTGCGCGCTGCGAATCTCTCTGAGATTCGCTTGGGGGCGCCCTCTCTTACAGGGCTCCCCCCTTCCAAAAACGATCCGCTGGATCGTTTTTGAAATTCCCCCTTGCGGTGCGCCTGACGATAAGAGAGTTTCGCACTCTGCGGAGTGCGACCAGAGGCTCTGCCTCTGGACTCTGCAAGCCTTTGTAAAGGCTTGACCGAAACTTTAATTTTGGGCAATGTCGCGCTTTGTGGCGGGCTTTAACTATTGGGAAAAATGTGTGAAAAGAAGGTGCGGTCGGCTGTACACTTTGGATGGCCCCTCAGTCTGCTGCGCAGACAGCTCCCCTTTCAGGGGAGCCGATATAATGGGGAGAAGTTACGTTACAGAAGCCGCGAACAGCGGCGTGAATTTCACTTACTGGGGGAGCTCCGCTAACGTCCTCCGAAGGAAAATGGCCGTCGGCACTGCCGGCTCGCCCCGACCGTTGACAGATGGAGTGGAATCTGGTATAATAATATTAGATGATTTTTATACTTTCTGTCATTTGATCGCAGAGGGGGGAATCGCATGACAACGCATCACCTCACCGGAAAAAATCAGACGCGGCGACTGCACACAGCATCTGTTATTATCATACTCCTGCTCTGCCTCCTTGCTGCAGAATGCTTCCTGCTCTTCCGGCTTTCCCGCGTCCCAGCTTACCGAAAAACCGAATCTGCGATTCCGTCTGACCCCGATCCGGTTTCCGCGTTTCTGCGCCATTATCGCGGCGTTCCGCCGGAGGATTCTGCGCTTGAGCCCTTTTTCTCCGCACTCGACGATATCAGCGGCAATTACAGCAGCGGCGCACTCACCGCGGAACAGGCCGCAGCCGAAATCAGTAAAATGCAGGCGCTCGGCTCCGAGCTGCTTACGAAAGAATGCGACCTCTGTCTCAAAGAGATCAACCAGAAAGACGATTCCCGCAAAACGCTCGCAAAGGCCGATTCGCTCAGCGAAACACATAACACCGCTGACGCAATCCGCATGTACCGGCAGGTCTCTGAGGCCGATGCCGAAAGCTATGCCGCTGCGCAAAAAGCGCTTGCAGAGGCAGAGACACTCTACCGGCAGGAAATGCTTGCAAAGGCAGACACGCTGCATCAGCAGGAGCCGCCCGATTATGACGGCGAGATCGAATGCCTGAAAGATGCACTGACCGTTCTGGAACGCGACCGCGAACTGACTGCTGCGCTCGCCAAAGCGGAAAGCTCCCTTCAGGATTTGCGGCGGCATCAGGCCATGCAGTCTGCGCGGATGTCCTACGATAACGGGCATCCCGCCGAGGCGTTCTCTGCGCTCAATCAGGCTCTTTCGGATTATCCGGATGATACGCTGCTTGACTTTTCTTTCAGGAATCTGCGCTGCCGATATTTGCAGGAAACAAAAGAATCTGCTGAAAAAATGATTCAGGATGGAAAGGCCGCAGACGTCGCAGGCCTTCTGAACGAGGCGGAATCGCTCTTTCCGGATGCGGCTGAACTCGCTGCAATCCGGGAGCTCGCTGCAGCGGCACAGCCGAAGCTGCTCTCCGCGCTCGAAACACGCGCTTTCAAGGATTTTGATGCCGCAAAAGCTGAATGCACCGACCTCAAGGGCAATCACTATCCTGCGAACGGAAATCTCTATTGCTCCTACAGCGATGCCTTGACCGGACGGAAATCAAGCAGCGGTGAGTTTGCGCTCGACGGAAAATTCCGCACACTGACGCTGACCGCCGCGCCGCTGGATTCCTTCCAGGCGGACGAGCCGATTATTCTTGAGATTCTCGGAGACGGCAAGCTGCTGACGTCCTATCCGTTTGACCGCTCAACCGGCGCTTTTTCCATTCAGGCTGATGTCACCGGCGTCAAATGGCTGAAGCTGCGCGTTTATCCCCTGCGTACACCCGACCTGCGGAATGCAGGCATTATCCTCGCTGACGGCAAGGTTTCGCCGTAATACAGAAAGCCCCTATCTCAGACGATAAGGAGAATATGCTATGGAAATGTGGAAATGCTCGCGCTGCGATACGAAAAATCAGGATAACATGAAGTTCTGTCAGGTTTGCCATGCGCCGCGTCCGGCCGATGAACCGAATCAGGAGCCTGAAAAAAAGAAGAAAACCGTTCCGCGCTCCGCTGTCCCCGATCAGCCGGAGAAAAAGCCGGAGCCGTTTGTACTGGAGCCGCCGAAGAATAAACTCTCAATCACACTGATTGCTGCGAATCTCGCACTTCTGGCCGCAAACATCATCGGGCTCATTATCCTGATAAAAAAGTGACAGGGGGATTCCGGATGTTCAAATTGCGCGGTTCTGCGCTGCAAAGTGCCGCAATCGCCGTACTGACGCTGCTCGTCTGCGCAGGCGGATTTCTGCTGCTGAAAAGCGGAGACACCGGGTCGGAACATTCTGCGCCCGGCGCAGCAGAGACCGGTACAACCGTTTCTGCGGTCTCCGGCACTGCAGCGAATCCGGCAGACTCTGTGCCTGCAGAAACCGTCACGACGGCTGCTGCGCTGTCGCCGCACGCTGTCTTTCAGCAGCAGCTTGACGAAGTTCTGATTCCGGAATACGGGCTTGCTGATGATTCCGAATGCCTGCCCTGTACGGAGCAGACCGGTATCGCTTGTGTTTATTTTGCGGACTTTCAGGAACGCGGCAAGGATGACATGCTTGTCATCCGGCTGGAGCTGCTCGATCAGGAACACGCAGCTGCGCCGGTTTTTGAGTGGTATACTGAGCAGGACAGTGCTGCTGTACTGGTGGATACCTTTGAATGCAAGATGCCTTGGTCGGATATTGCTGTACGGTACAGCGACCGGCATCTTTATGTGAGCGGCTGTCTGCTCCCTGACGATTTCGGGACTGCCGGTCGGAAGTATTCGGAAATTTCGATCCGCATGGAGCAGCGGGATATGACGACCGAGGACATGCAGCAGGAATATTACGAAAACGGTGCACCTGCGCATCCGTATCCGCAGGACGCACTGCTGCTGATGACGGTCGAGGCTGACCGGACAAACGCCAATGCGCCGCGGCGCTATCTGCTGTGCAATTACGGCAGCAGCTTGGCGAAGGAATGAGGGATTTGTTCCCGGTTCTTTCCCACAGTCTGCGCACAATAAAAACTGTTGAACGCCGGGCAAAGGCATCGTGATGTTTGTGCTTTATCCTTTTGTCCGGCGTTTCTTTTGGCCGGGCGCGGGGCGCGAATACGATAGGGGCAACCAACGGAAACGGGAAGTCGTCGCTGCGCTCCGGTCTCCCCTCTCGTGCTCTCTCCTTCCTTTCTCTTTCCTCTCTATTGCACGCCGCAAGCGTTTGTAAAACCTTGTGGCACGTTTTAACATTGAGAGAAGTGTGCACTAAAAAGCCGCGTCAGCGGCGTGTGCTTGCCTCATTAGGGGAGCTCCGCCGCTGCCCTCCGAAGGGAAATGGAAGCGGGCACTGCCCGCCCGACTTGACAAATGATGAAAAATGTGCTATAATAGCATTGGTTGAATAACTGCTCAACTGTGAAACGGAGGTGCAGCATGGAACAACAGCATCCTTTTGAATGCGAAATCATCCACGAGGAAGCCGTCAGCGCTGTCCGCGAAAAGCTGCTCGAAAAGGACGACTACCTCTCCCTCGCAACCCTCTTCAAGCTCTTCGGCGACGGTACCCGCGTCCAGATTCTTCATGCGCTCGAACAGCAGGAGCTCTGCGTCTGCGACCTCGCCGCCCTGCTCGATATGACCAAGTCTGCAATCTCTCATCAGCTTAAATCGCTGCGGCTCGCAAGACTTGTCAAATATCGCCGCGACGGCCAGAATATCTATTATTCGCTCGCCGATGAGCATGTCAAAAAAATCATTGATATGGGCTATGAACATATCTCGGAATAACCGAATGCGGGGAATCCCCCCGCATTTCTTCCGGTGTTATAGTTGAATATTTGCTCAACTATAACACAATTTGAAATTCAGAATCATTTTCAAAAGTACGGAGGTCTTTATGGAACTGATCTACACGCTCAAAGGGCTCGACTGCCCGAACTGCTCCGCGAAAATCGAGCGGGATGTCGCTGCAATGGAATCCGTCAGCAAGGCTATTGTCAATCTCATGCAGCAGACCCTGACCGTGCATACCGAGCAGGCCGCTGCCGATGAGCTCCTCAGCGCGATTACGCGCATTGTGCACCGCCATGAGCCGGATGTCGAGGTCATCGCGCATGCTGTCCCCCGGACACATGCACATGAACACGAGCATCATCATGAACATGGGGAATGCTGCGAACATGAGCACGAGCATCACCACGAGCACGGCGAATGCTGTGAACATGAACACGAGCATCACCACGAGCACGGCGAATGCTGTGAACATGAACACGAGCATCACCACGAGCACGGCGAATGCTGCGGGCATGAGCACGAACATCACCACGAGCACGCGCACAGTACCGCCGCCGTCATCAATCCGGCAGACGCTGTGCAGTTCCGGCTGGAAGGACTCGACTGCCCGAACTGCGCTGCCATGATCGAGCACGATGCCGCAGAGGCCGAGGGCATCAATGCGGCGGCTGTCAATCTCGTGCAGCAGACGCTGACCGTCTCTGCGCCGGACTGCGACCGCGACGCGCTGCTCCGGCAGATCACGGAAATCGTGCACAAGCATGAGCCGGATGTCTCCGTCAGCCTGCTGACGCCCGGCAAAGCCGATGCGCGCCCGGATGAAGGCCGCGCTGAACGCATCATGGTGTACCGGCTGATTGCGGGCGGTGCCGTTTTCCTTGCGGGACTCGCTGCAAAGCTGCTCCTGCACGCGGCGGCACCTGTTGTCCTTGCAATCATGCTGACTGCGTACATCATTCTCGGCTGGGACGTCGTTCTGCGTGCGCTCCGCAATATCACAAGAGGTCAGATCTTCGACGAGCATTTTCTCATGAGTATTTCGACCGTCGGCGCATTCATCCTCGGCGAATATCCCGAAGCCGCCGCCGTCATGCTGTTTTATCAGATCGGCGAATTCTTCCAGTCGATGGCCGTCCGCCGCTCCCGGCGTTCGATCGCCTCGCTGCTCGATATCCGGCCGGATACCGCAAATGTCCTGCAAAACGGCAATACGCTGACTGTCCCTGCAGAGCAGGTCAGCGTCGGTACACACATCATCATCAAGGCAGGTGAGCGTGTCCCGCTGGACGGCACCGTCATCGAGGGTGAATCCATGCTCGATACGGTCGCGCTGACCGGCGAGTCCGTTCCGCGCCGCGCAAAACCCGGCAGCGATGTCCGCTCCGGCTGCATCAATCAGAGCGGTACGCTGACCGTCGAGGTCACAAAGCCGTTCAGCGAATCGACGGCAAGCAAGATCATTGACATGGTCGAAAACGCCGCCGCACGCAAAGCTCCGACCGAGAACTTCATCACGACGTTTGCACGCTATTATACGCCTGTCGTCGTGATTCTGGCGGTGCTGCTGGCAGTGATTCCGCCGCTGCTCTTCGGCGGTGCATGGGCCGACTGGATTCACAGAGCCTTCGTCTTTCTGATCGTCTCCTGCCCCTGCGCACTGGTGCTTTCCATTCCGCTGACATTTTTCAGCGGCATCGGTGCAGCATCCGGCTGCGGGATTCTGATTAAAGGCAGCAACGACCTCGAAGCGCTGAGCCATGTCACACAAGCCGTTTTTGACAAGACCGGCACGCTGACAAAGGGCGTCTTTCGCGTTTCGGAGCTGCACCCCGAAGCAGGTTATTCCGAAGAAACACTGCTCCGTCTGGCGGCGGGCTGCGAACGGAATTCCAATCACCCGATTGCAAAATCAATTCTCGCTGCCTATTCCGGCGACGCGGCTGCACTGGATGTCAGCAGCTGCGAGGAAATCTCCGGCCGCGGCATCCTTGCGGTCATGGAAGGCAAAACCGTTCTGGCCGGAAGCGGCAAATACATGGCGGAAAACAATATTCCCTATACCGAAAACAATACCGCCGGAACAAAGGTCTATGTTGCAGCGGACGGCATCTTTGCGGGCTGCATTCTGATTGCCGATGAACTGAAAGAAAATGCTGCGGACACAATCCAGAAGCTCCGCCGCTCCGGCATCCGCAAGACCGTCATGCTGACCGGCGACGACCGCGCTGTTGCAGAAGCAGTCGCGGAAAAGCTCAGACTCGACGCCTGCCATGCACAGCTGCTCCCGGACGAGAAGGTCTCCTGCCTCGAAGCGCTGCTGGAGGAAATCCCGGCCGGTGAAAAGCTCGCGTTTATCGGCGACGGCATCAACGATGCGCCGGTGCTCGCGCGCGCGGATGTCGGCATTGCAATGGGTGCGCTCGGCGCAGATGCCGCGATCGAGGCCGCAGATGTTGTGCTCATGACGGATGAGCCCGAACGTCTCGCGGATGCAATCGCTATTGCACGGCGGACAAAGCGCATCGTGCGGCAGAATATCGTATTCGCACTCGGCGTCAAGCTGCTGCTGCTCGCCCTCGGTGCCTGCGGACTGGTCGGCATGTGGTGGGCTGTGTTCGGCGATGTCGGCGTCACGCTGCTGGCCGTTCTGAACGCGCTGCGTGTCGGCGGGCGGGCGGGCGGGCAGTGCCCGCAGCCAATCCCCTTCGGAGGGCGGCAGCGGAGCTCACCCAATCAGCCAAGTACACGCCGCTGACGCGGCTTCTGAGACGTAACTTCTCCCCATGCTAAAGTTCACCCGGAGCGAAATATCAAAATGAACGCATAGACACCCCAAAATTAAAGTTTCGGTCAAGCCTTTACAAAGGCTTGCGGATCTGCAAGTGAAGTACCGATCAGCCATTCCCTGCTGTGGCTTTTCTATTGACAGTGCAGCAATCCTATGCTATAATTGTTCTGGATATAAATTAAAATTTTGCATTCGGAGTGTGAAGCATATGAGAAAAGAGTACATCACACAGCTGCAAAGCATCATCAATCACTATGATAAATACAAAGAAATCGCTGTTCCGTTACAATGGGCTGAAACGCAGACAGCATATTGCGATGCTTCGTGTTATGGACATGAAATATATCTCGGATTGTATGAAGTCCGTTTCCGTAAAGGCTATCTGCAAACGCATTTTGCTGAGGCTTTTGTGCAGATGATGCTCACAATGCTCGCTTATTCCGAAGAATGGGAACCCGATCGCTGGGCGCACATACCGCCGGAAGAAAGACTGAACAATATGATAAAGGGTGAAGCATTCTATCGTGAATATCTCTGCTTTGAGAAGCTGCGCATGCAGCCGGTAGAAGCAGCGCATTTGCGGGAGCTTGTCTATTCATGCATTCCCTGTAATACGCCGGAGGAAGCTGACGATCCGAACGCATTTATCGAAGCCGGCAGGATGGCTGCGAATTTTACGCAGGGAGAAGCAATCTGGTTAGGCGGGCTGATCGGGGACGGATGCACACCTGATGATAACTGGCTTGCAATACAGGACGATGCGTTCCTGTTCATATCTTTTCATTGCAGCGGCTGAAAAACATCGTGCTGCTGTTCGTTCCGAACCGAATAAAATACAATGCCCCGAAGTGTTTTGAAATACCTCGGGGCAAATCTTTTATATCAGCATTTGCCGGATCGCAGCCCGCTCCGGTTTTGCTGTATCAATGACAAATCAATATGTATCCAGCGCTGCATTGTGCACCGCAAACCGTGTGCCGTCTGTCAGATAAATTCCGACAGCGGGCATACCCGGCTTCAGCTGCTTGAATTCCAGGAAAATCGGACAGACATACGATGTGCCGAGCGAATCCATCAGCAGATACGGCGGCTTGCCCTCTGAGGTCGAAACCTGCCCCACTGTGATATTCTCGCAGGTGAATTCCCGGCGCTTGACACGCGAAAGCGGACACTGGCTGCCGAACTTTCTCTGGAAGCCGGTCAGGAACAGCACAACGGTTGCTGCCAGACAGAACAGCCACAGGATAAACACAAAATCTGTGCTGCGGTTGCCCGCATAACCGGTCATGCCGAGATTCTTGTTATACTGGATACTGCCCAGAACAATCAAGCCGGGAACCGTCAGAATAACCGAGCCTGCAATGCTTGCATACAGCATATTCATATGCTTTCCGCGGGAATCCTCCAGATAGGCAATCAGCTTGTTGTACTGATCTTCTGTAATGTTTGCTTTCGGCAGATTCTGTTCCATAATACTTTCCTTTCTGTTTGGAGATACCGTTTGACGGCATCTGCTTTGCTTTTATATTTCCAAGGCTGTTTGTGCCTGCGGAACAAGGTTGTTCCCTGATTCTTGTTTTATCAGGTTTCCGGCGCGCTTTCGCATTGGGAGAAGTTACGTTTCAGAAGCCACAAACAGCGGCAGCGGGCAGTGTCCGCCGCGATGCGCACGCAGCTCGGCGCTGACTGTCGTCAGCTTCTATGCTGCCGTGGTGCGCGCTGCGAATCTCCCTGAGATTCGCCTGGGGACGCCCTCTCTTACAGGGCTTCCCCCTTTCAAAAACGATCCGCAGGATCATTTTTGAAATTCCCCCTTGCGGTGCGCCTGACGATGGGGAGTTTCGCTCTCTGCGGAGAGCGACCAGAGGCTCTGCCTCTGGACTCCGCAAGCCTTTGTAAAGGCTTGACCGAAACTTTAGTTTTGGGGTATCCATACGTTCATTTTGATATTTCGCTCCGGGTGAACTTTAGCATGGGGAGAAGTTACGTCTCAGAAGCCGCGTCAGCGGCGGCGGGCAGTGCCCGCTCCCATTGATCTAAAGTTCGCCGGATACAAAATGAATAACGAACACTTAAACACTTCAATATAAAGTTTTGTTCTCATTCAGCCCCTGCAGAACTTTAATATGGGGAGAAGTTACGTCTCAGAAGCCGCGTCAGCGGCGTGTACTTGGCTTATTGGGTGAGCTCCGCTGCCGGCTCCCGGAGGGAATTGGAACCGGGCACTGCCCGGTCGCCGGGGGATGTGACAATGCGGTAGCCGGCTGCTTTCACGCGCTGCTCCAGACAGCCCTTGCACTGCGTCGCCTCTTCTCCGACACAAATCTTGTTCTCATACAGATCATAGAGCTTCCGCACACGCACCGGCGAAAGATTCGGCATCACCACATTCGCGCCCGCCTGCAGCGCAAGCTCCCGCCCGCGCGGATGCAGCGACCCGAATGCCGTCGTCGCCGGAATCAACGCCGACGGAAACAGCAGCCGCAGCAGCGCAATCACCTTCAGACCGAAACGCACATCTCCTGACGGCATCTCCGAAAAAGGCGTCTCCGAATGCGTGATGTACGGCCCGACCCCGATCATATCCGGCTCCAGCGCCTGCAAAAACCGGATGTCCTGCACAAGATGCGCATGGGTCTGATACGGCGCACCGATCATAAACCCGCTTCCCGTCTGATAGCCGATCTCCTTGAGATCATACAGACAGCGCTTCCGGTTCTCAAGCGACATGCTCTCCGGATGCAGCATCCGGTAATGCGCAGGATCCGCCGTCTCATGCCGCAGCAGATACCGCCGTGCACCTGCTTCATAGTACCGCTGATAGCTCTCGCGGGATTTCTCCCCGATCGACAGCGTGATGCGGCAGTCGGGATGCTGTGCCGCAATCGCTGAAATCAGCGCACAGATTTTGTCATCCGTATAATACGGATCCTCTCCGCCCTGCAGCACGAACGTCCGGTAGCCAAGCCCGTATCCCTCCACGCAGCACGCGAGAATCTGCGCATCCGTCAGACGGTAACGCTCCGCATGGGGATTGCCCGCCCGGATGCCGCAGTAATAGCAATTATTTTTGCAGTAGTTTGTAAACTCAATCAGGCCGCGCAGATATACGGCATCACCGTAATATTTCCGCCGCTCTGCATCGGCTGCCGCAAACAGTTCATCCTCCGGCTGCTCCTCCGCAAAAAAGCGCAGAAGCTCGTCATCCGTCAGCTGATGCGCGGCGTTCAGTTTTTCAATCAGTTCGGACAAATCCGCAGTCTCCTTTCGCCGTCCGGCTGCTTTTGTCAGGCAAGGCAGCGCACCACACATTCCGCCGTGCATTCACCGCAGGAAACCGTCAGGATTCCGGTGAACGGCGTCGGCGGCATCAGGAACACAAGCTCCGGTGCGACGCCTGCATCAACGGTATTCAGCTGCAGCGTCTGCTCCGGCACGATCGGATCGCCCTTCTGATTCGCAATACAGTAGACAATCGGTTCTGTCGTGCTGCGCATGGCCTCATCCGTCAGCAGCGGCATGTGAATTGTGCCGCCTGCCGGCAGATACAGCACATCCGGGATATGCAGTTCGGGTTCGCCGTCCTGCTCCGTCAGCAGAAACTCCGGCGGTCTGCTGTGGCTGTCGCGGTACATTTCGCAGTACATCCGCATCTGCGCGAGCTGCACGCGCTGCTTTGTCAGCGCCTCTGACCAGCGGCGGATCTTCTCGACACTTTCGTTTGCAAAACGTGCAGGGTCATACACGGCGGAAAGTCCTGCAAAGATGCCGTCCTCTTCATAGAGCGCATCGTAATAATTCTCGAAGAACAGCTCCTTCGGCTGACACCAGAGCGCCCAGTCCGAGGTGTTCCCCGGCCAGCCTGCTGCCGCATAGGGAACGGCTGCAAACTGCGCCGTGTGCTTTGCAATGCAATAATTGAAATAGGTGCTCCACTCGTCCAGACCGCGGTGCTCGATGCCGGGGAAGGCGTCGAGCATTTCCAGAAACAGCCGCCGGTCAATGATCTGCGGCTGATGCGCGGAATACTGCAGCGCGGGGAGAAACCGCTCCGTGAGAAAATCGCGCGTGCGGAACATGCTTCTGTCATAGGACGTATAGGCATCCTGCGTGCCGTGCCATTCGCGCAGATCGTAGCAGTAATATGCCTGATATCTGCTGTTCCGGATGAAATCCTCCGGCGTGATCTCCCGCAGCGGGCGGTAATCGTCATCGGTCATCAGGAATACGTCGTCAAGCGGCGCATTGCGCATCATCTGGCAGCGCAGGAAGAAATTGCGCTCGGTGTGATCCTCCGGCAGCGCTTCGCCGTTCAGCAGCTGCTCGTCGGAGCAGAATTCCAGCCTGATGCGCCCCTGCCATTTGGCCTGCAGCTCCGCAATATTCTCCTTCGGGCAGCAGACAAGCATCCGCTCAATGAACGGCAAACAGGCGTCCAGATACGGCAGCGTGCGCAGCAGATCCTGATTGCGTGCCGTCAGCACAACCATCTGCGAAACGCGGGTGTCCTGCGGCACATCCCCACGGCTGCGGCAGGTTCCGCGCAGTGCCTGCACCATCTCGTCCGCAGCCGTATCCCATGTGCGGGGACGATAAGCGGCAATGGCAGCACGCTTTTTCTGATAGGCTTCCTCGTCCGCAAGCAGCGCATCGACCGCCTGCAGCAGCGAATCCACACTGGTATTGTCAAAATAATCGGCCATATCGCCGCCGACCTCGCGCAGCACCGGAATATCCGAGGCGAGCACCGGCGTGCCGTTGAGAAACGCTTCCACGATCGGCAGACCGAAGCCCTCGTTCCGCGTCGGGAACACGACCGCCAGCGCATCCTTATACAGCGCCTGAATCGTCGCATCGGTCGGCCCCTGCACAAAGAAGAAGTCCTTGCCGTTCTTCGGGTGCTTCGAGATCGCCCGCGCAAAATGATCCATATTCCAGCCGAGACGTCCCGCAAACACAACCTTGATGCCGCGCTCCGAGAGCTGATTGACGGCGTCGTAGAGCAGCTGGTGATTCTTGCGCGGCTCGACCGTTCCGACCATCAGCAGATAGCGGTAGGGCGTCAGCAGACTCAGCAGCTTCGTATCGACCGATTCCGGATCAACCGTTTTCTTCGCAAAATCGGCGCCGAGCGGCACAACCGTACAGGGCGGCTCCGGGTGATCCAGCTGCGTACAGAGCGTATGCAGCGCGGCCTTGGTCGCATCCGCATTGCAGATGATATGGTCGGCATATTGCAGCACGGCGGTCGTCCATGAGAGGAACTGCCGCATCGTCGTGGTATGAAAATATTGCGGCTCCGTCACCGGGATCAGGTCATAAAGATGCGACACAACCGTCACGCCGCGCGCCTTCAGCTGCGGAAACAGCCAGCTCCGGTGCATCGGCATGTTCCATGCGCTGTCAATATCAAAGAACACCGCGTCTGTCGGAATATCCGCAGGCGTGATAATCTGCGGCGACGCGATTCCGTAAGGCGTACCGGTTTTTTCGGTATAGTATTCCGTGAACGCCGCATGGGGCAGCACACGCCATGCCGTCTGGGTCGGCGTCGCTGCAAGCAGCGTCAGGGAAATATCCGGATTTTTCAGCATCCGCAGGACAATCTCCTTTGCGACGCGCTGAATGCCGGTCGTGAACGGCGTCAGGCAAAGCATCGAAAGATCCATATAAATCCGTGTATCAGCCATCTCCGCTCACTCCTTTCCCGCAATTTTCTTTGCCAGTTTCTGCAGGAAACGCGGCATTTTCTGATACATCCGGATCAGACGCTGCGGAATGACCGGCTGTTCGGATGTCAGCAGCACCGGCATCGGCTTCGGCTCCGCGAACACAAACGGACATTCCGTCAGCGGGATATTCCGCTTGCGGTATTCGTCAGAATCCAGAAGGTTTTTCAGCACCATTGCCTGAAATTCCTTTGCCGGAAGATGCATGTTCTCCTGGCAGGATTTTGCAGTCGGCTCATCCAGCGGACGGCGCAGCAGCAGCAGATACGCCGCTTCCATGAAGTCCGCATTGCCCAGATGCGCAATGTCCTGATAGGAAACATAGTCCGGACGGGCCTTCGTCATCACGGAAAACACAGCCTCGGAGCAGGGCATCTTCTGCCCGGCCGCCTGCATTCTGCCGTCTGCCAGCTGATAGATCGCACATGCAAGTGCGTCATCGGTATAATTCTTCATTTTGTAAAAAACTCCGGTAATTGAGATTGATCGCTGCACACGCAGCATTCAGTTGCATTTCTTCCGTTCAGGATTCCGCAAGGCAGAGGTCAATATGCCCGCTGTTGACGTCTGCGCGGGTGATTGTCACCTGCACCGGCATTCCGAGCGTAAAGTGCTTTCCGGAACCGGTCGCGTGCATCGAGAAAAATCCGTCATAGGTATATTCGTCGAGCGGCAGCGAATCCAGCGGAACCAGACCCTCTGCGGTGTTCGGCAGCATCACGTAAATGCCGAATTCGGTCAGGCCGGAGACAGCACCCTCAAAGGTCTCTCCGACATGCTGCTTCGCCCACTCTGCACGGTAGCGGTCATCGCAGTCCCGTTCCAGCTGCATCGCACGCTGCTCGGTGCTGCTGCCCGCAATCGCGGCATCATGCGCAAACTGTCTTGCATATTCCATCTTCTCCCCCGCAAGATGCGCGGTGAGAATCCGGTGCACGGCAAGATCCGGATACCGGCGGATCGGGGACGTGAAATGCGTGTAATCTTCAAGCGCAAGCCCGAAATGTCCGACCGGGTCGGTTTCGTAATCCGCCTTGGCCATGCTGCGCAGCACAATCTGATGCACGGCGGATTTCATCGGGCTGTCCGCCGCATTTTTCAGCACCTGCGCATAATCCTTCGGCTTCGGGTCGTCGAGTGCCGGATGCGGGATGTCCAGCCGGTTCAGCGTCTCTGCCAGCCGGATTGCCTTTTCCTCCGGCGGCTTTGCGTGCACACGGTATACAAACGGGAGACGCTGTGTCTTGCCGAGCCGTGCTGCCGCTTCATTCGCCAGCAGCATACATTCCTCGATCAGCTCCTCGCCCGCCGCCCTTGTCCGCGGCAGAACCTCCGTACATACGCCGTTTTCGTCAAGCAGGAAGGCGCTTTCCTCCGCCTCGATGGACGGTGCGCCGCGGCGTTCTCTTGCCGCAAGCCGCTGCTCCCGCAGTTCATTGAGCAGGAACAGGGCATCCTTCACCGCTGCATATTTTTCTTCGGTCTCCGGTGCGGCCGTTCCGTCAAGGATTGCATTGACCTCGCTGTATACGCCCTTGACCGCAGAGCGGATCACGGTTTTTTCAAAGCGATAGCTGCGGATTTCGCCCTCTGCATCCAGCTCCAGCAGCGCCGAAAAGGCCAGCCGGTCTACATCCGGGTGCAGCGAGCAGATGCCGTTGCTCAGCGCCTTCGGCAGCATCGGAATCACCTGATCGGCGTAGTAAATGCTCGTGCCGCGGGAAATCGCCTCGCGGTCGAGCGCCGAGCCCTCCGTCACATAATGCGAGACATCCGCAATGTGCACGCCGAGGCGGTAGCCCTGCGGCGTCTTTGCAATCGAAATCGCGTCGTCCAGATCCTTCGCATCATAGCCGTCGATCGTGAAAATGATATCCTCCGGCTGGCGCAGATCGAGTCTGCCGTTCAGCTCCTCCTCCGGAATGCCGCGCTGCGCAAGCTGCTCCGCTTCCGCAAGAACATCCGGCGGGAATTCCATCGGCACGCCGCTGACCGTCACAAGCGCCTCTGCACAGGCCTTCGCAGAATCCGCGCTGCCAAGCGATACATCGACGCGCACAACATGCTCCGAATGGCGCTCACCGCGCTTTGTCACGGTTACGAGCACCTTTTCGCCCTCATGCGTCAGCCAGTCCGCGGCGTTTTCGATTTTCAGCGTCCGGCGGCAGAGCGTATCCGGCAGAAAACGCAGCTCGCCCTCATCTTCGATCAGCATACCGGAAGTCTGCACAACGGCCGGTACGATAACTGTCTGCACGGCTGCCTCCGGCATCCCCTCCTGCTCACCCGTGGGCATCAGGAGCACCAGATCGCCGGGCATCGCGCCCTTCAGCTCTCTGCCGGGAATGAAATATTCCGTGCCGTTCTCCTCCGCTTTGGCAAAACCGAAGGTTCTGCTGATGCGGGAGATGATGCCGCGGATCATGCCCGCAGCAGCCGCCATGACATAGCCGTTTCTGCGCTCGGCGATGACGCCCTCCGTGACCAGCTTCCGCAGTGCGTGGAGATAGGCTGCCTGTCCCTTGCCGCGGCACTTCGAGGCCAGATCGGCACGGGAGACCGGGCGGCCGTTCGCCTTGTTCAGAAACGTCTGGATGCGGTTGACAAAGTGCTGCAGCTTTTCCTCGTCCACAGCAACATTTGCCTTTGCTTCGTATTCCTTCGGTGCGCGTCCCGCAGGATGCCGGTCGCCGCCCCGGATGCGGCTGCGCGCCTGCGGCTTGTGTGAATGCTTGCGTCCCGCCACGGTAATGCCTCCTTTTTGCAGATCATAAAACTTTCGCCCTGCACTCAGCGGAGCACAGGGCGATCACAGTTTTTCGGGATTATTTCAGATAGACCGGAACGATCGTGATGACCAGCGTCACGACAAAGAAAATAATCATGAGCCATTTGGTCCATCTTTTCAGGATCGCTTCCTTTGTATTGCCCTCATTCTTGCTGAATGCGGAATCATAAGTACCGCCGGTGATGGCAGAGGTCATATTCTGATCCTGCTTCTGATCCTGCATCAATCCGAAAATGATAATCAGTATACAGGAAAGCAGCAGGACGGAACCGCCGATGATTTCGAGGATTTTCATGGTTTGAGACATTCCTTTCTGAACTGTATGCTGCCGGGCGGAAAACTGCCGGCAAACGATTGCTTTTAGTATATCACATTTCGCGGAAAAATGCAAGTGTTTTTGCAAAAAAATTCCCCGCCTGCCTAAAAGATTACCCGTTTTCGCGTCTGTTTTTCTGTGAAACTTGAATAATCCGTGGAAAAAAGTGCAATAGGCTTGTAAAACCGGCATGAATGTGCTAAAATAGAACCGGATACAAAACGGAAGCCCGATTCACACGAAAGGCAGGAAGTTATGCAGGAATACCAGGAACAGCCTTGCATCATCTGCGGCAAACCGTTCGGGGCGGACGATGACATCGTCACATGTCCGGAATGCGGTACGCCGTATCACAGGGATTGCTGGAAGCAGACAGGCCGCTGCATCAACGATGCGCTGCACAGCTCCGGCGAAAGCTGGCTCTCTCAGCGCAAAAAACAGATCGAATCCGAACGCGACGCCGCACGCAGCGCGCGGGAGGAGGAGGACGGACGGGCGGACGACAATGTCCCGCCGCTCTACGACGGCGTCCGGCTCAACCCCGATGACCCATGTCTCGGTATGGATCCCGCCGAAAAGCTCGAAAGCGCCACGATCCGCGAAACCGCTGAATTTGTGAATTCCAACCGGTTCTATTATCTGCCGCTGTTCCGGCTGATGAAGCGCACCGGCAAGAAAATTTCGCTCAATCTGCTGGGGCTGCTCTGCCCGCAGTTCTATTTCGTCAACCGGAAAATGTGGGGGCTGGCGCTGGTTTCCATGCTGCTGCGTCTCGTGCTGGAAATCCCCACATTCATCATGACCATTACTACCAGACTCGAAATTGCGATTCCGTGGGTTGATGTGAACACGCACGCCTTCCAGACTGTCTCCGGCCTGTGCTATTTTGTGCAGATTGTTGTTTCGGTTTTCTGGGGGCTGTTCGTCAATTATTTCTATTACCGCTATACGCAGCGCCGCATCACCGGCATCCGCAAGGAATCCGGTTCCGAGGGCGAACGGCTCTATCCCAAGCTGCGTGAGGCCGGCGGTACCAGCCTGCTCAATGTCGTTCTGATGTTCCTGATCCAGAGCGCTTTTTCAGTCTGTCTCTGCTACTGGCTGATTTTGCTGCGGTGATTTTATTCAGGCAAATCTTCTATAATAAGTAAAGGCGCTGATCCTGTCATCAGCGCCTTTGTATTTTATTTGAGGCAGTGCCCCCTGACGGAACACGGTACAGCGATACCGCTTTACAGCTTCGATGCCGCAACCAGCAGCAAACCCTCGCCGCAGACAATCTCTGCTTCCTCTGCCGTGATCCGGTTGCTGACGCCGAGCGGAAACTCCCGCGTCAGCACAGCCTGCTCCAGCGGATAATACACGCCGCGGGCACAGACCCCCGTGCAGCGTTCCGTCCACGAAAACAGCGAAAATGTCCAGCCCTCGCGCTTCGGATAATGCCGCACAGAGCCGCTCCCCTGCAGATAAATCACATCGCGGACGCCCGCCAGCATCCCCTCCGCGCCGTTCCGGTACAGGAATTCCAGCGTTTGCAGATTGGCCAGCGTATGATCCAGACGGCCGCCGAATGCGCCGTAAATGCGAATATCGCGGAAGCTCTTTTCCAGTGCCGTCCGCGCCGCGAGCATGGTGTCCGTGTCGTCCTTTTCCACGGGGACGGTCATATGCGGAAGATCTTCGGGCACTGCACCGAGCGAATCAAAATCCCCCAGCACCAGATCCGGCCGCAGCGACAGCCGCTCCGCCAGATGCAGGCCGCTGTCCGCGCAGAGAATATATGCGCCCGCCGGTACCGGCTCGCACGGGACACCGTCCTCCGGTCCGCCCGCAAAAATCGCGCAAACAGATTGTTTTTCCATATCATCACCTGTAAACAGCAGGGACTGCTCCGCCGGGATTCCCCGCAAAGCAGTCCGCTCATTATCCGATCTTGAATCCGCCGCTCAGCCAGAAGGACAGCAGAATCAGCGAAATAAACGAGGTCGCCATACACCGTTTTCCAAGCGTCCTGCGGCTCTCTTTCCGCGAAAACAGCAGTATGACGCTCAGAATCACGCCGAGCCCGCATAACGGCAGGCAGCCGCAGATGACCATGTCACTGCCGAGCTTGCGGCTCTCCGCCTTGGGATTGGAAAGCAGGAACCATCCGAGCACCCAGCCAAAAAACGGAACAACGCAGCTCAGAATATAGCATAAAACACCCAGTTTGCTTGTCTTTTCAGCTTTTTCCATGGCTGTCAGCCGGGATTCGATCTGTTCCAGCTCCTCGTCAGAATAAAGCTCCTGCTGCGTTTCCAGTATCAGCGCAAGATCCTCCTGCGAGCAGTTTTCCAGTTCACTGCGCAATGCGTCCTGATCCATGAAGCACCTCCGTATCCGCGACAGGCTCCCGACCATGCGGAAGCCGCGGGGTTATTTCTGATAAAGCCGGTTGCTCTGGAACTGCGGATCGCAGGTCACATTCAGTCCAAGCCGCTTCAGGGTACGCTCATCAACCTGCGAAAGAATCACGGTGGAGTGCATCTCGCAGCCGCGCAGTTTGGCCAGCTGCGTCATGGCGCGCTCTGCCGTCGGGTTGGTCGCTGCGGAAATCGAAAGCGCAACCAGCGTTTCATCCGTATGCAGCCGCGGGTTTTCGTTGCCGAGATGCTCCGTCTTGAGATGCTGGATCGGCTCGATGACGGTCGGGCTGAGCAGCAGGATATCATCATTGATGCGGCCGAGCGATTTCAGCGCGTTCAGCAGCATGGTCGAGCACGGACCCATCAGTTCCGTGGTTTTTCCTGTGACGATCTTGCCGTTCGGCAGCTGAAGTGCCGCTGCGGGCTCGCCGGTTTTCTCTGCAATCGCACGCGCCTTTGCAATCACCGGGCGCTCCTCTTCCGTCAGATTCATCTGCTGCATCAGCAGTTCGAGCTTGCTGACGGTTTCAGCATCGCACTTGCCCTGCCGCAGATTGCACCGCTCCGTATAATACCGGCGGATGATCTCCTGACGGGACGCGGTCTTTGCGGCCTCATCATTGACAATGCAGAAGCCTGCCATATTGACGCCCATGTCGGTCGGAGACTGATACGGCGAATCGCCGTAGATCTGCTCGAACATGGAACGCAGCACCGGGAAAACCTCAACATCGCGGTTATAATTGACCGCGGTTTTGCCGTGCGCTTCCAGATGGAACGGGTCGATCATGTTGATGTCGTTCAGATCGGCCGTCGCAGCCTCGTAGGCGACATTGACCGGATGCTTGAGCGGCACATTCCAGATCGGGAAGGTCTCAAATTTGGCATAGCCGGCCTCATTGCCGCGCTGATGCTCCTGATAGATCTGCGAGAGGCAGACGGCCATTTTGCCGCTGCCGGGGCCGGGCGCCGTCACGACGACCAGCTTGCGGCTGACCTCGATATATTCATTTTTTCCGAAGCCTTCCGCGGAAAGAATCAGCGAAAGATTGGACGGATAGCCCTCGATCGGATAATGCCGGTAAACCCGGATGCCGAGCGATTCCAGACGCTTCTGGAACTTGTCCGCGGCGGGCTCGCCGGTATAGCGCGTCATGACAACGCTGCCGACATACAGCCCCTTCTGGCGGAACAGGCCGATCAGGCGCAGGACATCGGTATCATAGGTGATGCCGAGGTCGCCGCGGGTACGGTTCTGCTCGATATCGGATGCATTGATCGCAATGACAATCTCAACCTCTTTTTTCATCTGGAGAAGCATACGCAGCTTGCTGTCCGGCTGAAAGCCCGGCAGAACACGGGAAGCGTGGTAATCGTCATACAGCTTGCCGCCGAATTCAAGATAGAGTCTGCCGCCGAACTGATTGATCCGCTCACGGATGTGCTCGGACTGGGTTTTCAGATATTTGGCATTGTCAAACGCAATATTCTTCTTACGCATGATTCTCATTTCCTTTCACTGACATTCCGGTTTTCATACATGGTTTATTATACCACAATCCGGCACAGTCTGTCAAGGCAAAAGCGCACCGGGGAGAGGCTGATCCGGGATTTATAAACAGCAAAGGCGCCGATGCCAGCATCAGCGCCTCCTGCGGTTCATTATCCCTTCGGAACTCTTGCTATGATCTTGCCGGCAAAATCGTTGAAGTTCTGCGTTTGCAGAATGATTCTGCCCGGACCGCTCAGCTTGGTCAGGAACAGGCCTTCGCCGCCGAACAGCACGTTCTTCAGGCCCTTGACCGTCGTAATTTCATAGCTCACGGTTGCTTCAAAGGCAACGACATTGCCCGTATCAATCAGCATTTCCTGCCCTTGCGCGAGGTCATATGCGACCATATCGCCGTCAACCTCAAGGAACGCCATGCCTGCGCCGGAGAGCTTTTCCAGAATGAAGCCTTCGCCGCCGAGCAGACCTGCCGTGAACTTCTTTGTGAAGGTCACATCCAGCTGCACGCTCTGCTCTGCACAGAGGAATGCGCCCTTCTGGCAGATGATCGGCGTCTGGCCGACATTGATCGGAATGATACATCCCGGAACCGTCGCGCCGAATGCGATGCGAACCTGATCCATCGTTGCGGTGTAATTTGTCATGAACAGCGATTCACCTGCAAACATTCTGCCGATGCTTTTTGCGATGCCGCCGCGGGCATTGGAATTCATCTGGATGCCCGGTGTCTGCCAGATCATGCCGCCGGACTGTGTAAAGACGGTTTCGCCGGACATCAGCGTCATTTCGACGGCCGGAACGGTCTGTCCAATAATCTGATACTGCATATTCATTCTCCTTTTTTCATGTAAAATATTAAAACGGGGTACAGCAGAAGCTATACCCCGTTTTTTCTGATTTGGATTTGCTCCTGTATATATCATACAGGATTTATCCGGTTTTGTCAAGCCGAAAATCAGCTGAGCATCGTAATTCTTGCAATGTGCTTCAGAATTGCGGTGATATCACCGTCATCCGGCTGACCGTTCTTGTTGCAGTCAGCGTTGAGCTTACCCTGATCGGTAATCTGTGCGCTGGAATCACTTGCCACGAACTTTGCGAGCAGAACGGCGTCGGAAACGTCGATTGCCTTGTCGAGGTTGACGTCACCCAGCATGGTAACGGTCTGTTCCTTCGGGGTGGTCTTGGTCGTCGCGGTGGTCGTGGTGGTCGTGGTCACAGTGGTCGTGGTAGTGGTTGTCGTGGTCGTCGTGGTCTTTGTGGTGGTCTCCTCAGTCGGAGCCGGAATCTCAGATGCCAGTGCGATGACGTCTCTGTAAGCGTCCTTCGGCTGATAGTTCTTGAACAGGAGCGGGCCGCCCTGGCCGGAACGCCAGCTGACTTCATCCGTGGTACCCCACATGGTCAGGCTGGAGATGTGGTTTGCATTGGTCATTGCAATCGTGAAGATGTCCTTCCACAGACCGCGCTGCTTGCTGGCTTCCTGGTTTGCAGTGATGTCGAGCTCAGTGATCTGAACGTCGAGACCCAGTGCGATGAACTTCTTGACAGCATCCTCATAGGTGCTCTTGTCCGGATAGTGAGAATCAAGGTGAGACTGCATGCCGATACCGTCGATGTAGTCGCCTTCCTTCATGATGGCCTTTGCCATATCACAGAGGTTGGTGCACTTCTGCGGAACGTACTCGTTGTAGTCGTTCAGGTAGAGCTTGGTTTTCTTCGGTGCATAGGTTCTTGCGGCCTTGAAAGCAGTCAGGATGTGACGGTTGTTGCCTTCGCCGTAGACATTTGCATAACGGGAATTGTGATTGCCGTCAGAGTTGGTGGACGGCTTCACGCGGAGACCCATCTTATCGGAAGCACCGTCGTTACGGAACACCTCGTTGCAGACGTCGTATGCGTAGAGGTTCAGGTTCGGATACTGGCGGTTGATCGCATCGAACGTATTCTTGATGAAGCTCTCGATACGCTTATCCATTGTATCCATATCGTTGGCGAACAGGCTGTCCGGAGTCTGGCTGTGCCAAACGAAGGTATGGCCGCGGACGCCGAGACCGTTCTGCTGCGCAAAGCTCAGGTGACCTGAGCAGCTGTTCAGGCTGACGCTGACGTTGGTGCCGTTGACGCCGGTGATGATGTTCTCCGGCTTCATTTCGTTCTCAGGCGTGATGGAGTTGTAGTTCTTCAGAATGAAGTTCTTTGCGTTGTTGTCACCCAGTTCTCTTCCGCTGACGGAGGTACCGAGACGGAAGTACGGTCCCATGATATCCTTGAAGCCGGTACCGTTCTTATCGTAGGTGTAGTTGTTGTTCTGGTGATCTCTGTAGTCACCCTTAGGAGTGTACGGCTCATCCGGAGCTGTGGTGCCCGGCTGAACAACAGTAGATTCGCCGACCTTTGCCTTGCTCAGGTCGATGCTTGCTGCGGTGCCCTTCACAGCGCCGGCAACAGAGTCGATGTAGAAATCGGTCGTGCTGCCCGGCGTCTCGATGTAGAGCAGCAGATCGGAAGCGCCGCTCGGAATCGTGTAGGAAGTATTGCTGAGAACTGTCCACTCACCGCTCTTGCCGGTCTTGGTTACGATCTCATCGTACTTCTCGGAGCCGCTTGCATCGTTATACTGCAGCGTCATCTTGAAGTCAACAGCGCTGCCGCTGTTCTGCATTGCAGCTGCGCTGAAGCTGTAGGAATTGCCCGGAACAAATTCCGAAGTGCTCAGGCTGATGCCGCCGCCGGAATAATCCTGCGATCTGTCGGTAACCTTCAGGGACTTGGAGCCTTCAGCATAGTTATTGGAATCGGCTGCAACAGAAGCGTTTGCACGGCCCTTCCAGCTGTCTGTGCCGGACTCGAAGGTGCTCTTGAAGTAGTTGACGCCGTCGCCCGGCTCAACCGGCTTCGGTGCTGTTGTTGTTCCTGCCGGCGGATCATCGACCTCAGAGCCGTCGATCGGCTTGCCGTTCAGCAGCAGCTGGTTCTTGGTGATCTTACAGGTTGCGGACGAATCGTGAGCGTCGCCGCCGTAGCCTTCCATGTTCAGTGCAACTTCATAAAGTGCACCGCTCATGTCGTAGTTCTTCTGCTTCCATGCAGCGAAATGGTCAGAGATCGAAACGGTGCCGGACATGTTGTTGCTGCCGACTCTCATCTTGCTCTGGCTGCGGACGCTCCAGTACTGCGGGAACGTCTTGTTGCCGTCGATCGACGGCTTGTCGTAGCGCATGGACTGGTAGACGTCATAAGTTGCGCCGTCTACCTGAATGGAGCCGGAGCTCTGTCCCCCTGGCGGTCTCCAGGAGCCCCAGCCTTCGACGATGTAGTACTCGACGAGCGGGTTCATTGTCCAGCCGTAGACGCACATGTAGCAGTTGCCCTGGCACTGGAAGCTGACCTCATAGTTCACCTTAACGCCGCCATGCTGTTCAGCATTCTTTGTGGCGCTCTTGCCCCAGCGCTTGCCCATACGGCACAGTGCGTTGAAGATACCGTCCCAGTGGCACTCGAAGCAGCCGTTTTTGCCGGGGGTCATCGTGCAGTTACCGATATGGCGCTCGTTCCAGAGCTCGTAATCGTAACCGTCGGACGTTGTACCCATGTCCTGCTGGTCCTGCGCGAACGCTACTGTGGACGGTACGCAGCATGCAGCCGTCATGACTACTGCCGTGACCAATCCAAATAGTCTTCGTTTCATTTTTAGCCCTCCCTAAAAATAATCTTCTTTACAGAGCCTTTCTTTTTCCGGCCGCAAAGTCCCCCTTATACGTCCGGTTGTAATTTTAGTTTAGCACAATTTCTTTCGCAAGTCTAGCGCATTTTTTGCTGATTTCCGCAAATAATCCTCAATAATTGCGATATTCTTTACATTTGTATGACATGCACAATGCATTTTTCCTATTCTACGCTTTTATTGCCTATCCACTCAAAAAAACGCACATTTTCCTTGCTTTTCGCCAGCTTGTACGGTCATGCCGCCGCCATGCCCTGCGCATTTTTTGCGCTTTTTGAGATACCAATTCCGCAAATATTGCATACTTGTACGCATACAACTCCGAAAAGCGGTCGCGGATGCACAAAACAACTTCCATGTGCATATTTCTACACATGCGCATGTTTACTGCTTGACAAAGAAGCGGAAATCTGGTACAATAAGAGTAGAACGAATGTTCTTTTTCTGTTTCAGCAAGGAGGAATGCATCATGTACACTGTCAAAAAAGACCAGCCGTGGGCAAGGAACATGCCCTATACAAGGATGCTGGCACAGTATGAACAGGCAGCAAAGTCCGTTCACAGCCGGATTGTGCTGCTGCGCGCCGAGCTCCGGCAGCTGCGGCGCAGCAGACTCGGAACAGCAGAATCCGCCCGTACACAGACCGTACTCGAAAAACGCATTGCACTGCTGTGTGAAGAACATACCGATCTGCTGTATGCGATGTGCAGCATCCGCGTCTACGCCGAAAAGGAGGTGTGCTGATCGCCCGTGCACTGCGCCGGCGGCGGCGCCTGAAAGAAGAAGTTTTTGCCTACGACCCGGAAATTGTCCGCAGACTTGCACGCCGCACAGAGGAATCGCTCTTTCCGGAACAGGATAACGGCCGCACAAGGCTTCACAGAGCGCTCCGGCAGGCCTGGGAACATGAGCTGACGCCATGTCAGCGCAAATATCTGCACCTTTATTATGAGGAAACGCTGACCATGCGTGAAATCGCGGAGCAGAACGGTGTCAACATTGCGACCGTCTCCCGGACGCTCAAACGGGCACGGGAACGTCTGCGGCATGTTCTGCAGTATTATATTGCAGAATGACACCTGATGTGACCGCAATTTTTGCAAAACGCTTGACATCATCTGCCGAATATTTTATAATAGTAGCAGATACGCAGCTGCATGACAGCCGCGGCATTTCGGCAATGAGGAGGCGCATCTGCATGGACGACCTGACACTCCGGCTTTCAGAGCTGGAAACCCAGAACGAGGAACTCGAAAAGCAAAACGGAAAGCTCTCCGCGCAGCTGCTGCGGACGGCGGAATCCGTCAAAACGCTCGCGGAAACCGTTACGGCACTGGAAAACGCGCAGCAGGAGCTCCGCGAGGAGCAGAAAACAATTCAGAACACGCTCCGCAGCATTCAGCGGCATCTGGATGCACTGACCGAACGCGCTGACGCACTCGATGAATCTGCGGATCACCAGGAGGACGCAATCGCTGCGCTCAACAAAACAACCGACGTTCTCTCCCGCGATATGGACAATCTCTATGAGGACATGAATGTGCTCTCGGCGGAGACGCGGAACCGTGCTGTCAAGCTGAAAGAAGAGGTGCAGCGGTTCTTCTATGACGCCGAGGAATCCCGCTACAACGACGGCGACACCATGTGGTAAGCTGTCGGTCGGCAGTGCCGACAGCCAATTCCCTCCGGAGGACGGCAGCGGAGCTCTCCCAATGAAACAAATTCACGCCGCTGGCGCGGCTTCTGTGACGTAACTTCTCCCAATGGCTAAAGCCCGCCAGTCGGCAGTGCCGACAGCCAATTCCCTCCGGAGGGCGGCAGCGGAGCTCCCCCATCATTTCACCATCACGCCGCTGGCGCGGCTTCTGTGACGTAACTTCTCCCAATGGCTAAAGCCCGCCGGTCGGCAGTGCCGACAGCCAATTCCCTCCGGAGGGCGGCAGCGGAGCCCCCCATCTTTTCACCATCACGCCGCTGACGCGGCTTCTGTGACGTAACCTCACCCAATGCTAAAGCTATCCGCAAAGCAAATACCGACGCATACCCGCCCCAAACTAAAGTTTTTGGTCCAGCTTTTTACAAAAAGCTGGCAGGTTCTTAGGGCAGAGCCCTAAGTCGCACTCCGCAGAGTGCGAAACTCTCCCATCGTCAGGCGCACCGCAAGGGGGAATTTCAAAAACGATCCTGCGGATCGTTTTTGGAAGGGGGAAGCCCTGTAAGAGAGGGCGTCCCCAGGCGAATCGCAGAGAGATTCGCAGCGCGCAGAAAGCGCAGCGCCGACGAAGTCGCCGCGCAGCTTTCTGCGCGTCCGGGTTCACAGGGCGGGAGCCCTGTGTTATGGTTCAAGCAGGTTCCAAAGGGCGGCAGCCCTTCGCACAAAACAGCGGCCAAATTCACTCACCGCGCCCGCACTCTGCAAAATCGTAAAACGCAAACAGCAAAAACAATGGTGAACAGGAAAGAACGCGGAAAACCGTGTCAATCCTGTTCACCATTTTCTCTTTCTTGCTCAGGCTTGCATGGAAAGCAAGCTGTCATTCTGCCGGAGACGCCTCTGTCATTTCACGTACTTGGAAAGGTCAATATTCATATTTTTGATGCCGTCACAAATGATTTTCGCAGTCGCCTGCGCGCCGCTCTCCGTGAAGTGCGTGAAATCCGTGCCGTCCTGCACCGTCGAACCCATATAATACCGGTATACCGTATCATACGGCAGATTATTGAACGAGGAAACCATCGCCGCATTCAGATCGAAATACGGAATATTGTACTTTCGCGCAAGTGCCGCACAGGCCGAATCAATGTTGCGGTAGCCCGCCTTGAACGGCTGTGACGCGCCCTTGATCGAAAGCGACGGGCTCATCAGAATCGGCGTGGCATTCTTTTCCAGCGCGCCTTTAATATAGTATGTCATGTAATACTCGAACGAGCCTTCCGTCGGATTGTCCGCATTGTTGCAGACCGGCGCATAACGCTCCGGCTTGCTTGCCGCGCCGTCATTGATGCCGAAGCAGACAATCAGGTAATCCCCCGCCTTGATGCTGTCCAGAATCGTGTTCAGGCGGCCGTTGTCATAGAAGCTCTTGGAGCTTCTGCCGGCAATCGAGTGATTGGAAACCGTTACGCTGTCCGTGAAATTGTCCCCCAGATAATAGCCCCAGCCCTGCTGCGGTGCATAGGAAGCGCCGTAGGACTGCGCCGTGGAATCCGATGCCACATACACGACCGGACGGTCAGAGGTCACGGGATTCTGCTGCTGCGAGCCGTCATAGGGCTGCGCAACCGGTTCGTCCGTATAGGTCATCTCCAGATAGTCAAAATTCGGGCCGCCCTCCGACGTATTGGATTTCAGCTGAATGAAGTTGCGGCCGGCCTTCATCGGCAGCACGATGCCGCGCTCCTCCCACGTCGTCCACGCGCCCGTCGTCAGGAAGCTCTGCAGCCACTTTTCCGTTACGCCTTCAATGCCGATCATCATTGCACGGTCATTTGCCGAACCGTTTGCAATGCGGAATGTGCAGAGATAATTTCCGGTCTTCGGCACATTGACCGAGAACACCACACTGCTCTCCGTCGTGTTGTCGAGATTCAGATAGTCCCGATAGGCAAAGCCCGCATTCGTATTCTCACGGACGCCCGCGGTAATTATCTGCTCGGATGCAGCGTACTTCGGATCCGCAAACGGCTCCGCTTCGCCGCTGAGCGCATCTGTCATCCGCTTCACATCCGAAGCATCAATCTTGAAATCGCTGTTCAGGTCTGCGGCCTGAAGGAACGAATACGGCACATCCGATGCTCCGGTCAGGCGCTTGAGCAGCGTCAGATCCTTGGCCGTCACGGCGCCGTCATCGTCCAGATCGCCCGGCAGCTTCACAAGATCTTCGGCAAACTGCGGATCCACGACTGACCACTTCTGGTTATCAGTGCCGTCGTTTTCCCATTCGATCGCATTGCCCTTTTCCTCGTGCGAGCCCGCCCAGATGCCGATATAGCTGCGGTAATTCGTCACGGCAGTCGCAATATGATAGTAATTGCCGTCCTTCACGATTTTGAACTTCTGCGCATCGGAATTCGTCTTGCTCCAGATGCCGATGTTTGTGCCGTTTTCGGTTTTGGCATCCTCCACATCCAGCAGATAGCTGTTTCCGTCACCGACCATAGAATATATATAGTATTCCTGCTCGTCGCCGGCCGGCACAAACTTCCAGAGATTCTTTGCCGAAGGCGTATCGTCGCTGCTCTGGGAGACATTGGTGCCGTCGGCAGCCGTGCCGCCCTCTGCGGTCAGATACATGCCGGATTCGAGGTTCCGGAACATGACCGTTTTGCCCGCCGGGAATTCTTCGCCCTGCGGCCCGGAAGGACTGCTGCCGGAATTGATCGCATCTGCCATGAGCTGCGCCAGCACCGTCGCGCCCTTGCGGTTCGGGTGCAGACCGTCATCCAGATACATGCTGCTGACCTCGTCCGCAGACTTTGTCAGGCAGTAATTCTGCCAGAGCTCAAACAGATTGACGACCTCAATGCCGAGGCTTGCGCCGATCGGATCCAGCGCATTGTTGTACCAGCGGCTCGTCAGCAGCGGATTGCGCTGACAGTCGCCGTTCCGTCCCTGCTGCTTGACAAGGATCACGCGCATTCCCTTTTTCATGGCGCGCTGTGCCATGTCCGTGATGAGCTCCGCATACTGCTGCTCTGTGGTATTGTTCTTCGCGTTTGTATCGTTGATGCCGATGGAGATAACATAGATATCGCCCGGCTGGCCGTTCTTTTCAATGACCGTGAACTGTCCGGCATCGAGGAAGCCTCTCGCGCACTGACCGGACGCGGCCATGTTCATGACCTGCCACTGCTTTGTATCAATAAACTGCGGCAGCATCTGCGCCCAGCCCGCCTGCGACGAGGTGTCGAGCGGATAGTAATTGCAGACCGTCGAATCGCCGCAGACCCAGATCGTCGGATTGGTCTTTGCGGTATCGGAGATCTTTTTGATTTCCAGCGCGGAGATCGAATACGGATAGCCCTCTTTGCCCTCGCAGGCGCAGATATTGAGCTGACCGTCGGAGACCGGAACCTGCAGCGTGTGGTAAGCATTGTTGCCGGTCATGTTCATGATCTGATACATGCCCTCGATCGCCACGCTCGTGCGGTTGGTGTCGCCGAGCCAGACAGACACCTGATACAGTCCGTCCGGCACATCCGCGCAGAAGGTGTTTCCGCCGGTCGGCGAGGAATTGTTGAAGCGCACGGCATCGCTGAGCGCACCGCCGCCCGACGCCCCGACATTCGAGACATTGCAGCCGGACGAAAAGCCGTAGCCGCGGCCGGCGTTGTAGCCGTCGCCCGCGCTGACGCCGGTATAGCCGGACGCCGCACCGTTTCCGCCGAAGTCAAACTTCCAGTAATCCGACGCGGCTGATGCGACCATGCCGCCGCCCGCCGGAAAGGCGGACGCCAGCGCTGCCGTCATTGCAAGTGAAACGGCAGAAGCTGCTGCTTTCCGAAAAATCTGTTTCATAAAACGAACCCCCTGTTCTCTATTTCGGATATGCCTTTCTGTTTTTTGATATGCGGCATATCATACTCCCGTCATTTTATCATATCATATAAAACAGAATTCTGTCAAGTATTCTCACAAACGAAGATAAGAAATTGCACGAAAAAAATACAATTGTACAATTCTGGAAAATACCTGTACAAATCGACGGCAATTTACATTGCGCCCTTCTGAAATTCACAGAATGTTCATTTTGTATTCAGCTTTTGTTTATGTTTATAGGTTATACTATATTCAAGGTTGTAAAACCTTGTTTCAAATCCCCCAATCCCCCCTATGTTTTGTTGATTTTACTTCTCCTTGCAGCTATGTGGCAGCGTGTCACATAGCTTTATTTGTGCCCTGATTTCCGTGACAGTTAAATTTTTTTATATAACATATCGTATAATCATGTATGCATATTACAAAAGTGTGTTTTGTCCTGCGGCGTTCTTTTTTCCGGAACGCTTGACAGAACCGGAAAAGTATCTTATAATAGGTATATCTGCAAACGCAGAAATCAATGCGAAGCCACAGGAGGAACGCAGCAATGAAAATTGAAACACAGTGCCTGCACGCAGGCTACACACCCGGAAACGGCGATCCGCGCGTTGTGCCGATCGTTCAGAGCACAACCTATACCTTTGATTCCACCGCGCACATCGCGGCGCTGTTCGATATGCCGACCGAGCCGATCTACTCCCGCTTTGCCAATCCGACCGTCGATGCAGTCGAAAAGAAGATCGCTGCGCTCGAAGGCGGCGTCGGCGCAATGTGCACCACAAGCGGTCAGGCTGCAAGCCTGCTCTCGATTCTCAATGTCTGCAGTGCAGGTGACAGCTTCATCTCCACCGCAACGATCTACGGCGGAACCGTCAATCTGTTCGCTGTGACGCTCAAGCGCTTCGGCATCGAGTGCATCTTTGTGGACTCCGAGGCAAGCCGTGAGGAGCTGCAGAAGGCCATCAAGCCGAACACCCGCTGCGTATTCGGTGAAACGCTCGCAAACCCGGCACTGACTGTTCTTGATATCAAAAAGCTCGCAGACTTTGCACACGACAACGGTCTGCCGCTCATCATTGACAACACCTTCCCGACGCCGATTCTCTGCCGCCCGAAGGAATTCGGCGCAGACGTCGTCATTCACTCCACCACCAAGTACATGGACGGCCATGCCGTACAGGGCGGCGGTGTGATCGTGGACTGCGGCACCTTCCCGTGGGATAACGGCAAATTCCCGGAGTTCACCGAGCCGGATGAGAGCTATCACGGCGTCCGCTATGTCAGCGAGTTCGGCAGCATGGCTTATATCATTAAGTGCAGAATGCAGCTGATGCGCGATTTCGGATGCTATCCGAGTGCAACCGCAGCGTTTTACCTCAACCTTGGCCTTGAGACGCTTGCACTCCGCATGAAGCAGTACTGCATCAACGCACAGAAGGTCGCTGAGTATCTGCTCACCCGTCCGGAGGTCGAATCCGTCAGCTATCCGGGACTCGAAAACGACCCGTATCACGAGCGCGCAAAGACCTATCTGAAGGACGGCTGCAGCGGTGTTATTTCGTTCGTCATCAAGGGCGGCAGAACCACCGCGATGAACTGGATGGATTCGCTGAAGCTCGCATCCAATGTCGTGCACGTTGCGGATATCCGCACCTGCGTGCTGCATCCGGCCTCTGAGACGCACCGTCAGCTGACCGATGAGCAGCTCGTCGCTGCCGGCATCAACGCCGGTATGATCCGCCTCTCTGTCGGCCTCGAAAATGTCGATGATATCATCGCCGATATTGCACAGGCCTTTGATGCTGTGAAGTAAGAGCGGAATCTCCTTCCGCGGTTCACGGCTTCAGACGGAACCTCAATATAATATGAACAGAAAAAGGCGCCGATTTCGCATCGGCGCCTTTGTTTGTCGATACAGAGGTATCTCCGATGGATTGAACGCAAGCCACGGTCTCGGTTCCACCTCAAAATATTCACACAGTTTTCATGATTTGTTCATATGAATGAATCTGAAATATTGTATACTATAAGTTGTATAGCTATATCTTCTTTCAGACAGGAGGAAACGACCATGGCAATGGAAAAAATACTGATCGTGGATGACGAACCGAATATCTGTGAGGTTCTGCGTACAATTCTCGTAAAAGAAGGATATACTGCGATCATCGCAAACGACGGAGAAGAGGCGCTGGCGAAATTTGCCGCCATGCATCCCGATCTGGTGCTGCTGGACGTTATGATGCCCGGTATGAACGGCTACACCGTCATGCGCGAGATCCAGAAAAAATCAAATGTCCCGGTCATTCTTGTGACCGCAAAATCCGAGCCGAATGACGAAGCGCTCGGCCTTGACCTCGGCGCAGAGGACTATATCACCAAGCCGATCGACAAAACCAAGCTGCTCGCACGCATCCGCGCACGGACGCGCAAAACCGGTACCGCTGCTCCGGAGCCGAGCGCACACCGCGGCAGAGTCGATTATGACAAGCTGACCGTCGATATGGACGGCTATGTGCTGCGCGTCAACGGAAAGGTGATCGAAACACCGCCCAAGGAGCTGGAGCTGCTCTACTGTCTCGCCTCCAACCCCAACCATGTTTATACCCGAGACCAGCTGCTGGATGAGGTCTGGGGCTTTGAATACTACGGCGATTCCCGCACCATCGACGTTCACATCAAGCGTCTGCGCGAAAAACTTGAGGGTGTTTCCGATAAATGGGAACTGCGCACGGTCTGGGGTGTCGGCTATAAATTCGCCGTGCCGGACGAAACCGAATAACCGATGCTGAACAGTCTTTACAGCCGGATCTTTTATCTGTGCACGATTGTACTGCTGTTTGCGTGCTCACTGACCGGCCTCATCGTCGTTACCTATGCAAACCATATGCACGAAAAGGAAGCGGAGGAGCAGTTCTCCCGGACTGCGAGCATCCTCAGCTGGCGCATCAAGGAAATGCAGTCGTTCGATCCCAAGGCCGTCAAGGATGAAATGACGGTCTATACCACGCGGGACAATGTGGACTGCTATCTGTACGATGTGGAGGGCAGCTGCATTACCCGCTCGGACAACAACCTGAACGAGATTCCGCTCAGCCCGGCCATCCGGCGCGCTGCACTGGAAGAGCCCTACTTCCGCATGGGCGGCCCGATGGGCAACTTCGTCGAGGACACCGCAACCTATGTCGAACGGCTTGAGTGCGACGGCAAGCCCTATTATCTGATGCTGATTTTCCCGGCAGGTCATCTGAGCGTGTTCTCCTCCAAGCTGATTGCAGCAATGGTCATCACGCTGATTCTGACCGGCATCAGCTGTTCCACGCTGTTCTATCTGAACACCAAGCGTGTGCTCAGCCCGGTCGTTCAGGTGACAAAAGCCGCGGAAAGCTATGCAAAGGGCGATTTCTCTGCCCGTCTGCAGCAGACCGGCGACCCCGAAATGGATCAGCTGACCTCCACGATGAACCGCATGGCGGATTTCATCGACCGGAACGAACGCAGCCGCAAACGGTTCATCTCCGATGTCTCGCACGAACTGAAAACGCCGATCACCAGCATCGGCGGCTTTGTGGACGGCATCCTCGACGGCACGATCCCCCATTCGGAGGAACGGCATTATCTGAAAATTGTCTCCTCGGAGGTTGACCGCATGTCCCGCCTTGTGCACACCATGCTCAATATCTCCCGCTTTGAGGAGGGCACGATGGCGCCGCGCTTCGAGCGTGTGGATATCACGCACCTGCTGATTAAAACGCTGCTTCTGTTTGAGGACAAGGTCAATGCAAAGGAGCTTTTCGTCGAAGGGCTGGAGGAATGTCCGAAGGCCAGCGCCGTCGCGGACAAGGATCTTGTACAGCAGATTTTCTATAATCTGACTGAGAACGCAATCAAATTCGTCAACCGCGGCGGTACGCTGTTTTTCGCCGTGGAATCGGACGACGAGCAGGTGCATGTGCATCTGCGCAATACCGGCGAGGGTCTTACTGAGGATGAAATTCCGCGTATTTTCGACCGTTTTTATAAAACAGACGAATCCCGCGGCAAGGATACAACCGGCGTCGGACTGGGGCTTTCCATCGTCAGCCGGATTGTTGCGCTGCACAGCGGCACTGTCACAGTGAAGAGCATCAAGGGCGAATATACCGAATTTATCGTCAATCTGCCGCGCTATCAGCGGATTGAGGAACAGAAACAGAACGGAGGACACGGATGACAGAGGAAGAACTGAAGGCATTGCTCGGAGAACGCTATCAGCCGCGCAGTGAAGCCGGAGAGCTGCCGCCTGCACATCCTGCAGAGCCGCTTCCGGAAGAACCCGTCATCCGGGAGGATACGCTTCCGGAGGAGCAGCCGGTGCCCGCCGTGCCCGGCAGACCGGCACCGCCGCTTGCAGACCTTTTTGCTGAGCAGACGCCTGCAGATCCGTTCGGTTCGGTTCCGCCGCCGCCGAGACCGGTTCCGCCGGAATCAGACGAGCTGTTTGCGGAAAGCGCTGCGGCTGCAGCTGCACCGAAGCCCGTGCGGCATGTGTTCCTTTATCTGCTGCTGACGCTGCTTGTGCTTGCGGTGATCGGCTTTGCCGTTTTCTGTATAATCTGGGATATCCGCACAGGCACATCGTCCGGCGGCAGCCAGTCCGGCAATATTGTCCGCGTCGAGCTCGTTCAGCACGGACGTCCGTCAGAACCGGATACCGAAGCGGATGAAAACGGAAAATATACCTTTGCGGGCATTGCGAAAGCAGTCATGCCGAGCATTGTTGAAATCTATACCTATTCTGACGGCGAAATGGCCGGCGCAGGCTCCGGCATCATCCTCTCCGAGGACGGCTATATTGCGACCAATGCACATGTCGTGGAGAACACGACCGGCTATTCCGTCAAGCTGTTCGGCGACAAGCAGGGCGATTCGCAGTATGATGCTGTGCTTGTGGGACACGATACCAAAACCGACCTTGCCGTGCTGAAAATCTCCGCGCACGGTCTGAAGCCCGCTGTACTCGGCAATTCCGACAACGTGAATCTGGGCGAGGAGGTCTGTGCGCTGGGCAATCCGGCAGGCCTGAGCGGTTCCATCACAACCGGCATCATTTCCGGCATGAACCGGAAGGTGCGCGCAAAATCCACGAACTTCGAGATGGACTGCATTCAGACAGACGCCGCGATCAGCCCCGGAAATTCCGGCGGCGCGCTCGTCAATATGTACGGGCAGGTCATCGGCATTACCTCGTCGAAGTACGCGAGCAGCATCATCACGGGCGGCTATTACGAAGGTCTCGGCTTTGCAATCACGATCAATCAGGCCATGCCGATCATTCAGGAGCTGATGGAGAAAGGCTATGTCAGCGGCAGAGTCCGCATCGGCATTCAGTTCCTTGATAACGTCAACGCCATGCAGAGCTGGAAGTCGGACGAGGACAACAAGGACAGAAAATTCCCGAAGGAGCTGGAAGGTCACGGCGTTCTGGTGGTCACAATCGCGGACGACTCCGACCTCAAAAACACCGCAATGAAGGACGGCGACTGGATTCTCAAAATGAACGGCAAGGAAGTCAAGGATTATGACAGCATCAATGCCGCAATCGAAGGCCTCAAGGGCGGCGACTCCGTCAAATGCGCGTGTGCCAGAATCCTTGACGACGGCACCGTTGAGCACTTCGATATCGAATTCACGCTGCTCGAAGATCAGTCCGGCGACTATTAAGGACACTGCCCCTTTGGAATGAATCCAAAAGAAAAAGGCGCTGATTGCGAAAATCAGCGCCTTAATCTGTTGATTATGAGGTATCTCCGATGAATTGAGAACAGGGATATCTCCCCGGCGGATGTCTGAAGGCAAAGCCCGCATCACAGATCATCTACCTTTTTCTGCTTATTCCTTGCCGCGGCGGTCAGAGGAATCCTTGCCGGAATTCTGTTCCTTCGATTTCTTGCTCATGATCACAGATGTGACCACAAGTCCGAGCGCAACCAGTCCGAGTATGACGTAAAGCAGGATCGGTGTGTCGTCGCCGAGCGGAAGCGCCGCCGGAATCATTTGGAATGCCATGATAATGCCTCCTTTTGAACTGAAACGTATTTCCTATATCGTACCACAAACTGCGGATTTTGTCAACAGGGACGGAACGCAGAACGGATGATGCGCGGATTTTCTGCATCGCAACGGACATGAAATTCGAGGAACTGTTTTACTTTGACTGATAAATTATGCAAACTGCCAAAAATGTCAGAAGCCCTTGACGATTTGCCAAAACCCTGCTATAATAAGTTTATCTATCACAAATGCCATGACGAACGAGTAGTAAATGCCCTACAGCGGTTCAGAGAGGACACGGTCGGTGTGAGTGTTCCCGCTGCGGTATCGAAGTCGCGTTCCGAGCAGCAGACGGAAAAGCCGGCAACGGAAAACTGTCTGACGGGTCGTCCGCCGTCACCGGACAGGCAGTACCGTATCCGTCAGGATATACGCTGCCGAAAGAGTGCGGTCTGTTCCGGATTGCCGAAGCAGCCGAATTCAGGTGGTACCGCGGATTGAATTCTGATTCATTCGCCCTGAACGTAACCGAAATGCGTTCAGGGCGTTTTTATTTGCCCGAGACGCGAACAATCAAAAGGAGCTGATTACTTTGAAGGAACTCGCAAAAAACTATGACCCCAGTACCTTTGAGGACCGCATCTATCAGCAGTGGATGAAAAAGCGCTGCTTCCATGCGGAAACCGACCCCAAAAAGATCCCCTACACCATCGTGATTCCGCCCCCCAACGTCACGGGACAGCTGCACATGGGTCACGCACTGGATGAAACCCTGCAGGACATCCTGGTCCGCTGGAAGCGCATGAGCGGCTTTTCGACGCTGTGGCTCCCCGGCACCGACCACGCTGCCATCGCAACCGAGGCAAAGATCGTGGAGGCGCTGCGCAAGGAAGGTCTGACCAAGGACGACCTCGGCCGCGACGGCTTCATGGAGCGCGCTTGGAAGTGGAAGGAGCAGTATGCAGGCCGCATCGACCAGCAGCTGATGAAGCTCGGTTCCTCCTGCGACTGGGAGCGCGAGCGCTTCACAATGGACGAAGGCTGCTCGGAAGCGGTCAAGGACGTTTTCGTCAATTACTATGAAAAAGGCTATATCTACCGCGGTGAGCGCATCATCAACTGGTGTCCGCACTGCCTGACCTCGATCTCCAATGCGGAGGTCAGCTATGAGGAACAGGAAGGCAGCTTCTGGCATCTGCGTTATCCGTTCGCAGACGGCTCCGGCTATATGTTCCTTGCAACAACCCGTCCGGAGACCCTGCTCGGCGATACCGCGATCGCCGTCAACCCGAAGGACATCCGCTATCAGAATGTCATCGGCAAGACTGTTATCCTCCCGCTCGTGAACAGAGAAATCCCGATCGTCGCAGACAGCTACGTCGATATGGACTTCGGTACCGGCGTCGTGAAGATTACCCCGGCACATGACCCCAACGACTTTATGGTCGGTCAGCGCCATAATCTGCCGGTGCTCAACGTCATGACCGAGGACGCAAAGATCACCGACGACTATCCGAAATACGCAGGCATGGACCGCTACGAGGCCAGAAAGGCTATCCTTGAGGATCTCAAGGAGGGCGGCTTCCTCGTCAAGGTCGAGCCGCATGTCCACAATGTCGGCACCTGCTACCGCTGCGGCACGACCGTTGAACCGCGTGTCTCTCTGCAGTGGTTCGTCAAGATGGACGAGCTCGCAAAGCCGGCCATCGAGGCTGTGCGCGACGGCCGCATCAAGTTCGTGCCGGAGCGCTTCGACAAGCTCTATTTCAACTGGATGGAAGATATCCGCGACTGGTGCATCTCCCGTCAGCTGTGGTGGGGTCACCAGATTCCTGCCTTCTACTGCGATGACTGCGGCGAGCTCGTCGTGACCAAGGAAAGCAGCGCGGTCTGCCCGAAGTGCGGCAAGCCGATGCGGCAGGATCCCGACTCGCTCGATACCTGGTTCTCCTCTGCCCTGTGGCCGTTCTCGACGCTCGGCTGGCCGGAGAAAACCGATGATCTGCAGTATTTCTATCCGACCGATACGCTCGTTACCGGCTATGATATCATCACGTTCTGGGTTTCCAGAATGATCGTGGCCGCAATGGAAAACATGGATGAAGTGCCGTTCAAGCATGTGCTGATTCACGGTCTCGTCCGCGATGCACAGGGCAGAAAGATGTCCAAGTCGCTCGGCAACGGCATCGACCCGCTCGAAATCATTGACCAGTACGGCGCCGACGCACTGCGCTTTATGCTCGCAACCGGCAACTCTCCCGGAAACGACATGCGCTTCACCGACGACAAGGTCAAGGCTGCCAGAAACTTCGCAAACAAGCTGTGGAATGCTTCCCGCTTTGTCATGATGAACCTGCCGAACGATTTCCGCTTCAAGGGTCTGCCGGCGGATCTCCGCATGGAGGACAAGTGGGTCATCTCCCGCTTCAATCAGCTGGCAAAGGATGTCAACGAGAACCTCGATCACTTCGAGCTCGGCGTTGCGTCCACAAAGCTCTATGACTTCATCTGGGATGTCTACTGCGACTGGTATATCGAGCTGACCAAGCCGAGAATGCGCGCGGGCGGACAGTCCAAGGCCGATGCGGAGCAGGTTCTGGTCTGGGTGCTGCGCGGTATGCTGAAGCTGCTGCATCCGTTCATGCCGTTCATCACCGAGGAGATCTGGCAGGTGCTGACCGACGGCGAAAGCATGATTATTCTGGAGGATTATCCGGTTTATCAGGAAGCGCTTGATTTCAGCGCAGATGCAAACGGCTTCGACAAGGTCATTGCCGCGATCAAGGCCGTCCGCATGAGCCGCACCGAGCTCAATGTTCCGAACTCCGTCAAGGCAAAGCTCTATTTTGAAACGCTGGATGTCGATTTGTTCTCTGCAAACAGCATCTTCTTCGAGAATATGGTCGGTGCCTCCGAGCTGGAATTCGGTCAGGATTACAAGTTCAAGAACGCGCTGACCGCCGTGACCGACTGCGCAAGAATCTTCATTCCGATGGAGCAGCTCGTCGATAAGGAGAAGGAGCTCGCCCGCCTCGCCAAGGAAGAAACCAAGGCGTGGAAGGATATCGAGATCATTCAGAACAAGCTGAACAACCCGGGCTTCTGCGAAAAGGCGCCCGCACAGCTGATTCAGAATGAGCGCGAAAAGCTCGCCAAGGCAAAGGAAAAGCTCGCCAAGGTGCTCGAATCCATCGAAAGCTGGAAGGCGTAATAACTGAAATTTCATAAGGAATCGTCATCGTATTTCTGATAAGACGTCAGGGATATGATGACGATTTTTTGCGCGATCATTCTGGTTTTTGTCCGATGTTTCATTTGACTGCGCGCGAATGCGCCCCCTCTTTCCTTACTCTCCTCTCTGCTGCACACAACTGAAATTCTGCGAAGCCAGAGGGAAAAGGGTAAGGAAAGCGGGGGCGCGGGGGCGAAAACCTAAGGGGAAAGGGGGATAAGCCGCAAAGCGGCGCTTTCCCCTGTCCCCTTTGGTTGTCACCCCCGCTCTGCGGGGAGAAGAATTTCTTGTGTTTTGGGTACATTATAGGGGGCGTGATTCCATATAATTCGCATATGCATCCAAAACCTTATGATTTCATCCTGATATGTATTGACTGCGTAACAAAAAACCAAGGGCGCTGATATCACAATCAGCGCCCTTGGTTTTATTCACGGAGCGATACGCTCATTGATTCGGATTGATATCCTTCCAGTAATGCACCAGATACTCAGCGCCCGACCAGACCGTCAGGCCGGCAGCAATCCAGAACAGCAGCGAAAGGAAAATTTCCGTGCCGGTAAAGACACCCGCAGGAATCCGGAGACCGAATGCATTGAAATCCAACCGGAACGACCAGTACACCATTGCGGCAATCAGCGCAACCATTGTAAACGCCGTTTTCAGCTTGCCGGCAAATCCGGCCGGCACGACCGTTCCCTTGCCCGCAACCACAAGCCGCAGCGCCGAAACCATGAATTCCCGCGCAACAATCAGCAGAAACGCCACGATATTGAGCTTTTGCTGCTGCAAAAAGCAGGACAGCGCCGTCACGACCAGCACCTTATCCGCGAGCGGGTCGAGAAATTTTCCGAAGTCCGTAATCTGCTTGTTTTTGCGTGCAAGATGTCCGTCAACGGCATCGGTAATGGCTGCAACAACAAAAACCAGCGTTGCAATCAGATAATGCGCCGGAATATTCCAGTAAAAGAACAGGACAAACACCGGCACCAGAAAAACGCGCAGCAGCGTCAGTTTATTGGGTGTATTCAACTTACAGTCACCTCTCCGGTTAAATCATAATCATCCATCGTATCTGTAATGCGCACCCTTACAAATTGTCCGACCGCCAGACCGTCCGAAGGTTCTCCCGGCAGATAGAGTCTGCCGTCGATATCGGGCGCATCGGCAGCGGTTCGCGCAAGCCACGCACCGGCCTGCGCATCGTAGCCCTCAATCACCGCTTCGGTTTCCGTCCCGACGCGCGCAGCATTCAGCGCCGCTGAAATCGGCATCTGCTGCTCCATCAGCAGATCCGCACGGTGCTGCCGCACTGCCTCGTCCACCTGATCGGGCATTCGCGCTGCAACGGTGTTTTCCTCCTCGGAATAGGCAAAGCAGCCCATCCGGTCAAAGCGCATCTCCTGTACAAATTCGGCCAGCTCATTGAACTGTTCCTCGGTCTCGCCGGGGAATCCGACGAGCAAAGTCGTCCGCAGCGTAATGCCGGGAACCTTTGCGCGCAGCTTTGCGAACAGTGTCCGCAGCATTTCTGCATCGCATTTGCGGCGCATATTCTTCAGCACCTCCGCATTGCAGTGCTGAATCGGGATATCCATGTACTTAACAATCTTCGGCTCCCGCGCGATGACGTCAATCAGGTCATCGGAAATGCGCTCCGGATAGCAGTAGAGCACGCGGATCCAGCGGAATCCTTCGATTTGGCAGAGCGCTGTCAGAAGCTCCGGCAGTTTTGAGACGCCGTACAGATCCTCGCCGTAGCGCGTGGTATCCTGCGCAATGACGGCCAGCTCTCTGACACCGGAATCCGCGAGCTTCTGCGCCTCCGCGAGCACATCCTCCATCGGCACCGAGCGGAATTTTCCGCGGATGGCCGGAATCGCACAGTAGGTACAGCCGTTGGAGCAGCCCTCCGCGACCTTGAGATAAGCGAAAAACGGCTGTGTCGCAAGCAGGCGCTCGCCGGTCAGCGGCATATTGCACTTCGGCGCAAACCGCGTCACGCGCAGATCCTTTGTGATTTCATCGAGCACGGCGGCAATATTGGGCTGATTGCCGATGCCGATGACCGCATCGGCCTCCGGAAACTGCTCTGCGACCTCTTCTTTGTAGCGCTCCGCAAGGCAGCCTGTCACAACGAGCTTTTTCAGCGAACCGGATGCCTTCAGCTCTGCCAGCTGAAGAATCGTTTCGATTGCTTCCTCCTTGGCGGACTGAATGAATCCGCAGGTGTTCACAATCGCAATATCCGCATCGGCAGGCTCTGCCGTGAGCGTATAGCCGCCCTTTTTCAGCGCGGCAAGCATCCGCTCCGAGTCCACTAGATTCTTGGCACAGCCAAGGGATACGATACTGACAATCATAATGCTCTCCTGTTTTCCTGCCTGTTATGCTTCCTGCTCCTCCAGCCACGCATAGTAATCCTCAATCGCATAGCGGATTTGCTGATAGGTATAGCCCCGCCGGACAAGCGCCGCCGTAACCTTTTCGGTCGCTTTGCGGTCATCCGGATCCGTCAGATACCGCGCATATTTCTTCTGCAGAATTTCCAGCAGCTGCGCGGAAATCTGCTCGGCATCGTCATAGGACGCAAGCGCATCGTCGATGTCCTCCTGCGAGAGTCCGCGGTGCCGCATCTCGTATTCTGCACGCCGGATGCCGAATTTTTTGTTCTCGACAAAATGCCGCGCCAGCTGCTCGGCATAGCGGGCATCATTGAGAAAGCCGTAGCGCGTCAGCTTTTCGAGCGCTGCCAGCACGGCCTCCTCCTGCGCATCGGGCGCAGTCATCAGCTTTGTATAGAGCTCCCGGTAGGAATAGCCGCGTTTTTCCAGCAGATACAGCCCATATTCATAGGCGCGGTGCAATGCGGCCTGTGCTTTCAGCGCCGCAATGCGTTCCTCGTCCAGTTCAACGCCCGGACGCAGAAATTCTGACTGCACAAGATCGGCGTGCAGCCAGATTTTCTGTTCATTTTCAAGTCTGATTTCAAACAGCTTTCCCTTTCCGGGAACAATCTCCGTAATTTTCATGATTCAGGCAGCCCCGCATCATTCCTCCGGTGCAAATTCCTCAAAATCCTCATCCGCATCGGTTCCGGCTGCATCGAGAGCAGCGCCGGTTTCTGCAACGGCCTGATCCGCCTTGGATTTTGCCTCCGTGACAGCAGCCGCTTTCTTATTCTTCTTGGAAGCGAGCACGAGCTCCGCCTTCTGCTGCATGATCCGCTGCTCGACCTCTCTTGCGAAGTCCGGATCGTTCTCCAGCAGCTCCTTGACGGCGTCGCGTCCCTGTCCGAGCTTGCGCTCACCGTAGCTGAACCACGAGCCGCTCTTGTGGATGATGTCGAGGTCAGTTGCAAGGTCGAGCACCTCGCCGATGCGGGAAATGCCCTTGCCGTACATCATATCGAACTCGCACTCCTTGAACGGCGGCGCGACCTTGTTCTTGACGACCTTGACTCTCGTGCGGTTGCCGATCACCTCAGCGCCGTTCTTGATGGCCTCGCCCTTGCGCACTTCCATGCGGACAGAGGCATAGAACTTCAGTGCACGTCCGCCGGTCGTGGTCTCCGGGTTGCCGTACATGACGCCGATCTTCTCACGCACCTGGTTGATGAAAATGGCGACGCAGTTCGATTTTGCAATGACCGGCGTCAGCTTGCGCATCGCCTGCGACATCAGTCTTGCGAGCATACCGACATGCGAATCGCCCATTTCGCCCTCGATCTCCGCACGGGTCGTCATGGCTGCAACGGAGTCGATGACAATGACGTCGATTGCACCGGAGCGCACGAGCGCTTCCGCGATTTCAAGTGCCTGCTCACCGCTGTCCGGCTGCGAGACCAGCAGATCGTCAATGTTGACGCCGAGTGCCTGTGCATAGGTCGGGTCGAGTGCGTGCTCGACGTCCACAAATGCAGCATCTCCGCCCTTTTTCTGCGCCTCTGCGATGATCTGCAGCGCAACGGTGGTCTTACCGGAGCTTTCCGGTCCGTAAATCTCCACGATTCTGCCGCGCGGAACACCGCCGATGCCCAGTGCCATATCCAGCGAAAGCGAGCCGGTCGAGATTGCCTGCACATTCTGCACGGTGTTCTGACCGAGACGCATGACAGCGCCTGCGCCGTACTGCTTTTCGATCTGCGCAATCGCATTCTTCAGAGCCTTCTCCCGCTCCTCTCTGGAAGCCGGAATGGTCAGGCCGATATTCTTCTTTTTCAGTTCTGCCTTTGCCATATATTTAATCCTTTCTGTGCGTATGTTCTGCACCGCTCATCCTTGCGGTTCATCTATATCATAGCACATTAGATGTTCAGAATTGATACATCTGAAAAATTATCCGCGGAATCTGCCGAGCACGACGCGCTCCACGCCGTTCAGGTCACGTATCTTTTCGATCTCCGCAAAGCCGTTCTGCGAGAGAATCGCAGCAACGTCATCTGCCTGACCGATGCCGACCTCATAGCAGAGCAGGCCGCCGTCACAGAGCGAATGCTTCCAGATGCGCGTAATTTCGCGGTAAAAGTGCAGACCGTCCGGCTCGCCGTAAAGCGCCGTTTCCGGTTCAAAGCGCACCTCCGCCTGCAGATTCCGCATGTCCTCTGCAGTGAGGTAGGGCGGGTTGCAGACAATCGCCGCAAGATTCTGATACTGCGCGGCGACGGCTGCATCGAGCACATCCGCACGGTCGAATTTTACATTGGAAAGCCGATGGTACGCGAGGTTTTTCTCAGCATATTCCAGCGCCTTTTCACTGAAATCTATGCCCGCAAACCGCGTATCATCCATGTGCGCTGCAAGTGCCAGCGCGATGCATCCGCTGCCGGTGCAGAGATCGGCGATCATCCGGCCGGGACAGTCCTTCACGCGGGACAGCACGGCATCCACGAGCGTTTCGGTATCGGCGCGCGGAATCAGCACGCCCTCGCCGACGAACATCGTCAGCCCGTAGAATTCCCATTTTCCGAGCAGATACTGCAACGGCTCATGCTTTGCACGGCGCCCGGCAATCTGCCGCGCCTGCTCAGCGGAATCCGCGTCCTCCAGAATCCATTTGGCTTCCAGCTCCGCATCTTCCGTCCCGCCGTCCCGAAGCACACGAATCAGTTCGCGCAGAAGCTCCGCATTACCATTCATCATCTTCCAGATTTTCCGGGATGCACGGCGTCATGGCCGCAATCGCGCATTCAATCTGCGAAGCGTCCGGCTCCTTCGTCGTAATGCGCTGAATCCAGAGTCCCGGCGCCGAGAGAATCCGCGTGAACACATTGTCATAGCGCCCTGCCAGACGAATGAGCTCGTAGCTGACGCCCATAATCAGCGGCAGCAGCGCAAGACCGAACAGCACGCGCTGCCACACGATCTTATACGGATTGAAGCAGCCGAAGAAAATGCCGATCAGCAGCACAAGGAAGATAAAGCTGGTGCCGCAGCGCGGATGGAACCGCACCTGCTTTTTGACATTCTCGACCGTCAGCGGGAGCGCCGCCTCAAAGCAGGCGATTGTTTTGTGCTCCGCGCCGTGATATTCATAGGTGCGGCGAATGCTCTTCGTGCAGCCGGTCAGCGCCATATAGGCGACGAACAGCGCAATCTTCACAAGACCCTCCGCACAGGATTTCACAATCTGATTATCGGTCAGCGGCTTGATGAACGAGACAATCAGCCGCGGCAGATACAGGAACAGGCCGAATGCAACCGCCACGCCGAGCACCATTGCAACGACCATCACGGCATTGAACAGCTTGTCACCGAGCTTTTCGTCGAGCCACTTTTCCAGTTTCGAGGGCTCCTCATAGTCATAGTGCTCAGAAGCCTTTTTCAGATAATCCCAGCGCTTTTGGATTGTCTCAGCGTCGGGCTCGCCCATCGGCTGATATTTTTTATCTTCCTTTGCTTTTTCGGCGTCGATCTTTGCGCGCTCCTTCCGGAGCCAGTCGCCGAACTTTGAAAAGGCTTCCTCCTCAGAGAGCTTGTCGATCTTCTCGTGCTTTTTCCACGCGCAGAAGTCATCGACCTCCTCATCGAACTGCTTTTCCGCAGATTTCATCATGCAGCGGTAGCCGTCCACCATGGACATGACAAAATTGACGCAGCCGCGCAGCAGCGGAATCCGGTTATACCATTTGCGCACGATGCGCTGCTTTCCGGTTTTCGGGTCCGTCTCGAACGAAGCCGGCAGATCCCATGTTTCAATGTCGATCTCGCCGTTCGGAAGGCGGCAGGCCATCGCACCGCGGAATGCGCCCTTCATCATGACGCCTTCAATCAGTGCCTGTCCGCCGATCTTGGATTTGTGTGCATATTCCGCCTTTGCAGCTGCCTGCTGCGCATCCGCGGATTCATTCGTGTGGATATCTGCCAAAAGTCTCATCCTTTCGCATCGGTATGCGCATTTTTCCGCACATGCCGGATTCATTCTGTTTTTTGCTGCATTCTGTACTGCAATTATTTCGCCGGCAGCGTGATTGTTACAGTTGTGCCGACATTTTCAACGCTGTCGATATCCAGCGTACCGTTATGCATCCCGACAATCTCATCCGCGACGGCAAGGCCGATGCCGGAGCCGCGGCGGGTGTGATTCGGCTTATAGAACTTTGTTTTGACCTTTCCGAGATCGGATTCCTTGATGCCGCAGCCGGTATCCTGCACGGTGATGCGGACGGCATTGCTGTCGTCAACCGCCTCGGCCGTGATTGTCACAACACCGCCTGCATCGGAATATTTGATCGCATTGTCAATGATATTGATGAACACCTGCCGGATGCGGTTTTTGTCGCCGTAGACAAACGGCAGCATTTCCGGCTCATCGTAGATCAGGCGGATGCCTTCCTTTCTGGCACGCTCATCATAGATCAGCACGGCATCGCCAAGTTCTGCAAGGACATCCATCGTATCCATCTGCAGCGGAAAATGACCGCTCTGCATCCGCGAAAAGTCAAGCAGCTCCTCGACCATCTCAGAAAGACGCGCTGTTTCCCCGACAATAATATGCAAACCCTTCTGCATCATCTCAGGATCCTGCGGCGTCTTCTGCTCGACCGCATCCTTGCTCATATCGCTCAGCGTTTCCGCCCAGCCCTTGATTGCCGTCAGCGGCGTGCGGAGCTCGTGGGAAACAGAGCTGATGAATTCGTTTTTCATCGCTTCGGTTGCCGAAAGCTCGTCCGCCATATGGTTGATGCCGGCGCAGAGCTCTCCGATCTCGTCCTCACTCTCCTGATTGATCCGTGCGGAGAAATCGCCCTGTGCAAATTTTTCCGTATTCGCATTGATTTCACGGATCGGGCGGAGAATTGAGCCGACGAAATACAGGTCTGAAATGCCGAGCAGCAGCAGCACGGCAATCGCCGCGAGTGTGACCGCAAGCACAAAGCCGGATACCGCATCATCAATGGTCTCCAGCGAGGCGACAACGCGGATCGCACTGAATTCCTCGCTGATGCTGTCAATCCGCATGGTAACAGCCATAATGCGCTCACCGTTTTCGGTGCGGCTGTTCCGGAATCCGTAAGAACTCTCGTCCTGCATGGCGGCGTCGTAATCCGGCATACTGATGAGATAATCCGGTGAGGAAAAACCGGAGGATGTCAGGACGATGCGGCCGTCACAGTCGATTGCCATGAGCTCCATTTTGTCCTTGTCGGAAAAGTTTTCCAGCGTGCTGCGGATTTCCGCGCTCAGATTGGTGCCGGGGTCCGACGCATACCGCGTCAGAACGGCGTTGACCGCCTTGATCTTGGATTCCAGATACTGCCGCGCAGAATTGTAAAAATAACTCTGCACGGCGTAGATCACTGCCAGCTCAATGACCAGCAGGATCAGAACAATCACGCCGAGGTTATTTGTAATCCAGCGGCGCGTAATGCTTTTCTTTGCCATTCGCAGTGCTTCCTTTTATCCGGATATGCGGGATACACGGAATCAGCGGTGCCCCTCGGATTTCTCCTCCCATTTGTAGCCGTAGCCCCAGATGGTCATGATATAGCGCGGGTCAGAGGGGTCATCCTCGATCTTCATGCGCAGGCGCCGGATATTGACATCGACGATCTTGTTATCGCCGTAATAGCTGTCGCTCCAGACATTGGAGAGAATGCTGGCGCGGTCAAGAGCCGTGTTTTTATTTTTCAGGAAATAGGTCAGGATCTTGTATTCCACATCCGTCAGCTCGATCGGCTCACCGTTCTTTGTGACAGTCCGGCCGTCGAGATTGATGACGAACGGGCCGGATTCGAGCATCTTGACGCCCTCTGAGTTCATGGAATTCATCATAACGCGGCGGTAGAGCGCATCAACGCGGACAGTCAGCTCCGAGGGCGCAAACGGCTTGGTAATATAGTCGTCCGCCTCATTCATGAGCGCATTGACCTTGTCCATTTCCTGTGCCTTTGCCGAGAGCATGATGATGCCGAGCGTCTTGGATTTCTCCCGCAGACGCTTGAGCACCGTAATGCCGTCAATACCGGGCATCATGATATCGAGCAGTGCGATATCAAAATTGCCGTTTTCCTGGTCGAAGACACGCAGTGCGTCCTCGCCGCAGTCCACATCCATGACCTCATAGCCTGCGCGCTTCATATTGATTACTATAAATTCGCGGATTGTTTCCTCATCTTCACAAACGAGCACACGCTTCATGGTTCAGTCTCCCTTCACGGTTACTTGATAAGCGGTTCTGCCTCTGCCAGGATGTTTTTTACAGGAACCGCATTGCAAACATCAGCTCACTCGCGCTGAGCGACAGCTTCCGGTTGCCGGATTCTGCCTTGCCGAGGTAATATCTTCCGTCCTGCTGACGGAGCAGCAGATAGCCGTTCGGCTGCATGGCATCTGCCGCAATCAGGTCTGTCACGACTGCAAGCCGGAGCAGCGGCTCCTGCAGAACCGGAGAGCCGTCCGGATTCAGTTCGTTCGGATCATAGGTATAAAAGACCGTTTCGCCCTCTTCCTGCACAACGGTCACGCGCCGTTCCCAGCGCTTCGGCATCAGGAACACATATCCGTCCTGTGCAGCGTAATAAGACGTATATTTCTGCATCAGGCTGCCGCCGCGGCAGACATACCATTTTGTCATTTCGATGGCCGGCTTGGTTTCTGCCTTGTCAAAGCCGAAGGGCGTTGTATTGGCCGGAATCTCGGCCTCTCCGTCCCCGTCGATATCCATTGTCTGATAATTGCCCGGACGCTGTGTGCCGGGACGGTCAGGCGCGGCGCTGTCGGTATATTCACGGGCAAGCCGGTTCTGCTCAAAGGTCAGCACAATGGTCTGCACCTGCGTCGCACCGGTCAGGCAGTCCATATAGATCGCCGGAACGCTCCCAGAGCCGATGCCGGTCGGATGCGAGCTGTAAACCAGCCGCGTCACACCGGTAAATGTCTCCGGCAGATTGACCATCGACTGCAGCGGCTCGCCGTTCTCATCAAACGAATAGGTAAACGCGGCCGGCATCGTCGAGCCCTTCGCCGCATTTGCGATAAACAGCTCCTGCGTGCCGTTCTGATCGAGATCCTGCAGTGCCATCGCCGAATACGGCACACCGAACCGGCTCACAAGCTCCCTGTTCTCATAGATCAGAACATCCGCATGATAATCTGCGCCGTCCACCATGCTGTAGCTGATAATCAGATTGGTGTGCGGATCGGTGCCGAGCTTTGTGATATCCACACGCTCGACTTCCGCACCGGGGGTTGTATAGTTCCGGACAGGTGTCCATACACCGTCCTCCTGATCGAGCAGGCCGATGCGCAGCGGATTTTCCGCCGGCGTGGTTCTGCCCGTCTGATAGAACACAATCGCCTCATCAGAGCCGTCATTGTCGAGATCCTCAACGATGAATGCGGAAAGACGCTCTCCGGATTTCGGATACTTGAGGCTGACCTGCGTGCCGCCGGTATCCCGCAGCAAGGCCTGATAAATCTGCTCCTGCTCCGCAGTCAGACGCGGCGGGGTCAGCATGGATTCCACATTCATATTGAAGCTGCATGCGGGGAGCTGCAGCGTCAGCAGAGACAGCGCAGCACCGCAGGCAATCAGCCGGGCGATCATTTCCGCTCAGCCAGCGGAACGTAGGGCACCGTCTTGGTGATCGACTTATAGGCCGGCCGGATGATTCTGCCGCCGGTCAGGACCTCCTCAATACGGTGCGCGGACCATCCCGCGATCCGGGAAACAGCAAACATCGGGGTCAGCAGCTCAGGCGGGATGCCGAGCATCCGGTACACAAGGCCGGAATACAAATCGACATTCGCGCAGACATTCTTTGCGGCAGCGCGTGCGGATTTTTCCGCAACGAGTGCCGGTGTCAGCCGCTCGATCGTCTCAAGCAGACGGAAATCGGCTTCGATCTCCTTGCCCTTTGCCAGTGCAAAGCCCTTTTCCTTGAGCAGCACGGCACGCGGATCGGAAAGCGTATACACAGCATGTCCCATGCCGTAGATCAGACCGGCGCCGTCGCCTTCTTCCCTGCGGAGCACCTTGCGGATAAAGTCTGCGACCTCGCCTTCATTTTCAGGGTTGCGGATCTTGCGCTTGAAGTTATCAAGCTGCTCCATGACCTTGATATTGGCACCGCCGTGGCGGAAGCCCTTGAGTGCACCGATTGCCGCCGAATAGGCCGCATAGGGATCGGTGCCGCTGGATGTCAGCACGCGGCAGGCAAACGCAGAATTGTTTCCGCCGCCGTGCTCTGCATGGAGCATCATGCAGATATCGAGCAGATGCGCTTCATCCGGCGTATACTTGCGGTCGAGACGCAGCAGCGAAAGAATCGTCTGTGCATTGGTCTCCTCCGGACGGAGCGGGTGCATGACAAGGCTTTCACCGTCAAAATGCTGCCGCTTCACCTGATAGGCCGCCGTCATGATGACCGGCAGCCGCGCAATCATGGAAATCGCAATGCGGACTTCATTTTCCACAGACTGCATCTCGCAGTCGTCATCGTAGGAATAGAGTGCCAGCACGGAACGCGCCATCTTGTTCATGATATTGTTAGAAGGAGCCTTGGCGATCATGTCGATGACAAAGCCGTCGGGCAGCTCGCGGTATTCGGAGACGATCTGCCGGAACTCCTCCAGCTCCTCCAGATTCGGCAGCTTGCCGAACAGCAGCAAATACGCGGTTTCCTCGTAACCAAACCGGTTTTCGTGCTCGACTGCGCGCACCAGATCGGTAATCTGGTAGCCGCGGTAGATCAGCTCGCCGGGGATGGCCTCAACCTCGCCCTCGTTCAGCATATAGCCGTGAACATTACAGATCTTGGTAATGCCCGCAACGACGCCGGTTCCGTCCGCCTTGCGCAGACCGCGGTTGACCTGATATTTCTGATACAGCGACGGATCCAGCGCGGAATATTCACGCAGTCCGAGGCATAATTTGTTAATGTAGTCCATACTGTTCATAAGCAATTTCCTTTCCCATGCAATAATCATCCATCTTAAAATCTGCATTCTCTATTATTATACTGCTTTTGTTCCGTTCTGTCAAGCATTTTGCAAAGCCGTGCACAGCGGCTCCGGATAAACTGTTCTGAGGAGGTCGCCATGAAGCATCCGATCCGATTTTTTCTGCTTTCCGCCGCCTTTATGCTGCTGATTCCGGCCGTGCTGTTCTGCCGTCCGGCGGAAGCCCCTGCACCGGATCCGGATGAACCGGTTCCGGCGGCCGCCTCCTACCGCGTGCTGCGTACCGGAACCGGAGAAACCGAGGAGGTTTCCGTCCGGGATTATCTGATCGGCGCGGTTGCCTCGGAAATGCCGCCGTCCTACGGCACAGAGGCACTGAAAGCGCAGGCTGTCGCTTCCCATACCTATGCGGAACGCATCCGGCGGCAGAACGCTGCACACCCCGATCCTGCGCTTGACGGCGCAGATTTTTCCGATGACTGCCGGTTTTATCAGGCATTTGCCTCCGAAGCAGAGCTGCAGGCACAGTGGGGCGATCAGTTCCGCATACACTATGATAAAGTCGCAGCAGCAGTCGATGCAGTCAGCAATCTGCTGATCTGCTGGGAGGATGAACCGATCGTTGCGGCGTTTCATGCAGTCTCGCCCGGCAGAACCGAGAATGCCGAAGCCGTCTTTGGCACTGCGCTGCCCTATCTGGTGCCGGTCAGCTCCGATGCAGACCGTTCCGCGCCCTCGTTCGCGGAGGAGGTCTCTCTGCCGCCGGAAACAGTCCGGAACGCGCTGCTCTCGGTCGAGCCGGCACTCTCTCTGCCGGAGGATCCTGCGGAATGGTTCACGGATTCCGTGTGCACGGAAAGCGGCACTGTCCTGCAGATGCACTGCGGCACAGCCGTTCTCAGCGGCAGCCGCCTGCGGGAAATACTCGGACTGCGTTCAGCCTGCATAACCGTCAGCTATGCAGACGGCCTGTTCACATTCCGGACAAAAGGCTTCGGGCACGGCGTCGGCATGAGTCAGTACGGTGCCGGAAAAATGGCCGCCCGCGGATGCAGTTTCCGCGAGATTCTGCTGCATTATTATCCCGGAACCGTCTGCCGGGAAACCTGCTGAAATGCGCTTTCCTGCGCATTATGATAAACGTATGAAAAATAGATGATAACGCTTTTCATCAACATGAATTCTTTCTTAAAATTCCGGCATTGGGATTGACACCGCCGCCTTCCCGTATTATAATATTGTTGCGTGTAAGCGCGAAATCTAACACAATATATCTGTTTCATTATTACGGAGGGAAAAATATGGCGGCAAAAGGCATCGTCAAAGGAATCATCACAGCAGCAGTAATCTGCGGCCTTGGTGCGGGCGGATACGGACTGTACAAGCATTTCGGCGGAACAGTCTCGACCAGCTCGGACAAGGTATTCGTACAGAAAGTCGCAACACTCAATACAGTAGACGGAGCAAACCTGTTTGCACACAACTTCTCCGGCGTGATTGTCGCACAGAAAACCATGGACGTCAAATATGACCCTGAAAAGACCATCGGCGAAATTCTCGTGGAAAACGGCGATGAGGTCAAGAAGGGCGACAAGCTGATGACCTACGATGTGGAAAAGATTCAGGTCGATATCGACTCTGCAAAACTTGAGATCGAGCGTCTCAAAACCGAGATTGAAACATTCAAGAGCGAGATTGAGCAGTACGAGCAGGAAAAGAAAACCGCAGTCGGCGATGCAGCCATCACCTGCACCACCAATATTCTTTCCAAGAAGAGCTCCATCGCAAGAAACGAATATGACATCAAAACCAAGGAAGCAGATGTCACCAAGCTCGAAAAGACACTGGAAAATGCATTTGTCACAGCGCCGATCGACGGCACTGTCAAGGATATCAAGGACAGCAGCTCGTCTGCCAGCCAGAACGACATGTACTACGGCTACAGCAATCAGCCGCAGTCGAACGATGTGCTCCTCAAAATCGCCGCAGCCGGCAATTACCGTGTCAAGGGCGTGTTCAACGAGCAGAACAGCGCACAGATTCATCCGGGCGCAAAGGTGCTGCTGAGAAGCCGCATCGACGATTCGCTCGTGCTGCACGGCGAGGTCTCCGAAATTGACTCCACCCCGGAAACCAGCAATCAGGATACCTATTATTATATGCCGACGGATGAGCAGAGCACTTCTGCAAAATATGCATTCTATGTTGAACCGGAATCGCTGGAGGGCTTCATGCTCGGCCAGCACATCCTGATCGAAATGGACAACGGCCAGGCAGATGCCGAAAAGAAACAGGGTCTCTGGATCTACAGCAGCTTCGTGCTCTGGGACGGCGACCGCACCTATGTCTGGGCAAAGAACAGCAAGGATCAGATTGAAAAGCGCTATATTGAAATCGGCACCGTCAATGATGAGGCCGGTGACTGCGAAATTCTCTCCGGTCTGACAATCGACGATTACATTGCATTCCCGTCCGACTACATCGAACCCGGCATGACCGCAACGACCAACCAGAGCGACAAGAACATTCCGGATAATGTCATCAATGAGCTGCCGGGCGAAGGCAATGTCAGCGATGAAATGGATATGCCGGAGGGCATGGAAAACATGGAGGGATTTGAATTCCCGGAAGGCGCTGAGATTCCGGAGGGCGCTGAAATTCCGGAGGGCGCCGAAATGCCCGCAGATAACGGAAGCAACGAAATCAAATACGATGACGACGGCAATATGATCTATGATGACGGCTCCGGCAATGTCCTGAAATTCGATGAGGACGGCAACCTGATCGAAGGCGGCGATCAGCTGTTCGGCGGCGAAAAAGCCGAGAATGCCTCCGCTGCCAACTGACAGGAGATGCACAATGGTTTTTGATCTGAATGGAATTTTTAAGGACTATATGCAGGGCAAGGACGCCGTTCCGGTTCTGAAGGACATCACCATGTCAGTTGACGAGGGTGAATATGTCGCCATCATGGGACCGTCCGGCTCCGGCAAATCCACCCTGATGAATATTATCGGCTGCCTCGATAAACAGACAAAGGGCGTCTTTGTCTTTGACGGCACCGATATCATGCACTGCACAGACAAGCAGCTTTCTGAAATCCGCAACGAAAAAATCGGATTCGTGTTCCAGAACTTCAACCTGCTGCCGCGGCAGTCGGCGCTTGAAAACGTCGAGCTTCCGCTGCTCTATGCAGGTGTTTCCAAAAAGCAGCGCAGAGAGCGCGCTGCCGAAGCACTCAAGCGCGTCGGACTTGAGGACCGCATGGACTTCAAGCCGACCCAGCTTTCCGGCGGCCAGAAGCAGCGTGTTGCAATCGCAAGAGCGATCGTCAACAAGCCGCGCCTGCTGCTCGCGGACGAGCCGACCGGTGCACTGGATACCAAATCCGGCGATCAGGTCATGGAGCTGTTCCGCGAACTGAACGAGGAAGGCGTCACCATCGTCATGATTACGCATGAACCGGATATCGCAAAATGTGCAAAGCGCATCATGTATATCCGCGACGGTCAGCTGTATACCGGTGCATTCAATACCCGCACCGGCAGCACACAGCCGCCCGCACCCGCACCGCAGGCAGCAAATCCGCAATCTGAAAACGCAGCACAACAGAACACAGTGCAGGAGGAGAACGCATGAAAAAGCTCATTATTTTCCTGCTGTGCATCGCATTGATCGGCGGCGGCGGCTTCTTCGGCTACAAGCAGTATGAAAAGAACCGTGACGAGAAAAAGATCGTTGATGTCGTGCCGGTCAGCACAATGGCCATCCCAAGCTATATGTGGGGCGGCGATGACGGCAATATGTACGGCATCATCAATGCAGCAAACGCACAGCGTGTGGAACTTGCGACCGACAAACTGGTCAAAACAATCTGTGTGGAAGAAGGACAGGAAATCAAAAAGGGCGACACCATCCTCGAATATGACATGACAGTCGTCGAGCTTGAGCTCGCACAGAAGGAAAACGACGTTCAGGTCTGCGAAAACCAGATCCGTATGGCAAACAAGGAGCTGAACGAAATCCGCAACTACAAGCCTTCGGAGAATGCACCTGCACCGCAGCAGCCGACCTATCCGGAGGTGCCGGAGATTCCGGAAGAGCCGGAGATTCCGGAGGAACCTTCAAACCCGATCGTTCTGGTCGAAGAGGTTCCTGTTTCGTTCCAGCCTGTATCCGGCACCGGCACAGCCGAGGATCCGCTGGTTCTGAACTGCAGCACCCGTGCTGTCGTCTACGCACCGTTCATGCAGTCTCTTGCAGCGTCCAAGCGCTGCGTGGAGCTGCGCGTCTATGACGATGACAGCACTTTCCTCTATAAATGGCTGCTGAACGGCAGCAAGATCAAGCCGGAGGAAGCCGCAGAATGGCATGTCACGGACGGCGTTCTCATTGACAAGGAGACCGGCTCGATTTCCATAGATCCGGAAGGCAAGATGAACGGTCAGCTCTCCTTCGGCGCACCGCCTACCCTGCCCGAAAATGAAGAGGAAGAAATCCCGGAACCGGATCCCGTTCCCGAATACGAACCGGAGCCGGAGCCCTATATCCCGCCGGAAGACACCAACCCGGACGATTACCGCTATTCCCGCGCTGAAATCTCACGGATGGTCAAGCAGAAGGAGAACGAAATCAAGAGCCTGCAGATTGACCTGAAATCTGCGCAGATGAAGCTCGAACGCGCCAAGAAGCAGAAGGTGGACGGCAGAGTCGTGGCTGAGATCGACGGCATTGTCAAAAAGATCGGTACGCTGGAAAACGGCATCGCTGAAACCGAAGTGCCGGTGGATGAGGAAAAGATAGATCCGTTTGCTGAGCCGAGCGAGGATGACAAGTATTTCGCCATTATCGAGGGCGAAGGCAGCGTGGAAGCCGTTTTCCAGGCACCGGAGCTGAACCTCGACAAGATGCAGCCCGGCGCTGAGCTGGAGGTCACAGACTATTCCAGCGGCAATACCACAACCGCAATCGTCACAAAGATTGACACCGAGCCTGCTTCCTACGGCAGCAGCGGCTACGGCACCAATCCGAACTGCTCCAGATATAATGTTCATGCGGAGCTTGAGGATCCGGAGAGCTTTATGATCGGCCGCTCCGTCGGACTGACACTGACCTCCGATACGACGAATACATCCAGCAAGTCCATCTATATTCCGCAGCACTATGTCCACAAAGAGGGCGGCGACTACTATGTCATGAAGGCAGATGAAAATGACCGGCTTGTCAAGCAATATGTCAGCGTCGGTTCTTCCAACTACTATCTGGAAATCAAGGGCGGCCTGAAAATGGATGACCGCATCTGCTTCCCGTTCGGCACCAATGTCAAGGAAGGCGTCCGGACGCATGACACGGAGGAACCGCTGATGTCCGACAAGATGTATTATTGATTGGAGTAGCAGAACATGTTTGAAAATATCAGGCTCTCACTGCAGGGCATCTTATCCCACAAGATCCGGTCGTTTCTGACGATGCTCGGTATTATCATCGGTATCGCGGCAATCATTGCGATCGTCTCGATCATCGAGGGTACCAAGGAAACCATCAAGAAGAATCTGATCGGCGCCGGCAACAACACGGTTCAGATCCGCCTGATGCAGGGCGATTATCCGATTCAGTTCAACTACACCCCCGTTCCGGATACGGTCCGCGTCATTTCCAAGGAATACAAGGAACGCATCAAGAACATTCCGGAAGTCAAGCGCTGTTCGCTCTACCGGATGCGCGAATACACCGAGAACTTCTTCTATCGCAACAAGATGCTCGAAGGCATTGCGCTGCTCGGCATCGACGAGGATTATCTGGAAGCAGAAGGCTATGAGGTCTCAAAAGGAGCCGGCTTCTCAGAAAAGCAGTATAAGGATTTCTCCAAGGTCGCACTCATTGAGGAGAGCGTTGCGCGCTCCGTTTTTGACGGCGAGGAGCCGATCGGCAAGATTCTGGATATCGCCGGCGAACCGTTCACGGTCATCGGCGTTGTGGCGAAGCGTTCCGGCTTTGAACCGGTAATCAATACGGTTGATGAGTATTATACCTTCAACAGCGCAAATCAGGGCGGAAAGGTCTTTATCCCGACCGAGGACTGGAGCATCTGCTTCCAGTACGATGAACCGCAGCACTGCATCATTCAGGCAACGGATACGGACAGCATGACGACAGCCGGCAAAAAGGCTGCCGATATCCTGAACGAAAACATCCGCAGCGTATCCGCACCGCAGCAGGAAGAGAACGAGGAAGGCGCGGAAGAGGCCTCTATGGATCTCTCGCTCACCAAGGTTGAATACAAGAGTGAGAGCCTTCTGGAGCAGGCCAAGGCAATGCAGGATCTCTCGCAGTCCACAAACCAGATGCTGATCTGGATCGCAAGCATCTCGCTGCTTGTCGGCGGTATCGGTGTTATGAACATCATGCTGGTGTCCGTCACAGAGCGTACCAGAGAAATCGGTCTGAAGAAAGCGCTGGGCGCCCGCAGACGCAGAATTCTCGCGCAGTTCCTGACGGAAGCCTCCGTTCTGACCAGCATCGGCGGTCTGATCGGTGTTCTGAGCGGTATCGGACTGGCGCATGTCGTCGCAAACATCGCGGAAGTTCCGGTCGCAATTTCGACCTCTGCGATTGTAATCTCTGTTGTATTCTCGATGGGCGTCGGTATCGTCTTTGGTCTGATTCCGTCCATCAAGGCAGCAAACCTGAACCCGATCGACGCACTCCGTTACGAGTAAACCGGCCGGGAACGCAAAAGCATATCAAAAAAGGCGCTGATTACAACAATCAGCGTCTTTCATTTTGTCTATAAACCTTCTGTGATCCAAAATTAAAGTTTTTGGTCGAGCTTATTTCAAAAAGCTCGCGGGTCGGGGTGAGTTTGCTTGCAAACTCATAGCGGAGTGGGCAAGCGCCCTCGTCGCTCACCGCAGTGAGCGAAACTCCCCTGCGTTCAAGAGCTCGGCGGGCTTGGGCGCCTGCGATAGAGGCCCCCATTCCGAACGCGCAGCGGATACCTTTTTCTAATTACAACAAACGGAAAGCGCCGCAGCTGCGGCGCTTTTTCACAGATTGATTATAACACGCAAAGCACTGCCGCCTCAGTAATACTTAATCTCTTCGGTCAGAAGCTCCTCGTACTCGTCAAGATTTTCCAGAATCTTGCCGGTACCCTCGGCCACGCAGTCCAGCGGATATTCCGCAACATAAACCGGCATACCGGTTTCGCGGTTGATGAGCTTATCCATACCGTGCAGCAGCGCGCCGCCGCCCGTCAGCGTAATGCCCTGCTCAATGACGTCCGCGGAAAGCTCCGGCGGCGTATGTGCAAGTGTTTCGCGGATTGCGTCCATGACGTCGCACAGCGGCTCATAGAGCGCATCGCGCACCTCATCGGACGAGATTGTGATATTCTCCGGCAGGCCGTTGAGCAGGTTTCTGCCGCGCACCTCCATCTCGCTGACGGTCGCCTCCGGGAACGCCGAGCCGATGCCGATCTTGACGGCCTCTGCCGTGCGCTCACCGATGAGCAGACTGTATTTCTTCCGGATATAATTGACAATCGCAAGATCAAACGCATCTCCGGCTGTCCGCACAGAGCGGTAAGAGACAATGCCGCCGAGCGAAATCACGGCGATCTCGCTGGTGCCGCCGCCGATATCGACAATCATCGTACCGGTCGGCTCCATGATGGGCAGACCCGCACCGAGTGCGGCTGCAAGCGGCTCCGCAACAAGCTGAACCGGTCTGGCGCCGGCCTTTTCCGCGGCCTCCTTCACGGCACGGCGCTCCACGGCGGTGACGCCGGACGGAATGCAGATAATCACGCGCGCCTTGGTAAAAAGAGTGCCCTTCAGGGATTTTTTAATCAGCTCCTGCAGCATGGTTGCAGCAATATCAAAATCGGCAATGACGCCGTCCTTGAGTGGATGCACGGCAATAATGGAGCCGGGGGTTCTGCCGATGATGTCCTTTGCCTCTCTGCCGACCGAGCAGGCCTGATCGGTTCTGGTATTGACCGCCACGACCGAGGGCTCCCGCATAATGATGCCCTTCCCGCGTGCATAGATCAGGGTATTGGCCGTACCCAGATCAATCCCGATATATCTGGTAAACATGCTTTGCTCCTTTATTTCTTTTGTTCCTTGTCATGTTTGCGGAGAATTCTCCACTCTTTATTTTACCACAAAAATGCGCATCCGACAATCATTTTTGTCGGATGCGGTCATTTTCAGCATTTTGCACAAATTTTGCGTCGAATCGCACGGCAGAACATATCTCAGCGGCGGCACGCAGTTCCGATCCGGGAGCCGTACCGCACGATCGTTTCTGCGCCGTTTTCCGTATTTTTCAAAATCTGCGGGTCGATCTCCGCGGCATTCTGTTCGAGCACCAGAACGATCGTCGAGCCGCCGAACTCAAAATAGCCCTTTTCAATGCCGCGCGAAACGGTCTCGCCGTGCGGGTGATTGACAATCTTGCCGACGAGCATCGCACCGACCTCAATCTGCAGCAAATGCCCGAAGTGCGCCGTCGTCAGCATTGTGATGGTCCGCGTATTCCGGTGATAGACCTTGACGTCGTGCTCCGCGGCAACGGGATTGACCGTATGCAGCTCGCCGGGAATGCAGCGCGTCTTGCCGATCCGGCAGTCATCCGGGTAGCAGTAGCGGTGGTAATCGTCCGGCGTCAGGCGGAAGATCAGCAGCTGACCGCCCTGATAGTGCGCCGCAAGATGCTTGCAGCCGAGGAAGGCCGCCAGACTGTATTCCGCGCCCTTGATCCGGAAATGCAGATCATCCGTCACGGGAACGACGGTCAGCTTGGCATCGCACGGACTGATGAGCGCCTCCGGCCTGCGGTCAACGGGTCTGGCCTCCGGCTTGACCGGCCGTGTAAAGAACGCATTGAAGCTGCGGAACTTGTCCTCCGCGTAGTCACTCATTTTGATGTGCTTCTTCATGACAAACGGCGGAATTGCAACGGTCGAGAGCGGATGCTCCAGCGCATAGCCCGCTGCCTTGGAGACGGCCGGCTTCGTCAGAACCTTGAGCGCCGCGCGTCCGGGAGCCGTGCCGTAAAGCAGGCCGAGCAGCTTCCCCTGAGAAGCACAGGAATCCGCAGCCGGATTCCCCTCACGGTCGCAAATCTGTACACCCTTTCCGAGTGCTGCTTCCATCGGTTCCGACATACGGATCCCTCCTTCATGTTTCATTGTAAGCCGTTCAGCGGTGGAGGTGCTTGTAGATCAGCAAAAGCAGCTCCAGCACGCCGATCACAATAAAGAGCAGCATCACGCGCATGCCCGGCTTTTTCAGCGTAAAGCGCGTAATGAATGCACATGCAATCACGGCATAGACGATTGTTGCAGTCAGTGAAAAATAGCCGCCCAGGTCTCTGCGGAATGCGAACAGCACCGGAATCAGCAGCGCCACCGACGTAACCGGCAGTCCCTCATAGACCTTCCGGCGCTCGGTTGTGACCTGCTGGCGCTCCTCCTCCGTGACATTGAAATATGCGAGGCGGATCAGCGCCGCCAGACTGAAGCAGCTGTAAACGGCGATATGGATCGGACGCTGCAGCCCGGCGCTGTATGCAATCACCGGCGGAAGCAGTCCGAAGCAGACCATATCGGAAAGCGAATCAATCTGAATGCCGAAGCGGCATTCCTCCGGGGTACGGTTCTTTTTGGTCTTTGCAACCTTTCCGTCAAACATATCGCAAAAGCCCGCAAGCATCAGCATAATAATCGCTGCATTGGTATTGCCGTGCGCCGCAAAATAAAGCCCGACTGAACCGCAGACAAACCCCAGATACGTCAATATAACTGTATAGCTGTAATAGCCGATCATTTCTGTTTCATCCCTTTGTTACCGAGTGCCCTTATGGCTTGGTTTCTCTCCATTTTCTTATTATAGCAAATTCCTGCTGTTTTTTCAAGTCTTTTTCCCGAATTTCAGGTTTTCTTAACAGAAACAGCTGTTCGCACCACACGTTCAATGATACTCCCACGGCGGACAGCTTTCTCCGCATCCTGCGGTGAAAACCACCTTGCCTCAGAGACCTCCTCCGAGAGCGTGAAGGCTGTCTGCTTCGTCTCTGCGCAGAAGCAGAGCATCAGCTGACCGCGCTTTTCGTGCCATGCGCTGAACAGAAAGCAAAGCCGCTCCGCTGCAAGGCCGATCTCCTCTGTGATCTCGCGCAGCGCCGCCTGCTCTGCGGTTTCGCCGGGCTTCATATAGCCCGCAACACCGACAAAGGTCTCCTGCTGCCCGTAGCTCTGCCGGATCAGCGCGATCTCCCCTGCCGGGTTCCGCACAACCGAAAGCACGCATGTACTGAACATATCAAACAGCGGCTTTTGACAGGCTTCGCAATACGGAACTTCGCCGTCATCTCCCATCCGGCGCAGGACAGCCTTCGTCCCGCAGTCCGGGCAATACGTAAAATGCATCTGTCAACTCCCCGTGCGCCGGTTTCAGCGCAGCTTTCTCAGTATTTCCGTAAAATATGCAGGCAATTCAGAATCAAATTCGAGATACGCCCCCGTGACCGGATGAAGAAAGCCGATCTTTTTCGCATGGAGGCACTGCCCCTCGATTCCCTTTTCCGCCTTGCCGTAAACCGCATCGCCGTAGACCGGATGCCCGATGTATTTCATATGCACACGAATCTGATGCGTGCGGCCGGTCTCCAGCCGGCAGCGGATATGCGCATATTTTTCATACTGCGTCAGCACCTCGTAATGCGTCACAGCATCCTTGGAATTCTGCGCAATCACGCACATTTTCTGACGGTCACGCGGATCTCTGCCGATCGGTGCGTGAACGGTTCCGGCAGCCGTTTTCAGTCTGCCGCAGACAATCGCTTCATATTCCCGCGTAAAGGAATGCACCGCGATCTGCTCGGCAAGACCAAGGTGGGCGCGGTCATTCTTGGCGACAATCAGCAGCCCGCTGGTATCCCGGTCGATCCGGTGGACAATGCCCGGACGGATCACGCCGTTGATGCCGGAAAGCCGTCCCGCGCAGTGCCAGAGCAGCGCGTTGACAAGCGTCCCGTCCGGATGCCCCGGCGCGGGATGCACGACCATGCCCTTCGGCTTGTTGACGACCAGCAGGTCATCATCCTCATAGACGATCTCAAGCGGCAGCTCCTGCGGGAGCACCTCAAGCAGCTGCGGCTCCGGTACGTGCACAAGGACAGTATCCCCGGCCAGCAGCTTTTCATTCTTCTTTGCAGGACGGCCGTTCCGCATGACATGCCCCTGTTCGAGCAGCTGCTGCACCGCAGAGCGCGTCAGACCGAGCTCCGGCTGTGCGGCAAGCCATGCATCCAGCCGCGTTCCGGCGTCCTCCGGCGCTGCCGAAAGCTGAAGCTCACGCGCCGGCATCGTCGGAATCCTCCGTCAGCTCCGGCAGGATCTCCCGTTCACCGGCCTCCGGCAGTTCTCCTGCTTCCGGCAGCGTACCGGCCTCCGGCAGCTCTGTCACCGTATGAGCAAACGGCATCCGTTTGGCTTTTTTGGCCTTTTTGGCATCCGGAACTTCCTTCTCCACAAAGAGAACGCAGATCACCGTGAGTGCCACGCCGACCGTGACGCAGATATCTGCAAAATTGAACACGGCAAACCGGAACAGCTGCACATCCAGATAATCGACGACTGCGCCGTCCCGGAAGATGCGGTCAATCAGATTGCCGATGCCGCCCGCCGCAATCAGAGGGAGCGCCGCATAAAGCCAGCGGTGCGTTTTGCCGTATCTGTGGAGCAGATAAAGACAGACTGCCAGCATCACCAGCGGGAACACGATCAGAAAGCCGCGGTTTCCGCTCATGATGCTGAACGCTGCACCCCTGTTTTCGACATAGTTCAGGTGCATCCAGTCGAGGCTGCCGAGCGGCAGAAACGGACGCGCCGGCTGATTCTGCAGATTTGCGATTGCCCAGAGCTTGATAGCCTGATCGAGCCCGACCAGTCCGGCAATCGCCAGAAGCACAATGATAAACGTGAGCAAGATCCATGCTCCTTTCCGAAATAAAAAGGAGCCGCGCAAAGAGCACGGTTCCTTTGTTATGTTGACTTCACTGAAACGGAAGCTGTTTCAGTGACCGCAGCAGCGTGCATCAGACAGGCTCGCTGAATCTCCGCCGTGCCGCATTGCCGGCATCGTCGCGCCGGCTGCCGAAGGCCTGTGCCTCCTCCTCAGATGCCGGATGCTCCGGCATGGGAGAATCCGGTGCAGCGGGAACTTCCGGTGCTGCAGGCGCCTCAGCGGATGCCGTCTCTGCAGCAGGTGCCGCCGGAGCAGCTTCCGCAGCGTTCTCCTCCGCAGTCTCCGCAGCGGTGTCCTCACCGGAGACAAACTCCTCCACTTCCTCAGCCGTTTCCGGCAGGCGGGAAATCAGTTCCAGATGCTCCTTATACATATCGAACAGCGCGCGCTTGAATTCAGAGACCTGATGCCGCGTATCCACGAGCGATGCAGTTTCCTGTTCAAGCTGTGTTGTAATATTTCTGAGCTGTGTCTCGGAATCGTGAATGGCCTGTGCCTTAACGGAATCCACCGAATTCTTTGCTTCGGCAACGATTGCATCTGCCTTGGCCTGCGCTTCCTCGACAACCTGCCGCGCCTGCTTCTGAGCAAGCAGCAGCGCATTTTTCAAATCATCCTCTGTATCTTTGTACTCCCGCACCTTATCCGCGAGCAGCTGAACCTTCTCGTTGGAATCGTCCAGATCCTGCTGCAGCAGTCGCAGATCGTTTTCGATCTGTGCGAGGAAGGAATCGACTTCCTCCGGGCTGTATCCGAATTTGACCTTTTCAAACTTTTTCTTCTGTACATCCTTCGCAGTAATCATCGCGGTGCGCTCCTTTCCGATATCTGTATACGGTTATCCGTTTTTGCTGCGATTACATGATAACGCCGTTCGTTTCCAGTTCGTTGACAAGATCCTCGCCGATAAAGCCGACATTATACGGCGTAATGATATAGGTCAGATTTGCGACCGGCTTGAGGCTGCCGCCGTTTGCATAGGCCACGCCGACAAGGAAGTCGATGATCCGGCGCTTGTTCTCTGCAGAAGCAGTTTCCAGATTGAGCACAACGGTCTTTTTGGAGATCAGATGATCGGCGATCTGCTTGGCGTCTGTGAAAACCTCCGGCTTGACGAGCACAACCTGCAGCTGTGCAGTTGCCTGAATATTGACGACCTTATTGTCGCGCTTGGCCTGATAATCCGTTTCCGGTCTGTAGCTTTCGCGCAGCGGAGAAGGCTCACGGACCTCCCGTGCAGAGGTATCCGGCTGCTCTCTGACTGCTTCGCGCTCACGCACCGGCTCACGGTATTCTCTGCGGTCGCGGAGTTCTCTGGACTCGCGCACCGGCTCAGTTTCGTAGGAATCGTCCTCCTGCGGTGCGAAAAAATCGCGCAGTTGATCAAAAACTTTCATCTGGATTCTCCTTTTCTTTCTGGTGAAATGTATTTTCCGGCACATGTTCCGGCTTGTACGCCGGCTGCATGTAAATTGAAATCCAATCAGCCTTCGGGCTTCGGCGGATAATACCGCGCCCCGAACAAGGCACTGCCGATGCGCACCAGCGTCGATCCGTTCCGGACCGCAGCCGCATAGTCGCCGGACATGCCCATAGAAAGCACATGCATCGGCACAGTCTGCCGCAGCGAATCGTACAGCTGCCGCATCTGTGCAAACACACGGTTTTGTTCTGTTTCATCCGTCATGGGGGGCGGAATGGTCATCAGCCCGTCCGTGCGGATACCGGAGAGCGTCTGCAGCTGAGAGAGCAGCTGCGGAAGCTCCGCGGGAGAAACGCCTGATTTGGAGGCTTCCCCGCCGATATTGACCTCAATCAGCACCGGCATCACAATGCCCTGCCGTGCGGCCGCCTTGTCAATCTCCTCTGCAAGATGCAGACTGTCCACCGAATGAATCAGCTTCACCTTATCAATGATCTGCCGGACCTTGTTCGTCTGCAGATGACCGATAAAGTGCACCTCGGCATCCGGGCGGTAGGCATCCCGCTTGGAGAGAAATTCCTGCACGCGGTTTTCGCCGAGCGTATGCACGCCGGCATCGAATGCAATATTGATCAGCTCCGGAGAAACGGTCTTGGTTACTGCCATCAGCGTGACATCCGATTCCGGACGTCCTGCATCACGGCAGGCTTCGGCAATGTTCTGCCGGATCACTGCAAGCCGTTCCAGAACAGCTTTTTTCTGTGCTTCCGTACAGGGAGCAAACTCACTCGCCATCTGCCATCACACCTTTCACGATAATATCGTCATAAAGCGCGACGAATCCGCTTCCGGCATCCAGCGAGGAGACGCAAAAGTTCTCATCTTCAAAGATCACGTCGATTCTGCGGAATTCGGGTCTTTCGCCGACCAGCACATAGACGCCGCGGCAGTTCTCCGTAACGGTTGTGACATTGCCTTCCTCGTCCTCGGTCTCCACATCCATCGTTTTGAAGCGGATGGCCGAACGCGGAATCCGGATGCCCTTTACACGGTCACGCAGAACCTCCACGCGCTCCGTGCGGTGCTGCACAACTTCCTTTGTCAGCTGATCGCAGCGGAACACGCCCTTTGTCCTGGTCACATCGCCCGCAGAAATGAGGGAAACGACTCTGACACGCAAATCAGACGGAAAGGATTCGAGCTTGACCGTGACCGTATCGTCCTCCGAGAGGCGGAGCTGGGTATTGTCAAACACCCCGACGATATACCACGCATAATCATCAATCAGCTTGCCGATGACCATGCCGTTTTCGGGATTCCCCGGGAGATTGCCGTCATCGGTGATTTCGCTGAGCAGCTCAGGCGTCAGGTCTGCGACATTATCCTCCGTCAGAACAGACTCATAGCCGTCGGTATGGCTGACAAAATAGGCACTGCCGGAAGCACGGATGATCTCATCCGGCGAGGTTTTCTGCCGGCTGAGTCTTGTGATCTCGTCCTCCAGCGCAACGATTCTGTCATGAAAATCGACGGAGCTGTCTGTGATTTTATCATATGTGCTCATCAGAACGGTGAGGTTCTGTCTGGCTGCACAGGCACCGGAAAGGTCTCCGTGCTCCCGCAGCCGTATCATGGACTTGAACTGTTCGTCAATGAGCGCAGCAATATTTGCCGGCTGGGCATTTTCGCTGGTACCGGGATTTTCAATCCGGCTGAGCATGGAAAGCTCATCTTCCTTTTCCGCGATACGCCTGCGAAGGTCGATCTGTTCCTCATTGGAATAGACCTCTGCGATCACGCTGCCGACACCGAGCTTGGCGCCGTCATCCACGCAGTAGCGGACGGCACCGTTCCCGTTATAGCGGCGCACGGTCTCATTCCGGACATAGACCCCCTGAAATGTCGAAACAACACTGTCCTCGTAAAGGCTCGCATTTTCCGTTTCATAGTTCGTATAGAACAGATGATAGAAAATGGTGGAGGCCAGCACAACAGCGAACACCAGCAGCAAAATCTTGAGGATTCGCGTTGTAATTTCGTTCATATAAGTTACTCAGCTTCCTCCCGCTGCTCCATCGCATCGAGAATTGAGATCGGTCTGGCGGGGACGATTGTCGAAATCGCGTGCTTATACACCAGCTGCTGTCTGCCCTCAGTCTCCAGAATCACGATATAGGAATCGAATCCGCGGATGATTCCCTTGAACTGATAGCCGTTCGTCAGGAAGATGGTCAGCGGAAGCCGGTCCTTTCTTGCCTGATTCAGAAAAACATCCTGTAAGTTGAGTCCCTTGTTGGTCATGTTACTTTGCCTCATTTCTTTTATTATAGCATAAATATGTATATTTGCGATGCAGGCGCGAGGGTATACCTCACCCGTCAACAACTACACATCATATATTATATCACAACGCATTCCATTTCGCTATCATTTTTTGACACATTTCAAAATTTCCACTTCCGTTACAATTTTCATCCGCCGTTATCCATTTGATTTGTTGATTCCGACGGAACCAGGTGCCCTGCCGTTTGGCATATCTGCAGGTCTCCTGTTTGATGCGTGCGATGCATTCTTCTGCAGAATCCGTACCCGCAAGCCACGGCAGCAGCTCCTTGTAGCCGATGGCCATGGCAGCGGTTGCGCGGCGTCTGCCGGATTCGTATTCTGCGCGGACTTCGTCCAGCAATCCCTGTGTGACCATACAGTCCACGCGCCTGCGGATGCGGGCGTAGAGCTGTTCTCTGTCCGCAAAGCCGATGCCGATGCGCAGGATATTCCACGGCGCCGGAACGGCTCTGCTGCGTCTGGCGTGCTCGGAGAGCGGAATGCCCGTCAGCTCATAGACCTCCAGTGCGCGGATAATCCGCCGCAGATTGTTTTCGTGCAGCCGCTCCGCCGATTCCGGATCGCACTGCATCAGCCGTTCGCGCATGGCTGTTCTGCCGAGCGTTTCCGCCTCTGCATTGAGCCTTGCACGCAGCGCATCGTCCGCGGGAATATCCGGAAACTGAATATTGTCAAGCAGCGCGTCGATATAAAGCCCCGTGCCGCCGACGATTACCGGCAGCTTTCCCTTCTCGTGCAGCGCGGCGATCTTCTCCCGCGCCATTTCGACATATTCTGCGACCGAGCAGGCGTGCTCCGGCGGGAGCACACTGATGAGATGATGCGGAATGCCGCGCATTTCCTCGGCAGTCGGCTTGGCAGTTGCGATGTCCAGCCCCTCATAGAGCTGCATGGAATCGCCGGAAATCACCTCTCCGCCATAGGCTGCTGCAATCTCCGCACCGAGTGCCGTTTTTCCGGTTGCCGTTGCACCGACGACCGCAATCACCGGCAGCTGTTCGGACATAAGCGTGCTCCTTTCCTGTTTTTGTATGGTGATTAAAGCGCAATCCAGTACGGGCAGATGTTGACGTATGTGCCGTCCGGCATCCGGAAGCCGCCCTCGATGGTACCGAGCTGCCGGAAGCCCAGCCGCTCATAAAGCTGCCGCGCCGGCAGATTGCTTTCCACAACGGCATTGAACTGCAAAATCCGGAAGCCGTGCGCTTTGCCCTGTTCAAGGCAGTCCCGCACGAGCCGTTTGCCGATGCCGCGTCCGCGGGCGCTGCTGCGCACCGCATAGCTTGCATTGCAGATATGCCCGCATCTGCCGACATTGTTCGGGTGCAGAATATAAAGCCCCTGCAAGCGGCCGTTCTGCTCTGCAACGCCCGTATAGGTCTGCTGCGCAAAAAATGCCGCGCCGGTTTCCGGCGTCAGCAGCTCCTCCTGCGGAAAGGCATCTCCCGCCGCAACAACCTCATTCCAGATTTCGAGCATCTCCGGCAGATCGGATTCCGTCCATGCCCGGATGCAGACGGATTTCTCCGCCCGTTCGCGCAGCATCGAAGGCGGGCCGTAGACCGTATAGATTGCAGCTTCCGGCTGCGGTGCGCCGCCGGACATCTCCTCTTTTTTCACGGATTCTTCTCCTTTCGGTACATCAGAGCACTTCTGCACGGTACTGCACGCCGGCGGCCTTCAGCTCTGCGCGGGTCATCGCCTTTTTCCGGGCATCGAACCGCGTGGCCGAGGCCTTTTCCAGAATCACAGCACGAATCCCCGATTCCGCCGCGTGCTTTGCCGTTGCAGCAATACAGGCACACTCGTCAACGCCGCAGAACAGCAGCTCCTCATATCCCTGCGCTTCTGTCCATTCGCGGAATTTCGCATCCGTGAACAGATCGGACACATTCTTTTCAAAGTACAGTTCAGAGACCCGGTGCAGATCACCGAAGAGCTCCGCGCCCTCCGTACCGGTGATATTATACCCGAAAATCAGATGATTCGAGGGCGTATCCGGAAAAATCTGCGCAATATAGATCACATCGCCGCCCGCAGCATGAACCGTGTCGATTGCGGCATTGACCGCGGAAACCAGCGTATCTGTGTCATACGGGAACTTGTCCTTCCGCTTCGCCCAGAGGTAGTCATTCTGCATTTCCGTCACAATCAGAGCAATTTTTGCCATAAAAATATCCTTTCAGGTCTGAGATGCGCCCTCTGCGGGCATGGTCTGCAGCAGCAGCGCAGTCCGTTCGGCTGTTTCCGTATCCATAGCGGCCAGCGCATCCTCCAGGCAGACCGCCTCCGACGCCGTGATATGATTGGCCGGATCCAGCATACAGCGCGGCAGATGGTGTCCCGCACGGAACAGCATTTCCAGCCGTTTTGCGTCCGGCTGACCGGTCAGCTCCTCGCCCATCTGCAAAAACAGATCGTGCAGCAGCAGCACGGCCCGCCGCGGAACCGCAATGCGACCGGCAGGCAGCTCGCAGCGCAGCAGCGCCGTGTCGTAGCGGCGTGCAAGTGCCGGGCTGCTTCCGACGCTCCGGATGATATCGCGCTTGAGCACCGTGCAGAACCCGCCGTATTCCGGTCTCCCTGCATAGGCTGCAAGCTGCAGCATCCGGCGGAGCAGCAGCACATGCTGCCGGATCTCGGTGAGAATGCCCGCCGTCAGTTTTTTGGTGACTCTGTTCATTTCAAACATGAGTCCTCTGTAAATCATCTCAAAAAGTAATTGTTCCATTTCACGCCTCCGCCCCAATTCGGCTTCCATGGTTCTTTCAGTTTTGAATGCGCTTGAACTGCTTTTCCAGCTGATATCTGGACAGCAGGAACATCACCGGACGTCCGTGCGGACAATGCCGGATCTGACTGTTTCCCCACACCTGCACAGCCAGCGACTGCAGCTCTTCTTTTGTATTGTGTGTGCCCGTCCGGATTGCAGCCTTGCAGGCAAGATCGTGGAACAGATCGTCCAGCAGATGCAGATCCGGCTGCGCATGATGCTTCACACAGTTTGCCGCAAGATCGGCCGCAATCTGATCGAGATCAAGCTCTGCGCAGGAAAGCGGAACGCCGGTCAGCTGCACGACGGGCGCCTCGCTGAAATCAAATGTAAAGCCGCATCCCTCCAGCGTCTCCGCCTGCTCCTGCAGCGCAGAGATTTCGTCCGCGGTCAGCAGAACGCGCACGGGCGTCAGCAAGGTCTGACGGTCCTTGCATTCCCTTCTGCGGAAGCGCTCGAACAGGATGCGCTCGTGCGCGGCGTGCTTGTCAATGATGACCAGCTGCTCGCCGGCCTCGGCAAGCACATAATTCTCAAACAGCTCACCGATCACCGTGATCGGGTCGCGCTGAATCTCTGAAAGCACCGTATTGCGTGCTTCCGGCTCGTCCGGCAGATCGGCTCCCGCAGGATTGATCTGCTGAACAGGCTCCGGTTTCGCAGGCATCTCCCGCACAGCAGGCGGCTCCGGTCTAACAGGCTGCGCGGTCAGATCGGGAAAAGCCTTCAGCGCTTCGGTATGCACAGGCTTCGGCGGAACCGGAGCAGCCGGTGCTTCCGTCGCCGGGAGCCGGACGGGTTCCTGCGGCACAACTGCCGGTTCCGGTACCGGCGCGGGCTGTTCCGGCGCGGGCGCCTGCTTCTTTTCAAACAGCGGTGCCGGCGTATTGTCATCCGTACCCGGCACAGGCGCGAACCAGTCCCGCTGCGGCCGCTTCGGCGCAATGAGTTCCGGCCTGACCGTTCGCTGCGGCGCGGGCGCCGGCTTCTCAGCGGCAGGCGGCTCCTGCTGCGGAATCCGGAATTCATAGACCAGCTGGTTCTGCTCCAGCGCAGCAATCACCGCATAATAAACAGCATGATAAATCCGCTTTTCGTCGGAAAAACGCACCTCAGCCTTGGTCGGGTGCATGTTGACATCCACGATGCGCGGCGAGACCTGAATCCGCAGCACACAGGCCGGATATTTTCCGGTCATAATCAGCGTTTTATATGCCTCCTCGATCGCGGAGATCAGCGTGAACGACCGCACGGAACGGCCGTTGACAAAGAACAGCTGATGCGAACGGTTCGGGCGCGCATAGAGCGGCTTCATCACATAGCCCTCGACGGAAATGCCGCCCTGTTCCTGCTCCTGATACTGCACCGGGAGCAGATCGCGTGCAAAATCCTTGCCGAAGATCGCATGAACGGCCGAAAACAGTTTCCCGTCGCCGGGCGTGACAAACTCCGTTTTGTTTTCGCGGATCAGCCGGAACGAGATTTCCGGGTGTGACAGCGCGATTTTCTGAAAAATATTCGCGGCGGCATTGCCCTCGGCAGTGTCCTTCTTGAGAAAGCCTGCGCGCACCGGCACATTATAGAAAAGGTCGCGCACAACAACGGTCGTGCCCTCAGGGCAGCCGCTCTGCTCAAAGGCAGTCTCCTCACCGCCCTCAATCTGATAATGCGTGCCGTATTCTGCGCCCTGCTGCCGCGTCAGCACCTCTGTCCGCGAGACCGCGCAGATCGAAGCCAGCGCCTCGCCGCGGAATCCGAGCGTAAAAATCGTTTCCAGATCCTCCGCGGTCTGAATTTTGCTTGTTGCATGGCGGAGAAATGCCGTCCGCACCTGCTCCGGCGCAATGCCGCAGCCGTCGTCGGTCACGCGCAGATACAGCACGCCGCCGCGCTTTAATTCCGCGGTGATGCGCTTTGCACCTGCATCAATGGCATTTTCGGTCAGCTCCTTGAGCACCGAGGCCGGGCGTTCGATCACCTCGCCCGCCGCAATCAGCTCGGCAATATCCTTCGGTAAAACATGAATTTCGGGCACTGCTTTTTCCTTTCTAAGTGAGCCTTGCGATGCTCACCAGTCCTCCCGCATCTCCGTATGCAGAAGCTGCTCCAATCCGTCAAACACTGCCTGAATCTGCGGATCCTTCCGGACGCCCCAGTACCAGTTATCGCTTGTCACGATTGAAATATAATTTGTTTTTTCGGGATCATAATCCTTGCCGCTCCAGCTTCCCTCAAAGTCATGCACATGCATCAGGGAAAGGCTGAGAAACGGCTTCTGCGCTGTAAAACGATCCCCCTGAAACAGCCCCGTGCTGCGAAGGAAATCCTCAATGATGCCGGTATTCCATGTCTCGGAGATGCTGTTTGTCCTGAAATGATAATAGACATATTCCATAATTAAAATCTCATAAAACGGGTTGTGTACGGCGGCGGAGAGCCGCCCCGACTGAGAGCGCAGCGAGCCGTCACACATGAAGTGCAGAATAAAGGCGAAGCAAAACGGCTGCCGGCTCAGTGCAGCATGGCGGTCAGGTCAAGGAGCAGTTCGCGGCATTCCGCATCGGAAAGCTCGTTGACATGCGTCTTGGACAGCTGCGAAATGACCTGTGCGTCCGCATCTGCCGCAAAGGACATCTGCCCCGCGGATTCCGCTGCCATCTTCGCCGCATAGGATTCCTTCTCCGCCTTCGACTGCGCTTCCAGCTCCATGAGCAGCGCCCGCGCACGGTTCGTTACCTGTGCCGGGAGTCCCGCCAGCTTTGCAACCTCGATGCCGTAGCTGTCATCGGCGGCGCCGTCCACGATCTTGCGCAGAAAACGGATCGTATCACCGTGCTTTTTGACGGCAATGCTGAGATTCCGCACGCCGTCGCACTGTCCCTCCAGCATTGTCAGCTCGTGGTAATGCGTTGCAAACAGCGTCTTGCAGCCGATCTTCTTTCCGGAAATGAACTCCGCGACCGCCCGCGCAATGCTGATGCCGTCAAAGGTCGAAGTACCTCTGCCGACCTCGTCGAGAATGACAAGGCTGTTCACGGTTGCACGCTTCAGAATCGTCGAGACCTCGTGCATCTCGACCATGAATGTCGATTCGCCCGCCGTCAGGTCATCGGATGCGCCGACGCGCGTGAAAATCTGGTCAACGACCGAAATCTTCGCGTAGGACGCGGGCACAAAGCTGCCCATCTGCGCCATCAGCACAATCAGTGCAGTCTGCCGCATATAGGTCGATTTGCCGCTCATGTTCGGGCCGGTGATGATTGCCAGCCGGTTCGCCTTCTGATCGAGCAGCACATCATTCGGCACAAAGACCGAATCCGTGAGCATCTGCTCGACGACCGGATGCCGGCCGTCATGAATCTCGATGCGGCCGTCCACGGCAATCTCCGGCTTGCAGTATTCATTTTCAAGCGCTGTCTGCGCAAGCGAGCAGAGTACATCCACCTGCGCGACCGCCGCAGCAGTCTCCTGCACGGTTTTCAGCTGCTGCGCGAGAAATTCCCGCAGCTCCGAAAAAATCTCGGCTTCCAGTGCCAGCGCCTTGTCCTTTGCGCCGACGATCGTGTTCTCCGCATTGCGCAGCTCCTGCGTGATAAAGCGTTCGCAGTTTGCAAGCGTCTGCTTGCGGATCCACTCCGGCGGCACCTGATCGTAATACGACCGCGATACTTCCAGATAATAGCCGAACACGCGGTTATAGCCGGTTTTCAGATTCTTGATGCCGGTGCGCTCGCGCTCGCGGTTTTCGATCTCCGCAATCAGCTCCGTACCGTGATTCATCGCGTGGCGCAGCTGGTCGAGTTCCTGATGGAACCCGTCCCGGATGACGCCGCCGTCCTTGATCTGCACGGGCGGCTCATCGACCAGTGCGCGCTCAATCAGGTCGGAGATCTCCGTCAGCGGAGAGATTTCAGATTCGAGCTTCACAAGCAGCTTCGACTGCGGCAGTGCGCGCAGCTGCTCCTTGATCTGCGGCAGCTGCATCGCCGTCTGCGAAAGCGATTTCATATCCCGCGGGGTCGCCTTCTGGAACATGACGCGGGACATCAGGCGTTCGAGATCAAAGACCTTGTCCAGCAGATCGCGCAGTTCTGTCATGACGACACTGTTTTTCATCAGCAGCTCGACGGCGTTCAGTCTGTCCATGATGCGCACGGGCGTTGTGAGCGGCTGCTCCATCCATGTGCGGAGCATCCGGCGGCCCATTGCAGTTTCGGTCTGATCGAGCACGCCGAGCAGCGAGCCCTTCTTCTCATGCGAGCGCAGCGTCTCGGTCAGCTCCAGATTGCGCCGCGCATTGGCATCCAGCCCCATGACGCCGTCCTTGCCGTGCACGGTGATTTCCGTGAAGCGGCCGACCAGCGCGCGCTGTGTCTCTGCAATGTACTGGAACAGACCGCAGGCCGCGGCACTGTCTGCCCCGTCCGGCGAAAGCCCCAGCGCCTCAAAGGAATCCGCAGAGCACTGCTTCAGCACGGTCTCCCGCTGCAGCTTCTGCGAAAAGCAGCTGTCATCGCGCAGCGTCACCATGCATTTGGTGCGGGTTTTCAGGAAATCCGCAACCGGCTTATAATCGAGAAAATCCTTTGTAATCAGCAGCTCCGCCGGATGATAGCGGTCGAGCAGGCTGATGAGATCATCCGTGCGCGTTTTGCCCTCCAGACGGTGCAGGTTCAGCGCACCGGTCGAAATATCCGCCGCACAGAACGCAATCTCCTCGTCGCGGCTCCAGACAGCAGCCAGATAGTTGCAGTTGGATTCGTCCAGCATACTGGATTCGATCAGCGTACCCGGCGTCACCACGCGGATGACACCGCGCTCCACCAGACCCTTGGCAAGCGCCGGATCCTCCATCTGCTCGCAGATCGCCACGCGGTAGCCGAGATTCACGAGCCGCTTGAGATACTGCTCCACGGCATGATACGGCACGCCGCACATCGGCGCACGGGTCGGCAGACCGCAGTCCCGGCCGGTCAGCGTCAGCTCCAGCAGCTTGGAGACCAGAATCGCGTCGTCAAAGAACATCTCGTAAAAATCGCCGAGACGGAAGAACACGATCGCATCGCCGGACGCATCCTTGACAGCAAGATACTGCTGCATCATCGGCGACAGCTTGGAACGGTCGATTTCCATATTCATAGGGCAGATCAGTGGCAGCCTGCACAGGCAGAGCAGTTGCCGGAGCAGCCGGAAGCCGCCGCAGGATCAAAGGAATCCGGATCCTGACCGGCCGCGCTGTATGCGATTACGCGGTTGATGCCGTCGAGCAGCTGCTCGAATTCGGCGCGTGCCGCCTGATACTTCTGCATGGCCTTGTGCGCCATGATCTGCGAATACAGCGTGCGCACCTCCTCGCCGAGGGCCTTGACGCGATCCTCGTCGTGCTCAGCCTTGTCCTCCTCATTGCCGAGATCGAGACGCTTGAGATTGAACTCTCCGATCAGATTCTGCAGCTCGGAATCCTTGTCGTTTTCCTCCGAAGCCGCACGGAATGCAAGATAGCGCTCATCCTTCTGCAGCTCTCTGCCGAGCTGCTTTGCCATTTCCAAAAGATCTGCCATAATAAAAATCTCCTTTATATCAATGATTTCAAACAAATTTCAGGGCAGCTTACGCATAGCCGCAGCCGGTAAATTTCCAGCCGCCCTCCGGCGTATGCTTGATGACCCATTTCCAGCCGCGCTGTGTGTAGTTCTCCCACATAAACGATGCAAACGGGCTTTTGGTCACAAATGTGGATTCCAGCACAATGGCATCGTCCACACATTTTTCCGGCGCAAGATAGCAGGCGTAATAGCTGTTTTCATATTCCATCTCAGCCTGCGACCATTCCTCGCTGTAGCTGAGTTCGGTCATAATGCAGCCATTAAATTCCTTGCGGAACTGCTCCCGTGCCATCGAAGCTGCCATGCGGATTTCCTCGTCGGAATGCGTGTTTTTGCTGCTGTCGCCGCAATCGGTACGCGCAAACACAGAAATACCATGCGTTGCGTGCCAGAGTACGGCAAATGCCACAGCAGCAAGGCTGACGCCGATGATAACAGGTACTTTTTTCATTGTAGGTCTCTCCTTTCTGTATCGCATTGGTTCATTTGTTGGGTCAGCATCTGCTTCTTATTTTGTCTCTTCCCGGCTGCACAGTTCTCTCCGCGCAATATGGGTTTCCAGATCGGCCAGCCGTGTCGGCAGCGGGATATGGCTCTCCGGCTCCGTCAGACGGAGCGCCAGCGCCGTCGCGGTTTCCAGTGAGATATCATTGCCGGCGGATACAAACACCGGCTTGACGCCGTCATGCGTGCGCAGCGCCCTGCCGTACACCTCGCCGCCGATCACGATGTCCGTATAGCTGCCTGTCTCCGGCGCAGGCTCGGTATAATCCGTGTCCAGCACACGGTAATAGGTCTTGGCAATTCCGAATGCAGGCGTCTGCAGCAGCAGCGATGCATGGGACGCAATGCCCATATGCCGCGGATGCAGATAACCGTTGCCGTCAAAAATATACAGATCCGGCCTGATTGTCAGCTTTTCTGCGGCCGCCGTTACAAGCGGCAGCTCCCGGAAGGCCAGAAATCCCGGACAGTAAGGCACCGTGATCTCTCCGGATGCCCTTGCAGTTTCCAGCACCTGACGGCTCTGCATATCGAGCACAACGATGCAGCAGACTGCATATTCCCTGCCGTCCGGCGTGTTCCAGTATGCAAGATCAACGCCCGCAACAGTCTCTGCCGCGCTGAAATCGCGGCAGTCCGTCAGCCGGAGCCGGCCGGCGAGCGATTCCTGCTGCTGCGTAAATACAAGCTGTTTTTCCTGTGAAAGTGCTGACTGCATATTATCTCACCCCCGCAGAATCTCGCCGGAAAGCGCCCAGTTCTTTACGCCGGTCACGGTGACATCCAACAGCCGCCCGATGTCCTCCTGCGTACCCGGCGCTTCCAGCACCAGTCCGTGGCGCGTCTTGCCGAGCAGCAGACCGGTTTCCGGATCGCGCTTTTCCGCAAGGAACCGCACCTGCTTTCCGAGGAAGCGCTTGTTGAATTCCTCGGAAATTTCCCGCTGCCGCGCAAGCAGACGGCTCATGCGCGCCGCAATCTGCTCCTGCGTGGAGACAAACGGCATCTCCGCCGCCTTTGTTCCGCTGCGCGGGCTGTAGATAAACGTATAAAGATTGTCGTATTTCACGCGCTCGATGACCTGCATGGTGCCTTCAAAATCGGCATCCGTTTCCGTCGGGAACCCGACAATCAGGTCACTCGAAAATCCGAAATCCGGATCCTTTGCGCGTGCATAATCCACCGTTTCCAGATATTTTTCCACGGTATACCGCCGGTTCATCTCCTGCAGCACGCGGTCGCTGCCGCACTGTACCGGCAGATGCAGATGGTACTCGATATGCTTTGACTCAAGCATCACATCAATGAGCTCCGGCGTCGCGTCCTTCGGGTGTGAGCTCATAAAGCGGATGAAGTAATCCCCCTCGATCGCATCGAGCCGCCGCAGCAGCGCCGGGAAGTTGATCTCCTCATCGAGCCCGCGGCCGTAGGAATTGACGTTCTGACCGAGCAGCAGAATCTCCTTGTAGCCCTGTGCAATCAGCTGCCGCACCTCCTGCTCGATTGCCTCCGGCTTCCGGCTGCGCTCTCTGCCGCGGACATACGGCACAATGCAGTAGGTGCAGAAATTGTTGCAGCCGTACATGACCGGCACGCTCGCCTGAAAACCGGAATCGCGCACAGTCGGGAGCGCTTCGTCCGGCAGACCGGCAAATGCCAGCGTCTCCGCGCGCTTTTCGCCGCGGTAAACAGACAGCAGGCTTCCCGGCAGACGCTCCATTGCACCGGCGCCGAGCACCAGCTTCACAAACGGATAGGATTTCCGCAGCAGTGCGCGGACCTCCTCCTCCTCGGCCATGCAGCCGCATAAACCGACGATCAGCCGCGGATTCTTTTCCCGGATCGCCTTCAGCGCACCGAGCCGCCCGATCACGCGGGATTCCGCATGTGCACGGACTGCACAGGCATTGAACAGGATGACGTCTGCCTCTTCCGGAATATCCGTCAGCTCATAGCCGAGATCCTGCAGGATGCCCTTGTATTTTTCACCGTCGCAGAAATTGAGCTGACAGCCGAAGCTCTGGACATGTGCCCGCGGCGTATGCGGGAACGTCTCCAGAACCGCCCGGATGCCCTCTCTGATCTGTGCAGCGGATTCTGCCATTGTGATCTTCCTTTCTCTGACAACTTCGCCTGCTGATAACAAGCCACTCTATATTATAACATACTCTATCCGTTTTTTCAATGGGTGAAACGCAAAAAAACACACAACTTCGGGGCGCACGGAACGCGATTGCGGACAAGCTGAAGCAGCGTAAGACCGCCGCTGCTTTGCGGCATCTGTTCACATGCGCAGAGAAACAAAGGGCGCAGGACTCCCCGTACAGTGAATCCTGCGCCTCTTTTCAGGTTATGTTCCGCATTTTTTCAAGCCGTTCTGTCAGATCCGGCCGTTCCGTGCATACTTCGAGCAGCCGCATCTGCCCCTCTTTATCGTAAGTACCGATTCCGTCCGCATGCACTGCATGGGCGCTGAGCTTTTCGTATTCGATGCCTTCGATTTCATAGGTGAGATCAACATTCAGTATATCACGGATGCCGCGGATATAATACCGCCCTTTCAGCAGTTCTTCCGGCACATTTTCGTCAATGCGGTCCTGCCATGAATACACGGAAAATCCGTGCTTCCGCAGAATCCGGATTGCACGGCGGATCGCCGCAATATCGTTCTGCATGAACAGGTCAAGATCCTTCGGCATATGATCCAGCACCTGCGGAACCGTCAGCCGGGCGCCGAAGCTCCCGATGACAGCGGCCTCTCCGGAAGCGGTCAGCTCCTTTGCGATTTCTGCAAGCGTTCTGAAAACGGTGTCGGGGTCATCACAGACCTTTCCGTCGGGATTCCGGTTCCAGTCCTTATACAGCTCCCCGTTCGGGTAAAAGATCAGCTTGTGCTGCCGTTCGCTGTGATGCTCGCGGCGCATCTGATCGTAGTCAGACATCTCAAACAGCACTTCCATATCGCGGTACTGATACCGGAAGGAGTAGTAGTAATAGCCCTCTGTCACAGACAGCAGCCGGAAATGCTCCTGCGGAAGCGCCCGGATCATATCCAGCATTTCCACGCGGTTTTCCGTGATATAGGACGCAATCTGAATGCCGTCTGCCGGTTCTGAGAAGATGGACAGTGCCCGGAACACAACATGCCGGACGCCGGTCTGACGCGCAAATTCCAGATAGGGCAGCACATCCTCCGGCGATGCAACGCCTGTTTTCTGCATCACACACACCATTGTGACCGGCACGATTTGCAGCAGATTCTGCACAGTGCGGATGAATACGCTGTTCTGCCGGATGTGCTCTCCGTCCCGGAACCGCACGATCTGCTGATTGACGGCATCGTCAAAATGATGGCGGGAGCATTCGATTCTGGTCAGCTTCAGCGAACGGACAAGCGCAGTCAGCTGTTCCCAATGCTTAGCAAAGCCGGAAAGATTGGAATACATAACGCGCTCGGTAAAGACGCACCCGCTCTGTTCGGCCTGCTGAACGGCTTCGCGCACAAGGGAAAGCTGTCCGATGCTTTCCGAAGGCTCCATGCCGGAGACAGACAGAAAAATCTTCCGGCCGCGCTGTGAGCGCAGAATCTCAGCGAGCTTTTCGCGGTATCCGCTGCAGACTGTCAGATCCGCACTGGCGATGCCGCCGCGGTACAGCTTTTCCGAGCAGAACCGGCAGGCCGCGCTGCAGCGGTTTGAGATATAGGGCGTGAACGAGAGCGTACCGCGTTCTGCCGCCCGGATCACCGGCACGCTGTCTCTGAGCGTTTCGGCAACATACTGTTTATAATCCGCATAATAATGCATAATGAACCTCTTCCGTTTCAGGAGATTGCCGCAAGCGCCTGCATATCCTTGTCCTTCGGATTGACCTTGCCCTCGATGATCTCAGCGCCCGGCGCGCTCGGCCGGAGATACTCTGCGGTCTGACCGAATCCGCTGCCGCCGGATGTGGCAAAGAGCACGATCTTTTTTCCGGAAAAATCATAGCGTTCAAGGAACGTGTTGATGACGGTCGGGGCGATATACCACCAGACCGGGAATCCGACGTAGACCGTGTCATATGCAGCAATATCCGCATCAGGTTCCGCAACAGCCGGACGCGAGCTGTGATCCTGCATCTCGATGCTGCTGCGTGACTGTTTGTTCATCCAGTTGAGATCCTCTCCGGTATAGGGGACGGCAGGCCTGATCTCGTAGAGATCTGCTCCTGCTGCATCCGCGAGCTTCTGCGCAGCCTTGGCGGTTCTGCCGCCCGCGGAAAAGAATGCGACTAATTTTTTGCTCATTGCGGGTTTCTCCTTTCCATTTTACGGTATCCCGGAATGCAGAATCCGGAAACGGCGGTGCATCCGGTTTTGTTCGTTCTGTTTGATATTCTTATTATACACCAAAACCGGCGGAATTGCAAGAACAAATCAAAGCATCCGCTGCCCGCTTGCTTTCCGCACGGGAATATGCTATAATGACAAAAAGACGCACAGAAAAAGGGGGGCGCACATTGCACACAGAATATGCAAAAACGATTTTGTCTGCCGAAAACGGTATGAATCTGTACCGCGGCTGCACGCACGGCTGCATTTACTGTGACAGCCGGAGCGAATGCTATCAGTTCACGCATGATTTCGCGGATACGGCCTGCAAGGAAAACGCGCCGGAGCTGCTGGAGCAGGCGCTGCGTTCCAAACGCCGCAGATGCATGATCGGAACCGGTTCCATGAGCGACCCCTATCAGCCGGCGGAGCAGGAACGGCGCCTGACGCGGCGTGCGCTGGAGCTGATTTTACAGTACGGGTTCGGGGCGGCGGTTCTGACGAAATCCGATCTTGTACTGCGCGACCTCGACCTGCTGGAGCAGATCAACCGGGAGCAGAAGGCCGTGGTACAGATGACGCTGACAACCTTTGACGAATCGCTTTGCCGGATTCTGGAACCGGGTGTCTGCACGACGGCACGGCGGTTTGAGGTGCTGCAGACCATGCAGGCGCACGGCATCCCGACGGTGGTCTGGCTGACGCCTGTACTGCCGTTCCTCAACGATACAGAAGAAAATCTGCGCGGTATTCTGCAATACTGCATTGAGGCCGGGGTAAAGGGCATTGTCTGCTTTGATATGGGCGTAACGCTCCGCGCAGGCAGCCGGGAATATTTCTATGCGGCACTGGACAGGCATTTTCCGGGGATCCGGCAGCGCTATGAGCAGAAATACGGCGAAGCATATATCGTGAACAGTCCGCGCAATGCAGAGCTGATGCGGCTGTTTCATGGCATCTGCGAGGAGCATGGAATTCTGCACCGTCCGGAGGCGGTGTTTGCATATCTGAAAGAGCTGCCGCCCGCCTTCGAGCAGCTTTCCCTGTTCTGATGCAGAACAGCCGGCTCCGGCGACTTGATTTTTTTGAGGATTTGATATATAATACAGACAGAAACAGCTTTGAAAAGAACGAGTGAGGAGGTGTGCCTGTGCTGATTATTTTCCTGGAGCTGATTGCGCTGATTATTCCGCTGGCAGGTGCTGCGGCACTGCTGATGGAACGGCATCAGAGCGAAAGCAGCATTCGTCTGATGATGACGAGTCTCGGCTGTCTTGTCATGAACAGCGGCGCGCTGCTCATGGAAACCGCCGAAACCGAAACGGAAGCTGCCATGGCCTACAGGTTTGAATTTTTCGGCAATGCGATGTTCTATTATTTTTTCATCAGCTTTGTCATCGCTTATCTCAGGCTGAAAATCCCGCGGCAGGTTCTGATGGGCTGGGGCGGCTTTGAGTGCCTTGTCGTTGCACTGCAGTGGAGCAGCAAAACCTGCGAGGTCGTCATCGGACATGTGCACTTTGTGCGGCATGAGCTGTTCAGCGTCTTTACCGCAGAAATCGAGCAGTCCGCACTTTATGTGCTGCGGAACGTGTTTCTGCTCTCGATTCTGATTGCCGGCATCTGCTACACGTTTTTGCAGATGATGCGGAACAAGCTCGCATCCGAAAAGCGGAATCTGTTCCGGCTGACTGCTGCGCAGTTTATCATCGCAGCCTCCATGGTCATGCAGCTGCTCGCCAAGCCGAAGCTCGAACTGCTGCCGGTATTCTGTGCGCTGTCGCTGCTTTCCGTGGTCATCAGTATGCTGACCGACGGCTTTTTCGGCGTCACGGATTCCGGTCACGAGTGGGTCTTCAAGCAGATGGAAAACCCGTATATCATCACGGATAACCAGTTCGGCTTCCTCGATGCCAATACACATGCAAAGGCGCTGTTCCCGGAGCTGGAAACGCTCGGCCGGAATGTGCGCATTCCGGACAGACTGTTCACGCTGTTCACGGCCAACAGCACGCATTTTGAAATGGGTGAGGAGGCCTTTGAGCGAAAGGTCACCGAGCTGAAAAAGAAGGATCAGACGGTCGGCTACGGCCTGCTGCTGGAGGACGATACCGAGCAGCAGAAATATGTGCGGCTGCTGAACAACTATAACAACAAGCTGCAGTCGGAGGTCGAGGAAAAGACCGAGCATATCCGCAAGGTTCAGAATTCGATCATCACCGGCATGGCAAGCGTCGTTGAAAGCCGTGACAACAGTACCGGCGGACATATCAACCGGACAAGCCATGTCGTCCGGATCTTTGCAAAGCAGCTTTTGCAGGAAAAGGATGTCTGCGAGGCATTGAAGCTGGATCAGCCGTTTTTGCACAATGTGACCAAGGCAGCCCCGATGCATGACCTCGGCAAGATCGCCGTTGATGACCAGATTCTGCGCAAGCCCGGAAAGTTTACGGAGGAAGAATACGCAGAAATGCGGAAGCATCCGACCGAGGGCGCAAAGATTCTGAAAAAGGTGCTGCACGAGGTCGATCAGGAGGATTTTGTCGAGATCGCCGTCAACATTGCGCATTATCATCATGAGTGCTATGACGGCAGCGGCTATCCGGATCATCTGAAGGGCGATGAGATCCCCGTTGAGGCGCGGATCATGGCACTTGCGGACGTTTTTGACGCCCTTGTGAGCAAACGCTGCTACAAAGAACCGCTGACGCCGGATCAGGCGCTGCAGATGATCGCCAAAACGCTCGGCACGCAGTTTGATCCGCTGCTCGGCACTGTGTTCCTGAAATGCAGACCGGAGCTGATATCATTTTACGAAAGAATTGACTGCAGCTGAGCCGAAGCCGCTTCCCTGCTGCATCTGCAATCGTTTTGTCATCAATTTTACCTTGATTTTTCATCGGAGATATGCTATAATCTTTTCAAAGCCAGGGGTGAGCTTTGTTCAGGTACTGAAGGTATTGAAAGGATAGGTATACTATGCAAAATAAGGTTGGTCTCAAGATTGCAGGAATTGCCGGCCTGACGGCTGTGCTCGCCGGCGGATTCATCGCGTCCTATGCGTTCTCTGATCTTGTAAAAAATCAGGTGAAGCTCACATTTTCAAAGCCGAACAGCTATTTCTCGTGGGTTTGCGAGAAGAATACCAATGACACCGCGGCATTTGCCGCCGTACAGGCACAGCGGCTGAATGCCCGCAATGAAACCGGGCAGACCGCAAATACAGAGCTGTGCTTTACACCCTCTGCGGAGGGCCGTGATAAACTGAAACGGATGATTTCTGATATGCGGCTCAGCGCGCTTGACCCCAAAATCGGAAACATGGCAGAACGCATCATCGACGGAACGGATTATCTTTCGTTGGAAGCGGTCTCGTCCGTCTCCAAGAAGGCATCCGGCGTCAATGCCGTGCTGACGCGGAACGGCGAGGAAATTTTCGCAATGGATACAATCACGGCACATGCAGATGAGTTGTATTATGTGCGCTTCCCCGGACTGACCGAACGCTGGCTGTATATGGAAACCGAGGACACGATGCCGGAAAACTTCCGCGGAACGGCATTCATCAGACAGATGCCGGTGATTCCGGACCCGGAGGATGCCGCAGATCGTGTCAAGAAATACAGCGATATGATGCTGGAGGATTTCTCCAAGGCTGCTGTCAAGAGACGGGTGCCTGTAACGATTGCCGGCCTTGAAGTGAAATATACAGAGGTCACGGCCAATCTCAACGCAGAGCAGTTCTACGATACAATTTCCCGCATCTGCGAGGCAGCCTCGAAAGACGGCGTGCTGATGGATCTTTCCGGCAAACCGGAGCAGTTCAGCGAGACAATGGGTGTGCTCGCAGAACAGTTCCGCTCAGGGGTCAGCTCCGGCCGCCTTCCGGACGGCTCCGTTCAGCTGAAGCTCTACGTGGATATTGCAGGAAATATCCGCGGTATTGACCTCTCTTCCGGCGCGGAGGAGAACCTGTTCTGCTGCGTCGGCTTCTCCGGCGGAAATATTGTCGGCACATTCCGCTGCGGCGACAAGGACACGAAGCTCGCGGATATTGAACTGCTCATGACGAAAAGCAACGGCCTGTATTCCGGTACAGTGACCGGTACATACGGCGGCAGCGAAGATATCTACGCGGTTGATTTCAACAATCTGCAGCTGAAAACCGAGGATTCGGTTGTATTGGCAGACGGCAGCATGCAGATTCAGAAGAACGGTGAGCCGCTCTCTGAAATGACGCTGTTCTCGGAAGGGAATTCGCAGTCTGTCTCCTGCAGCGTGGAGTACGATGAGGAAAAGCTCGGTGATATTACGATGACCTATTCGGTCTCGGACGGCGCAGACGTCGAGGAGCCGGATTATTCGGATGCCTGCCACTTTGTGCCCAGCCGGCCGGAAACGCTCCGGAATTATGCCGATAAAGACAGCATTCTGCGCTTTACCAAGCAGATGCTGAAAGGCATCGGTCTCACGGACGACGAAGCAGACCGGCTGTCGGACGGCATCAGCGCACTTCTGCCTGTGTCAGATGACTGACGAAAAATGATAAGAAACGCCCCTGCACACGCAGGGGCGTTCTTGTCGAATCAGATAACGCTTGTCGCCTTTCATAACAAAAAACCCGCAGCCCGCCGGAAACCGATCGTTCCGTGCAGCAACTGCGAGTTGATTCAGAAGGCGCGAACCAGATTTGAACTGGTGATCACGGTGTTGCAGACCATTGCCTTACCACTTGGCTATCGCGCCGTGAAAAGCGGATTACGGGGCTCGAACCCGCTACCTCCACCTTGGCAAGGTGGCGCTCTACCAGATGAGCTAAATCCGCACAGATGAACCGGTTCTGATTCATCAGAACGACCTGGATGGGACTCGAACCCACGACCTCCGCCGTGACAGGGCGGCGTTCTAACCAACTGAACTACCAGGCCACTATGGAAACTACAGGGCTCGAACCTGTGACCCTCTGCTTGTAAGGCAGATGCTCTCCCAGCTGAGCTAAGCTTCCATCCATCACTGCTGCTTGAACAGTGCCTTATTATTATAGCGCATTTTTCTCCGTTTGTCAAGCGGTTTTGCAAAAAAACATAAATATTTTTGCTTTAATAATTTTATTTGTCCGCAGCAGCAGCATTTTCCTTATCTTCGGCCATTTTCAGAACCTCTGCAGGCGTAAAGACATACTTATTCGTGCAGAAATGGCAGCAGACCTCAATCTCCGGCATTTCGGCAGCCATATCGCGCAGCGTCCTGACATCCAGTGCGCGGAGCATTTTCTCGGTGCGCTCCCGCGAGCAGTCGCAGGCATACGCAGGCTCGGATTCGTCCAGCTTTTCCGGATGCAGACCGTTCAGCAGCTTCTGCGCAATATCGTCGGCGGTCATGCCGCTTTGCAGCAGATCGGTCACGCTGGTGATCTCCCTGAGATTTTCCTCCAGCTGCGCGATATCGCTTTCCGGCGCAAAAGGCAGCAGCTGAATCAGATAGCCGCCCGCGCAGCTGACCGTCAGATCAGGATTGACGAGCACGCCGAGTCCGCAGGCCGTCGGGATCTGCTCGCTGTCGGCAAAATACTGCGTGATATCCTCTGCAATCTCACCGGAGACAAGCGCGGTCTGACCGGAATACGGCTCCTTCAGGCCGATATCCTTGATGACGAAGATCGTGCCGTCCGTGCCGACTGCGCCTGCAACATCGAGCTTGCCCTTGCTGTTGAGCGGAAGCTCCACGACGGGCTGCTCCGCATAGCTTTTGACATTGCCGAGATCATCCGCAACCGCGAGCAGAATGCCGGCAGGGCCGCCGCCGTCCAGCCGGACAGTCACGGTATCGCCGGGATTTTTCAGCGTATAGCCGATCAGGGAAGCGGCCATGGAGAGCCGTCCGAGTGCGGCCGTCACGACCGCAGAGGGCTGATGGATCCGCTCCATTTCGCGGCACATTTCCGTGCCCTCCAGTACGGCGCAGACCACGGCGCCGTCACCGGATAAATAACGCTTCAGCGTTCCTTTCATTACAAATCTCCTCAATTCTGCATCATGCATCTGACTGCTGTCACAATGGGTTGAAAAAAACCGGTTTCTTCCGGCATGTGCCACCGAATATCCTGAAAGCCGCACGCAGACAGGAGCGCTGTCAGCTCCGCTCGGCGTACCGCTCTGTATTCACATGCAAACCGGCTGACGGCAGTGGTTTCTTCATCATCAATGATATACTGGATCAACCGGTAATTGTCGCCGTTCCATTCCCATGTCTGAAAGCACACCCGCTGTCCCTTGTCCGTTTTATGGATATAAGGCGCGGAATACGCCGGTTTGTTTTCCGGCAGGCTGTCATAATCCCGGATGCTTGCAGTGAACATTCCGCCCGGCCTGAGCCGTCCGGCGATGCTCCTGGCCGCAGCTTCCAGATCAGAGTGCGTCAGCATATGCGGCAGGGCATTGTCCATGGCGATCACAAGATCAAACTGTTTGGAAAAGGTATCTGCCAGTGCGCGGAAATCTGCATGGGCAAACCGGATCCGGACACCGGACTGCACGGCGCGCTTCCTTGCCTCGGCAAGCGCTGCATCGCTGATATCCGATGCAGTCACGCGATAGCCCTGTGCGGCCAGTCCGATCGCCTGTGTCCCGATTCCGCAGGCACAGTCGAGAATCTGCGCATCGGCAGAGAAGCCGTTTTCACGGAAGATCCGGTGAAGGATCTCCGCCTGTTCCCGCACGGCAGACGGCCAGTCCGCATACAGCGTATCATACTGCTGCGCAAGATGATCGTAAAAATTCTGTACAATATCCATCTGAGTTACGACTCCGGCTTTTGCCCACCCGCCGCTCTTGCAATATAGAGCAGGCGCTGTGTTTCCGGTACGGGCGCTGCAAAGGTGTCTCCGTCGAGCACCTCAAGCAGCGTAAAGGCGGTTTCGGAGAGCATCGCCTCAACGGTTTCCCGCGGCCAGATGCGCTCTGTAAATTCCTCGGACGAGCGGACATAGCGCCGCCCCTCGGTATGTTCAAAGAAGTCCAGCCGGATCGTGACCGGATAATCCGGTGCGGTGTCCTGCAAATGATTCTGCCAGACGCAGACAGCATCCGGCAGTTCATAGACAAAGCATTGCTCTGCGAGGATCTCCCGGTGCTTGTACTCGGTATTCAGATCGAACAGAAACAGCGCGCCTGCATTGGAAAACAGATTGATGCGTTCCATTGTGCGGCGGACATCCGCTTCCGCGGTCAGATGGTTCAGGCTGTCGAGCATACAGACCGTGACGCTGATGCAGCCGAACAGATCGAGTCTGCGCATATCCTGCTTCAGATACTGCACGGGCAGGCCGCTGTCATATTTTTTATCGAGTGCTTCGCTGAGCATCTCCTCGGAGCCGTCGATGCCGATGACATCCCAGCCGAGCTTTGCAAATTCCTCAGAGAGAGAGCCGGTGCCGCAGGCAAGATCCAGCAGGATATTGTCCGGCATATCAGGCCGCTGCCATTTCCCGATCAGGCTGTGCAGCTGTGCGGCCCGTTCGGCATAGCGGACGTTTTCTGTCAGTGCATCGTAATACTGCGCGAAGACCCCGTAGGACGGCGTCATTCCGCAGCATCCTTTTTCTGCTGGTTCAGACGGTCAAAGACAATGGCATAGCCGCCGGAGCTGACCATGCTGAGGGAGCGGTTCACGCGGCTGATCGTCGCCGTGCTGGTGCCCGTCTTTTCGACGATTTCGGCATAGCGGCAGTCCTCCGAAAGCAGCTTTGCGATCTGATAGCGCTGTGCGATTGCAACAAGCTCCTGCGGGGTGCAGAGATCCTGCATGAACATGGCAATTTCCTCAGCGGACTGCAGAACGGCAAATGCCTCGTAGAGATCCTTCAGATGCGCTTCATCCATCGGCTTAAACATAGATCTGGCCTCCTTTTGTGTTCACACGGCAGCAAATTCTGCCGGCTGCCGGTATCTATATTTTAACACATTAGTCTGTAAAAGTAAAGACCTTTTTTGAATTTTTTGATTCTGCATACATGCGCGCAGCCCATTTTTTCAAAAATATTACGCTGCTGCGAAAGAAAATCATTGATTGTTACCAAATTTTCACAAGATTATCACATTTTTTGGATATGATAAATAGTACAAATCTCCGGGCGCGCAAACAAATCCGGTTTCCGAAGCCCGGAAAGGAAGGGGTAATATTATGCACATGTTCACCAGGACCAAGAGAGCAGTCTCTGCAGCACTTGCTGCTGCGATCACTGCAACGCTGGTTTCTTTCCCGGCAGTACCGGTGTCGGCGGAAACCATCAACAAGAAAATCGCTGTAGAAGACAAGTACCTCGGCTATACCGCGGATTACGGCACCAGCGATATCAAGTCCCTGACATTCTATGTCACCTGCACGGAAACCTGCAAGTTCTCCTACGGCTTCGGCATCGGTACGGCTGCTGATCCGTACTGGGTCGAAATGGCGAACGGCAAGCTGGTCGAAGGTGACGGCGAAGGTACCTCCGTTGCGCTGGAAGCAGGCGAGTCCACGCCGATCAAGATTGACCTCTCCAAGGTCAAGCTCAGCTATACTGCAAAATCCTCGCAGTATCCCGGCAAGTTTGAATTCCGCAATTATTATATCCCGGACGGCAGCACGCTGACGCTCGACAAGATCGTGGCGAACGAGAGCAGCACCACCACGCCGACCAAGCCGACAGATCCCACCAGCACAGCTGCAAAGAGCGGCGCCTATTCCTTCAAGGACAACAAGGACGGCACCGCGACAATTTCCTCGACACTCTCCGGCAAGGTCGATGATATCGACATGGTTCTGACGGCAGGCACGAGTGAGGAAGATTATCTCGATGATGACGGCAACAGCACCTGGGAAGAGGGCGACCCGATCAACAGCCGCAAGATTACGTATGCGGAATTCGGTCTTCCGGAGCTGGCTGACGATGAAAAGATTACGCTGGAATCCTTTACCTTCAGCGTGGAATCCGAAGTCAACATGAACACGTTCATGTACGGCTGCGGCCTGAATGTTGAGCACAAGTCTCCGGCGGATACGGAATACTGGCTGACCGTCGGCAAGGATCCGCAGACCAGAAAAGGCTACTGGTACAACGATCACGGCCTCGATGAGGACGGCAACCCGGTCGAGGGCATTGAGGATCTTGAGATCAAGGTCGGCGAGGGCACAACGCTCGAAGATGCAGGCACATGGATCGACGCTGTCTGGGATGTCCCGGAGGATGTCAAGCCGTATACAACGGTTAAGCCCGTTGACGCAATCTCGTTCCAGTACTGGTACGGCGCAAACACCGATGACGGCTACACCGCTGTCAAGGAAGTCACGCTGAAATCCGCAACCTGCACCTTTACCTACGAAAAGACCGTTCCGTATCACTATACCGATGAACTGACAGTCGGCCAGAAGATCACGATGGGCGATGAAACCGCGAACACCGCGAAGGTGAAGTTCTCCGAAGGCAATGACAATTCCGGCAAGGTTCATGCTGTGAAGTTCACGCTTTCCTGCCCGTCCGAGATCAAGAAGCTCGTGTTCGGTGTCGGCATCTCCGATAAGAATTCTTCCAAGCAGTTCACCATGCAGGAATTCGCAGTGCTCGGCGCTTCCAAGAAGCAGGAGATCATGTGGATTCTGCCGGCCGGTGTCGATGTTGATGCCCAGTACGGCGATGTGTCGTTCGGCTATTACTACGGCGCGGACAGCAAGGACAAGGAAGTCAGCAGCATCACAGTTGACAGCATCACTGTTTATTACGAGAAAACTCCTACTTTGACGACGACCACACCCAAAGCGACAACAACAACGACTACCACGACCACAACGACAACCACAACGGCACCGCAGAAGGTGTCCCTGTGGGGCGACGCAAACCTTGACGGCGTTGTCGATGTTTCCGATGCAGTTCTGATCTGCAAGTTCAGCTCCGGCGATTCCTCGGCGTACATCAAGGATCTCGGCAAGCTGAGCGGCGATGTCAACCACGACAGCAAGCTCGATGACAGCGATGTTCCGCTGATTCTGCGTTATATCGCAAAGATCATCACCTATTCCGATCTGGAACCGTAATGAAAAAACCGTCACCCGTGTACAGAAATGTGCACGGGTGATTTTTTGGCGGCAGTGCCGCCCTCCATTGATCTAAAGTTCCCTGGCAAGCTGATTGCTACATAAAACCGGATACTCTCAGCTTGCTTTTTCGGGCATAATACGTTATAAGGCGGCAGCGCCTGCCTGCATTGATCTATAGTTCTCCGGCAGTTCCGGATTCGCCCGAAAAAAAACATCTCTCGGCTTGTTTTTTTCCGTTTAATATGTTATAATATAAAAGTCCGTTTTTTTGAACAATACCAGAACAGAGGAGGTATTCGCATGAAACCAATGTCCGCACGGCTGCTGTCTCTTGCAGCAGCAGTCTCGATGCTCTCCGCATCTGCACAGACCGTCCCTGCATCGGCAGCAGATTCCGCTTCCGATCCGGGTTCGGAAGCATCTGCAGTCCGGATTGTCGGAGAGAATCTCGTTATACCGGAAAGCGACATCAAAAATGCCGGAGCAGAAGGCTTTACAGCATACTATCGTGTTGCGCTGGAAAACAATCCCGGTTATTCCAACAGCAGCATCGGTCTCCATTATGACAACGAAAAACTGACAGTCGCTACAAAATCTTCACAGCCCACTGTTCCGAATTATAAATGCGGGGAAGCAAGCGACGCGCTTGTTGTTCTGCCTTCGGTCAATACAATGGAAGGCGTTGTGCAGATTTCCACCGTCGGTCTGGAGAACGAGAAGGACAGCGGCTTGTTCGCAGAAATCGAATTCACGCTGCCCGCATCTGCCAAAAGCGGCGACAGTTTCCCGATTCGGATCGACGTCGATTCCATCACCGATGTTGCGGGCGCAGCAATTCCGTATCAGGTCGTTTCCGGCTCGATTTCCGTTTCCGCCGGCGAGACGACAACTGCCGCTGCTGCTGTCACGACCGTGCTCACCGACAGCACAACAACCTTCGGCGGCCAGACGATGACGACAGCTCCCGCAATTACAACTATCGGCGGCACGACTTCACCCGCAGGCAAGACAACGCCGACATCTGTCAGCGGCCTGACGACAGCCCCTGCGATGACAACCGTCGGCGGCACGACCTCTTCCGCCGGCAAGACAACGCCGACATCTGTCAGCGGCCTGACGACAGCCACTGCGATGACAACCGTCGGCGGCACGACTTCTTCCGCAGGCAAAACAACGCCGACATCTGTCAGCAGCCTGACAACAGCCCCTGCGATTACAACAAAGGGCGGCACAACTTCTTCCGCAGGCAAGACAACGACAACTGCCGTCGGCGGCCTGACAACAGCTCCCGTTGTTACGACCGTTCTCATCGGCGGTACGACAACTGCTGCGGCATCCGTGCAGACCGGTCCCGCTGAGATCACAAAGCCGCTGAACAAGGAAAACTATCCGGAAATGAAGGACGATGCAGTCAATCTGATCGCCCCCAAGCTGTACATCCGCGAAAGCGCCCTCCGTGCAGCCGGAAGCGAGGGCTATACCGTGCATTATCCGTTCCTCGTGAAGGGCAACACCGGTTTTGCCCGCTACGGCTTCGGCCTTTACTACGACAACTACAACATGACTGCCGTGCAGAAGGACGGCGCCGTGGTTTATCAGATGGGACCGGCCTGCAGCATCGCAAAGCCGTTCGTCACGCTGAACGAAGCTGCCGGTATGGTCGCGCTCGGTGCAATGGGCGTGCAGAACGAAACCGATGACGGCGTGCTCATCACCGTGGACTTCAAGATTTCGGCCGATACAAAGGCCGGCACCGAATTCCCGATGAAGATCGTCGCAAACGATTTCCTCAACATCGACAACCAAAGAGTCGCGCACAATGAAGTCCCCGGCTTTATCTGCATCACGGCCGATGAAGATATGCCGCAGGTGCAGACAACGACTGCGTTTTCTTCGGAGCCGCCTGCTGTCACCACGACAACCACGCAGAAAACCGTAACCGAGCTCCCGCCGACCAGGGAAAACTATCCGGAAATGAAGGACGATGCGGCAAACCTGATCGCATCGAAGCTCCATATTCCCGAAAAGATGCTCGCAGATGCAGGCGCAGACGGTCTCGTTGTGCCCTATCATATTCTGGTAAAGGGCAATCCCGGCTATGCGCTCGGCAACTTCTCCGTCAGCTATGACGCAAAGCTCGCGCCCGTCATCAAGGACGGAAAGCTGTCCTACCGCTTCGGTGAGGCCTGCGATGCGGTATCACCGTTCGTGCTGAAAAACACAACCAATGAACTGGGCGTCAGCATTTTCGGTACCGAAAACGAGACAGACGACGGCGTGCTGCTCACGGTTGATTTCCGGATTCCTGCCGATGCAAGCGGCGGCGATGTATTTGCGCTGACACTCAGCAACATCTCCCTCACCGATGCTGACGGTCAGGAGATTGCCTTCTATGCAGTTCCGGGTTATATCGAAATTGATTCCGCAAATCCGGAGACCAGAAAGATTTCATTTGATGCAGGCACCGGCACCGGCACAATGGCTCCGGTATCCGGAAAGGCCGGTCAGACATACACGCTGCCGGAATGCACCTTCACGGCACCGGGGGAAAAGATCTTCGGCGGCTGGGAGGCAAACGGCGAATACTATGAGCCCGGCGATTCCTATACTGTTGACAAGTCCGTGACATTCCGGGCAGTCTGGATCCTGCGCGGCGATATCAACGATGACGGCAAGGTGGCTGCATACGATGCACAGCATGTGCTCATTGCATATGTCGAGGATTTCTCCGGCATCGAGCCTTCCCACAATAAGGTGCAGCTGAAAGCCGCCGACGTTGATCTGGACGGAAAAATCACGACCAGAGACACGCTGTATGCACTCCGCTACTATGTCTACACCCGCGTTTCCAAGATTGACGGCATCACATGGGATGACGTCGTCAAAAAGAAGAAAACCTGACCGCCCGGCGATCAACCGGAATAAAAATACAGCAAAGGCGCTGATTTTCACATCAGCGCCTTGTTTTTTCCGGCGAAATCCAGTATAATAGAAGCAGAGCCCGCACGGCTCAGCCAAAACAGAAATCAAAAGGAGATTCCTTATGCGTTCGATTTTGCTCACAAATGACGACGGCATTGCGGCTGACGGCCTGATCCGGCTTGCACGGGCCGCAGCCGGTTTCGGTGAAATCTGGGTGGTCGCACCCGACAGCCAGCGCAGCGCTGCCTCGCACAGCATTTCGCTGCACAGCCCCATTGACGTTTTCCCGCACGATTTCCCGGTTGAAGGCGTTCATGCGTTTTCCTGCACCGGAACGCCCGGTGACTGCGTGCGCGTCGGCAGCCTGAACATGATGCCGCATCGCCCGGACGTTGTGCTTTCCGGCATCAATTTCGGGTATAATGTTGCATCGGATATTCAGTATTCCGCAACGGCCGGCGCCGCTTTTGAAGCCGCATTTCAGGGCTTTCCGGCGATTGCGCTATCTGAGGATGCTACCGGCTGCCACGAGGTTTCGGACGCATTTCTGAAGGAGATTCTGGCCGAACTGCTGGAGCAGGAGATTCCCGCCGGACAGATCCTGAATGTCAATTTTCCGGGCTGTCCGATCGCGGAATGCCGCGGCATTCTCCGAGGCAGAACCGTTTCCCGCGGCCTGATCTTCCGCGACCGTTACGCGGAGATTGCGCAGCTGCCCGGCGGCGGCGTGCGGCTGATGGTAGACGGCGAATTCGCGCCGTATTATGAACCCGGCACTGATCTGGAAGCGGTCACGCAAAACTATATCTCAGTCGGCACTGTGCGCAATATCGGATAAAACCGGAACACAAAAGGAGCACAGAATGATGATTCGTCCGGAGCAAACATTTGATACGGCCGCTTCCGATTATGATGCATACCGTCCGGGATATGTGCCGGAGCTGTATCAGCGCATTTTTTCGTATATGCCGATCGGCCGGTCATCGCTTGCAGCAGAGATCGGTATCGGCACCGGTCAGGCCACACGGCCGATTCTGGAAACCGGCTGCAGCGTTCATGCGGTGGAATACGGCGCGGCGCTTTCCGCCCTGTGCAGGGAAAAATTCCGTGCATACCGCAATTTTTCGATCGTCACGGGCAGATTTGAGGATACGCCCTTTGCAGAAAACCGGTATGATCTGGTCTATGCAGCAACCGCTTTTCACTGGATTCCTGCGCAGACCGGCTATGCCAAAGTATTTGCAATGCTGAAAAAAGGCGGCGCCTTTGCGCGGTTCGCAAACCGTCCGTTTCTTTGCGCGGAGCACCCGCAGCTTGCCGGAGCAATCGCGGAAATATACGCAAAATATTACTACCCGTTTCACAATAAAATGCCGCAGGAGCCTGCTGAATTCAGTGAACAGCAGGCAGCGGAGATCGCAGAAGCTGCCAAAGCCTATGGCTTCACGGATATACAGTATGCGCTGTTTCACAGAACCAGAACCCTCTCCGCAGATGCATACTGTGCGCTGCTTGGCACCTATTCCGATCATCTTGCAATGGATGCGCCGCTCCGGCAGGCATTTTTCTCTGAAATCAGAGCCGCGATTCTTTCGTTCGGCGGTTTCGTGACGATCCGCGACACGATGGATCTGGAACTCGCCCGCCGCTGACGCCCGGAGAAAGCGATATCTTTGATGGATTGAGAATGGGGATACGTCCCCAGAGGAAGTTTGAAGGCAAAACTCTTATTATAGATCAGGCGTTGATAAATTGCGGTTTTTATGGCATCCGGCGATGCCAAACTAAAAGTTTTGGACGAGCTTTTGAATAAACTGAACTCATAACTGTAATTTTGGGCGCAGTTACCTCACAGAAGCCGCGAACAGCGGCGTGTGCCTGTCTGATTGGGGGTGCTTCGTTACCAGCGCCCGAAGGGAAATGGAGGCGGGCACTGCCCGCCGCTTGCTTTTTTCAGCGTTGTGTGATATAATATGTAGGTATGACTTTTTGAAAGGGTGTAACATATGATACAGGTCAATCAGCTGACAATGCAGTTCGGCGGGCAGGTGCTGTTCAAGGACGCGGAATTGAAATTCACCGGCGGAAACTGCTACGGCATCATCGGTGCGAACGGCGCCGGAAAATCCACATTTCTGCGCATTCTCTGCGGCGAGCTCGAACCGACAAAGGGTGAGATCGTCATCGACAAGGGCACGCGGATGTCCGTGCTGCGGCAGGATCACTTCGCATTTGACAGCTATACCGTGCTGGATACCGTCATCATGGGAAACAAGCGCCTCTATGATATCATGCAGGAGAAGGACGCGCTCTACGCCAAGGAGGATTTCTCTGACGAGGACGGCGAGCGCGCAGCTGCGCTGGAAGGCGAATTCGCTGAGCTCAACGGCTGGGAGGCAGAAAGCGAAGCCTCCAAGCTGATTCAGGGACTCGGCCTCGATGAGGAACTGCTCTCTCAGCAGATGTCGGAGCTCGACGGCAACCAGAAGGTCAAGGTGCTGCTCGCGCAGGCGCTGTTCGGCAATCCGGATATCATTCTGCTGGACGAGCCGACAAACCATCTCGATATCTACGCAATCCGCTGGCTGGAGGATTTCCTTGCGGATTACTTCGGCACCGTTCTGGTCGTTTCGCATGACCGCCACTTCCTCAATAATGTCTGCACGCATATCGTCGATTTCGATTACGGCAAGGTCAAAATGTACGTCGGAAACTACGAATTCTGGTACGATTCCTCGCAGATGATGCAGCGCCTGATGAAGCAGCAGAACCGCAAGGCCGAGGAAAAGATCAAGGAACTGCAGGAGTTTATCTCCCGCTTCTCCGCGAACAAATCGAAATCCCGGCAGGCAACCAGCCGCCGCAAGCTGCTCGATAAGCTCAGCATGGAGGAAATTCCCGCATCTACGCGCAAATATCCGTATATCGGCTTCACGCCGGACCGCGAGCTCGGTAAGGATATCCTGACGCTCGACGGCGTCTGCATGTCTGACGAAAACGGCGATCCGCTGCTGAAAAATATCAGCTTCACGCTGAACCGCACGGATAAGGTCGCAATCATCGGCCAGAGCGAGCAGGCCATCACTGCGCTGTTCCGCATTCTCGCAGAGGAGGTTGAACCGGAAAGCGGCACCGTCAAATGGGGCATTTCGACCTCGCGCTCGTACTTCCCGAAGGACAACAGCGAATATTTCAACGGCTGCGAAATGTCTATCGTGGACTGGATCCGGCAGTATTCGACCGGCGAGCAAACAGACGCATTTCTCCGCGGATTCCTCGGAAAAATGCTGTTCTCCGGCGACGATATCTATAAGCGCGTCGAGGTACTTTCCGGCGGCGAAAAGGTGCGCTGCATGTTTTCCCGGATGATGCTGTTCGGCTCCAATGTGCTGCTGCTCGACCAGCCGACCAACCATCTTGATCTGGAATCCATCACGGCAGTCAACAATGCGCTGACCGCGTTCAAGGGCGTTGTCATCTTCACAACGCATGACCACGAAATTCTGCAGACCGCCGCAAACCGCATCATCGAGATTACGGAGGACGGCTGCATTGATAAAATGTGCACCTACGAAGAATTCCTCGAATGGCGCGGCAAAGGGGAATAATCCTTTTTTCACAATTCCCTTTTCAAAATTGTGTGTCCGGTAATGATGTAACGCTGCGCGATGATTCATAACGGGATTTTCAGGAAGCGTTCCCTAAAAAACAGTCACCGCCGTATCTCTGATAAGGTATCAGAAATACGGCGGCGTTTTTTTATTGACCGTAATATGCATTCGGGCCGTGCTTGCGAAGATAATGCTTATCCAGCACATACTGCTGCATCGACGCCTGCGGATTCAGCAGCAGCGTTTTCAGCGTCATTTCCGCAACGGTATCCAGCACGACGGCGTGATAGACAGACGTGGCCGGATCCTTGCCCCATGTGAACGGACCATGATTCTTCACGACAATGCCCGGAACCGCAAGCGGTGCAATCTGCCTGCTGCGGAGCGTCTCCGCGATGACTCTGCCTGTGCTCAGCTCATAATCCGACTGCACCTCTTCGGCTGTCAGCTCTCTGGTGCAGGGAACCGGGCCGTAAAAATAATCTGCATGTGTCGTGCCGAGCGCCGGGATATCCATGCCCGCCTGTGCAAACGCAACTGCATTCACGGAATGCGTATGCGTGATGCCGCCGAGCTCCGGGAACTGCCGGTACAGCTCCAGATGCGTTTTCGTATCGGAGGACGGCTTCCATTTGCCCTCAACGGTCTCCCCGGTTGCCAGATCGACGACGACCATATCGTCCGCGGTCATGCCGTCATATTCCACACCGGACGGCTTAATCACCATCAGACCCTTTTCCCGGTCAATGCCGCTGACATTGCCCCATGTGTAAATGACGACGCCTCTTGCAGCAAGCTCCAGATTCGCTGCACAGACACTCTGTTTCAGTTGTTCCAGCATATCAAATCCCCCTGAAATCTTTTTTCTTGTTTTTCAGCTGCGCGTCCGTTTTATCCGAAAAAAGTCAGCAACCGCACCGATTGCTGACTTTTTCTGTTTCTGCGATCAGTCAGAATTACGATATCCGTTCGGATTCTTCTTTTGCCAGTTCCACGAATCCCTGCACATATCTTCCAGTGACAGTTCTGTTTTCCAGCCAAGCAGCTTCAGCGCCTTATCCGCATTTGCAAAGAACTGCGGCAGATCGCCCTCGCGTCTTGCGCCGTATTCATGCGGAACCGGTACGCCGTTGACCTGCTCAAACGCATTGACGATCTCCGTCACGCTGTAGGGTCTGCCGGTACCGAGGTTGAACACCTCGACGCCGCTGTGCTCCAGAATATAGTCAACTGCCTTCACATGACCCTTGGCCAGATCGACCACATGGATATAGTCTCTCATGCAGGTGCCGTCCGGGGTCGGATAGTCCTTGCCGAAAATCGTGAGATGATCCCGCTTGCCGACTGCGACCTGCGTGATATACGGCATCAGATTGTTCGGGATACCGCGCGGATCCTCGCCGATCATGCCGGACGGATGCGCACCGATCGGATTGAAGTAACGCAGCAGAATCACGGAGAGATTCTCGTCTGCCTTTGCAGCGTCCTCAAAGATCTGCTCCATCATCGCCTTTGTCCAGCCGTAGGGATTTGTGCAGACGCCGCGCTGCATGGTCTCCAGATACGGAACCGGGTTCGACTCGCCGTAAACGGTTGCACTGGAGGAGAAAATGATATTCCGGACATCGAATTCCGCCATGACTTCCAGCAGGGAAAGCGTCGTGTCGATGTTGTTCCGGTAATACATGACCGGCTTTTTCACCGACTCGCCGACGGCCTTCAGACCCGCAAAATGAATCACGGCATCAATTTTGTTTTCGCGGAAAATCTCTTTCAGCTTTGCGTTGTCACGGATATCCGCTTCATAGAGTTTGACGCTCTTTCCCGTGATCTGCTCCACACGGCGGATTGCTTCCGGCGAGCTGTTGGAATAATTATCCGCAACAACAACCTCGTATCCGGCGTTCAGCAGCTCAACGGCAGTATGGGAGCCGATATAACCGGCACCGCCTGCCAGAAAGATTGTTTTCATTCAGACACCTCACATTTCTCAGTTCCCGGCGAAACCGCGGTTTACTCAACCGTAACCGATTTTGCCAGATTACGCGGCTTATCCACATCGAAGCCCTTGCCGATCGAGACATAGTAGCTCAGCAGCTGCAGCGGGATGACAGAAAGGCTGCCCGCGAACAGCGGCTCGATCTTCGGGACATAGCAGGTGAATTCTGCCGTATCTTCAAGGAAATAATTCCCTGCGGTTGTCACGGCCATCAGCTTTGCGCCGCGGCTCTTGACCTCAACCATGTTGCTCACGGTCTTTTCCGTCAGCTTATCCTGCGTCACCACGCTGATGACGATGGTGCCCTCCTCGATCAGGCTGATCGGGCCGTGCTTGAGCTCGCCGGCTGCATAGGCCTCCGAGTGGATATAGCTGATCTCCTTCAGCTTCAGGCTGCCCTCCATGCCGATCGCGTAGTCGATGCCGCGGCCGATGAAGAACGAATCCGAAACATTGATGAGCTTGTTGGAATACCACTGGATGCGCTCCTTGTCCTCAAGGATCTTTTCGACCTTGTCCGGAATCGAATAGATCTCCTGCAGCAGCGCATTGTACTTGTCCTCCGCAATCTCATTGCGTGCCTTGGCAAACTGCAGGGCAAGCAGATAGCCTGCAACCAGCTGTGTGCTGTAGGCCTTGGTCGTTGCAACGGAGATTTCCGGACCTGCAAGCGTATAGAACACATTGTCTGCCTCACGCGCAATCGAGGAGCCGACAACATTGACGATGCCGAGCGTTTTGATGCCCTGCGATTTTGCCTCGCGCAGCGCTGCCAGCGTATCGGCGGTCTCGCCGGACTGGCTGATGACAATGACAAGACTCTTTTTGTTGAGCGTCATTTTTCTGTAGCGGAACTCAGAAGCCAGCTCCACACGCACCTGCAGGCTGGTCAGATCCTCGATCACATACTGCACCGCCATGCCCACATGATAGGCGGAGCCGCACGCAACGATATACACCTGCTCGATGTTCTGCATTTCCTCATCGGTCAGGCTGACGCTGTCGAAATGCACCTCGCCGTCCGTGACAACAGAGTTGATTGTATCGCGGATGACCTTCGGCTGCTCGTGGATTTCCTTGAGCATGAAGTGCTCATAGCCGCCCTTTTCAGCGGATTCCGCATCCCACTTGATCTCGGTCAGCGGCTTTTCGATGACCTCGCTGTCGATCGTGTAGAAGGTCACATTGCCCTTTTCGAGCTTTGCAATCTCCATGTTGCCGATGTAGTAAACATTGCGGGTGTACTTGAGGATGGCCGGCACATCGGATGCGACATAGGATTCGCCGTCAGCAATACCGATAATCATCGGGCTGTCCTTGCGGGCACAGTAGATCTCGCCCGGATAATCCTTGAACATGACGCAGAGTGCGTAGGAACCGCGGATACGGACCATCGAACGTGCAATGGCTTCGATCGGCAGCGGTGCATACTTCTTGTAGTAGTAGTCGATCAGCTTGACAGCGACCTCGGTATCGGTCTGCGAATGGAACGTATAGCCGTTCTTGATGAGCTTCTCGCGCAGCTCCTGATAGTTCTCGATGATACCGTTGTGCACGGCGATGACGTTCTCGTCGTCGCTGGCATGGGGATGCGCATTCAGCGCAGAGGGCTCTCCGTGCGTTGCCCAGCGGGTATGGCCGATGCCGCAGCAGCCCTTGACGGCTCTGCCGTTGTCGGTCATCTCAGCGAGCACCTTCAGCTTGCCCTTTTCCTTGATGATCTCGGTATCCTTTTCGCCGTCACGAACTGCGATACCCGCAGAGTCATAGCCGCGGTACTCCAGCTTGGAGAGTCCGTCCAGCAGAACGGGAGCTGCCTGCTGACTGCCTGTGAAGCCTACAATTCCGCACATAATATTTCTTCCTTTCTTCAATCAGATGGTTACAGTATTTCCGGATTTTCATTTATAATTCGATACCGTTTTGCCGCAGCAGTTCGCGTGCGGTGTCCACGGAATCAACGCCTGTTTTATTTTTCACCGGGGCAAATTCCCGGTTCCGGTCAACCTCATATGCAAGGCAGTTTTCCTGCAGCTTGACCATATCCAGTGCCAGTGTTTCAAACTTATATGCATTGGGCGCCTCCGGTGTGACCGTTTCGCCGTCTGCATTCATATAGCTGATCTTTTTGAACGCACGGTGCAGCGGCAGCTTCACTGAGAGCGTCCGGTTCAGACGGTCTACCCGGAACAGATAATTCAGGATGACGCCGTAATTATAGGAGAGCGTGCCGTCCGGTTCCCGGCGGTGCAGCATCTCGTCCGTCATCTCGTAATACTCCACGATGGACGGTTTGCCGTCCTCCAGACAGAGCACACCGACCTTTTCCTCCGGGGCGGCCTTGGCGACGACCTTTGCGCCGGAGACCTTGCCCGATTCAATCACCGCGCCGATGAAGCACGGATCGGCCATGCGCTGCAGCACATTGTCCACGGCAAATACATTGAGCCATTCGATCTGCGCCTCCCGGACGACCTTCAGCATCCCGGTTTTCTCCATCGAGGCATACCAGCCGCCGTTGCCGTTCGGAGCAGTCACGATCTTTCCCCTGCCCGCAAGCATCAGCTTGCCGTCGGGATCGACCGCGGGAAGCTGCTCCTGCGTAAAGAACCAGACATTGTCCGCGCTGTAGCCGAAGAAATCGTGCTCCCGGAAGAACGCCTGCGTTTCCTTGTTGTTTTCCGCGCTGGTCATGATGAACAGCGGCACCCATGCGCCGGCTGCGCTTGTGACCTCCAGCAGATTGCGGATCAGGCACTCGAAAATATAGAGCTCCCGGTTCACGCCGATGTTGAACATCCCCTTCGGCTTATCAAAGCCGAGACGGCTGCCCTGTCCGCCGGCAAGCAGAACGGCGCCGACCTTGCCCTCCCGGATGGCCTGCAGGCCGGTCTCCGTGAAGTGTGCGCGGTGCTGTTCGATTTCCCGGAGCGTTGTCGCATAGAGCGGTTCAAAATGCCCGCGCTGTTCCTCTGTGCCGTCTTCATCGAGCACAGAGAGGTCAAGCGCTGCAAAATGCTTCTCAAATGCCTTGCGCTCATCCGGGGCAAGCGACTGCAGATGCTTCACCAGATGCATCTGGTCGAGCATCGTCAGCATTTCTGTGATTTTATTCGTCATTCTTATTTCCTCATGGAGCCGCAGAGCGCGGCTTCGGTTCAGTGAAGCAGTTTGAGCTTCAGCAGAAGGGCTTTGACGCGCTGCTTCAGGAACACTTTCGGATAACACTTTGCCATGATTTTATCATACGGCACGCCTTGGCCGTAAAGGGCAAAGAACTGCTCCCGGCAGGCAGGCTTCTGAGAGGGCGCTTTCAGCTGATGGTTCGTTTCGACTGCACGCTGCGCATCAGCCGGGGTGAGGTGCAGGTCGGCTGCTTCCAGCAGCGCTTTGCCCTTCTCCGTCTGGCAGAGGATCAGCGAAACACCCTTGCTCTTTTCGTCATTGAGCTGCGTGCCCCACGAATCGCCGAGCGTCAGATCCGCTGCGCGTTCTGCATCTGCATAGGGACATGCATAGCAGTTTTCTGTCAGATTCAGCGATTTCAGAAACGAATATGCATAACGGTCTGTCAGCCGCGGATTGGTCAGCGGCTTACCGTTTTCAGTCAGGCGGTATGCGGTGCTTTGCCGAAAACCGATCTCCTGCATCTGCTGCAGGCTTTTGCCGTGCTGCTGCAAATAGGTCTCCAGCAGCGCAGGCGACGGCGAGCCGTGGCAGATCAGATCTGCCGTATAAAGCTGCGCTTCGTACTGCTCTCCGGCAAAGCGCTTTGCCGCCGCTGCCTGACACGGCAGTCCGACAAACAGCACTTTTTTGCCGTCCTTCAGCTTTTGCAGCATCTGCGGATAGATGCCCTTCGGGTTGCTTTTGACATATTTGGAGCCGGTGAATTTCCGGATCTCCGCTTCTGTTTCCGCCAGCGCATAGCAGAATGTTCCGCCGGTAAACGTACAGCTGCACACAACGCCGCCCTCGCGCACAAATGCGAACATCACGGCGGTTGCAATGCCGCCGGACGACGCCTTCTCACGGATGCTGCTGTCATTGGCCCAGCCCTCATACCATGCAAGCGGCTGCACCTTCTGCACAGGATGCACCTGCTGGCAGACGCGCTCGCAGAGGCCGCACTGTACACAGCGGCTCTCGTCGATCACCGCATTGAAATGCGTCAGATCATCCTTTACGGAAACCGCTTGTTTCGGACATTTATCCGCACAGGCCATGCAGCCCGTGCACATATCCTGTTTGCAAACAGTTTTCATTTTGCATCTCCCTGCTCCGCCGAACGGTGACGAAGCCGTTTCAGAAACTTCATGCCCTCACCGAAGGCCTTGACCACAATGCCCTTGACATAGCTGTAATTCATCGCAAGCAGCACAAGATATGCTGCTGCCATGCCGCCGATGGCTGCATAGCCTTTGACGAAGTTCAGCACGGTCATCACAATGAGCAAACCTGTCATTGCAAGGTAATCCTTGCGAATCAGCTTGATATTCTGATACTTTTTCGTATCAATATGCCGGTAGACCAGAATGATGACATACGAGATGCATGCGGCAAGCGTTGCACCGGCTGCACCCATTTTCGGAATCAGCAGCCAGTTCAGGAACAGGTTTGCAATCGCGCCGGACAGTGCCGAAAGCATATTGCCGACCATGTTCTTTTCCACATAATAGGCTGTGCCGATGAATGTGGAAACACCCATGAACACGAAGCCAAGCAGCAGGAAAATACTGCTCTGCCACGATTCATAGTAGGATTTTTCATAGAGAAGCCATGTCAGCGGTCTTACGACCAGAATCAGGCTGCCCGCGACCAGCACAGATGCCTTAACGAACTGCGAGAACATATCATTCGTATACTCGTCCTTGGTATCGCTGTCCTTTTCGCGGATTGCGGAATACTGCCATGCCTGCAGGAACACCGTGTTGACCAGCGTCAGGATCGAAGGAATCTTGGCGCCCATGCCAAGCAGCCCCTGCTCGGAAAGGCCGCGCATCGCCGTGACCATCACGCGGTCAGAGGAGTTGACGACCCACCACAGCAGCGAATTCGGGACGACTGCCAGCGAGAAGAGAATCATCTTGCGGGCGAGCTGCCTGTCAATGCGCGGTCTGCGAATCAGCTTGTAGAGCCTTCCGGCCAGGAACACAAATACAATGACAAGTGCCTCGGAAATGATGTAGGCCATCAGATAGCCCTCGACACCCATCTTATAGACCGCAAGGAACAGAATGTTCAGAACGGCGATCAGAAGCGAGTACAGGATATTCGAGCCGGAGTACAGCTTCAGCTGCTCTCTGCCGCGCAGGAAATCCAGACAGATCTGCTTGATGGCAAACAGCACAACGTACAGATACAGATACAATCGGTATTCTGCAATCACCGGGAAAAGCCCGGCAATCGGGAATATCAGAAGCGCGACGACAGTGCCGAATGCAAAGGTAATCAGTGAGATATCGAATATCTTCTGATAATCGACATCCTGATCCAGGCAGAAGCGCCGGACGGCCTCGCCGAGATTGAACATAATCAGCGGCACGATGACCGTTGAGATCGTGAAGATCAGATCTGTGGTACCGAATTCCTCTGTCTTGAGAACATAGCTGTAAAACGGGCCGAGAAAAAAGGCGATCAGTTTGGTTCCCAGCGAACCGATGGCAAAAATTGCCGTATTTTTCGCCAGATACTTTGATCTGTCGTTCAAGTTATCACTCCTCAGTTTTTTCTGTAACCGGCCGCGCTCAGTTTCCGCTGAGCTCGGATTTCAGATAGGCAAGCGACTTTTCGCGCTGCTCTGCGATAATCCGGTTGCAGTCCGTGAAATCAATCGGTTTGTCATAGTATTCCTGCAGGCGGCTGACATCGGAAATCTCCCGGTCTGCAAGCCCGAAGGTCTGCAGCAGATCACGCAGCTTTGCACTGTTGTCGTCGCGGATCAGCGTTGCAAACGGCCGGTTGTATTTCAGGGAAAAAACTGTCCCGTGGAAGGTGTCTGTAAAAATGAAGTCTGCGTGCTGGAAATATGCCAGCACCTCGAACGGATCGGCCTGAATCTTGATATCGGACCAGTCCTTGTGCTTGCCGATGGTCATGATCTTTTTGTTGTTCCGCTTTGCAAAGCTGACAATCTGTTCCACCTCTGCATCGGAATACGAACGGCCGGCATAGGTATACAGCACGATATAATCGTGATACGGCACGGAAGCCGGAATCTCACGGTCATAGCTGGAAATAATAACGGGGTCAACATTCTTGCTGATTTTCTCAATCCCAAGCTGCTTTAGGATCTCAACAGAATTGTTGTCTCTGACAGAAAGCGCATCGAAGGATTTGAGCCAGCCTGCGACCTTCTGCTCGACGCCGTATTTTCTGAGGCCGGCAAGTGTCGTATAGCCGAAGCTGGCGGCATAGGAGATGATCTTTTTCGCATTGGCATCCTGCCCGAACAGCTCTTTGGAAAAGCCGATCTTGATCTCCGGCTGCAGACAGTTGAACACTTCGTCGCTGCCGACGACCAGCACATCGACCTTTTCACGGTAAATGCGCTTATCCGTCACATTGATCTTTTTAAGATATTCATTCTCATAGAGATAGGTGAAATAGTAAAATGACTCCGGCCCCTTCAGCTTATAATTTGCAAGGCGGATGAGCTTGCGGAGCGGCGCAATATTTTTGATCTGATAGCGCACCATCCGCTTTTTGTCATACTCCACGACCGGCGGCTCAACCTTATAATCCAGAAAAATAACCTCATGGCCGAGTCCCTCGATCGTTTTTTTCAGGCCGTAAGCCTGCAGAAACGAACCGTAATTCACCACTCTCTGCATCGAGATGATTCCAATTTTCATACTCTCGTTCTCTCCCAATTCATAGAACCTTCTGCGCGTTCTCCGCGCCGGAAACGGCTAGGCCGAAGCACGGCTGCGCACCGTAAACTTCACCTGCCTGATTATATACGCACCGAACCAGACCATACCGATCACAAGCCAGATATCAAGGTTCAGCATTTCCGTCAGGAATCCGCTCGCCACGCTGCGCGGTGCGATCAGAACCGCCTTGAACATACACAGGCTCAGTGCGATATAAATAATGCCCTTTTTCTTGTAGTTATAAACAAAATAGAGCAGCGCACTGTATATGGTACTCCACAGTGCAATGCCGGGATAGCCGAAATCGTGATAGGCCTCGGCAATGTAGCAGGAACCGAAGCCGCGTCCGGCCAGATAATAGGTCGGGGAATACAGATATGTGACCGTCTGCGTGAAGTCCGTTCCGTACAGCGCCTTGCCGATGGTCTGGTTTTTGTAGACCGGGAAGTCAAAGAACAGCTGCGTCAGCACATTCTCCTTCAGGTATTCGGTCGTGTTGCCGAACGAATAGATCACATCCGGTATCCGGTGTTCATACAGCTTTTCATAGCTGATGACGTTGACGCTGAATCCGATGCTCTCGAAAAAGCCGATCAGCTTATCACGCAGACCGCCGTCCTGCGCCTGCACACCGCTCGATTTTGCAAATCGCACCGCATTGAAGGCAAGCAGAAACAGAATCAGGAACGGCACCGCCGCAAGCATCAGATAGACATGCTTTTTGGTCAGCCACGGCGTTCTGCCGGGATTGATCTCATTGCGGATCCAGAAATACAGCACAAAGATAATCAGCGGAACGACGAAGTTCGTGCGCTTTCCGGTGCCGAGCGTCATCACGGATTCTGCAAAAAACAGCAGCAGCGGAATCCGCGCTTCCTTTTTGGAAGGCATTGTCGCAAGAAAGATGAACAGCGCCACGCGGAACACATCACCCAGCTTGACAAACAGATAGGGCAGATGCGAGGTATAGCTGACATAAAGATCCGCATAGCCGTGGCTCATAACGAAAATCGTCTTTTCCGCCAGCACAAGGATATCAAACGGGAAGGTCGCAATGAGCAGCCACTTGCTGACAAAGCGAACCGATTTGTATTCCTCACTCTCATAGCGGAGAAAATCTGCCGCGTAGGACCGTTTCCGTCCGCCGATGTGCAGATGTTTCAGAAAGCCGGTATCCAGCCGGACATTCTCAAACAGCGCATACGATACGACCAGTGCAATCAGCGCAATGAAGAGGCAGATTCTCGTATGCACCTGAATCGCATGGGAGAATGTGAAGTAATCCTCTTTGCTGCTGATGAGATTCGCAACCGTTCTGCCAAGCAGGAATGTGAAAAAGGTGATCTGAAACGCAAAGAAAAACGCACGCTTTCTGATCTTCTGCATCCCGAAGCAGGCATTGCCCGCCCATGCAAGCAGAACCGAGATATCCAGCACCAGCACATTCTGAAGCAGCAGGCCGATGACGAACAGCGGCATACACAGGAAATAGCACAGGTACTTCACTGTGTTGATGATTCTTACCAAAGACATAAAAAACCTCGCCCGTTCAGGAAAGTCGTTTGAATACTTCCCTGTAAACAGTACCGCTCAGGCGCATCGCCGTAAAGATCAGCTTATCCTTGCGCTTGACATTGTGATCGCGCAGCACATATTTCAGATAGGGAGCAAACAGTGCCCTGCATTTTTTATAGTACATCGGAAACTGTTCGGATTCCGCTGCATGGCGCAGGGTGATATGGCAGGACTTGCACAGCTTATAGGCAGCGGCCGTGATGACGGACTGCGGGTAATCGCCCTTTTCAAAGAACTGCATCATCTCACCCGCTGCAATCACGAGGTCATAGTGCTTCGGCTCAAACGCATGATGCTGAATGCTGCCCTCGCGCTGAATATAATAGTAATCCGAACAGCCGGTGCACGCCACCTTTTTGGAGGCCGCGAGGATCTTATAGGTCGTGAAGGAATCCTCGAAGTATTTGCCGACCGGATACGGATTTTTCAGAACCAGCTCGCGTTTATAGAGCTTTGCCCACGCAAAGCTGCTGTACTGATATTCATAGCACAGCTGGCAGAGCGCGCTGTCTCTGCTGAGCGTTCCCTTTTTGAACGGCGCAACGGTCGTGCGGAGCTCGTTGTCATCCTGATCGAGATAGACCCGCTTAAAGGACGAAATCACGACATCGGCCTTGGTCGCCGCATAAACATCGTAAAGATGCTTGAGATAATCCTCGTTCACGTAGTCGTCCGAGTCGATGAACGTAATCAGCTCCGCCTTGGAAAACTTCATGCCGTAATTGCGGGCATCGGAAAGGCCGCCGTTTTCCTTGTGCACGGCAATGATATTTTCGTGCTTTGCGGCGTATTCGTCACAGATTGCCGGACAGCCGTCGGGCGATCCGTCATCGACCAGAATGACCGTGAAATCGCGGAAGGTCTGTGCAAGCAGGCTGTCCACGCATCTGCGCAGATACCGTTCGACCTTATAGATCGGTACAATAACATCAATTTTCATGCGGGTATTTCAACTCCATGAATAAAAATCGTGGTAGACGACCTCTGCGTCCGAGATCTCCTTCCATCTGTCGCGGGTCATCCGGCAGAGCTTCTGATAGGATTCCGCGTCCATTTTGAGGATGCGCTCCACATGACCGACAAAGGTCTCCGGACGGAAGTTCTCTTTCAGCAGATAGCCGCTGACGCCGTCCATGACGAGCTCTGCGGTGCCGCCGACCTTCGTGGCAACGACCGGAATGCCGAAGGACATTGCCTCCATGATGGAAACCGGGACGCCCTCGGACGAGGACGTATTGAGGAAGAGACAGGGCTTGCTGTCGCGGTAGGTCTGCAGCAGCGTCTCATTCGGGACATGGCCCTTGAATTCATAGTCGGCAGCATCCAGCTTTTCCGCTGCATACTGCTTGACGCGCTCCATATCGGCGCCGGCACCGAAGTGCAGCCACTTGAAGCGGTGACCGCGCTGCTTCAGTGCTGCCAGCATATCAATAATCAGCTCCAGCCGCTTGACCTTCGAGATCGAGGAGCAGGAAATCAGGAGCGCCGGCTCTGCATTGGAGGTCTCGGCGACGCCCTTGTCAACCGTGCCGAGACGCTTGACAATCAGCTTTTTCTCATAGCCGGGATGGCGGCTGATGATATGGTTCCGGCCGTCCTCCGAGCACGGAAAGACGTAGGTATAACCCTTGAGAATCTTCTCACGGTCGGGGATATAGTCAAAAGCGTTCTTGTCCTCGTAGAGATCGTAGCGGTGGCCGCGGCAGATCAGCCGCACCTTCTGCTGCCGGAACTCCGTTCTGCGGATGTTGAGCGCAATGCTTGCGACCGCATGCATCCAGTAGCTGTAGATCGTGATGTCGTCATAGGTTCTCAACTCCGAAAAGTCGTACTGCCGCACCTTGGCGGTCACGGCGGCGACTCTGGACTGATAATACAGATAATACGAACGCTTCAGCGGAGAAAGCCCGCACTGCTTTTTCATATCGCTGCGCAGCTTCTGACTGCCGAGCACCCTGCCTGCATAGCCGCCGATCATTTTGACCTTGCCGGGCACGGAACAGTCGGTATCCGCACGATAAACCTCAACGCCCTCCGGCACCTCTCTGGTGCGTGCCATCGCGGAATTGACCATCGTCGGGATAATCAGGATGCGGTCAAAATACTGTCTGGCAATCGGCAGTTCGGTTTCCAGATACTCCTCTCCCCGGTGAAACGGGAAGTAGTTTGTAAACAAAACCAGCGCTTTCTTCATGATCTACCGTCCTTTATGAGTTATAGATATTCTTCTTTTTCAGCACACTGACTGCGGTCATGAAAATGATCTTTACATCGAGGAAGAACGAAACATTCTCTGCGTAGTAAACATCATTCTTATAACGCTCCTCAAGCGTTGCGCTGTTGCGCAGAAGCGCCTGATTATAGCCCGTAATGCCGGGTCTGACTCTGAACTTCTTTTTGATAAAGGAAGTATAGGTCTTTTCGTTGCCCATCGGGGACGGTCTGGGGCCGACAAAGCTCATGTCGCCGAACAGCACGTTGAATACCTGCGGCAGCTCATCGACACTGGTCTTTCTGAGCAGCGCGCCGATTTTTGTCAGTCTGGGATCCTTGGCGGAGTTATAGGTACTGCCGTCCTTGTTGCGGATATCCGGCGCATTCATCTTCATGGTCCGGAACTTAATCATCTTGAATTTCTTCATGTTCTGACCGTAACGGTCACTGACAAAAAAGATGGAGCCGTGATCCTCGCGCTTGATTGCAATGCCGATCGGAATGGCAAGCAGCAGCACGAACGGCGAAATAAACAGTGCCAGCAGAAAATCCAGCACACGCTTTCCGTAATCCTGATACATCTCCGTTACACTTCCTTCCCCGCGGTCTGACCGCTGAAAATCTCCTTCCGGATATCGCAAACGCCTTCATAAAAGGAATATCCTGTGCGGAATCCGGCAGCAGAAAGCCGCTCCCCGCACATATAAGAAGGCTTAATGCCCTCGCTCTGCTGATCGAGATACGAAATGTTCCCTTCGTTTTCAAATGCAGCATTCACATTCTGTGCGACGGCAAGGTTCGTCAGCTTTTCGCCGGAGCCGAGATTGTAAACGCCCTCTGCGGATTCACTGTCCAGCGCCCAGCAAAGCGCCGCCGCGACATCCTTGACATAGATAAACTCGCGCTCAGCTTCACTCTTGCCCTTGACGGTCAGCGTCTGATGCTCTGACGCAAGGTTCATGAAAATCTCCAGCATATAGCCGCGCCGTTCGTAGCCGAGCACATGCGCGCAGCGGAAGAGCACCGGAACGATTCCGCTTCTGCGGTAGAGCTGGCAGAGATGCTCACAGCACAGCTTGCTCAGGCCGTAGAAGTTCACGGGCGCAGGCGCCTGCGATTCCGACCACGGCAGCAGAGCCGTGTCCGAATAAACAGAGATGGACGACAGGAACACGATCTTCCTGACGCCGTTTGCTTCCATCGCCTTCAGGATTTTTTCGGTCAGCACTTCATTTTCCTGATAGGCCTGATAACCCGCAGGCGAATTGCCGCCGCGGATTGCAGCAAGGTGGATGACTGCATCCACGCCCGCAAACAGTGCGTTCAGACTCTCCTGCGAATAATCGGTCTGTCTGAAATCGGGATCCTGCGTGTCCTGTCTGGAAAGGCACAGCAGCGTATGCTTCCCCTCTGCCTTCAGCATCCTGACAAGACAGCTGCCGATCAGTCCGGTCGCACCGGTCACAGCAACCTTCATTTGCATCACCTGAACAGACGCCGGTTTCCCGGCATCCATGTTTCCTTCCTGTTAGATTTGGGTGCCTTATTTGCGTTCGCGGATATAGTATCCGATCTTGTCATACTTGCCGTTCACCGGGCGGATGGTATCGCCGGTATTATAGTAGTAGAAATGGTCGATGGCATCTGCCGGAAGCTCCAGCTTGTCTCTGTCCATGACGGTTTTCGGCTCCTGACACCAGAAAACCAGCTCCATCGGCGTCACAGCGCGTTTGCCGGCCTTGCTGAGCTCTGAGGTATCGTCGTTGAGCAGGTGGCTGAATACCAGCTGCATCAGGTTGAAGCCTGTCGCCTCGGTCAGCAGCTTCCACATATGGCAGCCGTCCAGACGCGGGGTCATCTCGATGATATACGGCTGCTCGTCCGCGACCTTCATCTGGAAGTAGACCGGGCCGTTCAGCAGGCCGACGCGGTTGCAGGCATCCTCAAGTACCTCATTGATCCGCTCCTTCACGGTTTCGCTGATTGTGACAGCCGGAACAATATGCTTGTGAATGAGACCTGTGTACTCCGGCCATGTTTCGCGGTCGGACGCGGCGACAAACCGCAGCACGCCGTTGACCATATAGCCGTTGACGGAAATCTCCGGGCCGTCGATGTACTTCTCAACAATCGCCTTGCCCTCGCGGGAGAAGGACTTTGCCTCCTCAAAATGCTGCTCGAATTCCGCCTGCGAATGAATCAGGAAGATGCCGCGCTGTCCCTGCGAATCCGAGGGCTTCAGAATCGCCGGAAAACCGATCGTAACCGTGCCCGGCGCTTCCATGACCTGATAAGGGATATTGCCCTTGCAGGCCTGCGTCAGCGTTTCGCGCATGGCGTTCTTGTGGTTGCAGATATAAGCCGTCTCCGACGTGACGAAATGCGGCATACCGAGCTTTTCGCTCAGTCTGCACGCGACCGGCATTGCCAGATCGGAGCCCGTCGAATAGACGACATCAATGCCGTTTTCAGCAATATAATCTGAAACAGCCTTCTCATCCAGAATATTGATAACCGCAAAATGGTCGGCAGCATCCGCAGCCGGCCCGTCTTTTGCCATTGCACAGGTATAGGTTTCGCAACCCATTTTTTTCAGTTCCAGAACCGCATCCAGCTGAACGGATGCAACACCGAGAATCAGAACCTTCTTCAATTTCTTCTTCACCTTTCTTCTCACCGTTCCGGCAGGGAACAGCGCCCGCCGAAGCATTCCGCAGCCCGCGCTGCAGAACCGTATTCTTCCCCGTTCTGTATATGCCGGACACCGGTGCGCACTGCAGAAAGCCGCATCGGTTCCGGCACAACAGCAATATTATTCCAATCTCACCGTGCACCGAGCACCTTGCGGTAGCTTTCAATCACATACGCAACCTCTTCATCCGTCAGGCAGGTATGCAGCGGCAGCGTAATCTCATTCAAAAACTGCGCATAGGCATTCGGATAATCCTTGATGTCAAAGCCAAGGTTCTTGTAAGCCGTATGCATCGGCAGCGGCTTATAGTGCACGTTGCAGGCGACTCCCTGCTCCGCCATTTTCGTAATCATCTCCGAACGCGCATCGGCATCCGCACCCGGTACGCGGGTGATATAAAGATGACCGGAGGAACGGTGCGTTTCGGTATAATGCGGCAGCGTCTCCACGCCGAGCGGGCGGAATGCTGCGTCATATGCTTCAATGATCTGCTTTCTGCGTGCGAGCATCGCCGGATAGCGCTCCATCTGTGCCAGACCGATTGCAGCGGCAATGTCCGTCATGTTGCACTTATACCATGTGCCTGCAATATCATATTCCCACGAGCCGAGCTTGGTCTTTGCCAGCGCGTCCTTGTTCTGTCCGTGCAGGCTCAGGAGCTGCAGCTTCCGGTAGATCTCCTCATTGTCGATGCCCGGAATGGTGTTCCATGTCAGGGCGCCGCCCTCAGCGGTGGTGAAGTTCTTGACCGCATGGAACGAGAACGACGAGAAATCGGCAATGCTGCCGGCCATTTTGCCGAGCCGCTCTGCACCGAATGCATGGGCGGTATCCGCGCAGACTGCGATTCTGCCGATGGCTTCCTGAATCCTGTTTGCAGGACGGAACAGCGGCTTCTTCTTCTCAACGATTGCAAAAACGCGGTCATAATCGCAGGGAATGCCGGCCAGATCGACCGGGATCACGGCCTTGGTCTTTTCCGTGATGGCTTTTTCAAGCGCATCGTAGTCCATTTCAAGGCTGTCCTTCTGCGTATCGACCATAATCAGCTTTGCGCCGACATGACATACGACAGATGCCGTTGCTGTGTAGGTATACGCCGGAACGATGACCTCATCGCCCTCCCCGATGCCGAGGACGCGCAGCGCCATCTCCGCGCAGGCCGTCTGGGAATTCAGGCAGACAGCGCGTTCCGTGCCGACATACGCAGCAATCTCTTTTTCGAGCTGTTTGGTGCGGGGGCCTGTGGTAATCCAGCCCGAACGCAGTGCATCAGCGACCGCATTGATTTCGCTTTCCGAAATATCCGGAGGAGAAAAAGGAATATTCATATTCAGTTTTACCGTCCCTTCATGGATTTACAGAAACTCTCCGCTGCACGGAATGCTCCCTCTGCACCCGGCAGCAAAAGGCAGCTGCACGCTGCAGTTCCGGACGCAAAGGGTTTCTCATGAAAAAGCCTTCCCGAAGGAAGTCCCGATCAGTAAGAAGCCGCCGGAATACAGTGCGCAGACCGCAACGGGCTGCTCCGGCGCAGAACGCCGGAAGCACATGCCTATTTAGATTAAGTATAGCACAAGTCGTCCGGAAAGTCAAGGTATTTGGCACGATTCTCCGCTTTTTCGGACCCGATCTGCGGACGGTTGAAAAAAGAGCACAAATAGTAAGCAGCGGCACACAAAAAAAGCGTGTATAGCGTCAAAAACGCACCCAAAAACATACATCTTCCGGTATGCCGCCGCACGAAGTTGTATGCCTGTTCCGAAGGCTCGGCAGAACACGTCTCATGGATTGGTATATGCTTTAATAATATGTCCGTCCGGAGCAGGCTGCGGCCGCATTCTGTCCGCAGTGTTCCGTATGCAGGGCAGCGTGCCGCATGTTCAGCCCCGCAGAATTTGCACAATATATCATATAATCTGTACAATCGACTATTGCGCAACGGCACAAAAAGCGTTACAATAAAAATATACCGACCGTGAACAATCCGATATACAACACGTTTTTTGCAAGTGGATATATACGTTTTGGAATATCGGTGTATGGATTCTGCTCTGTGACGGCTGTCCCCCGCAGCACAGAAGATGCTCCGGATATGATTGATTATGCAATCGCATAGATTGCTGCATCCGGAAATTCTGCACAGATCAGAAACCCGATTCAGAGAATGTCAGGCTGCTTTGCAGGTTTCTCTGTGCAGCAACGGTATGGATGAAATCCCCGCTTCTCCATATTCTGTCTGAACGAACCCTATTTTTCAACTCGTTTCAAACCTTCTCTCGCCCCGGAATGCAGATTCCGGGGCATTTTTCTTGCCTGCGGCGCGAGCGGCTTATCTGCGGTATCTCCGACGGATTGATAGTAAGACACTGACTTGACATCCGGGGCAGAAAAAGGGTATAATAAATGTGTATGCGATTCAGTCAAAAGGAGGCAGCTTCATGCAGCCGAAAATGATACAGGCACTCCGCGGCACTGTGGATGATGTCCTGTTTTATAACGAGGACAACGGCTATGTCGTCGCAGACCTCGAAACAGAGGACGCACTTGTCACAATCGTCGGAGAGCTCGGTCAGCTCGAACCCGGCGAGGAGCTGGAGCTGACTGGCGCTTTTGTCAGTCACCCGCGCTTCGGTCAGCAGTTCAGGGCTGAAAGCTGCGTGCGTGCATTGCCCTCAACCGTCATCAATATCGAACGCTATCTCGCAAGCGGCGTCATCCGCGGAATCGGTCAGGCGCTCGCCAAGCGCATTGTAGCCGAATTCGGCGAATTTACCCTGCAGGTCATCGAAAAAGAACCCGATAAGCTCTGCCGCATCAAGGGCATCTCCCCTGCGAAATGCGAGGAAATCACTGAAGCTGCGCAACAAATCTTCGGACTGCGCACACTCATGTCAAGGCTGCAGACCTACGGCGTTTCTGCCTCGGCCGCCATGAAGGCCTACCGCAGATGGGGGCAGACCGCATGGGAACTCATCGCGGATAATCCGTTCCGGCTTTGCGGCAGCGGCATCGGGCTTGAATTCCGTGTCGCTGAGAAAATTGCAGCTGATATGCAGATTCCGTCCAATTCGCCCAAACGGATTCTCGCGGGCTTCCGATGGGTACTCGAAACCGCCGCCCTCGAAGGACATACCTGCCTGCCGGCTGCAGATTTCCGCACGGTCGCCATGCGCGGCCTCGGCATCTCGGAACAGGATTTTCAGGCAGGCTGTCAGGCAGCACTCGACGACCGCGTCATCTATTCCTATTCCGCACCGGAAGGCGAGTTCATTTATCTTGACATCTATTATGAAGCCGAGGACTATATCTCGACGCGCATTGCCGCAATGCTGGCATTCTCCCCGCCGGAGGATTTCGACTGCTCCAGGGCGATTGCGCAGGAGGAGCAGGACACCGGAATGCACTACGCCGAACAGCAGAAAAAAGCGATCGCCTGCGCCTTTTCGCGCGGCATCATGGTTCTGACCGGCGGCCCCGGAACCGGCAAAACCACGACGCTCAACGGCGTCATACACCTCTGCCTGAAGGCCGGCAGCACGGTGCTGCTCGCTGCGCCGACCGGCAGAGCTGCCAAGCGCATGACCGAGCTCACCGGCCGCGAGGCAAAAACCATTCACCGGCTGCTCGGCACCGATTACGACGAGTGCGGACAGCTTGTCTTTCAGCACAACGAAAAGGATCCGCTGAAGGCTGATGTCATCATCGTGGACGAGGTCTCGATGGTCGATACGCTGCTGTTTGAGGGTCTGCTGCGCGCCGTCCGGCTCTCTTGCCGCGTCATCCTGGTCGGGGACGAGGATCAGCTGCCTTCTGTCGGTGCGGGGCATCTGCTTCATACGCTGACCGCAAGCGGCAGGCTGCCCGTCGTCCGGCTGACCGAGATTTTCCGGCAGGCACAGGAAAGCTGCATCGTCCGCAGTGCGCATCAGATTGTCAACGGTGAAATGCCCGATCTGCGGGAGAAAAACAGCGACTTCTTCTTCTTTGACCGCCGCGATGCCGCGGAAGCATCCGACTTTGTCCGCGATCTCTACTGCACCAGACTGCCGCAGGCCTACGGCTTTATCCCGCAGAACGATATTCAGGTGATTTCCCCGACCCGCAAGGGCATTCTCGGAACGGTCATGCTCAATCAGATGCTGCAGGAGCATATCAATCCGCCGGCATACGGCAAGCCCGTTGCCAAAAACCTGCTTTATACCTTCCGCGAAGGCGACAAGGTCATGCAGATACAGAATCAGTATGAAATGGAATGGACGCGCGAGGGCGAACGCGGCACCGGCATCTTCAACGGCGATACCGGCACCGTTGCTTTCATCGACCGCGCAAGCAAGACCGTCAAGGTCGATTTTGACGGCCGCATCGTTACATATAAGCCCGATCAGCTCGATCAGCTTGAGCTTTCCTACGCCGTAACCGTACACAAAAGTCAGGGCAGTGAGTTTGAGGCTGTCATTCTGGTGCTGCCCGAAGGGCGTGACCGGCTCAGCTACAGAAGCCTGCTCTATACTGCCGTCACCCGCGCCAGAAAGCTGCTCATTCTTGTCGGTTCGCCGCGGAAGGTCAGCGAAATGGTCGCAAATCAGCAGAAAACCGAACGCTGCTCCTGCCTTTCCGCCATGCTGCGGAATATGGTCTCAAGAGAAGAAACCATCATGTAATGCGGTCGTTGCCGGCCGCTGCCGAAAGTGAGGGATTACCGATGCTCTATCCGAATCTCAAAATGCGCCTGCTTGATCTGCCTTATCCGAACCGCTGTGACTGCTGCTACGCCAAAATCCCCTACGACCAGCAGATCTGCAAAGAGTGCCTCGATGCACTGCTTGCCCTGCGCATCCGCTATGCCGACTGGGCGGCCGATCAGTCCGCGCAGCCGTGGGACGGCGGCACTGTGCTGTTCTCCTATAAAGATGTTGCCCGCAACGGCATCATTGCCATGAAGGAGGGCGACCGCGGATTTGCAAATTTTGCTGCAGAGCAGCTTGCACTGCTCATACGGACGGAATGCGCGCCGGAATCCATTTCATTTGTGACATGGGTACCGGTTGCCAGACGCCGCCGCCGCACGCAGGGCTACGCACATGCGGAAAATCTCGGCAGAGCGATTGCGAAAGCGCTGGATATTCCGGCGCGGGGCGATCTGCTGACGGAACAGCAGACCTCGCTCAGACAGCATGAGCTGCCTGCCGAGGCACGTTCGGTTTATGCGCAGCGGTTCCGGTTCTGCGGCGGAAATCTGGAGGGCAAGCGGATTCTTCTGGTTGATGATGTGCTCACGACGGGCAGCACGCTCCGCAGATGCACCGATCTGCTGCGGGATGCGGGCGCGGAATGGATTTATATTGCGACTGTCTGCGCAAGAATCCGCGAGCCGAATCCGGCGGATTCAAACATCTGAATGCTCACGTTCAGAGCGCATTCCGGATTTCATCGGAACCGGAATGCGCTCTTTTTTTCTTGGCCTGCTCTTTCGGCGGACGCAGGACGCGGTTGTGACGGAACAGAAACAGCAGACAATATTCACTGCAGGCAGGGTACAGTTCTGCACGGTTCCCGACTGATATTTACAGAGGGGCAAAGGATCCGTCTCCTCCGGAAAGGCGGTGTCAGCATGACAGATCAGCAGATCATTGCACTGTTTCAGCAGCGCGATGAACAGGCCGTTCACGAAACATTCCGCAAATACGGCGCGGCCTGCCTGCGGAATGCGCGCAAATATCTCAATACGCAGGAGGATGCCGAGGAATGCGTCAACGATGTCATGATGAAGCTGTGGCGCGCAATTCCGCCCGCTGCACCCGAAAACCTCGAAGCCTTCCTCGCCACAATCACGCAGCGCACTGCAATCGACATGCAAAGCAAAGCGTCTGCGCAGAAAAGAGGCGGCGGACGCAGTCCGGTTCCCCTTGACGGAATCAGCGAAGCTGTCCCCGCGTCCGAAGGCGTCGAGGATATCATTCAGCAGCGGCTGCTGACAGAGGCCGTCGAGCGCTTCCTCGATACCCTTTCCGACGATGCACAGACCATCTTCACGGAGCGCTGGCACAATGAGACCGCTCCGCGGGATATTGCAAGGAAATTCGGGCTTTCCGGTCCGCATGTCCGAAAATCGCTCATGCGCACACGCCGGAAGCTGGAAGCGTACCTCAAAAAGGAGGGCTTGTTATGACAGACCGCGATCTCACAAACATGATGCGCGATATCAACCCGCGATTTCAGCAGAAGGCAAATGCCCGCGCAGCTGAGTATGCGCGGCAGCATCCGCACCGCAGCCGGATGCCGGGTCTGGTGCTCGGCGGCGCTGCGGCCTGCTGTGCGCTCGCAGCCGTTCTGATTCTGCTGCCGAAGAAAACCGGTTCGATGCATTCCGCTGTGCAGGACAGTGCGCCCGTCACGGAACGCAGTCCGGCAGAATCCGCTGCGGAACGCACAACTCTGGCTGCGCCCTTTGCATCAGACAGCTTTGATATTGTTCTGACCGTTGCCCCCGCCTATGCGCCGTATGCGATGAAGCTGACATCCGCGCAGAGCGCCGTGCTTGCACAGGCACTCACAAAAGCAGAATGGATTGAAACCGACATTAACACGCCGCATCCGGACGGCGAAATCAATACAGTCTATGTTTACAATCACGGCAGAGCGTTCAGTCTGAAGCAGTATCCGGATCAGACGGTCGAACTCTACCGGAACGACACCGCAGCCTCTTCCTGCTGGGAAATCTCCGCAGAAGCCGATGCGGCGCTCCGTGCGGCGGTCAGTCCCACGGATCCGGATTCGCTCAATAAGCAGCTTGTCTGGTGCGATCCGCAGACCATGAATGAGGCTGATATCTGGGAAAACGTCCTTTGGAACAAGCGCAGCGGCTGTGATCCGACAAGCAAGGATAGCATCTATGATATGATCTGCAACTCCGCGGAATACTATGAGCAGGCCTCCGGCATTGTCCGCTGCGGATACGACGGCATGACTGAGCCGTTCAGCTGCGAGCAGATCAAGTGCGTTTTCCAGACAAACCTCAATTCAGGCTGTGCGTATGCGGAGTCAGAACGCTATCTGAGTCCGAATATTGAGATGCTGCTGAATTTAACGGATGATGCAGATTATCTCCGTGATGCGCCGTCCGCCGAGGACAGTACCGGCGAGGCGAGCTATGCCCTTGACCCAGACTACGTATGGCGTCTGCCGTACAGAGATGTGCACTTCTCTGACGGCACATATCAGCACGAGCTTTCCGGGGATACTGTTTATCCGAGTGGGGATCACAATGCTGTGCATCGCCGGGACTATAAACCGCTCACAAAAGCAGAACAGTGCCGGATTGGCTCCGAAGGAGAAGTGGTTTGGGAAAACCGGCTGCCGCTTTCAAACTGCGGAAATATTGCAGCAGAGGCTCTGGAAGGATACACACGGGCGCTCATCTACCTTTACGATTTTGACAGCTGGGATATTAGCGGAATCGTAACGCTCGCCGGACGGGAATGCGTATCCATCAAGGGGCGTCTGAACAGAGAGCACTGTGAATCCGTCAGCGGCGGCGTACCTGATATTGATTTGTTCAATTTCTTTGTTGACACGCAGACCGGCGTGATTATGAAGTATCTCGGTTACCACAGCGACGGCAGTTTTGCTGATTTCATCGTTGTTAATCAGATCGCGTTTGACGAAGAAGCAATGCCTGTGCAGTTCCCGGATCTCTCAGAAATGCAGGAGAACATCACGGATACCGAATCTGAACAGTAAAAGCAAACACCGTTCAAGGCTGAATCAGCTTTGTACGGTGTTTGTTCTGTTTATTCTGAATACTCAACGGTTTCATGATTGTCCTGCTCCTGCTCCGTTTCGGAATCCTGCACTTCCGGCAGCATATCTTCCTCCTCCGGCTGCACCTCAAACAAATCCGTATCCCCGCTCACCGGGAGCGGCGGCAGATCGGCCAGCGATTCCAGCCCGAATGTCCGCAGAAAATGCGCCGTCGTGCGGTAGGTCACCGGACGCCCCGGCACCTCAATCCGCCCTGCTTCCTCCAGCAGGCCGCGGTCAACCAGCGTATTCACGACCGAGCCGCTGTCCACACCGCGGACGCGCTCCACAAAGCCCTTCGTCACCGGCTGGTTGTACGCAATGATCGTCAGCGCTTCCATGGCCGCATTGGAAAGCGGCGTGTTCCGCTTGACCTCCAGCGCCGCACGAATCTGCTCTGCATATGCCGCACGGGTCGTCAGCTGAAAGCTGTCGCCGAGGTGCAGCACCTGCAAACCGCTGCCGGATGCCTCCAGCGCGGTTTCCAGTGTATGCGCCGCCGATTCGATTTCCTCGCGGCTCAGGCCGAGCGCCTCTGCAAGACGGTCTGTCTCGGTCGGCTCTCCGGCTGTAAACAGCACCGCCTCCAGCGCGGCACAGACGAAATCCATTTCCATGTTACCATCCTCTGCGATTGTTACAGACCGGCTTTGAACCGTTCCTCCAGCATATCATTGACGCGCTCCATGTGCATCCCGCGGGAGCCCTTGATGAGCACACAGACCGGCTCGCCGGCATAGCCGTCCAGTACGCCGCGCAGTGCTTCGATCAACGCATCCTGCTCCGCAAATGCGGTCTCGCCGCTGCCGAAGCCTTCCGCAAAATCCTTATAATTTTCGCCGCAGAAAAATGCCCTGTCGGCATATTCCCGGCAGAGCGTGCCGAGCGCACTGTGCCGTGCTGCGGCATATTCGCCGAGTTCATTCATATTGCCGAGCACCGCCCATTTCTGCGCGTCGCCCGCAATCGTGCCGAGCGACTGCAGCGCCGCTGCCATCGCCTCAGGATTCGCATTGTAATAATCGCGTATAATCGTGACATTTCCGATCTTCACGCGCTCCGAGCGCATCGCGCCGGGCACAAAGCTGCTGAGTGCTTCTGCGCATTCCTGCAACGTCATGCCGATTTGCAGACCGGCCTGCACGGCAAGCAAAGCGTCCGTGACATTATGGATGCCAGTCATCAGGAGCACTGCCTCTGCTTCCGCACCGTCCGCACTGCGAATTGTAAAGCGCGTAAAATCGGCGCTTTCATCAATGTTCTCCGCAGACAGCTGCGCATCGCCGCCGCAGACCGTGCTGAACCGCATCGCCGTCCGTGCAGAAATCGTCTCCCGCGCTGCATAGAGCATCCGGTCGTCCGCGGAAACGATCAGTACGCCGTTCCGGCCGCCGTCCTTCATGCCGTCCAGAATCTCCAGCTTCGCCTTCATGATGTTTTCCTGCGAGCCGAGGTTGCCGATGTGCGCGGTGCCGATATTCGTGATGATTGCGAAATCAGGCTCCGCAATATCAGACAAATAATGGATCTCACCGGCGTGGTTCATGCCCATTTCGATCACCGCCGCCTCGGTATCCTCCGGCATATGCAGAATCGTATACGGCACGCCGATATGGTTGTTATGGTTGCCGGATGTCGCAAATGTGCGGTATTTCGCAGCGAGCACATGCGCGGTCATGTCCTTGACCGTCGTCTTGCCGCTGCTGCCGGTCACGCCGATCACACGCAGACCGTTCTGCTTGCATTTCAGCAGATAACGGTGCGCAATCTGGCCGTATGCTGTGACCGTATCCGGCACAAGCAGATACGGCACGCCCGGATCCTCCTGCGGTTTCTCAGATAATACGCACAAAACAGCGTCTTTTTCCGCCGCCTGTTTCGCATAGGCATTGCCGTTGAAGTTCTCGCCCTTCAGCGCGATAAAGCAATTCCCCGGCGCGATTGTGCGCGTATCCGTGCTGAACCCTGCAACCGAAAACGACGCATCTGCGCAATTCTGCAATTCTGTCCCGAGCAGCTCCGCAATCTCCGCCGCCTGCATCCGGACATCCGGTTTTTCGCTGAGCAACGCCATCGGTCAGCCCTCCAGCGCCAGCGCGATCACGCGGTCAAGCAGCTCTGCGAACGGCACGCCCTCTGCCGCCCACATCTTCGGATACATCGAAATCGGCGTAAAACCGGGCAAAGTGTTGATCTCGTTGAACACGATTTCATTCGTGTCGCGCGTGACAAAGAAGTCCACGCGGGAAAGGCCTGCGCAGCCGAGCGCGCTGTAGACCTTGACCGCCCACTCGCGCACCTGCGCATTCAGCTCGCTGCTGATGCGGGCAGGAATGTATGCCTGCGAGGTCGAGGTCACATACTTGGTCTCATAATCGTAAAACTCCGCACCTGCGTCGATTTCGCCGGCAGTTGCGGCCTTCGGCTCCTCATTGCCGAGCACCGCGACTTCAATCTCGCGGCCGTTGATGAATTCCTCAGCAAGAATCTTGCTGTCATATTTGAATGCGTTTTCCAGCGCCGGAAGCAGCTCCGCCGCAGTCTTGACCTTGGAAACGCCGACCGACGAGCCTGTGCTGCACGGCTTGATAAACACAGGAAATGCGAACTTTTCAGTAATCTTTATGCACATGGCGTCTGCATCGCGGCGGAAATCCGCACGGCAGAGCGTCAGCCATTCTGCCTGCCGGACGCCCGTTGTTGCCGCAATCAGCTTTGTCACGGATTTGTCCATCGACGCAGCGGCCGCACAGACATGACAGCCCGCATACGGGATGCCGGACAGCTGGAACAGACCCTGAATCGAGCCGTCCTCGCCGTTTTCGCCGTGCAGAACCGGGAAGATCACATCAACCGGAACCGTCTCGACGCCGTTTTCTCCGAAAATACAAAGCCCCGCACCGCGCTCCGGCGAAAGAAACGCCGTGCGGTTTGCGGGATTGTCTTCCCATTTGTCCGCAGCAATATCGGCATAATCGTCGCCGCCGAACAGCATCCATTTGCCCGAAAGCGTGATGCCGACCGGCAGAACCCTGCGGTTTTCCTTGTTCAGATTGCGCAGCACGGCCTCTGCCGAAACCAGCGAAACTGCGTGCTCCGGCGATACGCCGCCAAACAGTACCAGAACTGTCTGCATAAAAAATTACCTCTTTTCATTGATAGCGGTATCTGCGATGCATCATAATGGGGACGCTGTCCCCAATCCCCTGCCAAAGGGATTTCCGGAACAGCATCCGCATTTCATACTTTGTCAGATACCTGATATTATGCAAAGAACGCGCCTGAGATCATGACCTTTGCGATCTCGCGGTTCTTGTCAAGCAGAATGAGATCAGCGTCCGCGCCGACCTCGATGCGTCCCTTTTCCGGTGCACCGATCATGTCAGCGGGCGTTCTGGTCGCCATGCGGACAGCATCCTCAAACGGCACGCCGAAGCGGGTCGCCTGCTGGACGCAGCGCCACAGCGTAGAGGTCGAGCCTGCAATCGCACCGTCCATTGTGCGTGCGACGCCGTTTTTGACCTCGATATCCTGTCCGCCGAATTCGTAAATGCCGTCGCCGAGACCGGTTGCGCGCATCGAATCGCTGATGATGACCATGCGCTCCGGGCCGAACATTTTATACAGCATCATGACGACGGCCGGGTGCAGATGCAGTCCGTCCGTAATGGCCTGCACGTAGATATTTTTCTCAAGGGCGGCCGGAATCGGGCCGGGCTCTCTGTGATGAATGCCGGGCATGGCATTGAAGGTATGCGTCAGGCAGTTTGCACCCGCCTCGATCGCCTTGATGCAGGTGTCATAATCCGCATCCGTATGGCCGATGCAGACCAGCGCGCCGCATTCCCGGATGAATTCCATAGAGCCTTCCAGCTCCGGTGCGATTGTCACGACACGCATTCCGTCCAGCGATTTGAATTCTGCAAGATCGGGATTCCGGATGAACTTGCCGTTCTGCGCGCCCTTCTTCTTGGCATTGATGTACGGGCCTTCCATATGGAATCCCAGAATATGCGTACCTTTGACATTGCGGTTGCCCTCGGTGACGCGCTTGATGGCTTCATAGCTCTGCGTCATCGTGGTCGGCAGCCATGAGGTCGTGCCGTTCTTTGCAAGGAACTCGCACATCTCCTCGAATTCGCCGTCCATGGTGTCCTTGCCGACGCAGCCGTGTGCGTGCATATCGACCAGTCCCGGAATCACGGAAAGACCGGTGCAGTCCTCGCCGGCGCCGCTGCCCGATGCCGGAGCGATCGCCGCGATTTTGCCGTCCTCCACCGTGATATCTGTCAGTTTGCCCTCAAAGAGCAGGTTTTTCAGGATCATAATGTTCTCCTTTCCTATCAGCCGTACCGTACCTTGAAGATCGTCCATGTACCGTCCTCCTCCGCATGAAGAATCATGCGCCAGAAGGCGTGGTCTCCGCGGCGATTGGCTGTCGTCGTCAGCAGCGGATAGCCATAGAAATCCAGGATAAAAACGACATACTCTGTCTCGTCCAGGCCGTCCGTCTGCATCCATGCAGCGGGATTTTCCTGTGCGCTGTACAGCCGCCGGAGCTTGCAGCCGCCGTACTCCGCTTCAAATGTCTCCCGGATCAGCTCTGCAGCGTCACGCATCTGCGATTCGGAATAAAGTTCAGTCCCCCGCACGGTAATCTCGGCGCCCGCCGTATGGCCGTGCCGCCCGTAAGTAAAACTGAGTATCAGGAACGCAGCAATCAGCACCCCAAGGATGCTCAGTATGATATACGCTGTGTTCTTTGTCTTTTTTTTCATTGCATCACCTGCATTCGCAGTTATTTTGCCGGGAATCCTGTAGGAATAATTGCGATGAAATTATGCAGCTTCGATGATGTTTATTTTGCAGCCGGAAGGGATGCAGCCGCGACTGCCTGACCGACTCTTCTGTCCATTTCATCCGGCAGGATGAATTCAATCTTTTTATAGAGTGCCGGGAATTCCTGCTCCAGCACTTCCTTTGCCTTTTCGATAATCAGATCGCCGCCGAGACCGGAGGTCACACGGCCGGAAATCTGCAGATAGCGGATATCGTAGAAATCGGCGTAATTTGCGATTGCATAGCCGAAATAGGTACCGATCGTGCGGAAAATATCCTTTGCGCCCTCGTGACCCTCTTCGAGCACCTTCTGCACAGCCTTGAGCTTTTCCGCAAGCGTCAGGCTCTCGTCCAGCTCGATGCCGGCCTTCGGTGCAAGACGGATAACTGCATCCTGCGAGAAATACTTGACGCCGCAGCCGTAATCGCCCGACCACTCATCGACCGGCGAATCCGGGTTGTAGTCCACCGGAACGAATGCAAGCTCATTGTGCCAGCCGGTCACATGGCCGTCCGGGTCAATGTAGCCGCCGGCCTCAGAGGTACCCATCGCAATACCGAGCACGCCGTTGACATCCATCGCCATGGAAGCCGCCAACGCCGCCACGTCGCCGTCATTGGCAACGGCATAGGGCACGCCGAGCTCCTCCAGCACATCAACATAGACATTCTTGCACGCTTCGCCCTGCGTATCCTTCGGAACCTTCAGGAACAGGTGCGAGACCATTGCACGGTTCGCAACCAGAACGCCTGCCGTGCTGACGCCGACTGCGTCAAAGCCCGGCATATGCTCCGCAGCCTTGAGAATCGCTGCCTTGATATGCTCATGATGGTAGGAAATATCCTCTGCCAGCTTCGGCAGCCAGACGATCTCCTCTGCCCAGACGGTCTCTCCGTTGACGACCGCTGCAACCTTCATATCCGAGCCGCCCGCATCAAATCCGACGCGGCAGCCGCCGAGGTTCCGGCCGATTGCCAGCGGACGCGCCTTGTTCTCCGGCATATCCGCAAAATCGCGCTCCTCAACCTCAAACGGACGCTCATAGGTCGTGCTCCAGAAATCGACATCAAATGCGCGGAGTCCTTCCTTTGTATAGGCGTCGCGGATATATTCAAACACCGCATGATCGCCTGCCAGCATAACCTTCCATCCGCCGGCGCACCAGAGGATCGTTTTAATCAGGCGCTCTGCATAGCGGCAGTTTTCCGCCTCGTCATCACCGAGCTTTGTATCACGGCGGTAGACAAGGCCGTCCTCACGCTCCACGGCGATCGAAAACGGTCTGGTTGCTTTGGCAAGAAAGTCGCGGTTGAAATACACCGCAGGGACGAAATCGCGGTCGAGAATCGGCTGAATCATGGCTTCAGTTTCCTTTCCTTTGAAAAATGAAATATGGAACAAAACAAGCGGCAGTACAAGACCGTCGCTTGTATTTGACTTTGCGGCTTACTTCGTATTCTTGATATTCCAGCGGAACGGGCAGATACGGGAAGCCTTTGTGGTATCATACATATAGTTCTTGTCAATCGCATTGACATCGAGGAAGCGGTAATTGGTTTTCTGCTCCGGGTCACCGAACAGCTTGGCCTTGAGGCCGCTGCCGACACTGCTCTTCTGCAGAACCGGGCCGAGACGGTGGTTTTCCTTCATGAATGTGACGATCTCAGAGGCCATCACGAGCGAGGAATCCGCCACATTATAGACGCCGGTATAGCTCAGGCTGTCTGCCTGCCGCAGAAATCCGATGATGAAATCGGAGATGTTGTGGATGCAGCACATATGGTAGCCGTACTCACCGGTGCGGAACACAAAGATCGTCTTATCCTTCGGGTCGGTAATTCTGGACATCAAGTTATCGGTAAAGTTCAGCGAATAGACCATCGGCACACGGATGACGCAGCAGACCATAGTCTTGGTGCCGCGGACATCGGTTGCAAAGGCTGCCTCTGCATTTGCCTTCATTTTGCCGTAATTGGAGACCGGCTTGACCGGTTCGTCCTCACGGACGGGCTCCCGGCTGTCGGGCTGCTTATAGACCTGCGTCGTGCTGAGCAGAATGAACTTTTTGACATCATGGGCAACTGCCGATTTGTAGATAAACTTATCGTAGGCAGCACTTTCCTCAGTCTGTGCCTTCTCTACGATCGGACCGAAATCATTGTCAACCGTACAGGCAAGATGCACGACAAATTCAATCTGGAACTCATTGTATATTTCTTCAAATTTACTCTGATCGTGCGCACCGGCTTCCCGGTAATAAAAGTTCTCTTTTTCGATATTATACTCGCTTTGCTTTGTATCCGCAGCAATCACGGTATTGCCTTTTTTCAACAGGCCTGAGCAGATGTGATCTCCGAGACGGCCGCAGCCGCCCGTAACAAGAATGGTTGCCATAATGTTCAGTCCTTTCTGTAATGGGATAAATGCACGCCCCGCCGGCGTGCCTGCTTAGACTCCGGGCACATTGATTCACTATTATTATATCACATCAAATGTATAAATGCAAGCGGCTTCATAAAATTTTACGTTTTGGATTATGCATCGGGCCTTTTTACTTTCTGCAATAGTTATTTTGCACAAAACAAGGTCAAAACCCACGGCATTTCTTACGCTTTTTCCCGAATTTGTTCAAAAAACGACCGTAAAACCGCCGCGCAGGGCTCTTCCAGCAGTCCCTCCGTCACACGCGGATGATGGTTATACGGCAGCCGGAACATCTGCTGCACGGAAACAACCGCCCCTGCCTTCTCGTCGTAGGCGCCGAAAATCACGCGGTCAATGCGCGAATTGATAATCGCGCCGCTGCACATCGGGCATGGCTCCAGCGTCACATAGAGATTGCAGCCCGAAAGCCGCCACGAGCCGCGCCGCCTTGCGGCTTCCTCAATCGCAAGGATCTCAGCATGTGCCGTCGGGGAGGCATCCTGCTCCCGGCGGTTTCTGCCCCGGCCGAGGATCTCGCCGGTTTCCCGGTCCACAACCACAGCGCCGACCGGAATCTCCCCGGCTGCTGCGGCCTCCTCCGCAAGTGCGATTGCTTCCCGCATATACGCAAAATCATCTAAAAACACAGCATCACGCTCCGTAAAGAAATATGGCATCCGCTCACAGCAGCAGCAGCAGCAGCGAGACCGCCAGCCACGGCAGCAGCGGCACCGACTGCGTCAGATAATAGAGCTTCCGCGGAACCGGCAAAAAGCTCTGCCGGTTATCCAGCTTCAGCTCCGCGCGGCGGATATACAAAAACAGGCCGACGGCCGCTGCGCCCATGCCGAGCAGAATCAGCACATAGCGCCAGAGCGAGATGCTCTCCGCGCCGTACACCAGAACCAGCCGCGCATATACAAGCGAGGAATATGTAATGCGCAGCAGCGTTGTTTTGAAAATGGAACCGCAGCGGATCATCAGATAGCTTGCAGCCAGACCGATCAGCAGCTCGCTGCAGCGCTCCGGAAAGGCATTCGGCGCCAGAAAGCCGATGATTGCCGTCACCAGCACCGCAAACGGGTCGCCGAACTGCCGGAGCAGCGGCAGAATCGTTCCGCGCAGGAATATCTCCGCCAGAATGGACGTGGCGATGACATCAAAAATGCCGTATGCGATAATCGCCGCAGTATCCTTGTACGCGAACAGGCGCTGCGAGAGCTCCACACCGGAACGGATGCCCGCGACCGAATAAATGCCCGCAATCAGCATACCTGCACCGATTGCCGCAATCAGCTCCGGCAGCGCACCGATTGCAGCCGGTGCAACGACCTGCTGCGGCAGCTTGCAGAGGCGCGTCAGCACAATCGTCGGGACGCAGAATTTCAGCAGAATCACAAAGCAGCGCACGCCTGTAACCGCCCACTGACTCCCGCTCATGGAAAAGGATCTGAAGTTCATGCTGATATCCACATGGAACAGCCGCATCAGCGCAATCAGAACCGTACCGCCGACGACCTCGGCGACCAGAAAGATCAGCAGCGCCGCACCGAGCACAAAGCTGCACTGCATCAGCGCCTGACGCTCCGCAAGCGCCGCATTCCGCTTGACCTCAGATGCACCCTCCGTATAGCTGTATTCCTTGCTGTTGTCCTCAAAGGTGAACATCCACGGCTTTTTTGTATGCCGCCGCCAGTGCAGATAATCCCGGTTATACTGCTCATTTTCCGAATTATATATAAAATCCTCAACCGTATCAATACGATGATACTCCTGCATCGCACTTCCCCCTTTTCCGTAAAGTGTTATCTATTTATTATAGCAGACAAAAACCTTGTGAATACATCATTTTTCGTGAACGAAATATGAACTGATTATGAATAAAAGAAACATCATCCGATTAAGTTCGGAAAATGACGACTTTCAGACATAATGAATGCGCGTTATCGCATTTACGGCACGAAAAATGTATGCTATAATACAGTCGGACGATAATGGAGGATTGTCCGCAATTCCACACTTTTCAATACAACGAGGGGGTAAATTCATTATGAAGAACCGTAAACCGTTCCGTCTCGGCGGAACCCTGACGGCTGCTGTCATGCTGCTGACACAGATCAGCGCGCTGCAGGGCACAGCTGCCAAAAACGCAGGCAAGGAAATCGACGCCTGTGATTATTACATGACGACCGATGCGATCAAGGTTGAGCGCGGCAAGCCGGTCGAATTCAAGACCTCTGAGCTCGGCGTCCCTGCCGGCGCGGTCGTCAAAGAGGTCTGGATCGACATGTCCGCGGATACCGAAAAAAAGCTGCCCACCATGCCGGCCTTCGGCTACTACGCAAAGGGCTGCGGCGAGTACGACTGGTATTCCGACGGACTCTGGATGCAGACACCGGCCGCACAGGCTGTCGTATCCTTCCCGGTCTCCGAGGATTACGCAATGCCGTCCTCCTTCCAGATTCAGTGCTGGGGCGAGGAGGGCGAATCGCTTGACTATTTCACGCTGAATGCTGTCGGCGTCTGCGTTGAAGGCGGCACAAGCAATGACCCGGATATCGGCATGGTCACCCGCAAGGGCGACGTCAACATGAGCAAAAAGGTCGATCAGGACGACGTCACGGAGCTCGTCAATTATCTGACCAAAGAATCCGAAATCAAATCCGCTGCAAATGCCGATCTGGACGGCAGCAAGCAGCTCAACGCCATCGACCTGACGCTCCTCAAGCGCGGCATCATCGACGGCTCGCTGAACCCGGCGATCGAGGACAACAACGAGACTGCAATGGAGTTCGTCAACCACATCAAGCTCGGCTGGAACCTCGGCAATACGCTCGATGCGCAGGGCTATTATTCCCCGACCATGCAGGATGCAGCGACCTATGAGGAATGCTGGGGCAACCCGACCACAACCAAGAAAATGATCGACGCAGTCAAGGCTGCCGGCTTCAACACGGTCCGTATTCCGGTCTCCTGGGGCGCCAAGATGGACAAGAACACCTATCAGATCAGTGAGAGCTGGATGAACCGCGTGCAGCAGGTTGTCAATTATGTCATCGAAAATGACATGTACTGCATCCTGAACATCCACCACGACAACACCGATTTCGATTACGAGACCAAAATCCACCATTATCCGGACTTCCCGTATTTCTATCCGGATTCCGCGCACTATGAGCAGTCCGAAAAATTCGTGACAGCTGTCTGGTCGCAGGTCGCTGACCGCTTTGAGAGCTACGACAGCCACCTGATCTTCGAGACGCTCAACGAACCGCGTCTGGTCGCTCATAATAATGAGTGGTGGATCGACCCGAGCAACAGCGACTGCCAGGATGCCATGAACTGCGTCAACAAGCTGAATGCAGCAGCACTCAGCTCGATCCGCAAGACCGGCGGCAACAACGCAAAGCGCTTTGTCATGATGCCGACCTACTCCGCAAGCCCGGATCCGGCGAACCTCGACGGCTTCAAAATGCCGGATGACAATCACCTCATCGCGGAAATCCACGCCTACAGACCGTATGACTTCGCGCTCAGAAATGACGGCCAGGGCGTCAGCACATTCAATGAGACAACCGACAAGGCAGAGCTGATCGAGATGTTCAACAATCTGAAGAGCCGCTTCATCAGCAAGGGCATTCCGGTCATCATCGACGAGTTCGGTGCTATGAACCGTGACAACGAGGATCAGCGTGCAGCATGGGCCAAGTGCTACCTGACGCTCGCAGATTCCTACGGCATTCCGTGTGTCTGGTGGGACAACAACCTGTTCAGCGGCAACGGCGAGCAGTTTGGTCTGCTGAACCGCAGCAGCTGCCAGATCGAGTATCCGAAGATCATGGCTGCCATGGTTGAGGCAACCAAGAACCGCGGATAAGCGTGGAACCCCCGCGGGCACAACTGAAAATCACAAGACCGGGCGCTGACTTTGAAAGGTCAGCGCCCGGTCTGTTTGCCGTGTCATACATAAATCAAAATTAACTATATCAACTCACCCTTATTAACTTCTTTGATATTACGGTGTTGCAGTGATAGCATTCCTCAATTTTATAAGTATAAGCTATTGAAGTATAAAATAAAGGAAAGCTTTCACTCGGAAAAGCCTTCTGAACGTGTTCTGTTACTTCGTAAGTCATTACATAAAGACTTCCGCTATGACAATTATTGCATGTGGCTGCATGTGCGGTGATAGAATTGTCTGCCTGCGGCGCAATCGTCTTTGTAATAGCTGTTTCGGCGCCGATCAAAGTAAATGCCAATGCGATTGCTGTGATTTTTTTGATGACTTGTTTCATTGTTGTTTGCACCCTTTTCAATTAAATTTAAGGCTAATCGTACAGCCTTATGTATTACATTATACTTTGAAGTTAACAAATTGTCAAGTATTATTGTCAAAGTGTCATGATGCGTGATTCGTGCTGTTCCTTTTTCGCAATAAGACACTAAAAATGCTAAAAACATCATTTTACTTTCTGCTCATTCCGACAGATGCAAACGAAGTCAGCTCACCAGGAGCTGACTTCGTTTCTGTTTCATGCAGTTTTTTTCCATTCAAACACGCGGTATCCGCCCTGAATCTCGTCCGTTCCGGTCATTGTATAAAGCAAATTCCGCCTGCATCCCATATCCGGTTATATACCAAAAAAAGCCCGCAGACAGGGAACTTTTTTGGAGCATAAAAAAGAAGAGTTTCTCTTGACAATTTCTACAAATTGGAGTATAATGTCTCTGTATTTTGAATTTCGCGTTTGTGCAGATTTCCGAATCTTTCGCCCTGCCGGCAGGATCCGGCAGACCGAAACCTGTCCATTTCTTCGCAAAGAACGAAATATCGCAGGAATTCCATCGTGATTTTGCACAAAAGCCGTGCAGATACAGAACAGAAAGGAGCGGGTGAAATGGATCAGACTATCCGCAAAATCCTGGAGCTGGATGCCGAAACAGAAGACCGCCTGAATGCTTCCAGACTGAAATGCACCCGGATGCTCAGCGATGCGCGCAAGCAGGCAGCTGCCGTGACGCAGGCACAGAAGCATCAGACACGCGACACAATCACGGAGCTGGAAGAGCAGACACGCAGTGAATGCGAACAGAAAATCGCAGAGCTCCGCGCAGGCTTCGACCGCCGGACGGAAGCCATGACCAAACAGTTTGAAACCCAGCATGACACGCTGCTGAATACCCTGTTTGAGGAAACCCTGCGTGAGGCGGAGGCCTGAAGCCTATGCAGAACAATTATCCCGCAACTGCAGCGGCCATCCGCTCTGCCTACGGTCAGCGGCTGATGCCTGCCGATTACCGCGATCTGATGAATATGCATTCGGTCGCGGAGGTCGTTGCGTTCCTGAAGGAAACCAAGACCTACGGCGAGCTGCTGCAGGGACTGGAACCGGCCTATACGCACCGCGGCTATCTGGAAATGCTGCTGCAGCGCAATCTGTTCACGCAGTGCCTGCACTTCTGCAGTCTCGAAAACCTGCGCAATACGCCGTTCTTCCGTTTCTTTATCTATGACTACGAGATCCGCGAGCTGATTAAGAAAATTCAGCTGATTCCCAGCGGTCCGGAAGCATATATCTCCGCAATGGACGCGTGGCTCGGCCCGTACCTCAGCTTTTCGCAGGAAAAGCTCGCGCGTGCGGAATCGACCGATGAGATCATCGAAGCGCTGGCCAGCACGCCCTATGCCGCTGTCGTGAAAAAGTTCAGCAAAAAGGGCGATCTCATCAAAAATTATTCCGCCTGCGAAATCGGTCTGCGCGCCTGCTGTCTGGAGCGCATTCTCAGGGAAGCAGAGGAAACCGTCCGCGGCGACGACCTCAAGGCGCTCAAGGAGCTGATCGGCGAACAGATTGACCTCATCAATCTCATCAATGCCTACCGGCTCAAGCGGATCTTTTCCGCAGACGAGGAAACCCTGCGGGAAATGATGCTGCCGATTCCCGGCTGTCTCCCCAAACGGTACTGCGAGCAGCTCTATGCAGCTCCCGATCTTGCCGCATTCATTGAGGTGCTGCACCGGACACGCTACGGCAGAATGATGGACGGAATCAATACCGCCGGTGCGCCGGAATCCGTCCGGCTGGAATACATGTTCCAGACACTGCGCTGGAAAAGCGCGCGCACTGCACTGCATTTTTCCGCACATGCCGCCGTCAGTCTCTATGCGGTGCATGTCCTCTATCATATCGAGGTGCGGAACCTCATTACCATTATCGAAGGTATCCGATACGAAAAACCCGTATCGTATATACAGTCTCTCCTCATCGGAGAGCTGAACTGACCGGGAGGTGTTATCTTGTCCATTGAAAAGCTGGAGCTGGTCAGCATAGCCGGTGATCTCCCGCAGCTTAACGAAGCCATTACCGCCTGTCTGCAGAGCAAGGTGTTTCACATTGAAAATGCCGCAAAACTGCTCGGCAGCACAGAGGATTCCGGCAGCGTTCACAGCGGGACAAACCCCTATGCCGAACCGCTGAAGGCACTGCTGGAGCTCGACCTGCGGCAGATCAAAATTGATCCGAACGGCAAGCCGCTGCCCGCTGAATTCACGCCGGAGCAGATTCTTTCTGAAACCGAGCGAATCTCCGGCAAGCTGAAGGCCGTCCGTGAAGAGACCGAATCGGTACGCAAACAGGTGACAGATTACGAAAGTGCTGCGATCCATCTGAAAAATCTGCAGCGTGCGGAGCTCGACCTCGGTGATCTGACCAAATGCAAGCACATTCTTTACCGCTTCGGCAGAATGCCGGAGGAAAATGTCCAGAAGCTCGATTTTTACAGCGATTCCGGATTCATTTTCCAGGATTATCACACCGCGCATGAATATGTGTGGGGCTTCTACTTTGCAACGAAAGACCGCATCCTTTCTGCGGATGCAATCATGAAGGGACTGCTCTTTGAGCGCTATGAGCTGCCGTCCGATCTGTCCGGTACGCCGGAGGAAGCGCTTGCAAATCTGCAGATCAAGCTGACCGAACAGAAGGCAAGGCTTGCAGAGCTCGAAAAGGAAGAAAGCAGCATTCTCAGTACAGAGGAAGAACAACTCGCAAAAATGTACCGCTTCGCAAAATATGAAAGCGAAGTTTACAAGCTGCGTTCCCAGTGCATTCTGATGAAGGACAAATTCAGCCTGATGGGCTATGTTCCGGCCTCCGAAAAGGAGCGCTTCAAGCAGATCATCAATAAGGTGCCGGAGCTGAGCGTCACCTACGAGGCACCGTGGGCCGATTCCAAGGTGCAGCCGCCGGTCCGCCTGAAAAACGGATGGTTTTCCAAGCCGTTCTCCATGTTCGTGGAAATGTACGGCCTGCCGAATTACAGCGGCTACAACCCGACAACCTTCGTGGCCATTACCTATACGCTGCTGTTCGGCATCATGTTCGGCGATCTGGGACAGGGCATCGTGCTCGCACTGATCGGCCTGTTCCTGGAAAAGAAAAAAGGATTCGCCCTCGGCGGCATCATGGCGCGCATCGGCGTATCCAGTGCAATCTTCGGCACGCTGTACGGCTCGGTGTTCGGCTTTGAAGAAGCGCTCGACCCGTTCTGGGAAAAGACCGGGATTCCCTTCCTGCCGCTCAAGGCGATGGAAAACACAAACGTCATCATCTTCGGTGCGGTCGGCCTCGGCGCGGCAATCATCATCATCTCAATGCTCATCAATATCATTGTGAAGTTCCGCCGCCGCAACTTTGAAGAGAGCGTATTCGGCAGCAACGGCATTGCCGGCCTGCTGTTCTTTATCAGCGTACTGCTGCTGATCGGCGGCATCGTGACCGGCAAGCAGCTGATCCCGAAGGGCGCGGCAGTCGCCGTCATCGTCGTGACGCTCCTGCTGATGTTCTTCCGCGAACCGCTCGGTCACTTTATGGCGCACAAGCGCTATGAATCCGAAGGCATTGCGGACTTCTTCGCATCGAACTTCTTTGAGTGCTTTGAGTTCCTGATCGGCTACACCTCGAATACGATTTCGTTTATCCGTGTGGGCGGCTTCGTCTTCTCCCATGCCGGCCTGATGGGCGTTGTTATGACGCTCGCAGATATGATCGGCGGCGATCACAAATCGTGGATCACGGTCGTGATCGGCAACCTGTTCGTCATGTGTCTGGAAGGCCTGATCGTCGGCATTCAGGTGCTGCGTCTGGAATTCTACGAGATCTTCTCCCGCTGCTACGACGGCGACGGCAAGCCCTTTACGCCGATTTCCGTCAGCTTTGATGATTTTTCCGAAATGAAGCAGTCTGAGCAGACTGCAAAAGCATAATTTTCAGGAGGTAACTACCATGTCTGTTTTTGAAGTTCTGGAGCTGATTCTGCTGCCGCTGCTGATTACAGCGCTGCTTGCACTGCCGGTCTACGCGGCAATCACCAAAAAGAAGGACGGCAGATCCATGCGCCGTGCCATGATTACGAACCTCTGCGCATTCGGCGCCGTGATGCTCTGTGCCATCGCACTGCCGATCGGCGGCTTTGTATCCGCTGCGGAAGCAACTGAGGCTGCTGCTACTGCTGCAAATTCCGCTGCAGGTCTCGGCTATCTGGCTGCTGCACTCGCTGTCGGCGTCGGCTCCATCGGCTGCGGCATCGCCGTCGGCCATGCTGCTCCGGCTGCAATCGGTGCCCTCGCCGAGGAACCGAAGTCCTTTGCAAAGGCGCTGATCTTCGTTGCTCTGGGCGAAGGTGTTGCAATCTACGGTACGCTGATTGCAATCATGATCCTCTCCAAGCTCTGATGCGCTGCCGTTTAATCAGCGACAACAGCGATACGCTGATGGGAATGCGGCTGGCAGGTGTGGAGGGCGTCATCGCACATACCCGCGAGGAAGCGCTCCCGGCCATCAGTCAGGCCATGCACGCAGAGGATGTCGCAGTTGTCCTCATAACCGAAAAACTCGCCGCCCTCTGTGAAGCAGAGGTGCTGGAACTGAAAACACATGTGACAATGCCGCTGATTGTCATCATTCCGGACCGCCACGGCACGCCGGATATGACCGCAGCGATCTCCCGCTATCTGGCAGAGACCGTCGGCATCCACATTTGAAATGCTTTGTGTACGGCACAGGGACAAACGTCTTTGTTCCGTACACTTGTTATAAGGATTGGTTTGAGAAATGGACGCAAATCAGAAACTCATGCAGTTTATGGAGGCTGTCAATCACAGCACGGATTCCGAAATCGCGGAGGCTGAGCAGGAGGCGCAGCTGGAAGCTGAGCAGATTCTGCGCGATGCCGAGGCACGCGCCAAGGCTGATTCGGAGCATACCCTTGCTGCGGCTAAATCCAAAATCACTGCAAAATATCAGAAACGCATGTCGCAGGTCGGCTACCGCGGAAAAACCGCGCTGCTCAGCCGCAGACAGTCGCTCCTGATGGAGCTGTTTGCTGCGCTGCGCGAAAAGCTCTCCGCCTTCACCGCTTCTGCTGACTATCTGCCGTGGCTGATCCGGCTGCTGGAACAGAACAAGCCGGATGAACACGCAACCGTTCTGCTGCGTGAAGCAGACATGCCGCTTCAGGAGCAGCTTGCAAAGGCTGTGCCGGATACGGTCAGCTTCCGTGCGGACAAGAGCATTCTGCTCGGCGGACTTTCCGTCCTTTCAGCCGACGGACGCCGCTGCAGGAATCATACGCTTGATGAAGCATATTCCGAGCAGCTGCGCAATTTTTACCGCAATCATAAAATCGACGGGGGGAACGAATGATGCAGCAGCCTGTTATTTACAGCGTCAACGGCCCTGTTGTCAAAATCCGGAATACAAATGTGTTCTCCATGATGGAAATGGTCTATGTCGGCAACCGCCGCCTGATCGGCGAGGTCATCGGCCTGACCGATACCGAAACGACCATCCAGGTCTACGAGAGCACCTCCGGTTTGCAGACCGGTGAGCCGGTCGAGCCGACCGGTGCGCCGATGTCCGTCACACTCGGCCCCGGCATTCTGACCAATATCTTCGACGGCATCGAGCGGCCGCTCCGTGCGCTGGAATCTGCTTCCGGTGCGTTCATCGGGGACGGTCTCGATGTGCCGATTCTCGATACCGAAAAGGAATACGACGTGACCGTGAAGGTCAAGGTCGGCACGATGATGCAGCCCGGAGAGGCCTATGCCTCCTGCCCGGAGACATCTGCGATCCTGCACCTTTGCATGGTGCCGCCGAATCTTTCCGGCAAGGTCATCTTTGCGGCCAAGGACGGCAAGCATAAGATCAATGAGGAGATCATCCGCCTTGAGGATGCCGCCGGCAGAGTTCATTCGCTGACGCTCTGCCAGAAGTGGCCGATCCGCCGCGCAAGACCCGCGGCAAAGCGCCTTGCGCCGTCCCGCCCGATGATTACCGGCCAGCGTGTGCTGGATACGCTGTTCCCGATCGCAAGAGGCGGCACAGCAGCCATTCCGGGCGGCTTTGGTACCGGCAAGACCATGACGCAGCACCAGATCGCAAAGTGGTGCGATGCCGATATCATCGTTTATATCGGCTGCGGCGAGCGCGGCAACGAAATGACGCAGGTGCTTGAAGAATTCACCGCTTTGAAGGATCCCCGCACGGGCAAATCCCTGATGGAGCGCACCGTGCTGATCGCCAACACTTCCAATATGCCGGTTGCTGCGCGTGAAGCGTCCATTTACACCGGCATCACCCTTGCTGAATACTACCGCGATATGGGCTATCATATTGCGATCATGGCCGACTCGACCTCCCGCTGGGCGGAAGCGCTGCGTGAGATCTCCGGCCGTCTGGAAGAAATGCCCGCAGAAGAAGGCTATCCGGCCTATCTGCCCTCCCGACTCTCCGAGTTTTATGAGCGCACAGGCGCCTACGAAACACTCAACGGCAGAGAGGGCAGCGTCACGGTCATCGGCGCAGTTTCGCCGCAGGGCTCCGACTTCTCTGAGCCTGTCACGCAGAATACCCGCCGCTTTGTCCGCTGCTTCTGGGGACTGGACAAGGCACTCGCTTACGCCCGCCACTATCCGGCAATCAACTGGAACATGAGCTACAGCGAGTATCTCGATGACCTTGCAAATTATTATGAAACAAAGGTCGATCCCAAGTTCAATGAGTACCGCACGCAGATCAGTGCGCTGCTGAAAGAGGAGCAGTCGCTGATGGACATCGTGCGTCTGATCGGCTCCGATGTGCTTCCGGACGACCAGAAGCTCATCATTGAGATCGCCCGCCTGATCCGCGTCGGCTTTCTGCAGCAGAATGCTTATCACGCAGAGGACACCTATGTCCCGCTTGACAAGCAGTTCCGCATGATGGAGCTCATCCTGCATGTCTACCAGCGCACAAAGGAGCTGCTCGCAGAGCATGTTGACCTGAACGCAATCCGCGAAAGCGGCGTCATGGAGCTGGTCATCAAGGTCAAATACGATATCCCGAACCGGCAGCTGGAGCGCTTTGATACGCTCACGCAGCAGATCGACGGAATGCTCGACGCGCTGCGCACACAGAAAAAGGAGGTGCTGTAACCCATGAGTCTGCAATATTTCGGGCTTCACAGCATCAGCGGTTCGCTGGTCGTACTTGACCATGTCGAGGGCGCACAGTTCGACGAAATGGCGCGCATCGTGCTCGATGACGGCACCGAGCGCACCGGCCGCGTCGCCATGCTTGAGGGCGACAAGGCGATTCTGCAGGTTTTTGAGGGCACACACGGCCTCTCGCTGACGAATACCCGCACACAGTTCACCGGCCGTCCGATGGAAATGCCGCTCTCCGGCGATCTGCTCGGCAGAGTGTTCACCGGTGCAGGCCGCCCGGCCGACGGACTCGGCGAGGTCATGCCGGAAAAATTCGGGGATATCAACGGCGCACCGCTGAACCCGGTCTCCCGGCAGTATCCGCGCAACTACATCCAGACAGGCATCTCGTCAATCGACTGCCTCATGACGCTGATCCGCGGTCAGAAGCTGCCGATCTTCTCCGGCACGGGTCTTTCCCACAACAAGCTCGCCGTGCAGATTGTTCAGCAGGCACGGATTGCAAAGGATTCCGGCGCAGAATTTGCTGTCGTATTTGCCGCAATGGGCATCCAGAACGACGTTGCAGATTACTTCCGCCGCAGCTTTGCCGAAAGCGGTGTTCTGCAGAACGTCGTCATGTTCCTGAACCTCGCAAACGACCCGATCGTTGAGCGTATTATCACCCCGCGCTGCGCACTGACTGCCGCGGAGTATCTTGCATATGAAAAGCACATGCACATCCTCGTTGTCATGACGGATATGACCGCCTATGCGGAAGCGCTCCGTGAGTTCTCGTCCTCAAAGGGTGAGATTCCCGGCAGAAAAGGCTTCCCCGGCTATCTCTACTCCGACCTTGCTTCGCTTTATGAGCGCGCAGGCATCATCGAAGGCATCGAGGGCAGTGTGACGCAGCTCCCGATTCTGACCATGCCGAACGACGATATCACACACCCGGTGCCGGACCTGACCGGCTACATCACGGAGGGACAGATCGTTCTGGACAGAGGTCTGGAGCAGGGCGGCGTCTACCCGCCGATCTCCGTGCTGCCGTCGCTGTCCCGTCTGATGAAGGACGGCATCGGCGAGGGCTATACCAGAGCCGATCACGCCGCGGTCGCAAACCAGCTGTTTGCTTCCTATGCACAGGTGCAGGACGCACGTTCGCTTGCATCCGTCATCGGTGAGGAGGAGCTCTCCGCGCTCGATAAGAATTACATCGAATTCGGCAAATACTTTGAAAAATGCTTCCTTTCGCAGGGATTTTCCGAAAACCGCTCGATGGAAGAAACACTCGATCTCGGCTGGACGCTGCTTTCACTGCTGCCGAAATCGGCACTTGACCGTGTGGACGATACCGTCCTGAACGAGCATTACGATCCGGAGGCCGCACAGGCGCTGATTGCGAAGGTGAGGGAGCAGAATGGCTAATCAGGTATTCCCGACAAAAGGAAATCTGATGGCGGCAAAGCGCTCTCTGGCGCTGGCCAAGCTCGGATATGACCTCATGGATCGCAAGCGCAATGTGCTGATCCGTGAGCTGATGCAGCTCGTTGACCGCGCAAAGGAGCTTCGCGGCTCCATTGAGAAAACCTACGAAACTGCATACACGGAGCTGCAGGAAGCCAATATCACGCTCGGAGTCATCGGCCGGTTTGCAAATGCCGTGCCGATCGACAACAGCATTCAGCTGGAAACCAGAAGCGTCATGGGCGTCGAAATCCCGATCATCTCCCATGAGGAAGCGATCGGCCAGCAGATCCCCTACGGCTTTCTGGATACGAATGTGCAGCTCGATGAAGCCTACGCAGCCTTTACCAAGGTGCGGAATATGACGCTGATGCTCGCTGAGGTCGATAACGGCGTATTCCGTCTGGCAACAGCGATTTCCGCGACACAGCGCCGTGCAAACGCGCTGAAAAATGTGCTGATTCCCCGCTATTCCGAGATCATCCGCATCATTTCCGATGCACTGGAGGACAAGGAGCGCGAGGAATTCACCCGCATGAAGATCATCAAGGCCACAAAAAAATCATGAACAATCAAACATGGAACGGGCTGATTTCGCCCGAACAGCGCGCCGCATTCAGTGAGCAATTCATTGGCGGCGCACTGCCTTTATTTGCCTATGCGCCGGAAAAATGTGCCGTTGACGGCATGATCGCAGCAGCACATTTTTTCTCGCCGGATTTCACGCTGTTCGGGGACTGCGTGTTCCTGACTGCCATCCTGCCGCCCGCGTTTGACGAAGCTGCTTACCGCGAGACGGAGCAGCGGTATCACGGCGATCATTCCGCAATGGAGCGCTGGGTCAATGCATGGTCGGTCGGCGGTTTTTTCGGGTATACCGATTCGCCGCTGATGGACGACGAAGCTGTGCTGACGGCTTTTACCGACTGCCTGCGGCATTACTGGGGACAGCGTCTGAAGCAGCTGTTCCCGGAACGCGAATTCATCTTTGAAACCGGCTATGGAATCGAAGGGGAACTGGGCTATACCATTACATTTTATCAGAAAAGGAGCGATCACCTATGAGCAGAACCGTAACCGTTGCCGCTGTCCAGATGCAGTGCAGCCCGGATCCGGCCGAAAGCCTTGCCCGCGCAGAACGCGCAATCCGGAAGGCTGCCGCCGAGGGGGCGCAGATCATTCTGCTGCCGGAGCTGTTCGAGCGGCAATATTTCTGCCAGGAACGCAGATATGATTATTACGCATTTGCGCAGAAAACGGAAGAGAATCCTGCTGTCCGCCGCTGCATGGAGCTTGCAGAGGAGCTGCAGGTCGTGCTGCCGGTCAGCTTCTATGAGCGCGACGGGAACCGCCTGTTCAACTCTGCTGCGATAATCGACGCGGACGGCTCGCTGCTCGGCGTCTACCGCAAAACGCACATCCCGGATGACCACTATTATCAGGAAAAGTTCTATTTCACACCGGGCAACACCGGTTTTCTGACATGGAAAACGCGCTATGCAACGATCGGCGTCGGCATCTGCTGGGATCAGTGGTTCCCGGAAACCGCACGCTCGCTGGTGCTGAACGGCGCGGAGCTGCTGTTCTATCCGACTGCAATCGGTGCAGAGCCGATTCTCGAAACGGACAGCGAACCGCACTGGCAGACCTGTATGCAGGGGCACGCGGCCTGTAATATGACGCCGGTGATTGCTGCAAACCGCGTCGGACTGGAAACGGTCACCCCCTGTCCCGAAAACGGCATGCAGGAATCCGCGCTGCGATTTTACGGCTCGTCCTTCCTGACGACCGAGACCGGCGCAATCGCCGTACAGGCTGACCGCGAATCCGAGGCCGTCATTCTGCATACCTATGATCTTGATGCGATTGCACAGGGCAAGCTCGACTGGGGTCTCTTCCGTGACCGCCGTCCGCACTGCTACGGCGCTGTCACCGCAGAATAAGGCATCACGCTGCAAAAATGCGAAGATAAAACTAAAAATGGTGAATAGCAAAGGACGCGAAAAAACGTACCTTTTCTATTCACCATTTTCTTTTTGCGATAAATCCCGGCGCGATCCCGCTCACGCGGCGGCGGCGGTTTCTGCTGGCTCTTCGGGCTCTGCGGCAGATACCGCAGCCTCGGACACCGCCTCTGACGAAGGCAGCACAAAATTGTACCTTGGAAGCGTTCCGGCCTTGTAGGACTCAAGCAGCATATCCATGACATCATAGAAGTCGCCGTCATACTTCGCCATCATTTCCGTATACGGAGCATCGGTATACTTTTGCAGATAATCCGGGAGCGTGCCGTCCTCCTCGTACTTCGGAAAGACCTCATCCTGCTCCGATATCAGCTGCACAAAGTCTGCTGTGATGATATCGGAATACGGCAGAATATCACGCATGGAGAACAGCAGTGACCCGAATGTAATCAGGCTCAGCGAACCGAGAATCAGGCCGGTAATGGCCTTGACTTTTCCGTTCTTCTTCCGGATCAGAACAATCGCACCGAAAATCACTGCAAACGGTGCAAGAAGAATTGTAAAACCACAGCAGCAAAAGCTGAAAATACTCATCAGACCCGTGATGAGTGATGCAATCGCCAATCCTTCCTTCGAGGAACCGGACGATGTGTACTCCGGCGGCGTAACTGCATCATACTCGCCGGAACGGATCGGTCCGTTCTGATTTGTCTGATTCTCCATAAATACTCCTTCGTTCAAAAAACAGCGCAGCGTCAGACATCCATCTCCATATCCCAGCTGCGAGCCGAAAGCTCTGCCAAATCATACGGTGTGCGCTGATAAACACAGTAATTCAGCCAGTTTGAAAACATGAGATTCGCATGGCAGCGCCACGAAAAACGCGGCGGCTCTGCGGGATCGTTATGCGGAAAATAGCGGAACGGCATGTCAATATCCAGACCCTTGTCCTTATCCCGGAAATATTCCGCAGCCAGCGTGTTGCGGTCATATTCCGAATGGCCGGTGATGAAATACTGCCGGCCGTTGCGGTTTGCAACGATATGCACGCCTGCAAGCTCGGAGCTTGTCAGAATCACAAGCTGCTTCACCTTTTCGATATCGGCGCGGCGCACCTCCGTATGACGGGAATGCGGCACATCGAACACATCGTCAAAGCCGCGCAGCAGCAGCGATTTTTTCACCTCCGCACGGTGCGGGAACACGCCGAACATTTTCTTCGGCAGCGCATATTTCGGCACGCCGAAGTGATAATACAGCGCGGCCTGTGCGCCCCAGCAGATATGCAGCGTGCTGAACACATGCGTCTTGGACCATTCCATCAGCTCGCAGATCTCCTGCCAGTAATCAACCTCCTCAAACGGAAGCTGCTCGACCGGCGCGCCGGTGATAATCATACCGTCATAATAGCGGTCGCGGATCTCCGTCAGAGTCGTATAGAACGCATCCATATGGCTCTGTGCCGTATGCTTCGAGACATGCGATTCCATGCGCAGCAGCGAGATATCGACCTGCAGCGGCGTATTGCTCAGCAGCCGCAGCAGCTGCAGCTCGGTTTCCAGCTTTTTCGGCATGATGTTCAGAATCAGAATACGCAGCGGACGGATATCCTGATGCGCAGCACGTTCGCTGCTCATGACAAAAATATGCTCATTCAGGAGTGCCTGATAGGCAGGCAGATCCGGTGAAATACAAATCGGCAAAGAAAACTGCTCCTCTCTGTATCCCCATCCGAAATGTGGGGAGAGACCGCCGATATCCAATCAGCGGTCTCCCGGAGCATTTCTAACACGGGGATTTTATACCAGGTGAATCTGCTTTGCAGCATCACCGTGGACGCCGTCCAGCCCGAACTGCTGATCGCGGCGCTTTTCAAAGAATTTCACTGCAACCTGTCCGAACTGTGCATAGGAGAGCACATCCTCCTCCTGCGTGACCCACTCTGCACACTCTTCGCGGAGCTTGTCGAGCTCCGGCTCAAGCAGGTCTGCCGGACGGCAGGTAATCGGCTTGTCATCCTTGAGGATCATCTTCTGGAATTCCGGATCAATCGGCAGCGGCGTTTTGCCGTATTCGCCCTTGACCATTGCGCGGAACTCCTTGGTCACCATCTTATAGCGCTCGCCGCCGATGACATTGAACACGGCCTGTGTGCCGACGATCTGCGAGGTCGGCGTAACGAGCGGCGGGAAGCCTGCATCCTTGCGGACGCGCGGAACCTCTTCGAGCACGGCGGTCAGCTGATCCTCCTTGCCTGCCTGCTTCAGCTGGCTGAGCAGGTTCGAGAGCATACCGCCCGGCACCTGATAAATCAGCGTCTTGGCATCGGCAGCCAGCATCTTCGGATCGAGCAGGCCTTCCTTGATATACTTTTCGCGCAGCTCCATGAAGAACGGGCGCAGCTCGCTCAGCTTGACGAGGTCAAGACCGGTGTCATACTCCGTCCCCTGCAGCGCAGCGACCATGGATTCGGTCGGTGCATGAGAGGTACCGAGAGCGAGCGGGCTCATTGCGGTATCAATGACATCCGCGCCGGCTTCGATCGCCTTCATCAGGCACATGGAAGCCAGACCGGAGGTGTAGTGCGTATGCACGGAAATCGGCAGCTTGGTGGCCTTCTTCAGCGCCTTGACCAGCGTCTCTGCACGGTAGGGCGTCAGCAGCGCAGCCATATCCTTGATGCAGATGGAATCGGCGCCGGCCTCTTCGATCTGCTTTGCATATTTTACATAGTACTCATCGGTGAAGATCTCGCCGGTGGTGAAGCTCATTGCAACCTGCGTATGCGCATTGCCTTCCTTCTTGGCCGCCCTGATAGCGGTTTCGAGGTTGCGGATATCATTCAGCGCATCGAAGATCCGGATGACATCAATGCCGTTTGCGATCGACTTCTGCACGAAGTATTCGACCACATCGTCCGCATAGTGGCGGTAGCCGAGCATATTCTGTCCGCGGAACAGCATCTGCAGCGGGGTCTTCGGCATGTTCTTCTTCAGAATGCGAAGCCGCTCCCACGGATCCTCATTGAGAAAGCGCAGGCAGGAATCGAACGTCGCACCGCCCCAGCATTCAATCGAACGGAAGCCGATTTCATCCAGAGCCGGCAGAATCGGCAGCATATCTGCCGTGGTCATGCGCGTTGCAAGCAGAGACTGATGCGCGTCACGCAGTACGGTTTCTGTAATACCAATTTTCGCCATATTCGTTCACACTTTCTCTCAGCCGAGCACGGCAAGTGCATCGCCCGGATTGACGGAGCTGCCCTTCGTCGTATTGACAGCGAGAACGGTGCCGTCCTCCGGCGCAACGATATCGTTTTCCATCTTCATGGCCTCGAGTACAAAGAGCACCTGACCCTTTGTGACGCTGTCGCCTGCCTTGCACTTGACATCGAGAATGGTACCGGGCATCGGTGCGGAGACCGGTGTGCCGTCTGCTGCGGATGCTGCCGGTGCTGCCGGTGCTGCAGCGGGTGCCGGAGCTGCCGCCGGAGCGGGAGCCGGAGCTGCTGCAGGTGCAGCTGCTGCCGGAGCTGCAGCGGCCGGAGCCGATGCTGCGCCGAGCTCTTCCACAACGACATCATACTGCTTGTTATTTACGGTAACACGAAACTGCTTACCCATGAGAGTTTCCTCCTAATATTTTATCATTCATATTACGCATGATCCGCACAGTCTGCTTTGCACAGCGGGATCATGAAGAGAACCGTTCCGCAGATTGCGCCTCTCAGCGCAGCGCATCAGAACGGAATGTTGCTGTGCTTCTTCGGCAGATTGGAAACGCGCTTGCCCTCGAGCATATCAAGTGCTGCTGCGAGCGCCTGACGGGTCTGTCCTGGTGCAATGACTGCATCGACAGCACCGAGCTGCGCAGCCTTTTCGGCAGAAGCCAGTGTTTCCGTATATTCCTTTGCAAGCTCCTTGCGCTTGGCATTTGCATCGGCAGCGCCCTTGAGCTTATCATGCCACAGGAACTCGACTGCGGCTTCCGGTCTGAGCGGAGCGATCGCGGCCTTGTCCCATGCGATCACATAATCGCTGCCTGCGCCGCGTCCTGCAATGGCAGAGAATGCTGCACCGCAGGCCTCACCGACAATCAGTGCAATCTTGACCGTGGTTGCCTCTGCGTATGCACCGCAGAGCTGCGTCATCGCACGGAGCGAACCGTTTCTTGCAGCGTCGTTATCCGCAGCAAAACCGACCGTATCGACAACGGTGAGCACCGGAATCGAGAATGCGTCGCAGGTGCGGAGGAAGCGCGCCATCTTAGCTGCATCGTCCGCAGTGAGCGCATCGTCGCTCTTGCAGGTGGAGATAATGCCGACGGCCTGTCCGCGCACCGTTGCAAGCGCCGTACCGACAGAGCTGCCGTATGCCTCATAGAGCGGGAGCAGCGAATCGGCATCCGCAATGCCGGTGAAGAGCGAATCCTTTGTGCAGACGGCAGCGGGCTCATCAAACTCGGCAACCGGTGCGCCTGCCAGATTGTTTGCAGGCAGCTTGCGGAGCAGATCCTTGGTCAGAGCCATCACGGCAGCATCGTCCTTGCAGACCGCTGCAATCACGCCTGCCTTTGCGGCAGTCTCCGGCTTTGCGGCATCCGTTCCGAAAGGCGGTGTCAGATACAGCTCAGCACTTTCTGTTGCAAGCACGAAATCTGCTTCTGCAGCCATCAGTGCGGCACTGCCTGCGCAGACGCCTGCAATCACAGAAATCTGCGGCACAACGCCGGAAAGTCTGCCGGCCGCTGCGATCAGCTTGCCGTAGGCCGTCAGGGAATCTGCCGTGCCGTCTACATATACGCCGTTGGAATCATAGATTCCGACAACCGGTGTGCCGGTTTTTGCAGCGAGAGAATACAGCCGCTTGATCTTGCCTGCGGTGCTCTTTCCCATGACGCCGCTGTTTACATCAGAGGACTGTGCGAATGCGCAGACTGCCTGTCCTTCGACATAGCCGTGGGCGCAGACAACTGCCGCAACATCCTCCTTCTCCAGACGCAGCGCATCCAGCTCCGTGAATTCGCCGCCGTCAAACAGAAGTGCAAGACGCTCTCTTGCAATAGTTCCGAGTTTTTCCATATAATCTGTACGCATCCTTTCGTGGTTCCGTAGTCAGTCCATACTGGAATCCATACGAATTTATTATACCATAACTATGCAAAAATTGCAAGTCTAAAATCCCCTCTCCCCCGCACGGATTTTCAGTTATCCTGCACGGAACAGCACCGCATCTGTATGGGTTTTCCCGCAAAATGTAGGCTTTCCGCTTCTATGCCGCAATAAATGGAAAAAGCCCTGCGGAGATTATCCGCAAAAGGCAGCGTACACATAACAAAAAGTGAACAGAAAAGGAAAGTCCCTTCTCCGTTCACTTTTTCATTATTCGTAAGCGGGTTCGCCGCCCGACTGCCTTGCAGCCTTCCGTGCTTCCTTTTCCGCTTTGCGCTGCCGCCTGACAGCGGGTCTCCACGCATCAAAGGCTGCGCAGTAGGTCCGGAACACGCGCATGGCGGTTTCCGGGTCGCAGCGATCGGCGTAGACGGACTGTTCAAAGCCCTCCAGCAGCGGTGAGAGATCGACCTGCAGGAATGCACGCTTCTCCTCGCAGAGTGCCCTGGCCGTAACCGCGGGGTCTGCATTCCATTGCTTCCGCAGGCGCGCAAACGCTGCCTGTACGGCCGCCGCATCCGGCTGCTTCTGATATTTGTGCCGGAAGCGCTTTTCCAGCAGTGCCGGAATGATTTTGAATGCCAGCAGAATCACAAGCAATGCAGCACCCAGCAGAATCAGACCGGAATACTGCAGCGTCCGCAGCACATTGCTGTTCGCGGATGCACCGACCGTCGTACCGGCTGTTGCATCAAACATCATCCAGCCGTAGCCCGCAATGAACACATCGGTAAAGGCATGGCCGTGGTCAGTCGTGATGACATAATCCCAGTCGGAATCCCCGATCAGCTGCCGGTCAGGCTCGCCCATTGCGTAGCCCTCTGCATACCGTGCCGTGAGTCCGGTTGCGCGGCAAAGCTCCGTCATCGCGCCGGCAAACTGCTTGCAGACGCCGGTCTTGTTCTTGAACAGGAATGTCTCGATGCTGTCGTCGATCGTGATCGGAAAATCCAGCGAATACAGAAATTCGCCGCTGTAGCGCAGATAATCCCGGAGTGCCGCAGCCTTTTCGTAATCCGAGTGCAGCCCCTCCGTCAATGACGCCGCAAGCGCTTTGACATCGTCCGGCGTCTGCGACTGGATGCGTGCCGCATAGGCGTTTGCCTGCTGACAGCTTTGCAGCGCACGGGAGATCGTTTCGGCCCGGAGACTGCTATCGGTTTCCGTCAGGGAATGCAGCTCTGTGAGGAACTGCTCCCATTCTGCGGTATTGAACCGGCTCGTCAGCGTCTGCACATCCGGCACCGCTGCAAAGGCCGGGCTGAGATACTGCATCCGATAGACCTCCTTGTAGGCACGGCCTTCCCGGTACCGGAACATGATGCCGCTCCGGTTCTGCTGCAATGTCTCCTGCGCTCCCCTGCTGCTGTAATCAACCTGCGCCACCTGCATCGGTGCAGGATAGACAAAATAATTATAGGTTGCAGATTCTACGAAAAGGCCGGCATAATAGTCTGCCGGATCAAGCGTGCTCTGTGCAAGCGCCTGCAGATTCCATTTTGCGGCAAAATCCGGATTCTGCTTTGCCGCCCATACGACCGTTTCAAAAATCATTCCGGCATCCGGCGCGTCCATGACCGTCCGGAAGCCGTCCCGCAGCCGGTAATCCGCATCATCTTCCGCCGGTTTGCCGTCACTTTCTTCGGCAAACCATTTGTCTTCCTCATAGTCGTAATTGCTGAACGTCCGCACGCGGAGATTCAGCGGTTCATCCGCCTTTGCATAGTAAAGCGTATGGGAATACCGCACACCGGCGGTCGGGGCGGAGCTGTCAGAGGAATCCGTAAACCCGCTGATCGCATTCATCAGATAATCCGAAAGCGAGGACTGATCCAGCATCGAATCCAGATACACACGGTTCGCATCCACATGCGGCTTCGGAATCATCAGCACAAGGATGATCGCCGCTGCCAGAAAAATGCCCGCCGCGTTGAAGAATCTGCCGTCCAGCATCTCCGGCAGAACGCCCGCAAACGGCGATTTCTTCGGCGGCATCGAGAGTGTACTTTCCGCCTCCGGCGCATAGGCCTGCACCACATCCGCAGATTCCGCATGTGCCTGCCGGCAGTAGATCATAACCGCAAAATAGCATACCAGCAGAATGATGATCGACGGCACCGGCATCGTTTCGTTTTCCTTTGCGTAGATCGCAAACGGGAAAATCATGACCACAAAGGACATCAGCACCCGATAGCGCACCATCGTAAAGTAATACGCAACGGTCGCAATAAAGAATGTGAACAGCAGAAACAGCGCAATCGTATAGCCCAGATACCGGACCGTCAGAACGGACTGCGGCGTCAGGAACCAGACCATAAAATTCAGCTGCAGCTTATGCTCCGTCGGTGCAAGCAGCGGCGTATTGTAGCCGAGCTTTATCATTGTGAGCGCGGCAATCAGGTACAGCGCGCCGGCCGTGCAGAAGATCACACCGCCGATCAGCGAATGCTTCTTTGTGAAGTCGAACAGCCGGAACAGCGGTGCCTGCAGCAGCAGCGACAGCACGATCCAGAAAACCGTGAACTCCGGCGCATAATGATAAAAAATGCCGGAGACAATCGTCACACCGAACAGCAGCGGGATTCTGGCAGGCTGCAGCAGCCACCGCAGCACGGGAATCTGTGCAAGCACAGAATTGTCTTTCATATTCTCACCATCTTCCTGACGGAAGTTCTTTTCAGAGGAAGCTGTACCCGTCACGGATCAGCCCTCTTCCCCGGTCGGCTCCAGACGGCGGTCGGCCGTCACCAGCCAGAGCGAGCCGTTCTTCGGCACCGATGCTGCCGGGGCTTCATTCTCCGGCACCAGCAGATAAAGCGGCGAAGCATACTGCTCCAGCTCCGCAGCCGTGTCCGGATCGGCAAATGTTGTAAAATAAAGCAGAACGCTGCCGCTCTCCTGCAGCACCTCCGGCGAAAGCCGCGGCACGCCTTCGAGCTGCTCCGCCGGACGGAAGCCGCCGCGCAGCAGCGTCACGGATTCAACCGCAAGACGCTCGCCGTCGTCGATTGCAAGGCTCTTCCACTCTCCCTGCGAATCGTTGTAGCACAGCCGGCAGGGATAGCCGTACCGCGCACAGAGCATCAGAAAGCCCAGCGCCGTCTCAATCAGCTGCTCCTCCAGTGCAAGCCGCGTCCGCATCGGGAGCTTCCGCGCATCACGGCGGAAATCCAGCACAACCGAAAGCCGCGCCAGTGCGATCGGCTCATCCTGCCGCACCATCAGATGCCGGCGCTTCGAGGACAGCTTCCAGTTGATGCGCTTGAGCGAATCGCCCGGAATATAGTCTCTGTGATCGTAGCCCGGCATGGCGGACGCCGAATGGTTCGGTGTGGATTCGGTCTCCTCATCCGCGGCGGAAACCGCCGTCGAGACCGAACGGAACAGCGTGCTGTTCGCTTTCAGCTCCGGAATCTCCGGCGTGACAAGCAACGAAGCACTGCATTCCTGCTTCAGCCGGAAGCGGAACATCGCCAGAAAATCAGAGAGCACAAGCTCCTGCAGCTGCACCGTTCCGCTGCCGCAGAAACGCGGCGTCAGGGCAATGCGGTATTCCGCCGAACGGGCTGTACCCATCGAAAGACAGAGCGGCAGCACATCCGGCACCAGCTGCGACCGTTTGCGCTTTTCCCACTTCCGGGATGCAAAGCGGTAACGCAGCGCACCGAGCTTTTCCCGGTCCGGCTTCGGCGGAAGTGATTCTGCAAGCGGATTCAGCGGCTCAAAATGTGCATCCGCCATGAAATGCAGCCGCAGAAAGGGCAGCGGCAGCACCGTATTCTTCTGCAAACGGATGACAGCTGTAATCTTCTGCTGCTTCGCAGAGGAATCCTGCACCTCCAGCGAAATATGCAGCGAACGCTTCACAAACCATGTGATTGCACAGGAGACCGCCGGCATCAGCAGCAGAAAGCTCAGCATCATGACGCCGATCTGGCCGTCCATGTACAGCATGAAAACCAGCGCAATGCCGATTGCGCAGAAATATCCGACCGTCATTGCTCAGAATTCATCGGCACAGGCACCCCGGAGAGCACCTCGGCAATGATGCTGCGCGCATCGCCGTAACGGGATTTGCCCTTCGGCGAGAGAATCATACGGTGTGCAAGCACGCTCTCTGCCATAATCTTGACATCGTCCGGCAGCACGAATTCTCTGCCGCCAAGGAATGCATTGGCCTTTGCAGCCTTATAGAGCGCAATGGAGCCGCGGGGCGATGCACCGAGCGTCAGTGCATCGTGCCTGCGCGTTGCGGCAACAATCTGTAAAATATAGTGCTTGACCGCATCACTGACATAAACCGCCTCGACCTGTCCCTGCAAACGGATAATATCCTCCGGGTGCAGCACGGCCTTTTCGATATTCTCCAGCGGATTGCTGTGCTCCGTGCGGGAGAGAATCTGCATCTCCTCCTCCTCGGAAGGATAGCCCATGCTCACACGCATGAAGAAGCGGTCCATCTGCGCCTCCGGCAGATGATAGGTACCGTAGGTTTCCACGGGGTTCTGTGTCGCCAGAACCATGAACGGCTGCGGCAGCTTATGCGTCACGCCGTCAATGGAGATCTGATGCTCCTCCATGACCTCCAGCAGTGCGGACTGCACCTTCGGGGAGGCACGGTTAATCTCGTCGGCGAGCAGGAAGTTGCACATCGCAGCGCCTGCGCGGTATTCAAGGTCAAATGTCGTCTGGTTGACCATCGAATAACCCGTAATATCGGACGGCATAACGTCCGGTGTCAGCTGAATACGGTTGAAGGAACCGCCGATTGAACGGGAAAGCGCTGCGGCAAGCTGCGTTTTTCCGACACCCGGAACGTCCTCAATCAGAATGTGACCGTTGCAGAGCAGGCCGGAAATGACGCAGCGGATGACACTTTCCTTTCCGACAATGACTCTGCCGATGCTCTCAACCAAAGCCTGAATATCATTATGCATACAGAAATCCTCACTTTTTCAGGAATATAATAATCCGATTTTATTATAACATATCGCAGGATTTTTTTCAATGGGTATCAGCAAAAACTGTGCAACTCTTTCTGAATCTTAATACCATCTGATTGCCGGATGTCCGAATGCCCGGCTTGACAATCTGCAATATTTTTTGTATCATACATGTAACCGGAGAAGCATTTTTACATACTTATATGCGAGATCTCAAATCAGGAAAAAGGCGGTGACAAGTATGACGGACACTGAACTGCTGACGCTTTTCATCCGGCAGGATGAACGCGCCGTTGCAGAAACACAGAACAAATACGGCAGAATCTGCCGGAATATTGCATTCGGGCTGCTCGGCAGCCGCGAGGACGCGGAGGAAATCTTCAACGATGTGCTCATGCGGGCGTGGAGCATTCTGCCGAAGGAGCGGCCGAAAAAGCTCCTCTCCTTTCTTGCAGTGATGACACGGAATCTGGCGACAAACCGGCTCGATCAGTACACGGCACAGCGGCGCGGAGGCTCCGCACAGAACGCCGTACTGGAAGAGCTTGCCGAATGCGTCGCTGCACCGGGCTCGGTGGAGCAGACCGTCGATGCCAAGCTGCTGGACGACGCCCTCGTGCGCTTTCTCGACGCACTGCCGCAGGAGCAGCGCAGCATTTTCGTCCTGCGGTATTATTACGCGCTGCCGCTGCAGGATATCGCAGACCGGCGGCAGATCAGTCTCAGCAAAGTCAAGGCGACTTTGATGCGGCTGCGAAAAAAACTGAATGAATATCTCACAGAGGAGGGGTTTCTATGACAGAGCGGGATCTCTTTGATGCAATCGGCCGTCTGCCGGAGCGCTTCCGGACAGAGGCGATGGAACTGCCGGCGAACACAGCAGATAAAACTGCTCTGATTCAGGCCGGATCATCCGAAGCAATACACAGCACAGATGCAGCCATCCGGCAGCACAAAACAGAAAAGCCGTTCAGCGGCAAGCTGCGGTATCTCGCAGTGGTTGCAAGCGCCGCGGCCTGTATTGCAGGCGTAGTCGGAATCATGCATCTGCACGGAGGCAGCGATGACGACATCTTCGTTGCAGAATCGGTGGTTACCGATGTGCGGGAAGAAGCGCCGGAGACAGAAACGGAACCGGTACAGACAACGGTCACTTCTGAGGCGGAAGAAATTCTGACCGTGCGCACAACCGAAAAGGCTGTTACAACTGCAAAGGCCGTCACAACCGGGAAGCAGCAGGGCAGCACCGCGCAGCAGACCGGAACGACTGCGGCAGCAGCGGTACAGAACAGCCGGACAACTGCACAGCAAACAACAGCCGCAACGGCACAGCGCACCACTGCGGCACCGCGTCAGACAACAACAACCGGAACAACTGCTGCACAGCCCTGCACTACAACGCAGTCCGCAACAACTACCGTCTGCACCACAACGGCAAGCCGGGATGTTGACAACTCCTTGTACCCCGGCCCGAACTATCATATTATTCTCCGCCCGGTTGCATATTTCAGCGATGATGCAGCGTGGCTCACGGATGCAGAGATGACCACTTTGAATTGGCAGGGGGAAAATGAAATTCAGTACCTGAGTGAGATCCTGGTCACATACGGCACTCTGGTTGACCCTTCGACGGATGCAGATATCCCTGCAGGCGACGCGGCGTATACAATCAAGGGCGCTGCCGGCCACACCTATTTTGAGGAGAGCGACCTGAACACAGATATTGATCTGTATGTACATAACTCTTCGGATGTCCGTCTGCCCACTGACAAAGATGTATCCGGTATCATCGGATTCAGAACGATGACGAGAAATATCATCCATGTTCAGAACCATCTCGGTATAGCTCAGCCTGATGAGCGTGATACGGACATCAGGCCGTATTCCAATCCGGAGGTCACATATTATATGTACGCCAACTCCAACTGTTCTGATTATCAAGACGATCCTTTCAATCCTAACAGAGCATACAACGTTAACAGTGCTTACAACAAAATACTCGTTTACAACAAAGCACTTTCCTCTGGAGCAGGTTTACCGTCAACAAGCATTACTTACAACACAGTGACCGTCCGGGGCAACCGTGAAAATCCCTACACTCAGAGTTCCAAAACAGGAGAGACATTCTATGACGGCGTAGTGATTGAATACAATGTCCTGACAGGAGAAATGCGCGTATCACAGTCACTTCAGCAGGGCGAACCGATTCCGCAGCATCCGATGCCGAACTAAACCAAATAAAGAACCGCCGCCTGTTTTATGATACAGGCGGCGGTTCAGTCTGTCAATCAAGCTGAACCGCCTGACTGCTTCACGGAAACAATCAGGCGGTTTTGATGAAAACTTATTTATTATCCTTGCCGATCAGATCCTTCAGCTTTTTGAAGAAGCTGTCACGCTTGGCATAGTTCTTGGTTTCCAGAGAGGCCTCGAACTGCTGCAGCATATCCTTCTGCTTTTTGTTCAGCCCCTTCGGCACCTCGACATAGACCTTGACATACTGGTCGCCGCGGTCGGCGCGCTGCAGCTTTTTGACGCCCTTGCCGCGCAGACGGAACACCGTACCGGTCTGGGTACCCTCGCTGATGCGGTACTTGACATTGCCGTCGATGGTCGGCACGACAATCTCGTCACCGAGCACGGCCTGTGCATAGGTGATCGGGATATCGCAGTGAATATCGTAATCCTCGCGCTGGAAGACCGGATGCGCCTTGACGTTCACGGCGACAAGCAGATTGCCGCTCGGACCGCCGTTGACGCCGGAATCGCCCATGCCGGAAACACGGATCATCTGGCCGTCATCAATACCGGCCGGAATATCCACACTGATGTTCTTGGACACACGGACTCTGCCAGCGCCGCGGCACTTCTGGCACGGACTCTTGATAATTTTGCCCTTGCCGCCGCAGTGCGGACACGGCTTCGAGGAAGAAATAATGCCGAACGGCGTGCGCTGTGTCGCTTTGACGGTTCCGCGTCCCTGGCAATCCGGGCAGATCTCGGAGCCGCCGTCGCCTGCGCTGCCGGAGCCGTGGCAGTCCGGACAGGTCTCCATGCGCTGAATCTGCACATTCTGGGATTTTCCGTTGCAGGCATCCATAAATTCAATGGTCGTGCTGGTCTGAATATCCTTGCCCTGCCGCGGTGCACTGGCATTGGCACTCGCCATCCGTCCGCCGCCGAACATGCCGCCCATGCCGCCGAACAGACTCTCCAGAATATCACTGACATCAGAGAATCCGCCCATACCGGAGCCCATACCGCCGTTTTCCAGACCGTCGTGGCCGTACTGATCGTAGATCTGGCGCTTTTCACTGTTGGAAAGCACCTCGTAGGCCTCGGTGATCTCTTTGAACTTTTCCTCTGCGGTCGGATCGTCCGGATGCAGATCGGGATGATACTGCCGTGCCAGCTGGCGGTAGGCCTTTTTCAGGTCATCATCCGTTGCGGATCTGCTGACGCCCAGTACCTCATAGTAATCTCTTTTGTCAGCCATATTCTACACCCTTTCGTGTGTTGGATTCTTAAAATGCAGCGCGGATTCATAATCCGCACCGGAAATTCCATCCTATTATAGCATATTGCCGTGCAAAAAGCAAGCGGCGCATTTTTCGTTTTCAGATACAGATTATCTGCCGGAGAACTTTAGATCAATGCAGGCGGGCGCTGCCCGCTTACAAGCAGCAAACACCGGGGCATGCCGCCAGACAGTAAAACAGCAGCAGCAGGCCGAGCAGCAGAATGGTTGCGGCCGTCATGATGAAATAATCCCGCTTGTCGTTCATAGGCTGTAATCCTTTCATCGGCCGCTCCTGTGCCGGATGATTATGTACGGCGAGAGGGGCGGAAGGTTCTTCCACCCCTGACGCATATGCTTTTTCTGATTATGCTTCGGTGAAGTCCGCATCCACAACGCCGTCATCGCTGCCGCCGTTGTTCGGAGCCTCGCCGCCCATGTTCATGTTGCTGAAGTCCGGAGCGCCGCCGTTCGGGTTGGCCTGCTGATAGACCTTTGCGCTCAGTGCATAGAATGCGTTCTGCAGCGCCTCGGTCTTGGCCTTGATGTCCTCGGTGTTGTCGTTCTTGAGGGCTTCCTTCAGGTCGTTCAGCGCGGTCTCGATCGGTGCCTTGTCCTCAGCAGTGACCTTGTCGCCGAACTCCTTGAGTGCCTTTTCGCACTGGAACACGAGGGATTCGCCGTTGTTCTTTGCATCGACGGATTCCTTGCGCTTCTTGTCCTCCTCAGCAAACTGCTCTGCCTCGCGGACTGCGCGGTCGATGTCGTCCTTGCTCATGTTGGTCGAGGACGTGATCGTGATGTTCTGCTCCTTGCCGGTGCCGAGATCCTTTGCGGAAACATGGACGATACCGTTTGCGTCGATATCGAATGTGACCTCGATCTGCGGGACACCGCGCGGTGCCGGTGCGATGCCGTCGAGACGGAATTCGCCGAGCTTCTTGTTGTCGCGTGCGAATTCACGCTCACCCTGCAGGACAACGATGTCAACTGCCGGCTGGTTATCCGCAGCGGTCGAGAAGACCTGAGACTTCTTGGTCGGAATCGTGGTGTTGCGCTCGATCAGCTTGGTGCAGATGCCGCCCATGGTCTCCAGACCGAGGGACAGCGGGGTAACGTCGAGCAGCAGCAGGCCTTCCTTGACGTCGCCGCCGAGGATACCGCCCTGATATGCGGCGCCGAGTGCGACGCACTCATCCGGGTTGATGCCCTTGAACGGCTCCTTGCCGATTCGTGCCTTGACAGCCTCCTGCACGGCCGGGATTCTGGAAGAACCGCCGACGAGCAGCACCTTGTCGAGATCGGAAGCGCTCAGGCCGGAATCGCGGAGTGCCTGATCGACCGGACCCATCGTCGCCTTGACGAGGTCTGCAGTCATTTCGTTGAACTTTGCCTGTGTCAGCGTGAGGTCGAGGTGCTTCGGACCGGTTGCATCCACGCTGATGAACGGCTGGTTGATATTGGTTGTGGTCATGGAAGAAAGCTCGATCTTTGCCTTTTCAGCTGCTTCCTTCAGACGCTGCATAGCGGTCTTGTCGGTGCTGAGGTCAATGCCCTCTGCCTTCTTGAACTCATCGACCATCCAGTTGATGATGCGCTGATCGAAGTCATCGCCGCCCAGACGGTTGTTGCCGGCTGTTGCCAGAACTTCGGTAACGCCGTCGCCCATGTCGATGATCGAGACATCGAAGGTACCGCCGCCGAGGTCAAAGACCATGATCTTCTGCTCCTCTTCCTTGTCGATGCCGTAGGACAGCGCAGCAGCGGTCGGCTCATTGATGATACGCTTGACGGTCAGGCCTGCGATCTGGCCTGCGTCCTTGGTTGCCTGACGCTGAGAGTCGGTGAAGTATGCCGGAACGGTGATGACCGCTTCGGTGACCGGCTCGCCGAGATATGCCTCTGCATCTGCCTTCAGTTTCTGCAGAATCATCGCAGAGATCTCCTGCGGGGTATAGGCCTTGCCGTCCACGGTGACCTTCTCGTTGGAACCCATCTTTCTCTTGATGGAAATGACGGTGTTATCCGGGTTCGTGATGGCCTGACGCTTTGCGATCTGGCCGACCAGACGCTCGCCGGTCTTGGAAACTGCGACAACAGACGGCGTGGTTCTTGCGCCCTCTGCGTTCGGGATGACAACTGCGTTGCCGCCTTCCATGACAGCGACGCAGGAATTGGTTGTACCCAGGTCAATACCGATGATCTTGCTCATAATCGTTACCTCCAGTAATGATAGTTTACGGCTTGCAGCTTAACAGTTTTCTGCGGCCGGATGTTTGCATGTTTCAATCAGACTTATGCCGTTTCCGGAAAAACGGAAACCTGCTGCGGCGTTTCTCCTAGTTCGCAACGGATACCATCGCGCATCTGATAATTCTGTCTCCGAGGCGGTAGCCCTTCTGGTAGACCTCGCAGACGGTGCTCTCACCGAAGTTCTCGTCCTCGACCTGCCGGATCGCGTTGTGCACCTTCGGGTCAAACGGCTCATTCAGCGAAGGAATTTCCTCCACGCCGAGTTTGCCGAGGATCGAGGTCATCTGCTGATAGATCTTCTCCATGCCGCTGCGGTAGGCCTCATCGGTGCACGGCGCTTCCATTGCACGCTCGAAGCTGTCCACCGCGGGCAGCAGCTCCAGAACGGTCTTTGCGACAGCGTCCTGATAGGTCTCGGATTTTTCCTTTGCGGTTCGCTTCCGGAAGTTGTCAAACTCCGCAAACAGCCGCATGTACTTGTCATTTGCTTCCAGCAGAGCCTTCTCGGCAGCGTCGATCTCCTCCGCGGCTTCCTCTGCCGCACCGGAGAGCTTTGCTGCCTCCTCGTCGGTCAGAACCTCCGTTTCCGCAGCCTCCGCTGTTTCCTCCTCTGCCTCATGCAGTCCGCTTTCCTCCAAAGACTCAAAGTCCTCGCAGCCGTCCGCATCACGAATCTCGTCTGTCATGTATCGTCCTCCTCCTTTTCGGAAATCAGATTGCTGATTTTTTCTGTAAAATATTCCAGATACGGAATCACCTTTGCGTAATTCAGCCGCATCGGACCGATGATGCCGAGCCGGCCGGCAGCCTTGCCGTCCTTGCTGTACTCTCCGACGATCATGCTCGAATTGCCGATGACAAATGTCTCCTGCGGATGATCCCGTTTGGCGTCCTCACTGAACATCACATGAATGCCGCTGAACGTGTCGTTGAGAATCGGCATGATGACATCCTGATTCTCCATGAACTCCACGATATCCTGCGTTTTCAGTTCCTCGCAGGTCAGCAGGTTGCGCGTGCCGTTGACGGTCAGCTCCTGCCGCATCATGTCGCGGCTGAGCTCATAGAGCCCCTGCACCAGCGGGCTGAGCGTCGCCATATAGGCGCCCATCGCGGTGACCAGCTGATCGAACATCTCCGGCGAAAGATCGCTGAGCGAAACGCCGTGCAGATGCTCTGTCAGGAACGCGGTGAAGAAATCCAGCTGCTCCTCATTGAGGTCAAATTCCAGCCGGCACGCCTTGTTCTTGATGTTGCCGGCCGAGGTAATCAGCAGGATTACGTAAAGCCGCTTGCCGGTCGGGATGACCTCGACCTTTGAGATCACGGAGAACTGCGGCATCGCATTGACTGCGACGGCGGCACATTTCGTAATCTCTGCAAGGGCGCTGGTTGCGGACTGGATCAGGCCGTCCTCGGTGAGGAGCTGCTCATCCGCAAACATGCTGTCAAGGCGCTGCTTTTCCTCAGCGGGGAGCTGCGCGCCGTGCATACACTTTTCAATATAGACCTTGTAGCCCTGGAATGTCGGGACTCTGCCGGCAGAGGTATGCGGCTGCTCCAGCAGACCGAGCTGTTCCAGCACCGCCATATCATTGCGGATCGTGGCGGAAGATACGTTGATATCAGGCAGTGCAGCAATGGTTTTGGAACCGACCGGTTCGCCGGTCGTCACATATTCGTCCACCACGGCGGCAAGAATCCGGAGTTTCCGGTCATCCATCGGCTGACACTCCTTTCCGCCGGTCATACCGGCTTTTTCACGGAAGGCAGCCCCGCGGCCGGTTACCGGTTGCAGACTGCATTTCCATGTGCTAGCACTCTGTCTCTCTGAGTGCTAAATATAAGATACCACTTTTCCGGGCTGTTGTCAAGCGTTCCCGCACAGTTTTCACAAACTTCGTCATCTCGCACAAACTCCCACTCCGTTCAGGCGATAAAATATTAAATAATCCGGCGCGGGAATCGGCAATCAGAGGATGATTGTGCAGTGTTTCGGTAGGATTGTTCATTGCGCCGGCGCAGAATTCCGGCTATAATGAAGGCGGAGCCGCAGAGAAACAGGCTCCGGCGTATTCCATACTTATTTTTGGAGGAAATGTTACCATGAAATCAGCGAGAAAGATGCTTGCAGCACTGCTCTGCCTGTCAGCGGGCATACAAAGCGTGCACCTGCTTCCTGCTGCAAAAGCCGCAGGAGATACGGTCAGACTGACACTGGCCGCAGGTGCCGCAGAAACCGCGTACTGCGAATGGGCGCCGTTTGCAGGCGCAGAGGGCTATCATGTTTATGCAGACGGCAATCTGCTCGACAGTATGCTGATCCGGCAGTACAGCGGATACTTCCGCGCAGACGCCCCCGGCCTGAAGGCCGGCAGCCATACGGTCAGAGTGGTGCCGCTGCTGAACGGTGCAGAAGCCGCCGGAAGCGCCGCCGAGCAGACTGTCACCGTCACAGCGCATGACCGCTCCGGCTTCGGATTTGCCGGCGGCTCGTCGTCCGGTGCATATAACGATGACGGCACGCTCAAAAGCAATGCCGTCGTGCTCTATATCACCGAGCAGACCAAGGACACGGTCTCGCTCGACGTCACGGTTGACAGCAAGGGCAAAAAAACAACCGCAGAAGGCATCCAGAATATTCTGACCGCCTATCAGAAGGGCTATGACAGCCGCCCGCTCGATATCCGCTGCATCGGCAATCTCACCGACCCTGCCGTACTTCAAAGCGGCGATCTGCTGCTCAAGGGCAGCGGCGCAGCCAAGCGGCTCTCCTGCGGCGTGACGATTGAGGGCATCGGAAAGGACACGGTTTTCAACGGCTTCGGGCTGCGCATTGCGAACTGCTCCAATGCCGAGGTGCGCAACATCGGCTTCATGAACTGCGACAGCAGCGAAGGTGATGACATCGGTCTGCAGCAGAACAACGATCACATCTGGGTGCACAACTGCGATTTCTTCTACGGCGATGCAGGCTCCGACGCCGATCAGGTCAAGGGCGACGGCGCGCTCGATACCAAAACCTCGACCTGCATCACACATTCCTATAACCACTTCTGGGACAACGGCAAGTGCAATCTGCAGGGCATGAAAAGTGAATCAACGGATAACCGGATCACCTATCACCACAACTGGTACGACCATTCCGATTCCCGGCACCCGCGCATCCGCACCTGCACCGTACACATCTATAATAATTATTTTGACGGCAATGCAAAATACGGCGTCGGCGTAACAATGGGCGCTTCGGCATTCGTGGAACAGAACTACTTCCGGAACTGCCCCAAGCCGATGCTGAGCAGCAAGCAGGGCACGGACGCCAGGGGCGACGGCACCTTCTCCGGTGAGGCCGGCGGCATCATCAAGGCATATCATAATGTCACGGTCAATGCGCAGAGCTATATCACATATCAGAGTGATCCTTCCAGCTTTGACGCCTACGAGGTCACGAATGCAGCGGACAAGGTTCCGGCATCGGTGAAAACGCTTTCCGGCGGCACGGCATACAATAATTTTGACACCGCTTCGGATATGTATGCATATCACGCGGACGCGCCGGAGGATGTTCCCGCCGTCGTGACAGCAGGCGCGGGCAGATTACAGGGCGGCGATTTCCGATTTGCCTTTCAGAATGAGACGGACGATGCAAGCTATGCCGTCAACACAGCGCTGAAGGCCGCACTCGTCAGCTACCGTTCGCAGATTGTTTCAATCGGCAGCGGTGCTTATGTACAGCCGGATAATCCGCCTGCCGTTACCGAAACAACACCGGTACAAACAACCGTCACAACAACCGTCACGACCGCAGCGGAAACAACTGTCCTGACGACCTCTGCACCTGCTCAGGGCGTCCGCGGAGACATCAACTGCGACGGCGTTACCGATGTTTCGGATGCGGTTATGCTCGCAAAGTTCATCACGGGCGACAGCAGTGTCATGCCGAACGAGCGCGGCCTTGCAAATGCCGACTGCGACGGCAGCCCCGGTCTTTCCACAGACGATATCACGGCAATCCTGAAGTTCATTGCAAAGCTGATCGTGTTCTGAAGGGATATAATCCCTTTGGAATCCCGCTTTTCATCAAAAGAGGGGAAATGCATTTTTAAGATAAAAGTCGAAGGCGCCGGTTTCAGCATCGGCGCCTTCGCTTATAAAATCAGTTTATTCAATCACAAAGGTTGCGCAGTAGGCCTTGGCAGGCGTACCGTCCTCAGGCAGCAGGTCAATCTCAATGACATAGGTGCCCTCCAGCAGCGAGCCGTAGGTCTCCCGCCAGTTATAGGTCAGCGTCAGCGTTCCGCCGGGATCCATATGATAGTTTCCGGCGATTCTGGCATCTTCGTCGAGCTCCCGCAGCAGCTCTCTGCGCGGCGTCACAGATTCGTCATACAGCCGGTACACCATCGAATAAGAGCGGCCGGTATCCGGCGAGTTCTTCACCGTCAGCGTACAGCCCTGCGGCGTGACCGTCGCGGGATCAATGGAAAGCCGCGGTTCAAATCCCGCAGAATCAATCTCCAGATCCGCACGCACGACCTTCCGGAGCATCACCGGCTCCGCATCGGAATCCTCTGCGCTGTCGGCATCCGCCACCTGCTCAAGCTCAATCTCAAGCAGATACAGGCCGTCCTGCAGCGAGCCGTAGCGCTTTTCCCAGTCGGCATTGATTTCCGTCCAGCCGCCGGGACCCATCACACCCTCCGCCGCGCTGCTCTTCGGTTTGTCGTCCTCGGAAATCAGCCGCAGCTCCTGCCCTGTTTCATGATCGAGGATCCGGTAATTTTTCGTATACGGCTGGTTGTCCTCGCCCTGATTTGTCAGCTTTACCTTGCATTTTGTCGTGCGGAGCGTCGCAGGATCAATCTCCGGCACAATATTCTCCGCAAGCACGTAGTCGGGTTTGGTTGTCGTTGTGACCGTCGTCGTTTCCGTTGTCGTTGTCACCGTCGTGGTGACGGTCGTGACAGCCGCAGCTGTCGTTTCAGTCTGTGCGGTGTTTTCAGGTTCGGATGACTCTGCACAGCCGATCAGAAAACACGCGCCGATGCACAGCAAAGCCGGTAAAATATATTCTTTCATTACAACCCCCCGATTCTGTTTGATGAAAATCCGGCCGGATTATTCGGGACTGCTTCCCTTCATCAGTCCCTGTACGATTTCCGGATACGGAAATGTCGATCCGCGCCGGTACAGCAATCCGAAGTTCTCTCCGGAGCCTGCAAATGCGTTGTTATCCCACCACAGGCAGGAAATGCCGCGCGACCGCGCAGCTCTGGTATAAAAAGCGGAAAATGCAACGCGCGCTTCCAGATTATCCTTGTTCAGCGCACCGAATTCTCCGATCAGCACCGGGATCCCCTGCAGCACAAATGTGCCGTAGAGCATATCCATCAGATCCAGAATCTCGCCGGTATCGGCCGGATCGTCCGGAGACCATTCCTTTGTCCCGGCCTTGTTCAGTGCAAAATTATAGGGCGTATAGGCATGAACGGAAACGATCACCCTGCCGGCCGGATCATCCGGCACACGAAAGTCCGGATGCGATACGCCGTCCGCAGAGGCCGCATAGCCCGGACAGAGCAGCCAGCGCTCCGCGTTGTTGCCGCCCGAAGCACGCACCGTATCCACAAACAGCTGATTCAGCGTATTGATGCAGCTGACAGCGTCTTTGCACTGTTCGTTGTCCGCATCCAGCGACCACTCATAGCTTGTCCCGACGAGCCGCGGCTCATTCAGCGATTCCAGAATCAGATGTGTATCATAATCCCGGAAGGTCTCAGCGATCTGTGTCCAGACCGCCGTCAGATATTTTTTTGAGCTTTCCGCATGTGCGGAATCCGGATAGTAAAAATCTTCTGCATTGTCATGATGCGTGTTGATAATGACGTATAAGTCAAATTCGCGGCACCAGTCCGCGACCTCCTTCACACGCGCCATCCAGTCCGCTGCAATGCGGAATTCCGCATCTACATGGTTATGCCACGAAACCGGGATCCGGACAGTCTGAAAGCCGGCGGCTTTGATCGCAGCAATATTCTGTTTCGTTGTGATCTGACCGCACCACGCTTTTTCATAGTCCATCTCACTGCCGGAAGAAATACTCCTGACATCCGACGCATCGAATGTATTGCCGAGATTCCAGCCGACCTTCAGTTCCCTGATAAAATCCATGCCCTCATTCTCCGGTACTGCATATTTGTCCACCGTGATTTCCGGAACCAGATCGCTCGGCGCGCCGAGCACATTTTCCGGTACAGAAACCTCTGCGGCGGATGTTTCCGGAACCGTCTGCTCCGGAACAGACGATTCTGCCGGCCGCGATCCGGCTGCATCGCATCCGGCGCAGAACAGCAGCGCAGCAGCCGTCAGAACTGCGGCCGCCCGTCTGCACAAATTCATTCAGAATACCCCCGTCATATACATGATCCGGTGCATGTCTCTGATGCACCGTCTATCAGTATACCACAACCGGCACAGAACTTCAATAGATATTTTGTTAACGTTTCGACGCAGCGGTTACACGGATCGTGTCATATCCGCCGTCGCGCATATGGATATGCAGCTTGGATACGGATACCGAAACCGCGACCTCGTACTGCGTTTCGACCGGCGGATCCTCCAGACCGAGCATCGGGAATACGTCGCGGGAATTTTCAATGATATACTTTCCGCGCTCGCGGTAATCCTGCAAGAAATACGGGAAATCGCCCTGGTTATCGACGCGCAGATACAGCATATTCGGGTTATCGGGATCACTTGCAGGCAAAACAGTCACAATGCCGTTGACGGCGAGCGTACCGTTATAGCTGAAATCCGCGTCCATCGCAATGACGTTTGCCGCGCTGTCGTCCAGCTGACCGTTGAAGCCGTCGAGCTTCCATTCCAGATAGGTTTCCCCGAATTTCAGCTCTGTGCCGTAGCCGTTTTCGTCATTGACCTGCCGTGCATCAAGACCGCGCTCGCTCCAGAGGATCTTGGTATCGCCGTCCTCTCTGGGCAGAGCGGTCGTCGCAGGAACAGTTTCCTGGACGGGTGCTTCGGTCACAGGTGCTTCGGGTTCGGTCTGCTCCGGGATCGTTTCCGCAGCGGGTGCTTCCGTCTGCGGCGCTTCCGTCGCCTGCACATCCTCGGTCTCTGCCGCAGACTGCGTCGGCGCAGAATCCGTCCGGGTACCGGTGCAGCCTGTCAGCAGGGCAGACAGGCAGATTCCTGCGCAAAATACTGCAAGATTTTTTCTTTTGTTCATATTTTTCTATCTCCTTTTCCGGGTAACTGCGGCAAAACCGGATATCCGATTCTGCCGCAACTATATCATAGCATAAATTTGTCGGAAATGCAAGACTTTGGGCTGACAAATACAACGCCAAAACTGCCGTCAAAACTCAGCAATTTGATAAAACAGCTGCCGGCAGCGGGGAGCTCCCGCACGCAAAAAGGCGCCGACTTTTTTCAGTCAGCGCCTTTTTCTATATTCAATTTTTACTGTACCGTGTAGATTTTGACGGTATTGTCAGCGGTAAAGCTGCCGCCGTCTTTTCCGCCGGAATAGCTGCCGCCGCGATAAATATACTTATCAAACGAGCCGCCCTCTGCCGTGCCGCCGTAGCTGACCGCATATTCGCCGTTTGTCAGCAGATCCGGTCCGGCATACACAACATACTTAAAGTTGCGCGGAGACGTCATCGTGAACAGCGTACTGCCGCCGATCGACACATTCACCAGCGTTTCCGCAGGCTGCGAGTTCGGGAACATCATGCCGATGACATTTGCAGTCGTCGTCGAAGCATCCGGCATCGTGCAGGTGTTGCCGATTGCCCAGAAGCTGCCGCCCGTGACTGTCAGCGAGCCGTCGCAGTAGATTGCGCCCTTTTCCTCACGGGTACCGCCGATAAACACCGACGAGCCGCCCATGATGTTGATGTAGCCGTCCGTTTTGATGCCGTTTGTGCCGCCGTCGCAATAAAGCACGCCGCCGTTGATCTCAATGCCGTCATTTGAGTGCAGGCAGGATTTTGCAGCGGAAATATTGACCGTGCCGCTGTTGATGACGATATCGTCATCGCTCTGGATGCCGTGCGCGTAGTTCGCCTTGATGTTCAGCTCGCCGTCGCCCTTGACAGAGACCGTGTCCTCAGAAAAGACCGTGCCCTTGTCCAGATCGTGTGTGCCGCCGTCCTCAAGATAATTGACGGTACCCGGCATGGAGTAGATCGTCAGCTTTTTCGCCGCCTGACAGTTGATCGCTGAACCCGCCTTGTTCGTAATGCTGGCATTGTTCAGGTGCAGCTTAACCTTTTTCTTGTCGGTTTCAATATAGATCTGACCGTTCGAGAGCGTGCCGGAGATCTCGTAGGTGCCGCCCTTGCCGATCGTGATCGTGCTGCCGCTGACGGTGATGCCGTCACCGGAATATTTTGCACTCGTATCTTCCAGATAGATATATTTGGTTGGCTTGACCTCGTCCTCCGGATCCTCGTCATCGTCTGTCACAGTTGTTGCGGGCGCGGTTGTTGTTTTCGCAGGAGCCGTAGTTGTCTGGCCGGTTTTTCCGCCGTTCTTGGGCGCATCGGTTTTGGCAGGTGCTGCAGCGGTGCTTCCGGTTTTATTGTTCTTGCTGTCGGCAGCGGCTGTTGTTTTTTCTGTTTTGCCCTCCTTGGCCTTTTCGGTCGTTTTGGCTTTGTCGGTTTCCTTGGTATTCTTTTCGGTTTTAGCCTCTGTTTCCGCGGACTTGCTTTCGTCTTCCTCCGGTTCCGTTTCGATGCTGTCCTCCGCGTCGGCGGAGCTTTCAGAGATACTTTCCTGCGGGTCAGCTGCCGGTGATTCCGTGCTGCCGCAGGCTGTCAGCGGGCAAAGCATCAGGAATGCTGCAAGCAGTGCAGCATAACGCTTAGGTTTATTCTGTTTCATGGATCAAAATCCTCCCTGTTTTCGTTCATATGCAGAAAAAGACCGAGGAGTATGTACCTCAGTCTTTTTCGGAAATTGCTTATTTTTGTTTGGTATCATAGATCTGGTCATCGTATTTATAGAGCACCAGCGTGACGTTGAGGTTGCCGTTCAGCGCACGGATATCATCGATGAACTTCTTCTGATCGGCGTCGTTTCTGACACGCACAGAATAGATCAGATCAAACAGCGTACCGAAATCAGTGGTCTTAACGCGGCGGAGCAGATGATTGGTGGTATATTTTTCAAACACCTTGTCAAAGAGTCCGTTGTAGTTGAGGTCTTCCGGGATTGTGACCTTCAGCGTCATATCCTGGGTTTTCGGTGCTGCAAAATTCAGCAGATTGAAGAGAATCAGTGCTGCAGCCATAATCACGAAAATCAGGCAGGCATAGCCGATAAATCCGATGCCGCAGACCGTGCCCATTACCATTGCGAAAAAGACATATGCGATATCCCGCGGATCGCCGGGCGCGGAACGGAACCGCACCAGTGAGAATGCGCCCGTCAGGGAAATTGCAGCCGTGACGCCGGTTGTGCTGTTGGCCAGCAGGCACATCATGACGATGATGGTTGCCACCAGACCGGAGAGCATCGGCATTGCGATGACATAGCTTTGCGTATAACCGGTCTTGCGGTGCGTGAACATGTATACCAGTCCGATCAGGATTCCGAGCACCAATGCGGTCAGGATGCACGCGAGCACCTGCCCGACACCCGGGAAATCGAGATTGTACTGGGACTGATCGTTGAAGAGTCTTGCGAACAGGTCGGTAGTTTCAAATGCTGCAGCCATTGCTGCAATGGGGTTATGCATAGATAATCTTCCTTTCATTCTGTGATTCTGCGATGGATTCGCGGATAAAGTTCTTATAAGCGTTCCCGTACTTGGAAAAGCTGACTCTGCGGATCTCAAGCTCAGAGAGAGCCTGGCTCATCCACAGCGGCAGCGACCCGGGAACCTTAATCTCCATCAGCCGCTGATCCGGCAGAATTATCTGCTCACCGTAGCTGGCCTTTGAGAGCGAAAGATCATACCTTCTTGCGGTGATCTGGCGGTCGAAGGTCAGACGGAATTCGGGATCATCCTTACCGAAAAACGCAGCACGCTGGTAGCTGATATACTGCCGCGGCTGAATGGATTCATAGAAATTCAGGAAGACGTCCAGCTCCTTGATGACCTGACGGTCAATGAAGCGTTCGTAATGCGGCTTCACACGAGTCTGAATATAGGTCTCTGCGTCAATCAGGGACATTGAAACTCTGCGTTTGGTCACAATGCCGCCGATCTTCTTTTTGACCTCCAGAAAGACCGATGCATCCGGTGCAGCCGGTGAATAGTAGCTCCGCAGCCGGAGCTTTTCTTTATAATAAGGTTTCTCGATTGATCTGCGGATCAGCAGATTATCCGGGGTATCGTAATAGAGATTGTAGATACCGTACTCTTTTCCGTCAACACAGAATTTGTCAGGATTCATATGCTCGTGCACGACGGGCAGCAGCTTTTCATACTGCTCCATAGAAAGCAGAAACTTGACTTCCCGGCGCTGAAATGTACTGATTGCCATATCAATGCCTCCCTTACTGATACGATTTAAGGCAGTATCGGATACTGACCGCATCGCTGCGGCTTCCCCCTTAATTAAATACAGTATACCGGAAGCAACTTAAATGAACCTGAATTTTTTCTCTATAATATGTCGGAACTGTGACGAAAGATGAGAATGTCTGTGGAATTTCTCCACACTTTTTGTGACAGTTACTGAAGAATCAATCCTTCAGCGGGAGACCCTTGCCGTCCTGATTGATCGAGCCGGTCAGGATCATGATGCCCTCAACGAGGCCCCAGATTTCCGAAATGATTGCAAGCGTACCGCAGCTGAGCAGTGTCAGAAGCAGCTGCACGACTGCTTTGGATGTATAGCCGAGATAGAAGTTATGCGCGCCGAAGCAGCCCAGGAAGATGCCGAGCAAGCCTGCACCGACCTTGGACTTGTAGGTCACATTCTGATAGTACTGACCGGCAGAATTCTGCTGGAAAGTATTCGGCTGGGCATAGCTGCCCGGCTGGCCGAACGCCTGATTCGGATCGGCAGACCGGAACTGCTGCGCACCGGGCTGCTGGAAGCTCTGCGATGCCTGCTGAAACGGCTGCTGGAAGCTCTGCGATGCCTGCTGGAACGGCTGCTGCGGCTGCTGGAAATTCGGCTGTGCCTGCCGGAATGCCTGCTGGAACGGCTGTGCCGCCTGCTGAAATGCCTGCTGCACCTGCTGGAACGGCTGCTGCGCCGCCTGCTGGCCGCCCATCGGAATGGAGCTGACCGGGTTTCCGCAGATTTCGCAGATCACGGCGCCGGCCGGCGTTTCAGAGCCGCACTGTGCGCAAAATTTGACGCCGGTTCCGGCTGCAAAGCCGCAATTCGGACATGTAATATCTGTATCAAGCATGACTTCTGCACAATTTCTGCAAAACATAGTTTTGTAACCTCCTTTGGGAACGAAATCGTCCATGCATATTTCGCTGATTGTATTATACTCAATTTTTCGTGCAATGTCAAGAGAATCCGCACGGATTTTTCGTGTTTATAATTCTTTCATGTTTTTTTCAGTTCAAAGAAAGGTTCTGTTAATTTATAGTTGCCGTATACGGCAAAAATCCCCGGTGTCGGGGCGTACAGACAGTCCCGCATCATCAGGCCGTTCCGCAGACGGATTGTCACGGAAAGCACATCGCGGTGCCAATATGCGGCGGCGGCGTCAAAGGCCTCCTGATCGGTCGCTTCGAGCTTGCCGTTCTGAATCTGCATTTTGCCGTCATCGCCGAATTCTGCGGTATAGGCATCCAGATACGCCTGTGAAAGTTCTTCGTCCGTCAGGCATTCGCCCAGCTTGATGAATTTGTCATAGAAATCGGAAACAGCATCCGCATCTGTGATTGTTTCCTGCACATTGCCGTCGGCATCTGCGAGCGTCAGCGATTCGATATCCGCCGCTTTGCCGATGCCGTAGGAGGCGCAGACCGCCCAGACCGACGGTTCGCCGTCGAGATACTGAAAGCCGGAAAGCTCATAGGCGAGGTATTCCTCCTCTTTTTTCAGCAGCACGATTGCCTTCTCCTTGCCGGCGTCCTCCAGCGCCTTGCACGCATAGAGCGGGCAGGTAACCGTCCCGCTCTCCGACGGGAACTGCAGCGAGCCGAGTGCGGTGCCGCAGAGCGCTTCGCCGACTGCTTTCGCCTCCGGGACGTAGTCCTGCACGGTTTCGAGCGTACACTCTTTATAGTATGCGCCGTCATAGACGAGGCTTTCAAAGGCTGAGCGATAGGCGGCGTGCTCGACCTGCGTACCGACCCTGTGCCAGAGCAGCAGCCAGCCGCCCGCCAGAATCAGCGCTGCCGCAAGCCCGATCAGCAGCTTTTTGTATTTGTTCCAGAATGCTTTCATGGTGGTTTCTCCTTATAAGTGGTATGGATGCGGTCAGAGCAGATTCCGCAGGACAGCATAGCCCAGCCAGAATGCCAGCACCCCCGGCCAGAACAGCCTGCCGCGCGGAATCAGCCGTTTCGGCTTGCCGAGCACCTCCGTCCAGAGCTCTGCATAGCGGAGCAGCACGCCCAGCACCGCAAGCGGGATCATGAGATTCTGCCGCACCGATTCGGCGAGATCCAGCCGTGTCAATGCAAAGACGCTGTGTGTCATCCCGCAGGACGGGCATTGCAGGCCGGTCAAAGTCCGCAGCACGCAGGGCGGCACATACGGCATGATGTATGCCGCGTAGAGCTGCTTCAGCAGCAGGAGCAGTCCGGCCGCGGCCACCGGCAAAATACAGAGCAGAACGATCTTCTGCCATTTTTTCAGTATCAGCTTGCTTTTCATTTGAAATCGCATATCTCCCTCTCAGCGAAATTCTGATTTTCGAGAAAAATATATCGAAAAACGATAAAAAACTATTGACAAACAGAAATTTATGTGCTATACTAAGATCAACAAATCACAAAGGAGTGTTCCATATGGACAAGAAATGGACTGCAGCCAAATCTCTCTTCTTCTCCCGCGTACTGACGATTGCATCGCTTATACTCTCTGTTGCGGCGCTGTTCTGCATCCCGGTGATCGCAGAATGGTACGATGCAGTATCCGACAATGCGGTGAAGATCCGCACCGTGCTGACCGTGATTCTCTACCTCAGCGACATCTGCGGCATCTTTGCACTGTGGCAGCTGTTCAGGGTGCTCGAAAATTTTGCAAAGCAGCGCGTGTTCGTCAAGGAAAACGCCGCCTGCTTCCGGCTGATCTCGTGGTGCTGCTTCGGCGTTGCGCTGCTCTGGCTGGTGCTGATGTACTGGCGGTTCCTCGCGTTCTTTGTCGCGTTCATCGCTGCATTTGCCGGGCTCATCCTGCGCGTGATGAAAAACATGCTTGAGGCTGCCGTTGAAATGCGCGAAGAAAACGATTACACGATCTGAAAGGAGCGGAGACTATGCCGATTATCGTCAATCTGGATGTCATGATGGCAAAGCGGAAAATCTCCGCCGGCGAGCTGGCTGAGCGCGTCGAGATCACGCCCGCCAATCTCTCCATCCTCAAGAACAACAAAGCCAAGGCGGTACGCTTTTCCACGCTGGAGGCGATCTGCCGGGAGCTGGACTGTCAGCCCGGCGATGTGCTGGAATACGTCCGCGAAGAATAAACGAAAGCTCATTTCAATCAGGAGGTGCGAACCATGTATATGCAGAACGATCAGATGCTCATGCAGCAGGCGCCCGTTTATATGCCGCAGTATATGCCGCCGGATCCGCTCTGTGTGCAGGCAGACGAGACCTACTGCCGCCTGCAGATGCTCTACGGCGAGATAGATCAGACAAAGCAGTATCTCAATATGCTGCAAACGCAGGCCGTTCAGATGAACCGGCAGCTCAATCAGCTCCAGACAGCTGTCAACAGCCGGACGAAAATGCAGAACAGGAAGAAGGGGCTGACCTCCGGTGACAAGGTGCTCATCACAGTCGGCATCCTGATGTATGCGTTCCATCTTCTTCGGTTCGTGATTCCGATGCTCCTGTTCTGAAAGCGGAATCCGCAGAAAGGAGGCGTCCTATGTATATCAAGCTCGTTCAGCCGAAAATGATCAAGCGTCCGATGGACACGGATCTCAAGCTGCATATGGCGCCGCCGCTCGGCTTGCTGACCGTTGCCAACATCGTGCGCGGCGAACACCGCGTAGTGCTCGAAAATGAAAATATCGAGCAGGTCTGCTACGATGACAAACCGGATCTCGTCGGTATTTCGGTCACGGTCGATACGCTGCCGCGTGCCATGCAGATTGCAAAGCGCTTCCGGCAGCACGGCGCAGTTGTTGTCGCCGGCGGCATTCATGTGACGACCGCTCATGAAACGATTCCTGCGGATGCGTTCGATGTGCTCTGCATCGGCGCAGCAGAGGGAACATGGCCGGATATCGTGCGGGATGCGCAGAACGGCTGCCTCAAAAAAATCTACCGCTGCAGCGGAAAGCTGTGCGGCGAGGACATCGTTTCGCCGGCATACGATATGATCGACCGGAGCAAGTACCTCTACACCAGCGTTATCCATACCAGCCGCGGCTGTCCGTTCCGCTGCGATTTCTGCTATAACAGCGCAAAATCGCATCAGTTCGTCAACCGGCCGATTCCCGATATCCTGCGCGAAATCCGTGCGGCGGGCACAAAGCACATCATGTTCATCGACGACAATTTCGCCGGCAACCCGCAGCGCACCAAGGAGCTGCTCCGGGCCATCATGCCGATGAAGCTGAAATGGCAGGCGGCCGTTTCCATCAATGCCGCAAAGGATCCCGAACTGCTCGACATGATGCGGGAAAGCGGCTGCCGGAGCCTGTTCATCGGGTTTGAGAGCATCAATCCGGCATCGGTGCAGAATGTCCATAAGGTACAGAACAGCACAAAGGAATATGAGCAGGCGATCGAAGCAATCCATGCCCGCGGCATCATGATTAACGGCAGCTTTGTATTCGGGCTCGACGGCGATACGCCGGAGACCTTTGACACAACAGTCGAATGGATCGTCAGAAACCGCATTGAGACCGTGACCTCGCACATCCTGACGCCCTATCCCGGCACCGCGCTCTATGACCGGATGCAGGCGGACGGGCGCATCACCTCGCATGACCTCTCGCTTTACAACACCGCGCATGTGGTGTTCCGGCCGCTCGGCATGACGGCAAAGGAGCTTTATCAGGGCTATCTGGGCGTCTACAAAAAGGTCTACAGCCTGAAAAACATCTTCCGGCGGCTGCCGCGCTGCAAGGCGCAGCGGATTCCGTATCTGCTGTTCAATCTGGTTTACCGGAAATACGGCAGATGCACGGATTCCCTCTGCAAATGCGTGACATACCGCCGCATGGGCAGACTCGCGGCAGCAGTCGCAAGATATATGTGAAACAATTCAGAATGAAAAGGATACAACGATTATGAACACAGTCAGAAGCACAGTCAATCCGGAAGGCTGGGCCGGCGGAATGCCGGAAGCAGCGTATGAATCCGAAAGCGGGCAGAGCCGTCTGAAGGATTTTTTCCGCGGCACACTCTGCGCTGCCTGTGCAGCGTTCTCAACCACCGTGTCGGTTCCCTTCCGGAATCTCGGCATTGTCGTTGCCGCCGTATCCGCGGCACTGATTCTTTGCTGCGCGATGCTGCGGACAGAATATGTGTCATCCCAGAGGCGCCGCCGCAGTGCCGCAGGATGGATGTTCCTGCCGATGCTGGTGCTGAGCGTATTTGTTGACCTCACTGCATACCGCCTGTTCAGTCCGAAGGGCGGCGGTCCGGATCTGCTTGTCGATGCCGGTATGCTCGTCATTCTTTATATTCCGGCGGCCTTCATCACCATGCTGCTTGCGTTCCGGTTATCCGGAAAATACGCCCGGAAGCAGGAAGCGGCCGGGCACCGGATGACACCGGAGGAATCGCATGCGGAAAGCAAGAAAACTGCCGCAAACGCCGCCGCAGGTCTGTTCGGGTGTATTCTGACGGGAATTGCTGCGGCAAGTGTGGAAAACTTCGTCATTTATCTGTTTCTGCCGCTGTTCATCATCTGCGGCGTGCTGCTTCCGCTGCTCAACCGGAGCAAAAAATGCATTGCGGCTGTGACGGCACATCTCCTGCGGGCAGCCATGGCCGGCATGTTCGGATTTCTGACAGTCTGCACCGTGGTGACACAGCTGAAGATCGGACAGAACTCGCTGCTGTATCCGCTCAAGCGTTTTTCCTATCTGACGGGAACAGTCGCTATGGACAGCGACCGGACACTGCTTCCTGCATCGCTGCCGGCCGCGCATGATGATTATTTCTTCAGCACCAAACCGACCGCACATCCCATGGACGGAGAACCGCACAGACAGGCGTTTCTGTTCATGCATACCGATGATGAAACCATCCGTCAGTATGAAGCACTGCTTGCGGAGAAAGGTTACACCGGAGAGCTGAATCTGAAATGCTCAGAGGAAAGACTGGAAGAGCTGCGGGAGGATTATGCGGATGCAAACGGCGAAGATGTATACTGCTTCCAGGAGATCACGCAGAAATTCCCGAACCGGATCTACCGGGTTCTGACGGAAAACGGCGTTCTGCATGAGGATTTATCTCATGCCGTGATTTATCCGCATGTGCTCATCAACAAGGAAACCAATCTGCTGATTATCTGGGTACAGCACGGTAATGATATTGACAAAGCGGCGGACGGCCTGCCGGTACGGAACCCCGAAAGCACCGTGCCGGATGATGCAGAAGCAGTCTGATACAGAAACGGAGGCAGCACATCATGAAACGGGCAGAAGATATCCTGCGCGGCGCGTGCAGCGCCGTCTGTGCAGGGCTGTTCAGCACTGTGGCCTTCGGCGGGCAGATCGGTCTGTCGGCGGCAGCAGCGATACTCAGCCTGACCGGCTGCATCCTGCTGCTTCAGACAGCGTGCGGAACATCGCGGAAGCGGCGCAGCGTAACAGCAGCCGTTCTGTTTCTGCCGGTGCTGTTCGGAATGTTCCGTCTGAATGTTTACGGAACGGTGTTTGCGGCAATCAATCCCGCATATGTCCGCGAATTCGGCGGCCCCTCAATCGGAGATATCGCAGGTCTGTTTTTTGTATACATTCCCGTATCGCTGCTGATTCTGCTCTCCGCAGCGGCAGCCGCTTCCCTCAGAACCAAACTGAAAAATGAAAGGAAATCATCATGAAACTGATTCACACAATCGCACTTACCGCAGCAGGCGTTATACTGTTTGACGCTTCTGCACTGACCGCATTCAATCGTTATGTCAATCCCATCAGCGGAGAGATCGTGCCGGCGGAAAGCGTTTATGCTGCGCCGGGCACCGTCCTCACCGTTGACGATCTGTGTCACTATGAGAACGTCCCGCGCATCTATATCACATCGGTCACCGCACGGGAAGGTGCGGGTACGCTGCCTGAGATTGCAGACGGCTGGAGCGCATTGTATCTTGGGGACGCCTGCGGGGTCTACGATGTAACGGTTGCTGACTGTCCGGATGAGATTTTGCCGGAAAACACGGTCACCGTTTACGTTGGTACGCCGGCTTGAAGCAGCGCGTTCGCATTGGCATGACGGCTGCGGCAGCGGTGCTGTTCGGCATCGAGCTGCTGATCGGGCTGTTTGCGCACGGCTTTGTGCGCGACAGCCTCGGCGATGTGCTCGTCGTGATGCTGCTCTATGCGCTCTGGCGCGCTGTTCTGCCGGAGAAGCCTTCGCACGGTCTGCTTCTGCCGCTCGGAATTCTGCTGTTTTCGTTTGCGGTCGAGTTTCTGCAGCTGTGGGGCTTCTGCGATAAGCTGCATATCACGAACCGGCTGCTGCGCATTCTGATCGGCACGGGCTTTTCCGTGAAGGATCTGCTCTGCTATGCCGCCGGGATTGTACCCTGTATCATCTGCGAGCTGCTTCTCTATTATATCACAAGACGCAGAAAATGACAATGGCAGCGATGCAAAAAATCGCGGAAGGAAGAATGGCATGAAGAAAATGGCTGCGGCAGCTGCAATGCTGCTTTTGGCGGTATGCCTGACGGGCTGCGGCAAAGACCGCTTTGCACTGCCGGATAATCCGGTCGTGTTTGAAACCGGGAGCTTTGTCAATCCGGATGACCCGGAGGACGATTTCTGTTCGATTGAATGGGACGGACGGACTTATATTTTATTCGGAATTGAGAAGAAGCGCACGCATTTCGGCCAATGCCTCGGCTATGTGAAGAATGATGAAAATCGACGGATCTTCGCGGCCGATGGTCTGCCGGAAACGGATTATCTGATTGAATACTGCACGGCCGGCATCATGGAACAGGCGGTCTATCTGCGCTGCGTCGATACAAGAGGCGAGGCGCCGCCGGAACAGCTCGAATCCTACGGCTATGCATTCTGGGAATCTGAGCCTGCTGACGATACAACTGCATAATCACAGAAAATCATAGCATCCTATCCGCAGAAAGGACGGGATGCTATGATTTTGTTCGGGATTTTTGCGGCGGTGCTTTCCGGCGTGCTCATGAGTGTGCAGGGCGTCTGCAATACGGCGGTCTCCAAAACCGCGGGGCTCTGGACGACCGGCGTGTTTGTCTCGCTGACCGCCGCACTCGTCTGCTTTGTCATCCGCGTGACCGGCGGGAACAAAGAGGATTTTCAGATGCTCTGGCAGGTGCAGCCGCGGTATCTGCTGCTCGGCGGACTGTTCGGCGCACTGATTACCGGAACGGTCGTGTTCGGCATTGCAAGGCTCGGAACGGCAAAGGCGGAGCTTGTGATCGTGGTCTCGCAGCTGATTGCTGCATACTGCATCGCGCTCGGCGGATGGTTCGGCTCAGAGCAGGAACCTTTTTCGTGGCGTAAACTGCTTGCGCTGGCTGCTGCACTCGGCGGCGTTGTATTTTACTGTATATGAACGTGCTCCGGCAGGACAGCGGGAATGCTGCTTCGCCGGAGCTTTTTGAAAAAAGCCCGACCAAAACCTATTATTTTTGAGGAAACGCCCCCTCAGTCTGCTGCGCAGACAGCTCCCCTTTCAGGGGAGCCGATACATTGGGAGAAATGAGTGAACAGAAGGCGCGATCAGCGCCGTGAAGGTGATAATATTGGGGAAGCTCCGCTGCCGCCCGCCCGAAGGGAAATGGATGCGGGCACTGCCCGCCCGAAGGGAATCGGATACGGGCACTGCCGCCCGCCGCCGTTGACTTTTTGAGGGGGGTGTGCTATAATGAAAAACAGCATAATATCTGCGCTGCGCATATCCCTGCGCGGCCTGAAAAAAGGAGGATTTTCTATGGCCAAACGTGTATTCGTCATTGTGCTGGACAGCTGCGGCTGCGGCGCGCTCCCCGATGCCGCAAAATTCGGGGACGAGGGTACCCATACCCTTCGCTCCTGCGCCGAAACCGGTAATCTCAATATCCCGAACCTCACCGCAATGGGACTGTTCAACATCGACGGCATCGGCTGCGGTACGCCCGTCGGTCAGCCCGCTGCCGCATACGGCAAATGCGCTGAGCGCTCCGCCGGAAAGGACACCACAACCGGCCACTGGGAGATTGCCGGCCTCATCTCCGATACCCCCATGAAAACCTACCCGGACGGCTTCCCGCAGGAAGTACTCGACCGCCTGAAAAAAGCAACCGGCCGCGAGATTCTCTGCAACCTGCCTTATTCCGGCACCGAGGTCATCCGCGATTACGGCAGACAGCATCTCGAAACCGGTGCGCTCATCGTCTATACATCCGCTGACAGCGTACTCCAGATTGCTGCGCATGAGGACGTCATTCCCGTGCCGGAGCTCTATCAAATCTGCGAGCAGGCACGCGAAATCATGCAGGGCGAATTCGCCGTCGGACGCATCATCGCAAGACCATTTGTCGGTACCTATCCCGACTTTACGCGCACCGCAAACCGGCATGACTATTCGGTCTCGCCGTTTGCCCCGACTGCGCTCGATCTCATCGAACAGGCGGGCAAGCAGGTGATCTCGGTCGGCAAAATCCGCGATATCTTCAACGGACAGGGCATCACCGAGGGCAACCGTACCGTTTCCAATGACGACGGCATGGGCAAGACCATTCAGATCGCTGCGCGCGATTTTGAAGGCCTCTGCTTTGTCAATCTGGTTGAATTTGACAGCGCCTACGGCCACCGCCGCAATATCCCCGGCTATACGCAGGCGCTCAATACCTTTGATGCGCAGCTCGGTGCACTGCTGCCGCAGCTGCGGGACGACGATCTGCTGATTCTGACGGCAGACCACGGCTGCGATCCCGCTGCGCACGGCACGGATCATACACGCGAATACATTCCGCTGATTGTGTGGGGCAGATCGGTCAGACCGGTGAACCTCGGCACGCGGCGCGGATTCTCCGACATCGGACAGACCGTCTGCGAAGCGCTCGGCGTCGATGCCACTTCGCTGGCGGGAGAGAGCTTTTTGCAGCAGATCCTATGATGCATCCGCTCAGATTATCATACCCGGAAAGAGGTTCCATATGAAGAAAAAATTTCTTGAAATCGGCAAAATTGTCAATGTACACGGGCTCGGCGGCGTTGTGAAGGTGCAGCCGTGGTGCGACAGCGCCGACTTCCTCTGTGAATTCGACCTGCTCTACCGCGGAAAGGAACACATCCCGACCGAGATCGAACGCGCATCCGTACAGAAGAACATGGTGCTGATGAAGCTGAAGGGTGTCGATACGCCCGAAGCCGCAAATGCGCTCCGGAACACCGTGCTCTATATGAACCGTGAGGACGTCGAGCTGGATGACGACACCTATTTCATTCAGGATCTGATCGGGATGCAGGTCGTGGATGCTGACAGCGGCGCTGAATACGGCACGCTGAAGGATGTGCTGCAAACCGGTGCGAATGACGTCTATGAGGTGGCGGCGCCCGACGGCCGGACGCTGCTGGTCCCTGTGATTCCGCAGGTGGTTCTGAACGTCGATTTTGAGCAGAACCGCATTGAGATCCGGCCGCTGGAAGGACTGTTTGACTGATGCTGATCGAAATTGCTACCCTGTTTCCCGAAATGTGCGAGGCGGTGCTCTCTGCAAGCATCATCGGCAGAGCGCGCGCAAAGGGCGCGATCACCGTCCGCTGCCACCAGATCCGGGACTATACGCTGGACAAGCACAACCGCGTCGATGATTCGCCGTTCGGCGGCGGCATGGGCATGGTCATGCAGGCACAGCCCGTCTATGACTGCTGGAAGGCCGTGCGCGAACAGTCCGAACTGCCGATGCATACCATATATCTCTCCCCGAAGGGGAAAACCCTGACGCAGCAGCGTGTCAGAGAGCTTGCTCAGATGCCGCGGCTGTTTTTGCTCTGCGGCCACTACGAGGGCATTGACCAGCGCGTGCTCGACAGAATCACCGATGAAGAAATATCCGTCGGGGATTATGTTGTGACCGGCGGCGAGCTTCCGGCACTGATTCTGACCGATGCGGTCGCCAGAATGTGCCCTGATGTGCTTCCCGCGCCCGATGCCTATGAGGAAGAAAGCCATTTCAACGGCCTGCTGGAATACCCGCAGTATACCCGTCCGGAGACCTGGGAGGGCGAATCTGTGCCGCCGGTTCTTTTGAGCGGTCATCACAAAAATATTGCCGCATGGCGTGCAGAACAAAGTGAAGCGATCACCCGCGAACGGCGTCCGGACCTCTGGGAAAAATGGATCAAGCTAAAATGAAGGCCTGCTCTTGTCAGTTTCAACAAAATGTTTTGTTGAAAACTGGGCAGGGCGCTAAAGGTTTTCAACCTTGTTTCAACAATTTGTTTTCGTGAAAATGCCCAAACCGAGGTGTGCACGATTCAGCCGAATGTAGCATAGGGGAGAAATTTGGTTCTGAGTACCGTTTTTGTGTAGAAAAGACATTGACGAACAGGGAAAAAATCAGTATAATGAGAGCGTGGTTCCGTGAGAATCGACAGCTGCAGGGATTTGAAACAAACTTTCATGTTATACGGTGTGTATATTTTGGAAGGGGTTTACAGAATGTAATGAACAGCAGGTCAGGCACTGCGTTCATCATACCGTATCACACAGGCGCAAGCGCAGCTTGGTTCCGGTCAGCAGGTGTCTGTACCGGGCGGAACACACATCCGATTGTCCGCAATAGGGTTTATGAAAATCATAAAGGAGAGAAAGTTTATGTGTATCAAAGATGTCATGGTTCAGAATCAGGTAGGTCTGCACGCCCGTCCTGCTACATTCTTCATTCAGAAGGCCAATGAGTTCCGCTCGGCAATCTGGATTGAGAAGGAAGAGCGCCGGGTCAATGCAAAGTCTCTGCTCGGTATCCTTTCGCTGGGTATCGTCGGCGGTACCGCAATCCGCATCATCGCGGACGGCACCGATGAGGAGCAGGCCGTTGCGTCGCTGGTTGAACTCGTTGACAGCGGCTTCAGCGATGAGAGCCGATAAGCACATCTGATATATATAAAGCAGCCCTGTCCGGGGTACTGCTACGGCAGCGCGCCTGACATGCTGCTTATGACTGAAAGAAAGGGGCGTTTCGCAGGAAACGCCCCTATTTTTATGATGCCGGCCGGAAGGCTGCTGCAAGATGCTCCTCCGGCACGGCGTCCGCAAGCGCGGCTGTCTGCGCGTACATGTGCTCTGCGAAGATGCCGTAGCCCCGTGTCGGGTCACGGACGAACACATGCGTAACCGCGCCGATCATCCGGCCGTTCTGCACGATCGGGCTGCCGCTCATGCCCTGCACAATGCCGCCGGCGGCTTCCAGCAGCGCGGGATCCGTCACGCGGATGACCAGATCGCGCAGAGAGGCGTCATTGCCGCGGATCTCCTCGATCTCCGCGGTGAACGCCTGCGGCGCCGTGCCGTCGATTGTGGTGTAAATCAGCGCTTCGCCGCGGGTGATATCCTGCCGGAATCCGAGCGGAATGCGCTTCGCCTCCGCGGGCAGCGCATCCAGTGTGCCGAATATGCCGCTGGGCGTATTCGCAAGCAGTCTGCCGATGCTTCTGCCGGGCTCGAACCGGCCGCGCAGCTCGCCGGGTTCTCCGGCACGGCCGCTGATGATGTCATTGACCGAAACTGCAATCACATCGCCGGAAGCAAGCGGAATCGGTTCGCCCGTGTCTGCATCGCAGACCGCATGTCCGAGTCCCGCAAAGCTGACCTGTCCGGCCGAATTGCGCATATAATATGTGACGGTGCCGATTCCTGCTGTGCTGTCCCGCACCCACATGCCCGTCTGCCAGCGCTTTGTCACCGGCGAGAAAACCGGCGATACTGCGGCTGTTTCAAGACTGTCGCCGCGCTGATAGCTGACCGCAACCGTGCTGCCGCCGGACGATTCCACTGCGGCCTGTAAATCGGCATTGCTCCCGATGCGCTGTCCGTTCACCGCCTGAATAATATCTCCGGTGCGGATGCCCGCTTCCTTTGCCGGGCAGACATCTCCTGCAAGACCCGGCACGCCGTTCAGTGAGATGACCATGACACCCGCCATCAGCATTTTGATGCCGAACGGTTCGCCGCCCAGATAAACCTCGGCGGCGCTGACCGTCGTCAGGGAGACCTTTTTGACCGGAATCAGGCCGAACAGACGCAGCTCCGCTTCGCCGCCCTGCGGCAGCGCCGGGGTACTGCGCACAAACGTCACCGGCAGAAGCGTCGCGGCAGCCGGCGGTCTGTTTGCATCCGTATAAAAATGATCCGGCAGACTGAGCATATAATGCTGCACAGCTGCGGCGGTTCCAAGCAGCAATGCGGCCGTACAGGCTGCAATTTTAGAAATCCATTTCTGCGGAAATTTCATCTGCGATCTTCCTCTCTCTGCGGTTCCGAATTCTTTTGCTGATTCCCGCACAGAATCATTATGCGCAGTTTTCTGCCGTTCAAGCAGCAAAATTGCAGGCAGATTCTTTTCCGGAATGTGTACCGGCAGAAAGAGGCAACGGAGGAAGGATATGGAAAAATACAGAATGACAACCGTCGGCGCACTGCTGACAAATCTGCGTGATGCCGTACTCCGCAGCGGAGAGACGGTATCCGGCGAATGGTGCATGTATACCGCCGGAGATGCCGCATATACCGCCGAAACGCCCTGCTATCCGGCAGATTACCCTGCAGCGGACGGAGATAACAGCGAAACGCTCCCTGCTGACGCGCTGCAGCACGGAATGTGTGCCTACGTTTCCGATGAGCTGCTTTGCGATGTCGTTTCGGAGATGCTCTCACGCGGGGAGGAGGGCGATGCGCAGTCGCTCACCGAATCGCTGAACTATTATCTTGCTCATGACTGCTTTCCGCCGCAGAGCGGCTGCTCGCTTGCAAGACTCGATCAGCTGCTGCGTTCGCATCAGTGGCAGAACGGTCTGCAGCTGCCGCGCAGGATCCTCTCGGAGCCTGCATGTGATCTTTCCATCGCGCTTGAGATTTTCTATCTTGCGGGCGGCTATCATTATCTCGAAAACGACAGCCGTGCGCTCGGCACCGAGGAGATGGCCTTTCTCCATGCGCTGCACGGGCGGATCGTATCCGGTGCGTTCCGGAAATCGACACGGCATTATCAGGTGCCGCTGACAAAAATCCAGCGCTATAAGCTGGAACGCAAACAGATTCCGGTTGTCTTTCTGACGGATCTCTGAAGATGCCGATGAGACAGACGGTTCGGAAAAGTGCGCTGCGGCGAATCGGCAATATCCTGCTGGTGCTGACGCTGCTGCTGTTCGTCTGGCTGACGGGCGGCGCGGCGGCATACGGCTGGATGCTGCACGCCGACCATTACGGGCAGGCATTTGCGTTTTACGGCGCGTGCTATTATCTCTGCGCCTGCTGCATGACGGCTGCCGTCATCTTCTACTTCTGCCGCAGAAACCGCATTGCGGCTCTGCTTGGGCTGCTCGGCTGGCTGCCGGTACCGGTGCTGCTGCTCATTACCGTGCAAAAGGCCGCGCTGTACGGCTGGAGCGGTCAGACGGCGCAGAGCTTCGGCAGGACGGCAGCTGCAGTCTGGCGCGGCGCCATGCTCGGAACAGCAATCCCGGCAGCGCTGCTTCTGCTGCTCGCACTGACGGCACACGCACATCCCGCAAAAGACGACAACACCGGAGATTCTTCGGCAGAGTCCTGAAAAATCCGACAGTTTCCGAACGGCAAAAAATCATAAAACAAAGCAGATACGCGATATTTGCGGCACTCTGCAAAAATCGCTCATGCTCGACAGAATCAGGCCTTCTTCGTGATTCTTCGCTCTTGCATTTTGTATTCCTTCGTGATAAAATGGAAACATAACGCAAAAGGAGGTAGAACCATGCAAAAGCAAGTCAAGGTTCTGATCGGTGATGACACGGCAGAGTACGGCGTATCCTGTGCCAGTGTCCTGCGTGCACAGGGTATGTACGCTTATACAAGACCAAAGAACGGCAATACCGTTCTGGAGTCCATTCGGAATGATACGCCGGATGTGGTTGTGGTGGACGCCGTTCTGCCGCATATGGATGCCATCGAGCTGATGAAAAAGGCCAATGCGTCCGGCGGAAAGCGCCCGGCGTTTATCGTTACATCATCCTATGACAACAGCTTTGTCGAGCAGCAGGTCATGCAGAACGGCGCCGCATATTTCATGCTGAAGCCGTTTGACCTCAACGTCCTCGGCGAACGCATCGCTTTGCTGACAAGCAAGCAGCCGCTCGGCGCACTCGCAAACCGTGCCGGACAGGATCTTGCCATCACGATCACGGACATCATTCATCAGCTGGGCGTCCCCGCACATATCAAGGGCTATCATTATCTGCGCTGCGCAATCGTCAGCGCCTATCATGAGCCGGAGCTGCTCGACAGCGTCACAAAGCAGCTTTATCCGCGTGTTGCTTCACAGTTCGGGACAACGCCCTCCAGAGTCGAGCGCGCGATCCGCCATGCAATCGAGATTGCGTGGGACCGCGGCAATCTGGACACGCTGAATGCGTTCTTCGGCTATACGGTCAACACCTGCAAGGGCAAGCCGACCAATTCGGAATTCATCGCGCTTATCACAGACAAGCTGCGTTTGCAGCATCAGCACTGAAACAGTAAAACACACGCAGAACTGCGTGCATAAAACAACGGAGGTATCAAAATGGCACTTCAGAAAATCAATCCGGAGCAGATTTCCGGCAATCCCTTTGAGGCAATCGGCAAGCAGTGGTTCCTGCTGACCGCCGGTTCCGCAGAATCCGGCTGGAACTGCATGACATGCTCGTGGGGCGCGCTCGGCGTGCTCTGGAACAAGCCCTCTGTGACCTGCTATGTGCGGCACTCCCGCCATACATTCGGGTTCATGGAACAGCAGGACATGTTTACGCTTTCGTTCCTCGGCAGCGACTGCCGCAAGGCGCTCTCGTTCTGCGGCTCGCACTCCGGCAGAGACTGCGATAAAGCGGCAGAGGCCGGGCTGCATCCCGTTGAAACCGACGGCGGCATTACATTCGACGAAGCGGAGCTTGTGCTCGTCTGCAAAAAGCGCTATGCCGCTGACATGAATATTGCTGACCTGCCTGCGGATGCCGCTGCGGCGTTCTATGCTGACAACGACACGCACCGGCTCTATATCGGCGAGATCGTTGCCTGCTATCAGAAGGCGGAGTAATGCATTACGGCGCACAGAAAACTATATAACAGACAAGCCCGGAGTCAGTTCATCTGTCTCCGGGCTTTTTGGCGGGCGGGGAGCCCCCGCGGGCAATTCCCTCCGCTGCTGCCCTCCGGAGGGAATTGGAGGCGGGCACTGCCCGCCCTTTCAGGGGAGCCGATACATTGGGGGGAAGTGAGTGAAAAAAAGCCGCGGGCAGCGGCGTGAAGGTGATAAAACTGGGGGAGCTCCGCTGCCGTCCTCCGAAGGGAATTGGAAGCGGGCACTGCCCGCCCTTTCAGGGGAGCCCATACATTGGGTGAAGTGAGTGAAAAAAAGCCGCGAACAGCGGCGTGTGTTTGCCTTATTGGGGGGAGTTTCGCTGCCGTCGCCCGGAGGGAATTGGAGGCGGGCACTGCCCGCCGCACGTTTCGGCAGGATTCGCATATGATAGAGCAATCCGGATACCGGAATTTCCACATAAGGAGTGATCCCATATGCATCCTCTTTCCGTCAGTCCCAAAAGGCTCCTCGCTGCGGGCGGCGACCTTCGGCAAATCACCGCCGCCGTACAGCTCGCTGCGCATCACAGCGTCTGCATGACCGGCTTCGACCGCTTCGGTGAGCTCCCTGAACACATCCGTTCCGTTGAACATATCCAGTCTCTGCCGCAGCAGCTGGATGCGCTGCTCCTGCCGATGCCGGTCACGCAGGACGGCCTGTTTCTGCATACGCCCTTCGGCAGCAGCGCGATCCCGCTTTCCGCTCTGCTGCCGCTCGTCCGTCCCGGCGGGCTGGTGCTCGGCGGACGCTTCCGCGAAAGTGAACGCAAGGCCATCGCAGCTGCAGGTCTCCGCGCTGCAGACTATGCCGCACAGGAAACCTTTGCACTGCGCAATGCCGTCCCGACTGCTGAGGGGGCTGTCCAGATTGCCATGCAGGAGATGCCCGTCGTGCTGCACCGGCTCCCCTGCCTCATTCTCGGCGCAGGGCGTGTCAGCCGTGCGCTGCAGCAGCGTCTGCAGGGGCTCAGTGCAGATGTCACCATTGCCGCAAGACGGTGTTCCGACCTTGCGCGGAGCGGCGGCGATAAGGGGAAACACGCTTCACATAAGGTTTCACTGCACAGTGCACAATCATAAGGCTCCGCCACAAACTCTGCTGAAAAGCTGCTGGCAATTCGGCAGGGTTGGGCGGAGCCTTCATTTATCTTATCATCTGTCGGAGACAAGCGCTTCCTTACATCTGCGCATTGAAGAGGCTCTTGAGGTTGTAGATAACATCATCGCTGTCTGCGTTGATGCTCGCGGCCTCATTGATTGCGGAAAGCTCCTGCAGCGCCTCCAGATTTGCGTTATAGCCGATTGTATAGCACGGAACCTCCATGCCCTCAACAATATGGCTGATATCCTTCAGCGAGCAGCCGACATTCGTTGCGCCGTCGCTCAGAACGAAGAGCAGCGGCTTGACGGTCTGGCCGGTCTCGGCCTCGACCTTGGCCTGCGCATTCCGCAGCAGGTCAAGCGCGACAAGCACCGCGTCATAGGTTGCCGTGCTTCCGCCCGGCGAAAGATCCTCGACCGCACCGGTGAAGTAGCTGCGGTGATTGAGGTCGAACTTATCAATCGGCAGATTGACCGCCACATCCGTGCTGTAGCTGACCAGACCGATATAGTTGGAATCGTTGATATACTTGGAAGCGTTGATGAGCGAGGACTGCAGATTCTGCAGCGGTGCGCCGCTCATACTGCCGGAAACATCTGCGACGAACACGGCCATGACAGGGTTGCCTGCATCCTTCTCAGTTTTCCAGAGCTTCTGTGCGCTTTCAAGCGTTCTGCCCTGCAGATCCCATTCGGCGGACTTGTAATCCTCCTCATAGTTGAAGCCGTAGTTCTTTGCGAGCTTCTGGTTATCCGGCTGATTGCAGTAATCTGCAAAGGCCTTTGCAAGCGTTTTCTGCGCCGCCGTGACCTGATCGCCGACAACATAAAGCGGGCTGTCATGCCGCACACCGAACGGAATGTACTGATAACTGCGCAGCTCGGTTGCATTGTAGTAGCCCTGATACTCCATCAGGAAGGCCTGCAGCACACCGTTGGACGCAGCTTCGCGCATCTGCAGCGTGGTATACGCAACAAACGGAACATTCTGCTGGAACTTGCGGAACTGCTCGGTCGCACTCTGGCTGAGGATATCCGTGGAATCGAATTCCTCCAGTGCGGAGACGAGGAAGTTCAGACCGGTCGAGGATGCATACGGGTTGGTATAGCCCATTGCGATCTCGCTTTTGACTGTGGCTTCCACAATCGTGCTGATATCGACCTTGCCATAGCTCGCATTCAGCTTATTGTAGGTATCCTTGTCAATGAGGATACCTGCCGTATTGCCGGCCAGACGCTTTTCCACCATCTCAATCTGGACATTCTCTGCAGCGACCATCTCGCCCCAGAGCTCATTGGAAGGTGAATACGCCTCCGGCACATGCTTTCCGGAGATGATATAGTCAATCGCCGCACCGGACGCAATCGGACGAACCGAAACAGTTCCCCACTGATCGTCAACCATATAGTGCGAGCTGTTGAACTTTTCTGCGACCTCATTGAGCCAGCCGTCCGTGCCTTTGGATGCCTTTTCCGTCGAGGAGAAAATCTCGATGTTGATGTTGCCGTTTCCTCTGACGGAAAGCGGATACTTTTCGATGTCGGGCAGCTCTTCGGCCAGATTGCTGCCGGAAATTTCAACCGTCGCCTTGCGCGGAGAAACCTCCTTGCAGTCGATCTTCTTCAGCTTTTTGTCAAGCTGTGCGAGTGCATTCTCGCGGGAAATCTCGTGGTTGGATTTGCCGAGATTCTTGCTGATGAAAATACCGCCGCCGATACCGGCGACCATCAGCACTGCGAGCACGGCAAGGAATCCTGCATTCTTCTTGTTGGCTTTGCTCATTTCAACCTCCGATCTGAATATAAAAAGCTCACTGCATCATCATGTGATGCGTATTGTCCTCATCACCGGTGCGGATGCGCCGCAGCGTATCCGTCACGGTATCCATGCAGGGTACCGGCACCGGGGTACTGTCATCCATCTGTGTGACCTCGATCACAAGATTTTCGTAATCAGCCAGAACGCGCTCATTCTCGCGCAGGCGTTCGGAAGCAAACAGCATATGCTGCCGCAGCAACGAAGGATCGCTGAGATCGCAGTAATAAAATCTGCGGTAAATCTGTCTGCAGTTGCTGAGAACATAGCGTTCTGCATCCGCAGCCATCTGCAGGAACGGGTGATCCGTTCCGAGCATCGCGGAAAGTCCGCGGCGCTTGCGTTCCAGCTGCTGCAGCTGTGTCACGACATGCTCGGTCTGGGGCAGGAGATCAAAGTTCTGGCGGCCGATGGTCTGGAATGCGCGGATAAAATCCGCCGTCGTTTCCGGCTCGGCAGTCTGCTTCTGCTTTTCTTCGGCAGCAGGCGCCTGCTCCGGCTTCCGGTCTGTGCGCTCCACCACCTTCACGGTAATGACGATCATGAGTGCGGCTACAATCGTAACCGGTATCATTCTGAGCACGAACGACACGCAGGCCACCAGAATCATAATAAAGATGACCGCTATGGTACCGTCGCTCAGATCCGGGAGCGATTCCTTTCCCTTGAACACTTCTTCCGGGAAGGGCTGTTCGGCAGTATTCGATTCCTGTGACCGCGAGCAGTCTTTGAAGCTGCGCAGGCACTTCGGGCAAACGAAGGTATCGGGATCGCTGCATTTCCGGAGCGTGATCCCGCATTCCGGACAAATCTTATTGAGCATGACCGTACCTCCTTTCACCGGGCAGTGTCATGCCTGATTACTGCATCATCATCTGCTGCGGCGGATCCTGCTGCGATTCCTGGCCGTAGGATTCCGGGCCGCTCCGCACGCTGCGGAGTGCATTGGTCAGTTCATTGAGGCAGGGCGTTGCCGCCGTCGCATCGTCACCGATTTGCGAAACCTCAAGAATCAGGTTCTCGAAATCCGAGAGCACATGTGCATTCTCACCGAGAATCTCCTGCAGATACGCAACATGCATATTATACTTATGCGGTTCGCCGCGGTCATAGATCATGACGCGGTTGAGAATCCGCTTGCTGTTTGCGAGAATATACTGATCGACCTCATTTGCGGTCGTCAGGAACGGGCTGTCCTTGGAATCATCGAGCACGGCACGCAGTGCTTTCTGCTTGCGCTTGAGCGATTCCAGCTGGCTGATTGCCCTTTTAATATGGTCGGCAAAGGGTGTATCTTCATTGAGCCATGCATAAAACGCCTTGATATAGTCATCGGCATCCTTGAGCTTCTTGGCGTCGCTGACGACCGAAGCGCTTCCGCTGTGCAGGATCGCTGCATCCGCAATCAGCGAGATTGCAACCACCGCAGCCACGATCAGCAGCTTCAGCGGCACACTTGCATTCACAACATTGAACAGAACCACAGCAAGCAATGCTTCCACAACGCCCATTGCAGCGAGCAGGATCTTGGTGCTGTTTTTCACGGCTGTATTCCCCTTTCTGCTTTTTTTGCGTGTAATTATCATACCATACGGTACACGGTACTGTCAAGGCTGAAAAACAGCCGGGAAAACCGGATTTCAGCCAAAAAAGGAAAGGAGGACGAATCTCCTCCGTCCTCCTTTCAAAATCTGAGCCGGGCTCAGACCGTTCATTTTTGCAGGAATTACTCTGCAGCTTCCTCAGCCGGAGCCTCAGCTTCGTCAGAGTAAACGACCTCGTCAGCCTCTGCAGCTTCCTCGGCAGCGTCCTCCTCATTGACTGCACGCATCGAAAGGCTGATGCGCTTCTTCTCGCTGTCGATTGCAGTGATCTTGACCGTAACGGTATCACCGACGTTGACAACGTCCTTGACATTGGAAACGCGCTCGCTGGAGAGCTGGGAGATGTGGATCAGGCCGTCGATGCCGTCCGTGATGCGGGCAAATGCGCCGAAGGACGTCACAGAAACGATCGTGGCATCCACGATATCACCGACTGCATACTCATTGGTGAACTTCACCCACGGATTGTCCTCCGGTCTTCTGTGACCGAGGGAAATTCTGCCGGTTTCCGGATTGAGTGCCTTAATATAAACCTCAAGGGTATCGCCGACTTCAACAACATCGCTCGGCTGGTGGATGCGTGCCCAGGACAGCTCAGAAACGTGAACCATTCCGTCAATGCCGCCGAGATCGACGAATGCGCCGTAGCTGGTCAGGGACTTGACCTCGCCGGTGTAAACGTCACCGACCTTTGCGGTCTCCCAGAACTTTGCCTTGGCTGCGTCGCGCTCAGCCTTCTGTACCTGACGGATCGAGCCGACCGCTCTGCGGCGCTGCTCGTTGACGTCAATGATGACGAAACGGATCGGCTGCTTGAGGAGCACGTTGAGATCTGCGCCTCTGCCGAGACCGGACTGCGAAGCCGGAATGAAGACATGTACGCCGTTGCTGTCAGCAACCAGACCGCCCTTGACTACGCTGAGAACAGTACCCTCAAGCACCTCGCCGGCCTCATGAGCCTTGAGGATGTTCTCGAAGCCGATCATTTCATCGACTCTGCGCTTCGAGAGCTGAACAGTACCTTCTGCATCATTCACCTGAATGACAACAAGCTCGAGCTCATCGCCGACCTTAACAAGGTCAGAGGGCTTTTTAGAGGTATCACTGGTCAGTTCGGAAAGGGTAATATAGCCGGTCTGCTTGGCACCTACATCAACCATGACTTCATTGTTGCCGCTGATGGAAGCGACAATGCCGACAACCCGGTCGCCCTTTCTGATTTTTTTCGTGAAGGTCTTATCGAGCTCCTCCTCGAACGCTGCTGCGAAGTCCTCGTTTTCCGGGATCGTGGTATCGGTGTCAAAAATTCCAGACATATTGGTTTGAACCTCCTTAATAATGTGAGCGGGTGTACTTGCGCCTGCCGTGATTCCGATTTTCAGGATGTAATCCTTTCCGGATGCAGCTGCGATTTCCGCAGCCTTCTGCCGGATCTCATCTGCGTGCGCGCTGAGCTCCTCTGCCGTTTCGATCAGCCATGACGGACAGTTTCTGCTGCAGACGTCATAGAGCTTGACGGTATTGGAGCTGTGCCGGCCGCCTGCAATCACCATCAGATCAGAAGCGCGTGAGAGCAGATCTGCATCCGACTGGCGGGCTGCGGTTGCACTGCAGATGGTGTCAAACACCTGCAAATCGGGGTGATCAGAAGGCAAAAGTGCTATACACTCCCCCCATAGTAATTTATTATACGTCGTTTGCGCTACGATTGCAAGCCTTTCAGGCAAACTTCTATCAATCAAGCACTTCAGCTCGCCCGCATCGCAAAAAACTGTACAATTTCCCTCACAATGTCCGACGATTCCCTGCACCTCCGGATGCTTGGGGTCACCGGCGATAAAAACATGTCTGCCGGCAGCGGTCTGCTCGGCAACAATTTTATGAATCCGCGCAACAAAGGGACAGGTTGCGTCGATCATGGGATTGCCCTGCGTCTCCAGCTGCTGATACACAGCACGCGGAACGCCGTGCGCCCGGATGATGAGCGTTTCACCGGGAAGCAGCTCCTCCGGCCCGCTGACAATCCGCGCACCCTTTTCGTTCAGGTCGCCGACGACGGACGCATTGTGCACGATCGGGCCGAGCGTTGCGACCCGTTTTCCCTCATCAAGCGCCTGATAGACCAGCTTGACGGCGCGGTCCACGCCGAAGCAGAAGCCCGCGGATTTCGCTGTGCTGATCTCATATTTCATGCCGCGGCCTCCCTTCTCAGTAATGCTCATAGTCCGGCAGATCGGCTTCATCCACCGTCAGGCGTTCGATCTCGTCCGGCGTCTTGCAGGTCAGCTGATACAGCGTCAGCGTGTCGCCGATCGCGTCCAGCGGTTCCAGCATGGTGCTGCCGGCAATGACCGTGACGAACACTTCGCCGTCAGCGTTTTCCGCCCATGTGGCGAGGCACTGACCCGCAGGATTTGTAAAGCCGGTTTTTCCGCCGATGATATGCAGCGGCTTTTCCAGTCCTTCCAGCTCGTTGCCGACCATGCGCGAGAGCGTTGTCGAGACAAGCTCTATGCCTTCCTCGTGCTGCGGGGAAGCAGCTGTTGTATGGCGGTACGCAGACATAATCTTTGCTGCAAGCGGATGCTTCAGCGCATAGAGCAGAATCTGCGCAATCTCATTGACTGTACTGACATGTTCGTCCTCATGCAGCCCTGTGCAGTTGACAAAATGCGTATGCTGCAGCCCCATTTCCGCTGCAAGTGCGTTCATCTGTTCCGCAAAGGCCGCCTCGCTGCCTGCTGCGTGTGTCGCCAGCATTACGGCTGCATCCGCGCCGGAGGGCAGCATCATCGCATAGAGCAGATCCATGACGCTGCAGGCCTCGCCCGGCTCAAATCCGGCCACATAGGCCAACTGCGCCCGCTGTGCCGCAATGACGTCCTCGTCCATAATCAGGAGATCGCTCTCCGCGGTCTCGCCGCAGAGCTCCAGATAGGTCACAAGCGTCATGATCTTCGTCATGGATGCAGGATAGATCTCTGCATCCGCATCACGCTCTGCCAGAATCTGATTGCCGTCAGGCGCAGCCTGAAGCAGCACGGCATTGCGCGCATAGATCAGATCGGTATCGGTCAGTGTGACGGTTTCAGTCGTCTTTTTCGGCGCGGACGGAAACCGCTCCGTTGTTGTCGTGACAGTCGTTGTCGCCGGGGTCGTTGCCGCAGCTGTTAATACCGTCACAGCGGATTCCTCCGCAGAATCCGACTGCGGATCACGGTACGAGTTTAACGATTTCCACGCAGCCGAGAGCCCCATGCCGATCAGTGCAAGGAGCATCAGCCCCAGAAAGACGGCCAGCCCCTTGCCGCCGCTTTTTTTCTTGGATTGTTCTGCCATCTTTTGTTCTCTCTTTTCTCGGTATATGCGTTTGATATTGCAGACTTACTGCTCCTCTGTGCTGCCAGTTTCTTCCACGGGGAAATCCGGCAGATCGGCCGTCCAGTCGGTGTCGGTCTGAACCGTCTGGCTGGTGCCGCAGTAGCTGCAGAATTTGGCGCTGCCTTTGAGGGTTTTGCCGCAGTGAATGCAGAATTTCGCGGGTGCTTCCTCCGCAGACTGCACCGGTTCAGCCGGAGCTTCCGGCAAATCCTCATCAGCCTCCGGAACAGCCGGCATCTCAAAAGCCGGTGCGATCTTTGCATTTTCCCCTGCCTGATTATCCGGATTCAGTGCTTTATACATTGCACGGGTACGGCCGTATGCTGCAAATTCAATCAGCATCAGTCCGAAGGAAATGCCTGTGATCGTAATGACCCAGTAGGGAGCGCGCAGCACCTTTGTCACGCCGAACAGCCCGACAATGCCGTCGCGGGTAAACCATGTCCGCACGCCGCCGAATACAACCGGCAGAAACCCAATCAAGGAAGGAATCAGGCAGGTCAGTCCCATCCCCTTGAGTGCGCCTGCAGCATCGGTACCGCTGTTCTTGCGGATCCGGATCCAGCGCCATAACAGCAGTCCGAGCAGAATCAGCTCCACGGCATATGCCCACATGGAGACACTGAAGCGCTGCACAGCTCTTCCGGCAGGATTGCTGCCGAAGGCCGTACTCAGCGAGTTAATCGTCCGGAGTGTGCCGCCGAGCGATGCGTCGATCTGCTCACGGTCGCGGTCATCAACGATGATGCCGCCGGTCGCCGCCAGCGAATCGCTGATGCGGTCGAGCTCCGCCTTGATCTCATCGGCGCTGATCTGCATGGGCGTATCCGTTTCGCCGCGCAGCAGCGCAAAATGTGCTGCAGTCTTGTCACCGAGGAAGGCCGGAATCCCAAGTCCGTCTGCCGCCGCAGCAACGTCCTCCTGCAGGACATTGCTGTCCGCGACATAGTTGCTCATGATATACTCCGTCACATTCTTCCCGGTAAACGGGACAGCCGCATCGGAGATTCTGGCAGCACGCAGACTTTCCGGCAGCGCATCCGTCGAGACGAAATGCCGCAGCGCTGCTGAATTGCCGATGCTGAAAAACAAAATCAATGCGCCGAGCACACACAGAACCGTGTGCAGGACGCGGTATGCACCCGAACGCGGGCGCTTTTTACCGCACCGCGTACATACGCCGCTGCTGTCATAGGCAGCGCCGCAGCTGCACACGGCTTGCTGGTTCTTTGCCATATGGAACGTCCTTCCCGTATAGAAAAAATCAATTATATTCTGCGCAGACAGAGCCGGCAAAGGCAGACTGCCGCACAAAAATCGCAGCCGCCGTTTTACGGGCAGCATGTATATTTCGATACTTTATATTATAGCATATACGCAGAAGAAAAGTCAACGGCATTCATTGCAGAATATCAGGGGGCTTCTGCGGATGATTTTGTATATAGTAAAGGGTTTTCTTCGGAAAAATGCTGCAAAAATACAAAAAAGCACCTGCGGCGAACAGGTGCTTTTCTGCGAAACAAATTTTGCTTCTGTCAGACTCAGAAAGAAATGAATGAAAGAGTCATAAAGTCAGGTTCGGATTACCAGCAGCTGTCGTACTTGCGGCCGCCCTGCAGTTCCTTGTTGTGGAACTTGAACATCTCAGAGACAGTGACGACTGCGTAGCCGTTCTGCTTGAGCCACGGGCAAAGCTGCTCAACTGCCTGTGCAGTGGTGCTGTAGTTCTCGTGCATCAGAACGACCTGGCCGTCCAGTCTGTTGGACTGTGCTGCCTGCTGAACTGTCTGAACAATACCCTGCGTGGAGTTGCGGTCCCAGTCCTTGGAGTCAATACCGCAGTTCGGCATCGGTACCTCACTCAGACCGGAGCTGATATTGTTGCTCCATGCCAAAAACGGGTTACGGAGCAGATAAACACGATCCTCACCGACGAGCTTATCAAGTTCCTGTTTGCACTGCTCGTACTCACGGCGGACAGAGCTTGCATCCATCGAACCCCAGTTCTGCGGATGTGACCATGTGTGGTTTGCAACCTCAAAGCCGCGCTTTTCTGCTTCCTTGATCTCATTCGGGTTATTCTGGATATGCTGCCCCCAGTAGAAGAAGGTTGCATGGAAGCCGTTTTCTGTCAGCGTATTCTGAATGCTTGCTGCATTCTGACCGTCCTGACCGGAGAACGGGCCGTCATCAAAGCTCAGTGCAACGACCTTCTGCGCCTTGATCCAGGAAATATCCGCAACATTCGTAAACTTGCCGGGGATTCTCTGGCTCTGCTGCGGCTTGGTTGTCGTGGTAGTCGTCGTCGTTGTGGTTGTTGTTGTGGTAGTTGAAGTCAGGTTCGGATAAATGAACAGCTGACGAAGCATTGTAAGATCCACAGCATCCACCTTATCGTCTTTATTCATATCGGCCGAATCCAGGTTGACTGAGCTGCCCTCATCCTTGCAGAGCAGGAAGTTCACAACTGCGCTCAGATCCTTGGAGTCGATCTTGTCGTCATGATTGACGTCGCCCTTGCGATATGTGGGGGCGGGCGGCTCTACCGGGCCGGGCTTGTCGCCTGCGGAGCCGGAGAACACGGAATCAACATAGAAATCGCATTTTTCTTCACCGGTCGTCTCAATATAGATCGAACGGTTGGTTGCGCCTTCGGGAATCTGATAATTGGTGTTGGAAAGGATCGTCCATTCACCGTCCGGAACAGTCTCGGAAACGATCTGGACATAGTTTGTGGTTGTATCGTCATCATACTGCAGAGAAAGCTGCATTGTGATCGGCGCGCCGCTCTTCTGATAAACTGCACAGGAGAACGAATAGGACTCACCGGAAGTCCAGTCGCGGCCGAGCGAGAAGGAAGCGCCGTTCCAGGATTCGGTTCTGTCGCTGACCAGAATACTGTAGGAGCCTTCATAGGCTACAGTGCTGGACTGCGTCACGGATTCATTCAGTCTCGGGCCGAAGCCGTCGAGACCCTCCTCGAATGTTGCATTCAGCAGCGTCTGTGCATGTACGGGAATCGCTGTTGCCGTCAGTGACATCGCCAGAACGGATGCACTGACCGCCTGCGCGATCAGTCTTTTCATGTTCATCATAGCAAATACCCCTTTTTGAAATCAATAATTTGACCCTATGGTTTGATTTGCGCCTGCAAAATGCAGGCTCTTTCTCTCTTCTGCGGCTCCTGAAGGGAACCGAACTGACTGGATTTCTGCCGCCCTGCACCGGACGAAAAAAGAGAGTGGAGCGCCGAGCCGGGATCAGATCTCGTCCCGACGCTGCCACTTAGGGGGAACATATATTGGCTCCCCGGTCAGCTGATTTCCGACCGGGAGCGGCAAACCGTCGGTTCTGCCGCATCAGATGCTCCGGACTGTGCCGGAACAGAAATCATCAGTTCAATTTTTATGGCCTGTATCCGCTTGCAGTGATAGATTCAGCTGTACAGCCTGAAGGGGGTGGCTGCGCAGTGTGCTCCGGTTCAGCCGCGGTTGCACAGGCAGACTTCAACGGTGTGTTGAATCTCTTGTATACATGATAGCACATTTTTATAAAAAATGCAAATAGGTTTTTTTGATGGAGGGCATAAGAAAAAACATATGGTACACGGCAAACACATTATTACGACCTGTAATATCTATTTGCAGTACACTGATTTTTATTACTGCTTGTTAAATTTTCGTGCAAAATCCTCTGATCCGGGCAATTTCATTGCGAAGGCTCCGGCAGGAACCTGCACGCTGCGCTGCCGGCTTGCAATTCAGGCAGGTTTGTGGTATAATAGTTCTGAACAATCCGGATACCCACGCGATCCGAAAAGGAGGTTGCCGCTATGACAACATATGAAATGCAGCAGGAAATAATCCGGCTGAAAAAAGAAAAGAACATCTGCATTCTCGTTCATGCCTATCAGACGCATGATATCTGGGAGGTTGCGGACTTCATCGGCGATTCGTTCGGGCTGACGCAGCAGGCTGCAAAATCCGATGCGGAGACCGTCATCATGTGCGGCGTGCAGTTCATGGCGGAAACCGTCAAGATGCTCTCGCCGCAGAAGCGTGTTCTGCTTGCACATGACGGTGCAGGGTGTCCGATGGCAGAGCAGATGGATCGGGATATGATCCTCAGATACCGCGAAAAGAACCCCGGTTACAAGGTCGTTGCCTATATCAATACGACCGCAGAACTGAAAACCGTCTGCGATGTCGCCGTCACATCCTCCTCTGCCGTAAAAATCATCCGCGCACTGCCCTATGACAAGATCCTGTTTATTCCAGACTGCAACCTCGGCGACTGGGTCAGAAAGCAGGTTCCGGAAAAGCAGATCGAGCTGCTGAACGGCGGATGTCCCACCCATGCGCGCATCACTGCGGCGGAAGCACAGGCCGCAAAGGCAGCGCATCCGGATGCCCTGCTGCTGGTGCATCCTGAGTGCAGACCTGAGGTCACTGCGCTTGCCGATTATGCAGGCAGCACAACCGGCATCATGAGCTACGCGGAAAAGAGCGATGCCAAGGAGTTCATCATCGGCACGGAAAGCAGCATTGTGCAGCATCTGCAGTTCAGCTGCCCCGGCAAGAAATTCTATCCGCTCTCGAAGGAATGCGTCTGTCACAATATGCGCCTGACCACACTCGGCGACGTCTATGACTGCGTCTGCGGCACCAGCGGCAGGGAAATCGAAATGGACGCCGAAACCATCGCGCAGGCACGCAGATGCATCGACGAAATGCTCGCTTACGGCGGGTAATTAAGGTATCGCTGCGCGATGATTTCTAATGAGGGCTTTGCCCTCTGACTCCCGCTGGGGACGTATCCCCAGACCCCATTATCAATCCATCGGAGATACCGCTTTATCGAAAGACTGAGGCGCTGATTTCACCAATCAGCGCCTCTTTTTACTTTAATATGTGATCTGGACGGAGCTGCCGTCGGGCAGGACGGCAAACGGAATGCCGGTGTCCGTCAGCATGACCAGCAGTTCATCGTTCACAGCCGGCATGAGCGAATGAATGATGCCGGAAGTTTCCATGACAATGCTTATCTTGGTACAGGTTTCCCAGTCCTGCTGCTCTGTTCTGACAATCGCATCATTGCCGACAGCTGCATGTTTTGCTGCATAAACATGACCGCCGCAGGACATGATCGAATTGAAATGGCAGTCCTTCAGAATCAGCTTTTTTTCTCCTGTCGCAAGATCAATGCTGTACCAGTCAACAGTGCTGTTGCGCGCCGCTTCCTGCGGCGCGGAGATCATATGCAGTTCGCCGTTGTGTACACACCACGAACTCTCAGAACGCACCTCATGCCGTGCGATTTCTTCGCCCGTGTAGATGTCGATCTCGCAGATTCCGGGATTATATCTTGTTTCGCTGTCAGTGATAATCTCGCCTGCTGCATTGACACGGCCGTTGATCTTCCGCTGGTTTTCATAGGTTTCAAACAGGAAGAGGTGACCGGTCTTTTCATCATACTGTGCGGGGGACGCTGAGTGGAATCCGTCACTGAGCTCCATGATATCGCCGGTTCTGCTGTCTGCAAGGATGCGCATATTCCGGAAATGCTCACTGTCCGACATGTTTGCTTCTACGTAGTAAATGCCGGTATCGCCGAGCGCCATGACGGAAGTGAAATATACCTGGGATACGATGCCGTTTTGTGAACCAGAGAACTTAACCGGTGCCGGAATGACAGTCTCCATGGAGCCGTCGGAGAGGATCCGCTTGAACGTTCCCATGCCGCCCTTTATAAAAGAAAGCTCATTTGTGTCCCAGTAGTAAACCTCATCCTGACCGACGATCAGACGGTTGCCGTACTGTGCGACAAGGCAGTCCTCCTCATTGGTATGCGAGCAGCCCGCCACCTGACAGAGCAGCTCCTCCACGGGATTTCCGTTCGCATCACGGGTCGTCTTGCTGATGCGGCGGTTGCCGTTGATATACCAGTTGTCTTCGTCTGCGATACATGCAATGCCGTAAGAATTGCCGGGAACGATCGGATACAGCTTGCCGTGTCCGCCGAGGAAGTTCAGCTCGCCCGGTGCAACAGTATCGTCCTCACGATGCACGACTGGCTCGCTGTCTGCGGCAAATGTGACGGTCGTTGTGGTCATGTCTGCCTCGTCCTGCTCGCCTGTATCGGTGGTGGTATTGTGTGTCAGTGAATCAGAATCTGATACGGCCGGATCGCTTGTCACGGTGTATTCAGTGCTTGCTGCCGTGCCGGGATCCGTGATTGCACTGCGGTCGCTGTGCAGCTTCAGCACAATGCCGCCGACAGCCAGCACAAGTGCCGCTGCGATTGCAGTCAGACCTATGACGGAATGCCGCATGATGTTCGGCTGTACTTCCGCGGCTACGCTGCTGCCCTGCATCTCCGGCGGAGCACTGACCCGTGAAATTGTCTTTTCCGGCGGCTTCGGGCGGGATGCTTTCTGTTCTGCAGCGTGCGTAAAGAGCGTGTCAATCTCATTGCCGGTTCCGTTCGCATCTGTTTTGTGCCGGTATTTCCATTCTGCGGCTTCCGCGATATGCTTTTCCGGCAGGCCGCTCATAATATCAAAAATATCCTGTTCGTTCATCGGTATCCCTCCTGTTCCAGAAATTCCCTGAGCTTGTTCCGCGTGCGCAGAAGCGTCATTTTGACCTTGCTTTCTCCTGCGCCGCATTCCTTTGCGACCTCCTGCACGGAAAGGCAGGACCAGTATCGCATCACGAACATGACGCGCGCCTCCGCGGGCTGTGTATCGAGAAAGCGGCCGATCGCCTCGCTGAGCGCGCGCTTGTCAAAGGTCTCCTCCGGATGTTCCTTTGAAGCGATGCATTCCGCAAGCTCATCCAGATTGAGACTGTTCTGACCGCTGCCGCGTTTTTCGCGGAACCGGAGTTTTCGGCAGTCGAGTGCAAGATTCCGGCAGACGGTCATCAGATAGCCGCCGAGACTCTGCGGCTGTGCAGGCGGAATATTCTCCCAGAGACGGAGCAGTGCATCGTTGAGGCATTCCTCAGCATCCTGCCGGCTTCCGGTCAGGCTGCATGCCATCTGCATACAGAGTCCGCCGAATTTCTGCTGCGTTTCGCTGATCGCGCGCTGATCGCGCTGCTGATACAGCTCCAGAATGTCCCCGTCATCCATTGGCTGCATAATATCACTTCCTGTCATGAAAGATTGTGCGGAGAGGCTGTCTCCTCTCTGCCTATTCTGACGACAGCGCGGCCGTCCGCGTCACATGTTTGCGAAAAAAATTTTTTCGGAGGGATTTCCTTCAGAACAAACTCTGTTTTATTATAGCACAGATTGTGCATCCCGTAAAGACAGCGCTGTGAAGACGGCTACGGTAGATTTGCAGATTCTACCGGAGAGAATCGTACTCCACCAAAAGTAGAATCCGCGCAGAAGCTGAAAAAAGTCGCTGTGTCCTCTGCGTGGAGTGCTTCTGCGGAAAGTAGGTTGCTTTCCATGAAGAAATCGGGTATTATAAGGACAGAAAACAGAAAAGGAGCGGTTCTTATGACAGGAACAAAGCGGATTCCGCTGCGGGAACGGGCATTGCCGGACTATACCCGCGGCGAGGAAATCATGAATACCGTGACGCATATCGTCGGCGGTGCGGTCGGCCTGCTGATTCTGATCGGCAGCGTACTGATCGGCGCAGCACACCGGGATCCGTGGGCAATCACCAGCGGAAGCATCTACGGATTTCTGACCTGCTGTCTGTTTGTAATCTCCAGCGTCTATCACGGACTGCCGGACGGAACGGGCAAGCGGGTGATGCAGGTCATCGACCACTGCACGATCTATTTCATGATTGCAGGAACCTATACGCCGGTGCTGCTGACGGCAATCCGGAAGGAATCTGCCCTCGCTGCATGGATCGTATTCGGAATCGAATGGAGCTGCGCGATGGCAGCGGCGACGCTGACAGCCATTGATCTGAAAAAGTATAAAAAGCTCAGCATGGTGTTTTATCTGGCGATGGGCTGGGCGATTGTGGCAATCCTCGGCTTGACGCTCCGGGCGCTGACACTGCCGGGTTTTCTGTGGCTGCTCGGCGGCGGACTCTGCTATACAGTCGGCGCCGTGTTCTACGGCATTGGAAAGAAGCGCAGATATATGCACGGTGTGTTTCATCTGTTTGTGAACGCCGGCAGTCTGCTGCAGGCCATTGCAATTCTGCGCTACGTCCTATAAAAAAAGGTATCGCTGCGCGATGATTGATAATGAGGGCTTTGCCCGCAAACTCATAGCGAAGCGGGTGAGCCCCCCCTGATCAATCCATCGGAGATACCTCTTTATCGACAGAATAAGGCGCCGGTGCAAAACCGGCGCCTTTTCTCTGCAAACTGTAACCATGAGTCATCAGCAACGTACAGCCATTGTTCCTGCGTTCACTCTGCCGGAGCCATCGAAGCCTTTTCGACCAGCTCGGTGAATTCAGCCTTGTACGGGTCGTTCGCAGTGTCATTCTCCGTAATCATTCCGAGCACCATCTCCTTGCTTACTGTGCCCTTGTACGCGCTGTCGCGCAGAATCAGACCGAAGGCCGCAACGGCCGATGCAAAGCGCATATCGTCCTTCATATTCTGCGTATAAGCATCTGCGGTAACCGGATAGCTGAGCAGCTTGCTCTCGTCGCCGTCGGGTTCCTTATAGCGGACAGAAACCGTGCAGTATTCGCCGTTTTCCGTTCCGGAATTCTGGTTTTCGCTGTATTTGAGCTCCGAGGAAACAAATTCCATTGCGCTTGCGGTATCTGCAACTTCATAGAGTGCGGTCACGGTATGACCCGCTCCGATCTCGCCTGCATCCTTGGAATCGTCTGCAAAATCCTCTGCAGCCAGCATTCTGTTCTCGTAACCGATCAGCCGGTAGCCCTTGATGTATGCCGGATTGAACTCGACCTGGAATTTGACGTCCTTTGCGACGGTTTCGAGCGTGCCGCCCATCTCCTCGACGAGTACGCGCTTTGCTTCCGCTTCGCTGTCGATGTAGGAATAGTTTCCGTTGCCGTTATCTGCGAGCGTTTCCATCTTGTTGTCCTTGATATTGCCGGTGCCGAATCCGAGCACAGAGAGGGAAACGCCGTTTTTGCGCTGCTTGGTCACGAGCTTTTTCAGCTCGGCCTCGCTGGAAACGCCGACATTCAGATCGCCGTCCGTTGCAAGAATGATACGGTTGTTGCCGCCTTCAATGAAGTACTTCTTTGCAATTTCATAAGCGGTATTGATACCCGCGGCACCGGCCGTAGAGCCGCCTGCTTCCAGTGCCTCGATGGCTTCGCGGATCTGCATTTTGTCGCTGCCGGAAGCGCCCTCAAGCTCCACGCGGTCGGAACCGGCATAGGTCACGACGGAAACCCGGTCTTTCTCGGTCAGCTCCTCTGTCAGCAGCGCAAAGGACTTCTGCACCAGCGGCAGCTTATCGGCGGAATACATTGATCCGCTGACGTCAATCAGGAACACGAGGTTCATCGGTTTGCGGTCCTGCAGGTCGATCTGCTTGGCCTTCATGCCGATCATCATGAGCTTGGTATCGGGATTCCACGGGCAGTCAGCGAGCTCCGTGGTCACGGAGAACGGTTCGCCCGCCTGCGGCTCCGGATAATGGTAGTGGAAATAGTTAATCATTTCCTCGATGCGGACTGCATCAGCCGGAACCGCCCGTCCGTCGCGGATCATCCGGCGCAGATTGGAATAGGAAGCGGTATCGACATCTGCCGAAAACGTGGAGAGCGGATCGGAAACGGCACTGCGGAAGCTGTTTTCCGTGATGGCACTGTATTCCTCCGTATTGAAATCAGGATCCATGCTGAAGCCGGCTTCGCAGTCCGCCGCTGCTTCATAGTTGTCTTCACAAGCAGCACGGTCCATGGCCGCTCCCTGCTTTCCTTCGTTCATCATCGTGTCCGTCGCCATGTAATTCATCCGGCCGCAGCCTGTAAAGATCATCATAGCCGCGAGTGTCAGCGGCATCGCTTTCATCATTTTGTGCTCTTTCATCATATACCTCCTGCGGGCAGTACCCGCGTTTCTCAGATTTTCGGTTCGGAAAATGTGTTTTTCTCTTTTTCAAGTCTGATTTCCGGTGTGTGATATCGGGCAGCGCCTTACCCTTTACACTTATGATACGTCTGAGAAAGAAAAAATCCTTACGGTTTTTGAAAAAAATTTTTTCGGAGCACAAAAAACAGGGTGCCTGCCGTGCAGAACTGCGGACTTTTTTCGCGGAAAACAGCAAATACGCCGTTTCAGACAGATTCCCGTATAAACATTTTGCCCCGAAGCGCTTCAAATTGCTTCGGGGCATTTGATTGGTCTGAGTCTTCGGGCAGTGCTCGCCCGCTTTATCCGCAGAGCTTGCTGGCACGCTCCGTGCGGATCCAGTCAACAGTAAAGGCAATGAACTCGGAATTGGTCATGCGGCGGTTGCTCGCCGGTCCGAAATACATATTAAAACAGCCGTTGTTATTCTCCCATGCCTGCAGGATCGCATGCCGGATGCCGCGCTCAACGCGGGCCGGCGTACTGTGCAGCTCCTGCGCAACAGCCGGATAGATCTGGTTCATCATGATGCCGCTGCAGCTCGGCTTCTGCACCGCAATGAGAATTGCTGTGCGAAGATAATAGAAACCGCGGAGATTGGCCGGAATCCCGAAGCTCCTGAGCAGCTTTGTCACCTCGACCTCCGGATCCTCCGTCGGATAATCCTGCGCATGTGAGGCAGAAAGTCCGCAGATCCTGTGCGTCTCCCTGACAAGTGAGGAACCGTCCGCCGGGAATTTGATGCAGTGTACATTCTGCTGAGAAAGCAGCCGTTCCATATACGGATCCTTCTTCTGAAACAGCGCCACGATCTCGATATCCGAGAGCTGCAGCACGTTTTCGGCAAAATGCGGAAAATGCATGGTCGGAACGGTCAGATTCAGGATCAGAACATCCGGATGCTCGTACCGGAGTGAGCGCAGCATGTCCTCATGCGTCTGGCGGCGTGTGACAGCCCAGTCACCGGCCTTCCGGAATGCAAAGGCTGCATTGACTGCGAACTGATCCCCTATGTCCCCTATTAAAATACGGTTTTGCTTGTCCATTTCTTTATATCTCCTTGGTTTTGTAGTGCGTTTTATATTTCGGTATGCCCATTATAGCAAACGAAAAACGCGGAATCAACCCGGCAAGCAGAAAACAAAGAAAAAATGGTACGAATATTGTCGAATTCTGTCGAGCAGAATCGTAATGCCGTATTTACGAAGTTTTGAGATTGTTTTTAAGCTGCATGAAGCGGAAAATAAATGCATAAAATGCTGCGGGGAGGGATTAAAATGCGAACTGTTCTGCGCGCCTGTATTCTGGCAGGCGTTCCTGTTTCGGCAGCCGGAATGCTCGGCACAGCGGCTCTGCTGACGGCTGTGGAGCTTCCGCTGCGGCTGTATCCCGTTTTTGCGGCAGTCCCGCTGCTTTGCGGCTGCTTTGTTTCCGGCTGCTGCGCAGGAAAACGCAGCAGGCACGGCGGAATACGCTGCGGCATCGCTGCCGCGTGCTGTCTGACTGCGATGTGGTTCCTGTTCCTCTGCTTCCGGCAGGAGCATCTGCAGGCGCCTGTTCTGCTGCTGCCTGCTGTTCCGGCCGGAATGCTCGGCGGAATCTGCGGGGTCAATACCCGTCCGCCGGTACCGCACGGGCGTTCACACCGGCTGTTTGCGGTGCGGGAGCGTGCAGCACTGCTTCCGCTGCTGCTGCACCGTCCGCCGGAGACAGAACACATCACGCCGGACTGAACGCTTCTGCACGGCTCATTCCAGCACGGTCAGCTTGGCAATCGCACGCAGCAGGAGCGCTGCATCGTCGTCGTTCAGATTGCCGTCATGATTGCAGTCGGCATTCCGTTTGCCGGTATCCGTGATGGAGGCCTCTGTATCACCGGAACAAAAGCGCAGGATCAGAACACAGTCTGATACGTCTGCGATGCCGTCGAGTGTTGCATCTCCGATGCAGAATGCGGGCGGTTCTGTGGATTCTGCGGTGCTTGTCTCCGTGACGGAAACCGCAGTCGCTGTGGTTGAGGTTGTCGTCGGTTCTGTTTCGGTTGTCGAGGAGACTGTCGTCGTGAGGGGCTGCGTTTCTGCGGGAATGACCGCTGCGATGCTGCAGTCATCCACAGAGCCGTAGGTGCCGTCGCCGCCGGAAACCGTAATCCGCAGCGTAATTGTTTCACCGGCTGCCGCCTCGGCATTCAGCTCCGGATACATCCACTGGCTCCAGCCCTGCCCTTTTCCGCTGACGGTTTCCCGCTTGCCGCCCGATGTTTCCGCGGTCACGGTATAGCTTGCAGACTCATCTGCCTGCAGTGCAAGCGTGCAGCGATAGGTTCCTGACTCTGCTGCGCGGACAGTCGTTTCCGCATAGCTGCCGGAAAACGCTGTTTTCGAGTACCAGTGCAGCGCATAGCTGCCTGAGCGGACATCCTCTGCACGGACGTCGAAATGGTCGGCTGCGGTGCTGTGCAGTGTCCAGCCTGTCGGGCGGTCTGACCATCCGCCGTCGGCCTCAAAGCCGGGATTCTGCAGCAGATTCTTTCCGGTTTTGATTTCCGGCTGTTCCGGCGCGGTGCTGCCGGTGATATTGCGGAATACATAGAGCGAGCTGAGCGGTTTGCCGTCCTCGCTGAAAAGTGCCTGATTATCCCAGCCGGAGCCGCCTGCGTCCTTCGCGTCGGGGTCATATTCCTGTGCCGCCTCGTATGCCCAGCCGCCGCCGTATTCCTTCCAGAGCTTCGCGGCAGTCTGATAATCTCTGCTGACGGGCAGCCATGCCGGTTCCCAGTAAAATGCACCGATGCCCATGCCGTCCGGCACGTTTGCAACAGCGCGGAACAGATCCGTCAGATATTCCGTCTGGCCGTCTGCGCTGACATCATAATCCGCACCGCCGAGATCCGCCATTTGGGAGATGGTATTCGGCCCGTAATCATAATTCAGGAACGTATAGGCCCACGAGGTCTCCGCGACCAGCGTTTTTTTGCCGTAGGTTCTTGCGATGCTGCCGAGCACGGAAGTCAGGTTGCTGAGTGTGCCGTGCCAGTATGGATAATAGGAGGTCGCAAAGACATCATAATCGACATGCGTCTGGTTCAGCATTTTCGCAAGATACTGCATATTGGATGCCTTTTCGGGATTGGTGAAATGCAGTGCGACCAGCACATCCCCGTCAAAATCGCGGACAGCCTTTGAACCGGCGTTCCAGAGCTGTGCAAGATCGTTCCAGACCGCGTCGCCCCAGTTGCCGTCCGCGAGCATCACGCCGCACATACCGTTGTTCGTCTCGTTGCCGATCTGCACCATTGCGATGTCAACGCCTGTTTTTTTGAGCTTCTGCAGCGTTTCGGATGTGAACTGATAGATCGCATCCGCCTTCTGGCTGACGGAATAATTTGCCCATGCCTTCGGCGCACGCTGCTTTCCGGGATCCGCCCAGAAATCCGAATAATGGAAATCGGCAAACAGCTTGAGACCTGCTGCTGCACAGCGCTCAGCGATTGCTTCGGCATGGGCAGCGTCATTGGCGCCGCCGCCGTAGGTGATGCCGGAGCCCGATGCAGTCGGGTCGTTCCAGATGCGCACGCGGATGCAGTTGACGCCCGCATCCTTCAGTGTGACAAAAATATCCTGCTCGTTTCCGCTGCTGTCATAGAAGCGGACGCCGCTCTGTTCCAGCGCAATGACAGAAGAAACATCGGCGCCCTTGAACGGTTCGCCGTTTTCAAACGGCAGTCCTGAAATGCCCGTAAAAACAACGGGCTTAGCAGCACAGACTGTCTGTACAGGCAGCAGGCGCAAGCTGCCCGCGAGCATAACAGCTGCCGTCAGGACGGAAAGCAGTGCAGTCGGTTTCATAATGTATCCCCCTGTATATTTCGCTTCGAGGCCGGAAAAGCCGTGCGGCCTCTTTTCTGCATTATACCATACTATAATAAAAAAGACAATGGCATAAATTAAAAAATGATGTTTGATTGTGCGATGCAGCAACGGAAACAGCATTCTGCATGTCTTTTCGGGCTGTTTTGTGCAATATGACGGGAAACGGCAGAAGGCTACAAAATCCGCGCGAATTCGTCCGCTTTTTTGCAGGAGATTCCGAAAATCCGTGCGGGATTGTATTTTTGACTTGACTTTTTGCAGCGTTTCGCGTATACTGAATCTGTATGGGTATATCCCGAAAAAGAAACGCATGATTCCCCGTGGAATCTGCAGAAAGAGAGGCAATTCTATTGAACAGAAATACAGGCCGTTCCGGTTCCAAGGGCGGATTCATCCGCGGCAAACAGCGCGGCGGAATCCCGCTGGCAGCAATCGGCAGAAAGATTATGCCTGCTGAACTCGTCAGCGAAAAGCTCGAAAAGCAGGAACGCAAAAAAGCGGAGACTGCTGCCGTCCCGAAGAAGAAGAATCTTGCGGGCGCACAGCAGCCGGCTCAGCTGCGCCATGCAGATGTGCAGAAGGCACAGCAGAAGGCGCCGCAGAAGGAGCGCGTGCTCCGTGCCAAAACGCCTGTCCGCATTATTCCGCTCGGCGGTCTCGGTGAGATCGGCAAAAATATGACTGTGATCGAGTGCGCAAACGATATGTTCATTATAGACTGCGGACTCGCATTTCCGGATGCGGAAATGCCCGGCGTGGACATGGTCATTCCGGACTTTACCTATGTGGAGCGGAATGCGGATAAGCTGCGCGGCATTGTTCTGACGCACGGCCACGAGGATCATATCGGCGGCCTTGCGTATCTGCTGAAAAAGGTGGATACACCGGTGTTCGGCACCCGGCTGACGCTCGCGCTGGTCGAAGCGAAGCTCAAGGAGCATCAGCTGAACGGAAAGGTCAAGCTGAACATCGTAGAGCCGCGGAAAACGATCCGCATGGGCTGCATGGCCGTGGAGCTGATTCATGTCAATCACTCCATCCCGGATGCAGTCGGCATGGCGGTGCATACGCCGGCGGGCGTTCTGGTGCATACGGGCGACTTCAAGGTCGATTTTTCCCCGATCGACGGCGGGATCATTGATCTCGGCCGCTTCGGTGAGCTCGGCAGCCGCGGCGTGCTCGCGCTGATGGCGGATTCCACGAATGCCGAGCGTCCGGGCTATACGCCGACGGAACGGAAGGTCGGCGCATCCTTCGACAAGCTGTTTGCAGAGGCAGAGGGCAAGCGCATCATCATTGCGACCTTCTCCTCGAATATCCACAGAGTCCAGCAGATTATCAACTGTGCGGAGCAGTGCGGCAGAAAGGTCGCGGTATTCGGACGCAGCATGGTCAATGTCATCACGATTGCAAGAGAGCTGGGCTATCTGGAAGTGAAGGACGGCACCATCATTGACATTGATCTGATGAACCGGTATTCTGCCGATCAGATCGTGCTCATCACGACGGGCAGTCAGGGCGAGCCGATGTCCGCACTGACCAGAATGGCAATGGGCGACCACAAAAAAGTTAATATCACGCCGCAGGATTTTATTATCATCTCTGCAACGCCGATTCCCGGCAACGAGAAGTTTGTCACGCGCGTGGTCAACGAACTGATGAAATCCGGCGCACATGTTGTCTATGAGCGGATGTATGAGGTGCATGTCTCCGGTCATGCCTGCCAGGAGGAGCTCAAGCTGATGCTCTCTCTGGTCAAGCCGAGGTTCTTTATTCCGGTGCACGGCGAATACAAGCATCTGAAAAAACATGCGGAGCTCGCCCGCGAGATCGGCATGGACAAAGATCATATCATCGTCGGTCAGATCGGTGATGTGATCGAATCCAACGGAATTGATATGCGCATTACCGGACAGGCGCCCGCAGGCAGAGTGCTCGTGGACGGCCTCGGCGTCGGCGACGTCGGCTCCATTGTGCTGCGCGACCGCAAGCATCTGGCGCAGGACGGCCTCATCATCGTTGTCATCGGCGTCAACCGGGCGGATAACGAGATCGTTTCCGGTCCGGAGCTGATTTCCAGAGGCTTTGTGTATGTGCGCGAATCAGAGGAGCTGATGGATGAGGCACGGCTGCTTCTGACAGACGCACTCGATCAGTGCAGCGCCGCAGATCTGCATGACTGGAATGCGCTGAAGGCCAAGCTGCGCGATGTGCTTTCGGATTATATTTTCCACAAGACCAAGCGTTCCCCGATGATTCTGCCGATCATCATGGAGGTCTGATATGCGCATCATACCGCCCGCTGACGGGCGGATCATACCGGAAGGCAGGTGAAACGGATGCAGATGCAGCAGCCCTGGCGGCTGATTTGTTCCGGCTCGCTGACAGCAATAGCGGGACTGATTTTTCTGATTATGGCACGCACGCATTACCAGTGCGTTCTGTTCTGGTTTGCGGCGGTCATGTTTATCGCCGGCGTGGCATGGCTGATTTTTGAGATTCTGCGGATCCGGAGAAATGCGCTCCGGTATGTCGCAAGAATGAATACGCTGCTGACACGCTCCATGCAGGTTGCCCCGGATCTGATGCCGGTGCCGATGGTCGTGCTGGATAAACGGCATGAGATCATCTGGTACAATGAGGATTTTGCAGGCATTGCATCCGCCGGCAGTGACCTCTTCGGCCTGAAGCTCCATGCAGTGATTCCGCTGCGCCCGGATGCGGTCGGAGACGGTGAAACCATGGAAATGGCACTGCATACGCGGCAGTACCGCGTCACACGGACGGATTATGAGCAGAAAAACGGCCGTCTTGTCATGTTCTGCTTTGAAGATATTACGAATTATGTCGCACTGCGGCGGCTTTATATGGACACCCGCCCCTGCGTGCTGATGATGGTCATTGACAACTATGAGGATCTGTTCAGCGGTACCAGACAGAGTGAGCGCGCAGCTGCACTCGCTTCGCTGGAAACGCTGTTCGACCGCCTGCTGGAAGGCACGGAAAGCGTATTCTGCCATCTGGACGAGGACAGATTCCTTGTCGTGACGGAAGCGCGGCATTGCCTCGAAATGGAGCGTGCACACTTCCCGCTGCTCGATGAGGCACGCAAGATCAGAGTGAAGGGCAGAATCAGCCTGACGCTTTCGATCGGTGTCGGCCGGAGCGGCGAGACACTGGCACAGAATGAATATTTCGCGCAGCAGTCGCTGGATATGGCGCTCGGACGCGGCGGCGACCAGGCTGCCGTCAAAACCGACAGCGGCTTCACGTTCTACGGCGGTGTGTCGCAGGGCATTGAGCACAAGAGCAAGGCCAAGAACCGCGCAATCGCAAAGGATCTGATGAAGCTGATGCGCCGCTGCTCCCATGTCTATATCATGGGACACCGGGCGAGCGACCTCGATGCCGTCGGTGCGGCCGTCGGTGTCGCCTATATCGCGCAGCAGTGCGAGATCCCGTATAATATTGTCATCCGCACGGAATCCACAATGGCAAGACTGCTCACAGACCGGATCGAAACCGAAATGCCGGACTGCATGATCCCGCCGGAGACTGCGCGGGAACAGATCAGCCCGGATGACCTGCTGGTCATCGTGGATACGTTCAGCAAGGATATTGTCGAGGACGCAGAGCTCTACCGGATGGCACAGCATGTCGTCGTCATCGACCACCACCGTCAGATGGTGAATTATCTTGAAAATACTACACTGAAGCTGCATGATCCCCATGCGTCCTCTGCGGCAGAGCTCGTGACCGGCATGATCCAGTATTTTGACTGGCGCGACGATATGCCGCAGTTCTGCGCGGAGGCGCTGATGGCCGGCATCATGCTGGATACCAAGAATTTTGTCATGCAGACAGGCGTGCATACGTTTGAGGTCGCGGCGTTCCTGCGGGAGCGCGGCGCAGACCCGATCGCGGTCAAGACGCTGTTTGCGGAATCGCTGGAGGCATATCAGCACCGTTCCAGCCTGGTCTCTGAGGCGAAACTGGCAGGCAGATATGCCATTACCATGGCGACGGAGGAGCTGCCGGATATCCGTGTCATCGCCTCACAGGCAGCCGATGAGCTGCTCGGCGTGGAGGGCGTGGACGCTTCCTTTGTGCTGTATCCGTCAGGCGGACAGATGTGCATTTCCGCACGCTCGCTCGGCAAGGTGAATGTGCAGGTAATCATGGAGCAGCTCGGCGGCGGCGGCCATCAGATCATGGCGGCAACCCAGCGCACGGACTGCACACTGCTGCAGCTGCGTGAGATGCTTGTCAACGTACTCGCAAAGGCAGAAGCCGAAAAGGCCGAAGCGGAAAGAGCCGAGGCTGAATCGGCGGAGCAGCAGGCGGAGGAATAAAAACACACTGCACTGCTGATTAAACAGAAACAGATATTTGCTGTCCCGAAAGACAGTGTGAATGAAAGGATGCGTTATCATGAAGGTTATTTTGCTGCAGGATGTCAAAGGCACCGGCAAAAAAGGCGAGATCAAGAATGTTTCCGACGGCTATGCCCGGAACTTCCTGATCGGAAAGGGCCTTGCTGCAGAGGCGACCAACGAAAACCTGAATAAGCTGGAGGGGCAGAAGGCCTCTGCACAGCACAAGATCGACGTTGCAAAGCAGGAAGCAACCGATCAGGCTGCAAAGCTGGAGGGCAAAAAGCTCGTGATCCGTGCAAAGGCGGGTCAGGGCGGCAGACTGTTCGGTGCGGTGACGCCCGGCAATGTCGCAGATGAACTGGAAAAGCAGTTCGGCTTTGCCATCGACAAGCGCAAGCTGACGATTGCAAGTGAAATGAAGAATGCAGGCGACTACAGCGCAGAAGCCAAGCTCTATGCAGGCATTTCTGCCAAGTTCACGGTCTCCGTGGTGGCTGAAGATGCCTGACGGCGATCTCCGGGAACTGCAGGAGAGCTTTTCCGAGCGGTCGCTGCCGCACAGCATCGAAGCAGAACAGTCTGTGCTCGGCTCGATTCTGCTGGAGCCCGAAATGCTTCCGGTCGCACTGGAATATATCCGGCCGGAATCCTTTTTTGTGGAGCAGCACAGGGAGCTGTTCCGGCTGATGCTGACCATGTTCACGACCGGTACGCAGGCAGGGGAAATGGACCTTGTCGTCGTGCTGAATGAGGCTGTGCGCGCCGGGATTTTTGAGAATGCGGCAGAGGGCAAGCGCTATCTGACCAATCTGGCGGAAAGCGTGCCTTCGGCTGAAAATATCGTCAGCTATTGCAGAATTCTTGCGGAAAAATACTGTGCCCGATCGCTTGCGACGGTCGCACGCGATCTGCTGCGGGAGATTTCGACCGGTTCGGAATCTGCGCAGACACTGCTGGATTCCGCCGAGCAGCGGATCTACGATATCCGGCAGGGCAGAGACACGCACGGACTTGTTCCGATCCGCGATGTCATGGTGGATACCTATAAGCATCTCGGTGATATTTCCGGTCCGGACCGCGAAAAATATGTCGGTGCGAAAACCGGCTTCCCGGAGCTGGACTCCGTCACGGGCGGCATGAACAATTCCGACCTTGTGATTCTCGCGGCGCGTCCCGGTATGGGCAAGACCTCGTTTGCACTGAATCTTGCAACGAATGTGACGCGGCGCTCCGGCAGAACCGTTGCGATCTACTCGCTGGAAATGAGCATGGAGCAGCTCGTTTCGCGTATGCTCTCCACAGAGGCGCTGGTCGATTCGCACAAGCTGCGGACAGGCCGTCTGGAGCCGAAGGAATGGGGACGCATTGCAAACAGCGCAGATGTGCTCTCCGGCATGAATATTTTTCTTTCGGAAGCAACCGGCATCACGGTCTCGCAGATGAAAGCGCAGCTGCGCCGTGTGAAAAATCTCGGCATGGTCGTCATCGACTACCTGCAGCTGATGGATGCACCGCTGAAATCCGATAACCGCGTGCTGGTCATTTCGGATATCACGCGAAACTTAAAGCTGATGGCGAAGGAGCTCAATGTACCGGTGCTGCTGCTCTCGCAGCTGAACCGCGGCGTTGAGAGCAGAACCGATAAACGGCCGATGATGTCTGACCTCCGTGAATCCGGCTCGATCGAGCAGGACGCGGATATCATCATGTTTCTGTATAACGATTATTATTACAACCGGGAAAAATCCGCTGCGCCGAACATTACCGAATGTATCGTTGCAAAGAACCGTCACGGTGAAACCGCAACGATCAAGATGATCTGGGATGCGCAGTTTACCCGCTTTTCCGCGCCGGAACGCGGAGAAGCTCCGCCGGAATAATGGATGCGCTGAAAAGCCGGATTCTCTCCGGCGCGGGGTGTCCGCCTGCCGGCATCTGCACCGTTGCGTTCTCAGGCGGCGCGGACAGCACAGCGCTGCTGCTCTGTCTGCATGAGCTGCAGGAACAGCTGCAGCTGGATCTGCGGGCGGTGCATGTGCACCACGGCATCCGCGGAGAGGAAGCCGACCGCGATGCTGCGTTCTGCGCGGCATTCTGCAGGCAGTACGGGATTCCGTTTCAGCTGATCCGTGTGGATGTGCCCGCTTATGCGGCAGCACAAAAGCTCTCGCTGGAAACAGCAGCGCGCAGACTGCGCTATGAAGCACTGAACTCCGCAGCGCCGGAGGGCGTCATCGCAACGGCACACCATGCGGGTGACAATGCCGAGACCGTGCTGTTTCATCTGATTCGCGGCAGCGGCATGAAGGGTCTGCGCGGAATTCTGCCGCATAACGGGAGAATCTGCCGCCCGCTGCTTTCTGCGGATAAATCGGAGATTCTCAGCTTTCTGCAGGCACGCGGTCAGGGCTATGTCGAGGACAGCACGAATGCAGAGGACGACAGCAGCCGGAACCGGATCCGGCACAGCATCATGCCGCTGCTCCTGCAGGAGAATCCTGCCGCGCTCCGGCATATCGCGGAAGCGGCGGAAGCACTCGCTGCGGATGATGCGCTTCTCCGTGAACAGGCGGAACATGCTGCCGAAGCATGTGCTGTTTCAGGCGGATTACAGGGACTTGCGGACTATCCGGCGCCGCTGCGGATGCGCGTGTATCTGCGGCAGCTCGAACGGCTCCCGGTGCATGTCGATCCGAACCGGAAGATGCTCGAAGCCATCGACGGACTGGTGCTGCACAAAGCAGGAAAGCTCACACTGACACGGAATGTTTATGCACAGGTGCACAGGGGCATCCTGTATATCCGTGCGGAGATGCCGCCTTCTGACAGTGCGTTCCCGCTGAAAATCGGCAGAAACATGCTCTATCCGGACAAGATCTGTGAAGCCGTTTTGCTTGATACAGCGGCAATATCACGGAATTATCACAAAGCAGACACGCGGTCTACTTTGGATTTTGATAAAATAAAAGGGAAACCTTATTTCCGGCAGTGGCGCGGAACCGACCGGATCCGGCTGCCCGGACGCAGCTTCACCAGTGCGCTGAAAACCTGCGTGCAGGCTGCGGTGCCGATACCGGAACGCAGGCTTCTTTATGCGCTTTACGATGCGGAGGGCTGCATTTACTGCGAGCAGATCGGCATTGCAGCGCGCGTCAAACCCGATGCAGACAGCCGCCGGATTCTGACACTTCAGATTCTGCGCGGCTGAACAGACAGCATATATAAACAATCAAAAGGAGTGAATGTTACTTGGGCAAAAATCGTGGACTTCTGACCTATGCGATCATTGCACTGCTCTTCATTGTGGCACTCTGGGTTCTGATGCCGAACCTGGCCAGCAATCAGCAGATGCCGAAATATTCCAGCATTCTGGAATATTTCGACGACTATAGGGTGACGGAGTATACGCTGAATCTCGGAAGCGGTGAGCTGAAGTACAAACTGGATGATGATGAGAAATTCAAAACCTATGAGGTTCCGAATGTCTCGCTGTTCCTGCAGGATACGGAAAATTACCGTGAGGAATACAACAAAAAGCATCCGGGTCATGAGATGGCGCAGGATTATATCAAGGTCACGGATAACTCATGGCTGCTGACCGTTGTCCCGACCGTCATGCTGATGCTGATGGCGATTGTTCTGTTTGTGGTGATGTTCCGTCAGGCCAACGGCGGCGGAAAGATCAATTCGTTTGGAAGAGCCAACATCAAGGCTGCATCCGGTTCCGCGAAAAAGGCTACCTTTGCCGATGTCGCCGGTGCGGACGAGGAAAAGGCAGAAATGGCCGAGATTGTTGACTTCCTGAAGAATCCGAAGAAGTTTGAGGATATCGGCGCAAGAATCCCGCGCGGCATTCTGCTGCTCGGCCCTCCCGGTACCGGTAAAACGCTGCTTGCAAGAGCTGTTGCCGGTGAGGCAGGCGTTCCGTTCTTCCCGATCTCCGGTTCGGATTTCGTGGAAATGTTCGTCGGTGTCGGTGCAAGCCGTGTGCGTGATCTGTTCGATCAGGCGAAAAAGCATGCACCTTCGATCGTTTTCATCGACGAAATCGACGCGGTCGGCCGGCACAGAGGCTCCGGTCTCGGCGGCGGCCACGATGAGCGCGAACAGACCCTGAACCAGCTGCTTGTTGAAATGGACGGCTTTACCGATAAGGAAAGCGTCATCGTGATCGCAGCGACGAACCGCCGCGATATTCTCGACCCTGCACTGCTGCGTCCGGGCCGCTTTGACCGTCAGATTACGGTCAATTATCCGGACGTCAAGGGCAGAGAGGAAATTCTCAAGGTGCACAAGGGCAAAAAACCGATCGGCCCGGATGTCGATTTCCACGAACTCGCAAAGGATACGCAGGGCTTTACCGGTGCGGATCTGGAAAATCTGCTGAATGAGGCTGCAATCCTTGCAGCAAGAGCAGACCGCAAAGCAATCATTGCCGCGGATATCGAGGAAGCGACCATGAAGGTGCTTTCCGGTCCGGAAAAGAAGTCGCATGTGCCGACGGCGCGCGATAAGCGGATTACCGCATTCCATGAGGCCGGTCACGCCGTAACAGCGTTCCACCTGGAAACGCAGGACCGCGTGCAGCAGGTCAGCGTGGTTCCGCGCGGCATGGCTGCCGGTATGACATGGACGCGGCCTGATACCGAGGACAATCACATGAGCAGAACCAAGCTGCTCGAAACAATCGTCATGATGATGGGCGGCCGTGCCGGTGAGGCAACCGCACTTGAGGATATCTGCACGGGTGCCTCGAATGATATTGAGCGTGCAACCAAGCTCGCCAGAAACATGGTAACGCGCTGGGGTCTCTCAGATGAGCTTGGCCCGGTTGCATACGGCTCTGACAGTGATGAGGTATTCATCGGCCGAGATTACGGCCATGTCCGCGACTATTCCGAGGAGGTCGCCGCAAGAATCGACGCAGAGGTTCGCAAGATTGTGGAAGATGCCTATGAACGGGCAATGCAGATTCTGGCTGACCACCGCGATCAGCTTGATGCGCTTGCAAACTTCCTGCTGGAATATGAAAAGGTCAACGAAACGGAATTCCTGCAGATCATGAACGGCGAGCTGACAGTTGACAGCCGTATGGCTGAGGAAGCTGCGAAAAAGCCGATGATGGAGGAAAATCCGCTGATGCAGGAGCCTGCAGAGGAGCCTGCTGCGGTACAGACTGAACCGGAAACGGATGCGGAATCCAATCCGGTGGATGACATTTTCTCCGAATCGGAGTAAGCGGTCTCAGACGGCGGATGCCGGGCACTGTCCCCTCAGCGTTCTGCCGCAGATGTATCCAAAAGATGAACAAAAAGGCGCCGGTTCATATCGGCGCCTTTTCAGTCTGTCAATCAGGGGTATCTCCGATGGATTTATCATGCGGATACGTCCGTTTGAGGGCAAAGCTCTCATCATGAATCATCGCGCGGCGATACCTAATTTTGCAGGCTCTGCCGACATTTTTATTTGATTTCTCTTGACAAATGCGGCGGAACATACTATAATAAAAATCAGAAATGCGATGATGGGAAAAAAAGCCGGTTCCGCACCCGCGGATTCACATTGATTCTTCGTCTCTTTCCTGCAGATTTTGTGCATGAAAGGGGCTTTTTTATTATCCGCTCCCCAACAGAAACAATACAAAAAAGGAGATGACTGCCATGAAGCTCTCAGGTGCAAAAATTGTGGTTGAGACCCTGCTCGAACAGGGCTGCGATACGCTGTTCGGCTATCCGGGCGGACAAGTCATCGACCTGTTCGATGCACTTTACCTGAAACGGAAGCAGATCCGCCATATCCTGACCGCCCATGAGCAGGGCGCCGCCCATGCTGCAGACGGCTATGCGCGCGCGACCGGTAAAGTCGGCGTGGTCATTGCAACCTCCGGCCCCGGCGCAACCAATCTCATCACCGGCATCGCTGCTGCATATCTGGATTCGGTTCCGGTCGTTGCAATCACCGGAAATGTTCCGTGCAGCCAGATCGGCCGTGACAGCTTTCAGGAGGTCGATATTGTCGGCGTCAGTATGCCGGTCACAAAGCATAATTTTATCGTCAAGGATGTTTCCGAGCTGGCAGATACCGTCCGGGAAGCCTTCCGGATCGCCAAATCCGGCAGACCGGGTCCCGTTCTGGTCGATATTCCCAAGGATGTGCAGACCGCACTGTGCGATTTTACGCCATGCAGCGAACCCGCAGCCGCAGAACCCGTCAAAGCTGCCTCAGAGCACCGGATTCAACGGGCTGCCGCGCTGATCGACGCGGCGGAACGCCCGTATATTTATTTCGGCGGCGGCATCATTGCATCCAACGCCTCGGCTGAGCTCCTTGCGTTCGCTGAAAAAACAGATACACCGATGGGCTGCTCCCTGATGGGGCTTTCTGCGGTTCCGTCCTCATATCCCGGCTTTCTCGGTATGCAGGGTATGCACGGACATTTTGCCGCAACCGCTGCGGAGGACGCTGCCGATCTCGTGATTGCTCTCGGCGTGCGGTTCAGCGACCGCGCAACCGGTCAGCAGGAACGCTTCTCCCAGAATTTCAATATTCTTCACATTGATATTGACGGTGCGGAGCTCAATAAAAATATCCGCGCACAGCTTGCAATCCGCGGCGATCTGCGGGATGCGCTCCGGCGCCTGACTGCTGCTGTTCAGCCCGCGAAGCATCCGGAGTGGCGCAAACGAATTGCAGCCATGCAGGCTGACGAAGCCCGCAGAACCGCACAGTCCCATCAGCTCCTGACGGAACATCTCTCCGCCGGCCGGCAGTCTGTTCTGACGCATTTTGCCGTGATTGACGCGGTCAGTTCATCCGCGCCGGATGATGCGGTTATTGTCACGGATGTCGGTCAGCACCAGATGTGGACCGCCCAGCGCTATCCGCTGAAAAAGCCGCGCACATTCCTAACAAGCGGCGGTCTCGGCGCAATGGGCTACGGCCTCGGCGCGGCAATCGGTGCATGGACGGCAACCGGCAAACCGGTCTTTCTGTTCACCGGCGACGGCGGCTTCGGCATGAATCTGACAGAGCTTGCAACGGCCGTTTCCCTGCACGCAAATATCACAGTCATCATTATGAACAACGGTGTGCTCGGCATGGTGCGGCAATGGCAGCGGATGTTCTTCCGCAAGCGATATTCCGGCACCACGCTGAACCGCAAAACCGACTTTGTCAGGGTCGCAGAGGCCTTCGGCGCAAAGGGACTCCGTGCCGCGGATGCCGAGACCTTGCAGAAGGCGCTCCGGAAGGCTGCTGCACAAAGCGGCCCGTTTGTCATCGACTGCATCATGGATCCCGATGAACCGGTGCTGCCGATGCGTCCGCCCGGCGGCTCCGTTGACGATATCATTACCGAAATCAAATGAGGTGAAACGCATGGCAAAGCAATATGTGATCGGCGTACTGGTCGCCAATATTTCCGGCGTCCTGTCGCGTGTTTCCGGCATGTTTACCCGCCGCGGCTTCAACATCGACTGCCTGACCGTCGGCGAAACAGAAACAGCAGGCGTATCCCGCATTACCGTGGCCTTCCACGGCGACGAGGATATCAAGGAGCGGATCGTCACACAGCTCGAAAAGCTGCATGACGTCAAAGAAGTCGAGGTGCTCGATCAGCACGAAACGGTCATCCGCGAGCTGCTGCTTATCAAAATCCGCAATACCGCCGAAAACCGGCAGGACATCATGACTGCCGTGGAGATCTTCCGTTCCAAGATCGTCGATTATTCCAACAGCGCGCTGGTCTGTGAGCTGACCGGCGAGACATCCAAAATTGACGCCTTCATCGACCTGATGAAGCCCTACGGCATCATGGAGATGTGCCGCACCGGCATTGTCGCCGTCGAACGCGGCGAAAACTGCCTCAAAACCGATATGAACTAACCGGAGCGTATTATGGGAAGAAATAAAAAATTACAGGAAATCGACCTCTCACTCAATTCGCTGGTCGTCTTTCGCAAGCTGCTGACGCATGAGGTCATTCTGCCGCTGCGCGCTTTGCTCGATACGGAATCTATGGATCCGATGATTCAGCTGCGCCAGTATACAGAGTTCATCTCACGGCTCTATGCCAGAAGCACCAACCTGACGGAGTATATCTTCCGCCTGATCTGCGAGGACGAAAACTTCTATGTGAAGGCCGTCGCACGCGGCGAGCAGGTCGATGAAATGCTCGAAGCCTGCGTGCAGAATGAGCTTGCCATTTTGCAGCGGCTCGCACGCATCCGGCCGCATGAGCTGCAAAAGGAGGTCTCCTACTACGGCGTGCTGCCGGAATGGAAAACCTCCGATCTGGATTTCGGTGCGGAATATCATGCAAGACTGCGGGAGATCGGTAAATTCGGCTACGGCCTGTTTGCGCCGTCCCCGATGTTTGTCATCCGCGATGAACGCATTGTGCCCGTACTGTATCCCGACCCGGTGCAGCTTTCCGATCTGACCGGCTATGCGGCGGAACGGCAGGCTGTCACGGACAACACCCTGACGCTGCTCCGCGGAAAGCCTGCGCAGAATGTTCTGCTTTACGGCGATCCCGGTACCGGAAAATCCGCAACGGTCAAGGCGATCGTCAATTCGTTTTTCGATCAGGGACTCCGGCTCATCCAGATCCGCAAGGAGCAGTTCTCCATGCTGCCGGAGATTGTGGAGCAGATCCACGGAAACCCGCTGAAATTCATCCTGTATATCGACGATCTGAACCTTGCACCCGGCGATGCGGACTGCAGCGTCCTGAAAGCGGCGCTTGACGGTTCGGTGTCGGCACGGCCGGCAAATGCGGTGATCTATGCCGCAAGCAACCGGCGGTATCTGTTCCGGCAGGATGCGGAGGCCGATGCGGTTCTGCCGGACGGCACCCGAACGGAAACGGATTCGCTCATCGGCAGATTCGGCCTGCGCGTCGGGTTCATGCAGCCGGGTCAGCAGGATTATCTGGAATTTACCCGCTGCCTTGCAGATCAGATGGGTCTGCATATTGACGCGGAAGTGCTTGCACAGAAGGCAGAGGAATTTGCTGCCCGCAGCGGCGGCCGCTCCCCCAGAGCCGCAAAGCAGCTGATTGAACAGCTGCTTGCCGAAGCACCGCCGACAGATTAAAAACAGGGCGCTGATTGTAATATCAGCGCCCTGTTCAGCTTGCAGAAAATGGCTTTGCCCTCAAACTCCCACTGGGGACATATCCCCAGACCCCGTTTTGGTATAACATATATGTCATCAAAGCGGGATTCCAAAGGGTTACGACCCTTTGGCGGGGTTTGGGTGAATTTGCTTGCAAACTCAAAGCGAAGCGGGCGAGAGACCCCATTATCAATCCATCGGAGATACCACTTTGTCGGTTAAATCTATATGCGTCCGGTCAGCCGTTTTCTCTGAGTCTGTCCACAATGCTGTCCCGGCAGATGATCCGGTAAGCAGCTGCCGGAATCACGACGGAAAAGATCAGCAGCACCGGCAAGCCGAGCAGCACCGGCAGCAGTGTGAAATGATACCGGAAGAAGAACATTTCTTCCGCGAACCGCCGGAGCAGGAACCAGCTCAGCAGGGCGCTGACGGTCAGCGCGCAGACTGTTGTCAGCAGCACATAACACACGCCTTCCCACGAAAGCATTGCGCGCAGCTGCCTGCCCGTCATGCCGACAGCGTGCATCATCGCAAATTCGCGCTTTCTGGAGATGATGGACGTCACGACCGCATTGACAAAGTTCAGAATGCCGATCAGTGCAAGAATGCCGCAGAGCGTTCCGCCGACAAGCCGGAGCATGTTCAGAAACGCACCGTATTCCTCGGCATAGGTCTGCTTGCTCTTGAGGATCACATGCGCGCCGGGATTGTCCGTCAGCACCCGGAGCTGTCTCTCCACATCGTCATAGCGGTTTTCTGCTGCATTGACCATGACCTTCATCGCATTGCGGTTATCCGTCAGCGCAAAGTATTCCGATTCCGGAATGATGACATGGCCGCCCAGATAGCTGTAGCGCTGCGAGCTGAGCGGATAAGGCATCGCGCAGACCGCCAGCACCTCGAATTCTTTGGTACCGCCATCCAGCGCTGCCACGGTCAGCTTGTCGCCCGGCAGATAAAAATCCGTCTCCCCCGGCTCAGTTTCCGCGCCGACATAATGCATCCAGACAATCGCGTAATTTCCGGTTTTCCATTTTTCGAGGTCGATCGTCCCCTGCTCCGGCTCCATCTTTTTCAGCAGCGGGTCGGGAATGCCGTAGATATCAGCATCGACCTCATTCTTCGCAGCAAATTCAAATACCTCATCCGGTGCACTTCCGCGGTATTTTTCACAGAACTGTTCCAGTCTGTGCTTCGGCTCACCGTCCATGCTGAGGGTTCCCCACTGGAAATAAACGGGATCGACCTCCGCGGTTCCGTCCATGCTTTTCAGATATGCAACATCGTCCTCGGTGACCTTGAACAGTTCATTTGCATCATTATAGTTATCTTCGTGCGTCAGCACAAAATCGCCCACAATCAGATTGCTGATATAGCTGTCCATGTCAAAGCAGCGCAGTGCCGTAAACAGCAGATTCAGCAATACCAGACTCAGCGAAAGCGACAGCACCACGATGACTGTTTTCTTTTTGCTGCGCATCATATTGTTCCGCGCCAGCACACGCTCACTGATTCTGCCTGTTTTCTTGCTTTCCGCCTTCGGCGCGATCACAGTTTCGTTATAGCGGAGCGCTTCGATCGGTGAGACGCTTCCCGCGATTCTGCAAGGCTTCCGGCAGCTGACCAGCACCGTCACAAGCGTAAAGCCCGCCGAAAACAGCGCGATCAGCACAATCAGTCTGCCGCTGACCGACGCAGACGACGAAAGATGAATATTGGTGGTCTCCAGAATCGGGCCGGTCAGCAGCCGTCCTGTCAGAATTCCGCAGATCAGTCCGGGCGGAATCCCGGCTGCGCAGTAAATGAGAGCCTGTGTCCGAACCATCCGCCGGATCTGCTTTGCCGTCGTGCCGATCGTTTTCAGGAGTCCGTAGCTGCGGATATTGGCCGAAATGTTGATATGAAAAATGTTGAAGATAATCAGATATCCGGCCGCAAAGATCAGCAGCAGCAGAATTGCGGCACTTGCGACAGATTCGCCGTCCACCGTGCTGGTCGAGAACGCCCAGTTGACGCCCACATCCGGAATCTCATCGGAATCGCCGTAAAGCCGCTGCAGCAGTGCGACCGTTTTCCCCTCAATATTCCAGCTGTTCCGATAGTCGAAATCCACCTGCCAGTATCCCGTAATGTCCATGGTTTCAAACTGCTGATAGCGTTCAGACGGCGTCGGCGCATATTTGTCCGCAAACTGTCTGGATACCCAGCACTGCTGTGCGGGCGAGATTTTTTCGCCCTCCCAGAAGCCGCAGAGGATAAAATCCTGCGAGAAATCCTGATCGCCGACATTTATCACGGCCGGAATGACAACACCAAGCTCATGCGGGAGCGCAAACGCATCCAGCACAATCGTGCTGACCGCAATCTCGTTTTCCGCTTCCGGAAGCCTGCCGGTCGTCGGCGCGCTGAACATTGTCTTTGCAGCGTCCGGGCTGCCCGCGCAGTTGACCTCTGCCGAGAAATCCCGCAGCTCCCCGTTCACAAGCTGCCCGACAATAATCCGGTAATTCACATTCCGGACGGCGCTGTCCGCCGCGACCTTTTCATAGTCCTCCGGCAGCACATATTTCAGCCCAGCCATCGAAGAACCGCCGACCTGCCGCATCGTCTCCTGCTGAACACTGTTGACCAGTCCGCCGCCGACCGTTGCCAGCGCCGTGAACAGAATGCATGTCAGCATGATCGAAAGCACCACAACGACATTCATTCTGCGGCTGTTTTTCAGCTCGCGGAACGCAAGCTGCCGGATCACGCGCCGGTTATTGACCTTATTCATCCGGCTCACCGCCCTTGACAATCCGCCCGTCCTCGATGCGGATGATGCGGTCAGCCATCTGTGCGATTGCCTCATTGTGCGTAATCATGACGATGGTCTGGCTGAATTTCTGTCCGGTGACCTTCAAAAGGCTCAGAACATCCTGCGAGGTGCGGCTGTCCAGATTGCCCGTCGGCTCATCCGCAAGTACGATTGCAGGCTTGGAGGCCAGTGCCCGCGCAATCGCCACGCGCTGCTGCTGTCCGCCGGAAAGCTGATTCGGCAGACGTTCCTTCATTTTGTCCAGACCGAGCATCTGCATGACCTCGCCGACAAAGCGCTCATCTACGGCATTGCCGTCCAGCCGGATCGGAAAGACGATATTTTCGTACACATTCAGCGTGGGAACAAGATTGAAGGACTGAAAGACAAAGCCGATTCTGCGTCTGCGGAAGATTGTCAGCGCCTCGTCCTTCAGCGAAAAAATATCCTTGCCGTCCACAAAAACCTTGCCGGAAGTCGGCCGGTCCAGACCGCCCAGCAAATGCAGCAGCGTCGATTTGCCGCTGCCCGACGTTCCGACAATCGCAGCGAATTCACCCTGCTTCACACGAAGAACCGCATCTTCCAGTGCAGTGACCTTGTTTTCGCCCGTGCCGTAAATCTTCGTCAGTGCCTCTGTCCGTAAAACATCCATGTTTCTCACCTCACAAAAAATGCAGCAGTCTTTCTCTGCTGCATTTATTGTAACAAACAATTCTATCGAGATTCTTTCTCAAATATAACAGTTCTGAAAGATTTACCGCGGCAGGCAAAGCCGGAAAACCGAGCCCGTTCCCTGCCGGGATTCCGCGGTAATATATCCGCCCTGCCCTTCGGCAATCTGCCGGGACAGATACAGCCCGATGCCGACACCGCTCTGCTCCCGGACATTCGAGCCGCGGTAAAACCGGCCGAAAATCCGCGGCAGCTCCTCCTCCGCAATGCCGCAGCCGCTGTCTGAGACGCTGATTTGTACAAACAGCTCAAACGGCTCTGTGCCGATCCGGATCTCACTGTCCGCCGGCGAATACTTCACGGCATTGTCGAGAATATTATACAGTGCCTCCTGCGTCCATTTGCTGTCGAATTTTGCCGTACAGTCTGCCGGAGCCGCCGTGATGCGGATGCGCTTTTGAGCTGCAGCGGCCTCTGCCTGCGCCGTCACGGCACGGATCAGCGGTGCGACGGACTGCTCCTCCGGAAACAGCTGAAAGGTTCCGGTTTCCAGCCGCGAGGTCTTGACAAGCGACTGAATCAGGAATTCCAGCTTTTCGGACTGCTGCCGGATCTCGGAAACAAGCAGACTGCTCTCCTCCGGCAGCGCCTGTTCCTGTAACAGCTGTGTATATAAAAGTATATTGGCAAGCGGCGTTCTTGTCTGATGCGAAATATCCGAAACGAGCTCCTTCAGCTTCTGACGCTCCTCCTCCGTTTTCTGATACGACATTTTGGATGCCGCCAGATACCGCAGCCATTTCGTTTCCAGCTTGGAGAGCTTCGTTTCATCGTAATCCGATTCTTCAAAGGTTCCGTTGATGCCGTCCTCCAGCATTTTATCAAGCCGTTCCAGCACCGCGCCGTTCCCGAACATTATTTTGTCCTCCATGCATAGCCGATTCCGTACACTGTCTGGATACAGTCGGCGGCATTCAGCTTGTTCCGCAGCCGGTTGACCGTTACGGAAAGCGCGCTCTCGTTCACATATTCTGCGCCGTCCGACCAGACCTGCTCCACAAGCGCTTCTCTGGTGAGCGTCTGCCCCTTGTGCCGGATCAGCAGCTTCAGCAGCTTTTGCTCGGTCTTGCTCAGCTCCACAGCAACGCCGTCCGCAGAGAATTCCATGCGCTCAAAATCAAAGCTGTATCTGCTGTCGGAATAAACGGACTTGGCAGCAGTTCCCTGCTTCAGAATCCGTGCAATCCGCGCACGCAGCACCATCAGGCTGAACGGCTTTGTGATATAGTCATCCGCACCGAGTTCAAGCCCCGTCACCTCGTCCGTTTCCAGATCGTTCGCAGTCAGAATGATGACCGGCACATCGGAGCGCTGCCGGAACGACCGCAGAAAATCAAAGCCGTTTCCGTCCGGCAGATTGATGTCCAGAATGATCAGATCGGTCTTTTCTTCCGCCGGAAAATCGCAGAGTTTATAGTATTGGCTGAACGAGTAATCATCGTGCTTCAGCGCAAGGACGATGCCGCTGCTCAGCGCACGGTCATCCTCTATAATTGTAATATGCTTCATAGATAAACCCAATCAGAAAATAAAACGTGCCTTTTCCGGCCGATGATTCAGCAGGACAAACGAGACCTGCGAGAAAAACAGCGAACCCGGCAAGTGCGCCATTCTGTGAATATTGTGCAGCTGACCGCGGAGCTGTGCGACCAGATGATCCTGATCGCCGTCCGGATAGAGCGTCAGCAGCGGCTCACGCCCGAAGCGGAACCGCGTCACCTGCCCCGTCGTCTGATCGGTCAGGAGCACGCGCCCGAACTTTCCGACCGTCAGATAACGCCCTTCCAGCGTGGAAAGCGTCACTGCGCCGTCGTCCTCAAACTGCAGATACAGCGGCTCCTTTGAGACAACAAACGCCGTCCCGAAGCATTTCAGCCAGTAGGGATGCCGTTCCTTCCAGACAGGCAGCCTGCTGTCCGCAGCATCGCGGTCAAATGCCGCAAGCAGCGCCGCACAGTTTGCAATAGAGGTCACCAGTCTTTCTTCGATGGAACGGTCCCGCGCAACCTCATCATCACCGAGCACTGCGCCAAGATCCGCCGCACTGATTTTCGCAAGATCGTTGCAAATATCTGTGAACCTGCTTGTCTTCCATGCACCGCCGGAAACCGGTACGCTGCCGCGCAGCAGATCGGTATACTGTTCATACGGCACGGTGCCCGCAGTCTTTTTCGCCCATTCCGACGCCGCGGTGAATTCCGAACGCTCCTTGCCGTGATCCGTCCAGAACACCTCTGCCGCACGCGCCTCATAGCGACGGTGTGCGGTGCCGTAGCGCGAAAAATAGGTCAGCCCGCAGCTGTGCGGCGGACAGCAGATATCCGCAACAAAATGCAGTGCGCGGGAGAGACTTTTCATCGCCGCGTAATATTTGCCGGCGCGGTACAGTGCCAGCGCGGCGCGGTATTCCGCATCCAGCATGGTCAGCGGCGAGGGCGAATGCGACCCCTTGCCGTTGCTGTAACACTGCAGCGCCGGATGCACCGGCAGCTCGGAACCGTCCGGTTTGACTGCACAGTAATAGTGCAGGCCGCGCCCCTGCTGTCTGTCGCCGATCTGATCGGGCGCGGCAGCCTCCGCGATCATCGCTTCCGCATCGCCTGCGGAATAGCGCCCCGCAGCCGGATGCCCTTCCTGTTCCAGCAGAATCAGTGCCGCACGGACAATGCCGCAGTGCACCGAAGGATATCGGTGTTTATCAAATTTTGCCAAGAGAGACGCCTCCAGTTTTGCGGTACCGCACAGCGATACCTTTGTTTTCAGGCAGCTGTTTTTCCGTGTTTACTACGGTTCTATCATACCACATTTGCATGAAAAAAGCAACCCCCGCCGCCTGCATTACACAGACGGCGGGGGTTTCATGCAGTTATGCAGACGGCTTTTCGCCCCAGAGCACATGCTCAGTGTTCGTTGCATCGTCGTAATAGAACACATACTGCAGGTCATTGCGTATCTTAATGCGCTGCTCATATGCATTCACCTTCCACGGCACCAGCTTGGCAATCCGGAACATTCTCAGCGTCACGCCGTAGCCGGCCTTTTTCTCCTTGTCAAACTGCTGATCCGGATAGCCCATATGGCCGCCGTTTGTATCGCTGATGGTCGGATAAACATAGCAGGACAGCGCCGACGCATTGCCCTGCATACAGAGCCAGAGCGTCCCATCGGAATCCTCCTCCACATGAACATCCTCTGCGATGTTATATTTTTCGTAATCCATTGAGCAGTCCGTGACCGCCCACATATAGCCGCCGAACAGTCCGCCGCACAGCAGCAGAAGTGCAGCCGCTGTGACCGCAGCCTTAATCAGACGGATGCGCCGTTTAATCTTTTTCAGCGCGGAAATATCCGTATCCGCCGAGATCGCAACCTTCTGGTTCATCTTGTTCAGCATCTCACGGCATTCCGCACATTCCGCAAGATGATCGGTAACAGCCTTTCGGCTCTCTTCACTGCACACGCTGTCCGCATAGAGCGGCAGCAGATCGCGGATCATATCACATTTCTTCTGACTCATTTTGATTCCTCCTGTAACGCATCAATAATCATGAGCTTTGCGCGGTGAAACGTCACGCGCGCCCAGCTTTCCGTTTTGCCGAATAAATCGCCGATCTGCCGGAACGAAAGCTCTCCGAACACCCGCAGCGAGAAAACCTCCTTCTGAGGCTCCTTCATCCCGTGCAGAATGCGGTGGATTGCCATGGCCTGTTCCGCATCGGCAAGATGCTCTTCCACGGAAACGCCCGTATCTGCGTGTGTCTCCGGCACCTCTTCGCCCGTATAGCGGTTCTGCCGCTTGCAGTGGGTCAGCCAGAGATTCTTTGCGATCTGACAGAGCCAGACGCGCACATCGCAGTCTCCGCGGAACTGATTCACAGACCGCAGTGCCTTGAAAAACGTCTCCTGTGTCAATTCCTCGGCAAGCGAAGCATCGCCGGAAAGTGACTGCAGAAAGAGCAGAATATCATGAAAATATTGGTTGTAAAGCGCTTCAACATCCATGCTGTTTCCTCCTCTCTGCCTATAAGACTTCGTTCCGGCTGATTCGTTACAGAAAAAATCTGATTTTTTTATTATAACGCAATCCGCTTTGTTTTGTCAAATGCAAGGCGGCATCTGCGTGATAATACCGGAAACACAAAGCCGCCTGACCGTTTTGCATACAAAGTCAGGCGGCTGTTCTCATTGCGGGATGCCGGCCGGCCTCATCCCACCATTCAGAAAGACCGCAGTCTACGGAGCGTGGATTGACGGCGCGGCAGCTTTCGGATATAATGAAGATACGGCGGGAGACTGCCGGAAAACTGCAATATAATCAGAGGTGATATCATGGATCAGGTCAGAACTGGAGAACTGATTAAGCAGCTCCGCACAGAAATGCATCTGACGCAGAAGCAGCTTGCGGAGCGGCTCTGCGTCAGTGACAAGGCGGTATCCAAATGGGAACGCGGCAACGGCTGTCCGGATATTGCACTGCTTTCCGCGCTGGCCGATGTGTTCGGCACGGATATGCAGGTGCTGCTCTCCGGAGAAATCAACAAAAATGAAAGCGAGAAAGGCAATATGAAAAAGCTGAAATTTTACATCTGCAAAGCGTGCGGAAATATCATCACAGCGTCCTCAGAAGCGGCAGTTACCTGCTGCGGCGCCAGACTGACCGCGGAGGTACCGCGTAAGGCAGCGGAAAACGAGATGCTGCAGGTCGAAGAAACCGACGGCGGGCTGTTTCTCACCGCTGCGCATGAGATGACAAAATCGCACTACATTTCCTTTGTCGCCTATCTCAACGACAGCACCGTGATGCTGTTCAAGCAGTATCCGGAATGGAACCTGCAGGTCACAATGCCGCTGTTCCGTTCGGGCAGACTGGTCTGGTACTGCACAGAATGCGGCCTGCTGTATCAGGATCTCAGGAAAAAGTGATTCAGGCTTCTGCCTTCTGCAGCAGAATCCGTCTGAGCAGCGTCAGATCACGGGCATCAATCACACCGTCCCCGTTTAAGTCTCCGGCTTCCGGATCCTTCAGCACAAATGCCGGCGGATTCTTCATCAGCCAGTTATACATGCATTGCAGATCGGCAATATCCGTCTGGTTGCTTGCATCGACATCGCCGGGACACTTGTTCAGATCCGGCACAAGCCAGCCGCCGTCGTCGGTGATGAGGCAGAGCATGGCGATTGTGTTGCCGAAATAGGAATCCACACCGATGTCAAGCACCTCCTGACGGATCGCGTCGTGGAATTCCGTATCGCCGGCAACAGATGCGGAAATCATCAGCGGTGCCGTAAAGCAGAGGTCGTTCCAGTTCTCGATCGGCTTTCCCGAAACACGGTCATAGCCGGCGTAGATTTTCTGCGGATCACCGCCGCTTGCTTCCCGGATGCAGGTATTGACCTTCTTTGCATAATCCTGCGCCTGCGCATTCTGATTCAGCAGCGCATCCGTGCAGATGCGCCACGGCGTCCGGCAGGCGTTGTAATAATAATCCCCGTCGTGCTCGCTTTCAAGGAAGTCCGCGGGCGCACCGCTCCACGCACCGGTCAGCCCCTTTACGCAGAAATCCGGCAGCAGCCCGGATTTGGTATAATCGGTGCACTGCTGGATGATGTAGTTTGTCATGTTATAGACATTGATCCAGCGGTCATCACCGGTCACATTCGCAAACACGGGAAAATACTGCAGAATGAAATCCGATGAGCGTGTTGCATGGCCGTAATCATCATCCACCTTCAGTTCGGTCCGGCCGCTGCCGTCATTTGACGGCGCCTTGTCATCATCCGGATCATGTGCCCAGTCGCCGAGCTGCAGAATCCACATCCGGTGATGCACCTCATATTCCATGATGTCGCCGATGACAAGATCTGCCGCTTTTTTATAGTTAATTTCGCCGCTGCTGCCCCACCTTTTATCCGCAAGCAGCAAGGCGTAGGCGATGTCCAGATCGCCGTCCGTCGCGGAATCGGAGCCGTTGGTATCAATGAGTGCCTTGCCGTTGTCACTCTGCTGCCAAGCCATGAGGTGCGGGCCGATGCTGCTCGGATGCGCAAGATAGTAACGGTACATGCCGTCAAAGATCTCTTTTGCCTCATCGTCGTAATCTGCCATCAGTGCAGCGATCAGCATGCCGTAGCCGTGCGCTTCCGATACGGTTACAGGAACGGTCTTTTTTGCCTGTTCATAGGTCTCCTCGCCGTAGAAAACATAGTATTGCGCTTCATCCGCAGCATATGGATTCTGACGCAGATAGGTCTCTTTCCAATCAGCATAATAAGAGATTGTCTCCTCGCTGAGCGGCGTTTTTTCCTGTGCCTGAACCGGCATCTGCAGACCGGATACGGGCAGGAGCATCAATGCGGTCAGTGCGGCAATCATTTGTTTTTTCATAAAGTATCCCCATCCTTGTTCAGTTTATTTTCCGGGAAAAACAAGTGCTGTTTCTATTATAGCATACAGAATATGAAAAAGCAACTGAAAACGCGCTTTTTACATGCATTTATTTGTGTTAAATATAAAATATTTTGTTTTGTGCTTGACAAATACATTTATCCGTTGTATAATATGCAGTAACAAAGCAAACCGTTGAAGCGGAGATAAAGCTGTGTATGCCCATACAGAGAGTCCGGGAGGCTGAGAGCCGGACAGGAAACAGGACAGCAAATGGCCCGCTGAGGGCGCAGTCGGTCGGTTCAGGCCGGGAAAACTGCGACGTGCAGACATACGTCAGTTGTCAGGGATATGCTGGTATCCTGCAAAAAGTGCACGGCAGATTCTGTTACGGGACGCGCCGTGAATCAAGGTGGCACCGCGAGTATTGTGAAACACAGGCTCGTCCTTGACTGTACATTTTTTGTTCAGTCGGGGGCGGGCTTTTTTGTACGCCCCCGGAAAAAGGAGGCACACAAAATGAAGATTTCTCTTTCACAGGAAGAAGCCTGCCGGTTTGCGGCGGAAACCGATTATCAGATTCTGCCGCTCAGCTGCGAGTTCGTTGCAGACGATGTCACCCCGATCGGGGTGCTGCGAAAGCTCAAGCAGGTTTCCGCGCACAGCTTTATGCTGGAATCCGTGACCGGCCCGGACGCACACGGCAGATACACCTTCCTCGGCTATGACCCGAAGCTCGCCGTTTCCTGCCGGGACGGACATATGAAGCTCGGAGATGCCGAGCTCAAGACCGCACATCCGGACGCAGAGCTGCGCAGACTGCTTGCCAAATACCGCAGCCCGAAGCTGCCGGGTCTGCCGCCCTTTACCGGCGGTTTGGTCGGATATTTTTCCTATGATTATCTCGGCTATCAGGAGCCGTCCGTCCGCACAGCCGCAATCGACGAGAACCATTTCTGCGATCTCGACCTGATGCTGTTTGACAAGGTGATTGCCTTTGACCACTTCCGGCAAAAGCTGATTCTCATTGTGAATATGCGTCTCAGCGAGCCGGAAACGGAATACCGCAGAGCCGTTCTCGCGCTGGAGCAGATGGCCGATCTCATCCGGAACGGCACACCGTGCAAAGAACCGCGCAGCCGCATGACCGGCGAGCTGACCCCGCTGTTTGACAAGGAAACCTACTGCGGCATGGTCGAGCGCGCAAAGCATCACATTTTTGAGGGCGACATCTTCCAGATCGTGCTATCCAACCGATTCAGCGCACCGTTTGAGGGCTCGCTGCTGCAAACCTACCGGATGCTCCGCACGCTGAATCCGTCGCCGTATATGTTCTATTTCTCCGGCACGGATGTCGAAGCGGCCGGCGCTTCTCCGGAAACGCTGGTCAAGCTGGAAAACGGCGTCCTGCATACCTATCCGCTGGCCGGAACCCGTCCGCGCGGCAAGACAGAGGCTGAGGATAAGGCGCTTGAAGCCGATCTGCTCGCCGACGAAAAGGAGCTTGCAGAGCACAATATGCTGGTCGATCTCGGCCGCAACGATCTCGGCCGCATCAGCAAATTCGGAACGGTCGCCGTCGAACAGCTGCACCGCATTGAGCGCTATTCGCATGTCATGCACATCGGCTCGGTCGTGCGCGGCGAGATCCGCGACGACTGCGACGGACTCGATGCGATCGGCGCGGTGCTCCCCGCCGGAACACTCTCCGGCGCACCGAAGATCCGTGCTTGTCAGCTGATCGGTGAGCTGGAAGGCACCCGGCGCGGCATCTACGGCGGCGCGGTCGGCTATCTGTCCTTCCAGGGCGATATTGACACATGCATTGCAATCCGGCTTGCATACCGCAAAAAGGATACGGTTTATATCCGGAGCGGCGCGGGAATCGTCGCGGATTCCGTTCCGGAAAAGGAATATCAGGAGTGCCTGAACAAAGCGGCGGCGGTTGTCCGTGCATTAAAGGATGCGGAGGAACTGAACGATGATTCTGCTGATTGATAATTATGACAGCTTTTCCTACAACCTCTACCAGTATCTCGGAGAACTGGCGGAGGATATCAAGGTCATCCGCAACGATGCGATGACCGTTGAAGAAATCGCGGCGCTGAACCCGTCGCATATTATCCTGTCGCCCGGCCCCGGCCGTCCGGAGGATGCGGGCATCATCATTGAGGCGGTGCAGAAGCTCGGCGCAAAGATTCCGGTACTCGGCGTCTGCCTCGGCTCGCAGGCGATCTGTGCGGCATACGGCGCAAAGATTATCCACGCAAAAGAGCTGATGCACGGCAAGCAGTCCGTCGTGACGCTTGCAGCAGACTGCCCGCTGTTTGCAGGTCTGCCGGAGAAAACGCCCGTCGCAAGATACCATTCGCTTGCGGCCGATGCACAGACCATGCCGGACTGCCTGCGGATCACCGCAACAGCTGACGACGGCGAGATTATGGCTGTGCAGCATAAGGAATATCCGGTCTACGGTCTGCAGTTCCATCCGGAATCCATCCTGACGCCGGAGGGCAAGCAGATGCTCCGGAATTTCCTGCAATGCACATCCGGACAGATGCCGGAAGCGCCCGCAGCGCGCCCGGCTGCAGATACAGCACCCGCAATCAAAGCGGAACCGAACAAGAATCCCGAAGAAACGAAAAAACAGGAGGAACCCAAAATGATCGCAGATGCAATTAAAAAGATTGTCGATAAACAGGATCTGACCTATTCCGAGGCCTATGCCGTGATGAACGAGATCATGAACGGCGAAACGACTCCGACACAGAATGCCGCATTTCTGGCAGCGCTCTCCACCAAGAGCACCAAGGCGGAAACCATTGACGAGATCACGGGCTGTGCAGCGGCTATGCGCGAGCACGCACTGAAGGTTGAGCATGACTACGATGTTGTCGAAATCGTCGGAACCGGCGGCGACAACGCAGGCAGCTTCAACATCTCCACAACGTCTGCAATCGTAGCAGCAGCAGGCGGCGCAAAGGTCGCAAAGCACGGCAACCGTGCAGCGTCCTCCAAGTGCGGCACGGCAGACTGCCTCGAAGCGCTCGGCGTCAACATCAAGCAGGAGCCGGAAAAGGCTGCTTCGATGCTCGGCGAGGTCGGCATGTGCTTCCTGTTCGCGCAGCTTTATCACACCTCCATGAAATATGTCGGCGCCATCCGGAAGGAGCTCGGCGTGCGCACCGTGTTTAACATTCTCGGACCGCTGACGAATCCGGCCAATGCCAAGCGCGCTGTCATCGGTGTGTATGACGCTTCGCTGGTCAATCCGATCGCAGAGGTTCTGATGCGCCTCGGCGTACAGCGCGGCATGGTCGTTTACGGCCTTGACCGTCTGGATGAAATTTCGATGAGCGCAGAAACGCTGATCTGCGAATTCGATCCCGAACAGACCAAGACCTATACAGTCGCGCCGGAGGACTTCGGCTTTGAGCGATGCAGGCAGTATGATCTGCAGGGCGGCTCTCCGGAGGAAAATGCAGCAATCACCCGCGCAATCCTGACCGGTGAGGAATGCGGCCCGAAGCGCAATGCCGTTCTGATGAACGCAGGTGCGGCACTGTATATTGCCGGCAGAGCCGATACACTGGCAGAGGGCGTCAAGCTCGCTGCCGAGCTGATTGACAGCGGCAAGGCGGCTACTCAGCTCGAAGCATTCATCGAAGCATCCAACCGGTGAACGCGATGAACACAATTCTTGATACACTGGCACAGTGCGCGGCGGAACGGACAGCCGAAAACCGGAAGCACCGTTCGCTCACATCCGTCCGCGCCGATGCGGAAGCCATGCCGAAGGGCAGCTTCTCATTCGGGCAGGCGCTGAAAACTGACGATATTGCATTCATCTGCGAATGCAAAAAGGCATCGCCCTCAAAGGGACTGATTGCACCGGATTTCCCGTATCTGCAAATCGCAAAGGATTATGAAGCAGCAGGCGCAAACTGCATCTCCGTGCTGACAGAGCCGCAGTATTTTCTCGGCAGCGACCGCTATTTGCAGGAAATCGCAGCGGCAGTGAAGATTCCGTGCCTGCGCAAGGACTTCACGGTTGACACCTATATGATCTATGAGGCAAAGCTACTGGGTGCCTCTGCGATTCTGCTGATCTGTGCGATTCTTGACAAAGCGCAGCTGGCGGAGTACCATCAGATTGCGGATACGCTCGGACTTTCGGTGCTGGTCGAAGCACATGACGAATCCGAAATCGAAACAGCCGCGGAAATCGGTGCGCGCATCATCGGCGTCAACAACCGCAATCTGAAGGATTTCACGGTCGATACCGGCCATGCGCAGGCGCTGCGGAAATATGCGCCCGCGGATGCGCTGTTTGTCGTCGAGAGCGGAATGCAGACGGCTGCGGATATTCAGGCCGCCCGCGAGGCCGGTGCAGATGCAGTGCTGATCGGTGAAACGCTGATGCGTGCCTCGGACAAATCCGCAAAGCTGCGTGAGCTGAAAGGACTGCGCACATGACAAAAATGAAGATCTGCGGACTGATGCGCGTTCAGGATGCACAGTATGCAAATGCAGTGCAGCCCGATTTTGCAGGCATGATTCTCTCGGCGGGCTTCCGGCGTTCGGTGACGGCGGAGACCGCGCAGGCCATCCGCGATGCGCTGAATCCGGATATCCCGGTAGCCGGCGTGTTTGTGGATGAGAATATCGAAGCAATCACGGCATTTCTGCAGCGTGGCACCATTCAGGCCGTGCAGCTGCACGGACATGAGGATGCGCAGTACATCGCGGCGCTGCGGCAGGTGACGGATGCGATGATCCTGCAGGCATTCCGCATCCGGTCGGCAGAGGATGTGCAGCTTGCACAGCATTCCGCTGCGGATATGATTCTGCTGGATTCCGGCACCGGTACCGGTCAGGTCTTTGACTGGTCGCTGCTTTCCGGCATTACAAGACCGTTCTTTCTGGCCGGCGGACTGCATCCGGAAAATGTTGCGGAAGCAATCCGGACAGTACGGCCTTCCGGCGTAGACGTCAGCAGCGGCGTCGAAACGGACGGGCAAAAGGATCCGCAGAAAATACGTGCATTTGCAGATGCAGTCAGACAAAGCTGAATTGTGCGGCGGCTGCGCCGTCTGCACAGAATATCATATACAGGAGGAGCATTATGACAAATCAGGCAGGCAGATTCGGCGTTCACGGCGGGCAGTATATTCCCGAAACCCTGATGAACGCTGTAATCGAACTCGAAAAGGCCTATAACTTCTATAAAAATGATCCGCAGTTCAACGCGGAGCTGGAGACCCTGTTCAATGAATACGCAAACCGTCCCTCCCGCCTTTACTACGCGGAAAAGCTGAGCCGCGATCTCGGCGGCGCAAAGATCTATCTCAAGCGTGAGGATCTGAACCACACCGGCGCACACAAGATCAACAATGTGCTCGGACAGGCGCTGCTCGCCAAGAAAATGGGCAAAACCCGCCTCATCGCGGAGACCGGCGCCGGTCAGCACGGCGTTGCAACCGCGACTGCTGCGGCACTCATGGGCATGGAATGCGTTGTGTTCATGGGCGAGGAGGATACCAAGCGGCAGGCACTCAATGTGTACAGAATGCGGCTGCTCGGCTCGGAGGTCATTCCGGTCACATCCGGCACGGCCACGCTGAAGGATGCCGTATCCGAGGCAATGCGCGAATGGACAAACCGCATCGACGATACACATTACTGTCTCGGCTCCGTGATGGGCCCGCACCCGTTCCCGACGATCGTCCGCGATTTTCAGGCGGTCATCTCGAAGGAAATCCGTGCGCAGATCATGGAAAAGGAAGGCAGACTGCCTGATGTCGTGATGGCATGTGTCGGCGGCGGCTCCAATGCAATCGGCACGTTCTATCATTTCATTCCGGATACCGGCGTGCGCCTGATCGGCTGCGAGGCGGCAGGCAGAGGCATTGATACCTTCGAGACCGCTGCAACGATCAACACCGGAAAGCTCGGCATTTTCCACGGCATGAAGTCCTATTTCTGCCAGGACGAATACGGCCAGATCGCGCCGGTTTATTCGATCTCCGCAGGTCTGGATTACCCCGGCATCGGACCGGAGCACGCACATCTTCACGATATCGGCCGCGCAGAATACGTGCCTGTCACGGATGAGGAAGCGGTCAATGCGTTTGAATATCTCTCCCGCACGGAGGGCATCATTCCGGCAATCGAATCTGCACATGCCATTGCACATGCAATGAAAATTGCACCGCAAATGGACAAGGACAAGATCATCGTTGTGACGGTTTCCGGCAGAGGTGACAAGGACTGTGCAGCAATCGCACGGTACAGAGGGGAGGATATTCATGAGTAAGATTCAGGAAGCATTCAGCAGCGGAAAGGCGTTCATTCCGTTCATTACCTGCGGCGACCCCGATCTGGAGACGACCGGAAAGATCGTCCGTGCAATGGCAGAGGCCGGTGCAGATCTGATTGAACTGGGCATTCCGTTTTCCGATCCGACCGCAGAAGGTCCGGTCATTCAGGGTGCCAATATCCGCGCACTGTCCGGCGGCGTCACGACGGATAAGATCTTTGATTTTGTCCGCGTACTGCGGAAAGACGTTACAGTTCCGCTCGTATTCATGACCTATGCAAATGTTGTGTTCTCCTACGGCATCGAGCGTTTTGCAGAGATGTGCGCAGAGGTCGGCATTGACGGCCTGATTCTGCCGGATGTGCCGCATGAGGAAAAGGAAGAATTTGCGCCTGCTTTCCGGCAGCGCGGCATTGACTTTATTTCGCTGATTGCACCGACCTCCCAGAACCGGATTGCAGAGATTGCTGCGGACGCAGAGGGCTTTCTGTATCTCGTTTCGAGCCTCGGCGTAACGGGCGAGCGTGCGGAGCTCAATCACAATCTGAGCACGATTGTCACCGAAATCCGCAAGCACACGCAGATTCCGGTTGCAGTCGGATTCGGCATTTCCAATCCGGAGCAGGCTGCAGAAATGGCAGGTCTGTCCGACGGCGTAATTGTCGGTTCCGCAATCGTCAAGCGGATCGGCAAACACGGACGCGAAGCAGCACCGGAGGTCGCGGCATTTGTCACGGAGATGAAGCGCGCCTGCACCGGTGTGTGATACTTTGAAATTCCGCAATGAGACAAAAATCCCGCCGCCTGTATTCAGAAACAGGCGGCGGAATTCGCTTTGTGTATGATTCAGTTTTTCGCAAGAATCGTGCGCAGCTCCGCGAGCTTTGCATTGAATTCTTCATCTGACCAGTCCCAGACATTGCAGTGAATCATGGGATCATCCGGCACATACGAATAGAGGTCCTCGAAGAAATCACGCAGCTCCTTCGGGATCTGCTCTCCGCGCAGCGGACGGCAGCGTCCCCAGCCGGGGAACAGGGAGATCTTTTCATCTGTTCCGAAGCACAGCTTGTAAAGCGCATCTTCATATTCCGGAATGCCGTACTTGGAGAGATAATCTCCGCTCTCGGAAATGGCGACATAGTCCTCGCATTTCACATCTGTACCGCCGAGATATGCACGGATCAGCGCAACATCTCTGATTGCATTCGCATCGAACTCGTCAATACGCGGCTCCGACTCCAGTCTTCCGTTGCTTCCTCTGACAATCTTTCTGAGGCGGACGACATCTGCTCGGTCAACCTCAAGCTCATCAATTGTATGGTAAGCCCCGCTCGTGACCCATTCGCGGGCTGCAAGCAGATAATCGACCAACGTGATGTCACCGTCTGCATCCACATCACCGAGCAGCTCGGACTGCTCATACGGATCAACGACATAGGTGCAGTACGAAGATGTTGTTTGCTCTGCAAGCTCCGTTGTATACATCGTTGTCACAACCGGCTGTTTTGCCGTTGTGACGGCTTCCGTCTGCTGTGTCGTCCCGCTTTCGCCTGTCGCTGTTGTCTGAATTACCGTGCCGGTTCCGATCACCGTAACGACATATTCCTTCACGCTCGTGCAGGTTGTCGCGGTGCCTTCTTCGGCTGCATCGGTCGTCTGACCGGTTACGGTTGTGCACTCTGCGATCCGGATTTCTTCTTCCAGCGATTCAGCGACCATGTTCTCGCTGTTGCCCGGACGCATATTCATGATCCCGACAACACCTGCGAGACAAGCCGCAGCACTCGCAAGCACTGCAACATAGCGCAGCTTGCCGCCGAACGGCTTATCCGTTCCGGACGTGTTTACACTGATTGATTTTGTTCCTGTCTGAACTGGTAACTGCATATTCAATGCCCCCTTGACTTTTCCGTGCCCCGGCAGTACCTCGCTGCCGTCAAGCATCTCCCGGACATAGTCCTCTTTCACATCGCTGAGAGCGTCCATAAATTCGATCGGCTTCAAAGGAACCCCTCCTCTTTCAAATACTGCTTCAGCTTGCTTCGCGTCCGCATCAGTGAAATCTTCACCGCACTGACGCCCATTCCGTATGCATCCGCGATGCCGCGGACGGAGTCTGCCATATAATACCGCCGCATAAAGACTTTGCGCGCCTGCGGCGAAAGCGTATCCAGAAAGCGCTCAATAGCGAGCGTCATCTCACGCTTTTCAACGGCAGCGCTGACATCCTCATCTGAGGCCAGTGTATCCTGCAATTCCTCCAGTACGCCGCCAAACTGCGTACCGCCGCGCTTTTTCGCGGTCTGTGCACGATATCTGTCAACCGCCAGATGACGGGTCAGCGTGATGAGATACGCTTTCAGACTTTCCGGCCGCCCCGGCGGAATCGTCTGCCAGACCTTCATCAGCATATCATTGACACATTCCTCAGAATCTTCTCTGCAGCCAAGAATGTCCTGCGCGAGTTTTCCGCACAGCTTTCCGTATTCGTCACGGATCTGTTCCAGTGCAGATTCATCCCGCTTCTGCAGCAGCGCGAGAATTGCAGCTTCATTTTGTTGTTCCAAGGTATCTCACCTCCTCGTACACTGGGACGGACGATCCCTGCATTCGGTTACATGCAAAATCTTTTTTTGAAAAAAATTTTTTTGGGGGAAGCTGAAAAAGTCCTCCGGATCAGCATCATTATAGCACAGAATCCGGTCGGAAATCAAGCAGAAAACGCACAAAAAGCCGCCATATCCGGACAGATATGGCGGCTCAGTCTTTCGATCAGGGGGTATCTCCGGTGGATGATCCGAGAGATACCTTTTCAGCTTATAGATCAGGCGGATTTCTCTCAGAAGCGGAAATTATTCCTCTTCCTTTCTGCGGAATACGCCGGAGCCTGCAACCGCAGCAGCACCGAGCAGCATCATGCCGAGCGCAGAGGCAGCAGCAGCAACGGTTTTCACGGAATTGCTGCCGGTCTGCGGCAGCTCAACCTTGCCGCCCTTGCTGTCCGTTCCGTTGCCGGTCACGGGGTCGATCGTATAGGTATCGAGCACCTTGCCCTCCGCATCAGAGAGCACGATGGTCACAGTGCCGTCTGCATTCTCCTTCGTTTCAGAGGAGGCCGGCGCCGTACCGGTCTTGGATTCATAGTCCTTCACGGCCATGCCGCCCAGCTTGCTGACCGGGGCAAAATACTTCTTGGAATTCTCTGCGGTTGTCTCCGGTTCCGCAGTGGTCTGCACCGGTTCTTCCGCAGTCGTGATGACGGTTGTCGTTGTAGTTGTCGTTGTGGTAGTTGCGGCAGCAGTCGTGTCAACAGTCGTAACGACCTCGTCAGCCGGTTCAAACAGAATGCCGTTCTGCTGTGCATAGGTCTCCGCATAGGAACCCGCAACACCGCAGAAAATCAGCTGCGGACAGCCGCCGAACGCACTCGGTCCGATGCTCGTGATGCTCGCCGGGATTTTCACCAGATTCAGATTGCCGCACATCGCAAATGCCTGGAAGCCGATGCTCTCAACGCCCTCCGGAATGACAATCTGCTCCAGCGCGGAACAGCCAAGAAATGCGCGTGCCTCAATGGTTTTCACGGTATCCGGAATCGTCACATCGGCCAGTGCCGGACAGGATGTAAACATCGTTCCGGTGATTGTCGTCAGACCGTTCGGCAGAACAACTGTATTCAGCTTTTCACAGCCGAAGAATGCACTGCCGCCGATTTCGGATACACTGTCCGGAATGGTCAGCCGGGTCAGTCCGCTGCAGCTGCCGAATGCCTGATAACCGATGCTCGTCACGCTGTCCGGGATTGTGATGCCGGTCAGTCCGCTGCAGCCGTAGAACGCGCTCTCACCGATGCTCGTGACACTGTCCGGAATGGTAATGCCAGTCATGGCACGGCAGTTGGAAAATGCCATATCACCGATGCTTGTCACGCCGTCCGGAACGGTCACATCGCCGGAAGCAGCCGTGCCGTCAATCAGAATGCCGTTGACTGCAACAAGCGGATTGATCTCCTGCTGTGCTGCAATCCACGCTGTGTCACGGAATGCGTCACCGCCGATGCGCTTCACACTTGCCGGAATCGCAATTTCTGCCAGTGCAGTGCAGCCGGAAAAAGCGTGTGTTCCGATTTTCTCCGTGCCGTCCGGAAGCGTCACCGCAGTCAGCGCAGTACAGCCGACAAATGCGCTGTCGTCGATGACGGTAAGATGCTCGGGCAGGGTGATGCCGGTCAGCCCGATGCAGCCGTTGAACGCACTGCTGCCGATGCTGCTGAGACCGGCCGGCAGCCTGACGCTTGTGACCGTCTTGCAGTCAAAAAATGCCCAGCTGCCGATTTCGGTTACCGGTATGTCACCGAACTTCTCCGGAATATCAACTTCTGTGTCAGAGCCGGTATACTTTGTGATCGTCACACCTGTTTCGTCCGCATTGACTGAGAACTCAAAATCAAATGTCTCTTCCGGTTCTGCGGCTGCAGTTGTTACTGTGGTCGTGACTGCTGCAGTCAGCGCAGCATCCGCGGTCGTATCTGCTGCACCGGCGGTCACAGCAGCAGCCGGCAGCGCACAGGACGCCAGTGCTGCAGCTGCAAAAACACTCAGGATTCGGTTACGCGATTGTTTCATGAAAAAACCTCCTTATTCTGGGATGCGGATTTCGGATATATCCCATCAATTTCTATTATAACGGAATCCATCAGGCGTGTCAAGATATTTACAAAAAATACACTGTCATTTTCCGCTGTCAATCCCCGCAGACACGGTTCCATATGACAAAAAAGCAGTGCCGTCTGAACCGTTCAGGCGGCACTGTTCTTTTCCTGCAAAAATCATCCGAGCAGTTCTTTATAAAGCGCATTTCTGCGATCCTGCAAAGCCGGAAAGCTGCGCCGGAACTGCGCTGCTTCATCCTGAATCTCACAGAAAATAAGACCTTCTCTGTCAACCAGAAAATCAACGGTCTCGCCCTCCGGGCTGACGGCTCTGCTGCTGCCGTTATAATGCAGACCCTGCTGGTCGCCGACGCAGTTGATGCCGAGCACCCAGCTCTGATTTTCGAGCGCACGGGCTTCCAGCAGTTTGTTCCAGTGCGCGGCGCGCCGTTCCGGCCAGTTTGCTGCAACGACCAGCGCATCGGCCTCTGCTGAGACTGCGCGGAAAATCTCCGGAAAGCGCAGGTCATAGCAGATGAACAGGCCGAACCGGAGGCCGGAATACGAAAACGTCACAGTTTTGCAGCCGGCTTCAAAATAGTTGTCCTCGCCGCTGTAGGAGAACGGATGAATCTTGACATAATCAGCCAGAACCGCGCCGGTTTCATCCACAACGGTATAGTGATTCTCGCCCTTCTCCCCTTTTTTCCGGACCCATCCGAAGCCGATCGCAATCTGATGATCCTGCGCGCATTGCTGCATACGCCGGACCGTCTCGCCGTCCGATTCGCCGGTCACGGAAACATGCATCGAAAAACCTGTGAAGGACATCTCCGGAAAGAAGATGATTTTGGCCTGCTCCGCCGCAGCAGCAGCAATTATCTGCTCTGCCCTTTGCAGATTCCGTTCCTTTTCCTCAAATGCAATTTCAAACTGACACAATGCTGTTTTCATAGTATGATTCTCCAGTTTCTGTAAAATGTATTTTGCCGCGATGCTGCCGGCATCCGGTTTCAGTCCATATCTTCAAACGCCTCAAGTCCGCGCCTTGCCACAGCCTTCGTATCCCCGTGCCGCACAAAGAGCATCGTCACAAACGCCAGCAGGACAAAAGCCGCACAATACGGAAACAGCGTCATATAACCGACATGCTCCAGCAGGGCACCGGCACAGACCGGCGTCACGATCTGCGCTGTCATACTGAAGGAATAATAAAAACCGGTAAAGCGTCCGACCTCGGAGCCCTTGCACATTTCCAGCACCATCGGCAGGGAATTGACGTTGATGAGTGCCCACGCCACGCCCACCAGAAAGAACGGAATATAAAGCAGCGTGTGAAATTCACGGCGCACACAGGTATACGCAAACACGCCGAAAAAACAAACGGACAGCAAAAGAATACCGCTCAGAATGGTTTTTTTGCGGCCGATTTTGCTCGCCGCAATACCGGACGGAATGAAAAACAGAATCGCGCCCGCGGTTACAATCGTAAGGGAAAAAGACGCATCACCGATCCCGATGTTCCACATGGCATCCGCATAGGTCGTGAACCAGGTTTCCATCGCATTGTATCCCATATACCAAAGTGCAACGGATATCAGCAGAAAGAGCAGACTTCTTTTCACATCCTTCGGGAGCTGTTCCTTCTGACCGTCAGTCTTTTCCGCAAGGTTTTCTTCCGGATGCGCACGCTCATAATCAAGCATCTGCGCATTCCACTTCACCTCATTGACAAAGAACATCACCACAATCAGCGAAAGAATCATAATGCCCGCCATGACCAGAACCAGCGGCAGATAATCAACATGCTCTGCATCCTGCGTCCGCGAGGACGGGTACATGATCTTTGCTACAATCAGATAGATGATGCCGCCGAGTGCACCCATCAGATTGATCACCGCATTCGCTCTGCTGCGCAGCGGCTTCGGTGTCACATCCGGCATCAGAGCGACCGCCGGACTCCGGTAGGTTCCCATTGCGACCAGAATACAGCCGAGCACACAGACAAACAGAATTCTGATGCCCGACCTCGGATTCTGAAAATATGCATTGTCCAGAAACGGAATCAGCAGCATCAGAAAGACGGCAGCCACACTTCCGCCCAGAATAAACGGTTTGCGCTTTCCCATCTTCGCTTTGCAGCGATCCGATATTCCGCCGAACAGCGGCAGCAAAAACAATGCCAGAACATTATCTGCCGCCATGATGATACCGGAAAGACTCTTGTCCATATGAAACGTCTTGGTCAGAATCAGCGGAATGATATTATTGTACATCTGCCAGAATGCCAGGATTGCGAAAAATGCAAATCCCACGCGAACCGTCTGCCCGACATTCAACTTCAGTTTTGAATCCATTGCACCTATCCCCTTCATGCAATTCATTTTACTGTCAGAGGCCCCGACTGTGCTCCCATTATATCACAACTTCAGGTAAAAAATCAAGCATTTGCCGGATTGTGCAGCGGGGCTCATTAAAGATCCCGCTTTTTGGTGCAGATTCATTCTCCGGAAAAGAGCGCTGCCGATTCTGTTCCGTGCTTCATGAGCCGGTATCATGCGGCTTTCATTCCTCACCTTCTTCCGGCTCGCCGGTTCCGCACGCATAGCCTTCCTTGTGCAGCAGATATTTTCCGCGGACAAACCAGCCGCGATAGGCATAATACCGTCTGCGGCTTTCCCACATCACCGGCTCATGCTCGACAACGCAGCGCGTGCCGTTATAATCGGTGTTGCTTGAAACCTCAGACCGGTGGGTCAGCGCAAAAATAAAGAATCCGTAGACGCAGCATCCGATCAGCGCCGCCGCCCACAGCACAATCAGGACAATTTTTATCTTCTTGCCTGAAATGCTCAGAATCCGCTGCAGCAGGCCTGCCGCCAATCCCGCAGCAATCAGCAATGTGACCGGTTCACGAATCCATATGCGGAATTGCAGACCGCATGCGGACAGAATCCAGCGCACCGTCAGGAACACCGCACATACGATAATTGTCCAGAACAGAATACTTTTGGTCATTGTTTTCACCCCGTTTTCAGCGTTTCGGATGCCATTTCTTATGCTGTGATGCTCAAACAGACCTGCTGCTGAAATAAGCAGCGCGATCTGAAAAAGAAAGCTGCCGCGCCGATTGCGCAGCCGTTCCAATCAGCGGGCTGCACAGAACAAGCCGTGCTTCTTTTTTTATTATATCATACCCGCTCTTTTTTTTCAATAGAGATGCCCCGCAGTCTGTAAAGGCTGCAGGGCATTTTTCGCAGAGAGCCGCATTTTGATTCAATGCGGGGGTGATGCTTCTGTTATGCTTTCCAGAGACCGTGCAAGTTGCAGTAGGCATAGGCTGCAGTGATCTCATCATCCTCCGATGCGAAGAACTGCGCAACCGGTTCCTCACCGGGATGCAGTTCCTTGCGCTCCACGCCGTTTCCGGTTTCCAGCAGAATCCAGCCGATATAGTGATTGTCAAGCATCGGGTGTGCGGTTTCACCGACTGTGACGGTAACGGTTTGTCCGTCGCGGGAAATGACAGGGACATGCTTTTCCTTCGCTGCATCGACCGTGTTCGGGATGATCTCTTCCAGCCCTTCTGCAGCTTCTGTCACGATTTCACCGGTTTCCTTGTTCTGATAGAATTTCATGGCATTACACTCCTTTTTCATTTATTCCAGAGGTTTTTCCTCTGAGGTGCTGATTGCAGCGGAGCATCTTCCGCCAGGCGCCGCGAATCCGTGCTTCGTCTGCGGTGGTATAATAAAAATGTGAGGATTCACGCAGAACACGCAGCCGGAAGGAAGGATGTGCCGCCAGCTGCGGCAGCGCCCGCACGGAGACAAGCTCATCGTGTGCCGACTGAAAAACGGCGCACGGAACGGCAACCCGGTGCAGAATATTTTTGGTGCGGGATATCTCCGCAAACAGTTCCAGATAACGCGGAATCCACGGAAGATACCGCCATAAGCGATAATCCGGAAGGATACTGCAGGCCTGCTGCATGGCATAGGCACGCGGAAATCTGTTCGGCGCAGGATGATAACCGGAGCCGACCGCAGCACTGCAAAGCGCTCCGAACGGCGTCAGATGCACAGCGAGCGGAACGCCGAGCAAAAGCATCGCGCGGATTTGCTTCGGATGTTCAGCCGCAAGCTGCAGGGCAAACAGCGTACCCATTGAATGCGCTGCAACGATGATGTGCCTGTACTGTGCGGAAAGCCGCCGGAACTGCCCGTGCACCTGCGCTTTCCAGATCTGCATATTCGTCCCGGAAATTGCTTTTGCAGGAGCGCCGTGACCGTCCAGCAGAATGCCGGAAACCGCGTACTGCTGCGGGATATCATCGAGCAGAAACCGGAAATACTGCGGGGCACTCAGGATGCCGTGCAGCAGGAGCACAACGGTATCGGCGCCGGGCGGATCCCGGAAAATGTGGTGATACTGCCCGTTCAACGGAAAAACTCAACCTTTCCGCACTGCTTGCAGTGATAGATGCGGACATTTGCGCCATCCACGATTTTCTGCAGCTGCTTGAGCAGAATATTCGTGGGATACCAGTCCTCCACGCGGACGCGCTTCATCGGGACGCCGCAGCGGATACAGTTGATTACGGCAGGCTGGGCAGAAGGATTATTCTGATTCATCATGATGGTCCTCATTTCATTTTCGGTACTGAGCCGGAATCCGGCCGTTATTCTTTTTGATATTATAGCATATTATAATATAAAAAGCAAGCGGGATGCATGGAATCTTTCTGATAAGGGGTTTGCTGCCGGTGAACTTTCGATCAATGGAGGGCGGCACTGCCGGTGCAAAACAGCTTGACAAATCCTGCGGAATCCGATATAATAGTACAGGAAGATGCGCTCGTTCCGATTCCGCGGGACGGGCTTTCATTATCGTTGTGACTGCCAAAGGAGTATTGCATGTATCAGCCTAAAAAGATCATCGTTGTGACCGGACATTTCGGCTCCGGAAAGACCAACTTTTCGACTGCGCTTGCGCTGCAGCTGGCCGCAAAGGGGGAAAAGGTCACCGTTGTGGATTTTGACCTTGTGAACCCCTATTTCCGTACCGCTGACTTTAAGGAAGCCTTTGCCAAGCGCGGCATCACGCTGCGTGCACCGGATTATGCCAATACGAATGTCGATATTCCGAGCATTCAGTTTGATCTCGGCGGCCTTGCTGCCGGTGAAGGGTACCTGATTATTGACGTCGGCGGCGACGAGGACGGTGCCGTTGCGCTCGGCCGTTACGCGCATGTGCTGAACAGCTATGCGGAAACCGATGAGCTGGATATGCTGGGCGTGGTCTCGTTCCGGCGCTATCTGACGCGCACCGCTGACGAGGCGGAGCAATATCTGCGCGGCATTGAGCGCGCAAGCAGAATGAAGCTGACGCATCTGGTCAACAACACGAACCTCGGTATGGAAACGACTGCGGAGATGATCTCGGAAAGCCTGCCGGCCTGCCGTGCCCTCGCGGAGCAGATGGGTCTGCCGGTCGCCTGCGTGACTGTACCGGATTTTGTCACACCGCCCGCGGAAATCCCCGCAGATGATGTGATGCAGGTGCCTGTGGTCGTCCGGCTGCCGTGGCTGCCGAAATCAGAGGCCGTGGAATAAGAATGCATCCCCTGCGCTGTGCAGGGGATTTTCTGTGCAAAAAAAAGGGACTGCAAATGCAGTCCGTGGCTGAATGGAAATGAATTCATCTGGGAAATAGGGAAATAGAAATTGGGAAAAAATGGGGGTTGAAATCAACTTGGAAGCGATCCCCTCGCTTCACTGTCTACAGTATACCGCGGTAACTTTAAAATAACCTGAAAGAAAACAATAAAAAAGAAAAAGCAAGATTTTTTCATCACAATCCGTAAAAAATTAAACTGTGCGGCACCGGAATGTACAGTTTATCCGGAAATATCTGCGGGAAGGCAAAGAATTTCGTTTTCCGTTTTTGAGCGTCTCCCTTGCAATTCGACCCGAAACATGCTATAATTACATTGTGAATCCATCCAATGCCGCAATTTCTGCGGCATTCTGCTTTCCAAAAAGGAGGAACGGCATGGCAAATCAGCTCTGCATTGTGCTCGATTTCGGCGGACAGTATAACCAGCTGATCGCAAGGCGCGTCCGTGAATGCGGCGTGTACTGTGAGATCAAGCGGTTCGATACGCCGCTGGAAGAAATCAAGGCTCTGAATCCGACCGGCATTATTTTCACCGGCGGCCCCAACAGTGTGTATGACAGCGCATCTCCGCATATCGCAAAGGAATACTTTGACCTCGGAATCCCGACCCTCGGCATCTGCTACGGCTGTCAGCTGATGGCCTATACGCTCGGCGGAACCGTCGAAAGCTGCGAAAAATCCGAATACGGCAAAATCGAGATCAGCCAGACCGGAGACAGCCTGCTGTTTCAGGATATCCCCGCAGAGAGCACCGTCTGGATGAGCCACACGGATTTTGTCAGCCGCCTGCCGGAAGGCTTCCGCGTGACAGCAAAATCTGCGGACTGTCCCTGTGCAGCGTTTGAGTGCCCGGAAAAGAAGTTCTACGCCGTGCAGTTCCACCCCGAAGTCACGCACAGCGTTTTCGGCAAGGAATTGCTGCATAATTTCCTCTATCGTGTCTGCGGATTTACCGGCGACTGGGTCATGGATGACTTCATCGACAATACCGTTGAAAAGCTGCGCGCACAGATCGGCGACAAAAAGGTCGTGCTCGGTCTTTCGGGCGGCGTAGATTCGTCTGTCGCCGCTGCGCTTCTCAGCAGAGCCGTCGGCAAACAGCTGATCTGCGTGTTTGTCGATCAGGGTCTGATGCGGAAGGATGAGGGCGATTTCGTCGAGCAAACCTTCACCAAGCTGTTCGATATGACCTTTGTCCGCGTGAACTGTCAGCAGCATTTTCTGGAAAAGCTCAAGGGCGTGACCGATCCGGAGCAGAAACGGAAAATCATCGGCACAGAGTTCTATAATGTTTTCTGGAACAAAATCCGCGAAACCGGTGCGGACGGCTTCTTCGCACAGGGCACAATCTATCCCGACCGCATCGAGAGCGGCAAGGGCATGGAATCCGGCAGCGGCAGCACCGCTGTGATTAAAACGCATCACAATATGGTCAAAATGCCGGACGACATCCGGTTTGCAGGTACCATCGAGCCGCTCCGCGACCTGTTCAAGGACGAGGTGCGGAAGGTCGGTGAAAAGCTCGGCATCCCGCATGATCTGGTCTGGCGTCAGCCGTTCCCCGGCCCCGGTCTCGGCGTGCGCATCATCGGCGAAATCACTGCGGAAAAGGTACATGTGCTGCAGGAAGCAGATGCAGTATTCCGCGATGAGATCCGGAAAAGCGGCATCGAAAGCGAACTGAAGCAGTTCTTTGCGGTTCTGCCCGATGTCCGGACCGTCGGCGTCATGGGCGATCACCGCACATATGATTATCTGATTGCCATTCGTGCAATTACGACAGATGACTTCATGACTGCCGACTGGGCGCGCATTCCCTATGACGTCCTTGCGCGCGTCTCCAACCGCCTCTGCAATGAAGTGGAGCATGTCAACCGCGTGGTGTATGATATCACCTCCAAGCCGCCCGGAACAGTGGAGTGGGAGTAATGCGAACTCGCTCGTAAGCAGCGTAAATACGTTGTTTTCGCTGCTGTCAAGCTGTTATCGCGGCAACAGCAGCATATGAAAAGATAAGAGCTGTCTGATTCAAATACGAATCGGACAGCTCTTTTTGTTTTATTTACTCTCAAGTTTTTCTCAATCTCTTTAAGCTGCTGTTTCCTCTCTTTGTCAGACAAAGATAACACATGGCGCACCAAGGAGCATATCCTCCGCACAAAGCTGATTCCGTTCTTCGGGAAAAGAAAGCTGTGCCGGATATTATCAATAACAGAATGCAGCAACCGGCACAGCGGTTATGCTTGACAAAAGCAGAACATTATGTTATATTGAAAACGCTGTCGAAGGAGGGCGGATTGCTATGACACGCACAAAAAAGCTTTTTTTACTGTATTTTGCAATATTTCCGGCAGTCGCTCTGCTGAATATGCTGTTTCCGGCACAACTCAATCAAAAGCTGCCGTATCTCCATGATATTCCGACAGTTACGCTCGCTGTTATGATGCTTGTCTGGGGAAGAACGCTGCACAGCCGCATCATTCATCCACAGACGCGGCGCTGTCTGGTTGCTGTTTCGTATTTTTTGTTTTCGCTGTTTGTGATCCGCATTGCCCGTTGGGAGTATTTCCAGACAGCGGTTTCCGACCGGCTGCTCTGGTATCTGTACTATATTCCGTTTATTGCCGTGCCGCTGCTTTCATATCACGCGGCGCTGTATCTGTCACCGGTGAAAAGCCGCGTTCAGACGGTCAGTCTCAGAGCTGCATGGGTTTTGAGCATCCTGATTGCTGCCGGTGTGCTGACAAATGATCTGCACGGCTGGCTGCTTCACTTTATCAGCTATTCAGAATCCAGACTCACTTACGAGGAATACAGCAACGGCTGGCTGTATTATGTGCTGTTTGCAATGTCGGTGATCCTTTCGGTCGGCGTTGTGGCCGTTCTGAGCCGCAACTGCCGTCTGTCACAGGCACGCAGGCTCTGGTATGTGCCGTGTGCTGTCCCGTTGCTGCTGCTTGTGCTGTATAATCTGATTGGCGGCTCCCCAAAGCTGTTCGGCGTCAAAGCATTCTATATACAGGAGTTCTATGCGCTTTGCTGCATCGGCATCTGGGAGGGTTGTATTCTGATCGGACTGCTGCCGTCCAACACAGGCTACCGGGAGCTGTTTGTCGAATCGCATATCAGCGCTGTGCTGAAAGATGCGCACGATTCCATGTGGTATGCATCCGTGCAGGTGCAGAGCAGTGCCGATCCGGCGGATACCGTCACGCAGACGAAACCGCTTTCCAGCGGCAGCATCACCTGGACAGAGGACGTGCATACCATCCGGCAGATGCGGGAGAAACTGGCAGAAGCGAATGCAAGTCTCGAAGAAGAAAACGATCTGATTGAGGAGGAAAACCGCATTGCGGCGGAACGCACACAGTATGAAACGCAGAACCGGCTCTATGACCGCATCGCACTGCATAGCCGCAAACAGCTTGCGGAGATTGCAGAATCCTATACAGATACGGATGCATTCACGGCAAATCTGCCGAAGAATCTGCTGCTCGGCACCTATATCAAGCGCTCTGCAAATCTGATGCTGCTTGCCGATGCGAACCGGAACCTTTCAACAGATGAACTGATGCTTGCAATCCGTGAAACACTGGATGCCCTGCGGCTTTCCGGTGTTGACTGTATGCTGCAAAACGGCGGTGTACGGGAATATCCTTCCGGTCTCCTTGTTGCTGTCTACGATCTGACAGAGGCACTGGCGGAATCGGTTTTCGGCAGATGCAGTGCCTTCTGTGCATCGGTCGCACCGGATGCCGATACCGTGCTGCTGCTTGAAACAGACACTTCACCTTCTGACGCATTCCTTCAACTGCTGCAAACAGCAGGTCTGAATCTGACAGAGAGCAGCACCGACAGCGGTTATCAGCTTCGGATCGGAGGTGTGTCCCGTGCCTGATTTTGCATGTGCTGACTTTTATGCACAGCTGACCTTTTCCGACGGAGTGCTGATGTTCTGTGCCCTGATTCCGGTACTGCTCTGGTGCCGTTGTCTGATCCGGCTGCTTGAACTCCGGATTTGCAGGAAGGAGAGCTTCGCCGCTGCGGCTGCCGTGGTAATTTCATTTGGCTGGTATGATGCCGTGCGGCTGCAAAGATTCGGGATGCCGCTTTACGTCCTGACCGGCGGATTTGCGGTGCAGATTCTTTTGCTGATTTTGACGTTCCGCTTCATCCTGCGGAAAAGCCGCACACAGCTTTCGGCCATGTCGTTCAAGGAAGGCTTTGATACGCTCCCCGCAGGTCTCTGCTTTTATCTGCCCGGCGGAATGCCCAAAATGATAAATTATAAAATGGACAGCCTGTTTTTCTCGATGACCGGCGAACATCTGACCAATGCGGAGGACTTTTTCCGGAATCTGACAGAAAGCAGGTATTCGTGCAGCATTTCCGGCGGTGAACAGCCGATCGTCTCCCTGCCGGACGGCACCGCATACAGCTTTACGCACAATGTCATTACCGCACACGGCGAACCGGTGCATGAACTGATTGCCTCTGACATTACAGAGCTTTACGGCATGACAAAGAATCTGGAAGAAAAGCAAAAGACAATCCGGCAGATCAATGCCCGTCTCAAGGCACTCAATTCCACGCTCCGCTATGTGATTATGGAAAAGGAAGTGCTGAACATCAAGACGCGCATCCACGATCAGCTTGGACAGACACTGCTGCTGGGCAGGCGGTATTTGCAGAAGCCGGCAGAGGTCGATGCGGAAGAAATGCTCGCACAGTGGAAAAAGAGCTTCGGTCTGCTGCTGCACGAGGAACGCGAAACATGGCAGAAGCCGTATCTGGTCAGCATCCGACAGGCAGAACTGCTCGGAATCCGGCTGGAGATCATCGGCAGTCTGCCGGAGGAGGAATATCTGATTCCGGTGATTGATGCGGCGATCGCGGTACACACAACCAATGTGATGCGCCACGCCGACGGCAAACGCGCCGAAATCCGCGTTGAGGAGCAGCCGAATTATTATTCCCTTTATTTTACCAATGACGGCAGACCGCCGCAGAACGGTGTAACGGAATCCGGCGGCCTTTCCAATCTGCGCAGAATGACCGAGCGCATCGGCGGCGGCATGAAAATCCGCTCGCTGCCTGCATTTGAGTTAATTCTCAAGCTGCCGAAGCATGAAAAGGAGGATATATTGTGAAGGATCAGATTCATTCTGTCATGCTGCAAACGGATGCAGCAGAAGGCAAACCGGCTGAGTGGCTGATTTTACAGGATCGTACCATTTGCAGACGCATGGCGGATACAGAAAGTGAGACAATCGTCATGGAGGAAGCCGCTGCAGACGAACTGCTGAACGCGCTCCTGAAGCTGCTCGGTGACAGGCCGCAGCCCGATTCAGGGCCCTACCGGAATACTCTTATGCTGAAGGACGGAACGAAATACACATTGCCGCGAACGGAACTGGAACAGCTGATGCTGACTGCATGGGAGGACGCAAAGGATTATCAACGGATGCTGGAGGAGATGTTCCGGGAGCCGCAGATGATGGGCGCCGTTGCTTGCCCGACAATTACACCGAATCCCGCTTTCATGGGCATGAACGCGCCGCAGCCTTCCGGTTTCATGGGAATGTATAACCCGCCTGCACCGCCGAAGCCGGTGCAGAAATCCGTCCGCATTGACCGCGAAACATGGGACTGCGGCTGCGGTCAGACGGGACTGCATACAAAATTCTGTCCGGAATGCGGATATCCGGCGCCGCCGCAGGTGTGGGACTGTCCGAACTGCGGTGCAAAGAATCTCACAAGTAAATTCTGCCCGTCGTGCGGCACACCGGCAAAGGAGTAAACAACCATGACATATCAGGTATTGATTGCAGACGATTACCGCATGATCCGGCAGATGTTCGAGGAAATGCTGAAAAGCGCCGGCGATCGCTACAGCCTTGCCGGAACCGCCGAAAACGCCGATAATGCTGTCTCATTCTGCCGGACACATCCGGTCGATCTGGTTCTCATGGATGTAGTCATGGGCAGCGGTGCCGACGGCATTGAGGCTGCACAGTGCATCAAATCATTCAGCCCGGAAACGAAGATCCTGCTTGTCACATCCATGCCGGAAAGCTCGTTCATCCGGCGTGCAAAGGAAGCCGGGATCGAGAGCTTCTGGCATAAGGAAATTCAGGAAGCGCCGCTGCTGGATGTCATGGACAGAACCATGCGCGGGGAATCGGTGTATCCCTCACAGATGCCGGAGGTCTGGCTCGGAAATACGGTCAGCACCAGCCTGACGGAACGCGAGCTGGACGTGCTGCGCGGACTGGTCGGCGGCTCGACCAATGCGGAAATCGCGGCAGAACTCGGCATCTCGGAACGCAGCGTCAAGCAGCATATCACGGACATGCTGAACAAAACCGGCTTCAAGAGCCGTTTGCAGCTTGCAGTCAGAGCGCGCGGCGGCGGGCTTGTCATCAACGATCAGGACGAATAAAAGCATCCGGCGGAGCATTTGTTCTGCCGGATTTTTGTGCGTCACAAACAAATCTGCGCCCATTTCGTTTGCGATTTTATAATATGAGGATTCCCTTTTGTACGATGTGTATTTTTCTCAGATATGATATAATCCTATCATCAGCAAAACACCGTTCTGCAATTTGGAGGTATAAAGCATATGAAGAACATGAGAAAAGCACTCGCCGTACTGTTTGCCCTGACGTTGGCAGCCGGCATGACAGCCTGCGGCGAAACCGGCAGCCCTGCCGACAACAGTCCCGCCGCTGAAAGCGCTGCTGACGAAAGCTCTGCTGCTGACGAAACAAGCGCGCCGGACAGCGCTGCGGAGAGCTCTGTGGCGGAAACTGAACCGGCCGAGACCGAGCCGCCCGCACCTGTCGTTCCGGAAGGCTATGAAACGGTCGATCTGGTCAGCGATTATCTGGGCGTCAAGGTGTCGTTTGCAGCACTCAATGACGGCAGATTTGTCGGCAGCGAGATCAAGCCGAATAAAGGCGTTGAAAAATACGGACGCACGGAATTTGCAGTCAACTACTACTCAGATGAAAAATCGAAGCTCTCGGACTGCGTCAAGTACACGGTCCGCATCAAGGCGATCGCCAACGACGCCGATCAGCTTTCCAACAAGCGCTATACGCACGTTGAGGGCAGCCAATATGAAGGCTACTGGCACAATGAGATTGAGGACAAGACCCAATGCCACTATGAGCTTTATTCGGAGAATGATTCCTATCTGGACGGCAAGATCTCCGTGGAAGTTGATATGTATGCTTACGGCGACTGGATGCCCATGGATGATTACAAGGCACTGACAAAAACCATGCTCGAAACCATGAACATCGAAGTCCTTGACACAAACAACCTGAACGATGCAAAGGGCGATTTCCCGACCGGCACCGGTCTCTATACAATTCCTGCAAAGGTTACGATCGCAGGCAAGGAGTGCGAAACCTACTGGTCTGTCAAGAACGGCGCACCGCGTGCGACGATTGCCTTCACCAATGAAAACGGCGATTCCTTCAAGATCATGGACGACGGTCAGAACGTCCCGAAGTATGTCACCAGCCGTCAGGGCGATCCGGATAAGCACAGATTCATCACCATTGACGGTAAAAGCGCTATGAATGATATTGATGTCGGCGCAATCATGACCACAAGTGTGCTGAAATCCGAGTACACCGTAATCTATGAAATGGACGGCGAAGATGAAATCAACATGACGTTCAATATCTTCATGGGCGGCAGCGGCGATTTTACCTACGACAAATTCAGAGAGAAGTACGGCGATGACGAAACCAACGCAGAACTGAATGCGATGTTTGACGGCTATGCCGAGGAATACTTCAAGCAGGTCGTTTATCACAACGGTGAAGAAGCAGTAGAAGAAACATCGGAAGGCGAAGCAGATACCGCAGAATAATCCGGAATCATAAATTCGCTGCGGATTCCGCCGGAAACAGGAATCCGCAGCGCGACAGGAAGGAGTGTTTGAGCATGGCACAGAATTCAACGCAGATGAACTGCCCGAACTGCGGCGGCACGATGGAATTCGATCCGGGCGTCGGCAAGCTGAAATGCATGTTCTGCGAATCCGTTTTCACGCAGGAGGAATGCGCGGCGTTTTTCAAAGAACAGGAATCGCAGGAAGCGGCGAAGCAATCCGGAAGCGACTGGGGCAATGCCGCCGACGATATGAAAGCATTTTCCTGCAATACCTGCGGTGCGGAGATTCTCACCGACGAGAATACCGGTGCAACGCGCTGCCCGTACTGCGGCAATACGACCGTCATAGAAGCGCAGTTCAGCGGTGCGGCAAAGCCGGATTTCGTGATTCCGTTTGCGTTTTCCAAGCAGCAGGCAATGGAAAAATACAAGGAATATTACGAGAAGAAAAAGCTGCTGCCGAAAGCATTTCTGAGCGGCAATCAGGTCGAGGAGATTCAGGGCGTGTATGTGCCGTTCTGGCTTTTTGACGGTGCTGTAACGATTGATGCGGAATATGAGGCTGCCGATAAGGAGGATACGCCGACTGAGACTGTCCGCCGCATTTACCGTGCGGAGCGCCGCGGAACCATTGCATTCGAGAATGTTCCTGCGGATGCATCCAAGCGGATGCCCGATGCGATCATGGATTCTGTTGAGCCGTTCAAATTTGATGAGCTCAAGGAGTTCAATATGATGTATCTGCCCGGCTTTCTGGCAGAGAAATTCGACGTAGAGGGCGACGACGATCTGGAACGTGCAGAAAAGCGCGTCATCTCGACGGCAAAGCAAAAGACACAGGAAACCGTCAAGCATAACGAAGTCCACGAAAAACGCGGGAACTTCGTTGTCAACTACACGAAGAAAAAGTACGCAATGCTGCCGATCTGGTATCTGACAACGAACTGGAACGGCAAACAGTGGAGCTTTGCGATGAACGGTCAGACCGGTAAATTCACCGGCGATCTCCCGGTCGATTACGGAAAGCTCGGCATCGTGACCGGCATTGCGGCCGTCATCGCCGGTGTGCTTCTCTGGCTGCTGCTGAAAAGCATTCCGGTCGCACTGATTGCTGCTTTGATTATCGGACTGATCGTATTCTTTGCAGGCAAGGGCAGTATGCGCCCTGTCCACAGCGCATCACAGGCGAATGACTACATGGACAAGCAGGTACGCCTTGTGTATTCACGGGATCACTTTGTCCGCACAGAGCGCAAGCCCAAGCAGCAAGGCGGTCAACCGCAAAAATAAACAGGAAGGAAAATCCTGCTTCGCCGAGGTAATATACATGACCGAAGAATCCGAACCGCCGCCGCGGAAGCACTGACGGTCAAGTAAGTGAAACGGTATCGGTGATGACTGCTCCATCCAAAAATACAGCCACAAACCCCATCGCACTGCCGATGGGGTTTGTTTTTGATATATCCGCTTGTCTTGGGGTGATTTGAGCAGCCGGTGAACTTTAGATCAATGGAGGGCGGCACTGCCGCCTTATAGCATATAAAGCCGTAATTTGCAACCCTTCCCGCGAAAACACGCTGTTTTCAGGCGATTTCAACGGTCAACTATGTACTTTGGTCAACAATCGGTCAACTTTTACGCTACTGTACGATGCAGGAAGATAGAATTATTGCAGCTTGTTGTGGCTTTTCAACCGGCTTCCCGCTTGGGCATTTTCGGCATGACCTTCGTGACTGCCTCGCAGCAGTGCAGATCGTTCTTTTTCAGCGCGTGGGAGTAGATTCGCAGGGTGACATCTGGTCTGGCGTGTCCTGCTCGCTTGGCAGCATCTGCTATACTGATGCCAGCCTGCAGCTGGAGGCTGACTGAAGTGTGACGGAACATATGCGGGTGAATCCGAGGCAGACCGTGCTGCCTTGTGAAACATTGCAGAAATGCCCTTACCGTGTCTGGATTGATACAGCCGCCATATCGCTTCTCAGCATAGAACACAGCATTAGCTTCATAATCCCACTTACTACCGAAGCTCTCAGCTTTCTTGAGATAGAACGCACGGTATTCCCTGAGCATTTCCATGATGCCGTCATCAAGCGCTAGCCAGCGATCACCGGCATTGGTCTTGCATCCCTCAACAATCTGTGTGCCAGATTTTACAGAAACAAAGTGTCGGCAAATGTGAATGCGATTCGTCTCAAAGTCGATGTTGTCCCATGTCAGCGCACAGATTTCACCGATTCGGCAGCCCGTTGCAAGCATCACGCTGAAAAGCACCTGATACATATAATGCTTACTGTCACCATACAGAGCCGTGAAAAATGCGTTGATCTCGTCCGCGTTGAGCGCCTGCACCTCTTTCACATCGCGTTTCGGCGGCATCGCTGCACTGGCGTAGTTGCGTGGAATCAGGTTTTCTTTGAATGCCATTGCAAGCATCGAATGGATGAACAAGTGATACTGATACACCGTCGCCTTGGATACGCCCGTGCCGAGCATATCCGAGTAAGCCTTGTTAATCGCCGCGGGGGTAAGCTGCTTCAACTGGATATGTCCGATGTAAGGTGCAATTTGCTTTCGGTATCCGGAATAACTATAAATCGTCGAGGGTGAAAGCCCTGCCTGTTCCTTCATCCCGATTGCATAATCGCAATAGCTGTCAAAGGTGATGTGAGAATCGCTGATCGTATGCTCCTCGATCTGCTTTTCAAAGATCATGCCCTGCTTTTCGGCGTTCTTCCTGTTCCATGCTTCCGACTTGGAAGAATCGTACTTGATTGATAGTGTTCTGAAAACCTGCCTATAGGTCTGCGTGTCTCGATGGTCGAACACACGGATGCGGTAAGATGTAATCTTGCCGTCCTTGTTTCTTCGTTCCTGAATATTCATTTGACCGCCGCCTTTCTTGTATTGACGGCTTTCACTGTCTGTTTCATAATACCTCCGTTTCCGACAGCGAATATATCACTGTCATTATACCATAATCACGCTTTAAAGTCAAGAATTATCTTTTTGGCTGATGCGGACGCAAAAACGCCTCCAGTTTCTCTTTCAGCTTCATCTGTTCAATGAAGCGCATCGCACGGTTGAATTTGTCCGTCAATGCCTGATGCAGCCTTTGCAGCGCGGTCAGCTTTTCTGTAAGTGTACGAATTTGCATAGATTGTTCCTGAACGGCTTGTGTCAGGGTATCCCGCTCCACTGTTACCAATTCCAGATCATGACATACATCATGATACTGATTGCCGATAGTCTGTACCTCGTGTCGTAATCGCTCATTCTCCCGCTGCAATGCGACTTCGTCTGCAACGCTATCATAGAATTCCCCGAACTGATAGTCAAGCTCCTGATATTTAGCAGATAGCGCAGCATTCTCATTTTTCAACGATTCATTCTCGCTGCGAAGCGTAGATACCTCCGTTTTCAGCGCCTGCATCTCACTCTCCGATTTCTTTACCGCTGCATATCCTTTCGCCGCGGCAGTCAGTGTTTCAAGATCAGATGTCTTGAGAAGTGATGTATTTGCCGGAAGCTGCTTTGACCTGATTTCTGAAATATGGTCTATTTCCGAAATATGTCCTGTCGCTTCTGCAATCTGCTCCTGTACCTTTTTCAGTTTATATTCCTCCGTGGAAAGATGCTCGGCGGTACTGCCCTTTGTGCCGCGTTCCAGGTCAAAGCCGTGTGAGGTCATCCATTCGTGATACTCATCCTGCAAACGGGAATAGCTGTCGCGTCCCTTCCAGAACTCGGAGCAGTTGATGCGTTTGCAGGGTTGCCCCTTCCGGTCTTTCCCCTGCACAACCGGAATAAACATCAGGTGCATATGCGGCGTGGTCTCGTCCATGTGAACTGCGGCAGACACGATATACTGTTCCCCGCCCGCCTTCATACAGGCGAAACGGTATGCGGTTTCAAAGAATTGTCTCGTCCGTTCCGGACCGATGCGGTCAAAATAGGCTTTGTCCGAGGTCATGACAAATTCACAAAGGATCGTGCTTTGCTTGCTCCCGTTCACACGCAGATTTCCTTTGAGGTGTTCCTTTTCACGGATTGCATAGAAGGTGTCAAGATAACTGCCCTCCGGCTTTTTCAGATGATAATTCTGCTCCGAGCGTGAAAGGTCAATGTCTTCATTGCTGTAATGTTTGTTTCGGCGTTCATTATGCCGTTCCGACAATGGCACATTACCGATCTTATGGTTTTCATTGCGGATGATCGCAAAGCTCATATGTACCGGCTCCTTTCTTTTTTGAGGGGTATGGTTTTTTCTGTCGGGCAAGCGTTTCCGGAGGTGTACGGATACCGGACTAATCAGCGGATTAGTTGTAACCCACTAGGACTATTTGCAGGCAAATAGTCCGTGGGGCAGCCGTTCCCTCTGCACTCCCTCAATTTCGGGCTTGCGCCCGTGACAGCAGCAAATGAAGCCACCTTCATTTGCTGCGATTATCTGCTCCGCACAGATAGTCGAGCAGCGACTGTTTACTGATGAGGATTTTGCCGCGTTTGCCCTCGCCGGTACGGATATAGCGGACACGCCCCTGTGCGACCAGTTTGCGGATGGTATGCTCGGAAACACCCCTGACTGCTTTGGTGCATTCCTTGATCGTGAGCATTTCCATGGGCTTGGTTTCGGTCTGCTTCTCGGCAGGCGTATCATCGACGAGTTCAGTCAGCAGATCGAGGATGCGGTCAATGACCTCATGTTGGTTTCTTTTCATTTTTGTGACCTCCTTGATTTTTGATTTTTTGAGAGAACTGCCTCTCATACAGCCCTACAGAATCGCGGAAAAATAATAGTCTTTTTTCGAAACTTTGTCTGACTGCACAAAACGGCCGGCATCGTTTTGTGCATTGCGCTGTCATATGCTCCCAAGCTGATACCGGAGGATTCCCTCATGAGGTATCACATAAAACGGCACTTTTTTCCATTTTCGGGAACAGGTTTGTAGGATTGCATAATCCGCGCTTGATGTCACTGCCTCGGATTGAGCAATCTGTGCGGCACTCTCACTTATATCCTCACAAAACGGCTGTTTTTTTCATGCTTGCGGAAAGTTTGTATGAATGCACAATGAGACTCTATGAAAAAGGATATGACTTGCTCATATTGTATATCAGTATTTTCTGACATAATCAGGTGCAAAAAAAGCCCTGCCCGCTGATTGCTCAGCAAGCAGGGTTTAATAATACAATAATGTTCATTTTTCAAGGAACACATCCGGCAGAATGATTGCATATTCCTTGTCATCCGTTTCATCCTGATTCCGCCACGCGACAACAAACCGAATCCGCGCCGACTGCACACGATACCCTTTTGCATACAGCCGGTTCAGCGTATCCTGGGCGGCTTTTGACAGAATCGCAGCCCGTATCGTTTTCCCGCCGATCTGTGCATACAGGCATTTGCCTTTCAGCGTCAATGTATCACCGCTGCGCAGATTTAGGATAGCAGCTTTTTTATCCATAAAGAAGCTCAGCACAACATCGCGGTGCGTGAGCTGAAGCATAATCTGATTCGGCTCGGGATACAGCACGGTATCGTCAATAATCTGCTCTGAAAACCGGTCAAACGCATGATTGTTGTAATGCAGATACAGCTCCGTTTTTGCTCTGGTCATGCCGACATACAGCGCCCGATTCCGTTCATTGTCGGAAATATCCACATGATTCAGCAGCAGATACACGCAGTCGAATTCATGCCCCTTTGCCTTGTGTATTGTCGATACAATGATTTCATCGTCATCCGGAAATGCAAAATCTGACATCTGCGATTCCCGGATAAAGCTCTCCAGATCGGAGCGGTATTTCTTTTCATTGACCGATGAAAACCGGTCAAGCAGATTCAGCACGAGCGTCAGGCACTGGCTGCTGCTGTATATCCGTTTCAGATCAGTGATTGCCTGTTCCCACTGCTCATCGGAGATAATCGGGTGATTCTCTTTGCCGGTCAGTTTCAAAAACATCCGCAGCTCCGCGAGATCATAGAGCGAAAAGCCGTCGTTGCTCTGAATCAGCTTTGACGGAATCTGCATCTGCCGCAACAATCCGTTCACGCGCAGTGCCTCGTCATTTGTCCATGTCAGCACACAGATCGTTTTGCCCGGTGTGCGGTTGCTGATGAGATTCTGCACAATCGGATATTCCAGATTCGAGCTTTTGTGCCGGATGAGCCGAACAATGCCCGCATCCGTCCGTACCGCTTTGATTGGCTCAGATTTCAGCCGTCCTTTGATTGTTTCAGCAAAACGGTTTGCAAGCGCAACAATTTCTGATGTACTGCGGTAATTATCAGGCAAATCATACTGCTTTGCGCCGTGCTCCGTGATAAACGAACGCATGTATTTTGAATCAGAGCCGCGAAACGCATAGATATTCTGGTCGTCGTCGCCGACCGCGATCACACGCATATTCGCATTGCATTCCATCAGCGCACGAATCAGGTCAAATTCATTTGCATCCATATCCTGCGCCTCGTCAATGACAACGATCGTCTTTGTGACGCGAATCTGCTCGACCTCTCCGGCACGAATCATCTCCACGGCACGCGGCACGATATTCTCCGACTGTTCCAGTGAGCCGATTTTGCCAAGCAGGTCAAAGCAATAGGAATGAAATGTCTTGATCTCGATAAATTTTGCAGCATTGCCGATCAGAGCCAGCAGGCGCGACTTGAATTCCGTTGCTGCTGCACGGGAAAATGTCAGCATCAGAAGCTGTTCGTATTTTACATCATCCAGCATCACCAGCGCCGCCAGCTTATGCACCAGCAGCATCGTTTTGCCGCTGCCCGGACCTGCCGCCACAACAATATACTGCGATGATTCATCGTCGATGATCTCGCGCTGCCGGTCGGAGAGCTTGCCCATGAGTTCATTGTATTTCTGAGGCGTAATATTGCGGTTGATCTCGCCCAGACGGTTGCCCTTGAAATACTTTGCAAGAAAAGCCTTGTAATCCATCTGGAAATAGTCGCTGACGAACTGCAATGCCTCGTTGTAGTCGCGCACCATCATGTTTGCATATTCGCCGACAATGTGGATCATCTGGATTTTCTGCTTATAAAATTCGTTGAGCTGTTTATAGTCCTCCTGCTTATACTGAATACGGTTGTCCATTTCCAGACGGCGGATGTGCATTGTCTGATACAGCACCAGAAAGCCGCCTTCGAGCGTCAGCGCTTCGATTTTTGAAAGATACAGCAGCGCATCCCGGACGGCTTCTGCGGTAATCGGCGTAACGGTTGTGAGTTGTGCATTGTAGGCTTCCAGCAACTCCAATTCCGAGAATGCAACCTGTATTTCGCCTTTCGGATTTGCAGGCTCGTTCGCAGCTCTGTCATACAGAAATCCGACAATGAACCGCGCCAATGCAATGCGGCTGATATACAAATCTGTCAGCTTTACAATATCAATCTTCGGGATGATCTCCCGCGCTTTTTCCGTGCGGGAATAGGTTTTCTGTATATAGCCTTTGATCGTCCAGTACAGCAGAATCGTGTTCAGCGATTTGACCGATGTACCCTTGATGTTCTGCTGCTCTGCCTGCTCATTGATCTCTTTCAGATTCACGGTCTGCGGTTCGTCGGTCAGGATATTCAGCAGCAGTTGTTCGAGCTGCATAAAGCGCATTAACACCTGCATAGATTTGTTTTCAGAATCCGCCTTTTTGATATAAGCGCTCATATCCTGCGCATCGGCAAGAAGCTTTTCCTGCCGCATCAAATTGACCGCTTCGATCACATCTTCCTTTGACATGGAAAGCGTATCTGCCAGATAATCAATGCGGCTTTCGGCGTCATCTGCACGGCGACTTGTGTTTTTCTCCGAAATCAGACTTTTGACAATGCGGATTGCATTCTGCTCTGTGCGTTCATCAAACAGGTCGGATGTGCGAATGCGCTCGGATGCTTCCTGCATCGTTTTCACCATAATACTTGTCGCGTACACATGGGGAATGTTCTGTCCGCGTTCGATGTATCCGGCATTTTCCAGCGCGGCGATTGCTGTTTTGACTCGTGTTTCCACTTCCGGACCGCTTTCGCTCCAGCCGGCTTCCCGCGCAATTTCCAGTGCGGAACGGCTGAATGATTCACGGCTTCCTGCCATCTTTTTGACGGCACGCCATACCTGCTGAATCTCGCTTTGACTGAGCTTTGTCTGGTTCAGCCGGATGAAATGCTTGTCAAGGTCGGATTCATTGAACAGCACATAGCAGTCCGCGTTGAGCATCGGATCCCGTCCGGCTCTGCCCGCCTCCTGCACATAGTTTTCCAGCGAATCGGAGATGTCATAGTGAATGACCAGCCCGACATCCTTTTTGTCCACGCCCATGCCGAATGCAGAGGTCGCAACAATGATCTGTACCGTTCCGGCGATAAACGCTTCCTGATTCTCGACTTTTTCGCTGCTGTCCATTTTTCCGTGGAACGGTCTTGCGGAATAGCCGTCATCGGTCAGCTTCTGCACGATCTGCACCGTGCGCTTTGTGCGGGAGACATAGATGATCGTCGGGCAGTTTTTCTGCTCGATCAGTCTGCGCAGGGTATCGTATTTCTCGCCGTCATCCGCCTGATACAGCACCTCATAGCGCAGATTGCTGCGTGCGGCAGAGGTCGCATACAGTTCTAAATCCAGACCCAGCTTCAGCTTGAAATAGTCGCGGATGTCCTCAATGACCTTTTGCTTTGCAGTTGCCGTAAAGCAGGAAACCGGAATGGAATAGCTGATGTTTTTCTTCTCCTGTAATTGCCGGATGAAGTCGCCGATATAGAGATAATCCACGCGGAAATCCTGTCCCCACGCAGAAAAGCAGTGTGCTTCATCAATGACAAACCGCACGACATTGCGCGATAGAAGCAGCTTTTCAATCGTGCGGGAACGCAGCGATTCCGGCGAGATATAGAGGATGGATGCGATGCCGCTCAAAACGCGCTCGATAGCTTCTGTACGCTCGACTGCACTCAGCAGACCGTTGATCGTCACGGCATCGGCGATACCGCGTTCTGCAAGATTATCCACTTGATCCTTCATCAGCGATTGCAGCGGCGAAATGACAACGGTCAGACCTTTGGCGTTTTCGCCTGCCATAAGCGCCGGAAGCTGAAATGTGATAGATTTTCCGCCGCCGGTCGGAAAGATCGCAAGCAGCGATTTGTTATGTACCGCAGCATCTGCGGCGCGTTCCTGCAAGGGCTCGCCCTCATAGGTTCGGAATTCCGGATACCCGAAAATCTCTGTCAGCTTGGTGCGGACATCCAGCTTTTGCGCGCAGTACGGGCAGCCCTGTTCGCACGGGTGATTCCGCAGGATACGCATATAGTTGTCCACCAGCGGATAATTCATCTGCACCCACGGCGGCGTGATCGAATGGCGGTCATCCGCAGAGATCAGCGCAAGGCAATAGGCAAGCTCCCGCGGGTGATTCATAACCATAAACGGCAGCGGCGCATTGGCACAGATTTTTCCGCTGAAATAGGATTGTATCAGGTCTGCGGCATCGTGATCCGCAGTATAATCGAGATATGCAAATAAGCCCGAAAATTCCGGCAAATCATGCAACAGAAGATACCATATTTGTTTCAGTGTATTGTCCAGCGATTCAAATGCCGCAACCTCATCACAGAACAGCTCCCATGATTTTACGGCATCGTCAAGCGGATTGCTGAGTGAATCTGTCTGTAATTTATCATCTTTCAGCAGCCGGTGATAGGGCTTTGCGGGAAACAAAAGCGGCGACAGGCAGAGCGTGTCGATGTACTGCACCGAATCGCCCTGCGGCATCGCCGCTTCCAGATATTTCAGATCAAAGCTGAGGATATTGTGACCGCCGAACCATTCGTATTCCTTGACAAATGAAGAAAACTCGCCCACAGAGGCAGCATGAAACTGACGCCCGTCCGAACCGACTGCGCCGATGTCCAGTATCTGCCCGTTTTCCGGGTTGATTTCTGCGTCAAAGAATAGAATTGGTTTCATTTTGTTTCTTCACTTTCACGAATGTATGCAATAATTGCTTCTATGTTGTCAAGAATAAACTGCTGCGCGTTTTTATCATACACAGTATACTGTGTCGGGATGCCTTGCTCATTGACAAATGACGCTTCTTTCATGCCTAGCATTTCGCCATTCGATGTCGGAATTTTCCGCTTTCTTCCGGTTGAAGTCTCAATGTCTTGCAGCATTCCAATGGAGAGTAGCCATCCGGTAATATCTGTTGTTTTCAGCTTCTGCATTTTATCAGTATCAATCAAGCTATTCAGAATTGCAGCAACTCTTGTTGCCGAGACCTCTGATGAATATGGATGAATCTGTGATATTTGTTCAGCAGTTACGGAAAACAATGCCTTCTTTGCTCGCGGCAGTTTAACCTTTTTGATTTCTCCGCCGTTATCAATCACCTTTTGCAGGACACCGGAAACATAAAACAGGCAGCGCGAGATCCGCACCTGATTGACAACATCGTCATCGCGGACAGGCTGTCCGGAAAGCGGGTCGTATCCGTTTGCAAGTGCATCAATGTATTGTTTTGCCCGCTGCATGATATCAAGTTCAGTCATCATTCCGCGCCTCCTATGAACAATTTGCTTATAGTATATTATAACACATTTCATATTGAATTTCAATAGGAATTCGTGAAAAGTGCAGTTTCTTGTGGTGCCTAATATAACTTGTTTCTTGTTTTAACATAATTGCGTTTGTGCTTTTTGATTGAAAAGCAGCAGTGTTGAATTTGAAACAATACTGCTGCTCTTTTGATATACTCGCTTATCTTGTCATATTGTGGGCAACTTTTGGTCAACTACGGGGCAGGAGAATGCCTCCGCTGACGAAATAGCCGCTTCTTTCAATTAGTTGTTTTCTTCGTATTTGCTGGATTATCAGTGTAGACGAGAAAGACACAATAAACCGCAATTTTAATAGCATATTATTAGAGAAAGAACCATATATTCGGAATTATAGTCTAATAGATTTGAATTCAACGCTTACATTTATCCGTAAACCATGTTATAATAGAAGCATATGAAAAGATAAGAGCTGTCTGATTCATTTGACGAATCGGACAGCTCTTTTTATTCTTGATTCATTTCCAACACCCATGAATAATCCTTCGCTAAATTCGGAAAACATTCCATAAAACCGTACAGTATCGGTATTTCCGGAACAGTCTGAAAAGAAATACTGTGTTCATACAGGTATTTTCCCAATGCAAGCATCTGATAAAAGTCTGCGTTGTCACAAAATGAGTTATCTGTCTCTATAGCTTTATATATTTGTACAGGCGTTTTTTCAACGATTTTTCCGACAGCAATCAGTTGTTCCCGTGACAGCTTTGAAGTAATTGTGATCTCATAATTTCTAAATACGAGTTCTCCTGTCATACAGTTTTGTTTCCCGCAAAAATCAACTGCAACTGCTGTGATTCTATGAAGATTGGAACAAAAGATCGCTCTTGTATGCAAGTCTCCGACAATTCGTCCGGTATCACATTCGGGACATTTTCCAAGATCAATATACCGATTGCCGTATTCACAATGTTCACATAAATTCGTCGTTTTTTCCTCTTTCATGTCTTATATCCCCATTGATTGTATCCTTCAGTGACCTGAAAAAGTCCAGCTCATCCCTGTTGGCCTGCCGGCCGTCTGCACTCCGGACATCGCAGTGAAACACATGGCCGAGCGGATTCTGTGCATCACCGTAAATTTTGGTGCAGCAGTGTACGCCGAGCTGTTCCAGCACTTTGCCGAAGGCCAGTGTCGGCTCCTTGTTGAAATCGCCCTCCGCGCTCATCAGAAAGCTCGGCGGAAACTGTTTTGCCGCATGGGAATGACTGCTCAGCAGCCGGAGCGTTTCCTCTTCACGGCCCTTCGGCAGCAAGTCACGCAGAATCTCACGCATGCCTTCCGTATCGAACATGCCGCAGTTCAGTCCAAGACCGCGCAGAACAAGTCCTTCCGGCATTCTGACCGGGAACTGCGCTGCAAAGGCAGGATTTGTCAGTGCGCAGGCATAAATCGCCATGCCCATTGCGCCGGAGGAATCTCCGATGCCGTAAATTTTTCCGGTATCAAACCCGTATTCTGCGGCATGCCGGAGCACAAATGCGAACACCGCGCTGAGATCTTCAAGCCCCGCCGGGAACCGGTTTTCCGGTGCGAGCCGGTAAGTGAAATTGACAACGGCAAAGCCCTGCTTTGCAAGCTCCATACAATAATAACGGTAGATTTCCTTCGTTCCGTAGACCCATCCGCCGCCGTGAAAGCTGACGAGAACCGGCAGTTTTCCTTCCGCATTCTTCGGACGGTAGACATCAAGAATCTGCCATTTTCTGTCTGTTCCGTAGCAAATATTGTCATTGTGTGCGACCTCCGGCGGATCGGTCAGTCCCTTGTCTCGTTTTTTATCGCTCCGGCTGCACATCAGACGGAACAGAAGCGTCTGAAATGACATCTGCCCTCCCCCTTTATTCCGCGCACATACCGTGCATTCCGCTGAGCTGCTCAAAGGTAATGCCGTATTGCTGCGCAATCACATGTGCATAGCTTTTGCCGTCCGGCTTTCTGCGGCTGATTTTATATTTGTTGTCTGCACCGTTTTCCATGACGATGCTGACCGCTCCGCAGACTGCGGATTCCGATGCGGAAAGATTTTCGCAGTGCTCCCCCAGCTCATGCATATGCGTATTGAAGCAGGTACGCGCGCCGAGACAGCAGAGATATTTCAGCACATCCTCTGCAATATAAAGTGATTCCGTATGACTGGTTGTCGCAAAGGATTCATTGAACAGCAGCAGGCTGTCGGCGGTGGCCGTCTGACAGATCTTTCGGCAGCGTTCGGCCTCCTCTCCGAGCCGGCCGAGCGAGACAGTACGCTCCTCCTCGACCGGAAAATGCGTATAGATGCCGTCGCAGCAGCGGATCTTTGCAGATGCGGCAGGCACAAATACGCCGCTCTGGTACAGCAGGAATGCAAGCCCGATCCCCTGCGTCAGAATGGTTTTTCCGCCGCGGTTCGGTCCGGTCAGAATCTGAACCGTCTGCTCTCTGGTAAATGTGATATCATTGCGTACCACGGTTTCTCCGAGCTTCCCCTGCATGGAAAGCACGGCGAGCTTGATATTGTAAAAATCCCTGAGGACGGTGTCATCCGATGAAGCCTCGCCGCTGCAGCACGGGAATCCGTTTTCCCGGAGCTTCTGCTCAAAGCGGATAAACCGCAGATAAAACAGCAGCTCATCTGCAAGACCGGCAAGCGTCCTGCCGCTGATCTGCACATATTTGTCCAGCACCTTTTTGAGCTTGGCCGTCAGCGAGGGCAGCATCCGTTCAATGATGGATGTCAGATTGTTCATCAGCACGGTATCGTTCGCGCGGTGCGGCGTCTGGATGCCGTAGCAGTGCTTCTCAAACCAGTCCCAACCGTCAGAATGCTTCTCCATGGAAAAGGGATGCAGGTCGGTGTCCGAGACATGATCCTTCCGGTGAAATGCCATAAAGTTCTGCAGCGCGGTTTGTTCGTCATAGAACCATCTGTTCAGCGAAACAATGCCGACCTCCGCCGGATAATAATCCGCATTGAGATTGACGCCGAGCGTAATGCTGTGAATGCTGTAGACATCATCGTCCAGTACCGCAATATCTTTCAGGAGCTCATCATAGCCGCTGTCCTGACTGATTGACCGGATATATGCGGCCAGGCGCTTCATGCCTTCGGACTGAAAGCTGCAGCCTTCAAACAGGTCGCGCAGCTTTGTCACGGAACGGATATAGTGCTCCAGCGACCGGAAGCGCTGAATCAGCTCCCAGATCGTGGACTGTCCGCCGATTCCGATCGGGCGGTCGGTGAACGAAAACCGCAGCGAATCGCAAATCTCAAACAATTCTTTGCAGAGCGCCGGATCGTTTTGCAGCTCGGTATATACAGCTCTGCGGTATTTGATGCAGTGCGGCTCCTTCGGCATCTGCATGAGGATTTTGCTGACCGCGGCTTTCTCCGTCGTGTTTTCGGTGACGTTTTCCGCGAGGAAGGAGATGTCAAGATCATTGGCCGTCATGCTGCTGACCGGGAAGCAGCTGTCCGGGCTGTCCGGATACAGAAGGCTGATCGTTTCCGGCAGCGGTTGGGATACAGCGTTCATTGTATCAGTTCCTTTCTGAAAGATTGCTTCGGCGCAGGGATTATCTGAACAGGAATTGCAGTTTCATTATAGCATACTGCCCGCCGGAATGCAACGGGTAAACAGAAAAAAGCCGCCCGGAAAGCAATCTTTGAAAAAAACTTAGAACATTGACTTTTTAACGGAAATATGCTATACTTTTGATAAGACTGTACCAATGTACAGCGATGATTCTGCAGTGCCGGGCGCACTGCACTGAGAGGGAAAATATGGAAAAAAAACAGACTGCTGAAAAAGATTTATGGTCAAAGCTGTTTTGGCTTGTACTGCTTTTGCAGATCGTATTTCTGATATGTGTATTTCTGTTCAAAAAAACAGGATACCATGAGGACGAATTCTTTACCTACGGACTTTCCAACAGCTTCCGGCATCCTTATTTGTACGGCAGTGACATTCAGGTGCCGGATAATTATGACGTCTGGCTAACCGGAAAGGATTTCTATGATTATATCCGGACGAATGAGGAAACGAAATTCCGGTACGATTCCGTCTGGTACAATCAGGCGATGGATACCAATCCGCCGCTGCATTATGCAATCATCCATACAATCTCATCGGTGTTCTGCGGGAAATTCTCGTGGTGGTATGCGTTTTCCGTGAATCTGATTTGCTTTGCTGCATTCCAGATCTGCTTTTATCTGCTGTGCATTCAGATCTTCCGGTCAAAAAAGCTCGCCCTGATGACCTGCATATTCTGGGGCTTTACGCTCGCAGGGCAGGGACTCTTTCTCTTTTTGCGCATGTATGCAATGCTTGCAGCCTTTACAATGGCTTATGTTCTGGGACTGTTCCGGCTTTTTGAGAAAGAGAAGTTTCAGCCCGGAGATGCGCTGCTCATTGCGCTCACAGCTTTCGGCGGCGCGATGACACAGCATCTCTTTCTGCCGTTCGCATTTTTCGTGACTGCACTTTCATGTCTGGTTCTTCTTGCCGGCAAAAAGTGGAAGATGCTCTTCGGCAGCGGACTGTCCGCGCTGCTTGGAATCGGCCTTTCTTTTGCGGCATTTCCGCAGACATTCGATCACCTGTTTCACAGCAGATTCCATTACTCCAAGGAGCCGGATATCTGGCAGCAGATCCCGCAGCTCCTTTCGGATGCACTGAGGTCGCTGACCGGCATTGAGATCGCCGATGCAGTGAGTGCGATGTTCTATGTCCGGATTACGGTAATGTTTATTGTACCGCTCTTTTTGCCGCTGCTGTTCCTTTTCCGGAAGAATATTCTTGCATGGTTCCGGAAACGGAAGGCTTCCGGAAAGGATGCAGAAAACGGAAAGAAATCAGGTTGGGCGTTCCGGCCGGAGATCGGGATTCTGCTGATTTCCTGTGCGGCCTTTCATGTGATGGTTTCATCCAAATTTCTGTATGATGATTTCGGTCTGGACAGCATCCGGTATCTGTACCATGTCCTCCCGTTCGTCCTAATCATTGGCGTGAGCATTGTCAGAATGCTGTATCACGGATGCTGCCGCCGTTTCCGGGCTGTGTTCTGCAGAATCGGAGCAGCAGTGCTCGCCTGCGGCATACTTGTTTTCCAGAATGTCAGATGCGATCCGCAGTATGTGATTTCGGCTGCACCGGATAACGGCCGGATCTCTGAATATACAGCAGGACAAAACTGCATTCTGCTTCCTCTGGGTGCCATTTATATGCCGATTTACTGCCAGATGATGGAGCAGGCATCGGATGTGTATGAAACATATATGCTGTCTGACTACTACAGAACCCCGGAGCATGAAGCAGAATATCAGAAGATTTTTGAGAGAAATGAGCCGTTCATTCTGGTGTTTGACACTTCCTCGCTCCTGCCGGACGATTTTTATGAGACCTATGATCCGAGCGATTTCTTTTCCATGGTAGCATTTGAAGAAAGCGGTGAACACTGGTCGAGAAAGGAGATCGTCTCCTATTTTGAAGAGCTTTCCGGATATACTGCGGAATACTGTACAGAAGAAACATCGCATTTCAACCGGATTGCGGCTTACCGTTTTGTTCCCCCGAAAAAATAAAGAGTAGGTGATATTATGTCAGTCAGTGCAGTTTTGCTTGCATACAAAGAGGCCGAGAATCTGAAGGTCATGCTGCCCGCTGTCATCGAACAGCTGAAAAAGATCGGCGAAGAATATGAAGTGCTTGTGATTGATACCGCAGAACCGCTTGATAATACAGAAGAGGTGTGCAGGCAGTTTGGCGTAAAATATTTCAATCAGGAGCTCCCCGGCTTCGGCGGCGCGTTTCAGAAAGGAATCAAGGAAGCAAGCTGTGACAAATTCCTGATTCTGGACAGTGACGGTTCGCATGATCCGAAATATTTTCCGGATATCTTCCGTAAAATGACCCCCGGCGTGGATGTGGTCATCGGTTCGAGATACGCGAAAGGCGGAAAAAATAACGATGCCTTTATTTCGGTTCTGATGTCGAAAACGCTGAATTTTGTCTTTCGCATTGCACTCGGCATCAAAGCAAGGGATATCTCAACCAATTACCGGCTTTACAGAACCGACCAGCTGAAAAAGGTTTCGCTGGACTGCCGGAATTATGATGTGCTGGAAGAGGTTCTGCTGAAACTGAAGCTGAAGAAAAAGAATCTCCGGATCGAGGAGATTCCGATTGTATTCAACAAGCGCCTTTTCGGCGAATCCAAACGGCAGCTGCTGCCCTTTATCATCAGCTATCTGAAAACGCTGTTCCGTCTGATCCGTATGCGGATGACATACAAGGGGTGAAATATGCGTTTTTTGTCCTCGTTATGGAAGCTGTATGAGAAGATCGTGCGGGCTGTACTGAAGGCAATCCTGCGGGATAAGCTGAGCGATGAAACCGCGGAAAAGATCGTAAAATTTGCAGATTTCTGTCTGGTCGGTGCATTGAGCGCTGTCGTTTCACTCGCCTGTTATTATCTGATTGTTCTGATGAACCGAAAGCTCTATCTGCTCGGATACAGTGTCGGTTTTGTGCTGAGCGTGCTGAATTCCTATTTCTGGAACAGCAACTTTGTTTTTCAGCAGAAGGATGAGAAAACAAAAACAATCGTCAAAACTTATGCTTCATACGGTTTTACCTTCCTGCTGGGGAATGCAATGCTGTACCTCATGGTTGACGTTCTGAAAATCTCAGAGCTGATTGCACCGCTGATTCAGATTCTGGTCACAACACCGGTCAATTATCTGATCAATAAAAAATGGGTTTACCGTCAATAAAACCGTTCAGGCAGGCTGCATGTGCAGTCTGCCTGATTGCATTTCCGGCTGTTTCCGCAAACAGATTACAGCTTGCAAAAAACAGAGTTGACTTTTCCGGAAAAATGTGCTATGATATAAATATCAACTGAGAGAGGTGAGAGGATGAAGAGATAATCTGCTTTTGATTGCATGAATATCAGATCGGTGTGCGCAGACCGCGTGCACGGTTTTGTCATGTTGCCAAAAGTGGATTATGTTTTCATAACCTCTTTTTTGTGCATATACGAAATTTGCGGCAGGGACAGGTGTTCTCTGTCCGGCGGGTTATGAGCATAACAGAGCTGTTTGGCAACAAGCGGCTCTGTTTTTTTATGCAGAGCCGGACAGCAAAGGAGGAATGTATATGTCACAGATCAGCGTCAGAGATCTGACATTTTATTATGACGGCAGCTTTGACTGCATTTTCGATCACGCTTCATTTTCACTGGATACGAACTGGAAGCTCGGCCTGATCGGCAGAAACGGCAAGGGCAAAACAACGCTTCTGCGGCTGTTGACCGGCGCCCTTCCCTATCAGGGAACCATCAGCAGCTCAGTGCGTTTTGCGTATTTTCCGTATGCGCTGACAGACGCACAGATGCAGCAGCAGGCAGCAGATTTTGCCGAGACGCTCCGTCCCGGCTGTGAGCAGTGGCGCATCATCTGCGAGCTGGAACAGCTGCAGGAGCAGGCTGATCTGCTTTACCGCCCATTCGGGATGCTGAGTCCCGGTGAGCGTACAAAAATTCTGCTTGCAATTCTGTTTTCCGGAGAAACCGATTTTCTGCTGATTGACGAGCCGACCAATCATCTTGATGCGGAAGCGCGGGCGGCTGTCCGGGCGTATCTCGCATCGAAAAAAGGCTTTATTCTGGTTTCTCATGACCGCGATCTGCTGGACGCCTGCACGGATCATGTTCTGGTGCTGAACCGCAAAACGATTTCCGTGCAGAACGGCAATTTTTCGGTCTGGTGGGAAAACAAGCAGCGGGCAGACCGCTTTGCGGAGGCCGAAAACGAAAAGCACCGCAGGGAGATCCGCAAGCTGAAGCAGGCGGCGCGGCGGGCATCCGACTGGGCAGACCGCAATGAGCGCACCAAGATCGGCTTTGAACCGGTGAAGGAGCCCGACCGCATGATCAATACCCGGTCGTACATCGGCGCGAAAACCAAAAAGATGCAGAGCCGCGTCAGGCAGATCGAAAAGCGGATCGGGCGGGAGCTGGAAGAACAGGAAGGTTTGCTGCAGGATATTGATGAGACGGCGGAGCTGAAAATGAATCCGCTCCGGCATCACAGGCAGCTTCTGATTGAGCTGCGGGACTGCACGCTGCAGTATGCAGACGCGCCGGAACCGGTGATCTCCGGACTGAATCTGCAGATACGGCAGGGGGAACGCATTGCGCTGCACGGTGCTAACGGCTGCGGAAAATCAACGCTGCTGCGTCTGATTATGGCACAAACCGGCTGCTTTGCACCCTGCGATACGCTGCAGGCATCCGGCCTGATTGAAACCGCGTCCGGCCTGAAAATTTCCGCGGTACCGCAGGAAACCGCCGGGCTGCGCGGCGCGGTGTTTGATTTCTGCGAGGAACGGCAGCTCGACCGCAGCCTGTTCTGTACGCTTCTGCGCCAGCTTGATTTCTCCCGCGAGCAGCTTTTCCGTCCGATGGAAACCTGCTCCGAAGGACAGAAAAAGAAAATCCTGCTTGCTGCCGGACTGCTGACGCCTGCGCATTTGTTCCTCTGGGACGAGCCGCTGAATTACATCGACGTTTTTTCGCGGATGCAGATTGAGCAGCTCTTGCTGAAATATCAGCCGACCATGCTGTTCGTTGAGCATGATGTCCGCTTCCGGGAACAAATCGCCACGCGGACGGTGATGCTGTAAAAGTATATGATGTCACATGCTTATTTGTATATCAGATGCGGCGCGTTCTGCATCCGGATAAATTTCGTTTTTTTCTTGACAGAATCCCTCATTTCGGATACAATATAAACATCTGACAATCCAAAACAACCGTGAGGAGGAACCATATGAAAGTCCGATTTCATCTTCCGGATTTTGCAAGACTTGCAAGATTTAATCTGTTATTCATCTCCATGCTGGAAAGCAGCCCTGAATTATTCCGTGACGGCGTAGAAATCGCATCTGTCTACGGCGCTTTTCCGCCGAGCATCTGGAACGGCGGCAGACTGCAGTACGGAACCTATGACAAAAATTTTATCCGCGGTGTCATCAGAGCATATCAGGACAAGGGCATTCCGCTGCGCTTCACCTTTACCAATCCGATGCTGGAAGAAAAGCACCTCAGTGATCCCTTCTGCAATATGATTATGCGGGCGGCAGATAACGGTTTGAATGAATGTATTGTATTCTCTCCGCTGCTGGAGGATTATATCCGCAAAAATTATCCGAACTACAAACTGACAAGCTCCACCTGCAAGCGCATCACAGACGCAGAGCAGCTTTATTCGGAATTTGAAAAGGATTACCACATCATCGTGCTGGATTATGATCTGAATCACGAGACGGATATCCTGGAAAAGATTCCGCACAAGGAAAAGTGTGAAATCCTGGTCAATCCCTGCTGCAACCCCAACTGTCCGAACCGATCCATGCATTATCAGGAAATCGGCCTGGAGCAGATTGCTGTCGCAAACCATTATAAGCGTTTCCCGAATACGGCATATCATTCGCGTGATTTTATGCGGAAGCATCCGGAATTTGCTCCGGTCTTTTCCTGTAACTGTGAAACCCGCACTTTGTTTGACATTACCAAACTGAAAAATCATATTACGCCGGATGAAATCTGGAACAAATATGTCCCGATGGGGTTCACGCAATTCAAAATTGAAGGCAGAACATTTGACTTGTTTAATCTGCTGGAACATTACCTGTATTATATGGCAAAACCGGAACGCAAAGATGAAGCGCGTCTTTCTTTCCTGCGAAACCTGATGCTCCACCGTATACTGGATTTTTATGACGGCAGCACACTTGTAAAATAAAAGCACGGGTCATGCTTTTTCAGCTGCCGCCGGATTTCCGCTGGAAGACTCGAACTTCCATTCCCGGCTTCAAAGACCGGTGTCCTGCCGTTAGACGAAACGGAAGCATCATGTATTGGTGAAACAATCATTTTCAATTATCCAACAATGATGATACAGAAATAATACTTCATGAGCATTATTCTGGATGCAGGCACTGCCTGCTGGTGCCTCCGGCAAGAATCGAACTTGCGACAACCGGTTCTTCAGACCAGCGCTCTACCGACTGAGCTACAGAGGCATATTTTATTTTCAAAGCAACAGAATCTTTCGGCAGGCTTTAGATCAATGGAGGCGGGCACTGCCCGCTGTCCTGCCGTTAGACGAAGCGGAATTCTGCCGCCCGAAATCGGGCGGAGCATTTTAATTGAGAATGATGATCTTGTCAATGGTCACATCCAGCAGATGTGCAAGAATCACCATGTTGTCGATCGAGGGCATTGCGTCGCCGCGCATCCATTTGAAAATCGCTTGCGGTGTATTGAAGCCGCATCTGATTTGCACATCGGCAACCCTGAGCCCTTTGTTTTTGATCAGCGCCTTGATATTTGCGCCGGTCGCCGCCATGTTTATCGTCGGCGTATCGGAAGACATAAAAATACCACCTTTCTGACAGAATACAAAAAACCGTCTGCGTGCTTGACGTTCTGCACACAGACGGTTTTGTTCTATCAGAAGATGGTTCACAATGAAACACGATCTCACCCTGTCAGGGCAGCTGAACAAACACCTGTATGTCCTGTGCGCAGCACAAAGGCACTCTCCTCTTCTTGCTGAAGAAAAAAGCGAAATTGCTGGTATTCAAAGACATACAGATACATTGCGTTGGTTCTCATCGCGTTCATTGTTTTCACCCTTTCATTAGTCAAAATTTCGCGGGCTTTTTGCCCTGCGTTGAGCACATTATAGCATACCTTGCCGGGAATGTCAAGTAAACCGGTGGTATATTTTTTAGATTCAGGATTCACTGTGTCCCGGATTGAACGGCATAGGATTCAGCTGCGGCAGCAGAAACTGCTGGTCAATATGAAACGGCGCAGTTTTCTTGTGCATCTCGCAGAACAAACAAGCATCAACGAAATCAAAAAATAAATAGACATGATCGACGGAGCTGTTTCCCATTTTGTAAAGCGCTTGTTCAAATACATCCTTGTTTTCGGGATGCTTATATACATAACCGCGCACAATCCGGAGAGTATCTACCGGAAGCTCCGGCGGTCTGTCCATCGGAGAGTCAGTACCCGGCACATAACAGTTTCCTGTCAAAAGTTTAAGCACCGAATAAATATCGCTGTAATTTACATCATTTGCATTCATGTTGCCACACGTCCTTCCTCATCCGTACCTCAAAGGTAAATCTTCGTTTGCAGCCGGGACTGTACCCTCATTATAGCACGGAATATCTGCAAATGCAAAAGGAATAAAACAAAAACGGGGCTGCAAACAATACAAAATACCGACTCAGCCTATCGTTTGATCAGACCTTGACTTCACCGTTGCAGATTGCCGCATAGAGATCTTCCGGAATCATCGGCGAGTGCAGCTCAGCAAGCAGTGCAGCTTCAATGCACGCTTCGTAGAATAAGTCACTGTCTTGAATTTCAATAAAAGTTATGTTATAATGAGGATAAGAAATGAAAGGGGCTTATCATGAACAATCCATGGGAAGAAATCAGCCTTGACGACTATGAAAACCATATGCGGCTGGATACGGTGAAACAGCTTCAGGCAATGAACGAAATTATGAAAGCGCAGTTTGCAGCATATCCGGTCGAAACGGCAATGGTTCTCGGCGTTGCCGGCGGAAACGGACTGGAACACATTCGCACGGACAAATACCGGCGCGTCTATGGTGTGGATATCAACAGCGCATATCTTGCGGCGGTGCGGGAGCGGTATCCGCAGCTTTCGGGCATGCTGCAATGCCTGCATCTTGACCTTGTGCACGACGCGGAACAGCTGCCGCAGGCACAGCTTGTGATTGCCAATCTGCTGATCGAATATATCGGGTATCCGGCATTTCAGAGGGCTGTTTTGCAGGTTGATCCGGAATATGTTTCCTGCGTGATTCAGATTAACACGGATACGGAACAATGGGTTTCCGAATCGCCGTATCTCCACGCATTTGACCGGCTGGACGAGGTGCATCACCAGATGGAAGAAGCAGCACTTTCCGTAGCAATGCAGGAGATCGGCTACTCTGAGATTCTGCGTGCATCTGTATCCCTGCCAAACGGGAAAGCGCTGGTCAGGATTGACTATCAGAAGTATGAAATAATCCATGCGTAAATACAAAGGGGTGTCCGCCGTGGACACCCCTTCATTGTTTTGAACGGTCACACCGGGAGTCGAACCCGGACACCGCGAAAAACACGGCTACTGACTGTTTAGCAAACAGCTGCCTTTCCAGTTAGGCTTATGCGACCGAATGGTGGGCAAGGTAGGAATTGAACCTACGGTGTTTACCGCATGGGTGGCGGATTTACAGTCCGCTGCAATCGCCGCTATGCATACTTGCCCATATTTGCGGACTCCTTCCGGAGAGATACAAGTCTTTGAAACAAGCAACCTCTCCGGAGATCTTTAGATCAATGGCTGCGGGCACTGCCCGCTAGACGAATCCGCCATAATCTCCGTGGAGGGAGTCGAACCCTCAGTGTGCCGGTTCTTAGCCGGGTGTGTCTGCCATTCCACCACACGGACATAAAAAACACCGCCTGTATCTATGCATACAGACGGTGTTTCGTTTCAGGGATCATACAAAAAGGCTATCCTGAAATGCGCATGCCGGTCGTTCCGACACGTCCACTACGATCTGTATGCAGCACAATTAGAGTCTCTTCCAGATAGAGGCTTAGCAGGTAATATTCACTGTGGCTGTACAGATTGTTCATAGCGAAACGTGTCATTCTCGGCAACTCCTTTCAAATAAGATCTCAGCGCAGCAGCCGGTTTCCGGCTGTTCATGTCTGATGTTGTCTGCATTATAACACACCCGAACGGAAATGTCAAGTAAACCGGTGGTATATTCTACTTTTCGTTCAGAACGCACTGTGTCCCGAATGATGCCAGTGCTTCGACGCTTCAGCTTGATACGCTGCAAAAACGATATGTTACGGCAGGCTGGGCGACGGTCATCTTTCGGCCATGAATGCATCTGATTCTGTCACAATGCACAAGGTCAATATTTCAGCAGTTTTTGAGTGCACGCGTGCACTCGGCCATTTTTCAGAAAACACATTAGAAATTCCGTATTTGCTTCGATTTCACTGAATTTGAGGGCTGGTATGCTAAATTTCGAGTGCACGCTTTTTGGCGTATCTGCGTGAAGATGCGAGTGCACGGTTGAGTGCACGCGGCCTGAAATCGGTTTCAAAATACGGATAATAATTTCAGGGAGAGAACAAAGAAAATGCCCTAAACGCGCGATTTTCACGCATTTAGGACATTTCACAAAAGTGAGAAATGAGGGGTTCGAACCCTCGACCCTCTCCTTAAAAGGGAGATGCTCTGCCAACTGAGCTAATTTCTCATCTGCAACTATAATATTATATCACAAAAAGGGGGATTTGTCAAGGGGTATCCGAAAATTCATGCGCCGGAGAGGAAACGGCAGAAGCCGTCTCCTTCCGCGCACAAAAAATCAGCAATTACACACCAAACTTTGTGGTGAGAACCGGAACGCCGACGCCCATGGTAGAAGCGACGGTCACAGAGCGCAGGTAGGTACCCTTTGCAGCTGCCGGCTTTGCCTTGACGACTGCCTCAAGCAGGGTATTGAAGTTCTCTTCGAGCTTCTCAGCGCCGAAGGAAACCTTGCCGATCGGGCAGTGAATGATGTTGGACTTGTCGAGTCTGTACTCGATCTTACCGGCCTTTGCCTCCTGGACAGCCTTTGCGACGTCCGGAGAAACGGTACCGGCCTTCGGGTTCGGCATCAGGCCGCGCGGACCGAGAACCTTACCGAGACGGCCGACGACGCCCATCATGTCCGGAGAAGCGATGACAACGTCGAAGTCCATCCAGTTTTCCTTCTGGATCTTCTCAACGAGGTCGAGGCCGCCGACATAGTCAGCGCCTGCAGCCTTTGCAGCCTCGTACTTATCCTCTTTGCAGAAGACGAGTGCGCGGACAGTCTTACCGGTGCCGTTCGGCAGAACGACAGCGCCGCGGACCTGCTGGTCAGCGTGACGGGAGTCAACGCCGAGGCGGATGTGAGCCTCAACGGTCTCATCGAACTTTGCCTTTGCGAGCTGGCAAACGGTGCTCAGAGCGTCATTCGGCTCATAAAGCTTTGCCGTATCGAGCGCCTTTGCGCTTTCGACATATTTCTTACCGTGTTTCATTTATGAAAACTCCTTTATCATCAATCTGTGGTATACCGGAGTCAGATCTCCGGCTGACGGAAAAATCCTCCCACGGGGAGACGTCTTCTGGGATCAGTCAGCAACGACAACGCCCATGGAGCGAGCGGTACCTGCGATCATGCTCATAGCAGCTTCGAGGGAAGCAGCGTTGAGGTCAGGCATCTTGGTCTCCGCGATCTTCTGGATCTGCTCCTTGGTGATGGTTGCGACCTTGTTCTTGTTCGGAACACCGGAAGCCTTCTCGATGCCGCAAGCCTTCTTAATGAGGACTGCAGCAGGCGGCGTCTTTGTGATAAAGGTGAAGGAACGGTCTGCATAAACAGTGATGATAACCGGGATAATCATACCGGCCTCATTCTTGGTGCGCTCGTTGAACTCCTTGCAGAAGCCCATGATGTTCACGCCGTGCTGACCGAGCGCCGGACCGACAGGCGGAGCAGGAGTTGCCTTGCCTGCGGCGATCTGAAGCTTAATAAAGCCAACTACTTTCTGTGCCATGGTAATTTTACCTCCAAATAATGTGGTGTATGGCGGGACATCCGCAGCGCGGATATCTCTCCCACGACAGCGGCGAAGGGCGCGCTGTCTGACAAAAAGGGACAGCCCTGTCTGTTATCAGAGATCGCGTGCAACCTCTGTGAGACTGAACTTGGTCGGTGTTTCCTGACCGAACATGGAGACGAGCACCTCGCAGGTACCCTCGTCGATGTCGATGCTCTGCACCGTACCGGTAAAGCCGTCCATCGCAGTGCCGACAATTCTGACGGAATCACCGACGCTGAGATTGATCTCAACATTCTTGCCGAGATCGACGCCCATTGCAGCAATCTCGCTGGCAGTCAGCGGGATGGGCTGATTGGGGTCTGCTCCGAGGAAGCCTGTGACGCCGCGGATACTGCGGATCAGATAAGCAACCTCGTCATTGTGAATCATCCGCACGAGCACGTAGCCGGGGAAGATCTTTCTGGTGATCTCCTTTTCCTTGCCGTCCGTGATCTCGCGCACCTGCTCGGTCGGGATCTGCACCTCCAGGATCTTGTCTGTCAGCTGCTGATTCTCGGCCTTTTTGACAATGCTCTGCGCAACCTTGTTTTCATAGCCGGAATAGGTATGAATCACATACCACTCTGGTTTCTGGGTATTATTCTCATTCATCACAATTCCCTGCTTTCCGTATCAAATTTGCGCGGTGCTGTATGCAGTGCATATCGCATCATCTTACGACTTGCCGCCGCTGATTGCGAACTGGAAGAGCCAAAGGAAGCCCTTGTCCAGCAGGAAGGTAAATGCGGCGAATCCGAGCATGGCTGCAAAAACGACGATGCTGTTGTTGATCACCGTTTTCTTATCCGGCCAGACAACCTTTTTCAGTTCGAGCTTGAGATCCTTGAACCACTTGGAAATCCCGCCTTTTGTTTTGGACGATTCTTTGTTTTTTGCGGATTTCTTTTCCTTTTCGGAAACCGCAAGTTCCTTGTCCTTGTCCTTGGCCATGGTTTGTTCCTTTCTGTTCCGTGCGGTCAGACCGCATCCGGAACGCCGGTCGGATTCTTACTTGGTTTCCTTATGCAGTGTATGCTTGTTGCAATGTCTGCAGTGCTTCATCATTTCGATTCTGTCGGGGTCATTCTTCTTGTTCTTCTTAGAAACATAGTTTCTGTTCTTGCACTCTGTGCAAGCAAGGGTGATCTTAACGCGCATTGTCGGCACCTCCTGTAAAATATTTTCCGCAAATTATGCGCCGCAGGGCACACTGCGGAAGAAAGCTTGCCTCCCTCTCAGCGGCAGATCGGTCATCATCCGGCGCCGAAGCACATGGCATCCGGAGAAAAACGCGGGCACAACAAAAGCGCCTCCGCAAAGAGGTAAAATAATCATACCACAAAACAGCAATTTTGTCAAGCATTTTTTCGCTTCACAGCGTCATTTCCGGACATTTTGGGGATTCTGCCCATATCGCGCAGCGAAACCCTGTTCCCGCTTGACATTCCCGCAGAGAATGCGTCGTTTTTTGCAGGCTCAGAGCTGTTCCGCGAGCTGCAGCAGCGTCTCGCGGCCGAGCTGCTCAAACCGGACATTGACGTCCTGTCCGCAGGCCGTAAGTGCATCTGTGACCTGCTCTCTGGTGAGGCCGAGTCCGGAAGCGAGTGCATTGGCAGCGGTTTTCCGGCGCTGTGCAAAGCCGGCCCTGACGATTCGCAGAACGCGGTGCAGCTGCTCCGGCGTACAGAGCGGCGTTTCGTAGGGGGTAATGCGGATGACGGCGGAATCGACCTTCGGTGCGGGATAGAACGAATCCCGCGGCACCTCAAAGAGCTGCTCTGCGGAACCGCGCAGCTGTACGGCCGCCGTGACCGCACCGGCTTTTCTGCTGCCGATCTCGGCGCAGAGACGCTCCGCAGCCTCCTTCTGCACCATGACGGTGATGCAGCGGAATTTTGCGTCGGATTCCAGCAGATGCATCAGAATCGGAGATGTGATGTAGTAGGGCAGATTCGCGCAGACGGCGACATCGCGCCCGCCGAAGTGCTCCTGCAAAAAGCCGGGCAGATCCACCTTCATGATATCCTGCCAGACAACATGCACATGATCGAATCCGGCAAGTGTTTCCGCGAGCACGGGCTGCAGTCTGCGGTCGAGCTCGACGGCTGTGACGCATTCTGATTTCAGGGCAAGCTGCTGCGTCAGCACACCGAATCCGGTGCCGATCTCCAGCACGCCGCATTCCCTTGACGGAATGCCGTATTCAGCGATGGCGGGGCAGACCTCCGGGTCAATGAGGAAGTTCTGTCCGAGACCTTTTGAAAACGAAAAATTGTGACGCTTTGCGAGCGTCCGGATATACTGCATGTCGGTCAGTTCCGGCATACGCGCAGCTCCTTTCCGTGAAATACTTATCATTGCGGATCCGCCGCATGTGACTGTCTGTATGCTGCATATTTCCGCAGCTCCGTCAGATATTCGTCCGCCAGAAGAGCGGGAAACCATCCGGCCGTCTGCCCGATGAGCGCTTCGTATTGCAGATCACCGGTGCAGGCCAGCGCAGTCAGCAGCTGTTCCGCAGCACTGCAGTCGAACGTCTCAATATGCGGCAGCACCGGCACAAAGTTCAGACGGTGCGCAACATCGTGACAGCTTACGAGTGTAACGAGCGCATTGAGCATTGCCTCAATCACGCGCCTGCTGTCATATGTCTGATTTTCCTTCGCCCGCCTGACCGTCTCCGGCCTGCATTCAAACGCGATCTGCGCAATCAGGCTGTTTCCGATCTCTGTCAGCGTGCTGTCGCTCCACGCAACGGATTCAAACAGGTCAGACAGATAATCATACATCTGATCTATGGTGATTTTCAGCATGGTAATCTCCTGTTTTCTTTCTGTATGCGCATCTTTCAGCGTGTTTGCTTCTGTCAGCTTATTATGATAAATCAGAATTCGTCGTTTTATTCTTCAACGACAGAATTGTTCAGTAGTTCAAGAAACGCTTCGATGCTATCGGAGATATACACCTGCTCTTCAACATTTTCACGGTCAACATAATATACATGATGGTTTTTGTTACTCCAATAGAAATAATTGCCACCATTATCATAGGCAAACGGATACCAATCTGATGGGATAAAATTACACATAGGCTCCTCACGGTCATCATCAGCAGCATATTCAAAATCTATGTCCCCACCTTCCAGAGTAACCAGATTCGCAACAACACAGAACCGTTCATTCATTTTCATCTCGCACATTTTTACGTTTGAACAGTCAGTTATCGCATAAAAGTCCTTTAATATATCCGGGAAAACAATGCCGTATTTTTGTTCGAGATAGGCAATGCGCTCTGCGCTCTTTTGCTTGTTGTCGATTTCTTCTATCAAAAAACCAAACATAACTGTTTCTCCATTCATATGTTAAATTCTGATAAAAAGGCCTTTGGAAAAAGGCTCATCCCAAAACTCTATTCGGGGAACAGTTGTCTTTGAGAAGCCGCGTTTCGCGGCGTGCGCCTGTTTCATTTTTGGCGCTCTGTTATCCTCGCCAAAAGGAAAATGCCCGCGGGGGCTCCCCGCACGCACTTGCATTTTCCGGCGCAATCTGTTATAATGAACGGGAAGCCGCAGAAAGCACTGCCGGCATCGGAATCGAATCTCAGATGTATAAAAAGGGGGTTCCGCCATGGAACGCAGGGATAAAACAAATTATTATCTGGATATCGCAGAAGCGATCTCCGGCCGCAGCACATGTCTGCGGCGGAAATTCGGCGCGATCATCGTCAAGAACGACGAGATCATCTCGACCGGCTACAACGGTGCGCCGCGCGGCAGAAAAAACTGCAGCGACCTCGATTTCTGCTACCGCGAACGGATGCAGGTGCCGCGCGGACAGCGCTATGAGCTCTGCCGCAGCGTTCACGCCGAGGCGAACGCAATCATCAGCGCAAGCCGTGCCGATCTGCTCGGCTCCACGCTGTATCTGGCCTGCCACGATGCCAAAACCAATCAGCTGGACGGCGCCGTGGAACCGTGTTCCATGTGCAAGCGCCTGATCCTGAACGCAGGCATCGAGCTGGTTATCATCCGGCAGGATCAAAACACATTTTTCACCATCCGGACTGCCGACTGGATCGGCAATGACGATTCCCTCGCAGAGGATCTCAGCAAGGGCTACTGAGCAGCCTTTGCAGGATCCACCGAAACCGAATAGAGCACTGCATTGACATGTGCCTCGTATTCCGGGGTCACATGCCGGAACAGCATGAGAAAAGCCGTCTTTCGCACCTGAACCAGGTGCAGGACGGTTTTTTCGGCACCTTGTTCCAGTGTGACATCAATATTGCCGCGGCGCAGCTTCCGCTTCACCGGGGGATGCTGCCACGATGCCGTGACCGTCGGGGAATAGCGCGCAAAGCCGTAGCGCAGCTCCGGCACAATCTCCGGCGGAATCAGCTTGCGGAAGGAAAGCTGCAGATCGGCTGCGGTCAGGCGGCGGAGCGGCCGGTTGAACGGCAGGCGCATCAGTGTGAGCTGCAGTCCGGTTTTCGCGCTTTCCAGCATCAGCAGATCCTTTTTCTTATCGCTGAGTTTGAAGTCCGCAGGAAGAGAAAAGGTCAGCGCACCGTGAAAACATACTGCACGCTGCGGCAGAATCACAACCGTATCGTCGCGGTGCCGCAGACGGGCAATTTCCCTTTTGAACCATGCGGATGTGCGGGAGAACACCCCGCTTTCCCGCAGATTGTCAGCAGCCATTGCAAAGCCCCCTTTCCATTATATGCCGCAATGAGGAGTGCGCCTCCGTCAGGATGCGCGCGCAGCCTGCGATGCTCACTCCTCATCGTAATCATCAGCCGACGATTGCCGTTACAATAAAGCCGTCGGAATTGTTGCCGGAGATCTCATAGGAGCCGGCATTCGGAACCGGAACAGTCGGATCGCCGTCCGCGGTACTGTCAACCGGTACATAATAAATGCGGTAAACCTGCTTGTTCAGCTCATATTCCAGCGGTGTTCCGGTAAAGAAATTGTGATCCTTCTTCAGCCGGTCAAGATACTCCTCCAGACAGAGGTTTTCCTCATCCATATAAGCCGCATGGGGCACGCCGACATAGCGGATTGCGGTAAAGCCGCCGCGCTCGCCGGTAATATCCGCCTTCTCGGCCGGATAACGCAGCACAAAGCCGTAGCTTGCCATATGCTCGTAGACCCATGAATACGGCGCTGTATTCGTGATATACTCATAGCCGCCGTCATTGCGCTTGATATGGAGCTGGACATCCAGACCCGTCGGAGAATCCGGATTGCTCTTCTCCTTATCAGCAGCAAGATAGCCGTAATTAAACATGATTTCCTTGTTGCCGGTCGCGCTGAAATACGCCTTCATCAGCCGGTTGAACTGCGAGAGCGCCGTGCTGTTGAGCGAGGTATGGCCGGGATAGGAAATCTCATAGGAATCCGGCTTATCCTCAGCAAAATAGACCTGCTCCAGCGCCAGCTCATCGGAGCTGAGGTGACTCGGATTCTCCTTGTTCACCAGCACCAGATTTCCGGCATACATGGCGCTCAGTCTGACCGGTACGCTCTGATAGCCTGCCGGCAGCGTATTGACGGGCTCCGAGGATTCTGTCGTATCTGCCGATGCAGAAGAGCTGTCAATCAGGATCGGGTTATCTGTACTGTCGTCATCGGTGATGACAATCGGCACATTGACCATCGTCATTTCGGCGCCGTTGAAGGTTGTGGATACCGCAGTGGTCGTTTTCGACTGCGGATCAGCCGGCTGCGTGCCGGTCTGTTCCGCGACATCCTCCGTGCTGCTCTGCTCTGTCAGCGTGCTTTCGTCTTCCTTTGAGCAGCGTGAGATGCACGAGCCGAGCAGGAAGATCAGCACGATCGGAACAATCGCCGCACCGACGATGCGGTCCCAGCGGATCCTGCGTTTATTCGACATTGGGAGAACCTCTCCTTCCCTGTGAAAGACCGTTCGGAAAAAGGCACAGCCTCACGGAGCGTGAGGCTGTGCCGCAAGTTTCAGATCTGTGTTCGGTTCAGGTGCGCAGCAAATCAGACACCCGGCAGCTCCATCGGAGCCTCTGCGGGAGCAGAATCCGCCTCCAGTGCACTGATCGCAGCAGCAAGCTCATCGTTGACAGCTGCAGTATCTGCTGCAGAGGACGGAGCCATGCCCATTTCAGCCATCAGGCGCTCCAGCTCGGAATCGACCTTGGCATTGCGCTCAAGCTCCTCGAAGGTTGCAACCTCTTCCGGCTTGCCGTTGCCGAGAATCTCGCTGAATGCAGCAGCCTCTGCTTCCTTGCGCGTGATCTTCTCCTCCATCTTGGAGAGCTTGTCGAACGAGCTGTTGGTATCAATACCGCTGAGGGACTGTGCGAGCTCCTTGGTGGTATCTGCCATCTGGGAACGGGCGATCAGCATTGCCTCGCGGGATTTTGCTTCCTGCATCTTGGACTTGAGAACCTCAACCTGAGAACGGATTGCCTCGGTCTGGTTGGAAATCGTCTCATACATTTCACGATAGTTGGTGACATCCTCATCCGCCTTGACCTTGCTGGCAAGTGCCTTCTTGGCCAGTTCGGCATCGCCGGCCTTCAGAGCGGCCTTGGCGCGGGATTCCCAGCTTGCAGAAACTGCACAGGCATTGCGGTACTGCTTCTCGACCATACGCTCACTTGCAACAGCCTTGCCCAGTGCCTGCGTGGATTTGGTCAGTTCCTTCTGCATATCAATAATAATCTGTTTGACGAGCTTTTCCGGATCCTCCGCCTTATCAAGCATATCATTGATGTTGGCTCTCAGGATATCACTGAGTCTGGAGAAAATGCCCATAGATGTACCCTCCTGTTTCATAGTTGAATTCATGATAGGATTGCGGCACTGTATTCCATACCGCTGTATCATATATTATAACAGCTTTTTTTCTCCTTGTCAAGTGAATTTTTCCTGACTGCCGGCATACAGCGGCCGAAACTGCTCCGGCAGGACAGCCGCCGCCCGAAAGTTATAGCTCCCGCCTTGCTTTTTTTCCGGCAGTATGCTATAATAAAGGCAATTCCATGAAAATGAAGGGAGCACCCGCTCATGAGCAAAAAAATCAAAAAAGCGCAGAACAAGAAGCAGCCGGCTTCCGGCTCCAACCGCCAGCAGAGACGCGCACAGGAAAAGATGCCGCAGCGTACCGGCACAAAATCCTCCAAGCCGCTCGCGCTCCGCATTCTGATTATCGTTATGTTCCTTGCAATTCTGATCGGCTTCTGCCTTGCGCCGCTGCTGAAAACAATCTGATCCCGCACGGGATATGCGGGAGGTAACTCATGGCAAAGGCAAAAACAAGATATGAATGCACGGCCTGCGGCGCGGAATATCTGAAATGGAGCGGACAGTGCACCAGCTGCGGCGCGTGGAACACGATCGAGGAAGCGCTGCCGGAGCTCCGCATCCCCGTCCGCGGCGGCGGAAATGCCCGGCGGACATCCGATCTTTCCGCGCAGATCCGTGAGCTTGCGGAGGTCGGTACGAATGAGGATATCCGTTATGACACGGGCATTGCAGAGCTGAACCGCGTACTCGGAGGCGGACTCGTCAAGGGCTCGGTCGTACTGCTCGGCGGCGAACCGGGCATCGGAAAAAGTACGCTTTTGCTGCAGATCTGTCAGTTTCTCGGTGCAGAGCATTCCGTGCTCTATGTCTCCGGTGAGGAATCCGCACGGCAGATCAAGCTGCGGGCGCAGCGGCTCGGCGTCGATACCGAAAACCTCTATCTGCTGACCGTCAGCGACGCAGAGGCAATCTGCGACACGATCAGCGAGAGCGAGCCGGATATCGTCATTGTGGATTCCATCCAGACCATGCACATCAGCGGACTGAATTCCGGCTCCGGCTCTGTGCCGCAGGTGCGCGAATGCACCACGCTGTTCATGCAGACCGCCAAGGCCAAGGAGATTCCGGTTTTTCTGGTCGGCCATGTGACCAAGGACGGCACGATCGCCGGCCCGAAGGTCATGGAGCACATCGTCGATGCCGTGCTGATCTTTGAGGGCGACCGCTATCAGAGCATCCGCGTGCTGCGGGCGGTCAAGAACCGCTTCGGCTCAACGAATGAAATCGGCGTGTTTGAGATGCGGGACACCGGACTTTCCGAGGTCGAAAATCCGTCTGCCATGCTGCTGGACGGCAGACCGCTCGGCGTCTCCGGCACCTGTGTCTGCTGCATGATGGAGGGCAGCCGCCCGATTCTTGCAGAGATTCAGGCGCTCGTCTCCAAGAGTACACTCTCCTCGCCCCGCCGCACCGCGACCGGCTTTGATTACAACCGCGTGTACATTCTGCTTGCGGTGCTGGAAAAGCGCATGGGACTGTTTTTCGGCGCACTCGATGTCTATCTCAACATCGTCGGCGGATTCCGGCTCGATGAACCGGCCGGTGATCTGGCGGTCGCACTGTCGCTTTACTCCGCGCTGATGGACAAACCGATTCCGGAGACAGTCATCGCCTTCGGAGAGGTCGGACTCGGCGGTGAGCTGCGTTCCGTCTCGAACGCGGCACAGCGCATCCAGGAGGCGGAACGCCTCGGTTTTACGCTCTGCATTCTCCCGAAGCAGACGCTCCGCACGCTGCAGAAGGACCGTTTCACGATTCAGCTGGAGGGCGTATCCAATCTGCGGGAAGCCTTTGCCGTGCTCGAAAAGCAGACGAAGAAAAAAGCATGATTCTCCGGCATACCGGAGCGGACGGCACAGAAAACCGAAAGCTACACTTTACTTGACAGGAGAACCCGTATGGCAGCAATATTCAGCATCCGCCGGAATGATCCGGAGGATGACAAGATCAGCATTTCCGATACCGGCACGCATGTCCTTCTGACGGTACTGGTGCTTGCAGGCTCTGCGCTGGCGGAAACCGACAGTCAGCGGCGGCTGATCGTCTGGCTTTCCGAACACGCCGCAGAAACGGACAGCGAAAATGCCGGCTTCAGCATCTCGGAAATGCCGTGGGATCCTGCCGCATTTGAAGCGGATAAGCAATTCCTCGTGCGCACAGCGGACGCAGCCTCGCAGAAAACAGGCTGGCAGACGCTCAACTTCTGGCCGAATGCCAGAGCGCTGATGCCGATGCTCGGCTGGTTCCGCAAGAGCTTTGTCCGGTTCCGCGCAGCAGATATCGAACCGGATGCACTGACGCGCTGGCTCGCGGAGATGGAACCGGATGACCCGGTGCTGAACGGTTTTCCGCGCTGCAAAAAGCACAGAGCCTTTCTGACATGGAAGGGCTGCGCCGTCTGCAGCAATGCAAGATAAAAAAATCAGGGACAGGAAGCCGAATGCTTCTTGTCCCTTAATTTTTTAATGTTCTGCGGCAATCAGTCGATTTCCACAGCAACCTTCCGGTTTTCACGGGCTGCGCCGGCACGCATCAGTGTGCGGATCGCCTTGGCGATTCTGCCCTGCTTGCCGATCACACGACCCATGTCATCGGGTGCAACGGAAAGATGCAGCACGGTCACGCCTTCCTCATTCACCGCGTCCTCGGTGATCTGAATCGCAGTTTTATCCGTGACCAGTCCTTCAACGATTGCATATAACAGCTCTTTCATGATGTTCTCCCAAAACAATCAGCGGTAGGGTTCCCGGATTACAGGACGCCCTGCTTCTTCAGGATATCGCGGACGGTGTCGGTCGGCTGTGCGCCGTTCTGGATCCAGGTCTTTGCCTTATCGGCATCCACCTTGACAACAGACGGCTCCTTGGTCGGATCGTAGTAACCGATCTCCTCGATGAAGCGGCCGTCTCTCGGATATCTGCCGTCAGCGACAACAATTCTGTAGAACGGAGCCTTCTTTGCACCCATTCTTCTCAGACGAATCTTAACTGCCATTGTATTTCACCTCCAAATAATGATAACAAAGTAATATATTCATGCAAATTGGGTTTGCAATGAAAACAGATTTACGGGCTCAGAACTTCGGGAAACCGCCCATGCCGTCGAGCATCTTCGGATCAATCTTCGGCATTTTGCGGCGTCCGAAGAGACCTTTTTTCCCTGTGCCTCCGCCAAGCTTTTTCATCATCTGCTGCATCTGGTCGAACTGCTTGAGCAGACGGTTGACATCCTGCACCTGCGTTCCGGAGCCGGCAGCGATTCTGCGCTTGCGCGAAGGATTGATGATCGAAGGCTTTGCACGCTCGGCCGGCGTCATGGAAGTAATCATGGCCTCGACCTTGCCGAATGCGCTGTCGTCGATATCGAGCTCATCGAGCTTGTTGCCGACGCCCGGCAGCATCCCGACGATCTTTCTGAGGTCGCCCATCTTCTTGATCTGGCGCAGCTGTTCGAGCAGGTCGTCCATATCGAACTGACTTTTCTGCAGCTTCTGCGTCAGGCGTTCGGCCTCCTGCTTGGTATAGACATCCTCAGCCTTCTCAATCAGCGAGAGCACATCGCCCATGCCGAGAATTCTGGATGCCATGCGATCCGGGTGGAACTGCTCGAAATCGCCGAGCTTTTCGCCCATACCGACGTATTTGATCGGTTTACCGGTGACGGAAAGCACGGAGAGCGCCGCACCGCCTCTGGTATCGGAATCGAGCTTTGACATCAGCACGCCGGTAATGCCGAGCGCTTCGTCAAAGGCCTTTGCGACGTTGACGGCATCCTGACCGGTCATCGCATCGACAACGAGCATGATCTCATCGGGATTCGTCTCTGCCTTGATATTTTTCAGCTCATCCATGAGCTTTTCGTCGATATGCAGACGGCCTGCCGTATCGAGAATGACGATATCGTGGTTATTGTCCTTTGCATAGCGGACGCCCTGCTTGGCAATCTCAACAGGGTCAATCTGGCCAAGCTCAAAGACCTTCACCTCTGCCTGACCGCCGACGATCCGCAGCTGGTCGATTGCCGCCGGACGGTAAACGTCACAGGCAACGAGCAGCGGGTGATGACCTTCCTTTTTCAGCAGCTTTGCGAGCTTTGCGCAATGGGTTGTCTTACCGGAGCCCTGCAGACCGCAGAACATAATCACGGTCGGCGGCTTGGCTGCGATATTGAGACGGGAATTGCCGTCGCCCATCAGCGCGATCAGTTCCTCGTTGACGATCTTGACGACCTGCTGTGCAGGCGTCAGGCTGGCGAGCACTTCCTCACCGACTGCGCGCTCGGAGACCTTGCTGACAAAGTCCTTGACGACCTTGTAACTGACATCCGCTTCCAGAAGGGCGAGCCGCACCTCACGCATCGCTTCTTTGACATCCGCTTCCGTCAGCTTGCCGTGTGCCTTCAGCTTTTTGAAAACCTGTCCGAGCTTATCCTGCAATCCTTCAAATGCCATACGGTTCCTGCTCCCTTCCGTTCAGAATAATGCCTTTCCCTTGCGCGCCGCCTCGGTAATCCGGGAGCGGGCAGGCTCAGGAACGGATTCACAATACTGTTCGATCTCTCCGAACAGGGCGCGTGCTGCCTTGAGCCTTGCAGCAATGCCCATCTGTTCTTCGAGCTGTTCGAGCTGGCGTTCTCCGCGGCGGATGCTGTCGTGCACGGCCTGCCGGGAAATCCCAAGCGGCTCTGCAAGCTCCGCAAGCGAAAGGTCCTCGTCGTAGTAGCCCTCCAGCAGTGCGCGCTGCCGTTCAGTCAGCAGGCTGCCGTAGCAGTCCAGCAGAAGCACGAAATCGAGATTTTTCATCGGGATGACCGCCTGCCTTTCTGCTGTCATGGTGGAGACCTTTACACCAGCCTCCCTATTATATCAGCTTTTGCCGCATTTGTCAAGTATCCGGCGCAAAAAAATGCGCTTTCGGCACATTGCGCAAAAAATGCCGCCGCAGCTTCGCTTTATGCGTTGCATCTGCAGCGGCAATGCTCTTTTCAGCCGGTTCCTTTGCAGGTCATATCCTCTGAAAATGCGCTTCCAGCATTTGTTCCAGCGTATCAAACTCGTATGCTTTGCCGTAGGAAACATTTCCGCCGTCTCCGATGGTATATTTTCCCGAATCGGCACAAAACCGGAATACATCCGTGTCCAGGATGCCGAGCCATAGCTGGCGGCAGTCATCCCACCACTCGAAAATGCCGATGTCATCACAGAAAAAATCATTCAGGAAATTGTTGTTCTGCCGATAGTATGCAAGCAGTTCCTCCATCGCTTCTTCCGGGACATTCCGGGCGATGCAGTTTGCGCGGAACGCCGTCAGCTCCGCTTCCGAGGCCGGAATGATTTCATATGTGCGGCAGTCCGCTTCACAGTCATACCGGTTGTCCGATTCCTTCCGGCAATACTTCTCATACAATGCCCTGACATCAAATGCTTTCATCGGCTGCCCTCCCGGCGGTAACCTCTTCATAAGTCTTCACACAGCGCAGGAATGTCTCTTCATCCACAAGCTCAATCGGCTCCGGGAAATACTTTGCGCCGTGCCCTTCATAAACAGCGCGGCAGATATACGCAGCCGCATCAATCAGGACGTTCCAGACTGCGGTCATGCGGCTGTCTGTTTCAGCCTCCTGAAACAGCGTAAAGCCGTGCGCCTCACCGTCCAGAAGATGATACAGTTCATACGAAACATCTGCCCGGGTGTCCAGCCATTTCCGGCACAGACGGATTGCTTCGCCGATATCCCGAACGGCATCTTTGTTTTTGATCTGCGCTTTGAGCTTTTCCATTATCTCAAGACAAAGCATCTGCTTTTGCTGATTTGTCATATCGTCCATTTGATATTCCTCTTTCCATAAGCTGAGATGCAGCAATCCTCACTTCTTCACTTCATCACCGGAGAACTTTCGATCGAGAAGGCGGGCACTGCCCGCCCGCTGGGGAATCAGAGAAAGAAGGATGATGCTCACCAGCAGACAAACCGCCGTTGTGCCGGCACCCGCTTCCAGTCCGAAGGTCTTTCCGCCGATCCAGTTTGCCGAACCGGTCTGCTCAAATACCAGAAACGAAGATGCTGTCATGAGGCCGCTGACCGTAAGGCCGTAAAAGCTGCCCTGCGCCCAGTTCCAGACCGAATGCAGCGCAGCCGCCGCCCAGATGCTGTCCGTGCGGAGCACCAGAAGCGCCTCCGTCACACCGAACAGAAACAGATTGACAAACGCAGGGAGCGAAAAACCGTCATTGAAGGCGTGGGCAAATGCGAACAGCAGCGAGCTGACCGCAACGCTCATCCAGGGCTTTGTTCTGGTACCGAGCGACATCATCAGATAGCCGCGGAACGTGACCTCCTCAGAAAGCCCCTGTATGCCCCAGCCGACCGCAGTTACAGCCGCCGTCAGAACCGGGACCTGCCGGAATCCGCCGTTCAGCCGGATTGCGCCGGCCTTCCACGCAGCCATGACCACGGCGGACATCATGCAAAAGCCCAGCAGCAGTCCGGTCAGATAATCCGGCATGCAGCGCTTCCGCGTAAAGCCCATTGTCCGCAGCGGACGCTTTTCCGCAAAAACGCAGACGATCGCCGGAATCAGAATATTTACAAACGTCAGCATCAGACCGAGTATCAGAAAGATATCCGGGTCATCCTGCGGCGTTTTCTTTTTCATCATCAGCACCGTCTGCGGCACTGTGCCGAGCACAGTCTCCGCACACACCGAGCAGAACAGTGCGGCCGCAAACAACAGCAGAATCACGGCAGGATTCTGTGAGACCCGCACCCCCGGATGCTTCCGGATTCTGTCAAACAGCGGCTTCGTTTGTGTCAGTTTCCAGTCTTTCATGTGAATTCCTTTCTGCATTTCAAGTATCAAGTAATTGCTGCATATCATTGCGAAGCGGCGATGTTACGCGGATTTCCGCACCGGTTTCCGGTTCCGGGAATTGCACCAGACCGCAGTGCAGCGCATGTGCCTGCAGCAGCGTACAGTCCCCGCCGTAGAGCGAATCTCCCAGCAGCGGATACCCGATGTGCGCAAAATGCACGCGGATCTGATGCGTCCGGCCGGTTTCGAGCGTCAGCTCCAGCAGCGTGCACCGAGCCGTCTCCCGGAGCACGCGGTAATGCGTCACGGCAGGCTTTCCGTCCGCACGGACGCAGCGTGTAATAACCGATTCTCTTTCCCGTGCAATCGGCGCATCCACGGTGCCGCTGCCGTGCAGCCCCGGCCTGACCAGCGCATAATACCGCTTCTGCACCTTGCCGCTGAGCGCATGGGCTGCATAGGCCGTCTTTGCAATCAGGCAGAGCCCGGAGGTGTTGCGGTCGAGCCGGTTGAGGAGATGAAACCCGCAGTCCGGCTCATACGCCGCAAACCAGTTTGCAAGCGTATCCGTCCGGTGCAGCATCGAAGGATGCGAGGGCATTCCGGCAGGCTTTTCGCAGACAAGCACCTGCACGGATTCATAAGCCGCGAAAACCTGCAGCGCAGGATTCGGTTCATGCGCACACTGCTCCGGCAGATGCAGCAGAATGATATCGCCGCTGCGCACCGGATCGACCGTCCGGAGATGCTGCCCCGCCCGCATGATGCCGTCCGGCACCGCCTTGAGCCGTCTGAGCAGCTGTGCAGAGAATCCCGCATACTGCCGCAGATAACTGCCGAGCGGCATTTCTCCGGTACACTGCACCGTGAGCTGCATCCGGCTCACGGCTTGCTTCCGCCCTTTCGCGGCTTCGGCTCCGGCAGCTCGCTGTACATTTCAGAGACGAGCTTCTCCATCAGCGCGCGGTCATCGGGATCGGGTACCAGCAGCATCGGCTTTGCGCCCGGATAGGGCTCCTCCTGCTGCGCATCCGGCAGCAGCCGCAGCGATGCGGGCGTCACCTTGACGAGAAACCGGTTATCATATATGCCGCCGAAGATCCTGCCGCCGGAATAGAGAATATACTCCCCCATCATTTTGCGGCTGCGGATCTCCGGCAATCCGGAAAGCTGCTCCGTAATATAATCAAGATAGGTCTGATCGGATGCCATTTTATCACGTTCCTTTCAAATTCCTTTGTAATCTTATCATATCTGCGGATTCTTGTCAAGTTTGCGGCCGCTTTCGCATAGGATGAAAGCAGAATGCACCGGAAAGGAGTTTTTGCATGAACCGTCAGGAATTTGAGGATACCGCAAAGCGATACCGCGAGGAGCTGTTCCGGATGTACGCCGGTCAGAATCTGAATCCGCCGCCGAAGCCTGAACCGCCTGCCGCACCGCCCGTACAGGAACCCAAATCTCCCGCCCCGCAGCCCGAAGCCGCCGCACCCTTGCCGGAACCGCCCTCCGGAATCCCGCCGGCACCGCAGAACATCCCGGAGGAGCCCGCGGAACCGGCGCTCCCCAAGCGGGCGTATACCGGCTTCATCCGCGTCCACACCGTCACGGCAGAGGGCGCAAGGCCGGTCGCGGGCGCCGCCGTGACGATCACGCATTTTTCAGGCGGCGAGCCGGAGCTCATCGCATTGCAGACGACCGACGACAGCGGCGAAACGGAAACCGTCACCGTTCCGGCGCCGCCGCCCTCCGAAGATCAGCGCCGCCCGGCCTCCTTCCTCTATGATATCTCCGTGCAGGCAGAGGGCTATTACCGGGAGCACAGCACCGATATACCGGTCTTTCCGAATGTGACCTCCGTGCAGACGTTCATCCTGATTCCGCTGCCGGCCGGAAGCGAGGAGCCCGTTCCCGGCGGGGATCTGACATTTTACAATAACATGCAGCAATACTGAAAGAGGAGAACGCTATGCTCAGCGGAGAAGTCTTTATCCCCGAAACGATCACCGTGCACCTCGGTCTGCCGGACGCCGATGCCGCAAACGTCACGATCCCGTATATCAGCTATATCAAAAATGTCGCATCCAGTGAGATTTATCCCACATGGCCGGAAAACGCGCTGCGTGCCAATATCTATGTCATCAACACCTATGCGCTCAACCGCATTTATACAGAATGGTATCGCTCGCGGGGATATCCGTTTGACATCACGTCGTCCACGCAGTACGATCAGGCATTCGTCTACGGCCGCGAAATCTTTGAGAACATCAGTCAGCTGACCGAGGAGCTGATCCGCACCTACATCCGCAGGCAGGGCAGCTATGAGCCGCTGTTTTCGGCCTTCTGTGACGGCGTCCGCACAAGCTGCAGCGGGCTTTCGCAGTGGGGAACCGTCGGACTGGCCAACAGCGGCAGCACCCCCTATGAAATTCTGCAATTTTACTACGGCGAGGACATCGACCTGATCCGCAGCACGGAGATCCGTGCCGCAGCACCGAGCTATCCGGGCATTCCGCAGGAAAAGGGCATGGTCGGCAGCGATGTGCAGACCATTCAGATTCAGCTGAACCGCATCGCGCAGAACTTCCCCGCAATCCCGAAAATCGCGGACGCAGACGGCATTTTCGACGACCGCACCGCCGATTCCGTGCGCGTCTTTCAGCAGGTTTTTGAACTGGTGCCGACCGGCATCGTCAACGAAGCGACATGGTACCGCCTTTCGTATATCTATGTCAGCGTCAAGCAGCTGGCGGAGCTGCAATCGGAGGGGCTTCAGTACAGCGAACTGACACGCAGCTTCCCGACGGTGCTCCGCGAGGGCGACTACGGCAATGCCGTGCGCGCATTTCAGTATTATCTGGCTGTCATCGGGGCATACTACCAGAGCGTGCTCCCGCTGCAGATCACGGGCGACTATGACGCTGCGACGGCTGCATCCGTGCGGTCATTCCAGCAGACCTACGGCCTGCCGCAGACCGGCATTGCCGACAAACGGACATGGAATGACATCTACCGCGCCTATGCGGGCATTCTTGCCTCGGAGCCGCCCGGAGAATGCGTCCGGCTCTATCCGAACGAGGTGCTGCGCGAGGGCGTCAGCGGCGAAAATGTCCGTCTGCTTCAGCAATATCTCACTTATATATCGCAATTTGATTCTAATATTCAGCCCGTGACCGATACCGGCTATTTCGGGCCGATCACGCGCTCGGCCGTACAGGCGTTCCAGCGGGAATACGGCCTGACCGCGAACGGACAGGTCGGCGCTGTGACATGGGACGTCATCACCGGCGTCTATTCCGAAATGAAATGCGGCGCGGGCAAACGGCCGTATCAGGCGCCGGGCTATACAATCCGCTGAAAGGGTGACTTGCAATGCTTTATACCGATGCACAGAAGCAGGAACATATCGAAGAAATCCTCGGCCTGCTCTATCAGATTGCGCTGCGGGACAGACGCATCCCGATTGTGCTGCCGCAGAAGGAATTCACAGAGGAGGCCGCGCTGGCCGTCCGGGCGTTTCAGGAAGCCTACGGCCTGCCGGTGACCGGCGAGATCGACAGCGAAACATGGAACGCCATTGCGGATACCTACCGCGCACTGACTGCATCCGCAGCGCCGCTTCTGGTGTTTCCGTCCGGCAGATTTCAGCTGCAGCCGGGCGAACGCAGCGGGCTCGTTTCGCTGGTGCAGAGCTTGCTGAATCTGACCGCACAGCGATACCGCAATATCGAGCCGGTTCCGGTTACCGGCATCTACGATACGGATACGGAACAGGCTGTCCGGCAGCTGCAGCAGCTCTCCGGTCTGCCGGAAACCGGAATCCTTGACCGCAATACATGGAACCGGCTGGCGCTGCTTGTCAACAGCACAGTACCGGCTGTCTGAACCGGGAGAAGGGAGTGGCCGCAGTGCGGAAACAGCAAGATCTGATCCGGGAACCGCTGTTCCGGATTATCACCGGCAGCGGAATCGTGCTGCTTTTCGCAGCCGTGCTTTTCCTGCATATCCGCAGCGTGCTTGCCGGATGCGGCAGGCTGCTGCATGTCCTGCGGCCGCTGCTGCTCGGCATCTTGTTTGCAACCATGCTGGAGCCGTCTTACGACCGGCTGCGCACCGATTTCTCCGGATTCTGCGCAAAAAGGCATCGTGTCCCCGCCGGCTGGATCCGGCCGGTTTCGCTTCTCGGCGCGATGCTCCCGCCGGTTCTGACTGTCATCAGCATCATCTGCGTGCTGATTCCGCAGGTGATGAAATCTGTCCGGCTGATTTCCGACAACATCGGCATTTACAGCGACAATCTGCTGCAATGGGCGGGCAGGTTTTCCGATACGTCAGCAGCAAGACTCTTTCCGCAGGCAAGGCTTGAATCGCTGCTCGCCAAAGTACAGGAGCAGCTTCCGGCGCTGCTGCGGAAAACCTACGACTGCACGGCCGCGCTGCTCGGCCTGCTGCTGGATATCGGCATCGGGGCGGTGTTTTCGCTGTATCTGCTTGCGGACAAGCCCCGTCTGAAAGCACAGCTGATGCAGATTGCAGAACGCACCGGTTCTCCCGAAAAGCTGCTGCGGCTGATGCACCGGCTGCGGCAGATCTGCGGCACCTTTGCGCGGTTTCTGAACTCGCAGTGCCGGGAATCGCTGATTCTCGGCGCCCTGTGCTGGCTTGGGATGCAGCTGTTTCATTTTCCGTATCCGGTGCTGATCAGCGCGGTCATCGGCCTGACCAACATTGTGCCGTATATCGGGCCGCTTGCAGGGACAATCCCCTGCGCGCTGCTTCTGCTGATGGTCAGGCCGGGCGCAGTGCTGTGGTTTCTGCTGTATATTGTGGTATTGCAGCAGATTGAGAGCAATCTGATTTATCCGCGGGTGGTGGGGCATTCGCTCGGACTGCCGCCTGCATGGGTACTCGCTTCGATCGTCGTCTGCGGCGGACTGTTCGGCGTGACGGGGATGCTGCTGGGCGTTCCGCTTGCTGCGGCGGCCTATGCGCTGCTGTTCTCCGCCGATTCAGCGGTATCTCCGATGGATTGATTATGGAATCCGGAGATACGTCCAAAGCGGGAGTTTAAGGGCAAAGCCCTCATCATAAATCATTGCGCAGCGATACCTTTTTTCTAAATGCGAAGCCCCGCGCCGGTTCGGAACCGGTACGGGGCTGTTTTGATTCTGTGCAAACGCATCACAGCAGCTTTGTAATGATTTTGAGGATCAGCGTCACATCGTCGAGCGTGACGCTGCCGTCGCCGTCCAGATCGGCATTCAGCTTGCCCTGATCGGTAATGACGGCCTCGCTGTCGCCGGTGGCAAATTTTGCGGCAAGCACCGCATCGGAAACGTCAACGACATTGTTGCAGGTAGCGTCACCCGAAAGCGCGGCCGGAGTGACTGCAACAAACGGGATTCCGTTTTCTTTTGCATAAGTCTCGGCAGCAGTTCCGGTAACACCGTAAATTGTCAAGCCCTCACAGCGCTGATAATTGCCGTCAGCATCCTTGATATATCCGAATGCATGATCCTGAATTTCTTTCACATTTTCATTGAACACCACTTTTTCCAATGCGGTACAATTCAGAAACGCATCCTCCTTGATACCCCAATAACCGGACAAATCAAGTTCTTTCAGTGCGGTGCAGCCTTCAAATACCTTTTCTCCGATATAACACTCTAATTTTTCCGATTCATGCGGAAGTGTGATCGCTTTCAGATTTGTGCAGTCTGCAAAGCTGCCGTTCAGAAGACATTGACCGGACGGTGTCTTTACGAAATCATCGCTCAGATCATAAAGCTCGATCAGCTGATCGGAATATTCTGCATTCACGGTCAGTGATTCAAGGTTTTTGCAGTTGTGGAAATCATCAAGCATTTCACCGGGATGACGTACACCGTCATATGTTACGGATGTAATATCGTCTCTTTCTGACAAGTCAACACTTGAACGGTTCAGCCGCACGAAACCGGTATAGTCGGGAAAAACAATATCACTGCCATTTCCGGTGTATTCGATAATATGGCCGCACAAATGCGGATCGCGCACGATTTTATACGAGAACTCTCCGTCCTTTGTTTGGACAGTTTCGCCTTTCTGATATGTATCATTTACCCATTGCAGTTCCTCTTCGTTCAGATTGACCGGACCGACAAAAGAATCACTTGCGTGAACTGTCAACGAACTCATGCTGATACAAAGCAGAGCAGCAGTGCTGAGCGCAAAATGCTTTACAATGCTATTTCTCATAATCACCACTCCTTTACATACAGGACATGGCGGCGTAATGATATGTCCGATAAAATTCGCCGCTTTCTTCAATCTGAGAAGATATCTCCTCAAAATATATTATAACATAGTACACATAAAATGTCAAGTGCTTTGCAAAAAACTGTTATATTTGGCAACTCTTGACAGAATCCCCCGTTTTGTGGTAAAATAACCGTGTATGCAAAGTTGCGCCGGGAATCCCCCGGTCAAAATATACTTTCAGGAGGAATCATCATCCATGAAGCTCGGAATGGTCGGTCTGCCGAATGTCGGCAAAAGCACCCTGTTCAACGCACTGACAAACGCCGGTGCCGAATCCGCCAATTACCCGTTCTGCACCATTGACAAGAACGTCGGCATCGTTTCTGTGCCGGATACCCGCCTCGAAAAGCTGGCGGAGATCTATCAGCCGAAAAAGTTTACCCCTGCCACGCTGCAGTTCGTCGATATCGCAGGTCTCGTCAAGGGCGCAAGCAAGGGCGAAGGCCTCGGCAACCGCTTCCTTGCGGATATCCGCGAGGTCGATGCCATCATCCATGTTGTCCGCTGCTTTGAGGACGACAACATCGTTCATGTGGACGGCTCCATCGACCCCGCCCGCGACATTGAGGTCATCAATCTGGAGCTGGTCTTTTCCGATATCGAGCTCATCGAGCGCCGCATCGACAAGACCGCAAAGCTCGCAAAAGGCGATAAAAAATATGCCGCAGACGTCGAGCTGCTCAAGCGTCTGCTCGAACACCTCTCTGACGGCAAGCCCGCCCGCAGCTTCGACTGCACCGAGGACGAGCGCGCGGTCATTCTGGAAACGCCGCTCCTGACTGCAAAGCCGGTCATCTACGCTGCAAATCTTTGCGAGGCGGATTTCTCCGGCGATCTGGACAGCAACGCGCATTTTGCTGCCGTCCGCAAGATCGCGGAGGCGGAGCACGCTGCCGTGTTCCCGATCTGCGCGCAGATCGAAGCGGAAATCTCCGATATGGAGCCGGACGAGCAGAAGGAATTCCTCGCCGATCTCGGTCTGGAAGAATCCGGCCTGACGCGCATCATCCACGCAGGCTATTCGCTGCTGGGTCTCATCTCCTATCTGACCGGCGGTCCGGACGAGTGTCGTGCATGGACGATCACGAAGGGCACCAAGGCACCGCAGGCAGCCGGAAAAATCCATTCCGACTTTGAAAAGGGCTTCATCCGTGCAGAGGTCATCTCCTTTGAGGACTTCATGGCAAACGGCGGCAATATGGTCGCTGCAAAGGAAAAGGGCGTCGTCCGGATGGAAGGCAAGACCTATGAGGTCGCTGACGGCGATATCATCACATTCCACTTCACAAGCTGAGCGCTGGGCGTCTCCGGCGCCCCGCTGTATACAGAAATCAAGAACCGCCTGACTGTTTCACATGCACAGTCAGGCGGTTTATCATATCATTGCGGACAGCGGATCAATCCTGCGCGGCGATGCGCTCGGCAAGGTCGTTCAGGTAGACCCAGCGATCCATTTTGCCGGCGAGCTGCTGCTCCAGCGTCTCCTTCTGCGCAGAGAGTTCCTGCAATGCCACATAATCCGACGCACTGCGGCCGATTTGCGCCTCTGTATCCGCGATCTGCTGCTCAAGGGCTGCAATGTCGTCGTCAATCGTCTCGAACTCCCGCTGCTCCTTATAGGAAAAGCGCAGCTTCTGCTTGCCGTTGAAGGTGCGCGCCTTCTTTTCGGATGCAGCTTTTTTCTGCTTTTCGGGCTCCGCATCTTCCCTGCGCTTTGCCGCATAATCCGAATAATTGCCGGTATAGCGCGTGCACTGCCCGTCCCGGAACTCAAAAATCTCCGAGGCGATCTTGTCCAGAAAATACCGGTCATGCGAGACGGCAATCACTGCGCCGCTGAAATTCGCAAGATAATCCTCCAGAATCGTCAGCGTCGCAATGTCGAGATCATTGGTCGGCTCGTCGAGCAGCAGCACATTCGGCGCTTCCATCAGCACCTTCAGCAGATACAGCCGTTTCCGCTCGCCGCCGGAGAGCTTGCCGATCACGCTCCACTGCAGCTCCGAGGTAAACAGAAACCGTTCGAGCATCTGCGCCGCGGTGACGGGTCCCTCCGGGGTCTGCACGATATTCGCCGTATCGCGGATATAATCAATCACGCGCTGCGCCGGATTCATCTCCTCGCATTCCTGCGAAAAATAACCGACTTTAACAGTATCTCCGAGCACAATCTCACCGGAATCCGGCAGCACCTCGCCGGTCAGCATCCGGAGAAACGTGCTCTTGCCGGCGCCATTCCGCCCGACGATGCCGATGCGGGCATTCCGCGGGATGATATACGAAAAATCCGTGATGAGCGGCTTGCCGTCGATTGCCTTGCTGATGCCGGTCAGCTCGACGGTCTTTTTGCCGAGCCGCGCAGAGAGTGACTGCATCTGCAGCGTTTCGGCCTCCGGCACGATCTCCCGGTTTTTCAGCTGTTCAAAGCGCTCGATGCGGTCTTTCGATTTCGTGCCCCTCGCACGGGCGCCGCGGCTGATCCATTCGAGCTCCCGGCGATAGAGTGCGCGGTTCTTGCGTTCCGCGGCCTCCGCATCGGCCTCGCGCTGTGCCTTGTCCGCCAGATAGGCGCTGTAATTGCCCTCGCAGAGATGGATTTTTCCGCGCTCGATCTCCGCAATCTTTTTGCAGATCTGGTCGAGGAAATAGCGGTCGTGCGTCACCATCACGATCGCCCCGCGGTATTTCAGCAGCAGATCTTCCAGAAGCTGCACGGTCTCATTGTCAATATGGTTTGTCGGCTCGTCGAGCAGCAGCACATCGCTCGGCTGCACCAGAGCGGCCGCAATGCCTGCGCGGCGCTTCTCTCCGCCGGAAAGCGTCGAAATCTCGCGGCTGCTGTCCGGAATGCCGAGCTGATCGAGCACGGAGCGCGCCTCGTAGGCCTTGGCCTCCTTCAGATCCGCCGGCAGATGCGCAAGCACCTGCTCCAGCACCGTGCCGCGGTCACCGAACTCCGGAATCTGCGGCAAATAGGAAATCCGGATGCCGTTCGTCCGGATGACCGTTCCGGCGTCAGGCTCCTCTGCGCCCGCAAGAATCCGCAGCAGCGTTGATTTTCCGGTTCCGTTGATGCCGATGATGCCGACCTTGTCCCCCTCGTTGAGGAAGAACGACACATCGTCGAGCACCTTGCGTTCCATATATGTTTTTTCGAGATTCTGCGCTGAAAGTAAAATCACGGCAGCAGCTTCCTTTCCTTGATTGAATCCGTTTTTTCAGTCACATTATAACACACCCGCCGCCGAAAGTCAAATTCAGATACCGCTGTACGGCATATCATGAAAAAGAGCCGCCTGACCGTTTCGTCCACACGGTCAGGCGGTTTTTCCGTATTTTCACATCATCGCGCAGCAGTCCCGCTTTCAGCGTCTGCCGATCTGCGTGACCGTCAGCGATGCCGCAAAGGAAGCCGGCGCCGTACCTGCAACCGGAATGTCAATCGCCTCGCCGGAGGCATTGACCAGCACCCATGCACTGCCCGCCGGGAGCGCCGCAACTGCCGATCCGCTCAGGAGTGCACCGTTCTCCGCAGCAGCAGCCGGCACACCGGAATAGCCGAGCACCGTCTGTCCTTCCAGCGACTGCAGCGCAATCACCGGATCCGCAGCGGCAGCCGGCTGCGCCAGCACAAACCAGCAGAACTGATACACACCGGGCTCATTGACCGTCACCGCGCGGTTTGCCGTGTCATAGCTGAGACCGTTTCCGATCTGCCGCACGACACCGCTCAGCGGAACCGCAGCGCCGTTTGCAAGACCTGTCTGCGCAGTGGCCAGCCGGATCTGGATTGCATCCGGCTCAGACGGTACCGCAGGCGGAAGCGGCCGCGGCGGAAACGGCGGCAGCGATCCGCAGCATCCGGCTCTGCCGAGACTTGCGTCAATCATCATATTCCTCACTCATTTCCTTTGGATTCCAGACGCACTGCGCCTGTGCCTTATTCTATGCATCCGCCGGAAATAAGGTGCGTGCTCAGCCGGCTGCCGTCAGCTCCAGAATCATATCAAAAATGCGGTGCGCGGCTTCTTCCTTGGACATTTTCTCCAGCTCGGTCTGCCGGTCTGCGGTAATCAGCGTCAGGATATTGGTATCCGTTCCGAACCCGGCGCCTTCCTTCCGCAGACTGTTCGCGCAGATCATATCGCAGTTTTTCGACTGCAGCTTTTTCCGCGAATTCTCCAGCATATTCTCTGTTTCCATCGAAAAGCCGCAGAGGAACTGTCCTTGGGGCTTATTCGCACCGAGATATTTCAGGATATCGGTTGTCCGCTTCATCTCCGGGCAGAAGGTGCCGTCTGATTTCTTGATCTTCTCCCCTGCCGTTGTAACCGGCGTATAGTCCGCGACGGCTGCCGCCTTGATGATGATATCCATTTCCGGCGCACAGTCCCGGACAGCCTCGAACATATCCTGTGCCGAAACGACCGGCACCGTTTTGACAAACAGCGGCGGTTCGATTTCCATATGCGCGGCCACCAGCGTCACCTCTGCGCCGCGGTGCATCGCAGCCTGCGCGACCGCACAGCCCATTTTCCCCGTCGAATGATTCGTCAGGAAGCGCACCGGATCCAGCGATTCCCGTGTCGCACCGGCCGTGACGAGCACCTTTTTGCCCGCAAGATCCTTCTCCCTTGCAATCTCCCGCATGATATACTGGAACAGAACCTGCTCCTCCGGCATTCTGCCGTCCCCGATGTCGCCGTTTGCAAGCCGGCCATTATCCGGCACGGTGATCTCATAGCCGAACGATGCAAGCCGCTTCAGATTGTCCTGCACGATCGGATTGTGATACATATTGTGATTCATGGCCGGCACGATGATTTTCTTGCAGGGGCAGGCCATCACGGTTGTGGTCAGCATATCGTCCGCAATGCCGCAGGCAATCTTGCCGATCACATTCGCGGAGGCCGGTGCGACCATGACCACATCCGCCTGCTTGGCCAGCGCAACATGCTCGACGCTGTACTGGAAATTCCGGTCAAACGTGTCAATCAGACACTTATGTCCCGTGAGTGTCTCAAAGGTAATCGGGTTGATGAACTGCGTGGCATTCTGCGTCATCAGCACCTGCACATTGCAGTGCAGCTTTGTCAGCATCCGGACAAGATTCGGCATCTTGTAGGCGGCAATACTGCCTGTGACGCCAAGAACAACGGTTTTTCCCTTCAGCATAGTCTCTCCTCCTGTTGCACAAACGGACATCCGGCGGAAAACATGCCGGAATCTGCTTCAATTATACCATTTTTCACAATAAAATGGAAGTGCCTTTTTTATGAAATCACAGAAAAAGTTACAGAGCGGTACATCTGCTTTACTTTTTGCCGGTTCTGCATTATAATGAATCTGCTGTATTGTATCCCCGCAAGGGGAATGATAACACAAGGAGGAATCTGCAATGAAAGGCAAAACCAAATCCATCGTGATCCTCGGCATGATGACAGCGCTGCTGCTGCTGTTCTCATTCACCCCGATCGGCACCATTCCGGTCGGCCCGCTCTCGATCACACTCAATGTCATCCCGATTGCGATTGCAGCGATTGCCCTCGGACCCACAGGCGGCTTCGTCATGGGATCCTTATTCGGCATTCTGAGCTTTCTGCAGTGCTTCGGCATCGGCATCCCCAGCGGAATGGGCGCTGCGCTCGCAGCCGTCAATCCGGTTCTCGCATTTGTGCAGCGGTTTGTTCCCCGCGCACTGGACGGTCTGCTCGTCGGTCTGCTCCACAAGGGGCTTTCCAAAAAAATCGGCGGAAGCACATCCAGCTTTATCACGGGCTTCTTCACCGCGCTGCTCAATACGGTCTTTTTCATGGGCGCGCTCGTCCTGCTGTTCGGCAGCACGGATTATGTGAAGAATCTGTATGAGAAGTTCCACCAGACCCAGACCTTCACCGGCACGGTTCTGTTTATCTGCGCATTTGTCGGCATCAATGCAGTCGTTGAAATGATTGCATGCACGATCATCAGCGGCGGCGTCGGCACGGCGCTGTATCATTCGCATTTGCTGCCGGCCGAAAAAGAGCAGGCATAATCCGGAACGGAGTGAGCAAGCATGGTTTTAGCTGTTGATATCGGCAATACAAACGTCGTGGTCGGCTGCTTCCGCGATGACAAAATCATCTTTACGGAACGGCTTTCGACTGCGCGGCTTTCAACCGCACTGGAATATACGGTTCTGATCCGGACGGTTCTGGAGCTGAACGGCATGCAGGGCAGCGACTTCACGGGCTGTATTCTTTCCTCGGTTGTGCCGCCTGCTACGCAGACTGTGCGGGAGGCCGTGCTCCGCATGATCGGCAAAGAACCGCTGGTCATCGGTGCAGGCGTCAAAACCGGCCTGAAAATTCTGATCGACAATCCGGCCGCCGTCGGCAGCGACCGTGTTGCAGATGCCGTTGCAGCAGCCAATGACTATCCGCTCCCCGTCATCATCGCGGATCTCGGCACCGCCACGACTTTTTCCGTCGTGGATGAAAACCGCAGCTTTCTCGGCGGCCTGATTGTTCCGGGCGTGCGCGTCTCACTGGATTCGCTCACAAGCCGCGCCGCGCAGCTGCCCGCAATCAGTCTGGAGCCGGCGAAAAAGGTCATCGGCACCAATACGACAGACTGCATGAAAAGCGGCATCATCTACAGCACGGCCTCAGCGGTTGACGGCATCACCGCCCGCATCGAGGAAGAACTCGGCAGACCGTGCACGGTCGTCGCAACCGGCGGAAATGCCGGGAAAATCATCCCCTTCTGCAAGCGCAGAATCTATCTGGACGACACGCTGCTGCTCCGGGGCATGATGTATATTTACCGTAAAAACCAAAAATAATCATACAATACAGAGCCCCCTCCCGGATTCCGTTTCCGGGAGGGGGATTGCTTATGCGCTCCGGTATCTGAAAAGCACGCCCGGCTTCACAGCGCGGAAGCCGCAAAAAAATCATCGCTGCGCGATACCGTATCATCGCGCAGCGATATGTTCAGAATTCGGTTTTGGTTTTTGTCCACAGACCGGTCAGGCCGCACCAGATCAGAATTGCGCCGATGATGCGAACCAGTGCCTTGGTTGTCGAGACCGGGTTGATGAGAATCAGAATGCCGCTCGCAACCGTAATGACAGCAATGATGAGCGCGCTCTGCCAGCCGCTTGCGCCGCGCTTTCTGGCGTCAAATGCCTTCTTCAGCTCGGTAATGCCGTGCAGCAGAATGAATACGCCGGCGAGAATCGGGAACAGTGTGACCAGCAGCTTCGGGAAAAGCATGATCGCAGCGCCGGCGACCGTCGAACATACCGCGAAGCAGGTCTGCTTTTTATCCGCAGCAGCCAGATCGCCCTCTTTATACAGCCCGGCAAGCCGCAGACCGCCGACCAGAACCAGCAGAATACCGATCAGGCGAATCAGTGTTTTCAGTGCAATGCCCGGCATAATAAACAGCACGCAGCCGATCACGGTCAGCACCAGAGCAGTTGTTGCATTGTCGAGTTTCATTTTGTTTGCCATAAGAATCCCTCCTTTGGGTTCGTTGAATGTATCATACACGAATTTACGAAAAAAATCAAGTGCTTTCACGAAATCTTCAGATTATCTTTAGAGTTGCGTGCAATTATAATGCTTCGGAAAGAATCGGCGCCATCCAGCCCGCAAGCCGGTCTTTCTGCATCCGCTGATGCATGGTAAGAGCGAGCGCCGGAATCGCACCGGCCAGATAGCCGTTCAGCTGCGGGTTACCGGTGTTCAGCTGCGGCAGGACGGCAAGCATCGCGGCGGAGAGCTGCTCCGGCGCCAGCGCAGCGTATTCCGCCCGCAGAGTTTGCAGCATATCCTGTGTGACAGTCAGTTCGCAGCCGGATTCCCCGCAGAGTGCGCGGACGAGCCAGTGCCGCAGAACGAGTTCGGCAATGTTCTCCGCAATCATATCCGGCGTGGTGAGAAATTTTTCCGCATAGCGCTGCATGAGGGCACGGATGTCCTCTTTCCGGAAGCACTGCAGCAGCTCGCCTTCCAGCTGCAGCGCGGTGTAATATCGGTAAACGCCGAGCACGCCCGGTTCTGTAATTGTCTCCCCGGAAAGCAGCGGGTAGGAATAACTGACCTTGGTATCCGCTGCCCGGAATCTTGCGTCATATTTGGTGCAGAACTGCTCAAAATCCTTGAGCAGCGCATGGAAAAACGAGGTCTGCACAGGGGCGGTCAGCTTGTAGGCCTTGCGGAAGCTGTCCTTTGCCGCTTCATAGCGCTGCAGCGTCATCAGCATACCGGCATCGAGCAGCTCCGGCAGAGAGCCGCTGCGCAGCGCTTCTTCTGCTTTTGCATCGGAATGCAGCTCCAGCAGCACGGTATCCAGCTGACAGAACACAGAGTCGTAGAAGGCCTCTGCCTGTTTGCGTGTGACTGTTGTACTCCTGCCCTTGGAATAGGCAGCAGCACGGGCGGCTGCGGCCTGATGCAGTCCGGTGCGAATCTCGCCGAGCTTTTCCGCGGAGATGCGCTGTTCCGCGGCAGCGCGTCCGAGCAGTTCGGCCGTATAATTGCTCCGGGAGAGCGGCGTGTCCTGTGCGGGAGCTCCGCGCTGTATCAGTTCATCCGGCATATCCGTTCTCCTCTCCGTCCGTGTCCGCTGCTTCCCATGCTTCGGCCATGCGGTCCCATTCGGCTTCCTGCGCGGCGCTCGGCAGCAGCATTTCCGGATTCCGGCGCAGAACCTCTCCGAGCTCCTCGGCAAAGGTGCCGCGGGTATGCACGGCGATCTCCTCGTCATAATCACCGGAATAATTACCGAACATATCCGGATGCATTTCCTCGCGGTAGGCATAGTCGTAAAGCGCTTCCTCGTATTCCGTTTCGACTGCGTCGGGCTGTTCCTCCTGCTGCAGCTTGTCGGCATAGAGCATCCGCATTTCAGGGTCGCCGACCAGCTCCTGCTCCTCCTTGCGCTTTGCCGCACGGTATTCGAGCAGCCTGCGCATTCCGCCGACAACGATCCGTTCGCACTGTGTCAGCATTTCATCGGTATCTCCGGCGCAGGTCGGGCTGACATAAAACCGGTACATATAATCGAGAATCGCGTTGTCCGAGAGCACACAGCCGGGGTCGTCTGCTTCGTCATAGAGCGCCTGCAGGCTGCCCTTGAGCTGATAGAACGCATCCGTCAGCGCAGCAATGCGTGCGGCGTACCGCGTGCCGAGATAGCCCGACGGCAGAAACCAGTGAATCAGCCGCGGCGTGATGCTGCCGCCGAACTGCACAAGCTCCTGCGCGTTCATGGCGCGGTCGGCTGTCTGCATCAGCATTTCCGCCTCGGACGCAGTCAGCCGCAGGCCGTAGGAATTCCATGCAGTGCTGTTGGTCGCAAGAATCTGCTTTTGCTGTTCGGCCGGTTTGAGCGCGCCGAAGCTGCGGGTAAAATCAAGAGAAAAATCCATCTTCTCCGCTCCTTTGCTGCGCATTATCTTTTGAATTTATATGCAGTATACAGTATACAGCATGAACGGTGCTTTTGTCAACCGGCAGAGCGTCTGCATATGCCGGAATCAGTCCCCGCAGGTATAGGTTCCGGAGATGCGGCCGCACGCAATGACGTTCCCGCTTTCGCCGTCGTCGGTGATATCCAGTGACGGCAGCGTCTTTTGCAGGAAAACAGGGTTGCTGCTGTTGAACGCACCCTTGAGGCGGCTGAGCGGTTTTTTCATCGCAAAAACGTAGATATCATAGGTGTGGGTGCCGCCGGGCGGATACGGCCCGATGTATTCGGTTTCCGGCGCCCAGCCTTCGGGCAGGCTTGTTTCCGTGATGCCGCCTGATTTCCAGTGCAGCCATTGGTTGGCAGTGGAATCCGCCATAAAGACCGCATAGCATCCTGCGTCCGGAACCGCTTCCCACGAAAGCTGCGGAGAATGATTCTGCCCGTTTTCCGTATTGGTGATGACAGAATCCCAGATGCCGTCATGCAGGTTTTCCGAGGTCACCGCAAACGATGCCAGCGCGTCAAGATCGAATCCGGATTCGCTGTGCTCTGACACTTCGGCAGGCGCAGCGGTTTCTTCCGGCTGTGCTTCCGGGGCCGGTGCAGCTGTTTCTGCGGGCTGACTTTCCTCCGCAGAGACGATGGGTGCATCCTCCCTCTGTACGGCGGTGTCCTTTACGGCACAGTGGAACAGCAGGAAGCCGGCCGCACTGATCAATGCAAGAATGACCGTCAGCAGCAGCGATGTTTTCGCTTTTTTCGAGTCCTTCTCCGCTGTTGTGCGGATATGCCCTGAAACCGCAGCGCCGAGCACGGATACGATTCCGACTGCAAGGAACAGATACCGAAGGGAATACATAAAAACACTCCTTTTTATATTCGGTTGATGATAATTGGGCAATCTGATAAAAGCAGGCAATTTAATTATAATAAATTGCGCGGTATTTGTCAAGCAGAAAACAAGCAAATAAACGCCCGGCAGTGCATATTTTGCGCTGCCGGGCAGTTTGGTTTCTGTATTGAAAGAGCGGTGCTCAGATCTGTGCGGAGTAGTTCGGTGCTTCCTTGGTGATGTAGATGTCGTGCGGATGGCTTTCCTTGAGGCCTGCGCCGGTGATGCGGACAAACTTTGCACGCTCATGCAGCGTCGGGATGTCAACGCAGCCGCAGTATCCCATGCCGGAGCGGATGCCGCCGCAGAGCTGGAATACGGTATCTGCGACCATCCCCTTGTAGGGAACTCTGCCCTCAACGCCTTCCGGTACGAGCTTCTTTGCGCCCTCCTGGAAGTAGCGGTCCTTGGAGCCGCATTCCATTGCGCCGAGGGAACCCATACCGCGGTAGACCTTGAACTGTCTGCCCTGATAAATCTCGGTTGCGCCCGGCGCCTCGTCGCATCCTGCGAACAGGCTGCCCAGCATGACAACGCTTGCGCCTGCTGCCAGTGCCTTGACGATATCACCGGAATACTTGATGCCGCCGTCAGCGATAACCGGAATGTTGTACTTTTCTGCAACGCAGGCAGCGTCATAGACTGCTGTAACCTGCGGCACGCCGATACCCGCAACGACACGGGTCGTGCAGATGGAGCCCGGACCGATACCGACCTTGATTGCGTCTGCGCCCGCCTTGATGAGCGCCTCTGCGCCTTCCGCGGTTGCAATGTTGCCCGCGATGACCGGCGTATTCGGGAAGGCTTCCTTGACCTTCTTCAGGCTGTTGATGATGTTGGCGCTGTGACCGTGTGCGCTGTCGAGGACGAGGACGTCAGCCTTTGCGTCGATCAGTGCACCCGCACGCTCCAGAACATCCGCAGTGACGCCGATGGCGGCGCCGCAGAGCAGTCTGCCGCCGGAATCACGCGCAGAATTCGGATACTTGACGGATTTTTCGATATCCTTAATGGTAATCAGACCGCGGAGAATGTTGTTGTCATCCACGATCGGGAGCTTTTCGATTTTATTGGAGCGCAGAATCTTCTGTGCATCCTGGAGCGTTGTGCCGACAGGCGCGGTAATCAGGTGCTCCTTGGTCATGACCTCGCTGATGCGGATATTGTAATCAGTCAGGAAGCGCATATCGCGGTTGGTGATGATGCCGACGAGATGACCTTCCTTATCGACGATCGGCACACCGGAGATTTTATATTTGCCCATGAGTTCGTTTGCATCGTAGACAAAACGATCTTCCGTGAGCGAGAACGGATTGACGATAACGCCGTTCTCAGAACGCTTGACCTTATCGACCTCATCGCACTGCTGCTCGATGGTCATGTTCTTGTGAATGATGCCGATGCCGCCCTCACGCGCAATGGCGATTGCCATTTTGGATTCGGTGACCGTATCCATCGCAGAGGTCATGATCGGGGTATTCAGCATGATGTCGCCGGCCAGTCTGGTGGACAGACAGATCTGGTTCGGGGTGACGTCGGATTCACCCGGGATCAGCAGGACATCGTCAAAGGTCAGCCCCAGCTTTTCAAACTTGCTTGCGTTCTCAATCATTTTTTTCACTTCTCCTTTTCCGCCTTATGCATCCTTTGTCAACAGCTGACAAAGCACCTGCAAATCTTCCTTGTTATAAAATTCCAGGGTGAGTGTGCCCTTCTTCTTCGTTCCGGACACATGCACCTTTCTGCCGAGATGATTGCCGAGGCTGATTTCCATTTCCTCGTAATAAATCTGCTCCGGTGTTTTCTGCTTTTCCGCCGGAGGCGTCTGCGTGTTCTGCTTTTGTGCAAGCGCTTCGATTTCCCGCACGGTGATTTTATCCTCAGCGGCACGGGCAGCGCAGTCCAGCAGCAGTTTTTCGTCCCGGATGCCGGCGAGCGCCTTGGCATGTCCGGCTGAGATTCTGCCCTTTTCGAGATAATCCTGCACCAGCACCGGCAGATTCAGCAGCCGCAGGCTGTTTGCGACGGCCGGACGCGAACGCCCGACAGTCTTTGCGACGGCCTCCTGCGTCATGCCGTACTGCTGCATCAGCGCCTGATAGCCGAGCGCTTCCTCAATCGGGTTGAGGTTTTCACGCTGCAGGTTTTCGATCAGTGCGATCTGTGCGGCTTCATGGTCGCTGAAATCACGGATGATGACCGGAACCTCAGAAAGGCCGATCCGCTTTGCCGCACGCCAGCGGCGTTCTCCCGCGACGATCTGATAGCGCCGTTCCCCGATGGGTCTGACGACGATCGGCTGGAGCATCCCGTGCGCCTGAATGGATTCCGCAAGCTCTGTCAGCGCTTCGTCATCGAAGCGTTTGCGGGGCTGTGTGCGGTTCTGTTCGATTTCGGTGATCCTGACGGTCTGCACGCCGCTTGCAGGATCTGCTGCATTCTGCTCAAACAGGGAGCCGAGTCCGCTGCCGAGTCCGAGTCCGCCCTTTGCCATATGTTCGCCTGCCTTCACTGATATGTTCTCCGCTGCAGAACAAGCTGCCGCGGTGCCTTATTTTCTGCTGAAAATAAACCGCTTCGGTTTGATATCGGGGATGAGCGCTTCGCGGAGCAGCTCATGGCCGAGCATTTCGTAAGCCTCGGCGCCTCTGGAGGAACGGTCGTAATAAAAGACCGGCTTGCCGTGGCTCGGTGCTTCCGAAAGGCGTACATTCCGCGGAATTTTTGTTTCAAAGACCTGTCCGGGAAAATATTTTTCAACTTCCGCAACGACCTGCTCCGAAAGGTTCAGGCGGCCGTCATACATGGTGAAGAGGATGCCCTCAATGCTGAGACCGGGGTTATACTTGCTTTTGACGATCTTGATTGTCTCGTAAAGCTGGGAGAGGCCTTCCAGCGAGAGGTATTCGGCCGTCATCGGAATCAGCACGGAATCCGCTGCAACAAGGCTGTTCAGCGTGACAAGGCTGAGCGACGGCGGACAGTCTATCAGAATGTAATCATAGGAAAGCCGGCTGTTCATGAGCGCCATTTTCAGGCGCTGAACGCGGTTGTCAAGCTCAATCAGTTCGATCTCCGCACCGGCCAGGGCAGAAACCGCCGGCAGCAGGCTGACATTTTCAAAGCCGGTTTCCCGGATTGCGTCCTGCGCACGGCACTGGCCGATGAGCACATCATAGGTCGAGCAGGAGAGATCCTTTTTGGAAACGCCGAAGCCTGTTGTGGTGTTGCCCTGTGAATCCGTATCCACACACAGCACCTTGAAGCCGCGCATACCGAGATAGGCGCCGAGACTGACCACGGTCGTCGATTTGCCGACGCCGCCCTTCTGATTCGCAAATGCGATGATTTTACCCATACCGGACCTTGCTCCCTTCCGAATCCGGCTCTGCATTGCTGCCGGATGTTCTTTCTGTTTCTTATCATTATACCATATTCATATGGAATTGTAAAGGGGTAACCGCTTGGAAAACGCCGCGGAAAACGGCTCTCCGGCCGGAGAAAAAACGCTGCATTTTCTGTTGAATTCCGTGCACTTTGCCGTGCCGGAACCGAATCCGCGGGACATCCGCAGCGGCGGCGGCACGTATATACAGAAGCAATGCGGTAATACATCAGCCGGCAGCCCTGCCGCCGATCGCCGTGCTGACATTTTCTAAAAATATTTTTTGAAAAAAGCTGTAACCTTTCCGGGCAGAACAGGTCTTAATAGTTGTGGGGGAAAGCCGGATGCGGTGCGGCAGCTGTTCCCCCGTACGGCAGCTGCCCGCCGCTGAACGGTCCAACCGCGTAAGAATCGGAACAATTTTTCAAAGAAGGAGTGAATCGGAATGAAAAAAATCACAGCATTTCTGACAGCGGCCGTGATGCTCGGCACGGCGCTGCCGGCTATGCCGGTTTCTGCGGAGTATACCACTAAGCCGATTGATGCCGGCGTGCCGCAATGGGTGCCGGACACATTCGAGGAAGCACTGGAATTCTGCAACACCTACGGCGAAACGCGCGCTGCGGACGGTGTTTACTGCATTGTGGACCGATGGAACAGCGAACTCGGCCCGAAATGCGATGAGACGCTGACCGCAGGATCTGCTGAGCGAATCTGTGAGAAAGTGATCCGCTATGAGCCGAAGGACGGTTTGCCGGATCTTTCTCAGATGTCTGAGAAGGAACGGGCGGAATGGGAAGAGCGGCTGGAAGAGCAGAGCCGCATCGAAGCGTACAATAAAAATGTCTATTATTTCGTCAGCGTATGGAAGCCGACACAGCCTGCATACTGTGAGATTAACCGGCAGTACTCGTTTCAGGCAGGCGGCACAAACGCGCAGCCGCAGACATATTCGTTCCATGTTGCGGCGGATGCACTGCATGTTGCGGAAGCCGGCTGGCGTGCATATGTGCCGGACTGCATCACGGAGTACAATGCGTTCCTGGAAGAATACGGCAATCTCCATATTGAGGATGATATGCTGGTCATGGCGGGCACGGTCAATTACAGCACCGGCGCCGATATGAACATGACCGTGAACCTGAACGGGCAGGCGAAGGAGCCTCTCGGCCGGATCAACTGCCGGGAGCAGGGACTGACCGAACCGCCTCCGGGAACAAGCGAGAAGATCATGCAGTACTATCAGTTCAAGTTCGGCCAGACCGGCCGCGTGACAGCAACGATCGACTGGACAGAATCCCGGCCGGAATATAAAACCTCTGTTACCGGCTACTATTCATCCGTGATGGATACCAGCGGCAGAGTCTACCTTGAGAAACGGGATGCGCGCCCCTCTGAAAATCTGCCGGACTGGGTTCCGACGGATTACAGAGCTGCCTGTGCGTTCGATAACTGCTACGGCAGCACCCACACGGAGGACGGTCTGATCTGCGTGGTGAATCGGCATGACGGCGCTGCCGGCGCCGACGGCTCCGATATTCCGAGCCGGTGGTTCTGCACACCGCTTGTCGGTTCAAATACACCCGCAGAGTGTGACCGGCTTGCTGATGAATGGTATCAGAGAGCGCCGGACGGTTCAGATGACAACATTGCACATTATTATCATGTGTCAGTCTGGAAGCCGACGTCGGAAGGCCTTGCGGTTTTCTGCGAAGAGGATATCCAGTCCGATAAGCAGCCGGATGCGGCGCATACGTATCAGTTCCGTGCGGATGCCGATCTGAACATTACGGAATTCGGCTGGCAGGCCTATGTGCCGGACTGTCACGATGAATTCACGGCATTCATCAACTCTGCCGGAAACGACGGCATGGGACTCGGCAATAAGGCTTATACACAGTGCAACATTGACGGCAAGGGCGATTATCTTGTGCTTGCCGCGCAGAACATCGGGCTGATCGGCAGCTATATGCGTGCAGAAGCCGTCATGGACGGAAAGAAGCTGAGTCTGACAGGCGTAAACTGCGATACCCGCTGGGACGGTCCGGAACCGACTGATGTCGGCGGTTCCGCGGCGCAGTACTGCCGGATTACACAGCCCGGCACGATTACAGTCAGCTATACCAATACCTATTATGATGAGCTTGTGACCACGCAGGTACTGGATGCGATTAAGGATACAAGCGGCGCAATCCGCGTTGTCAGACGGCAGAATGAAACGGCTCCCGCATGGACGCCGAAGGATTTTGCGAGTGCCGAAGAATTCTTCAATTATTACGGCATGTACCGTTCGGAAAGCGGCAGCCTTGTGATTGTTCTGCCGTACTCAGTGGATCCGGATTTCGACTATGAACTGGAGGAACCGAAAGAGCAGAGCGGTTACGGAAAGCAGAAGATGCTTTCGGAAAAGCGGTATACGGACGGAGACCGCGGCTATCTGGTACGGGCTTACAATATTTCCACACCGACCAGCTGGTACATGAATTGGCAGAAAAAGCCCAAGACTGCGTCCGGCGCAAAGAAGCAGCTCTATAAGCTGTTCTTTGAAGTCAGCGATATGCTGGTTGCGGAAGAGACGGATGTTCACGGCTTGCTGCCGTACAGCTATCCCAGTGCGGAGACGGCACTGAAGGAAAACGGCTATATTTACGTGAAGAACGGCTTCCTGATCTGCAGCGGAAGAACCAATCCTTCGACCGGCTACAGCATCATTCCGGAGCTGTCCGGTTCTGCTGCTGCGGATGCGGTTACACGGCGCAGCTTCTCCCTGAATCAGAATCCGGACATTGACGGCGATGAGCCCGCAGTCGGCGGCGGCTCAAAATATGAAATCTTCATGTTCAAGCCTGTAAAGCCGGGCATTCTGAAGGTCAATCTGCGTCACGCAAGAGAATGGGATTATAATGACGGTACCATCAGCGAAACCAAGTATTTCACGGTCGGTGAAGACCTTTCTGTGAAGGAGATTCAGATTCAGAAGGGTGATCTCGACGGCGACGGCGAACTGACGACCGCAGATCTTGTTCTGCTGACCAAGTATCTCGGCTGTCAGGCTGAGCTGACAGAGAAGCAGTTCTATGCTGCGGATATGATGAATGACAACCGGATCAACGCGGCAGACCTTTCTGTCATGAAGCGCTGGCTCATGGAGATCAAGAATCCGCCGCCTCCTGCTGCATGACTGCAATCCGCTGTTGAACAACAGTTGATATAGATACACACTCTTTTGCCGCAGTGTTCTGCCAAACCGGAGCACTGCGGCGCTTTTTGCGTTGCGGCCGGCAGTTCTTTGTTGCTTCTCTTTCCTTACGCTCTCCGCTCTGCTGCCCGCCGCAAGCGTTTTCGCAAAACCATGCAGATTGCTTTAGCATGGGGAGAAGTTACGTCTGAGAAGCCGCGAACAGCGGCGTGAAATTGTTTGATTGGGGGAGCTTCGCTGCCGCCCTCCGAAGGGATTTGGGTGCGGGCACTGCCCGCCCGCTTGACAAAAAACGCTTTTTGCGGTATACTATACACTGTATTGTTATGCGGCGGCACAGCTGCCGAATCTGAAAAGTGAAAGGAATTCTGTACAGATGGAATGGACAGGCTTGAATGAACTGCGCGAGAAGTATCTCTCGTTTTTTGAAAGCAAGAATCATACCAGAATGGACAGCGCATCGCTGATCCCGAAGGGTGACAACTCGCTGCTGCTGATTAACTCCGGCATGGCGCCGCTGAAGAAATTTTTCCTCGGACAGGCAGTTCCGCCCAATGTCCGCGTGACAACCTGCCAGAAGTGCATCCGCACGCCGGATATCGAGCGCGTCGGCAAAACCGCCCGCCACGGCACATTCTTCGAGATGCTCGGCAACTTCTCGTTCGGCGAATACTTCAAGCGTGAGGCCATCAGCTGGGCATGGGAGTTCCTGACCGGCACGCTGGCCATTCCGGCTGACAGACTCTGGATTACCATTTTCGAGAGCGACGACGAGGCGGAGCAGATCTGGGAAAAGGAGATCGGCATTCCGCACGAGCGCATCATCCGTCTCGGCAAGGCAGATAACTTCTGGGAGCACGGCTCCGGTCCCTGCGGCCCCTGCTCCGAGATCCATTTTGACCGCGGCGAGGCCTACGGCCCGTTCGAGAGCTTCGAGCAGGCAAGCGACTGCGACCGCGTCATCGAAATCTGGAACCTCGTGTTCTCGCAGTTCGACAGCGACGGCAAGGGCAACTATGCCGAGATGAAGCACAAGAATATCGACACCGGCATGGGTCTGGAGCGTCTGGCCTGTGTGATGCAGGGCGTGGACAACCTCTTTGAGGTCGATACCGTGCAGAATATCATGAAGCATATCTGCAGCATTGCCAATATTGCATATCACGACAACGAAAAGAACGACGTTTCGCTGCGTGTCATCACGGATCATATCCGTTCGACGGTGTTCATGGTCGGCGACGGCATCACCCCTGCAAACGACGGCAGAGGCTATGTGCTGAAGCGTCTGCTGCGCCGCGCTGCCCGTCACGGCAGACTGCTCGGCATCACGGAGCCGTTCCTTTATAAAGTAGCGGAAACCGTCATCGGCGAGAACTGCGGCGCTTATCCGGAGCTCAGAGAAAAGCAGGAGCTCATTACCAGAATTATCCGTCACGAGGAGGAGAGCTTTGCCCGCACGATCGACCGCGGTACCGAGCTCCTCACGGCGACGATGCAGTCTCTGAAGGAAGCGGGCAAGACCGAGATCGACGGCAAGACCGTGTTTACGCTCAGCGATACCTACGGCTTCCCGATCGACCTGACGATCGAAATGGCCGCAGAGCAGGGCATGACCGTGGACGAGGAAGGCTTCCGCGCCTGCATGGAAGAGCAGAAGCAGCGCGCAAGAGCTGACCGCGCATCCAAGGTCAAGACCTCGTGGGGCGGCGATGCTGCCGTGCCGAAGGGTCTTGCAAAAACAGAGTTTACCGGCTATACCGGCACCGAGGGTGAAGCAAAGGTACTTGCCATTCTCTCGGACGGTCAGGCCGTTGATGTACTGGAAGAGGGTCAGGACGGCGTGCTGATCCTTGACCGGACACCGTTCTATGCAGAAAGCGGCGGTCAGGTCGGTGATACCGGCGAAATCGCTGTCTATGCGGAAAATGTCGCAGAGGTCGTCTTTGCGGTTGCCGATACCCAGAAGGGCGGCGACGGTCAGTTCCTGCACATGGGCAGCCTTGAGATGGGTACTGTCCGCGTCGGCGATACCGTCAGCGCAAAGGTTGACCGCAAGCGCCGCATGGCGATCATGCGCAATCATACTGCGGCGCATCTGCTGCAGGCTGCACTGCGCGCAGTGCTCGGCGATCACGTTCATCAGGCCGGCCAGCTGGTCAATGCGGAACGCTGCCGCTTTGACTTCTCGCACTTCTCCGGACTTTCGCAGGAGGAGCTGGAAAAGACCGAGGCACTGCTGAATGCGGAAATCCTGAACGCACTGCCTGTCACGACAGAGGAAATGCCGATTGAGGAAGCAAAGAAGATCGGTGCAATGGCACTGTTCGGCGAAAAGTACGGCGATGTGGTCCGCGTAGTCCGCTCCGGCGACAGCTCGATCGAATTCTGCGGCGGTACGCATGTTTCCAACACCGCGCAGATCGGTCTGTGCAGAATCGTCTCGGAGAGCTCCGTTGCAGCGGGCGTCCGCAGAATTGAGCTCGTGACCGGCGAAAATGTTCTGACCATGATGAAGGAAACCGAGCAGACGCTCGCAGAGGCTGCAAAAGCGCTCAAGCTGGCAAATCCTGCGGAGCTGCCGGAAAAATGCGCTGCTGTTGCAAATGAAGCACGCGCACTCGCACGCGAAAACGAGCAGCTGAACCAGAAGCTCGCCGGCAGCCAGATCAGTGATCTGTTCAGCGGTGCCGAGGAGCTGAACGGCATCAAGCTCGTCTCCGCAAAGCTCACCGATGTGAAGCCGGATACGCTCCGTTCGCTCGGTGACCGGATCCGCGACCGCGAAAGCGATGTCATCGCACTGCTGGCAGGCGTCAGCGGCGCGGGCGGCAATTTCTTCTGCATCTGCTCCAAGAGCGCAGTGGAAAAGGGCGCACATGCCGGCAAGATCATCCAGCGCGCAGCTGCCGTGACCGGCGGCAAGGGCGGCGGACGTCCGGACAGCGCAATGGGCGGCATCGGCGATGCGTCCAAGGCGGATGAGGCACTCGGTATGCTCCGCAGCATTGCCGAAGAGTTCCTGAAGGGCTGAAATATCCCGCCAGACGGGAAGAAATCATATACCCTGCAATCTGATAACAGGCGAAAAGGAGAGTTGATTATGGATTGTCTGTTCTGCAAAATCATTGCCGGAGAAATTCCGAGCGCAAAGGTCTATGAGGACGAATATGTCTATGCGTTCAAGGATATCAATCCGATCGCACCGCTGCACTATCTCTTTATCCCGAAGCAGCATATCTCCGGTGCTTCTGCAATCACGGAAGAAAATGCGGAGATCGTCGGAAAGATTTTTACTGCGATTGCCAAGGTCGCTGCACAGGAAAAGCTGGATTCCGGCTTCCGCGTCATTACCAACTGCGGCGATGATGCAGGTCAGACGGTTCCGCATCTGCATTTCCACCTGATCGCCGGTCAGAAAATGGGCTGGTCCGCCGATCAGGGTGTGTGAAGCAGACTGAAACGGTACGGGCGGAAACTGCGCCGGCTGTTTCAAAAACGCGCAAGCTGAAAGCCGACAGCATCGCCTGTATCTACGGTGTGGAATTGTTCACGCTCGGATGGATCGCCGGGATGCTGTCGGCTTTTTTCGGATATCCGCTGCAGGCCGCATTGATTACGCTTGCTGCGGCAGGCATTGCGGCGGCTTTGCTGCGGAAGCGGGCGCTGCCGGTTCTGCTGATTGCAGCAGGTTTGCTGCCGGGGCTTCTGCGCTGGAATCTCTATGACAAAACAGTCCGTCAGCCGATGCTTGCGCTCGACGGACAGACGGTGCAGTGTACCGGAACCGTAACGGAGCGGGAAATCCGGAACGGCGACCGTGCACGTTATCTGCTGCTGACAGAGCTTGCCGGACACCGCTGCGAAACGGAATGGTTTGCAGATGCGGATGTGCCGCTGCTGCAAATCGGCGATGCCGTGACACTCCGTGCAGTGCTGACGCGCATCCGGCCGGACTTCCGGTATCACACCGCAGAACGGCAGGCGGGTGCAGGCAGATATCTGCGCATCTATGACGCGGAAGTGCTCGGAACAGAAGAAAACACGGGCTTTTCGCTGCGGCGGACGCTCGATGCATACCGGCAGCGCATGACAGAGAAGATCCGTGCGGCGCTCGCTCCGGAGGATGCCGGACTGCTCTGTGCGATGCTCTTCGGCGATAAGACTGCACTGTCAGACGAAACGCTGCTCGGTCTGAACCGTTCCGGCATCGGCCATGTTGCGGTGGTTTCCGGTCTGCATCTGGTGCTGTTCTGTACGGCCGCCGCATGGGTGCTGCGGAAGCTGCAATGTCCGGCGCGGCTGGCATTTCTGCTGCAGGCCGTGCTGATGCTGCTGTTTATTCTGCTGGTGGATGCGTCACCGGCAGTGTACCGTGCAGCCGTGATGGTGCTGCTTGCACGCTCGGCGGTTCTGTTCGGGCGGCACAGCGATCCGCTGCGGGCGCTGTCTCTGGCAGCGGTCGGGTGCACTGCGGTCTCGCCGTATATCATCGGCTCGGTTTCATTCTGGCTGTCGGTGTCCGGCGTGCTCGGCATCGGTGTGATTGCGCCGTATATGACGGCGGAGCTGAAATGCAGTGCACAGAAAAGGACATTTTTTCAGCTTTGCTGTGTTTCGGCGGCGGTATTCCCGGCGTCGGTGCTGCTTTGCGGAGAATCCTCTCTGCTGGGGCCGGTCTGCAATCTGCTGATTCTGCCGGTCTGTACGGCTGCGCTGATGCTCGGATTTGCAGTGCTGTTTTCCGGCGGATTCCTTGCATTTCTGCTGCCCGCAGCGGGGATGCTCTGCCGGTTCGTGCGCTTTCTGACCGGCCTTGCCGGCCGGCTGCCGTTTTCACATCTGACTGTATCGGCAGAGCCGTTCCGTGTTGTGCTTGTGATTTGCACGGCCGTGCTCTGTATGATGGCTGTGCGCAGAACACAGCCGAAGCATCTGCTGCTGAGTGCCTGCGTTTCGGCGGCACTGCTGATTTTCACCAGTACGCTGACAGTGCTGCAGCAGAACCGTCAGCTGCGGATTGCGCTGCTCGGCGCACAGAAAACCGCGGCGCTTGTGATTTCCGCCGACGGTGTGAATATTGTTGCCGACCTGAGCGATTCGCCGCGGAATGCGCAGTATGTGCGCGCATATCTTCAAAAGAACGGCATTGACCGTGTGGATGCGCTGCTGCTGAAAAGCGACCGCACGGCTTCGGCGTATCAGGCGGAGCTGACGCGGCCGGAAAGCGGAATCGTGCTGCTGCCGCATCCGGAATATCTGCGTGCCGGAACAGAAGTGCTCGGAACGCTGCCGACAGCTGCCGCCGAACCGGAGCTCATCTGCGGCGGACTGGAAATTCAGCAGACGCAGACAGGCCTCCGGATAGAATGGAACGGTCTGCCGGTCACGGCCGATACCGCACCGCAGATTGCGGGAAATGCTGCGGTGATCCGGTACGGAAAGGACGGCGCCGCAGTGCAGATTGCTGCGGAACCGCCGCAGGAATATCAGGGAAACAATCTGCTCCTGTGCTTTTCAAAGGACGGATACGCCGCGGTGTGTCCTGCCTGAGCATACGGAGCCTGAACGGAGAAAGGAGATGCGGAGATGTCCAGAATGGCTGCAGCGGATCTGCTGCGCGATATCAGTGCGGAAAAAATCCCGCAGCTGTGCTTTCTCTGCGGAGAGGATACGCTAGCCGTTTCGCAGCTGGAAAAGCGGATCCTGAAAAAGCTGACCGACGGCAGCGCGCTGTCCGATACCGTGTTTGACGGTCAGGCGGTTGATCTTGACCGTCTGGCGGATGCCTGCTCGTTCAGCCCGATGTTTCAGCCCTATAATGTGATTCTGATTCCGGATTTTGACCCGGATGCCCACCCGGCAGCTGCAATGGAGCGGATGACGGAGATTTTCAGTGAAACGGCGCCGCGGACGGTCGTACTGATTGTAATGCGGGCACTGCCCTGCTATGAGGTCAAGCGCGGCGCACCGGTCTTTCTGCCGAAGTTCAAAAAGCTGACCGCCTTCTTTGAGAAGCAGGGCGTCATCTGTATTTGCGAGAAGAAAAACGCGATTCAGCTCGGAAAACAAATTCAGGAGCGGGCAGCGCGGCACGGCTCGGAAATCAGCCGGGCAGATGCGGAGTCGCTTGCAAACCGCTGCCTCTGCGATTCAGCGCTGATTCAGACGGAGCTTGATAAGCTGCTGGCCTGCGCGGACGGCACGCCGATTACGACCGATATGCTCGATGCACTGACGGCGGCGCTCCCGGATGCCGATGCATTCCGGCTGGCAAGAGCCGTCACGGGCGGCAACGGAACGGCAGCCTTCCGGCTGCTGGAAGCGCTGACTGCGAAATCGGAGGACACGGGAACGATTCTCGGTCTGCTGACGATTCTCAGCACGACCTTCACCGATCTTTACCGCGCAAAGCTCGGACAGGGCGCCGCAAAGCAGGCGGAGGTCATCGCGTCGGATTTCGGCTATCCGAAAAACCGCGAATTTGCCGTCCGGAACGCGATGCGGGACTGCGGCTCCATGACGGTTCCGCAGCTGCGCACCTGCATCCGGATTCTGCGGGAAACCGATAAAAGCTGCAAATCCAGCCGCACTGCGCCGCGGCTGCTGCTGGAGCAGGCAATCGTCCGGATGCTGCGCGTCAGACGCGACGGAACGGGGGACACAGGATGACCACGCGGCCGAAGATCGTGCCGGCGATCGTTGTGGAAGGAAAATATGACAAGATCCGGCTGGAATCCGTTGTCGATGCGGTCATCATCGTGACGGGCGGCTTTCAGATCTACCGGAACGATGCGCAGCTTGCGCTGATCCGGCATTACGCCGAAACGACCGGCGTTGTCATCCTGACGGATGCAGATGCGGCAGGCTTTCAGATCCGCGGCTATCTGAAAGGCGCAATCCATTCCGGCAAGGTTTATCATGTGTATATTCCCGGCATTCACGGCAAGGAGCGAAGAAAGTCTGCGCCCTCTGCGGAAGGCCTGCTCGGCGTGGAGGGCATTGACAATGAAACGCTGCTGTTTGCGCTGGAACGCGCAGGCGTCTTTGACGAACAGCCCCCGGCGCGTCCTGCCGATATCACGCCGGCTGTGCTCTATGCCTACGGGCTGACGGGTGCGCCGGACTGCTCTGCACTGCGTATGGCACTGCTCAAAGCGATGCAGCTGCCGATGCATCTGTCGGTCAAGGGGCTCTGCGAGGTGCTCTGTACCATGACCGATGCCGCAGGTCTGCCGGAGCTGCTTAGGCGGTATCTGCCGGAATATGCGGAGGAGGTGACGCCGTGAACTTCGCCTCTTTTCCCGTGATTTGTTATCTGCTGCCCGCTTTCGCACTGCTGACAGCGTTTTCCGGCGAAAAATGGAAGCGGGATGCACTGGCCTTCGGCGGACTGTTTTACGTCTGGGTAGCCGGCGGCTGTACGGCACTGCTGCTGATGCTTGCATCCGCGGGCTGCGCATGGCTGCAGATCCGGCTGTCCCCGCGGAAGGAAGGCGGCCATCACCGGCGCGCAGAGCTCTGGCTCTATGCGGGCATTGCAATACAGGCGGTTCTGCTGCTGATCTGCCGGATGCAGATCGGCGGAATGCAGATGCTGCCGCTGCTGATCTGTGCGCTGCAGAGCGTGGAATGCATGTCAGAACATGCCAATAACCGGCTGAAAATCCCGCCGCTTCATGCTTTCCTGTGCTATTCGTTTGATCTGACCAGACTGCCCTGCGGGCCGGTACTCAGCTTTCCGGAATCCGAACAGATCCGTGAAAACCGTGCTGTCACCGCAGAAAAGATCGGACAGGGCGCATCGCTCTGTATCCGCGGGCTGTTTCAGTTGATCTGCCTTTCGCTGCCGCTTGCGCAGCTGCACGGGCAGATCGCATCGGGCGGCAGCGTCCGGACCGTTCTGGACGCACTGGCACTGATGGCGGTCTTTTATCTGATGCTGTATTATCGGCTGAAGGGTACCGCGCAGATCGGGCAGGGACTAGCAAAAATGCTCGGCTATGATCTGCCGGACAGCTTTGACAGCCCGGTGACGGCAGGCTCGGTGCGGCAGTTCTGGGCACGATTTCTTGTGCCGATGCACGACTGGGTGAAGCGTGTGCTTCTGCCGCCGCAGTCTGCGCAGGATGCTGCCGGCTTTTTTGCACGGACAGCACTGCTGTTCGGCGGAATCGGGCTGCTGTTCGGGCGCGGCGGCTGCGGCCTGCTCTGGGGTGCCGGGACGGCGCTGCTGCTGACGGCGGAAAAATACCGGAAACGCAGAATTCTGCCGCGCAGCTTTCCCGCTGCCGGGCGCAGACTGCTGACGGCTGTTGTCATTCTGCTCGGCATGGGAATGCTCGGCAGCCGCTCTATTTTTGACGGCGTGGCGTGCTACGGTGCGCTGCTTGGTATTGACGGGATTCCGTTCAGCGATCAGACGGGTTATCTGCTCCGGACAAACTGGTTTGTGATCGCAGTTTCCGCTGCCGGACTGTTTCCGCTGAAACAGCTGGTTCCGGAAGGAAAAGCACGGGTGCGGATCATCCGCAGCGCCTGCGTTTATGCGGCAGAAGCAGTGATGCTGCTGCTGGCCTATTCCGAGCTGCTGAGCCGGTATCTCCGCCCCTGAAGAAATCTGCAGCGGATGCTGCGAAAAATGAAAGGAAGCATTGTATCCAATGGAACATTTTACCCCGCAGGATTTTGAAATCTACGATATGCATGCGCATATCTTCCCGCACAAGATCAGTGAGAAGGCAACCGAATCCATCGGCAAATTCTACGATATCACCATGCATTATTCCATCGGTGAGACAGAACGGCTTCTCGCTGCGGAACAGCAGATCCATACAGCGCGGATGCTGGTCTGCTCGGTTGCGACCACGCCGAAGCAGGTCGTTTCGATCAACGACTTTATCAGCGGCGAATGCGCACAGCATCCGGAGATGATCGGCTTTGCCGCGATGCACGGCGACTATGAGGATATTCCCGGCGAGGTGGACCGCATCATCAGCATGGGGCTGAAGGGCATCAAGCTGCATTCGGATTTTCAGAAAACTGCGCTGGACAGCCCGGCATCCTACCGCATCTTTGAGGCGATCGAAGGCCGGCTGCCGGTTCTGGTGCACATGGGCGACTACCGGCATGATTATTCGCATCCGCGGATGCTTGCAAAGGTGCTGAAAGACTTCCCGAAGCTCAAGGTGCTGGCTTCGCATCTGGGCGGCTTTGCTGCGTGGGATGAGGCGGAAGCCGTGCTCAAAGCGCATGAGAATGTTCGCTATGACACGAGCAGCGCGGTCTGCCTGATGTCACCGGAGCGTGCTGTGCGTCTGATCCGGCATTACGGTGTCGAAAACTGCATATTCGGTTCGGACTTCCCGATGTGGGATCCGAAGGCCGAGGCTGAGCGGCTGCTCTCGCTGGGCTTTACGTTTGAGGACTACAAAAAGATTTTTTCTGAAAACGCAAAGGCATTCCTCGGACTCTGATCCTGCATTTTCAAATCCCGTGAAAACCCGCAGGGAAACGGGATCGGCACTGCCTGATTATTTGAGTGAATAAACCGATAAAAAGGCGCGTCAGCGCCGTGAGCTTCGCAAATTGGGCGTACTTCGCAAAATGTCCCCTGCGGAAAATGGCTGTCGGCACTGCCGACCTTGACAGAACGGGGATTTTGTGATATGATATATGAGGGAAATTTCGGCACGTTCATTGTGCCGACCCCGTAAAAACATCCGACTTTTTTCAATCGAAAGGAACGAGCAGAATCATGATTACTGCAATTGTTGGCGGAAACTGGGGCGATGAAGGCAAAGGCAAGCTGACCGATGTCTTTGCAGCAGATGCGGATTATGTCATCCGTTTTCAGGGCGGCGCGAATGCCGGACATACCATTATCAACCAGTACGGAAAATATGCGCTGCATATTCTCCCGTCCGGCGTATTCCAGGACGGCACGGTCAATATCATCGGTGCCGGTGCTGCATTCAATGCGGATGCCTTCCGCAAGGAACTGGAAATGCTGAAGGAGCACAATGTTCCGACGCCGAATGTCCGTATTTCCGACCGCGCACAGCTGGTCATGCCGTATCATATTCTGTTTGACAAGCTGGAGGAGAAGCGTCTGGGCAAGAACAGCTTCGGCTCCACCCAGTCCGGCATTGCACCGCACTATGCGGACAAGGCTATGAAGATCGGCTTCCAGCTTGCAGAGCTCTATAACAAGAATCTGGCCGAGAAGGTCGAGCGCGTCTGCATCATCAAGAATGCAACGATCGCAGGTCTTTACCCGGATGCAGAGCCGCTGGATCCGAAGGAAATCCTTGCATATCTGCAGGAGGTCGGCGAGTTTGTCAAGCCGTATCTCTGCAACATGGCAGAGCTCATGCAGGATGCAGTCAAGAACGGCAAGAACATTCTGCTGGAAGGTCAGCTCGGCGCACTGCGCGACCTGACACACGGCATCTATCCGATGACGACTTCTTCCTCGACGCTGGCCGGTTACGGCGCAGTCGGTGCCTGCCTGCCGCCGCACGCAATTCAGCGTGTCATCACGGTTGTCAAGGCATATTCCTCCTGCGTGGGTGCAGGCCCGTTCACGACGGAAATCTTCGGTGATGAGGCCGATGTGCTCCGCAGAAAGGGCGGTAGCGACGGCGAGTTCGGTGCAACGACCGGCCGTCCGCGCAGAATGGGCTGGTTCGACGCAGTCGCAACCAAGTACGGCGTTGCGGTGCAGGGCACAACCGATGTCGCCCTCTCGCTGATTGACGTGCTGGGCTATCTCGATGAGATTCCGGTCTGTGTCGCCTATGAGGTTGACGGCGTCCGGACAACAGAGTTCCCGAGCGGCGACCGTCTCGACCGTGCAACACCGGTCTACGAGAAGGTGCCGGGCTGGAAGTGCGATATCAAGGGCATTACCGAATGGGATCAGCTCCCGCAGGCAGCCAAGGACTATGTCACTTACATCGAAAAGCTGATCGACTGCCCGATCACGATGATTTCGACCGGTCCGGACCGCAGCGATATGATCTACCGCAAGTAAACCGAATCATACAAGATGCGCCGGTGAGCAATCCGCTTACCGGCGCATTTGATCTATATACAGAAACCGGACGGCTGAATTCTGACTAGCGACAGAAAGCGAATAAACCACAATGCCCCTGAGCGATTTGAAACGCTCAGGGGCAAATCTTCTATATGCGGCTTGTGTTCAGTCCTCGTGTTCATCAAATACATCTTCCGCACTGCCGCCCTTGGCGGGCACAGTCGGAATCCACTCCTTGACCTTGTCAACGATGTTCTGCTTGTTGTCAAGGTGCAGATAATGCTGACCTTCCAGCTTGACGACTTCGCTGTATTCGGTCTCGGTGATGATGTCGTGGTGCATCGGCTCCCATTCGGGCATCATCTCGCAGTTGGATGTGCAGACGAAGTTCAGCACGGGAACATCAGCCGGGAAGGTCATCTCACGGGTCGAGAGCAGTGCGTTTTTCAAGCCTCTTGACTCATTGAGAGAGCTCTTGTTGTAGGCGCGGTCAAGCACCATCATCCGGGCTGCCTCCAGATCGGCATCCGTATACGGATAGCTCATATCCAGCTGCACGGCGTTTCTCGGATTGCCGATGCTCGTCAGACGCTTGATGCCGGTGAATGTGATGAACCGGTCAACGCCCGTCAGGATCGAGTTCAGCGTCATGGTGTTGATCGGGAACGGATTGCAGTCGATCTGCTTCGGAACAGAAGGGTCAATGCCGATGAAGCCGTCTACTTCATCCGGGAACTGATTTGCCCATGCGAGGGAATAAATACCGCCGAATGAATGCGCCATCAGATAGTAGTCAGAATAGCCGAGGGTTTCCATGCAGCTGTGCAGCTCCGCAACGACCGCATTGACGGTGCGGGGCGAATCAGCTGTATCCGAAAGGCCGTAGCCGAGCGGTTCAACCGTGACGACGCGGTAGGTATCCGAAAGCGCTTCCGCCAGCGGACGGAATTCCAGAATCGGGTATGCGGCGCCGAGACCCGGCAGCAGCACGATGGTCTGCTCATTCATGTCTCCGTCGATCTGAAGATTGAGATAGCTGCCGTCCACATTGAGGGTGGAGTTGCCGTAATTCAGTGCGCTGATCTTCCGCTTTTCCATGGCGGTGCAGATCTGATTCCAGATCGTCAGTGCGGCAAGCAGAATCAGCAGTCCCAGCAGGATCCAGCGAATTACCTTTCCGACTTTCCCTTTTTTCTTGGTTTCCTTAGCTTCCTTCATATCAGACAATTCCTTTCTGCGGTTGGGTTTCCCGCAGCAGTGCAGCGCCGCAGGGAATTTGTTTGGTTTGCGTTTATATTCTCAGTTTACCATGTTTCGGAGACAAAGTAAAGAGGAATTCCGATGGTTTCATAAACTCTTCATAAAGGTTTATATACTCTTAAAAAAAAGGCAGTCATTCTGCCGAAAATTTAGCGAAATCGTCGTTTTCAAAAAAGGAAAAAATGTCCCGCAGCCGGAAAAACCCGCAGATGCAGACCGAAGCGGCGGAAAAACGGTTGCAAATCAACAAAATATGTGATATAATACACACAGTGCCCGAACAAAAGAAACCGTCAACCTGTTTCAGTGACGGAAAGAAGAAGGAGTTTTCCATTATGAACGAGCCCAAGACGTTTTCTGCCAAGGAAGCATCGAACTATGCACAGCAGATTCTTCATGCCGTGCAGAGCGTTGTCGTCGGAAAGGATATGATTATCCTCAAGGTTCTGCTTGCGATGCTTGCCAAGGGACATGTACTGCTGGAAGATATGCCGGGCGTCGGAAAAACGACGCTGGCACTTGCTTTTGCAAAAACAATGGATCTGGATTATCACCGGATTCAGTTTACGCCGGATGTGCTGCCGAGTGATGTGACGGGCTTTTCCGTCTATCAGAAGGACACCGGCAAAATGGAATTCCAGAAGGGTGCGGCCTTCTGCAACCTGCTGCTGGCGGATGAGATCAACCGTACATCTCCGAAAACACAGTCCGCACTGCTGCAGCTGATGGAAGAAACAGCCGTGACTGTTGACGGAAAAACATATTCGCTGCCCGCCCCCTACTGCGTACTCGCAACCCAGAACCCGACCGGTTCTGTCGGTACGCAGATGCTGCCGGAATCGCAGCTGGACCGCTTCATGCTCCGTCTGCACATGGGCTATCCCGATCTGGAGAGCGAGGTGCAGATCATGCAGGCGCGCAGCACGGAAAATCCGCTGGAGCGTCTGGAGCCGGTGCTCACCAGAGCCGAGCTGCAGATTCTGCAGGAAACCGCTGCTCAGGTCTATGTGGACGGTGCAATTCTGCGCTATATCGCAGAGATTTCTGCTGCAACGCGCAATCATCCGCTGATTAAGCTCGGTGTCAGTCCGAGAGGCTCGCTGGCACTCTGTGCAGCAGCCCGTGCGACGGCGCTTGTCCGCGGCAGAGACTATGTCACCCCGGACGATATCCGTGTCATCGTTGTTGAGACGTTTGCACACCGTATGCTGCTCAATGCCCGTGCAAAGACAGAAAACATCACGGCAGAGCAGCTGATCGAGGAGATCATGGGAAGCGTTGCCGTTCCCAAGCTGAGAAGGTATCAGGAATGACCCGTGCAAAGCTGTTATATGCGGCTCTGCTTCTCGTGCTCGTGCTGTTCTATATTCTCTATATCGGAAAGCTGTCGCTGGAGCTTCTGCTGTTCGGACTCGGCTTTCCGCTGGTGATCTGGCTGGGTCTGACGCTGCTGCAGCGGACGGTCCGGATGCAGCTCAGCCACAGCAAGGAACCGATCCTCAAAGGAAACGTGTTCCAGTGGGTGCTGCAGATCACAAACAGGAGCTTTGTCTCCGTTTCAGAGGCGCAGCTGTCTCTGGAATATACCAACAGCATGACAGGCGAGGTGACGCCGCTGACGCTGACAATCCCGATTCTGGCGCGCAACAGTCAGCGCATCCGCCTTTCGTTTCACACCGTGACCTGCGGCGTGATGCAGATTCGCATCACGGGGCTGGTGATGTACGATGCGCTGCGGCTGTTCAAAAAGAAGGTGCCGCTGAATCTGCAGGACAGTGTCCTCGTGATGCCGTCCTCGGATGTGCTGGTGCCTGAGGAATGGCCGCCTGTTCCGACCGCAGAAACGGACAATGCAGAATATTCCAAGGTCAAGGCCGGCGACGATCCTTCCGAAATCTTTGACCTGCATGTTTACCGCGAGGGCGATCTGATCTCCCGCATTCACTGGAAGCTCAGCTCCAAGCTGGATATGCTGATGGTCAAGGAATACAGCCTGCCGCTTTCATCCGGCTGCCTGCTGGTGACGGATTACCGGCTTTCCGGCGAACAGCCTGCGGCAGCACTGCAAGTCGATACAGCACTTTCCGCGCTGTATTCCGTCATGACCGCGCTGCCGGAGCAGGATATAGATTTTGCAATGACATCCTACCGCTCCGAGACCGGCATGGCTGTCTCGGAGCTTTATGACGATCTGGCTGACGCAGCATTCTGGCTGCGGGAAATCCTCAAAACAACGCCGGTTCCGGAAAGCGGACACGCCCGGATGCTGCAGGCAATGCAGGATTTTCTCGACACCAGCCATCATTATGAGCGTGTTCTGATCTTTACGCCGCAGCTCGACGATGCGCTGACAGAAGTGCTGTGCGCAGCGCCCTGTCCGGAGCGTTTCACCGTTTTTACCGCGGTCTCATCCGGGGAGATTCATCTGGATGATGACCTTTCGCAGCCGTTCCGCGTGGTGCCTGTGATGCATCTGAATCCGGAGCAGACTGCCGTGCATTTTGCACCTGCCGTCGAGCAGGTGACCGCGGAAGGAGGGGATGAAGCGTGATCCGCAATCCTTCCGCAACCGAACGGCGTGCCCGTCCGAAGGAACTGCTGATGCATGACGGCATCACAATGACCGTTCAGCACCAGCGTGCCTTTCCCGAACGCTTTGTCCGGTTTCTGATTACTCTCTGCGGCAGCATCGGAACCGTCTGGTGCCTGCAGGGCTTTTTCTCCTTTGAGATTCAGCTGAAGCAGCTCATTCTGTTTACCATTGCGCTGACGTCTGTGATGCGGCTGATCCGTGTAGCATCTCCGAAGATCGGCTTCGGCTGCATCCTCGCTGCGTTTGCTTCGATTCCGCTGCTGCTGCTGCGGTTCCGGGAAGAGGCCGTGGTCGGTGCCGGCGTGATCTATCAGGTTATGCGGCAGAAAATCCTCATGAAAACGACCTTTACCGTGCAGGAGATCAATCTGCCCTCTCTATGGACAGAGGCCAAATGCGTGCAGTTCGTTTTCATCCTGATTGTGATTGCACTGGTTGCGCTGCTGGAATATTCCGATGTGCTGATGACACATGCGCAGTCCAGCAAGAGCGGCTTCTGGATCCGGTTCTTCGTCACATTCCCGTTTCTGGAATGCGGCCTGTACTTCGGTCTGGAAACGCGCAGCATACCGGTCTTTCTGATGATTCTGTTCTGGCTCGGCACACTGGCAATCGCACGCCGGAAGCCGACGCGGCGGAGCATGAAAAATCAGGGCGCATCCGCCTCGCTCCAGCAGGCGTTCCTCAATGAAACAGAGCAGCTGTTCACAACGCATGAAAACGGCGCGGCGGTTCTGCTGCTGATTTCGGCACTGCTGGCCGGTACCGTAATGTGTATCGGCGCAAAGCATAAGCGGCCGGAAAAGCTCGATACCTTCCGCATCAACATGGTTGAGTCGTTTAAGAAGATGACGTTCCGGGATGTGACCGGATTGCTGCAAAAAATTCCGTCCAATATCGGCGCGAATATCGTGACGGATGAACTGGATCTGCTGCAGAACGGCGATCTGAGCTTTGACGGCCGGACAATCTTCCATGCATCCGTCAAATCGACGGCACGGGAGAAGGATTACTACATGCGCGGCCTGATCCGGTCGGAATATACCGGCAAAGGCTGGGCCATCCCGACCGGCATCTACCGGCGGAATCAGAGGCTTTTTTCCGATCTGACCGATGAAAACCGGATGCCGCAGACCGTGCAGCATTCCGATCATTTCGATCAGATGCGGCTTGATGACGGCAGTTTGCTCGGTGCATCCTGCAGTATCAAGGCCGTCTCAAACGAGGTCATGAATTATGTGCCCTATGAGGCGCTGTTCCCAAAGGGGACGAAATACCGCTATGACATTGAAACACAGCTCAAGAGTACCAAGGAATATGACTTCTGGATTCTGACCGATGCGATTCCGCCGTGGGATTACATGGATTCGACTTCCGCACCGTCGTCTGACCCGGTCGTCTCCGAGTACGAGCAGTTCGTGCGCGACACCTATCTGATGCTGCCGGAGACCGAAGCGATCGGGCGGATTCACGATGCGTTTGCACCGTATCAGCCGGACAGCTCCCAGCCTCTGGAAGAAAAGCTCACCGCAATCCGGGACTATATCTGGAACCGTGCAGAGTACACAATCCATCCCGGTCTGCAGCCGAAGAACGAGGATTTTGTCGAATACTTCCTGACGACGAGCCACAAGGGCTTCTGCGCGCATTATGCGTCCGCAGCGGTTCTGCTCTGCCGGATGTGCGGCATCCCCGCACGTTACTGTCAGGGCTATGTCATGACGGAAAACAATTTTGCCGCCGGCAGACAGGCGGATAGCTATGAGATTGATGTGCCGGATCATCAGGCACATGCATGGGCAGAGATCTATATTGACGGCTACGGATGGTATCCGTTTGAATTCACGGAGACCGTGCAGAGCATCTGGCATTCGTATTCCGGAACGCCGGAACAGCCGGCGGAAACAGTCACGGAGGAGGTTCCCGAAACCGTTACGCAGACGACAACGACGCATGCGCCGGTCACAACGACATCGGACAATACCCCCGGTACACCCGGCAGCAAACCGCTGCTTTCCAAAAAGGCTGTCCGCATCATTCTGCGCACGCTTGGTGTTCTGCTGCTGATCGCGGCGATTGTGACAGTTTATTACAGATTCCACTGCAAGGTTGTCTCCCGCCGGAACAGGGCGCTGAACAGCCGGAAGCCGAACGAGGTCTCGCATGAAGCCTATCAGTTCCTGATGCAGCTTCTGCGGATGCAGGGTGTGACACAGAATAATCTTTCGCATGAACGCTTTGCCGAAAAGGCTGAGGAAGCCTGCAAGCTGCTCCCGGCCGGAAAGATTACCAAGGCGATTGCGATTCAGCAGGCCGCGGTGTTCAGCCGGAACGGTGTTTCTGCAGCAGATGCAAAGGTCATCTCTCAGACAGCACTGCAGATGGCGGATGCACTCTATCAGAATGCAGGCCGGATGCAGAAGCTCTGGCTGCGCTGGGGCAGACATATTGTCCGCTGAATGCAGCTCACGATCAAACAGCACAGCCCGGATACGGTTTTTGACCGTATCCGGGCTGTCGGTATTTCAGAGGTATCTTCGATGAACGGATCACGCAGCGCCCCATTATCAATCCATCGGAGATACCGCTTTATCAACAAACTGAAACGCCGGAATCCCATGCGGGATTCCGGCGTTTGCCGTTATGCGGGATTATGTGGACGATTTGCCGAAGCCGTTTTTGCTGCACCATTCGGCTGCCTTGGAGCCTTCCGGTGCGGTTACGGTTTTCAGCGCGTCGCAGCCGACGAACAGGTCGCTTCCGAACTCTGCCAGGCCGCTGCCGAGCGCGACATCCTTCAGCTGTACGCAGTTGACGAATGCGCCGCTGCCGAGTGCAGTGACAGTATCCGAAACGGTAACCTGCTCCAGCGATGCGCAGTCATAGAACGCGCCGTCGCCGATCACAAGAACATTCTCCGGAATCTCAACCGTTTTGATGCTGCTGTTGTGTGCAAATGCATCCGCAGCGATCGTGGTGTAGTAATCCGAAACCTTGAAGGTTTCTTCCGCAGAGAAGCAGCGGTAGAAGATCTTGCCGAACGTCAGAGACGAATGACTTGATTCTGCGCTCTTCTGAGCAGCTGTTCCGTAGAACGCCTGCAGACCGATGGATTCGAGATTCATCTCATCCGTGTAATTCAGGCTGCTGAATTTCTCGCAGTTCATAAACGCATAGTCGCCGATGTACTTCAGCGTAGACGGAATATAAACATACGAGTAGAGGCAGTCCCCTGCCATAACCGGCTTGCCGCTGCCAAGTGTCATAACAGGCTTGCCCTCGATCTCTGCCGGCACATAAACACTGTTTTCAGAGTAGAATTCCGGACTGTGGATATAATCGACGCAAACAGTATCCGTTGCCTCATCCACATGGTAGTCAATACCGATCGGCTTATACGTTACAACACCGGCCTTGATCATCCGGTTGGAATAATAGTTCGGATAGCATTCCATCAGAACCTTGTTCTTTCCGGGGACACGATTGCCGTTCTCGTCACGCACATAGCCGACACAGTATTCACTTGTATAGAAATACTGTGCAGGGCACTTGACGTATTTCAGAGACGGGCAGTCAGTGAATACATCCTCATTGAGGTAGAAGCGTTCCTCATTCTCAATGTAAACCTTTTCCAGTGCGGTACAGCCGCGGAAGATGCCGCTGTAAAGATTCTCCACGCCCTTCGGGATTGTGATTTCCTTCAACGCGGTGCAGTCACCGAATGTTTCATAGGTGATGTACGAAAGCTGACGCGGCAGCTTGACCTCCTTGAGCGAGGTGCAGCCGCGGAAGGCAGCCGAATAGATGTTTCTGCACGTATCCGGAATTGCAATCTTCTCCAGCGCGGTGCAGTCACAGAATGCGCTGTCACTGATATAGTCCAGCGAATACGGCAGTTCAATATTCTTCAGGGACTTGCAGCCCATGAAGCAATAAGAGTTGATGTATGTGAGCCGCGGCGAGAACTTGAACGAGGTCAGCGATTCACAGCCCATGAAAGCGCCGTTGCTGATATAATCCAGCGCAGGCCACACACCGATATCCAGAGACTTGCAGTTCTCAAAGGCATACGAGTTGATGCTTGTGATGCTTTCAGTCGGAACCGAAACCAGAGATTCACAGCCGGAGAAGCATTTGTCCGGAATATAGGTAATGGCCGAACTGAAGGTAACCTTTTCAAGATTCTTCGCATCCATAAACATTCCGGAGTTCAGAGATGTAATCGTCTGCGGGAGCGAAACGGATTTTGCCGTGATACCGCGGAATGCATAAGAATCCACACTGGTTACGTTCCTGCCGTTATAGGTCTGCGGAACGACGATTTCTTCCTTCTCTTTGTCACAGCCGATCACCGTCAGATAATTGCTGTTCAGATAATACCGGAAGATCACACCGCTCGACTTATCCACCAGCGTATTCTCATCGTATTGCGTTGTTGTCACAACCGTTGTCGTCGTGACGGTGGTCGTCTCGGTCGTGCCGGTGCCGGTTGTACCGGTTGTCGTAATCTGCGTAACCGGAGCGGTCTCCGTGAAGCTGATCTTATTCTCCGTCAGCGTTTCCGCCGTAACGGAATCCTTCGGCGCAGTCAGCTTGATGTTCTTTGCAAAGGTGTTCTCCTCAAGCGTGCAGATATTGGCCGGCAGTGCCAGCGACTGAATACCGCTTTCTTCAAAGCACTGTCTGCTGATGTACTGTACATCATCCGGAAGCGTCAGGCTCTTTAGTGCCTTGCACCCGAAGAATGCGCGGAAATACAGATTGACAAGTCCCTGCGGCAGCTTGACTTCGGTCAGTGCCTCACAGCCTTCAAACGCCTGGTAATTGATCGTCGTGACCGAATCCGGAATCTCGATCTTCTGAATACCGGAATTCATAAATGCCTCGCTGCCGATTGACGTGAGCGTTTCCGGAAGAACAATGCTTTTCAGCGCGGTGCAGCCCTTGAAGAGCATGTCCGGAACTACACTCATCGAGGTCGGCAGGGTGATATCGTTCAGAGCCGTGCACTCGCTGAACACGCCGCTGCCCAGATACGAAACAGCCGGGCCGATCTTGACATGATTCAGCTTTGTGCAGCCGGAAAACGCATCGTTAGCAATAATATGCAGGGATTCCGGGAACGTAATCGTCTCCAGCGATTCACAGCCTTCAAAGCATCTCGCATCAATCCGGTTCAGATGCTCCGGAAGCTGAATGCTCTTCAGCGCAGCAGCACCACTGAAAGCCTGTGAACCCAGCTCACGGAGACTTTCCGGAAGCTCAATTTCTTCCAGAGCGGTGCAGTTGGAGAAAATACTGTTCGGCAGCAGCGTCATTTTCTTCGGCAGCTTGATGTTTTTCAGTGACTTGCAGCCCCCGAACACATAAGAACCAAAGGAGGCCGACACATTGGTCAGGTCAAGCTCCTCCAGCGCCTCGCAGTATCTGAATGCATAGTCCATGACCGTCCGGAGCTGGCTGTCATCTGCAAACGTCAGGTTTTTCAGTGCCTTTTCACTGCTGAATGCATTTTGGCCGATATAGGTAACACTTGCCGGAATCTCAACACTTTCCAGCGCACCGCATCCGCTGAATGCATTTTCGCCGATGCTTGTAACAGTCGGCGGGATCACAGCTGTTTTCAGCGATGCGCATCCCTGGAACATCGAATTCGCAATCGCAGTTGCGTTTTCCGGCAGCGCGATTTCTTCAATGCCGGTACCGGAGAAGCAGCTCTCACTCAGCGTCGCTGTGCGGGCTGTTCCGGCAAAGTTGATCTTCTTGATGCTGCTGCAGCCGCCGAATGCATAACGGTTGACGACAACATTCTCCGGCAGATTCAGTTCACCCGAAAGCAGCTTGCAGTTTGCGAAGGCATAATCACCGAAAATACGCATCTCCTTCGGAATGTCGAATTCCAGCTCCGAGCAGTCCCTGAAGAAGTATTCCGGCATCTTCGTCCACTGACCGTGATAGCTGACCTGCTTGAGTCTGGAACAGCCGCTGAACAGCGCGTTCGGGAGCTCATACTTGGAAATGTCATCATCAAAGGTCACATAGCGCAGGTACCGGCAGTTGCTGAACATGCCGTATGAAAGCTGCTGGCCGGCCGGGATATGCAGTGAGAACAGCGTGTTCACGCCGGCGAACGCACTGCTGTCATACGTCACATCCGGGCTCAGCTTCACATGGCGAAGGCTGCGGATTCCGTTGAATGCATTGGAACCGATCGACGTCACCGAATCCGGAATCGCATCCAGCTCCAGTTCCGAGCACTCATTGAATGCGCAGACGCCGATTTTAGTCAGCGTTTCAGGGAGCTTCAAACCGCTCAGCTTGGAACAGCTGCTGAATACATTATGGGGAAGCTCCGTGACGGTATCCGGCAGCGTGAACGAGGTCAGCGAGCGGCAGCCGAGAAATGCACTTATACCGATCTCCTCCAGCTTCGGGAACTCAGAAAGCTCCGTCAGTGCCGAACAATATCTGAACGCTTCACTGCCGATGCTTGTCAGCTCCGGAGAGAGCTTCACGGATTTCAGTTTGCTGCAGTCCTCAAATGCTCTTGAGCCGACCGCGCATGCGCCCTCTGCCGTCACAGATTCGAGATAGGAACAATCCTCAAAAGCAGAATCCGGAATCGAAACCAGCGATTTCGGGAACTCAACGGCCTTCAGCTTTCTGCAGTTGCGGAAAACCGAAGTGCCGAGTCCGACCAGACCGTCAGAGAATGTCACCTGCTTCAGGTTTTTGCACGAATCAAAGAAGCTATTGCCGATCGCGTTCAGGCCTTCCGGCAGCGTGATCTCTTCCAGACTGGTGCAGTTGTAGAACACATATGCGCCCATAGCCGCATAGCAGGCAGGCAGCTGTACATTTTTCAGAGACGCGCATTCGTAGAATGCCCGTTCCTTGATTTCGCACAGATTCTCACCGTTTGCGCCGTCACCGAGTGCAACCGTTTCCAGCATCGGGCAGGAGTAGAATGCATACGCATAGATATTCGTGCGCGCATGAGATGCCTTCACGGTTTTCAAACTTCTGCAGTATTCAAACGCATAGGAATCAACGCACTGCATCGAATCCGGAAGCGTGATCTCCTCCAGAGAAACGCATTCCTGGAATGCATTTGTACCGATGTGCAAAGTTCCTTCCGAGAACTGAACCTTCTTCAGCGAAGCACAGCCATTGAACGTGTTGCTTCCGACAGAAAGCAGTTCGCCCGGAATTTCAATCTCTTTCAGAGATCTGCAGTTGTAAAATACGCTCTCACTGATATTTTTCAGCCCCTTCGGCAGAATGATGCGCTCAAGCTGATAGCAGTAAGAAAAGCAATAGGAACCGATTGACACAAGGGTCTCCGGCAGCGTGACCTCTGTGAGCTTCACACAGTTGGAAAACGCATTTGAGGAAATGCTGACAAGGCTTTCCGGAAGCGTAACAGACTTCAGCGAGTTGCATCCCTGGAATGCAGAGGAGCCGATGGACTTCAGATCCTCCGGGAAGATGATCTCCTCCAGCTGATAGCAGTAAGAAAAGCAGCTGTCTGAAATCACCTGCATCGCTGCCGGTAATTTCACGCTCTTCATCGTATAGCGGACGCTGTCAAATGCACTGCTCCGAATGGAGACAACCGGGCAGCCGCCGAGTGTATCCGGAATCACAACATCATAAGGGTTTGCCTGCCAGTGCACAACGGTTGCTCCGCCGTTTTCCAGCGTGTAGATTATGCCGGTCTCGCTGTCGGTATAGTATACGATTTCCGGTGCCGTAGTTGTCACTGCTGTTGTTGTCGTGACACTGGTCACCGTTGTTTTTGCAGTCGTGGTTGCCTTTGCAGTCGTACCGGTTGCCTTCGCGGTTGTACCGGTCACCTTCGCAGTCGTACCGGTTGCCTTCGCGGTTGTACCGGTTGCCTTCGCGGTTGTACCGGTCACCTTCGCGGTCGTACCGGTCACCTTCGCGGTTGTACCGGTCACCTTCGCGGTCGTAGCGGCCGGCTTCGCGGTCGTAGCGGCCGGCTTCGCGGTCGTAGCGGTCGGCTTTGAGGTCGTAGCGGCCGGTTTCGCGGTCGTAGCGGCCGGTTTCGCGGTCGTAGCGGCCGGCTTTGCAGTCGTAGCAGCCGGCTTTGCGGTCGTAGCGGCCGGCTTTGCGGTCGTAGCGGCCGGTTTCGCGGTCGTAGCGGCCGGCTTCGCGGTCGTAGCAGCCGGCTTTGCGGTCGTAGCAGCCGGCTTTGCGGTCGTGACAGCCGCCGCTTTGGCGGTTGTCACGATCGGTGCGGTTGTGGTCACGGCAGCGACGGAAAGCTCCGGCTCTGCTGCGGAAAAGGCCCGCTGTACATCCGGCACGGTATATCCGGCATCGACGCGGTAAATCGTCTCAGCCGCCGTGGACTGGACTGCAGCCGCGGTCATTGCGGCAGCAGTCAGTGCTGCCGCAAACCGCTGCATCCTGCAGACGGGTTTGGATTTTTTCGGATTCATGCTTCTGCACCTCCGTCTTTATTCGCTTCCTGCGCTTCCTGAGCAAGGAACTCGTCCATTGTGCCAGTGAAGACCTCAGTAAAGACATAGACATAGTACTTCAGGATCGTGTGGGTCTCACGAAGGTCGATCTTTCCGTTGTGGTTAAAGTCAGCGGCGCGCTGCTGGGTCGGTGTCAGACCGATGTCATCCAGCTGTACCATCTGATAGGTATAACCCTTCAGAGCAAGCCGTGCGTCCTTCAGTGTAACGGCGCCGTCAAAGTCGATATCACCGGATGCTGCCGGATCAAAGCCTGTCTTGGTCAGTACCATCACAACAGAGTTATTGGAGCTGTCGCAATCCTGTGCATCGGATTCTGCCGAAATCGTAACGAATCCGTGGTAGATGTCGCCGAGCATTTCCTTGGCGTCGATCTGCCAGAATGCGGAGGTATGCGGTGCGATCTCATCGGAGACCAGCATCAGAGTTTCCTCCTCTGCTGCGTTCGGCTTGATATGCACGTAAGCTCTTGTCGGAACATTACTGTCATTCTGTGCAAAGATCGAGACCAGAGAGGATTTGCCGAGGTACTCGATATCTGTCTGAATGGAAATGTCTGTCAGGGAAAGGTCGATTTCTGCGCAGTTGTTGTCAGGTGTTCTGTCCTGCTCAGCGGCGCTGACTGCAACGGTATACTTTGCTGCTGCCAGATCTGCCGGGAGCACCGGCTCAAATGTCACATCCTCGGATGCGCCGGATGCAAGTGCTGCCTCTGCGTCTGCGGAAGCGATCTCCTTGCCGGAAGCATCGAGAACCTTCAGGGTCAGCTTGTCAGCTGCAGTCGTGCCGTCGTTGCGGACAGTCACGGTGATCGGCAGAGCCTTGCCTGCAGCAGCCTGCTTGCGGGAGAACTGAACATCTGCAATGCTGATGTCCTGCGTATCCTTCAGAATGCCGCCGGTCAGCTCTGTGCTGCGGATGATGTCATCCGGTGTCATCTCGACTGTAGAGCGGGACATTGCGTAGAGCGTATCGTCGCCGAGCTTTGCTGCAGCCAGATGCTCGTAGTAAATGCCTTCGCCGGATTCGAGAACGACCGGTGCGGTGAAGTTGCCTGCCTCTGCATCATACTGGACGCTGAACAGTGCAGCGCCGTCGCTGACAGAATGCAGGAAGAGAATCTTGTCGCCTGCGATCTCATAACGCTCAGTCAGGCCGGCTTCCGTGCCGTCGAAGATTTCCTCAGCGTTCCTGAGATCGGTCGATGCGAACAGCTTGCCGTCCTGGAACCAGACCAGACCGGAAGCGTCCTTGCCGGGGATTGCGGTGAACTTCGGTGCAGCGACAACGCCTGTTGCCAGAACTGCCGGTGTACCGTTCAGTGCTGCCACATTGAGTGTACGGTCAGACGGATCAGCGATGCTGTTGTCTGCATCGGTCACGTATGCACAAATCGGTGCGCCGTTTGCGTCTGTGCCGCAGCTCAGGGAGATGATTGCCGGGAGATTTTCTGCCAAAGCAGCCGGTTCGCCGAAGCCTTCTTCGGTTTCTGCTGCGTACATGATCGCATTGGACGAATCCGTACCGAACAGCAGGCCGTTTGCATTGGTCTTCCAGACGAGGTAGGTTGTGCCGTCCGCAGCCTGTGCGAATGCCGGTGCAGATGCGAAGCCGCCTGCCTCATTGACATTCAGGGTACGGAAATCAGCGAATTTGCCGGAAGCTGCATCGAACTTCGCGGTCTTGAAGGTCAGCTGCTTTGCATACTCATCGAGAGTCGGATGTTCGTCAGCTTCATAGGACTTGCCGGATTCCTGATACACGATACGGATGCCGTCTGCACCTGCATAGAGCACCGGAGCGGTATCTGCATTGGTGTTGTCATCGACGCTGACCGGCTCAGACCAGGTCTGTGCTGCAGCATCATAGACAGAGTAAACAACATAGGATGCGTTGTCGAGACCGCGTGCAGTATCCTTCACGATCCATGCAAGCACAACATTGGTGCCGTCGCTTGCAATGACCGGTGCAGAACCGCCGGAGATCTCGCTCTGGAGTGCGGTCAGACCGTCACCGAGCTTGCCGTTCCATGCGCCTGCCTTCTTGATTTCCTCAGCAGTAAACGGACGGTAGAACGACGGGTCAGATGCTTCCTCCAGAACAGGCTTGCCGTCTGCAGCATAGAGGCTGTAGCCGTTTGCAAGTGCAGGTCTGTTGGAGCCTGTCGGATAGAACTGGATCGAGCCGCTGACGATCTTCAGCTTGAAGATCTCATGGTCAAGCAGTTCGCCGCGGATACCCGCTTCGCCTTCCAGCCAGATGCGCTCCATGTGCGGCTTTTCATTGGTAGCTGAAAGAACGCCGCTGATATGCAGGCCGGCGGTACCGTAAGCCTCAAGACCGATAAAGCCGTCAACGCCGAGGCCGACTGCCGGTGTGATCTCGATTGCGCCTTCGCCTTCAATCTTATAAGACCAGCCGCTGTCGCTCGGCTTATCAAATTTAAAGGTATAAGAAACGCCTGCAGATGCTTCCAGAGAAGCACCGATCTCCATGGAGACATAGAACGGAACAGGCTCAAGCACCTGAACCAGCGTTGCGGATGCAGAACCGGAAATGCCTGCCTTGACTGAACCGGTAATCGAAGCTTCATTCTTGTCGAGATCAATCTCGGCTTCAAATTCAACGCCGATGGAGAAGGAAATCGCTGCATACTTACCGATCTTGAATTCCTTTTCCGCACCGATACCGATGGTAGCCTTTGCGGAAGTCGGGGTAATCTCCAGTTCCATATCCGGAATATTGTCAGCATCTTCCAGATTCGGGAACGGAATTGTCAGTGCAAGATCACCGCCCCATTCTGCAATTACAGACGGTGCCTCAACAGTCAGATTCACGTCATACTTGGATGTCATTGCAATAATGTCGTCAATCATGCTCTGATACGCTTCCTTGGAAGGTGTCACAACATTGATATTCAGCGGAGTATCGAAGAAGTCGCCAGTCTCTGTATAAACACGTACAAAGACGCCCTTGCCTACATAGAAATCATTCGGGGTGAGGCCTTCAAACTTTGCACTCAGGCCTGCGGTTTCCACAGAGCCGATCTTTCTGGTGTCCTGACGCAGCTCAAATTTTGCTGCCTTGGTGCGCACATAAACAGTGATGTCAAACGGAATCTGTCCGCCGCGCGTAATCGTGTACGGGCTGCGGAGCACGTTGACCGAGCCTTCGCCTTCCTTGCGCAGGTAGGCATTCGTTACGGAGTAGTCGTTGTCCTCGTAGTCACCCTTCAGCGTGAAGGAGTCAGAACGATAGGAAGTGCTGCTCGGGAAGTAGTAGAGTGCATCACGGTAGTCCTCGTACCCTTCCGCCTGGATTTCAACCATATAACTGGTGTCTGCGTCGCAGCGCGGAACAATCACACGGCCGCGCTCGTCAGCAGTACCGTTATATACGATGACCTTTTTGCCGTTTTCCTGCTTGCTGAGGATCACGGAAGCGCCCTCGACCTCATCGCGGTTCATGTTGCGGACGAGGAACAGGAAATCAGTCTCCGGGTCAAAGTCAATGCCATAGAACGGATCGTTGACATCCACCCAGCTGACCGGCTGGATATTGACACTGACATTTCTGCTTGTCGAGGAGTAGCTGAGCGATTCCGAAAGTGCCTTCAGCAGGCGCATCGGGTAATCGTTTGCGATATTGGTAACACTGTAAAGCACACTGAATTTTTCGCCCGGATGCAGCACATTGATGCGCTCCGAGGTCTCAATCACGCGCAGGATTCTGTCTTTTCCGGTGAATCGGGTCTGAACCGGCGTAACCTTCGGCGTACCGATAGATTCGCCCAGCGTCGTTGCAACGATATCACCGACTTCTGTCGAAAGATTGTTGAGGTCGATCGGGGACTGGTTCTCCACCAGCATCTCAATATAGAGGCGATTACGGCGGATAACAGGGTCGATGTTGACGGAAACCTTTGCTGCTTCCTGTCCGTAAACACGAATCGGCTTGTCCGACGGGAAGTCGATCTCAACCGGCTCCTTGAACGGCTGCAGCGTACCGGTGAAGTTTGCGCTGAAGTTGTAGTTGCCGGCACGGTCGCCGCGGACAATCCAGCTGATGGTCTTCTCGGAATTGCCGTCGATGCGGTCAATATGGACAAACTGCGAGTTGGAGCCGATCGCATCCTCCATCAGGGTCAGACCGCTCGGCAGATGGAGACCGACATTGCAGTCTGTCAGTGCGAACTCGGAGGAAGCATTGTTCATCACGATCATATCGACCTTGAAGAACTCTTTAAGGAACTGTGTTTTGGTCGGAATACGCATCAGAACGACCGTCTTGATATCCGGCGTAACTGTGCGGACAACATAGCGGTACGTGCTGGTGGGCGGCAGATATGTCAGACCGGTGCCTCTGTCGTAGTAGATCGTAACGTGATCAGAGGGCTGCTCTTTGGACTTGTATTCCAGAGAAACATTGATGGCAACCATCTGGCAGTTTTCCGGATCTGCAACATTGATGTTTGCTGCCTTGATCTGTGCCAGCGTCATGCGCGTAACCTCAAAGGATGCGGTCACGAGCTGGTCTGCTGCCACGGAGAAGTTCACCTCATTCGAGGTGCCTGCGATCAGGGTGACGGTCTTGGTGGCAGGCAGATAGCCGTTTCCGAATGCGCCGATCTCATGCGTACCGGCCTTTGCGGTAAACGTCACATTGCCGTTTTCATCCGTCACGTATTTTTCCTGATGGTCAGTTCCGACATCAAGATAAACTGCTGCATAGGCAGCTGCCTTGCCTTCGGTCGTGCGGACGCTTGCCTTGACCTCAGCCATCTCAGATGCCTTGGAAACGGTAACGGTACCGGTCAGCTTGCTGGAGAAGCCGGAAGCGTTCTCAACAGTCAGCGTAATCTCATAGGTACCTGCTTCTGCATACTTGTACTTGAAAACTGCCTTTTCAGCAGAATCAGCAGTCATGACGGTCTTGTCGCCGAAGGAAAGTTTAACCTTGGTGATTTCACTTGCCTTCACGGATTTGCTTGCGTCATAGATGTACTCGGCGCCGAGCAGCTGTGCAGATGTATACTCGAGAACAGCCTTCGGAACAGCCTGAATCTCCATCGGATCCAGCGAAACCGAAATCTCATTGCCGTTGTTCATCACCGCGACAACGCGGTAGACGTATTTGCCGCTCTCTTCGATGCGCTTGTCATCAAATTCAAAAGAGCCGGCCTTTTCCGGACGGAACGATGTCAGGCAGTATTCCTGACCGGAATTGACGGTGCGGAATACGCGGAACACCGAAACGCCGGTGATGTCTGCGCAGTTCCATGTCAGATGGATCTGATTCTCCACCTGCTTGGCTGCAAAATTCTTGATTTCTGCATTGTGGTTATCAACCTTGAAGGTCTTTTCCATGGTGCCCTGATTGCCGGCTTCGTCCTCAGCAATCATCTGAACCGTAACGGATTCTGCCTGCATGACGTCATCCGGCAGGACCGCACGAACCAGCACTTCGCTTCTGGTGCTGTTGGCACTTGCTTCCGTCACAGTCAGCGGCTTCCACTCGTCGGTATCCTTGCAGCGGTAATTTGCCTTCACTGTTTTGACAGCCATGTTGTCATACGCCTGAATCTGCAGGGTGCGGTGCGCATCACAGACAATGCCCTGTGCAGAAAGATAGCACTGCACGATCTGCGGCTTCACCTCATCGGGCGTACAGGTCACAGTCAATATATCACTGTATTCACCGATGTTGCCGGCTTTGTCGATCGCGGCAACACGGTAATTGTAGATGCCGTCTGACTTGACATTGGAATCGCGGTAGCTCAGGCTGACGGTATTCGCTATGACAGCATAGACTCCGCTTCCTTCACCGACCGAACGCTCGATACGGTAAACGGAAACATCATCAGCAGGAGACTTGCCCCATTCCAGCGAAACACTGACGGCATCTGCGGAACCGTCCAGGTATTCCGGCGCTTCCGGCTTGACGCTGTCAAGCGTCACGGTATAGACCTTGGCGTCATCCGGATTGCCCTTGTTGCCGTAGGTATCGGTTGCATAGGCACGGAGATATACCTCGCCGTCATTCAGACCGTTGCTTTTGATTGTGAACTTGGAACCGTTGGTGCCGCGCAGCGTTTTCCAGGTCTTCTGATCCTGCGAATACTCAAGGAACACACCCGTAATCTGCGCAGTATCCGTCGCATAGACCGTAACCTCCAGTGCCTTGCTCGGAGAGAAAACCTCCGAGGAAACATAGAAGCCGGTGATGACCGGTGCGGTCGTATCTGCGGTGGAGATGAACTTCAGCGGTTCCGAAACAGGACCTGCGTTGCCGCTCTGGTCAACTGCGTAAACCGTAACGGTATACTCTGTTTCCGGAACCAGATTGTTCAGGTTCAGACCGAGCTGTTGGCTTACCTTATGGGAATTCACAGTGGAGCTGGTCGAAACATCAACGATAAAATGCGAGAAATCCTCGTCAGAGACATCGTCCCATGCAAGTGTTACGCTGGTTGCAGTCAGCTGCACCGTGCGCAGATTCTTTACCTGCTCCGGAACGGTGTTGTCAAAGGACATTGCAACGACATTCTGGCCGCTGCTCTCATGGGAATCCTCATCATAGGCCATGGCCTTGAGCTGATACACACCGTCCTTATATTTTGCGGTGTCGATGCTCCATTTGCCGGAAGCCCCTTCGTTCTCGCAGAGAACCTCCCATGTCAAGCCTTCATCAGCGGAAATCAGGCAGGCGACCTTCTGGACTGCGTTGTTGTCCCGTGCCTGAATTTCGATTGTCAGCTTGCCGGAAACGCGCGCAGAAGATGCAGGCTTGAACAGCGTGATCTCCGGTGCGACATCGTCCTCTTCCGGAACAGCCGAAACGGTATTGCTCTTTTCGCTCTCCAGACCGAACGAATCCACAACCGTCACAGCATAGGTGTACTTCTGGCCGGCCTTCAGATTGGTGTCGGTATAGTTGACAGTCGAGCGGCCGGAAATCTTTTTCACAAGCTCCCATGTCTTGCCGTCATCTGCCAGACGGTAGATGTTGTAGCCGCTTGCTTCTGCTTCCACGGCGAGCGACCATGTCAGCATAATGCTGCGGCTGCTTGCATAGGAATTCAGTGTAACTGCCGTCGGAGGCGCACCGTGCACGATGGCTGCGGTTTCCGCAGTATCCGATGCACCGTCAACATCCGTGACGGTTGCCTTCACGGTGTATTTGCCGCCCTTCAGCTTACTCACATCCCAGTGATAGCTGACAACGTCAACGGCAGAGCCGTCCAGCTTGACGGTGTTTTCTGTAACCTTGCCGTCCTGTGCCGTCATGGTTAGCTTCAGGGAAGCCAGCGGAGCACTCTTCTCCAGCTTGATTTCCAGATCGCTGTTGAGATTGGAAATCTCATCTGCCGGGAACGCAGCGGATGCGATCTTCGGCCCGGCCGTTTGGACGGTCAACGGATCGGACGGTGCAGTATCCACTCCGTTCGCCGTCTTCGCGGATACTGTATAGACATATTCGGTATCGGGCTTCAGATTCTTGTCGAGATAATGGGTTTCTTCTGTTTCGCCGAGCAGTTCGCCGTCACGGTAAATGCTGTAGCTGACGATCTCCTGATCTGCGAACGGCATCTCCCAGCTGAACGCTGCGGATTTGCTTCCGACTGCATCTGCCTTCAGTGCAACCGGCTCATAAAGAGGCGAAACATGCACTGATGCTGTCGGCTTGACCGCAGTATAGTAATTATAGCCGGAGGTAAAGACGTTTGCGCCGTCTACCCGCACGGCAAAATTGCCTTCTGCTTTTTTGTTGACGGAAAATGTCAGAATTGCAAGGTCTCCGCGCCAGAGGGACTGGCCGTTATAAAGGCCGGTCAGCTTGGCCGAATTGGCTGCTACCACAGCCTGACCCTCTCCGGAGAGGAATTCGACATGATCCAGTGTGAGCTCGGTATCGTAACCGATGACGATGTCGTATGCGGCGATGTCCTTGTTCCAGTCCACGAATGAGATCGGGATCTTGAACTGATCGCCGGGATAGCAAACAGCATCCTTCAGCGCGAGCGTCAGGTTCTCTTCCAGCTGTACTCCGTACTCTGTCGGGAAGCCTTCTGCCGCACCGGAAAGATACTGTGAAAGGGCATACCGGTCTCTGACGTCGATAAGCCCCTCTCCGGTGATGTCATAGGATGCGTACTGCTCCTCGGCAAAGAGTGTTTCCACATGCTCTCCGAGCAGCTTGGTCAGCGCCTCCAAATCAGCGCTGTCCGTCGTACCGTCTCCGTTGACATCGCCGCGGTTCTGGACTGCTTCTTCAGCAGCAAACGCGGTGGTGACCGTCTGCAGCGGCATCGAGCTGAGCAGTGTGAGCACAGCGATGCTGCAGGCAAACAGCCTGTTTCGGATTCTTTCCATGGCAACTCCTTTTGCATTTCATGCAGTGAATTTGGAAAACGGTTCCGCCGGCATCTGCGGCAGAGCAGACCTCCGGCTATACGAACAGTTTAATTTTATCACAATTCAACCGCAATGTCAATAGCAAATCCGACCCCTCACGCGCAAAAACCGGTCAATTATTGCGGTCTTTGAAAAATAAACCGAAATTCATCACCATTCGTGCACTGTCAGGCAAGAAAATGCAGTTTTTCCTCGTATCAAGCGGTCTGTCAGGCAGTGCTGCGCCGTGCCGGAGAATACAAATCCCCGGAATGCCGCAAAGCCGAAATCCGGTGAATCCGGGCCGATTCTGCCATAAAATGCGATTTGCCGGTATCGCATTCCGCGCCCGTTTCCGCCGTCCGCAGCACTCGCAGAATGCCGTCTGTGCGGCAGTGCGCCCGCATTCTTTTCCCGGTGCTTCCGGGCATCCGGGCCTAAAAAAGCGCGGCAGAGCAGACGCATGTACAAAGCTCGTACATGCGCCCGTTCTGCCGGGAATCAGATCATTTTATGCGATTGTCCGCCGGATGCTCAAAGCGGTTTGAAGTCCAGATCTTTCATATTTATATAGTATACCCGATCCGGAAGTGCCTCGCCTTCCTCCTCCGGCATATAACCGACGGTCAGCAGCAGATTGCCGTTGCTGCCGCGCAGTGCCGAACGGAACGCATAGCGCTTCTCCTTCGGCCGGAACGACGCAGTCTGCACCTTTCCGGTTTTCGGATCGGCCAGATAGAAGCGGTTGCGGAGACTGTCATCTTCATATTCATCACCGAAGATGCGCAGGAACAGATCGTCATCTTCGCTGCCGTCCGCATTCGGTGCATAGGCAAACAGATCGTCCGCAGGAACGAGCGCATCCGCCTTCTTTCCGTCCAGTTTTCCGAAGAAGGTCGTCACGCTGAAGTTCTGATAGAACATATACGCATCTCGGACAAAGAAGCCGGCGACCCACTGCTGCTTTTCCGTGTTGTCACCGCCCGTAAAGACCGGGTCGAGATCAACCGATTCCAGCAGATTCAGGTCATAGTCATACGTTTCCTTGTAAAGCGAATAAACCTCGTCCTCTGTCCAGTCCAGTCTGACCGTATAAATATGGGATGCATCGCTGTCAATATGCCGGATGGAGCCCTTGCAGAACGTCTTGCTCTCGTCATATTCATGCACGACCGGGCGCTTCTGCTTCGTGTCCGCAAGATTGACGCGCACCAGATCGGACTGGCCGGTCTCCAGAAGCTCCGCCAGAATCAGCTCATCTCCTGCAATCGTGAAGGTATTGTACGGAATGCCGCCCTTGACCTCCAGCAGCGGAGACATTGTGCCCTTTTCCGTATCAATATCATAAATCGTCTGCAGACGGGAATCACGTTCGATATAATCGCCTGACGAAACACTGATATACAGATGCGAACCGACCGCCTTCGCCTCATAATTCTCCTCGTAGATCCAGTTTTCAACTGTTTCCAGCTTCTGATCGCCGCCGTTTTCGATATCATAGAGATGATATTCCAGCGTATCGCTTTTTTCGCAGGGGCTCTTCGGCAGCTTGGTATACAGCAGCTTGGTTCCTGCGAGTGTGGAAATGCCGAATGCGTCGATTTTGCAGAGTTCCTGATCGTTTACATCGCAGATCGGAATGGATTTGTTCTGAAACAGAACGGAATCGTCGTATTCCGCACTGTATTCCTCGTTCACCTCGCCGGTCATATCGTCAACCGGTGCGGCAGATTCACCGCAGCTGCACAGAAGCGCCGTGCAGAACAGTGCAGAGAGCAAAAGGGAAAAGCGTTTTGTATTCATGTTATCAGTATCCTTCTTTCAGACGAATAATACAGCAAGACGAGCCTGTTTTATATTCGTATCCAGACTGTTCCGACGGCTCCGGACATGCACGCGGAGCCGCCGGATCCAGACTGAACCGGCATACGAAACAGGCTCTGTCTGTTAATTACCCGAAAGCAATTTCATTTATTGAATCAATAGCACATATGTGTGGTATAAGCACTGACAAGGCTTGCGCTCTTGAGATAGTAGTAGGGGCAGCCGCTCACTCTGCCGCCGAGCGGATCGGCCAGCTGAATGATGGAAAGATCATCATAGATCGCATTGGAGAGGACACAGTGACCGTAGGTCAGATAATACCATGTTGCGCTGGAGGTATTGGCAATGCGCAAGAATGCAGGCGCCTGCTCTGTCACGATATCATAGTAGATCTTGTTGCAGAGAGAGGTCTGATTCGGTGCATTGACCAGAATGTAGTAGCACTGGTTCTCTTTTCCGTTCACATATGCCGGGATTTTGGAGAAATCCATGTTGATATAGGAATTGATGTCTGCCTGAGACAGAATCGTGCCGGAAAGATAGCGCACAGCACTCTGGATGCAGGCCGGAACACAGTAGGTGTCGGTTTCCTGCTGATACATCCAGAACACGCCCGGAATCGAGATCTTTGTTGCAGCGCCCTTTGTCACAGCAGAGGCGGATGCCTTGCTGCTCTGCTTTTCCTTCTCGCGGATGAGCTTCAGTTCCTTCGGCGAACGGGTATTCATGTAATTCTGAACATCGCTCGCGCTGGCCCTGGCATAGTCACCCTTGACCGCAGCTGCAGAAGCCGTCGCGGCAGAGAAGGTCGTCAGCAGTGCGGCAGCAGAGACGCACGCCGCAATTCTTTTGATTGCAGTGAGTTTCATAGTTCGTTTTTCCTTTCTAAGACGTAGTAGTGAGATTTTTATGGAGTTATTTGTGTGTTGTATGCCGAGTTTGAAAAGAAAAAATGTCATTTTGTTTCAAAGCGGCCGACTATGAAAGCAATATCATTATAGCAGAACAAAATCCGTCTGTCAACCCCTTTTGTATCATTTGTCCTATCCTATAAACACTTAACAATCAATCGAAAAGGAGAAAAATCAGTTTCTCCATGAAAAAAGCTGGGATTTCAGCAGAAAATTCATCATCACGGCAACCCCGGCCGCATCCGGACTGCGACCCACTGCATGTCTGTGGAAGCAATCCTCTGCGGCCGGCGAAGCGTGCAAGCACAAAGCAATATTGTTATATCAGATGCAGAATCACCAGCAGAGCTGTGTGGTCAGGCTTCCGACCAGTGCGGAAGGCTTGAGATACGTATACGGGCAGCCTTTCACTCTGCCGCCAAGCGGATCTCCGATACGGATTTTGGAACCGTCACTGTAAATTCCGATCGCAAGAACGCAGTGACCGGGCGTTGAATAATACCAGTCAGAACCGCCCGGCACTTCAATCCGCAGGAATGTCGGCATCTTCGGAATCGTGACATCATGCTGAACCTTGTCCTTCAGCTGTTTCAGGGTCGGAGATACCACGCGGATATAATGGCATTTGCTCTGGCGCGCGTTCATATAGCCGGGAATTTTACTGAAATCTCCCCGAACAGCGCTGTCGATGGTCGGCTGCGTCGGTGTTTTGTTCACAGAGTAAAGCAGCGCGCTCTGAATGCAGGCAGGGATGCAGTAATTGTCCTTCTGCTGCTGTACAACGCGGAAATTGGAGAGCGTAATCAGCTTCACCCGGGCTGCCGCAGAGGCAGTTGTTGCTGCAAAGGATGCAAGCATCACTCCTGCAGAAGCGCAGATTACAGCTTTCTTCAGCACAGATTTTTTCATAATCATTCGTTCCTTTCTGTAGTGCAATAAAGTAGTACAAATCACGTTTTCAAAGCATCAGCATCATAATTGGATGGAAAGAAAAGCCGTGAAAGCAACATCATTATAGCAGAACAGATGCCGCCTGTCAACCCATTTCTTGCTTTGTTTGCCGTTTGGCAAGCGTTGATACGTTGAAAGCAGCCCGGAACAGCGAACTTTTCATCACCAGCAAATGTTGGTGGTGTGGCCGTTCACAAAAGCTGCACTCTTGCGGAAATAGCTGGGGCAGCCGGCGAGTCTTCCGGAGAGCGGGTCTGCAATGCGGACAATCGTCTTGTCTGCGGAAATGCCGATTACGAGTGCGCATGTACTGGAAGCGGCATAATACCAGTTCGCTCTGCTCAGATTGCTGAGCCGCAGGAAAGTCGGAACCTTCGCATTATTGATATCATAGCTGATCTTGTTCCGGAAACCCGTCAGGGTCTGTGTTCCCGCCAGAACATAACGGCACTGGCTCTGGCGGGCATTCATGTAAGCCGGAATTTTTGCGAAGTCATTTTTCACAGTGTTTGCGATCGTTGCCTGACTCGGAGCGCTCTTTACGATATACATCAGAGCAGAATAAATCGCGGCTGCGACCGGATCGCCCGCTGTTGCGGTATAAACATGAAAGTCCGGCAGCGAGCCGTCAGCATCTGCCTTGCCGGAAGTTTTCTTTTGAACAGCCAGCTTTGCACTGTCTGCCTCCTTGGCTGCAATCGCAATCTTGTCAGCCTTCGTGAGAGAATCGGTATATGCAGCATAGCTGCTCGGATTGATTTTTGCATAATCATCGTTCGCCGCAGATGCAGTCGCCGCGGAGAACGATGCGAACACAGCGCCTGCAGATGCGCAGACTGCAATCTTTTTGAGCATAGACATTTTCATAATCATTTGTTCCCTTCTGAATTGCTGTATCAAAATATAATCATTATTTTTAAGAATCATGGTTGCAGGATAAAAAACAGAAGAAGCCGTCCGCCGCAGCAGAGCCTCCGGAAAGTCCGGCGCTCCGCTGCAGTGAATGGCTGTCTTTCTCAGCAAACCGGAAAGCGTTCCCGGTCAGCCGGTATTATTACATTACCAGCAGATGTGCGTGGTGATGTTGCCGACGATGCTTGCGTTCTTCAGGTAGAAGTACGGGCAGCCGGAAACTCTTCCGCCGAGCGGATCAGCAATCTGGATAATGGATTTGTCGCTGTAAATTGCATTGGAGAGAATGCAGTGGCCTGCGGTTGCATAGTACCAGTTTGCACCGGACATGTTGTAGATACGCAGGAAGCTCGGGCACTTCTCAGTGTTGATGTCATAGTAGATCTTGTCCTTCAGGCTCGACAGAGACGGGCTGGTGACAAAGAGATAATGGCACTCGTTCTCACGCGCATTGACGTATGCTGCAATCTTGGAGAAGTCCAGATTGATCGTCTTGTGAATGGTAGCCTGCGAAGGAGAAGTGTTTGCAGTGTACATCAGAACGCTCTTGATGCAGGCGTCGCAGCAGTAGTTATCAGTTTCCTGCTGATACATGGTGAAGGTGCCCGGAATGGAGATCTTGTAAGCAGCCTGACCTGCAGCAGCCTTTGCAGAAGCAGCAGCAACCTTTGTGCAGTCAGCAGCCTTCGCTGCAGCAGCAGCCTTATCAGCCTTGGTGAGCGATCTGGTGTATGCGGCCGAGTTGCCGACCTTCGCATAATCCGCGCGAACAGTTGCAGCAGAAGCCATCGTTGCACCGACAGATGTGAGCATTGCAGCTGCAGAAGCGCAGACTGCGATTTTCTTCATGATAGACATTTTCATGGTTTTAAATCCCTTCTGAATTTTAATTTCAAATGCATTGCATCGTATATGTTCATAGCAGTCACCGGAAATGGACATACAGACAACTTCGTAGAAAGTATGTTAATTGTATACATGTTCCTCGATGCATTTTTCGTGCAGGACAAATTGTAATGTATGTTGTCATGTGATTGCAAAAGGGGGGGCAACCCTTAAATCAACAATCATTTTGCAATTTCAGGCACTGTAAACAGTCATAACCGAACCGTTTCACAGCAGAAAAGCATCCGAAGACTGCTTCCTGAGTATGACACTTTTCGCAGAGTGCAAAGAGAAGGGCATTCGCCGTATCCGGCTGTCCGGCAAGCACAAAATCCCGGTTCCGGTGCCTGCACATTTGCGCAGACACCGGGATCCGGATGCCGTTTGCACGGTACGGCGAACAGTCCCCTCACGCCTCGCTTAATATGGCAATATTGTCATATTAAGCGAGTGTTCATTTAATTACCAGCACATGTGCGTGGTGATGCCGGAAACGATAGAGGTGTTCTTCTTGTAGAAGTACGGGCAGCCGGAAACTCTGCCGCCGAGCGGGTCAGAGAGCTGGATCTGAGAATCATCACTCATAACACCGTTTGCAATGATGCAGTGACCTGCAGTTGCATAGTACCAGTTTGAGCCGGAGGTGTTGTAGATGCGCAGGAATGCCGGAACCTTCCAGGTCTGGCAGTCAGACTTGATGTGGCTGGTCAGAGTGGACTTGCTCGGGCCGTTCACGAGAACATAGTAGCACTGGCTCTCACGGGCATTGACATAAGCCGGGATCTTGCTGAAGTCCAGGTTGATGTTGCTGTGAATCGTAGCCTGCGACGGGGAGGTGTTCACAGTGTACATCAGAACGCTCTTGATGCAAGCGTCGCAGCAGTAGTTATCCTTTTCCTGCTGATACATTGTGAAAGTGCCCGGAATGGTGATCCAGTAAGCAGCCTTGCCTGCGTTCGCCTTTGCAGCAGCAGCGTCAGCCTTTGCAGCAGCAGCAGTCTTGGCAGCGATCTTGCTCTTGTTTGCCTTGGAAACAACGCTTGCGCTGTTGGAAACCTTAGCATAGTTGCCGCCGACAGATGCAGCAGATGCCATCGTTGCGGAGAACGAGGTCAGCATAGCACTTGCAGAAATGCAAATTGCAATCTTCTTAATCATTGATGTTTTCATAATGATTTACAGTTCCTTTCTGAAAAGCATTGGTGTGATTATTAAATATCATTTGCTTCAATTTTTGGCCAATCCTTGAAAGCAATTTTATTATACCCTGAATCCAATGCTTTGTCAACCCCATCAATATATTTTTATTTTCGCGCTTGCTTTCACAACATTACCCATTTTCGGAATAAGATGGTGCTTTATCCGTCAGAGGGCATATTGTCTTGATATTTTAACAATCACTTTATCCGAGTTTTTAAGCTCTCAAGCGAAAACCTGCAGCTCTGTGCAGGCGTATGTGTCCTGACGGAATGGAACTGCGTCCAGGAGGAACCGCTCTCTCAATCATTGATTCTGTTTTCGTAAACAGTTTTAATTTGTCTTTTTGGATGTGCAACAATGTGCGCACAACTATTAAGTTTTCTTTAGGCAAGACCGTACAACTTGTATTCACGTCTCATCGCTTCCATCAGTTTCGTCTCCGTCGGCGTTCATCGAGCAGCCATTATGGCACCGTCATCCGGCAATGCTTCGTTCAGAACCGCATGGCAATCCGCCGCAGCGTCAGTGTCCGGAACGCCGAATACTACTATAATGTACAGCCGCATCTCGCATCCAGCTTCCGGACGCCGGAAAAATAGCAGACTGAGCCGGCCAGCACTCACTGCTGACCGGCTCAGTCTGTCGATAAAGAGGAATTTCCGATGGAATGGTAATAGGGTTTGGGGATACGCCCCCAGTGGGAGTTTAAGGGTGAAGCCCTCATCATAAATCATCGCGCAGCGATACCTTTTACCACAAGATAAGCCGGTCGACAATTACTGCCGGCCGGCTGTATTAGATTATGATTACCAGCACATATGCGTTGTGAAGCCCTTGACAACGCTTGCGCTCTTGACATAGAAATACGGGCAGCCTGCCACTCTCTTGCCAAGCGGATCGCCGATCTGGATCTTGGACTTATCGCTGTAGATACCGGTTGCAAGGATGCAGTGACCGCTTGTAGAATAGTACCAGTTCGCGGAAGTCGTACCGGAAATGCGCAGGAATACCGGAACCTTTGTGTTCACAATATTGCTGTAGATATCGTTCTTCAGTGTCGCCAGCGTCGGCTTGTTCACCAGAACGTACTTATTCTTCTTCTGACGCGCATTGACGTATGCCGGAATCTTGGTGAAGTCCAGCTGCGTGTAATTGTGAATTGTCGCCTGAGACGGAGACTTCTTTGCAATGAACATCAGCGTGCTCTTGACACAGGCCGGTACGCAGTAGTAGTCAGTCTCCTGCTGATACATTGTGATGCTGAGCTTTTTCAGCGTTGCAGCCTTACCGGAATCTGTTGCAGCGGCAGCCAGCTGCTTGCTTGCAGCTTCCTTTGCGGCGATTGCAGCCTTGTCCGCTTTGGTGAGAGACTGTGTATATGCAGCATAATTGCCAACCTTTGCATAGTCATCGTTTGCAGCGGAGGCCATGGTTGCGGAGAAAGCGGTGAGCATTGCACCGGCGGAAACGCAGACAGCGATTTTCTTCATCATAGACATTTTCATAATATTGAATTCCTTTCTAAATGTAGTTTGAAATTTGGTTGTAGTATTGTAGGTATTCGGTTTGGAAGTAAAAGGTAATATTGTTTTGTGAGTTGATCAGTCCGCGGGTGATGCACAGGTGCGCCGAAGCCGGAAAGGCAGCAGCGAAAGCATACAAATCCGCTTCTCGCTTAAAAGCAATATATTACCTTAATCTTGACTGGTTTTTAATCACCACACAAGATGTGTCGTAAATCGTGCAACTACGCTTACGTCCTTGATGTAGAAATACGGGCAGCCCGGCAGTCTGTTTCCAAGCGGATCCGCGATCTGAATCTTAGAACCGTCGGTATAGATGCCGGTCGCAAGAATGCAATGTCCGGCTGTCGCATAGTACCAGTTGGACGAACTCGTACCGTCGATCCGCAAGAAGACCGGGGCCTTATGTCCATTGATGTCATAGCCGATTCTTTCCTTCAGATCAGCAGTTCTGGTGCTGTTGTTAGAAGAAAGTTTTTTCAGAACATAACCATTCTTGCTCTGCCGTGCATTCACATAAGCAGGGATTCTGGTGATATCCATGTTGATCGCCTTATGAATCGTCGTCTGGCTTGGAGACGAGCCGGCAAGGTATTTAAGAGCGCTCTTAACACACGCAGGTCCGCAGTAATTGTCTTCCTCCTGCATATAAATCGTAAAGTTTTTCAGTCTCGTCAGTGTCGCTGCCTGACCCGTCTGCGTCTTATTGGCGGCCAGCTTTTTGCACGCTGCTTCCTTTGCAGCGATCATAGCCTGATCAGCCTTGGCCAAAGATTTGGTGTAAGCAGCATAGCTGCTCGCAGTGACTTTTGCATTGTCATCGCTTGTGCTCGCCGCAGATGCCATCGTCGCAGAAAACGACGTCAGCAGTGCGCTTGCAGAAACACAAACCGCAATCTTCTTGAACATTGCCATTCTCATGTCGATTTGAATTCCTTTCTGAAACGTAGTAGTGTTATGATTTAACAGTTTTGTGGTTAATTAAGTAGTCATTGTTTTCATAATGGCCATTCATGAAAGCAATTTTATTATACTCTGATTTGTTACCTTTGTCAACCCCTTTTGATATATTTATTTTTGCACATATCCTTACAACTTTTTGCTCTGAAATTATAGGAATTGTATATTTCAAATACAACAAAAAGAGCCTGTCCGGCCAAATCGCAGGATCAGCTGTTTTTCAATGCCATAGGTGCAAAACTGTGCGCCGCACAGGCACATATGTCCTGAAAGCCGATACCCGGTTCAGCCGGAAGGCTCTGTTCATATCATCGGATTTTTAATAGTTGCCGCAGCAAATCAATAGCAGATCCAGTGCGTATAGCTCTGTACAACTGCTGTTGGCTTGGAATAATAGACCGGACAACCTGCTGCCACATAGCCCATCGGGTCAGCGATTTTCACCTGCATTTTGTCGCTGGTAATGCCGGTGACCATGATGCCGTTGCCGACCGGCGAATAGTACCATCTGGCAATGCCGGAGCCGGAGATCCGCATCAGCGTCGGCACCTGGCAGGTCACAATGTCGTACCAGACCATGTGCTTGAAGTCGGTGAGCGTCGGATTCGCGGCCTGCACATAGCGGTGTCTTCTCTGATGCGAATTCAGATAAGACGGAATTGTCATGATGCTGAGGCCTGCATTGATATCTGCATGAGACGGCGAGCTGCCTGCAAGATAGGTCAGCATGGTGTGCACGCAGACGGAAATATTCGTCGCACCGGGCGTCGTAAACGGGCTGACCGTAAAGCTGCCGGGAATGCTGTATCCGACCGGCGCTGCCGCTGCGGAAACCGAAGCAGACAGGAGCGCACCTGCTGAAAGGCAGACGGCCAGTTTTTTGAACAGATTCATTTTCTTCATCGTAAATTTCCTTTCTGATACAAAATGTGCATTTGTTTTTGAACGTATGCAAATGATTGTGCAAGATATTTTCATAGCGGCCGCTCATGAAAGCCATTCTATTATAGCAAATACAAGCAGAATTGTCAAGTGATATCAGAAAGGATTATTATTTTTTTGCTCATGTACGTTCCAGTCTTTTCTTGAACTCCTCGCAGTGCATTCTGGAAACGCGCAGCTCCTCCTTGTTGGCCATAACCGCCAGCAATCCTCTGTCAAAGCCGATTTTATATCCGACCGCCTTATCCATATTGACCAGCACAAACCGTGAAATCCGGAAAAAGTTCTTGTCCTCAAGCAGCTCCTCCAGTTCAAACAGCCGCTGCTTGATTTCATATTTTCCGGTTTTCAGCGCAGCAAAAACGCGCTTTTCGTATGCTTCAAAATAGAGCACATTTTCAAGCGGCACTTTTGTCATGGAGCCGTTCCGGATCACAAGAATCGTCGCAGAGGTTTTCTTGGCCTCCACCGCCCTCGAAACGCACTCCGGTTTCGGCTCGCCGAGCTTGACGCATTCGTCCGGATCATCCCGCAGACGGACGCGCAGCATCTCAATGCTGATTGCAATGCGGTTCGCAAAAACCTTTGCATGATTTGTATAGACATTCTGCTCTCCGTAGCCGATTGTCATAAAGCCGTAGATCATCTTGTCAAAGACAAGCGGGACAACATGTATGTTTTTAATGGTACCGAACGAAAATACTTCCGGATAAATATCTGTTGCACAAAATGTCGCTGTTTCGCCGTTTATCAGAAAATCCTTCAGATAGATGCAGGTCGCCTGTTCTGCATTGCGCTGCATCAGGTTCACGCTGACGCTGATCTGGTCGCGGATCAGATACTTGTGATTCTTGATAAACAGCGAGAGCTCCTTCTGCGAGGTGACCTTGTAGAGCTTCTCCTCAAAGCGGCTGTTCCGGAATTCCATATTGGCTGTTTCTTCCTTCTGCAGCGCATCCAGCTTTGCACGGATATTCAGCATCCGCTTGCGGCCGCAGCCGCAGCTTTCGCCTGTGATGACGCTCTGCGGCTTGGGCTTGAGCTGTTCCGGCGCACAGCCCTTGATGAGCGAATGAAGCAGCGCAACGGCTCTGCATCCGCAATATTGTGTATCTGCGGGAAATGTGGTAATCGTCAGTGCACCGTTTGAGGCATGGGAGGAATTGTCATAGCCTGTGACAAGTAAATCCTCCGGAACACGCAGGCCAAAGAAAAACAGCTGCTTGATGAGTGCATATGCGATCTCGTCATTCACGCACATGACTGCGTCGGGCTTTTCCACAGCGCCGTATGCAATATCCTTTGCAAGTGCTTCCGCGCAGGGAATCCAGTATCCGCCGTAAAGCACATTGCTTTCCCCGCAGGGCAGCCCGTGCCGCTTCATCACCTCTGTAAAGCCCTCCAGCCGTTCATCCGCAATATTTTTATCACCGCCGAGGCAGTAAATATTGCGGCACCCGTGCACCTCGATCAGGTGCTCCGCGACACGCTCAAATCGTTCCTTGTTGTCAAGCCGCACCACATTGGGCAGTGTCTGAGAATCTCCGATGACAACCACCGGGCAGCGGCAGTATTTCCGGAGCGATTCCTCGATCGGGGGAATCAGATTTTTATGCGTCGAAAACGTGTGCTCAACAAAGATGACACCGTCATATTTGTCATAGTCAATGAGTTGAAAAACCCAGTCCTCCTCGTTGGTATAGAGCTCGCTGGCCTGCAGCATGGAGAAGGTGAATGTGCGGTAGCCGTATGTATTTGCCTGTTTCTGGATGCCGAGAACATAGCCGTCGTTGTAGTCGTTTTTGAAATCTGAAAAGATGATAGCGATAGAACCGTGCAGAGACATATAAAACCCGCCTTTCCGCGTTGTTTTCAGCAATCTTATTATAGCACGCCGGAATCCTGTTTGTCAAGTTCGTCGCGGATGAAATACAGTTTTTCTGACGACGAAATGCAGTCATCGCGGACGAAATACAACCTGCATCTCAGCACTGAAAATCTGCATTTCGTCGCCGTATATTGCATTTCGTCACGATATATTGCTTTCTGTCGCAAAATATTGCTTTTTTCGGAGAAATGTGTTATGATGATATTGCAAGGGAAACAAAGCGTCGTGAAAATCGACCGCAATACGTGGTTTTCCGGGCGCCAATCGCAAGCAATTCAAAATGTTTGCATTTGTTTTATATGTTGATATAACATCGTTCCGGCCTGATAAACGGTCATGAACGCTGAATCTCCTCAGAAGCTGCCGGCCGGGGACAACGGTCTCCGGAAACGGCTTCTGAATCAGCGCCGGCTGAAATTTCCGGTCAGACTGCCGAACCGAAAACGGACGGCTTTCTGCTGTGCGGCATCCGCACAGATCTGTTTCTTTCTGCTTTACTTCTTCTTTCATGTAGTTTGGATGGAGGCTCGTGCCTGACTTTGCCGCCCCCCGGCAGAATCCAGGCAAGGCTCCCCGAAGCCGGTGCTGTAACCTCACCGGTTGCGGGGAGCCTAGGGCCGTTTACGGCGTATTTTCTGATTCATCAAACCTTCCGGCTCATACCGGACAGCAGGAATGCCCCGGAGCAGTTTTCTCAGACCGCTCCGGGGCATTTTGTTTTTGTCCGTGTCAGAACACACCAAGCCAGCGTGCACGCTCAACAGCAGCAGCCTGTGCTGCCTGATAGGTTCTTTCCATGCACCGGATATACTGCTCATAGCTTTCCAGTGCCTTGACCATCTTCTTATAGCGGGAGCCTTCCTGCATTTCCGTATTCCAGATGCGCAGCGTCTCTGCGCTGTCCGGACCGGTCCAGATATGTCCGATCTGCTGCATCTCCTGATTCGAGGAATTCATCAGGCGCTCCAGCTGTCTGCGGTACTCTGCGGCAGCATCTGCTGCACGCTCCAGTTCTGCATAATTGATTTCAATTACAGCCATAATCGCACCTCTTATTCAAACTCTGCGGCAAGCGAAATATTCTTGGTTTCCGCTGCTTCATATCCGCTTGCGATCTGCGAATTGAGAAACGTGACAAACCGCTCAATGGCGCGGTGGCGCTGCGGCATCATCGTCGCACGCATTTCCCGCAGTGCCCCGACAGCACGGTCAACGCCCGCGCTGTCGCAGGTGCCGTCCATCCGCGCGATGGCATTTTCCATGATCGCAGAGCGGTTGCGCATCTCATTGTTCATCCGCTGAATGTTCTGCGCACCCTGCCGGACAGCTCCGGTATCAATTCTGATCTTCATTCTGATTCAGCTCCTTATCCTTGAAGGCGCCCTTTTCATCCATCTCGTTGAAGAACTTGCGGATTGCAAGCTCCTCGCCGTCCTGGAAGCCGATAAAGAACACCTTGGCGATATCCTCATTACTAAACAGAACCATATGTCTGGAATCAATGACTCCTTCCGGATACGGACAGCCCGAATAGTCGTAATACTTTTCCGTTTCGACCTCGCGCTGCACTCTTCCGCAGATCATCACACGTTTTTTTGCATTTTTCAGCAGTACAACCGAACCAAGCGGCAACAGTTTTTTCATATTTACACCTCAAAAAATTATTATAGTAGATCAGATATGGAGGAAATCAAGGACGTTTTCTCCGGCTTCCTGCAAAGTATCCATGCCGGAATCCCACCAGTCGCGTGCCGTATCAACGCCGGTATTCCACATATCGACGCCGGTCTCCACTGCACTCTGTCCGAAATCAACAACGGTGTTCCAGCCATCTGTAACATTGTTATAGAAAGTTTCGCCCTGGTCAAGCGCCCAGTCCACTCCTTCATCAATAAAGTTGCAGATATCACGGTTATCAGTCCAGTCAATACCCAGGCTGACCGATATTCCGCCTCCCCAGGCAATTTCTCCGGTACCGTTCACACCGCGGTTCGTAATTCCATAATCAAAGTCACCGCCGGCGCCGAGGTAATCATATCCTGCACCGAACGTAATATCAACGCCGCCGATCGTGAGTGTATACGTCGCTCCGCCATGGAACACACTTGCAATCGCGCCGCCTCTCGCCGTGACACCGTAAATATCCGTACCGTAAGCATCCTCTCCGATATATCCGCCGCGGAAGTCTCCGCCGGCGTAGGCATAAGCGCCGTTCAGATCAATGGATGCACCTTCACCGAACTGATCGTCTCCCAAACGGCCGTCACCGAAAATATGGAGTACAGCTGCTTCCCCCTCCAGATTCACTGCCGCTCCCGGCTGGAACTCGCCGGTTTCACTGTTATAGAACTGATAACGGCCTTCGCCCCAGACACCGCCTGTCATCGCACCTATGCCGCCGTGAAGATGAAGCAAATCATCCCAGAAATCGCCTTCGCCTTCAATGGACCAAAGCGAATCCTTGTTGCTGAACATGCCCCAGATGTCGATGCCCTCCAGCGTGAGATGTCCGTTTTCATCCAATATATTAAAATTGAAATGGCCGTCGTGTTCAAAGTTATCCGTCACAAAATTCCGGATAATCATTGTCGTCAGCGGGGAAAGCGTTGCGCATCCAAGCATAATCAGCGGGTTGCCGAACAGCTCCTGCGGCGTCAGACCGATATGCATCCAATCCGGAACCACCGGATTAAACGAAACTGTGTTCAGGAGCACCGAAGGATCAAAGTTCAGCGGATCCTGTGCAGCAAGCGTCCGCTCAATCGTTTCAAAAGTCGCTGCTGTTTCCCGCAGATACGAGCTGCACTGCTGCAGCGTGCTGCTGTAGCTCAGCAGCATATCCGCCTGTATAATCCGGAAAACATCCAGCAGACCAAAACTGAAATACAGGCTGTTCAGCTGCCTGTCCAGCGTCGCAATCCGCTGATTGGCAACGTCGATCCGATCTGCATAATCGGTCATTTTATTTGTATCAACTCTCAAATCTGCCATAGCGTTAATCCTCTTTCAGACCGTGTGCTGCAGCCCATTCATCCGTCACAGTTGATGTATCCACATTGTTCAGCAGCCGAAGAACATACTGATATCTGCTGACGACACTGTTGATAGACTGCGCACATCTGTCATTGCCGACACCGGTGCAATCCGCCGATATTCCGGCTGCAATGCTTCCCAGCTCGCCGATCACGGAATTCAGCTCCGACCGGATCGAATTCAGTCGTCCCTGTGCTGAGCCTCTCATAATAACCTCTCCCTTCATTTCAGCAGCGCCCCGGCATCCGGAGACGTCTGGCGGAATCCGCTGCGGCGGACAGCAGACATCCGCTGTCCGCCGCATTTCGTTACCGACTGTGTCCGCAGTGCGGACAGTTTTTCAGATTTACGTCATACGCCTTGAAGCAATGCGGGCAGTGCACACTTCCGCTGAGTCCCTTCTGATGATCCACCGCTTGTTTCGAGCGCAGATGCACGATCAGAAAGAAAATATTCATCAGCGTATTCAGAATGCAAAGGCCCAGCATGACCCACTCAAGCCATTTATTCATATGGAAATTCCTCTCTTTCCTGTGAATCCTTCAATCCTCATCCGCGCTTCTTCCGGAATACCAGGAATGCGGCAATACCGGCAGCTGTGACGACACCGGCAATGGTGCCGATCATCAGCGGGGTATTGGTATACCAAAGAACAAACAGGTTTTTCGTTACATAGAATCTGTCAATGCTGTCAACCGTTTCGTTTCCGGCAAAGTCCGTGATTGCCGCGGAAAGATCGCGGATCGAAGCGGCGTTCGGAATATCGACCAGATAGATGAAGCTGCCCGGCTGGTGTTCCGCAGTCAGCGGGATGACTTCGTTGTTCTGGTGCAGGCTGAATTCATAGGCAACCGGCTCCAGCTGCGAATTGTCGTAGACCTCAATCTCGATCTTCTTGCTGTCAGCGTTGTAGGTGGTATTGCTGCAGAACTCAGATTTATCCGCTGCATCCCGGAAATAGAGAATCGGCTTTTCGTTGTCCACAAAGAACGTGAGCGATGCCGGATCCTTTCCGGTGCTGTCCGTGACGGGGTTTTCGTTTCCGGCCTGGTCAACGGAGTACAGCTTTACAATGTACTTTCCGCTTTCCGTAAAGAGATCGCTGTCGAAATCGTACTGGTAGACGCACCATTTCTTTGCCTTTTCGTCGCCTTCCTTCAGCGTCGGGCGGAGACTGTTCTCAATGATATTGCCGTCGCGGGTGATACGCACGATGATGTCCTGATCCTTCAGGCGGTTGACATTCACCTCAACAATCCGGAAGGAAAGCGGCTCATCCTGTGTATTCTTGAAATAGCGCTGATCCTCGTCAAGCGAGGTGATGTTCTTTCTGCCGTCGGTGTTCTCGACGCGGTAAGTCGAACCGTTGCGGTTGACGGAGAACTGCTTTGTCACATTGATGACATGGCCGGCCTTATCGCAGACAGAAATGTTCATCTCATAAATGCCGTCATCAGTCAGATTCTTCAGCTTGACATCCGCCTGCTTTTCGTCGCTTCTGTCCGCAGATGCAATCGCATCGCCGGAAGCCTTGTCAAAGCCCTTGAAGCCGACCAGCTCGCGGTCCTTCCTGGAGAAATCATACTGCGTCAGCGTCATGCTGAGCGTATCCATCCGGAGGTTGTTTTCCGTATCGGAAACGGAGATTTCCGGTGCGATCTTGTCCGCATTCAGATACACACCGCTTTCATCGGACAGCTTCACCTGAATGGCGGGGCTGCCGTTGTCGATGACAAAGTGCGCGAGCTTATCGCCGCCCTGATTGCCTGCGAGGTCGCCTGCATTGGCAGAAATGTCGTAGCTGCCGTTCTTGTCAATCCGGAACTTTGCAACTGTGTTTTTCTTGTCATCGGCCTTGAACTGAATACCGAGCGTGTCGGTGATGTTCTTGCCGTCACACATTACGGTAATACCGTGTGCATCCAGATTGGTGTCAGCGATCTCAACGGAGATGTCTCTGCTGATACCGAAGTAGTTGTCGAGAGCATTCTTGCTCAGTTCCTCCTGCTTGGCCGCATCTGCACTGACAGATGTAATCTTCACGGCCGGAGCAGTCTGATCGACCACAAACTCTGCAATGCCGGCAGCTGCACCTTCATTGCCTGCGCGGTCAGTATAGGTCACCCGCACCGAATAGACGCCGTCTGCTGCAACCTGGAAGCTCGCTGTATGCACCGTGTCATCCTCGCCGATGATGTTGTCATCGGTAAAGGCAAGTGCCTGATTCTGCTCGGTGCCGTTTGCTGTCAGAATGACCTTGGCATCGCTGCCGAGGAAGTTGCGTTCATTGATCGAAACATTCACGGTCATTGTACCGTTATGATACTTGCCGTTCTTTGCAGCCGTACCTGCCAGCTCTGCGCGGATGGTCGGCGGCGTGGTGTCAATACTGAACGCAATTTCGTCGCTGCTCGTATTGCCGGAATTGTCTGTCAGCGTAATTCTGACATGGTTGTTATTGGTATTGCTTGCTGCTGTGATCCGGAACTGCAGCTCCGTCACAAGGTTTTGATCCTTCACGGGCTCTCCGATGATCTCCACGCCGTCTGCGCCTGTACAGTTACCGAAACGGTCGTACTCGATCGTGCCTTCCCTGTCATCGTTTTCAATTTTCCAATGCACCGACTTGATACCGGAAAATTTATCCGAAACGGTGACAGTAACCGGAACAGCCTGATTGTAAAGCGGAAGGCCGGCAGCATCTGTTCTGTCCGTCTCTTTTTCCGGCTTTATGATAATATGTCCCTGACCGTCGTGGCGTTCTTGACTTTCCAGAACGGCACCGTTCGGATCAAAATCAACGGAGGTTCTGCCGACACGGTCGGTCACCTTTGCGTGAATCGTTCCTTTATAGCCTTCCTCAATCAGGAACTCCGCATAGTAGATTTTGTCGTCAACTTTTTTCAGCGTCTGCACATCCGGATCCGGATAGTTCTTTGCATTCGATTCGACGTCTGCGGCATCCTTCAGATGCAGCTCAATTTTGTCAATACCGGAAGAAACGTAATTTCTGTCAGGATTGAATTTTCTCTCGCTTCTTGAAACGCAAACATCCGAAACATATACACGGACAACTGCATTTTCGCGGAAGAAATACTCATACGAAATCGGGTTCACGATTTCCGGCTGTGACCATCCGACGAATTCAACATCCTTAACAGCAGGATCCGTCAGGTCGATACCGATTCTCCGGACATCGGATTTGGCTTCATTGCCGGCATTGTCCAGCGCCTTGCCCTGCAGCTCATAGATGCCTTCATTATCCAGCTGATAGACATATTTGCCGCTCTTGCACGGTTCTTCACCCTGCAGGAAATCCATGTCCGCATCATAGCCCTCTGCACCTTCTTGCAAAGGATTATCCTCCTGATAGGTAGATGTCGTTCCGGGATCGTCCGCAGGATCATACTGCTGCTCCTTCAACCCGTCAAGGTCTGCATCCCGCTCATAAACCTCGACCTTCCGCAGACCGGAATCAGCGTCACTTGCGTTCACCTGATACTGCAGCTTCCACGGATACCATGTAATTCCGCTGTCGGCATCCTCCGTGCAGTCCGCATATTTATTCATCGTGACACCCTCAGGCACATCCGCTGCGTAGCCGATCGCATTCAGCGTGGCCGTCGGTTCAATGTTTTCGAGCATCAGGACGGTACCGTCTTTCAGCTTATCAGCTGATACAACAGCCTCATAATCGTCGTCCTCGTCGTTTGCCTTCCGGGCTTTTTTCTCCGTGACAAAAATATACCGTGCCGAATTTCCGAGTTCATCTGTCACCGTAATATACGGCGTGTCCTTGAGAACACCCTTGTCCGTATCTTCCTTTTTCCTGATGTCAATATCCTTGAAGCAATAGTGATGTCGATGGCCTTCAACCGATTCAGCAGGGATATTCTTTCCGTCGAGATGCAGCACAACGTCTTTGGCAAGTACATCGACGCCGCCGTTATCGTCTACCTTCACTGAAATCTCCATCTTGGTATTGCCGAATATGCCGAATGACAGGAAGTGCAGCAGTCCTTCGCCGGTCTTTTTGACCTCTGCATTTTTGATCTCCGGTGCCTGATTATCCATGACGACCCGGAACGTCTTTTCATGCTTGCTTTCGCCGACGTCCACCATCTTGACATGGATGTCATGAATGCCGTCCTGATAAAGCTCCGCATCATCGTACCGGATCGAATTTGTTTTTGATTTCAGCAGATCATTATATTTCACCACAGAAGTCACTGTCGCAACGGAGGTTTGCTTTCCGGTTGTATCCGAAACCTCCACAACAGTTGTATAGGAAGTGACATAGGACTTCGGGACATCGCAGCTATTTTCCGTAATCTGCGTAACAGTGGTCGAGGCGCCCAGTCTTTCGACTGCAATGTCATAGGATTTGATACCGACCTGATTGTCCAGTTTGATTCCCAGTATATTGGCGCTGTTCTCTGCACCCTGCTCTGTAACGGTTGTCTCCGTGCTGCGCCGCACATAATACTCTGTATTGCCGTTGTCAGTTTTTGTCACAACATACTTGTTCGTCGGCATCATCATGGTGATGCCTTCCTCAGAATCCGTCGCCGGCATATAGACGAAGTTTTCCTTCATCATTCCGGAATTTTGCATCGTCTCTTTATGCGTTTCTTCGTCCATACTAAACATTGAAGCCTCAATGTAATACGGTGACGCATCGGTACACTGATCCAGTTTCAAGGCTGAAACCGGGATTGTGATATTATGATCAAATCCATCTCTATATGTGCCCGATTTATAACCGTTCATATAGTGTGCAATCTGAGAAGAAACTAACTCCGGTTCGGGCCCGATCATACCCATATTTTTTACGTTGCTGTATGTACTCAGTTCCTCCGCGGAATTCAGCACTGCTTTGTCAAGCCTTCCGCCCGCGCCGTCTCCTGACATGGATAAAGCCAGTTCAGCAGCAAGTGATTTCTTATTTTTATCTTTATACACACGAACATACACTTTTTCAGGGTTTGCCCATTTGAAATGCAGATTGAGATAATCACGGTCATTGGCAAACAGGAATGTCCCGTCTCCCTTGCCGTATTTTCCGGTTTTTTTCGGTGAATCTGTCAGATCCGGTCTCATAAAATCACCGGTTACACTGCGCTTTCCTTCCAGCACATTGATCTGAATTTCAGAAGGCTTGCCGGAGGGTGACTTTTCATCGTCATATATTTCACTTTTTCCATGATTCTCCCCCAACCGGCTAGTCTTTTCATCGTTCCGATAAGATAATGCATGACCCAGCCGATCTTTTATGCTCAGTGTTATGGTATCAATATGGTTGGCAAAGTCCTGATTAAAAATCAGTTGAACTTTCTCAATTTCTGTTTTCTCCTCATCTGCAAATGTAACATGCAGACTTCCCATTTCATTCGGATCCACAGCCTCAGTATACCAATAACTCAGTTCGCCATTTATTAACATATACCATATTCTTGTCAATGCATTCTTCGCATTCCAGGTTCTGTGCTCATATGCAATGCACCCATTTCCCCAGTCGTGTTTGAACCAGATATCCAAAGACAGCACATCCGGAACAGCTGCGAGTCCTGAACCGGCATCAGTTAAGTTCTCCAGCGTAAATGTGTATTGCATATCTGTATTGCCATCTTCATTTATGAATGATTCACTATTCTTTTCTGCGTCTCCCTTCGGTCCGAAGAAATCGAGCTTGTACTCATACTGAGCGGAATAATAATAGTTTTTTTCGTCGCGGCTGCTTCGGAAAATAATATGTTTATTCCCCGCCATCTGCGCTTTTACCTCGTCCGTCAGCGAAGGCTTCCATGTGCTGTATGTCAGTGCCTTACTGCCTTCCTCCGGCAGCTTGTCATACACAGCATATTCCACCTTATATCCGTTTTTCACTACACCGTTTTCTGTCGGACGGACATGCCAATCATCCAGATTATCCTTCCATCCGGTCGGAATCGTAACATTGAACTTGATTTCAGGCTGCGTTGTGGTAGTTGTGGTAGTTGTTGTCGTAGTCGTGCCGGTGGTAGTAGTCGTCGTCGTTGTTGTTGTAGTCGTAGTAGTGGTGGTAGTTGTTGTCGTTGTAGTCGTTGTTGTCGGGGTGGTAGGTCCCGCTTTGACTTGGACATTACTAGGCTGTGTGGTAACAGCCGTCGTCTTTGACGCAGTCGTTGCCTTCGATCCAGTTGATACAGTCGCAGACTTCGGTGCCGTTGACAGCTTAACGGTCATCGTGGTGACCGTTGTTGTTGTTGCGGGAACAGTCGCGGCTGTCGCTGCAGGCTCAGCGTTTTTCTCTGCGTCGTGAGCAGAAACCGCAGCCGCAGTTTTGGCAACTGCCGGAAGCGCCGCAAAGCCCGGAGCAGCCTGCAACACGAACAGCAGCATTGCGGATGCAAATGCAGCACCCCTCTTCCAACATTTCATTCCTCGTTACCTCCTGTAATGATACATGATTGCTCCCGTTCAGTACGCCCTGCCGGCAAAGCAGAAACGTCACCGCACTGATTGCGGGAATGTTTTCCTCTCTCATTGCTGTCAAAACAGCATCTCCATATTCTTCGGCTTATTCACGAATCAGATATTCTTTATTGCTGTGATAAACCGTAATGTCCTTTGTCAGAAGGAATTCCGCGCCCTCCGGCAATGTCCAGTCCAGCGTTTCCGAACCTGCCGGAACGATCTCCTCCGGCTCTCCCTCATCAACGGTAAGCGAGGCAGCAACGATTTCCTTTCCGGATGACGTATTACGCTTTGACGGTGTTTTCTCCTGCTCAAAAGCCTTTGCAAAGGAAACGCCGCTGAAATCCCTGTGTTCGCCGCTCTCGGCATTTTCGTCGATTTTCCGCAGGAATCGGATATCCGCTGCGACATTCTTGCTGAAAAAGTAAATCCAGCTGAACAGGAAGGCACCGCCGGCCAGCGCAAACAGCACGATCGCCGCGATTTTCAGTACGCCCATATCCTCATTCCTTTCCGTAGCGCTTCTGAATCTCTTCCCGTGCAGGGGAAAGCAGATGATAAATATCCAGAAAAACCTGATCCCGTTTGGTAACGGACGGTTTTTCGTCCAGACTCTTCACATAAAGCTCGATGGCCTTCATCGTCGTCCTGGCTTCAATGCCGTTCAGCTCTGCGATCTGTCCCATTTGTTCACAGATGCTGTCATAGGTCTCCGTCACGGAAGCACGTTCGACGCCGTCCTTCCGCAGATAGTAGCAATAATCCGTAATCGCGGAGAGCACCTTCTGGAACAGTCTGAGCTGCAGCAGCTCATTGTTTTCCGTCTGCGCCTCCTGCATTGCACTCTGCAGATTGTTCCACTCCTCCATGAACGCGCCGCTCTCTGTTCCGGCATCGACCTTTTTCTCAATGTTTTTATCGTATTCACCGATCTCCCGGTAAACGGAAGCAGCCTTATAGCGTTCGCTGTCCGGGCTGACGGCGCTGAACCAGTCAATCGCCTTGATATATGATTCCGAGCTGTGCGAATAGCTCATCAGATACATCAGCCCGATGTTATAGGCAAATTCCGAATAGCCCGGCTGCAGCTCCAGCTCGCCCTTGTGCGGCGCGATCACACCGAAGAACTGTTTTTCCTCCTCCACGGTGAATTCATAGTCGGAATCCTGCAGCTCCCGCAGTGCATCGTAGGCATCCAGTGTCGCCGGCTTGATCGAAATGGCCTGCATTGCGGCACTGAGCTTTTCCTCCTGTGTACCGTCAGAGGAACGTGCAATCCGAATCAGCCCGTCATAGTCCTGATTGTTCTTATACCGGTTGACAACCAGGCATCCGATGCCGGCCAGCGTGCAGACAGCCGCAGCAATCAGTCCGGCAGAAAACCGGCGGATCTTCAGCTTTGCGGAACGGCTGCGCTCGATTACATCGGCCGTACAGCGCATCAGTGCATTCCGGAACTCCGTGACGGAAGCATACCGCTTTTCCGGCGAAACAGCCATCGCCTTTGCTATGACGTCACTGAACATTTTGGAGACATGTCCGTCAATATCCGAGATCGAATAATATTCATCGGTATTGGGGGAACGGGTGCTGAACTGTCCCGTTACCATATAAAACAGTGTGGAACCAAGCGCAAAGATATCTGAGGCCTCATTGCTGATCTGCCGGCCGCCGCGGCTTTCGCTGCGCTGTTCCGGCGGCATAAATTCCTGTGTGCCGCTCGGTGTTTCATCGCGCAGCGCATTTTTCGTCAGACGCTTTGCTTCACCGAAATCCAGCAGCCAGAGGCTCTTGTCATTCTCAACATAAATGACATTGGCCGGCTTGATATCGCGGTGAATGACAGGCGGTGTCTGCTGGTGCAGATACTCAATGATCTCTGCAATGCGGACGCCGGTTTCGGTCACAAACGCTTCGGAAAACGGCGCCTTCTGTTCCAGCATGATATCCTGCAGGGACTTTCCGGGGATATACTGCATCGCAATATAGGCGACGCCACGCTCCTTATCCTCTCTGATATCAACGATAATCGGGATTCCGTAAAACTTCAGCTCACTCATCAGCTGAGCTTCCTGCAGGGCTTTCCGATACTTGGATTCATTTCCGGCACGGGTCACTTCCTTCAGCGCCCATGTGCTTTTCAGCGTGAGATCCATTGCCAGATAGACGACGGACATACCGCCACGGTTAATCTCTTCAATGATCTGAAAGCGCCCCTCGATGATGTCACCGATGTTCGCCATAGGTTTTCTCCTGTTTCAAATGATTTTCAGCAGTATCGCGGAGATATTGTCCGTTTCATTCCGTTCCATATTCAGGTCAATGATCCTGCGAATAATCTGCTTCATGGTACCTTCATCGGTCAGGTTCTCCGGCGCAAGTGCCGTATAGAGTTCATCGGAAGAAACCTCATGCCGGAAGCCGTCCGAGCAGAGCATGAAGGCTGTTCCGGGCGTCAGCTTGTCTGCCGGAATCTGATAGAAATCCGGGTGACATTCAACCCGTGAGCCGCCGATACAATCCGAGAGAATATTCCGCTCCGGATGATGCTCCTCCTCATATTCATTCAGCGTCAGCTGTCCCTGCCGCATCAGCACGGCGATCTTGGTCTGATCCTGGGTGATGCGCTCCAGTGAATCTGTCAGCCGGTAGAGACGGGAGTCTCCCAGCTGAATGCAGAGCGCACCGAACTGCTCTGTGATCAGAACGGCCGTCAGCGTCGTGCCCAGCTTCACGACCGGGCTCATGCGGAGCCCGTATTCCACCGAAGCACGGCTGTAATCTTCTGCCAGCTTTTTCCAGTCCCGCCAGACGGTATCAATGGAAAAATCCAGCATATACTTGGGCAGAGATTCCTGGAACCAGTCTGCAAACGCACGAACCACCGTCGCGCTTGCAACCTCGCCGCAGGAAAAGCCGCCCATTCCGTCACACAGCACGGACATATGGAACAATCCCTGATTGGTTTCTGCTTCACGGATGCAGAGCGCATCCTGGTTGACCTGCTTGGTTCTGCCGATATCCGTATCGTATGCCGCAAGAATTTTCATGTTTATGCCTCATTTCTGTACGGTTCAGATTACCGGATATGGAAAACAAAGCCCTGCTGTGCAAGTCTGATTGTTGTACCGTCTGAAAGCGGCGTCCACTGTCCGTTCAGTGTACCGTCTGCAGAAACGCCGCTCGGAATGGCTCTGTCATTGACGAATGTATTGCTCTTTCCCGCAGCGTCGGCGATATAGAAATAGCCGTTCTCCTGCAGAATATATGCATGGATCTTGCTGACGCCGCGGTCGGTCGTCACAATGACATCCGGGCGGACAGGGCGGCCGTAGCCGTCAACGCCCTCTCTGCCGATCGTTGTCAGCATACCGTTGATCGTAAATTCCTCAGCTGTCAGCGGATGATACAGCACACCGGTCCGCACAATCACAGGGCTGTCGTCCTCGATCGTGTCGCCGGGGGCTGCAATGCCGGAAGAAACCGGCGGATCCACCGTATCGCCCGGAATCCTGAGACTGCCTGCAGGGAACTGTCCGAACGGTACCTGCGGCTTCGTCCCGACGGGCGGAACAGGCAGCACGGGCGCAGCGGAAGGGACAGGCGGAGCCGGCGGTGCCGGGCTCGCAGCAGGTGTTTTCAGCGGCTTGATGCTGCTTTCCGGGGAAGCAGGACGCCGCGGTTCAGTCTGTCCGGGCGGAACATAGCTGTAGTTGTTCTGTTCAACAAGCTCCGCTGCACTGACCGTTCCCGCATCGCTGGTATCGCTCGGCATCGCAATCGAGTGTGCGCCGCAGGAAGGCACAGAAGCTGCGTTCACGGCCGCATGAACAGGAGCCGGTGCAGCATCGGCTGCAGCAGGCTTGAAGGAAGAACGTCCGGAAACAGCTTCAGGCGTCCCCACTCCGCTCTGCGATTTCGGACTGAGCCGTGAACCGCCGGTAGTCATAGGAACGCCAATTGACCCCTGCGTTCTGCGGACAGGAGTCACACCTAAATATTTTGCGATTTCCGAAACGGAAAAGGTTTTGAGTTCCGAGAGCCAGCTGAGGAATTCAAACATTTTATCCTCGCCGTTCTCGCTCGGACGGATGACAGCGCCGGTCGCAATGTCACGGATAAACCGCAGCTTATCCGAATCTTCCTTCGGCGTGAAATTATTCTGAACCGGACAGAATACAAACTGCATCCGCTGTTTTTTGTAGCTGTAGAAGACATAGTCCACATCCATGACCAGCTTCTGCAGCGTGAACCGCTGCGCTTCCATCTCCATAAAGGTTTCGATGGTCTGCGCAACCAATCCGAGCACTTCATCCTCGGAGAGCGCGCTGCGTGAATAATAATCCTTCAGCCGGAAGCAGCAGCTGACGTCATAGCTGATGCGGTACCGGTCGAGCTTCTTATCCACAACACGCAGCAGGCCTTCCGGAATTTTGTGCTCCGTGCCGACATCGAGCAGATCAAGCTCTGCGATGTTGATCTGCTCTTTTTTCGTGCACTTCAGAACAAGCCCTGTTCTGCCTTTGAATCTCTTACTGTATTTTAATTCCATAAGCGTTTATCGTCCGCTGCTCAGTCCCATGTCCAGCTGGCGATCTGTTCAGCCTGTTGGGCGATTTCCTCCTGTGCATTCTTATAGGTTGCAAGTGCCTGTGAGAGTCTGTCATGATAGCCTTCCAGTGCCTGATCGACCTGTGTCAGGGTACCGTCTGCAGCGAGCAGCTTGTTCCATTCCGCAAAGAATACAACGTAATCATCGGCGCGCCACGCAGCATTCATCCCGCGCAGTTCATCCGAAATCTGTGAGAGCAGACTCTTGCGCTCAGTCCGGAATAAGTCGATCTTTCCGATCGCAATGGTGATTCTGTCGAGATTCACGTTTACATACTGTCCCATATATGTGCCTCCCGTTACTTGAAGCTATCGCTCAGAGACTTATAGCTCTCGGCCTGCTGTGTATTGACCTGCTCGGTCTGCTCATAACCGCTCGCAATACACTGCCGCATATAGTTCGTAAAGTTTTTAATCAGTGTCTTCTGAGAATCCAGCAGCGGGCGAATCTTTCCGGTATAAAAACCGGCTGCTGCAGCCGCGGATTCACCGTCCCATGCATTATCCATATTGTTTACGGCATCAGTGACACTTTCCAGCTTTGTTTCAATCTTGTTGTTCAGTGTATCTACGGAATTGGCAGACCGCTCGACCTGCGCAGTATCCATGTAGATTGTTCCCACTGCAAACACCTCCCGTTAATCAGTCGTCGTCATCTTCCACATTGTTGACATCGACTCTGTCCAGACGCCCCTTTGCCGTGCGGTAGTTTTCAAGCCGCTCACCGACAACTCTTGCACAGGCTTCAATGTCAATACCCTCAAAATTGCCGGTATTGAGACTGCCCTGAATCTCCTCAAGCTCACCGATAATGCTGCCGAGCTCCGACGAAATACTGTGAAGTTCACTCTGAAAGCTCATGTTATCCCTCCGTTTCCGCAAAATATCCCGCGGGCAGTCCGTGCTCTGTCGACCTGAGCATTGCTGCCCCGGAATACAGCGGTAATTCGTATCTGTAAGAAACACTGCGGTCCCCGCTGCCGCCCGGAACAATTTCCGGACAGCAGGGTTCCCTGTCAGTTATTGTGTATCATCAGAAAAGGCTGAGAACTGTCGCTTCGGCCGCTTCAAGACGTCCGGCAGTGTCATCCAGGAAGGTTGCGCAGTTATTCAGCCGGTGAGAATACGCGATTCTCATGTCCGCGCTGGTTGCATAAAGCAGTGCGCGCAGATCTCTGAGATGTGCCGTCCAGTAGAGATTATCCAGCCGGTCATCCAGCCTGCTCAGTCTGCTGTTGCAGCTTCTGATACGTTCTGCCAGATTGCGAAGATCCTGCGTATGAGCGCGGATGATGTTATGCGATGCGCAGTAGTTCTGCGCTGCACGGTAAGCACCGTCGAAGAGATAGCGGAAGCCTTCGCCGAGCCGCTCCAGCAGACCGGCGCAGAATGTCGTGAAATCAACCAGAATCTCTCCGATATGCCAGCCGATATCAAATGCAAGGGAGGCAAGGTTAATCACAAACAAAACCTTATCAACGAAGATCGTAACCGGAACTGTAGCAACCAGCACGATCACTTCACCGAGCAGGGCACCGACGCATCCGCCGCGTCCGTCTCTGAGATCCTCCTCCAGCTTTCGCAGCACACCGTGAACATCTTTGACAATCAGCTTCTGGCCGTTCCAGGTAAAGGCTTCTTCCGTCAGATAATGCAGATCCTTGAACAGGATCACATATTCATCCCACGAAGCGGTTTCGCCGTTCAGACCGGTCGGCAGATTGATCTTCTCGCCGTCCTTTTCGCCTCTGCCCATGCCCAGCTCGCAAAGGCTCATCACGGCATGGCAGACAGCCTCACGGTCTTCCTGCGGCAATTTCATGATATTCTCGCTGACTGCCTCAGAAAAAATGGACATTTCTCTGCGGTCATTTGTCAGCTCATTCAGATGGCCGTTCTCATAATCGAACATGTTGGTGATCTCATGTGCTCCCGGAACATCCTCGAGTGCCGTATGCGTCTCGACAAAGTAGCGGTGATCCTCCGGAATGACAGGAATACCAAGCACATTGACAAAGTCATTGTCTCCGCGAAGAGAATACATGCGGTCACAGCGTGCATTGAACTCTTCTTCTCCGTAAAGCTCCTTGAAATATGCGATTGCTTCCGGAGAGAATCCCTGGCCGTCCACCGAAATACAGGTGTCAACCAGATAGGAATAATTGGATGCAAGCAGCGCATACTGCGCCATATTGCCGCCCTTGGAATGTCCTGTCACGACAACATTGTCATTGCTGTCAACATGCAGGCCTTCCATAACGGAATCAAAGTAATCACAGCCGGAGCGCTGATACGGCGTTGAGGTATTGGCAAGGCCTTCACCGTTGTCATACCAGCGGCCGTCACCGGTTCCGCGATAGGAAACATACACGCTGCCGGGATCATCAGGTGTTCCTGTATAAAACGATGCGGCATATGCACCGTTATATCCTTCAAGGTTATTGCTGTACGTATTCAGATGAAGATTTGCAAACTGAGAATTCGGATGGTCCTCAACATAATCGCACATCAGATCATAGGCATCGCGTTCCTCATTCGTCATTGTGCTGGTATCCATCGCTGCGAGCACCTGATCCATTTTTGCTCCCTGCATGTCGTCCGGACACTGGTTGATATACATGAATGTATCCAGAAGCATACTGGTATTGACCTGCTCTTCACCGCCCATCTCCGGCGGCAGCTGCGGTGTCTGATTATCTGCCATCTCTCATCTCACCCCCAGTTATGTGATGACTGCTCAAAGTTTTCGTCCAGGGCGAGCAGTCCGCGTACCTCGTACCATTTATCAGGTTTGCGGTCCCAAGTGTCAACATCCGAAGAATTCTGAACGGATGCATATGCTTCGGGATCGGATACATAATAAACCTGAAGTCGTGCTACAATCTGTTTGGACTTGAGCTGTTCTGCCAATGCATCAAGCTCCTGATCCTTCTGGTCAGTGCTGTGCGACGGCGAAATGAGCAGCTTGGCACTGATATCCGCATCAGCTCTTTTCGCATAATCGGAAAATGAAATGGATGCATCAAACGAATCGGAAAGCACACGGTGCGTATTCGTGTCATAGGCCACACGGCATTCGCCGTAAACGGCCTCGGCAGCTTCCTGCAGTGTTTTCCGGGTTTCCTCGGCATATTTGATGACCAGGAAATTATCCAGATAACGGAATCCTTCATCCTGCCGCATTGCGGTCACAAGAATCCGGCTGTCCGGATAATCCACATGAGAAACGTAGATCTTCATCGAAGAAGCAGTCGGCTGATAGTTGTCAATCGGTTCAATGTATTCAAACTTTGTACCGTACTTCTGATTCATGTATTCAATACAAGCATCAACCGAGAACTTTTCTTTGTTAGCACTCATACATCCACACACTCCCAAACATAAGATTGTCGTAAGCAACAGCAAAGCAAACATTCGTGCACGACGATATTTCATCAATAATTCCTCCGGAATCACGTTGTTTTCAAAATTCATAGCCGGCAGGGATCAGTCTGTACCCTGCCATGAGATTCCGTCTGCGCCGCCGTAATCCCGAACGGGGCAGACGGTCATGCTGCATAGAAAGCCATGCAGAACCGTGGCTCCTGCGCCACGGCTCTGCACAGCGCATATTGATGTCATTACAAAGAAACGAATTTGTTTCTGAATATACGGATCCGCAGCAATCTGCCCGGATCCGTATGTCATGCCGGAGTGCAGCGGGCAGATCAATTCCCGCATTCTCCGGCTCATATAGAACCTCTGCTTACTTAAATGCCTCAGCAGCCTGCGTATTGGCGGTTTCAACCTGGAAGTAGCCCTCGGAGACCTGGTTGTTCAGGAAACGAACATAGCTCTCGATGACTTCCTGATACTGCTGGAAGTATCTCTGTGCGAAGGAATCGAATGCAGCCTTGGTTGCCTCGAATGCTTCGCCGGTCCATACACGGCTCAGGCCGGTGATGGTTGCCTGGCTCTCATTGAGCGTATCGCGCAGCTTGGTGTTCAGTGCGCTGAGCGCAGCAGCAATTTCTTTTACTTGGTCAGTATTGACAGTAATACGTGCCATGATAAACCCTCCTTAATTCGACAGCTTCTTGACCTGAGCGATGTTCTCTTCCATACGCTGCTGATAGCGCTGGCTCTGCTGTGCGAGTGCATCGCTGTCAGACTGCAGCTTCTTGGACATCATGGTCAGGTCATCGGTCAGGCCCTGGATCTGAGCAACAAAAGCGAGATTATCGGGTGCATCCCATGCACTGCCCATCGTCTCTGCGCGCTGCATCAGCTGCTTGGAGATCTCCGCATATCTCTGGGAAAGATCAGACAGACGCTTTACTGCCTCATTCAGACCCTGCGGATCAACCGAAAAAGTTTTTCCCATTGTTCGTTCCTCCTTAATGAGATGTGAATAAAAATAGATTTTTATATCAATATGAGCCGCGTGCCGTTGCAGATTCCCTGCTCTGCCGCAGTCATATCAACATCGTAAATATTGCCGGTCTCAGCACTGCAGAGCACTGCCTGCAGGGAAGGCCGGAAGCAGCCCTCGGAAAGATCGGCTGCCAGCGCCGCAATCAGTGCGGTTATTTCACCGACGCAGCTGTCAGCGGGGATGCGGACATCGAACCGCTTTTGTGCGGCCGGAAGCTGCACCTCAACCAGAAATTTTCTAGCCATCGGTTTCTTCACTTCCTTCCGCCAGCATCTTGCAGAGCACCGCCTTGCCCTTCTGGAACACATATCCCAGCGGCGGCATGACCGGCGCACGCATACCCGAATCCGAATAGCTCGATTTCAGCTGATACTGCTCTGTCACGCCCGGGCCGATCCAGAGACCGTCACCCTCGGTGATCTGAGATTTGAACCACGTATTGAAGGAATACTTCGATACGGATTTGACATTGTCCGCAATCAGCGCATGCATCTCGAACACGGTCTGCATCTTGTCCATGATGAGATTCAGACGCTCTGTGCAGTCCGATTTCTCGTCATTGGAATCAAAATCGCGGAACAGCTCGGTGAGCGCACCCATCGAAACAAACATCATCATCAGCTTTTTGAACTCCGGCAGCGGCTGATTCTCAGCTGTTGCAGCCTTGTGCGCCTGGAATCTGCGCACAGTCTCGTCAAAGAGCAGCTTGATGCCGTCTCTGCATCCGTCCGGTCCGCTGAAGATCTGCAGAACCTCCGGACTGAATGCGGATGCTTCCAGATCGAGCTTTTCCTCCGGATCGAAGATCATCACGGAGATGTCTGTGGATGTCACCAGCAGCTTGGTCAGCATACTGATGATGCTTGTGTAGCTGTCATCCTGCGAGAGCACGATATCTGCCTTGCGGGCGGAGAAGTCGAGGTACTGAACCTTCAGCGTATTCTTGTCTACGCCGACCGGCAGAACCCACGGTGTATCGTGCCGCAGATAAGCGGCAGCAAATGTATGATCGACAATATCCGGGAGAACCGGGATGGGTTCCGCACAGGCACCCTTCCAGCTGCTGCGCAGCTCACGGCATTTCTTCTGAATATCGTTGAACACGGATTCTTCCTTCGAGACCGCAGCGGTCTGGAATTCAAAGATCATCTCGCGCTTGACAAGACCGCGTCCCTGCAGCTTTGCGGGATACAGGCCGTCCGTCTTGCCGAACACGGCGGAGTAATCGGCTTCGTCATTCATCTGCAGCATGACAAACTGCTTGAAGTTCTGTGTGATCCGGTAACGGACCGAATTCTGCGTTGTCGCCGTCATGATGAAGTAGATGCCGTATTTGATTCCCTCACGGGAAAGGAACAGCACATCGTCCTCGGAATCGCCGAACAGCTCGGAGAACGCGGCGAAGTTGTTGATCACCACGATCAGAGCCGGCATGGTCTTGCAGTCCGGATGTGCATCCATATACTGCTGATAATCCATACCCACGCCGGAGAGGAGCTTCTTTCTGGTACGGATTTCTCCGTAGAGCTGCTTAATCAGCCGCAGAACCTTCTCACTGTCGCTGCCGAGCAGGATATCACCGACCTGCGGTGCTTCCTGGAATGCACGGAGCGTTTCGTCGAGATCCAGCGCGTAGATATTGACTTCCTCGGCGGTATGCTCAAGGATCAGCGAGTACAGGATCATATTCAGCAGCATGGATTTGCCGGAGCCGGCCGCGCCGTAGATCAGCGTGTTGCCTTCCTCGGAAATCGGCAGCGTCAGCAGACCCTGCGACTGATGCGCGGGATCGTCATACTCACCGATGACCGGATTCAGCAAAAATTTGCGCTGCGTTTTCGCGTAGTCCTCTGCATATTTTTCCTGCAGCTCCGCGATGGTAATGAGCGCCGGAATCGGATCGAGCCACAGTGCTCTTGCATGGACATGCTCCTCATCGGCAACATTCCGCAGATACTGCGTGATCGTATCCAGCTGCTTTGCAGTCTTGGAAGCCTTGGAACGCATACCCGTATGTCTGGCGGGCTTGACGGTGCGGAGCACATGACCGTTCATGTCAATGACATCCACGCCGTTATCCTTTTCCAGCAGCACTCTGTCTGACGGGAAGTATTCTGCGCCGGCCCATGCAGACTGTCCGATCTCGAACATTTCGTTATAGCCGACCTGCAGATAAAAGCGTCCCGTATCGGAGAGCTCCGCGGCATCCGGGCGTTTGAGCATATCCATACTGTCCTGTTTATCCTGAACCTTCAGGCAAACGCGGAATCTGGTGTTACTGAGGATCTGCTCATCGACAACGCCGGAAGGCTTCTGCGTTGCAAGGATCAGATGCACACCGAGGCTTCGGCCGATACGCGCCGCACTTGTCAGCTCCGCCATGAATTCGCTCTGCTGCGTTTTCAGCTCGGCAAACTCATCGGCGATGATGAACAGATGCGAAAGCGGTTCATGCACAAGATGCTCACGGTAGAGCTTCTGATACTGGTAAATGTTGATGTTGCTCTCGCCGATCAGGTTGCTTGCCTTGGAGAGCAGTGTCTGTCTCCGTTTCAGCTCGCTGTTGATCGACACAAGCGAACGCTTGATGGCAGAGCCGTCGAGGTTTGTGATAATACCTGCCGTATGCGGCAGCTCCTTGAAGGCCTGCGCCATGCCGCCGCCCTTATAGTCAATCAGGATGAAGGAAACCTCCTCCGGATGATAATTGACGGCAAGTGAAAGAATATATGTAATGATGAATTCGGATTTACCGGAGCCTGTCATGCCGGCAATCAGTCCGTGCGGACCGTGTGCGCGTTCATGCAGATCCAGTACAAATTCATCGCCGAAAGCGTTGACACCGACCGGCGTCGAAATACTCTTGATCGGGTTGTTTTCCTTCCATCGGAGCGAAGCATTCAGATGCTCGACCTTGCCGACGTTCATCAGCTGCAGGAAGGTAATCATCTTGGGCAGCTGCGCGGAAACATCGCTGTTATCCAGCTCGGTGTTTGCAAGCGTTCTGCTCAGCTCCAGCGGAGAATAATGCAGCTCCAGATCCGGAATGAACTCGACCGAAGCACCTGAGGTGTCGTTCTTGTCATAGAGCTTGCCGCTCTGTACACCGTTCTCCTCCCGGAGCTCGATGACCTTGGCACACTCTTTCGGGAGCTGGTTGAACTCTCCGAATACCGCCGCGACTGTCATGTGCAGATCCTTCTTGCTGGCGAGGATGCTGCGGATGCTCAGTACACGCTGAAACAGCTTCTTGCTGAGTGCAAATATAATATAGTACGGTGACTCATCCTTGAGCTCGGAATCATTCAGCTCCTGCCGGTAGCTGACGATGCGCTCAAGGTTTTCGGAAACGACCTTGGCCTCTGCGGCGTCTGTCGCCACATAGCGGAAGGTCTTTTCCTGATTCCACACATGCGGAAGCCACTTGGCGAACTCCAGCTGTTCGGAATCCTCTTTATCATACAGCACAATCAGCTTGACCTCGTCATAGCTGAACAGCGCAGCAAGCTGAATAATCAGACCGACCGCGAACGGCTGGATCTGTGCTTTTTCACCGACGATACCGATGGATTCCTCCAGAAGAGAGACTGCAATCGGCACATCGTAAAGCAGATTCGGAGACTCGCAAAGCTCCATCATCTTGGTTTCCAGGTCATCCTGCTTGACGGAGAACCGGCGCGGCGTATATTTCAGCTGGCCGAACATCGGCAGCGTGCCGGTACCGATCCGCAGCTCCAGAAAGTCATTCTGGCCGATGCTGCGCTCCCAGAGATTGTTCCTGCGTTCCAGAATGCGCTGTTCGCATTCCGCAACGGTAACACGGTTCTCTGTCAGGATATCTGCCTGAACCTCTAGCTTGTCCTTTATCTCAAGGCTGCACTTTTCAAGATAGGAATTATAGCTTGATCGGCGCAGCTGCTCTTTTTCAACTTTTACCTTGTTCTGGTATTTCCGCGTGAGCGTCGGCCAGAGCAGGGAACCGAGGCACATACTCGCTGCCATTACAATAGAAGGAACAGCAGACATCGTATTGCCGGTTGACATTGCACTGATGACCGCAAATATACCGGTTGTCATGGAAGCCGTTGCCATTGTCATGGCAGGGCCGATCGTCAGAATAATCGGCATGTCCTCCCCGCTTCCGTCGGTCGGCGGCGATTCAATCTGAATCTCTGCCGGAACAATATCGCGCTTGAAGCGAGGGGAACGGTCGAAGTACTGCGGCTCCGTTTCCGGCATATCGTCGTCGTCATCGCTTTTTGCCGAAAACGGCTTCACCATCATCGGCTTCAGCACCGATGTATCGGCCTCGACGAGGTCATCCGGAGAATTATAAGCCAGAAAGCCTTTTCCGACAATCATCTTCAGACCCATGACGAAGATCAGATCTCCGTACCGGAGTCTTGCGAAATCGCGGCGAATGCCGTTGACGAATGTACCGTTCAGGCTTTTTTCATCCTGCATCGACCATTCGCCGTTCTGATAGCGCAGAACGAGATGCTCTGTCGAAACATAGCTGTTCTGATACGTCAGCGTGCGCGGAATCTTGCCGCTGCCGACGGTAATCTCGCAGGGATCCGGAACCTGCAGCAGACGGTACTGCACGCGGTCGTCGGTTTCCTGCTCCACAAAAGCGTAAATCCGTCCGCCGTCACGCGGCTGCCGCTTCACGCACTGGAATACATAGAACTCATTTTTTTCGCTGAGTACAACCGCATTGCCCGGTTTGGGCTTGTTAGCAGACATGTCCTCCGAATTTTTGATGATGACATAATCCTGCGGAGCCTTCAGCAGCCATTGGTTTTCAACGCCTTCCACACAGGCGAAGCGCCGGCCGTCCGCATCGTTGAACCAGTACTGACCGGACACCTTCTGCGGAAGCATGGTCGTATGCAAGTGGTGGTTGCATATAAAATTGATAAACATGTTTTTCTCCGGAGAATCTGACTTTTATTTTGACATCCTTTGGGCAGAACATTCATTCCGCAGTCAGAGATAGTTTGAAATATAAAGAAAACAGTTTTCCGCCGCACCGCTGAAAATGTGCGTCCCGATGCGTGTCGTTCCCTGTCATGCCCCCATTGTAGCACAGAGTCCAGAAAATGTCAATAGGTTTATATTACATTGAGCAAAAATTAGTGATTCGATTTTTCAAGTTTCCATGATTTTTTAGATATTACTTGTGTTTTCCGGTATCGCCAAATCGCAAGATATGAATATTTTCAAGGATGAGCAACAGATATTGCGCAAATTTTGTCCTATCTAATCAATTATTGCGATTTCGGGCCCGTTTTTGGATGTTTTTCCTCTGCCTTGTTTCTGTCAGGCACACAGCGCGATATTTGTTTCGTTTTCAGCACACCAGAGTGCCCGCCCGGCACCGATGCCTTCCGAGCTGCTGCCCGCCGGCGCCGCAAGACCGCAGATGAATCTGTCACGGACTGACAGATCCTGTCAAAGCACCCGCCCGCAATTCGCATCCCGAACTGCGGGCGGGTTTTATTTCCGTTATTTCTGTGCCTCAAAAAAATCCAGTATCAGCTGATTGGTATCAATGCCGGTGAGATCCTTGTCCGGCCATGAATGCCGTCCGTTTTTGATAAACAAATCCCACACCTGTACAGATTTGCCGTCTCCGGTGTATTTTTTCAGCAGGCCGCTCTTTCCGGCATCGGCCGTCTCCGAAAGCGTCAGCCCGTCGGATTCCGCCCAGTAGGCCATGACGTCCTCAATCGCCGGTGCCGGCGAATACTTAGCGCTGCCGTCGCTGTTTTTCGGTACAACATCATCTTTTTCGCCGGTGATCTGGAAAAAACCGACCGCATTGGATTCCCTGCGTGCATCCCAGATGCTTTCCGGCATCCTGCCTGCCACGCTGACGCATGCCGCAAAGGTATCGGACGCCTCCATTGCAAGACGGTGCATCATAAACGCACCGTTGCTGAAACCGGCGGCAAACATCCGGTCCGGGTCAAAGCCGTATTCCGTCTGCAGATAATTTGCAAACGTGACAAGGAACGATACATCATCGTTGCCGTCGCTGCTGATGCCGGAATTCCAGCCGGCCGCAGAGGTCTTGTCATTGGGATTGGCCGCGCCGGTCACATAGACGACCGCATAGCCCGCCGGATTGGCCTGCGCCTCAAAACGCACCGCACTGCGGAAGCCGCCCGCAGATTCGCCGTAACCGTGCAGCATGATGACACACGGCGCGCCTGCCGGCTGCTCCGGCAGATCGACAATGAAATCATGCTTTACGCCCTCAAAGGTACACGAATATTTGCCGTCCCCGTCCTGCACAAGATCGTCCAAATTCCGGGACACAGCGGGTTCCTCCGCAGAAATCCCGTCCGAGGATTCCGGTTCGGCAGTATCCGTCACGACAGTTTCCGGCGCAGCGGATTCGGCGCCCGCACAGCCGGTCAGAGCAGAAAACCCGGCGATACACAGACAAAGCAGCGTTGTTCGTTTCATAATCGTTCTCCTGCATATACGCAGCACAGTATGTACTGCAAGATAATTTTATTATAGCACATGATGCGGTAAAAACAAGCGGAGAGAGGTTTTCTTTCAGATGCATTTTTCTGTAAAGTTTTCGGTCAGGACTGCCCGTTTCCATGCAGAATAAGCGCCCCGCTGCCGGTCGGTTCCGGAAACGGGGCACTGCTTCAAACCCGATTAAATCCCCGGAAATTTGATTGCCTTATACTTTTCGAGCTTTTCAGCTACGGTCGCACGCGCCTGCGGATTCATAAAGAAGCCGCCCTGCGTATCCGCAATTTCGTCACAGTGAACGCCGCGTCCCTCTTCGGAGGTGCGGTCGCGCTCAAGACCGTTCGCCGCAATCACAAATTTCCACTTGCCGTCGTCGGTCTTGACAAGATCGCCGCCGGCACCGCAGACTGCGCATTCGATCGGATACTGCAAACCTTTCCACTGCGGCTCGCCGAGGCACAGACAGTTGCTGTGACAGTTCGGGCACCAGCCTGCATCGGGCTCGCCCAGCCACTTGCGCTCCGCGGAAGGCGTATTCAGCGACTTCATGATGTTGGCACCGATTTCTCTTGCTCGTGCGAGCTTTTCCTCATGCAGCAGCACCTGCGCGGGAGCCGGAACCATCGTCGCCATATACATGTCAATGATCTTGAAGCTGTTGGAGAACGTCGCCGCCTGCATGCATTCCAGCGCCATCGACTGCCACGCACGGGTTGAACCGCCGACGGCGATCAGCGCACCGATCCGGTCGCGGGGCTGAATCGCACCGATCTTGGTCAGGAATGCGGTTTCATATGCCAGATTGCGGTGCATAAACTTCAGGAACAGCGAGGACGGCATCAGCGCATAGGTCGGTGCCGCAAAAATCACTGCGTCCTGATCGAGCAGTACATCCATGATCTTCTTTTTGTCATCCTTGTCGTCCAGCGCACAGCCTGTGTGCTTGCCCATGGACATGCCCATCGTACAGGATGTACATCCGGTGCAGTCCAGCAGCTCATAGTCCTTCAGGTTAATCATTGTGATCTCTGCGCCCTGCTCCTGACATACGAGCAGCGCCTCTTTCAGCAGAATCTCGCAGTTGCTGTCTTTTCGTCCGGCGGTCACACCCATTACCTTGAATTTCATAGTTTACTCCTTTTCATGCGTTGTCGATTCGGATCTTCTCCAAGCCGCCCACGCGGCTTTATACTCCTTATTATACCATATTCAAAATAAAATTGCAATACTTTTGTCGATAAATGCTATAACGATATGTTTTCAAAGCTGTTTCGGGCTTCCTGCCGCATCATCGGGCATAAAATACGAAAAAGGCGGGGATATACAAGGCGCCCGCATCACCGTGCTTTTCAGTGATGCGAGCGTTTTGATGATGGATTGTTCACTGCGCCGTTTCCAGCTTCTGCAGATTCAGATCGTCTGCTGCATCTGCAATCGCCTGCATGAAGATGTCCGTTCGCCTACGCTGTACAATGCGGATACCGATGAATACTTGCAGATCACAGGCGACCTGCTTGCGGGAGACATCATTACAGTGACGACAAAAACAGGAAATAAAACTGTGACTTTGGATAGAGGCGGTGTCAAGACCAATATCATCAATCGTCTTGTGTCCGGCTCGACATGGCTCACGCTGCGAGAGGGCAGAAACCGCTTTTATCTGTGCGGCACAGGACTGACAAAACTGCGAGTGAAGATTATTCATACCAATGCGTATCTGGGGTATAACGATGCAGATAGAAGTTTACAAGATGACAGCGGAGAACGATGCCCTCACGATCACGCTTGAAGCAATCTGCGACACTTTTTCCTCCCTGCTGTGGGACATCGAATACTACAAATGCGGCAGCTTTGAAGTGTATATCGCTGCCAATCCGCAGAATGTGGACATTTTTCAGCCGGGGCACATTGTTGGCAGAGATGATGACAATCAGCATTTCGGTATCATTGAGTCTGTGCTAATCAATACCGATGTTGAAAACGGCGACTATCTGACGGTCAAAGGCAGATTTCTTATGTGTCTGCTGGAACGCCGCATCATTCATCCGACCTACAATGTGACCGCAGAAAAGGCATATTCGGAGATCATCCGAGAGGTTGTAACACAGAATACACTGCTCTCAGATAATCGGCGCATTCCCGGACTATCCCTCGGAACTGTATCCGGCGCTTGTTGGGAGCAGACCACAACGCTGCAAATTTCCTATGCAAATCTCATGGAATGGGTGTATACCATTTGCGAGAAGATCGGCGGAACAGCAAATATCCGTCTTGTAAAGGATACCGGTGAGCAGTACCGCATTGATGATGAAATTCAGGAAATGATTGATAACATGGAGGATGATAAGAAATGAGTAAGACCTACGAGTATTCCGATAATACACAGCTTTCCCCGCACTTCAATATCAGCGAGTTCCGCTGTAAGTGCGGCAAGGAGCATGAAACGCTGAACAATCCGGAGCTTATTAAAAAGCTTGAAAAGCTGTTCACTGCCCTCAATTGCAGTAAAATCATCGTGACCTCTGGTTACAGATGCACAGCACATGATAAGAATGTGGGCGGCAGCGGCACAGGTCAGCACACACTAGGCAACGCAGCGGACATCTGCTGCTACGGTCAGGACGGACAGCCGATTTCTTCAAAAATCGTTTGCTGTAAGGCACAGGATATCGGTTTTAGGGGCATTGCAAACATCACCACTGCCTATATCTATACTCATGTGGATGTGAGACCGAACGGAAAATGGTACGGCGATGAGGTTCACGGTAACAGCAGTGTGACAGATGATTTCTACAAATATTTCGGGGGTGAGGATATGAAGGGCATTGATGTGAGCGTTCACAACGGCAATATCGACTGGAACAAGGTCAAGGCTGACGGCATCGAATTTGCGATCCTGCGTGCAGGCTTCGGCAGACTGGAAAAGCAGAAGGACGAGAAGTTCGAGCAGAACTACGCAGGTGCAAAAGCTGTGGGTATCCCTGTGGGTGCGTACTGGTATTCCTATGCGATGGATGAGGACGAGGCAAGACTGGAAGCGGATGTGTTCCTCAAAGTCATCAAGGGAAAACAGTTCGAGATGCCTGTCTATTTCGACCTTGAGGAAAAGAAGCAGTTTGACCTCGGCAAGGAAAAAGTGTCGGCGATTATGCGGACGTTCCTTAAAAGAGTCGAGGCAGCGGGCTATTTCGTCGGTCTGTACGGCTCGGCTTCTTCACTGACCACGCATACCGCCGATGATATCAAGTCATGGTACACGATCTGGCTGGCGCACTGGGTCAATCAGACCAATTACAGCGGCGCATATGGCGTCTGGCAGCATTCTGAGAAGGGCAAGGTCGCTGGCATCAACGGTAATGTGGATCTGGATATCTGCTATAAGGATTTCCCGACCATTATCAAGGGGAAGGGGCTGAATGGATACGGCAAGGAGAAAGCCCTGACAAATCCGCCTGCACCTGTTTCGGATGACGGCATTTCTGTTGAGATTACCGTTGACGGAAAGAAATACAGTGGAAAACTGAATAAGGTGTAAAAAAACACCCCGGAACTGCTCAAAACGAACAGCTCCGGGGAGCATTATTTCGGGATCATAACTTAGCGAGGTATTATCCCTCAATTGCAATATACTTGTGATTCTCCAGCTTCTTAGGCTCTGCCTTCGGAACGCAGATGTTCAGAACACCGTCCTCGAACTTTGCCTTCACATCAGCTTCCGTCACAGTATCACCGATATAGAAGCTTCTCTGCATTGCACCGGCGTAACGCTCCTGACGGATCAGCTTGCCCTTCTCAGTCTTTTCGTCCTTGTCAAGACCCTTTGCGGCACTGACAGTCAGATAACCGTTCTGAAGCTCAAGATTGATCTGGTCTTTCTTGAAGCCCGGCAAATCGATAACGATCTCATAGTGGTCGTCATGCTCATGGACATCCGTCTTCATAACCTGCGCAGCGTGCTTGCCGTACAGCTTCTTCTCCACGTCTCTGCCGAAGTCAGGGAATCTGAAGAAATCATCGAATAAGTTTTCACCGAAAATGCTAGGATACAACATAGGTCAGTCCTCCTTTTTACTCGTCACATTGTTTCCATTGCTTCGAGCAAGGGGACGGAGGGTTCAGCACCCGGATCCTTTGGTGCTTCTCTGTTCCTTTGTTCTGTTTATATTATAGCACTCTGAATTAGCACTGTCAAGGGGAGAGTGCTAATTTTCACACAGGTTTCATATTTTTGACAGAAATGTCACATTGATTTTAAGGGAGGTATGCTATGGAACAGCAGAAAATCATTGATGAAGTGAACTTTTACAGAGCGCAGACAATAACAAGACTACTTTTTGAAAGCGGTATGATTTCCGTTGTCGAGTATGACAAATTATCGGAATTAAACCGCCAATCTTTCTCTCCCATGTTTGCGGACTTATTCCCGAAAACACTTGATAAATCAGCGGTTCAGAGTTAATATAGTGTACTGACAAAGGAGGTCATGCCATTGGAAATCAGGAAAATTGAAGCAAATCCGATTGAAATCAAGAAGCTCCGTGTGGCTGCCTACTGCCGAGTCAGTACCGAAAACGAAGATCAGAAAGACAGTCTGGAAGCACAGAAAGCACATTATGAATCATGGATCAAGCGGCATTCCGACTGGGAGTTCGCAGGCGTGTTCTATGATTTCGGAATCACCGGAACAAAAGCGGATATCCGCGATGGATTGCAGGCACTGCTATACGCCTGCCGTACCGGAAGCGTTGACTATGTGCTTACAAAATCGATCAGCCGTTTTTCCCGCAATACATCCGACTGCCTGTCACTAGTGAGAGAACTGCTTTCCTACAATATTCCGATCTATTTCGAGAAGGAGAATATCGATACAGGGAGCATGGAAAGCGAATTGATCCTGTCAATTCTCAGCAGCATGGCACAGAATGAGTCCGAATCCATTTCCAAGAATGTGAAGTGGACTGTTCAGCAGCGAATCGAAGCAGGAACCTTCAAATTCGGTTATCCGCCTTATGGCTATACAAGAGATGCCAACGGCAATTTTATCATTGAGCCAACGGAAGCCGATTGATCCGGCTGATTTTCTCCTCAGCTCTGACGGGTATGGGAACATACAAGATTGCTCAGATGCTGGACAGAAAGAATGTGCCTACCCGTAAGGGCGGAAAATGGTCTGGTTCTACGGTCAAAGGGATTCTTGTGAATGAGAAATACTACGGTGCCGCCGCCTTCCAGAAAACCTATACCGACAGCAGCTTTAAGCGGCACCACAATCACGGCGAGGTTGATCGTTACTATGCAGAAGACCATCACGAAGCAATCATCAGCAAAGAAACTTTTGAGCGTGTGCAGGTCATGCTTCAAAAGCACAGCGATGAACGCAATATTGAAAAGGATACCGGAAAGTACCATAGACAGTACCCGTTTTCCGGGCGTATTATCTGCGGTGAGTGCGGTGATAAGTTCAAGCGGCAGACGCAGCATGTCGGAATTGCGTGGGCTTGCTCGACACACTTGTATCACAAAGAAAAATGCTCCATGATGTTCATTAAGGATGCCGCAATCAAAGCAGCATTTTTGACCATGCTGAACAAGCTGATTTTCGGCTATAAGCAGATTCTTTCGCCGTATCTTGAAGCACTGAAGCTCACCGACACAGATGAAAATTTACAGAATATTCTGGATCTGAAAGCGGAGCTGCAGAAAAATGTTGACAGGAAGCAGGAACTGAGAAAGCTGCGTGTCAGCGGTTTCCTTGATAGTGCAATGTATACTCGGGAGCTGAGACGAATTGAACAGCAGAACGAAGAATACCGTGCTGCCCTGAAAAGCAATGAAAAAGCCGCAGTGAACGGAAACATCAAGGAAACGGAAAAGCTCCTGCATTTTGTCGAATCAGCAGAAATGCAGACGGAATTCAGCGATGACCTGTTTACCGAATTTGTTGACAGTATCATTGTCTATTCCAGAACCTGCATCGGCTTTCGGCTGAAATGCGGGTTGACGCTGAAGGAGGAGCTATGTACGGGTACAAAATAATAAATGGTACAGCCGTTGTGGACGAGCAGGAAGCGGAAGTTGTAATCAATATCTTCAACGGCTACATTTCCGGTATGAGCCTGCGAGAAGCGGCTGCCAATGCCGGAAAGCCGATGGTTCACAGCATGGTGAAGCGTATGATCCGCAACTATTGTTATATCGGAGATGATTTCTATCCTGCAATCATCAGCCGACAGACCTTCTCGAAAGCAAATGCGGAGCTGATACGGAGATCGGAAAAGCATGGCTGCAAGAAGCGTCTGCAACCGCCGCCGGTCTATACTGAGTCCCTGTTCTCGGAACCGACCAAGCATTATGATGATCCGATTGCACAGGCAGAATATATGTACAGTTTGATAGAGGTGATAAAATGAATGTGATCAAAATACCCGCCAAACCGCAAAAGGGCAATGCCGCCGCAAAGGAAGAAGTCAAGCGTCTGCGTGTGGCGGCATACTGCCGTGTCTCGACTGACAACGAGGAACAGGCTACCAGTTATGAAACGCAGATCGAGCATTATACCGAGTACATCAATTCCAAGCCAGAGTGGGAATTGGTAAAAGTGTACGCTGACGAAGGAATCAGTGCGACCTCGACAAAGGGCAGAGAACAGTTTAACGCTATGATCGATGATTGTAAAAAGGGACTCATCGATATGATCCTGACAAAATCAATCAGCAGATTTGCCAGAAATACCGTTGACTGCCTGAATTACATCCGTATGCTGAAGGGCATGAATATCCCTGTGTTCTTCGAGAAGGAATCCATCAATACAATAGATGCAAAAGGCGAAGTCCTGCTTACGATTATGGCATCACTCGCACAGCAGGAATCAGAATCTCTCAGCAAGAATGTGAAAATCGGTATTCAGTACCGCTTCCAGCAGGGGAAAGTGATGATCAATACGCGATGTTTTCTCGGATACGACAAGGATGAAAACGGCAGGCTGGTCATCAATCCGAAAGAGGCGGAGATCGTCAAGCGAATTTTCAGAGAGTATCTTGAGGGTAAAAGCTGCAAGAAAATCGCAAGAGGGCTTGAGCGTGACGGGATTCTGACCTCACGCGGCAAAGCGAAATGGCACGATACATCGATTCGGAAGATACTTGAAAACGAAAAGTATATGGGTGACGCACTGCTGCAAAAGACCTATACTGTGGATTTTCTGAACAAGAAACGGGTAAAGAATACGGGTATCATGCCGCAGTACTACATTGAGGATGACCATGAGGCGATTATTCCGAAAGAGCTGTTTTTGATGGTGCAGGAGGAAATGGCGCGGCGAAGTGAACAGAACGCCTGCTTTGGCAGAAAAAAGGGATTCAGCGCAAATCATCCGTTTTCGCAGATCGTGTTCTGCGCCGACTGCGGTGCAGAGTATCGGAGAATCCACTGGAATAACCGCGGCAAGAAAAGCATTGTGTGGCGGTGCCTGACAAGGTTGGAGCATAAAGACGAGTGCCATGCAAGAACGGTCAATGAGGAGATATTGAAAGAAGCCTTTGTTGAAGCACTCAATGAGATAGTCGGAAACAATGAACTTTATTTGGAACGCCTGAAAGCAAACCTCGAAGTAGCGATCAATGCGGCGAATCCAGAAAGTGCGGCGGCTCTGGCGGCGAAAATGGCTGAACTTCAGCAGGAGCTGATCGACCGTACAGAACGCCGTGAGAGTTACGATGACCTCACCGAGGAAATTCTCCGCCTGCGTGAGTTGCAGGCACAGGCGGATATGGACAGCACAGCGAAATCGGAGCATAAGAAGCGGATAAAAGAACTTAAGCGGTTTATTGAGCGTCAGGAAAGCAAGGTTTTGGTATATGACGAGACTCTGGTGAAGAAGCTGCTCGAAAAAGTGATTGTCCACGATGACTACCTTGAATTCCGGTTCAAGTCCGGTGTGACGGTCAGCGTGGAGAAATAGAATATTATGATATGATCCCCCTCATCAGGCAGGAAGTTGTGTTCCTACTTGGTGAGGGGGATTTTTTTGTTTATTCCGTCATCGCCGTTCGCCTGAAATATCTGTTGCGGTATTCCTTCGGGCTCGTATCATAATACTTCCTGAAAGTCCTCGCAAAATGGCTGTACGATGAGAAGTTAAGTATATCCGAGATCTCCGAAAGAGAAAAGTCGGAGTATTTCAGCATATTCTCGGCGGCTTCCATTCGTTTAAGGATCACATATTCCGTAAGCGGCACTCCCGTTTCACGCTTGAAAAGAGTGGACAGATAGGACTCATTCAGCCCCACCATTTCCGCAAGCTCTCTCACCACTATCGCCTCATGCAAATGAAGCTGAATATAGTCCATACATAAAACGATCTGCTTGGAATACACAGTCTCTTTCCTTGCGGCAGCGACCGCTTTCACATAGTATTTTATCATCTCTCGGTGAAGTAAATATAACTCGTCCGTCGATCTTGCCTTATCATATTTCCTGATGTAAAGATCGCTGGCATTGTAGGCTTTTTCAGCGTCCATGCCGCCCTCTATGGCAAAGCGTGTCACAAGCGTGATATTGCAGATACAGAGATAGAGCAGATTTTTCAGCGGATCATCGGACAGATGCCCTGTTTCAGCAGAGCGTATCATTCGCTCCGCTTCATCTATCGCACGAGGATCGCCGTTTTTCAGATATTCATATTGCAGCATTTCGCTGTCATAGCGATGATGATGAAAGCTGTTCTCACGGTTCAGATATTCAAGATAGGCTACCTGCCTGTCGGTATTTTCCTTCATAGTATCACCCTTTATCATCATAGCATATTTCTTTGATTTAGTCAAGATGAGTGACGAAAATATAATCTGAATACTGTACTTTATCCTGTGCCTGTGGTATAATTCAGGCATAAGGAAGTGATACAGATGAAAAACTCGATAAACATGACGGAGGGCAATATCCTCAGAAACCTGATATATTTCGCAATTCCCGTTCTGATCGGTAATATTTTTCAGCAGCTCTACAATGTTGCGGATACGGCTATCATCGGCAATATCTTGGGCGACAGCGCACTTGCGGCGGTCGGGGCTTCCGCACCCGTTTACGGTCTGCTGATAGGCTTTGCAGGGGGCTTGACTAACGGCTTTGCGGTCGTGATAGCCCGATATTTCGGTGCAGGAAATGAGCATGAGATGAAGAAGTCGGTCGCACTGACCTATATCCTTTCGGCAGTCATTGCTTTTGTGCTGACCGTTTCAAGCCTTGCAGTTTTGCACCCGCTGATGAAGTCGCTCAAAACTCCAAACGAGATCATAGTCGACACCGAGAGCTATATGCGGATCATCGTTCTGTTCTCGGCTGTGACCATTGCCTACAATATGCTTGCGGGTATGATGAGAGCGATAGGCAACAGCAAAGCTCCGCTGTATTTCTTGATCGTTTCGACATTCGTGAATATCGGGCTGGACTTTCTGTTCGTAAAGGGCTTTGATATGGGCGTAGCAGGAGCCGCTTATGCGACAGTCATTTCTCAGGGCGTTTCGGTGGTGCTGTGCTTTATCTACGCTCTGAAAAAATGTGATATTCTCGTTTTCCAAAAAAGCGAGCTTGTATTTGATAAAGCTCTGCTTTCAGACCTCACAAGCACGGGGCTTTCAATGGGGCTGATGTACGCTATCGTGTCCGTAGGCTCTGTGATATTGCAGGGTGCAGTCAACAGCTTCGGCACAAGCACCATAACAGCCCACACCGCCGCACGAAAGATAGACGATATTTTCATGCTTCCCCTCGGAACTATCGCACTTGCTTCATCAACCTTTGCAAGCCAGAACTACGGCGCAGGCAGGACGGACAGAGTGAAGCAGGGTATCAAGTACAGTATCATCATTGCGGAGATATGGAGTGCATTTTCGGTTATTGTATGCGTACTTTTCCGCAGGCCGCTGATACAGGCTCTTACCGGAACGACTGATGAAGCCGTTATCTCCACCGCTTCAAAATACATCGTTTGGAACATCTCGTTTTTCTTCGTTCTCGGAGTGCTTCTTATCCTCAGAAGCAGCTTGCAGGGCGTCGGCAGAAAGCTCGTTCCCGTCACGGGAAGTATCGTAGAGTTTCTGCTGAAAATACTTGCTGTGGCTGTGCTTGCACCGCAGCTTGGATATTTCGGCATCTGTATCTGTGAGCCGATTATATGGGCAGCCTGTGCGGTCATCGTGCTGATAGATTACAGTATCTTTATCCGCAAGACCGATAAAAAAGCGGTTGACAGAAAACTGGCAGTTGCAGTATAATAATGGGAGGTAAGGATATGACAGAACTTGAAAAGCTCGAAGCTGGGCTTGAATACTGCTATGATGATGCGGCAGTTTCCGCTCGAAAAGAGAATGCGATCATTCAATGTATGAAGTATAATGCGATAGATGATACAGACTATGAAGCTCAATACGCTCATCTCAAAGCGATGCTCGGCAGCGTGGGCGAAAAGGTATGGATCGCCAAGACCTTTAGCTGTGACAACGGCAAAAACATCTATATCGGCAGCAACTTCACGGGCAACTTCAATCTGACGATACTTGATATTCGAGAGGTCTACATCGGAGACAATGTGATGATTGGTCCGGGAACACTCATCACAACGGTCGGACACCCTCTTTCACCTATGGGCAGAAGAAAGCATCTTGCTGTCGCAAAGCCTGTACATATCGGAAATGATGTGTGGATAGGCGGAAATGTAACGATCCTGCCGGGCGTAACGATAGGCAATAATGTTGTGGTCGCAGCCGGAGCTGTTGTCACAAAGGATATTCCCGATAACTGCGTTGTGGGTGGTGTGCCTGCAAGGAAGATAAAAGACATTGAAAATGATACGGAGGAATAACTGTATATCACGGCATTTCTGCCGTTAAAAATACAATCACTCAGGAGGTAAACTACAATGAAAAAATCACTTGACAAGGGCTTCATCACTCCTCATCCTGTGCTTATCATCGGCACTTATGATGAGAACGGCAACCCCGACGCTATGAACGCTGCGTGGGGCGGACAGATCGGCGGCAATCAGATCTCGATCAGTTTATCGCCGCACAAGACAACCGACAACATCAGGCTGAACAAAGAGTTCACAGTGGCATTTGCAACCGCTGCACAGATAGCCGCCTGCGATTATGTGGGGATTGTGTCCGGTAACAAGGTAACTGATAAACTTGAAAAGTGTGGTTTTACGGTCACTAAATCCGACAAGGTGAACGCACCTGTCATCGACCAGCTCCCCGTTACGATCGAGTGCAAGGTCATCGAGCTTCAGGAGGAGTTCAAGGAGACCAGAGTCGTTGCGGAGATCGTTGGTCTGAAAGCCGATGAGGAAGTACTGACAGACGGCAAGGTCGATCTCGGCAAGGTCGGACTTGTTGTATTTGATACCGTTGGTCTGTGCTATCGAACTGTCGGTGACAGCGTTGGCGGAGCTTGGAATATTGGTAAGAAGTATGAGTAATCAACTGTGAGTAATTGCAAATATGGCAATAATATATCCCCTCATCAGGCAGGAAGTAGAGATACTCCTTGCTTGGTGAGGGGGATTTTTTTGTTTATCAGGTCTTAATATTTATACGCTTATACGTATACTCCAGCATACCGATGTTCAATGCGGCGAAGAATATGAGGTATATTGGCATTATCCCGATACCAACTGCCTGCTGGATATGACCGAATACCATCGGCATAAAAGTGCTTCCAATGTATGCGGAAGCCATTTGCAGACCTATGATTGCTGCGCTGTTTTTTCTTCCGAAATTGTCAGGTGCCATGTGCTGTATGGCAGGATATACAGGTCCCATTCCGGTACCTGTTATGATAAATCCAACAGCCGCCGGTATATAGCCTTCAAACGGCAGAAGTATCAACAGGATACCGACTGCTTCAACAGCTATCCCTATGCGTATGAGAAATCTGTCACCAAGCTTGTTTGACACAAAGGCAGATATCAGCCTGCCAAGCATCAGACCTCCGAATATTAGAGAGCCGAATGCGGCAGCAGTCTCAGCCGATATCGACTTTGTTCCGATAAAATAGCTTGATGTCCACAGGAAGCAGGTACATTCGCCGGAGCAGTATGCAAAAAATGCGATCAGTGTAGGGATAACGCCTCGGATCTTAAGAGCATCTCTGATACCTGCGGCGTCATGCTCGCTGTCATCTTCTGCTGCTTCGTTTTTCTTCCAGAGAGGAACAGATAACAGACATACAAGCATGATGCCTGACTGTATATATGCAGTCCAACGATATCCTTCATTCCAGTGCGCCTTTGCAAGTGCAAGAGACATGATATACGGACTGATCATAGCGCCTACACCATAGAAACAATGAAGAAAATTCATCACCGATGAAGAATAGTGTTTAGCTACATAGTTATTAAGTGCTGAATCCACTGAGCCTGCACCAAGTCCATAAGGCACCACGAAAAGGAAAAGCATGGCATACGATTTACAGCATGAAAAACCGATCAGACCTATAACTGTCAGGAATACAGATGACACGACTATCCATTGTGTTCTTACTCTTTTTATGATTGACGGAGCAACCAATGCGGATATGATCGTCATAAATGATATTGCCATTGACACATATCCGGCATATGATGAAGGAACGCCAAAATCCTTCTGCATTGTCGGCCAGCCGGAACCAAGAAGCGAATCAGGCAGGCCGAGACTGATAAATGCGAGGTATATTATCGCAAGAAGAAGTGACCCCATATTATTCTCCTATGTTTTTTTCTTTTATTATACTTGAAAACTTATGAAAAAGCAATATGGAGAAAACGGCTCACCTTAATTTCTGATCTTTCATAAGCCGAATATCCTCATATCTTCCTCAACTGTCGTGATTCCTGCAATTCCGAAATTATCCACAAGTACTTTTGCGACATTCGGTGACAGGAACGCAGGCAGAGTCGGTCCGAGGTGAATATTCTTCACTCCGAGATACAGCAGAGCAAGGAGTACGATGACTGCTTTCTGCTCATACCATGAGATGTTGTAAACGATAGGCAGATCATTCACATCGTCAAGTCCGAATACCTCTTTCAGCCTCAGGGCGATTAGCGCCAAAGAATAAGAATCGTTGCACTGTCCTGCATCAAGCACTCTCGGAATACCGCCGATGTCGCCTAAGTCGAGCTTGTTATACTTGTACTTCGCACAGCCTGCGGTGAGAATGACCGTATCCTTCGGCAGTTTCTCTGCAAATTCCTGATAGTAGCTTCTGGACTTCGCTCTGCCGTCACAGCCTGCCATGACTACGAATTTGCGGATAGCCCCCGATTTTACAGCTTCTACAACTGTATCGGCAAGTGCAAATACCTGTTCATGGGCAAAGCCGCCGATAATAGAGCCTGTTTCGATTTCAGTCGGCGGAGGACATTTCTTAGCCTGTTCGATGATCGGCGAGAAATCCTTTACTTCGCCGTAGGGTGCGTCAATATGCTTACAGCCCGGATAGCCTGCAGCACCCGTAGTCCAAAGCCTGTCCTTGTAGCTGTCCTTCGGCGGAACAATGCAGTTCGTGGTCATAAGAACCGGACCGTTAAAGCTCTCAAATTCCTCTTTCTGCTTCCACCACGCATTGCCGTAGTTTCCTGCGAAATGCGGATACTTTTTGAAGAACGGATAATAATGCGCAGGCAGCATTTCCGAGTGCGTATAAACATCAACTCCCGTATCCTTTGTCTGCTCAAGGAGCATTTCAAGGTCTTTCAGATCGTGACCTGAGATCAGTATTCCCGGATTATTTCTCACGCCTATGTCAACGCTTGTGATCTCAGGATTGCCGTATGCTGTAGTATTTGCAGCATCAAGGTCAGCCATACCCTGAACGCCGTACTTGCCAACTTCAAGAGTGAGAGCCACAAGTTCATCGACAGTCAGG